>NZ_QNRF01000001.1 GCF_003314975.1 Marinomonas aquiplantarum
TTTCGGTAAAACGTGACTTCTTCATAGATCGCTCCTGATGCATTGATCATAAAACTCTCTACTTAAAACCCCAATCATTTTTTGGGGGGATTACAATGCCATGTGACTTCAAGCCTTCAGGATGAAGGCTTCTAAACGACAAGGAGAGAAGTATGTCGATATTATTTTTTCATTTCGATGGCACGGACAATAGCCCAAAAGACGCCTACTCATCAGAACAAAGCATAAGCAGCATCACCAACGTATTAAAGTCTCACTTACTGCTAGGCGGCCACATAAAGCACCACACAACACACAAACGAGACACCACACTGATACATTCATGCCATCGAAGCTTTTACTACCCTGGTATCGGCACTTATGGACATTGGATAGAACAAAAATTGAACGCCGTCTTCGCTATTGAATCTGGTCACATTGCTCACATTTTAAACCGAGCCTTAAATGACTTTAAACAACACTATCAGCAATCCACTCAACAGATAGTGTTAATAGGCTTTAGTCGAGGGGCCGCGTTAGCAAGGCGTTTTGCGGCATTGATCAGCCCGCTCATTGATCGACCAATAATCATCGAAGCAGTCATCGATACCGTGGCCTCCATCGGTTGGCCAAACCTGAACATGACACAACGCCCAAGGACCGAAGTGGTATTTGAACAGGGCAACACCTTACCTAGTGGCGTTCAACAAGCATTACACCTAGTCGCGTTGGATGAGCAACGTATCGCCTTTCGGCCAACCTTGATGAACCAAGATGGTCGTGTATTAGAAATTTGGTTAGCAGGAGTACATTCAGACATTGGTGGTGGCTATCGAAAAGATGGCATAGGCGATCTGGCTTTACGTATTTTAATCAACTGGGTCGAACAACAAACCCAGCAACCTTGTTACCAAGCCCCACGTCTAATGCCGATTCAAGCAGACATTTGGCAATCTTTACTAACAGTCAAACCCAACCATTTAAGCAAAATACATTACCAAGAGCGCTTAAGCATATGGCGCAACCTAACCCTCGCACCAAGACATTGTTGTGTTTTACAACACGACCAACCTAACCCAAAATTGTCACCCAAATGGCACCAGAGCGTCACACAACACATTCGCAGTAACCTTGGCTACTTCCCTCTCGCACAGTGCCCGATATCCGCCACAATTTGGTGATCAATTCCTGCTGCATTATATGTCTTTAAAGAGGAAGCCGGTTTTTATATATGCAGCCTTAGTCCCCTCCCCTTATGTCTTTGAAGGGGAGGGTTAGGGAGGGGTTCCGATCTTTCAATGGGACAATCTTTGAACCTTCAGCTTGCTAATCTAATACTTTTCTAGCATTCCATACTAAATCGTCTCTTCAAAGGGGAAGTTGGCTTGTATATGTGCAGTCTTAGTCCCCTCCCCTTATGTCTTTGAAGGGGAGGGTTAGGGAGGGGTTCCGCTCTTTCAATAGGACAACCTTAGAACCTTCAGCTTGCTGATCTAATGCTCTTCTAGCATTCCACACTAAATCGCCAATACCATCCGTTGGTTTAAAGTCAGTTGGAGCGTTGATCAAGATTTCACGCACTTTTTCATGATCAAAGTTATGACACGCTTTATCCAATTGCGCTATGGTGGCTTCAAAATCCGTCAGTGATAAAAACTGCTCATTGGCGGCCATAATGCGCTTATGCTCTGTCGCATGCACATTGTCACCGATAAGCAATTCTTCAAACAGTTTTTCACCAGGGCGCAAACCAGTAAACTGAATTTCAATGTCGCCATGCGGATTTTCATCTGATTTAACTTCCAGACCAGACAAACGAATAAGGTTCTTGGCGAGATCGACTATTTTAACAGGCTCTCCCATATCCAACACAAACACGTCCCCCCCTTTGCCCATGGCACCAGCCTGGATCACCAGCTGAGCTGCTTCAGGAATGGTCATAAAATATCGAATAATATCGGGGTGAGTAACAGTGATAGGCTGATTATCCGAAATCTGTTTTTTAAAGACAGGAATAACCGAGCCAGAAGAGCCAAGCACATTACCAAAACGCACCATACAGAAACGCGTAAATTTTTCTTGTTTCTCGGCCTTTTTCGCTTCAGCCTCTGCTAATGCTTGTAGCCCCAGCTCAGCCATACGCTTTGTTGCCCCCATGACATTCGTTGGCCGTACTGCTTTATCCGTAGAGATTAAGACAAACGATTCTACACCACTTTCAATCGCAGCTTTAGCAGCATAATAAGTTCCAAAAGCATTATTACGAACTCCTTCTACAACATTGTATTCCACCAAAGGCACATGCTTGTATGCGGCGGCATGATAAACCGTATGCACACCGAAGGCTTTCATGGTTGATGCTAATCGATTAATTCGTTGAACCGAGCCAATCAAAGGCACAATGTCGACGTTATAAGACTGCTGTTCTAGGATTTCATTAAGCTCTTTATCAATTTGATAAACTGCATATTCAGAGACATCAAATAGAATTAACCGACGAGGCTGTTGTACTAAAATCTGACGGCACAATTCAGAACCAATAGACCCACCCGCCCCCGTCACCATCACTACTTTACCGGAGATGTTAGCCTGCATTAACGAAGCCACAGGCTCAACCACATCACGGCCGAGCAAATCATCGACAGCCACGTCCTGCAATTCACTCACTTTCGCCTTACCTGTCACTATGTCATTAAAGTCTGGCACAGTAAGCACTTCCACAGGGTAAGGCATAAGCAACTCAATCACTTGCTTACGTTCAGCTCGGGTCGCTTTAGGAATCGCTAGCAACACTTTCTCAATCGAGTATTTCTCAATTAATGCCTCAATCTTATCGACATTATAAACAGGAATACCTTGAATAATGGTATTGGCTAAAGAATGATCTCGATCGATGAACCCCTTCACTCGATAACTCGATGCCTGACGCAAGGCCAAAGTTAGCTGCCGACCAGTAGAACCGGCCCCAAACACCAACACAAATTCAGAGCCTTTTTGCGGCGGTTGCGTCAAGAGACCACGAATCAAAACACGAGAACCGCCACACAACATCACCAAAAATGGAAAATAAATAATAGGCACGGTACGTGGAATATCAGCTTCAAAAAAATACGCAAGAGATGTAATACTAAATGCAGACACCGCCGCACCCAGCAAAATCGCACTAAAAGCATGAAAGGTTAGATAACGCAGGATGGCTCGATATAAGCCAAGCTTCACATTCACAAACAAGGTAACGGCTATGGTGCCTGCTAAAACCAACCAAACGGAATGCCCCTGAAAGGCACTGAATTCACCTAGACGAGCCCAGTAAGCAAAAACAAACGCAAGGTAAACAAAAACAGAATCGACAGCCAAACTGATAAGGCGTTTATAAAAACGCGGCAAAGACCAAAGAAAATCCAATTTTTTTACCATTCAATACACCCTGTATGCATAAACTCAAATCGAATCCCCTCACGTTTTAGGAGAAGATGAACTGTTTTTATTCCCTCCCTTCATGTCTTCCAAGAGGCAGACGAATCATTTTTATCCCCCCCCTCATGTCTTTCAAGGGGCAGACGAACTGTTTTTATCCCCTCCCCTTATGTCTTCCAAGGGGCAGATGAACTGTTTTTATCCCCTCCCCTTATGTCTTTCAAGGGGAGGGCTAGGGAGGGGTTCCGCTCTTATTCCCCCTACAAAGATGGAGGCTGGATTCCGCTCTTGCTCTATCCCTCCCTAATACACCCAAGGAGAAAACGACTGTTTTTATCTCCTCCCCTTATCTCTTTCAAGGGGAGGGCTAGGGAGGGGTCATGACTTTAACTAAAAGCATTCTACGCTAATTTCGCAATAAATGCGCAAAAACTAGCCCTTAACCCGATCACCAGACCCACTACCCGTTACCGTCTTAATGATATAGACCAAATAATTTTTCAAAGACATATCGCGAATCATCTTCGCATCTGTTTCCGCCAACAACTCAGGCGTCGACATATCAATATCTGAAATCTGTGCCAATCCTGTAATACCAGGTCGCACGGCAAACACACCTTTAGCATCACGCGCTTGCGTCAACTCTGTTTGATTAAACAACCCAGGGCGCGGGCCAACCAAGCTCATCTCGCCTTTTAATACATTCCAAAGCTGCGGCAATTCATCCAGCTTAGTACGACGTAAAAAGCCACCTAGCTTAGTAATGGAAGCCGTAGATGCCAAATGGCTGGCCACCGATGCCGTATCCAGAGACATAGTACGAAATTTCACTAGAATAAACGGCTTTTGATTTCGCCCTACACGTTCCTGACGAAAAAGTGGTGACCCCGTATCAGATAAACCAACAAGGTAAATAACCAACAACACCGGAGAGCCACATACCAAGCCCAATAGAGAAAACACTAAATCCAATAACCTAATCATTCACTTCATCCAGTTTTTAATTTTTTTTCGTCGCAGCCAAGGCAAAACCATGCTCAACAGAATAAGGTGGAGCCCAGTCTAGCGTATTTTTCGTATGCTCAATATCCAGTTGTAAAGATCCAACCAAACGATCCACCACAGCTTCTTTCCTGAACAACTTTCCTGCCAACTTAAAACACCACACAGGGACAGGAAGCGACAAATTTGCTTTACCTTGCGCTTTGGCCATCAAGGCGACCATACGAGACGTCGACATATCATCGTCATCTGACACTAAAAACACTTGGTTTGCCGCTTTGGGATGATCAATACAAACTTTAATCAAATCCACCAAGTTATAAACAGAAACCAAGCTACGTTTATTCTGATTAATCGCACGAAACGGCAAGGGAAAACCTTTACCAACAAGTTTCATTAAAGAGGCAAAATTGGCTTTTACACCTTCACCATAAACAAGCGGTGGTCGAATAATCACAATCTCCATGCCTGTTTCTTTGCCAAGCGCTAGAAGCTGCTCTTCAGCCTCAGACTTAGACTTACCAGCAGGGTCTTCTGGTGACCGCTGATTAAAAGCTGTAAGCGGGGCACCCCGTGAAGTAGACTCACCATTTACTTTAATAGAGCTCAAAAAAATAAAGCGTTTAACACCTTCCTTTGCTGCTTGTCGAGCTAAATGTAAAGTCACCTTCGTATTGACAGCACGAAAATCAGATAACGGGTCAGTAGATAACTCTCTCATGATATGCACGCGGGCTGCAGCATGAATAAACACATTCGCTCCTGACAATAAAGCAGAAACATCCGCCTGATCCAGATCTCCTAATGCAAGAAGTTTAGAGTTGCTCTCATCTGCTAGTTGACTCCGACATAACCCAAGCACTTCGAAACTTAGAAGGCTCTCAAGCTGTAAAAATAAGTGCGAGCCAATGAAGCCACTAGCCCCAGTTAATATAATTTTCATCACGTACTCTCTGATAGCTTCTGGAAGATTGCGAAAATATAACCATATTAAAGCTTAACTATATATTTAGTTAGTTAGACTCTAACAATACAGCAGCTAATTTTTTAGCAAGCATTCCATACTCATACTCTTCTAAAGCTACTTTCCGACCATTTTCTCCCATTTTTTGGCGTTGCTTTATCGGTAATTGATAGATTTTCAATATTGCGTCTGCCAAAGCTTTCGGATTACCGGATTCTATTTCAAATCCAACTTCAGCGTTTTTTATAGGGTTATAATCACCTGACTCTATGTAATACACAATCGGCTTTGCTGCATATAGATAATCAAAAAGCTTATTAGGAGAAACTCCAAATCTATACATTGGTTCTTTTTTTGCACCTATAGCCAAAACATCAAATTTTTCTAACATGCTTTGCACTTGCTGCTTTTTAACGAAGTCTAAAATCAATATATTATTAAGCTTTTTTCGTTCTACATAATCAACTAGATGCTGCTTATCTTTCCCACCACCAACAAATACAAAATTAATATCCTCAACCTCTTTTAAGAGCTCTGCAGCATCAATAAGTGTATGCAAATCATTAGCTAGACCAAAGGTTCCAGTATATCCAACAACAAAGCTATTTTTGGGTAGTTTTTCTAAAATATTTCCGTCTAAAAGGAGAGGGTTACTAACCTCATCTATAGAAAATCCATTAGAAATCCAAGTGAATTCATCTCGATTTAAACCATGTCTCATCATATGCTCTATAGAGTTTTTAAGATTAGATACCACATGGTCTGCATCACGATAGGCTTTATTTTCAACCCATTGCATTAGCCGAATAAAAGGATGCTTTGGAGAGTAACCTCCAACTTCTGTTAAGGTTAAAGGCCAGATATCTCGGACTTCAAAAACCAGCCTTGCAGAAAAAACTTTTGCCAGACGCTGGGCGCCTAAAAACGCAACAGGCGAAGGTGAAGAACACAAAATAGCATCAGGTTTATCCTCAATTAATTTAGCTAACTTCTGAATCCGCCAAGGAAATAAAAACCAATTTAATACACGTTGTTTGCTATGAGCCCCTTCGTAATCCGGCATTTTCACCCAAACAAAAGTAAACCCAGCCACCTCCTCAAAAGTAACATCACCACTTAAACTAGGCTGGCTATATAATAAATGATTTGAAGAAGAAGCTATCAAATAAACCTTGTGACCTTGCTTGGCTAACTCTCTAGCTAAATAGAAATTTCTTCCACCCATACCAGTCTCAGGAGTAGAAGCATACTGATTTACTATCCAAATTTTTTTCACTTAATATCTCGTATTTTTTTAGCGGGATTTCCTGCAAATACAGTATTATTAGGTATATCCTTAGTCACAACAGCACCAATACCAATTAAGGAATTCTTACCTATTTTTATTTTTTGTAAAATAGAGCAGTTCGGACCAATCCAACACCCCTCACCAACTATTACACCACCACTAAATTGCGCACACGCAGTAATAATTGTTTTTTCACCAATAATACAATTATGTGCAATATGAACTAAATTATCTGTTTTGACATCGCTATGTATTTCCGTATTAGACAGAGTGCCTCTTGCAATCGAGTTCAAAGAGCCTACTTCAACATTTTCCCCAATCACGACTCCACCAAGGTGTGGAAACCTTAAAGGCTCACCGTCACCCAACCTTTCAAAACCAAAACCGTCACCTCCAACAGAAGAAGAAGACCTTATACGTGAGTTCTTTCCAACCTGAGTACCGGAGTGAATTACTGTGTTATGCTCTATAATAACGCCCTCAGCAATTTTACATCCATCTTCTATTACAACATTTTTTCCGATTACTGCGGTTGGATGGATATCACTTGTAAAATCATAGGTTGAAAAACCAAAAATATCATTTAAAAAGGATAATATGCGTATAAAATCTAAACGTGGGTTATCACTTAATAAATAACCTGTACTGTTTAATTGCTTAAGTGAAGAGTCCTTTGGAACAACCAATATGGTATTAGGTTTAAAGCCACTTAGATCATTGGTAAAGCTTAATTCGCCAGAACTACAATCCGTAAAAGAAGACACTCCTCTTACCTCTAAATCAGCCCCCTTAAACTCCAAACCTACTCTTTGAGCAATTTCAGACAATAGTATATTTTTTGTTAATTGATAACCCATCGTATCACCTCAAAACTTTCCGCGTACTTAGCACCAATTTGAACACCGCGAGTTTTAGCTAAAGAAAAAATAAAAGAACGACTCATATAGTCTCTTTCAGCTTGAGATTCATAACACTGTAATGCATTGTATTTAGCATCAACATGTTTCTCTTCTAGCTTAACAAAGCAAGTTGTATCAAAAGAAAGATTATTCCATATCAATTCGTATCCTAATATAGAAGTATTTTTGAAGGCCCTTAGCCCCTCCTGTGCTATTGTAGTATGATCTTGGTGAATATCTTTAAGTGATGGCATTAAAACCAAATCGAATTCACTTTCACTTCTGATGTTTATAAGATTTTCTAGAATTTCCTGCCGTGCATAATTAAGGCGTCTAACTTGATAATTAAATATTATTAAGTTCTCAGGATCTATTCCGAGCTTTGCTGTTGCTGATTTGACTTCTGTTTTAAGGATATTCTTTGGTAAATGGTCAGGGACAGACTCTTCAGCAGTAGAGAACGCCACATATGTCACCTTTGCACCCTGACTTATTAGTTTTGAAATAAAACCTCCCGCACCAAGTTCACCATCATCAGTATGCGGTGCTAAAACTAAAACATTTTGATATTTCAAAGCCATATATTCACCACTATTAAAACTTAAATTCTAAAAAGCTAAATTATCGTTGAGTGATTTAACAATGTATCAATTATCATTTCACTCGCCTTACCATCACCATATAAATCAACATTGAAATCAGATATTATATTAGCCCTTTTATATTCAGAGACTATTCTATCAGCATCAGCACCTACCAGAACATTATAACCATAATCGACTAATTCAACCCACTCAGTCTCATTTCTTAAAGTAATACATTTCTTCCTAAAGAAGTATGCTTCTTTTTGAAGTCCACCACTATCAGTCATTACAAGTTCACAGTTCATAACAAACCAAACCATATTTAAATAACCGACAGGATCAATGAGAGTCAATTTCGATAGATCAAAATTATTAGCCTCTAAAACCTTTTTAGTTCTTGGGTGAATAGGGAGAACAACTTCAACATTTTCAGAAATTATATTAAGAGCAGTGATAATATTAGCCAGCCTATCAATATTATCCGTATTTTCAGCTCTATGAATAGTACATAAAATAAACTTACCTAATTTTAAATTATCTGGAGAACGAGAAAGATCAGCATAGAATTTTGCCCCATCTTGCATCACATCACCAGACAAAACCACAGAAGGGCTATATGACCACTTTTCAACACCTTCTAGAGCCAAATTATCCACGGCCTGTTTTGTAGGACAAAAAAGATATGTACTAATCCTATCAGTTAATATTCTATTTATCTCTTCAGGCATCTGCATATTGTGCGATCTTAAACCGGCTTCAATATGCACAATTTTAATATTTAACTTTGAGGCAGCAATCGCACCAGAAAGAGTCGAGTTTGTATCACCATATACAAGGACCCAATCAGGAGACTCTTTAATCAAAATGGATTCGATAGCCTCTATCATTTGGCCTGTCATTTGACCATGAGTCTTGCCACCCACACCTAAAAAGTAATCTGGTTTGGGTATATGCATCTCATCAAAAAATATGTCACTCATATTCTGATCATAATGCTGCCCAGTATGAACAATAATTTCTTTTATATCTATGCCTTGTTGCATTCTAGATATTATAACTCTGCTAATACTGCCAGCTTTTATAAACTGAGGACGTGCCCCAAGTATTGTAACGATTTTCATTTTATCAACCAACGTTAAAATATTATTTCAGCTTTCGAAACGGCTTCAGCTTTAAAAAATAGAGAACCCAAAAAAATATATACTTGGGAACACCTCTTAAGTTATTCCTCCAACTTACCCTACATGAAAAGCAATTTGGCCTATCACAAAGATGATATAAATTATTCTCTTTAATTTTTTTATATTCAATTCTGTATGCATCTAAACAACTAATTACTATTGAATATGCATTACCGATATATCCTACCTGAAGAGATTCACTATCTATATAATCAGAGTAAAACTTGTTAAATCCAGCACTACAGCCACCAAAGTCTCTCTTAATATATTTTAGTAACACGCCATCTTTTGAATAATATTGACCGAAAAAACCAGAAAACCAACTTTTACAAGTTAATCCTAAGTTTTCTTGTGCTAAATGAACAGTCGTAAAACCAGGACTACTGCCAACACAGCCAACAACTATCATTTTAGCATTCAAATCTAACAACTTATTCATCGGATAATAGGATTTAGAGTATGCATTATGACCTTCCAATATATATGGTGCCTTAGGGCCTATCGCCAGAAAAGAGTTAGTTGGATGCTCACTCCTCATACAGCAATCGTCTTTCATGAAAACTTTTGCTAAAGCTCCAGTATTCGCAGGTGTTTTAGAGTTAAAAGCTAGATCGTAACTTAGGTTTAGCCGAAAAGACATTCTTGAAAAACCAAGTGTCACCACTGTCCCAGTCTCTCCTACAGCCTCTTTCAAAGCATCAAGAATAATAGAAGGCCCACCCTTAACTCTACCCAACTTGTTTAAAGCAGCACGAATGAGAACCACGTCTCCATCTACAATTCCTAATTTATGAAATTGCTCTATTAAATTTTCTTTTTCATGCATAACTAATCCTGAGAACCATTTGTGACATATTTGATAGCAGAAACTATACTCTGAAATAGTTCTGTTAGACTATCACTTGATATAGGAGAGTCCCATCCATAATTCTTATAGGAATTAACCTCATACCCCCCCTCCTGGACTTCTGTAGGGTATGGTAGATAACCTATAATGTTTTCTGCGTAGCCTAATGGCACTATATTAAGCTCTTTGAAAGCTGATTTTATCTCAAAAAAGTATCTTGAATTAACTTCAGCAGGTATACTTATGAAAACAATGCCCCCAACATTGATTATTTTAACTTCTATATTCTTAATTGTTTTAAGGGTGGTAGATTTTAGATCAAATTGAAAAATATGGGAAAAGATAAATTCTGATGAGGTTATATTATTAAATGTTCTTCTCTTCTCAACAGTTTTAACTACACTATTATTAAAATAATCAAAAAAACGAAGTGTTGGCGAAATAAAAGAGTGACCGTTTACTAAAGCTTTTATAAAAACCAAAAAATTTGAGGGAGAATATCGAGAAATGACCGAATCTGGTCTAATATCACCAGAAAAACCTTGTGTAAAAATAACATTATCAAACAGATGAGATAAATCACGTCGCAATATCCCAGGGAAATCTGAAGATATTGCATTATTGTTATTAAAAACTGGATGACAGGAAAGGTTTATTAAAATACTATTTTCAGAAGATGAGACAAAATTAACAACCCTTACATAATGATCAAATTTTTTAGAATAATTCGGAGACATAATCATTCTTTTCTTCATAAAAAAAGACTTAATATCTCTAGAGAGTAAACGTCTATTCACTATTAGCCCACTGGGCAGCTGAGCTTCATAGAAAAATACACTTCCTTCCTCCAATTTAGAAAAGGCAATTGATACACACGCCTTGATCTTATCAGTTATTTCACCAATAAAACCAGCATCCTGTTCACCAAAGAAAGTTGAAGATGAATTAGGAGCTGAGTGAGTATGAGTAGCATTGAAAACAACTTCACTTGATGAGACCCCAAATTCTTCAAGTAGCCAGCGATATATAAAATCAAGATAACTACCGTCTAAATATAGAGTATCCACGGAAACAAGAATGAAATTATTACCCTTTACATCCTTTACCCATAGAACCCCAACTTCCAACTCAGACAAACCAAATTTTTCTGTAGAACTGTCTCTTTTTGCAAAACCAGCTAAACATGATGAAGTAAAGAGATCTGGATTGACATTTAATTTAGCAATGGAAACTTTATACACTATGTAACCTACTATACAAATCAAGTAACACTTTTGATTCGTTATCCCAATTTAAAGTCTTTCTCAACTCCTGGACATTAAACTTTAAAGTGTTCATCTTATTACTATTATTTAATAGATCTTTAACACATTCAACTAGCGAATCCACGTTACTATCCTCAAAACACAACCCAATCTCATATTTATTTACTAACTTAGACATTTCTTCCAAGTCAGCAACAATAACAGGCAAACTAGCGCTTATATATTCAAAAATCTTGTTGGGCAAGCAGAGGTCATGATTCTTACAAGTATTACGTATAGCATGTATACCAACATCGGCACTGATAGTATACTTTAGTAGTTCATCCTGACTTACTGGAGGTAAATAAAATATCGATTGCTTATTTTTTATCTCCTTTAACCTATCTTGCATTTTAGATACAAAAGGCCCATCCCCCATAAATATAAAGGCTACATCATTACGTTCACTTAACTTTAACGCAGCATCAAAAAGAACATTCACACCACGAGTTTCACTTATTAAACCTTGATATAAAAAAACCTTACGATCGTCAGAAATAGGTAACAAGCTTCGAAATAAATCATAATTACCTCTTTGCGTATAGGAAGGAATATTCCTGATTGTTACTACATCAGGCACCTTTAAATAACTCTGTAAATACTCGGAAATCCCATCAGAAACACTTATAACTGCATCACAGCGCCCCCCAAAACACCGTTCAAACACTTCCATCAAATAAATTAAAACTCTAGGATGTTTTTTATGATGAGACTCCGACCAGAGTTCATGCGAATCATAAACAAGTTTTGACATCGTAAATAAAGATATAAAAAACGCAATAGGGAGAGACGTCAAATCATGAGCATGAACAACACTATTCTTCTCACGTAAAGAATAAAAAAACATTCCAATATATGAACTAATAAACTGAATAATCTTTATTGAGCTAATACCAAAACGCTTTATCTTGACACCCTCCCTAATTTCAGATTTTGGTAAATCTCTCCCATTCATACATAAAACAGTAACATCAAATCCACTATTTGATAACGAATATGTTTCATTCCTAACTCGAGAATCTATACGGTAATCAGTCATTAGTATATGCAATACTTTTATATCCATTTATATCACCAACCCCTTCTAATATTTATAATTTTACATTCAAATTCAACATTAACTATAATAGCACTTAGTTTTCTATCCTTTGGAAACCAGCATAATATAAAACTGACTTTATCGCTATAGATTCATTCTACTATTCTTTATCAAATCCCTTTTCTATTAACAAACATTTTTTCTCCACAACTTAACTTCTAAAATCATATAAAAACCACTTAAAGGACCTCTGAAGCATCACTATGAATTATATTATTTAAAACTATCTATCAGAACAAATAACCACTCGCCTATCACAACCAAATTTTCTACAAAACAATACCTAACAAAACCGAGTAAATACTGATTTTTGGTGTTTCCAACTATAGACTTCAATTAAAACGCTTTCGCCAACACGGCGGCTGGAGGCATTACGAATGCGATCTAAAATAATTTTAGAAACGCCAGCATCTTAAATGGTTATATTTTTTGCACATTAATCTTATCGTTAGCAATAAATATACAATAAAACTTATTAGCAGCGATCAAAGCGTACTCTTTTAAAGTTATACGCGTATCAAAGCGGTGAGGTTAAATTTATGATTTTAGCTTTCATGATCAATAGGACTCCTTATCAACAAAGTCAATAAAATAATTACAATGAGGCCATGTGTTAACAAAGTCGTAAAAAAATCAGAAGATATTAGTGCACTACGAAGTGGAATAACCGTAATAGCGAGAACAAGCCAAAGTGCCCCAGTATTTTTTGTAACGACATCTAAAATGCGTAAAACGTATGCAAACATAATCGTATAAATTAATACGCCCCAGTACCCAAAATGAGCATATCCAGTGCTTATATAACCATTATTTGCAGAAGTTCCGCTCCCTACATACTCACCTATAAGTTTAGGCAGACTCAAATCGTATGGATAGCTTACAAGCCCCGATAAAACTGAGTTACTCCAGTAAACAAAGGGATTATTCGAAAAAAACTCGAAATACTGATATGTTAAATAAGCGGGCACATAAAAAACTCTTCTAACAATTAACGAACCAAAAATCGCATACCCAAAAGCTAAATATAATAATAAGCAGGAAATCACTAACACAGTTAAACCAAGTGGCAAAATGTAGGATTTATTACTTTTTCTAAACCAAAACCAAATACCAAATACAAGAACCAACCCAAAAAGCACAGACTTGTGTGCTGAATATGCATAAAATACAACTTGTGCTATTACCCCAAGAACCACAAAAAACCAATTACGTCTCCATAAAAAATATGATATAAAAAAAATAGAAAATATTTTATATGTCCACACATTTGTATATGCGAGCACCCCCCCTGAAGCCAGCTCAGAATTTTCCTCTCTATACTCATATACACGATAAATATTCAAATTAAAAGTCGCTCCGGAGACTATATACCATATAACAAGAAATATAATCGCCCCCCCTGAAATCATCAAAAATAACTTATCACCATAGCGAAACCTTGGTATATAAGGTATTTTAATCCAAGAACTTTTCGAAATGAAAGCAAATAAGAAAAACGAAAGAACTGTTACAGCAACAGGATTTATACTCCAGCCTGTTAAACCATAGAGGCTTGTTAATGGAACAATTAAAAAAAGTGCAAAAGTAATCAAAAAATAATCTGTGATAGATAGAACTCTTTTTTTTATAAAAGGAAGTACAACTAAATATGTAGCCCATGAAGAAAAATAAGTTAAGATAGAAAATTCCAACACAAAACCACTATACTCAAAAGCTGGATTTACAAGTAAGACATAAGAAACATCTAGTACAACTCTAAACAGCACCATTAAAATGTAAAAAAACATTAAGAAATAACTCTTTTATAGATATCTCTTAAAGCTATATTATAAAGCTCCGAATTATGCCACAACAATGTAAAACAACCATCTACCCGTCGGCAAACGTCCTTTATTTCTAAAATTTTTTGTAGAGCAGCTTCTCCACTCCCCAACCCCATGTAACCAGCTCCCATAATACTACACTCCATTACCACTAATGGCCGAATACGTAAAAGCAATGATTTTTGAGTAACAACATTAAACGCGCTATATTCATAACAAGTACCACAACGAAATCCTGGACGGTCAGCGTAGCTTAGTGTGCTGTCGTAGGTCATACCAGCATCTTCCCAAGATTGCAGTGTGACTGGATTCTCCCAACGTAGGTAATGCATACGCCCGCCAAAACCACCTTGCTCAATGCCTTCTTCTTTACAGACCCTGAGCAAGCAGTCAGCTTCCTGTTGAATTGCCGCTGGATTCTGATATGTGTCATAACTAGGATGCAGGCCAATTTCATGGCCTCGCAGGTGTATTTGCCGTAGCAGCTGGCGGATACGAGAATCTTCTGGCTGGTAATCAGCGTCATTGAGGTGGTCACCACCACATATAAAATAGAAAGCGCTAGTTAGGTTATTGGCTTCGGACTGTTGCATAATCCAATCAAAAGTATTGAAGGGGTCATTATGATGTAGATGGTTTCTTGACTTCAAACGTATCCAAGGTGCTATTATTGCACCTTTGAAGTTACTGTATTTCAACACATCGCCAGCCATGGCCCTTAGTAGAGGTTTAAGCGTCCTAAACGCGTAACGACTTGGCCTGTCCACATCATGACTCAACTTAATGCTAAACTGGTGCTTTTTTATCGACACGCTTGGCCAAACTTTCTGTATAACCTGCCCTAATAAATGCAACCATTCATCCACTACGGGGCGCTCTAGGTAATCGTGTTGATAAGCATGGGAAGAAGTAGCTGGAAAACGACCATGTAGGTCTAAATCAGTACGTCCAATCTCTTCGATTCGATTTAACATCCAGTAGGTCAGACCAAGAATATCGTAATGAATCACTGTATGATGAGTCTTTTGCTCAATCAATGGCTCAGGCAACTCGCTGACGCAAGGTGCCGGTAAAGGATCACCTAATACGCTTACCCAACCCGCTTTGGTAGCATTCCATTTACTGCATGGAAAATCTGAGCGTGACTGATGAAAAGCCTCCTCTAGCTTAGGAAATAAAATATAGCTATCTGGGAGGCCGACTAACGACAATTTAAGACCAGAAAGGCTTTGATCAAGCATAAAGCAGAGGCCAAAACGCTCTTTGAGGATAGTACAGAGCCAACTAAGCTCTGATGTAGAAAATTGGAGCATGTAAAATATATCCTTGTTTGACCGCTGAACGATTAGTTACTAAATACCGACACACTATTTTATATAAAACAACCTAACTTATCAGTGATTGACCTACGCACGCCCCTCCAAAACAATTCCTGTAACATCCCAACCAAGAATATCCAGGGCACTTTCCATACCATCATTTATTTTTCTTGGCATGATTTTAGATTGTTTTTTCCTAAAACACCTATATAATTTTTCTGTCAGCATACATCCATTATTAATGAAACCGTATTGGTATAGCGCACTATCTTCTGCACAAAGAATCAACACACTATAAAAACCAGATTCCTTTAGTGCATTAATTAATTTATAAAATAAAACCTTTGCGTCTTTTTCCAAATTAGAGTGGACACAAAAATCCTCCAAAAAAACCTCTCGCCTCATTGTTTTTCTCAATGAGATAATACAATACCCTTTAATACGACCTTCATTTATAACATATGTAAAATGGTCTTTATAAGGGTTATTCCAAAACCTCCATGATAAATCAGCTTTACTTCGTCTAGGAGACGTCGAAAAATTTAACCTAGCTTGATCCCAAAAATCATCAAAAAATGTTTTTTTTATAGCATCATCTTCTGATAAAAAACCATTTTTTATTAGCTTATTCTTAGCATCTAAACCAATATCTGAGGCTTTAAAGATCTTATTTTTCAGTATACTTCCTGAAAATATAAGCTCAGTAAAAAAGCCTTTTGTAGAATGTCGAGCTGAGTACCACTTAACAGGAAATTCGTACCCCATTGCTTTGCGTTGGCGTATTGCTGCTGGCGGTCCCATAGTTGAGAACAAAGCATCATAACGAGCTTGATATGCTTTGATGAATTTTTTTTCAAACCTAGGGTACAGGATTTTATTTCTATACTCGGGCAACACCATTGTATTTTCAGTCTTACCAAAAAGTAGATCCGCATTACCATTGCTAAACGCAATAGGCATAACGCCATGATGACCAATAAGTTTCACTTCACCTTTGTCATTAGTTGCCTCAATAAGCCACATATCACCGCGACCTTCCGGAGCCTCCAACCACTGCCATGCAAACTGATCAGCCGTACGCCGGTTACCTGTTATCTGAAAGTATAACTCGTTTATTGCTCTTTCATCGCCAAGCTTATAAGGTCTGTACGAATAAGTTTCAGCCATCCAATTTACTCACAAGATATAATCGAACTTCGTCTAAGTTATTCATTCCTTCAAAATCATCATCAGGTATTTCAACACCTAGTTGCTCATCAATTTCCGTAAAGAAATTAAACATATCTAGGCTATCCAACCCCATATCTTCAAATGATTGCTCTGCATGAATATTTTCTTTTTCTACATCCACACCAGACTTTACAAGAATATCAATGAGCTTTTCATTATTTATCATTTCTTTCCTCTCTATATAACATATTAGTTGCCCAAGATAGACCAACTCCAAAACCTGACATTAGGACTTTTTGCACATTATCCTTATTTAAAACGTTTTGTAACAAAAAAGGTATTGATGAGGATATAGTATTACCTGTATTGCGAATATCGCTGATAAAACGATCACTTACCTCTGGGAAACGCTTGGCTATTGCATCTACAATGGATGCACTGCCTTGATGCAAACAATAAATATCGATATCTGTCATTTGAAGATTGTTACTTTCTAGATAATCACGTATTTGCTTAGGCACTTTTTTTGACGCGAAGTTGAATACCTGCCGTCCATTCATTGAAAGTGTTTTATCATTAACAAGCAGGTTAGAAGCACCACTGCCGTCTGTGTCCAACAGAGGTTTACCAAACTTCCATTCACTCTCTTCAGTCAACCATGTTGCCGTAGCAGCATCACCGAACAATAATGTTGTTATGCGATCTTTCCGATCGATTATCTTAGAGTAAGGATCTGCTGTAATCAGTAGAGCGTTTTTTAAACCTGCCTGCTCCATCAACCCCTTTACTACTGAAAGGCCATACACATAACCAGAGCACCCAAGCGATAGATCAAAAGCTGCAACTCTACCTTTTAAATCTAACTTGTCTTGAACAATCGCAGCTGTATGAGGCAGCCCCGAACCATCCCCATTTTGTGTCACTACGACGACGGCATCAACTGTTTCCAGATCTAAATCATGATCTTGAACCAATACCTTAACTGCAGCCACTGCCATATCAGAGGTTTCCATACCATCAGGCATACAGGGAAGCTGCAACGCTCCTATTTTGGTTGAAATAAAATCGTCACTTTCACCAAACTGCCGCGCTTGCTCAACATTGTTAATTTTATTTTCAGGCAAATAACTGCCAATTGCACGAATACCAATCATGGATCACCCACAATAAATCGAATTTCACCCACATGTTCTTTATCAATCAATATTTGATTGCAGCTAAACATACCTTTACGCTCACTCTTACGTGTAATGATAATTTGATCAAATGAATCAGGCATGGATTTGAGCATGTCGATCTGGCCAAATACCCATTTGCCATTTATATCAGGACTCAAAGCATAATTAAGTTTTTTTGTCATCGCGACAATATTTTCAATGGCACTATAATCATTATCAATGTTCAAGGTAATCGTACGATCTTCTATGAAGCTTGGTGCTATGAGACCATCCTCATCAAAAGGGTAGCGTGACACTACAGGAACGTCCGTTTCGACTATCCAGAATCGGATTTCCTCGTCACTAGACTTGCGCCAAATGCCATTACCTACCACATGCTGATCTTTGCTGGGTCTGTCGTTTAGTGCCAAGTCACACTGATTTTTTGCAAAAGATTTAAAACTCAGTTTTCTAATACTGCCTGCACCAAGCCCATTGGCAAGACCAGTAGTTATCTTACTAAAGAAGTCTGTACCATGCAGGTAGCTCCTATTACCTTTATATTGCATTTCAAGTTTTGACATAACTCTTCCACACTTTGTAATTCACCCCATAGGCCACTAGCATGGCCATGCTTGATATAAAAACATCGATCAACGCACTGCCGCCTCTGATCATATAAAAATAATTAAATCCATCTACTGAGACTAACACCAAAACCGATACCATTGCCGCTTGGCACAAAATAACTACCATTCTCACAGAACTACCACCAGAAACGGTTGTTAACCACAATAAAAATGCAAGATAACAAGCTGAACTGGAAACAGAAAATGCGAGTAGCGCAAGCACTGGATCAGATATGTAGACACCAAGACCAATCGAGACAATACGAACCGACATCATTGTGAATTGAAAAATCGTACCCGCGAACTGTTTATCTAACACCGCACACAGAGTGGTTACCGGTGCCGTCACAAACCCCATCAAAAGCATTGGTACTAATATTGCCGCGTATACGCCAGCAACACGCCAATTATCACCAAACACTAACGAAAAAAGCACCTCAGCATTAATAACCATAAACATACCAGCTGGAAAGGCCAGCATAGCAAGTGTCAATACCACTTTGAATAACAACTGATCTAAATTACCTTCTCGTCGCGCTTGAGGCGCACTCGATAAAAAAACATTGGCGACTGCTTGACCGATAATGGAAGCGGGCATAGACACAACTCGATGTGCCAAAGCATATAATCCCGCCACGTTACTACTAAATAGAGCTGCAAAAATCAGTGGTGGTAGCTGGCCACCTACCGCATTAAATATTCCCGTCCACGTTGAAAATAAAGGGAAATTTTTATATCGTACCGCTAATTTTTTTATTCTTTTTAGCTGGATTTTTTTTACTAAGTATACAATATCAACTATTCTAACAAGTCGAATAAAGCCAAATCCTTGACCAACTGCTTGCCCAAATAGCAGTACAGCGGCCCCAAATTTAAAAAAAACAGTCTGGATAAGCAACATTGAGAATGACTGATGAAGTTTCGTCATTGCAACATCTTTGTACTTCTTTTTTCTAATAGCCCATTTGTTTAAAATCGAATAGGAACCAGTCAAAAAGAAACCAAGTGGAATTAGCCAAACAAAAGGTAGGAGGCGACTAATATTCAATGCATCAAGAAGCCACTCCCCCCAAAAAACGGCTGTAACCGTCATTATAACAGTTAAAAAAATGAGAATAATGGCGCAGAGTGCCATAATATTCATCGCGGCTATATCTGTTTTAGGAAGTGGTATTGCAATCTCATACCTCAAACATCCAAATACTGTTGTGATACTCAAAATACTCGCATAGACAGCTAACACGCCAAAATCATCAGGTGTATATAGACGCGTCAATAATGGAGAGACTAGCACTAACAAAAGCTGCGCACTTGCAGTACCACCAACTAAAACACTTACACCACGAGCAAAAGTATTTTGTATTTGTTTTTTTCTAATAACATCAACTTGTTTCAAGTATAACTACTACCTAGTGTTAAATTATGCATAAGTATTAAATAAAGAAACTCATCAAGTAAGAATGACATACATTCTTACTTGCCTAATGTACTCACAACTTTTTGCAAATCTGCATCTGTCATATACGGATGCATTGGCAAACTCATAACTTTTTCCGCTACAGCGTCCCCTATTGGTAACAGTGCATTCAAATCAGCTACTGCGGGTTGTTTATTTAACGGGATGGGGTAATGAACAGCAGTTGGAATATCAGCTTTTTTAAATTTGGCTTGCACCTGCTCGCGGCTTTCAACTTGTATCGTGTATTGCGCATAGGCGCTGGTGTTATAAACTTCAATAGACGGCGTTGTCACTATGCCTGCTTGGCTTAGTAATTGATCGTATTTTGAAGCGACTTGCTGGCGCAGATCGATCTCTTCAGAGAAGATTTCAAGCTTAGGCAACAAAATCGCAGCCTGAAGTGTGTCTAAGCGACTGTTTAAACCTACTCGAACATGATGATAGCGACGATCTTGGCCGTGGCGAGCTATTTGTCGCAACACTTTGGCTAATTCCTCATCGTTAGTAAAAATAGCACCACCGTCACCGTAACATCCTAGAGGCTTACTTGGAAAAAAACTAGTGCACGCTATCGTGCTTAGATTACAAGAATTCTTACCCTTGTAAGTCGCACCAAAACTTTGTGCTGCGTCCTCTATGACAGGTATACCGTATTTACTAGCAATGGCGTTGATGGCATCAAAATCTGCACATTGGCCATATAGCGATACAGGAATAATCGCTTTAGTTTTTGAAGTGATAGCAGCTTCTAACTTTTTAGGGTCAAGATTATAGGTTTTAGGGCATATATCTACATAAACAGGCTTAGCTCCAAGCAAAGCTACCGTTTCAGCTGTTGCAATATAAGTGAACCCAGGCGTAATCACTTCATCACCAGGACCAATACCAAATGCCATTTGAGCTATTTGTAGAGCATCTGTGCCGTTGGCAACACTAATACAATGCTTAGCGCCCGTAAAGGCAGCCAGCTTCTCTTCCAACTCAGCGACCTCTGGACCAAGTATATACTGACCGTGAGCCAATACTTTTTGAATACTTGCATCTATTTTATCTTTAATGCGTGCCTGTTGTGCTGCTAAGTCGATAAATTGCATCATGTTTTTTTACTCAATAACTTTCCTGTTAGCTGATAACGTTCACCTGTATGAGAACAAACCACTTCACCGTTGCCTTCTAACGGCAAATCAAGCTGTTCGCCATATTCACTCATCCAGCCGATTTGTTTTGCTGGGACGCCCACCATTAAGGCATAAGCAGGAACATCTTTATTAATCACAGCACCAGCACCAACAAAGGCGAATTCACCAATAGTCACACCACATACAACCGTACAGTTTGCTCCAAGTGTTGCGCCTTTTTTAATTAGAGTGTCTAGGTATTGATCTTTGCGTTCGATCAAAGAACGAGGATTATAGACATTGGTAAACACCATGCTGGGGCCACAAAAAACACCTTCTTCAAGGTGGACATTGTCATAGACAGAGACGTTATTTTGAATTTTGCAGTGATCGCCTATCGTGACTTTATTACCCACAAAGACGTTTTGCCCTAGCGATACACCTTTACCTATTTGAGCACCGCCACAAACATGAACGAAGTGCCAAACACGTGAATCAGGGCCTATTTGTGCCCCGTCGTCAACGATGGCACTTTCATGCTGATAAAAAGCCATGTTATTTCTTAACCTTTGATAATAATGGGTGAGGATTAACTGGATTTTCGACTATTGCAGATTTACGCATCACATCTACCGTCTCTATAGCCGCGCGGTTGTCTTCTACACCATAACCTTGGCCCGCTAAAATACGCTGATAACTTTGCGTATGCAGATCAGTGAAACCGCCAGAAAACTCAAGCTCCTCACCTTCAATATCGATACTTCGATAAGTGGACTTTTCACCATGAACGGCATTATCCGGCAAATGATTAGCATCAATCGATAGAAACCAACGAACATGCGCTCGCTCATACTCTAAATAACCCGCAGAGGTTTTTTCATCTCGGTAATGCACTTCATTATGCTTAATATCACCAAAAATAAAGTGCAACATATCGTAAAAATGCACGCCAATGTTTGTTGCAACCCCCCCTGATTTTTCATCAAAGCCTTTCCAAGACTTCAAATACCACTTACCGCGTGAGGTTAAGTAGGTTAAGTCCACGTTAAACACCTTATCTGCAGGTGCAGCTTGCACTTTTTCACGCAATGCGATGATCGATGGGTGCAAGCGTAACTGAAGAATAGAATTCACTTTTGCGCCATATTCTTTTTGATAGCGATTTAACGTATCAAGGTCTGCAGTATTCAACACCAATGGCTTTTCACAAATAACATCGATAGCATTTTGCAAAGCAAACTTCATATGCGGTAGATGCAAATAATTAGGTGATGCTACAGCTATGTAATCCAATTTTTCACCGCTTAATTTCAGATCATCAACAAAAGCAGAAAATGCTTCAAATTCAGTAAAAAATTCCGCATCTGGAAAATGGCTATCCATAATACCGACAGAGTCATTAACATCCATAGCAACGACGAGGTCATTACCTGTTTCTTTAATCGCTTTAAGGTGTCGTGGTGCGATATAACCAGCCGCACCAATAAGAGCAAATCGTTTCATTTTCATTTCACCGAATAAATCATTATAAATCACTAAAATTTAAAAATATGAGCTACAACCGTAAGTCAGACTGACCACAAGGCAAAACATATTTCACATCATAAAGAACATGCTTTTCTTTGCCAAAACCTCGAATTTTTTCTTCACCCCAGCTCTTATAATCTGAATGATCAACGGCTAGAACAATAGCATCGTAGTAACCATTTTTAAGCTCGCTTATTAGCTCAATATCGTATTCATGTTTGACTTCTTCAGCGCTTGCCCAGTGATCATAAACATCAACATTCATATTAAAGCTCTTAAGCTCTTTTACCATGTCGACAATTTTCGTATTTCGCACATCAGGACAATCGCCCTTAAAGGTAAAGCCGAGAATCAATACTTTTGCTTCATCTACATGTATCTTGCGCTTAGAAACGGCTTTAACAAGTTGAGTTGCTGTATATTGTCCCATACCATCATTAATTCGGCGCCCCGCCAAAATCACTTCTGGCTGATAGCCCACTTCTTTTGCTTTATGAGTTAAATAATAAGGATCTACACTAATACAATGACCGCCCACTAAACCTGGCTTAAAAGGTAAAAAATTCCATTTTGTACCTGCAGCATCAAGCACTTCTTGTGTGTCAATCTGTAAAACATTAAAAATTTTGGCAAATTCATTAATAATGGCAATATTCAAATCACGTTGCGTATTTTCAATGACTTTTGCCGCTTCAGCGACCTTTATAGAACTCGCTATGTGAGTGCCAGCCGTAATAATCGAGCCATATAAATCGTCAACAAATTTTGCAATTTCAGGTGTAGAGCCGGAAGTGATTTTTTTGATTTTTGTAAGAGTATTTACCTTGTCACCAGGGTTAATTCGCTCTGGACTATAGCCTGCGAAAAAGTCTGTATTAAACTTTAGACCTGAAGCTTTCTCTATAATCGGGATGCATACCTCTTCGGTAGCCCCCGGATAAACTGTAGATTCATAAACAACAACATCACCCGGTTTAATCACTGTTGCCAACATGGCCGACGCTTTACGAAGGGGTGTTAAATCTGGCGCATTACTTTCATCAATAGGCGTAGGTACCGTTATGATATAAATATTACAGTCTTTTATATCTTCAATAGCCGAAGAAAACTTAAGAGAACTTGCTTCTTTTAACTCTTCAGGGGTCACTTCCAATGTTGAGTCTTCTCCAGACAACAACTCGCTGACACGCACTTGATTAATATCAAAACCAACTACTTGTTGCTTCTTTCCAAACTCTACTGCGAGAGGTAAACCAACATACCCCAAACCAATCACTGCAATTTTTTTCATTATTTATCCAATTATTTTACTAAATTTGCGACCTTATTCTGCGTACTTAACCCATAAGCTACATTTAGTATAGATCTCCGCCTCATACAGTCCACATGGAATATAGGTAACATATATTAAAATTTAACTTCATCACGAAGCTGCTCTATCTCTTTTTCAAGCGCTTCGTATTCTACTACTTTTCTTTTCAGAAACCGTTGAGTCAGAGATACTTTTTCCTCAATACCCTTTGGCGTTAATAGGTATAAATAACCCACTTTATTTGTATTTTTTTTAAAGTTCTCGGCTTTAATCAAGCCTTTTTCAACCAAGGCTTTTAAGCAGAAGTTGGTTTTGCCTAAACTGATACCTAAACGCTTGGCCAGCTCTCGCTGGCTGATGTCTGGGTCTTGTTCAAGCTCTTTTAAAATTTTATAGCGACTTTCTTCGTCTAACATGTAAGCGCCTTATGAGTAAGATGCTATTAATAACAAACGGATATAGACAATAACAAAGAAGAGATCAGTAAAAACTGATTTAAGGGAAAAGAGGGCAAATGTTTGATCGCTTGTACTATCCCTCTAAGCTTCTTCAGTGAACATCCTATACCGTTCATTTGCTGAACAAGCTTAAATGAGAATGAGCAATATTGCAAAGAATGTGTTTGAAAAGAGTTTGTAAAATGGATGCTTTTGGAGCTCGTAGCGGAAGTGACAAGTTATCGACCCCATCCTAGCCTTCCCCTTGAAGAAAAGGGAAGGAACTTGCAACCCCATTCTAGCCTTCCCCTTGGAAGAGATAAGGGGAAGGAATAAGGTAAACCCCCATCCAATCACCTGCCTTTGAAGAAAGGGGGAGGGACAATTCATTCATCTTTTTTGGTGAAGGCAAAGCGTATAAGCACAATTCCCATGCCCAACATGCCACCAAGTAAGGTTGCGATCACACAAATCAAGGCACGCTTTGGTCCCGCTTTTTCTTCCGGTACCACAGCTGGGTCAATCACTTTAAATGCAAACTCTGTTTGCACTTCCGCCAACATGAGGTTTTTCGTTTGCTCTTCGATGAGCTGATAAAACACAGACTGCATGTCGGCAATTTTGGTGCGCTCGATCTGTTCTTCTAGGTAATCAATGTTGTCACGGGTTTCTTTCAAGGATTTGTCTTTCATCCAAGCATTTAGCTCTATTACCAAGTCATCCACCCACTCTTTCGCCAAAACAGGGGAGAAATAGGTGATAGACAACGTCACCAAGCCATTATCTTTAGATTCAGCAACTGACAAAATTTCTTTAAAGGCTTTATAGGCCTCCCAATCCGTTGGTGTTTGAGATTTACCGGGTGGCGCTTCTCTTATCCATGCCTCTGAACTCGAGTCATAAACCTCTTCGTCAAGTTGCAATTCGCCTGATCCAGCGTTCCATTCCTTACCCGCCATCAATGGCACAAGAAGATCGTATTTATGAATAAAGGCATTAATAAACTGACGTGACTGCAATACGGCCAGTGCCATGGCTTTATTGTCCGTGCCTCCGCCACCAAGACTGATGCCGGCTAACGAAGCCAAACCGCCAAATTGCGATGCCATAGCGGACAAACCACTGGACCCACTGTCGCTTGCCGATGCTAATACCGCCTCAGCCTTGTAAGTGTTCGGTTGCGACAAAGCATATAAAACACCACCCGCTGCAAATACCATGGTCAACAAAATAATGATCCACTTCCCTTGCCAGAGGGCGACAAACAATTCTTTTAGATCGATCTCATCATCACTCGGTTGATAATACTGAGGTGGTAAATTTTGATTATTCATTTTTTTCTCTACGTTTTAACCTTACCAGCCAGCGAATGAACAGCCAGCAAATTAACGGCGTTAAACAAAATACTAACGAAACTTGCTATGACTTAGGACTCATTAATCTGGATCTATTAATCTTTCACCGCACTCCAAGCCACACCCAATTGATACAAGATCTGAGTGGCTGTTGATAAGGTACTTAGGCTATCCATGTAATCCGTATTAATGGGGACAATAATGGTATCTCCCGGCGCCAAGGCTTTATCATGTCTACTAAACCAAAATGAGTTATTAGGCAATTCAACCGAACCATTGGCTTTGATGACATACACTCGCTCGGAATCCGCTTGACGCTTCAAACCACCCGCCGCTTCCAAGTAGTCGTCCACTGCTAAATTCGAGTCGTACGTGTGGTGAGAGGCGAATTGCACTTCCCCCACCACACTGACAACTGGATTGAGTGCCGGAATAAACAGCTTGTCACCTTTCTCCAGCAGCACATTGGCTTGCTTGTTGCCAGTCATCGCTTGTTTAACATCAATGACCAAGCGCCCAACTGGTTCGGCCTGATCCAATTGATTCACAATCGCCAATGCTTGTTCTGGCGTGGATGCTGAGGTGTTTTCACGACGAAGCGACATGGCGCTGATCTCTTGCTTCAACTGAGCAGTAAGAAAATCGATTCGCTCCTTTTCCTGACGCTTCAAGCGCTCACGGCTTAATACCGCTCCTTCAGGGTAAGCGAATGATGTAAAGCCACCAGCACGCTCAATGACGTCTTTTAGGGTTTCACCACGCTGAAACGAATATTTACCAGGAAACACCACCTCGCCCTGCAACTCCACCACCAAGTCTTTTTGATACCCTGGCTGAGTACGGATCATAATGTTGTCTTGGGCCCTTAGGGCAATTGGGTACTTGCCACTGAGAGCATCTTGTAACGAGAAACCAATTTGCTGGTTCACTGTTCTCCCATAGTTAGATACTTTTTCACGTCGAGTTAGCTCAGCCGATCTCAAATACGCCTCTTCCGTTAAGCCTCCAGCCGCCGCTATTAAGGATGGTAGATCACCATTTTTCGCCAATGGGTAAGTACCAGGAAACTTAACCGCACCAGATATCTCAACCAGCGCCGCTGGCGCTCCCAATGAAGCCTGCTCTAACAAACGCTCTATAATAGGTTGCAACAAGGCCTCTCGATTAGCCTGTCGATTTCGCGCTAAACTGGAAATATCATCCACCTGCGCTGTGTCTAATTCTGTTGTACTCACTTGCTGAATTAACGCACCTGTTTCTGTATCAACATATTCTTTATCAGACAAATCGCTGTGACTGGACACCTTTTCTCTCGGCTTTGTATAGGAATCCCAATAAGCCATATCCAAGCCATTCGAGAAGACAAAGATTTGGTCTCTTTCTTGTAACAGCAAGTTATCTCTCGAGTCTTGATATTGCAAAGCATTCGACAAGTTAAACTGGTACACCTCAATGTCTTTGTCTTGATTATATTCGCGAACCAATAAAGCGTAGGTTAAATCGGCACTGGGTTTTAAATCGTCGTCGATGGAACCAATCACATCGCTAATGCGCATTCCTTTTTGATAGGCCATTGCTCCCTGGCGTATCACATCCCCTCGCACCGCAACCGCTCCTCTCAACGAAGAGGACGCTTTGAATAGTTGCACTTGATCGCCGCCGCGAACCTCAAAGCGACGCCCTTGCGCTTTTGTTAAATCCACCGTAAATTGCTTCACGCCTTCGGCCGTGGCACGACGCACACTTACTTTAGATAAATACGCTTGCGGCGTTGCACCGCCGGATATCTCAAGCAATTGATCTAAGCTGGTCGTGTTTTTCAATTCATAAATAGCCGGGCGCTGTACTTCACCTGCTAACTCAATCGTGCTGCGTAACGTAGGAACAAACAAAGTATCCCCAGCGGATAAGCGAACATCATTCGCGGTATCGCCTTTTAATAACAGTTCGTATAGATCAAACTCTCGGACAACTTTGCCTTTTCGCTTCAATTGAATGTGACGCAAACTGCCGGTTTCTTTCACGCCACCCGTTGCCACAAGTGCTTGCGTAATGGTTGTCAGCGCATTGACATTGAATGAGCCTGGCTGCTGCACTTCACCCACAATGTAAACCTGCATAGTGCGCATGGAACCCATTGCAATCGACACATCAACACCAATGACCTTTTGCTTGAAGACTCGAGAGATCTGATCACTTAACTGTGCGAATGTTTGACCTGCTGCTGATATGGGACCGAGATCGGGAATGTTTAAGCGACCGTCTCTGTCTATGGTCAACTCATAACTGGCACTGGTTTTACCAAAGGTTTGCACACTCACACTGTCGCCTGGCCCCATTTGGTAATCCAGTGGCACTGGCAAGTTGTCGACCACGGTAAAGCCTTGAGCATCGCCTTTTAACACATCATAACCAAACTTCTTTAATATTTTGGCGTCAGCTTTATTTTGCGTTTCGTCCTCTCCCCCCACTTCTTCACTAGCGGCCTTCATGGTCGACTGGACCATTGGTGCTTGCTGAGTGGCGGATTCCTGAACCCCAGATGACACATCAATCGCGTTAAGGTCTATTCCATATTGCTTAGCCAGCGCTTCTTGCTGGGCTTTCGGCAAGCTTTGAAATTGACTAATCTGTGCGGCGGTCGGTGTAAAAGCCAGCACACTGGTTGTCATCACAGTACATAAAGCAGCAGTAAGAAGTCGTTTTAAATACATATCAGTTTCTTTATCGTCACGTCTAAAAAGTTAATTTTTGCCATCATGGCTAGAAACGAAGCTCATAACCAGCACTCCACTCGCTGATTTGATGCTGCCCATTACCTGCCGACGCGTCGTCCTGTGCGATTACATCTAACTGCAACATACCGGACAAAGCGGGCATTCTATACATAAATTTAGTGGTTTTTACTGGCTCGCCGTCTAGTTTAGACGACTGATAACTCACACCAATACTGTGATCATTCATCCTTTGCACATAAAAGGCAATGGAGTAGCTATCATCTAGCAAGTAGCTGTTGTTGGTTACCGAGTCGGATGTAGACGGGTATGCTCCTGAATGCCAATCTGTGGCGTCATAGTCATTGGTGTGCTGTTGAGTTTCAAGTACCACTCTCACGGTATTGTCTTTGACCTTCGCACTGCCAGTCCAACCTAGCATCCAAGCCCCCAGTGAAACCACGTCAGCGGTCGATGCCAATTCGGTATAAACACTGTGATAGAGATTATCAAAATGCGGTAACGTCAGCTTCGCATCGAACGCTAGCTGTTTGTCATCTTCCGCTGCAGAACCTGAAAACCAATTTTGATAGGTCGTGCCGATTTCGACATTACGCCAAGGCTTGGCAACAAAACGCACCGCGCCATGGTTATCATAGGCGGCATTTTCAGGCTCAGTCATCAACGCCTGAAAACTCCAAACACCAAGCACCTTATTGTGACTGATGTAATTGGCATTCAAAGACGAGGGCGCTTTGGTATAAGAAGCGAGTATTAGATTGTGCTGCCAGCCTTGTCCCCACCAGTAGTCCAACTCTCCCACGGTAAACAACCACTTGCCCGCGTTTAAAGACAGATAGCTGTCAGTCCAAGCGATTTCCTCTTCGTCATTATAGTCTCGATAGGCAAGGCTTAAACGATACGCAAAGGAGGTTCCAAGGTAATCAACACTGGTACTTACACTCGACTTATTTTCACTAAGCTCGCCGTAACCTGGGTATGGTGATTGGTCCGTAGCAAACTGCATCTCTAGGGATTTATTACCACGATTTAACTTAGCGGAATTTAATGTATAGCGAAGCTCACTTCTGGCCAGCTGAACATAATCTTCCAAAGACTGTGCCTCAGCATTATTTAAATCATCACCGATTAATGACCAACGAAGTGGGTACTGATTGATGGGAGCACTAATATGCCCAGCATCAGATAGCAAAACCAAGGAAGATCTTAAGAAAGGGTCACTGGTTTCCAACCAAGGCGAGGCACTCAAACTGCCACTTAAGCCACTACTAACAGTAACGACTGAACAAAGAAGGGTACGATAAAGACAGCGATGCGCTAATTCATATTTGGTGTGTGGCTTAACCGAGGACATTCATTTCTCTCTGTTTACGGACCAAAAAATTTACTGAATAAAAAACTTTATTATTTAAAAAGCAGTCACACGAGAAGAATACGCTTAACGACCACAAATTATCACGTGCAAGCCATTTACTAAAAAGCAATGAAAAAAGACAATGCGCTAATTAAAGCACTATTAACTCTGCACTGTATCTGGCTTAACCAACGAAACTCTAAACCGCTTTGAAACCGATATTATGCTATCCATAAATATCAACAAAACAACATTTGATGCAATGATGCAGCAAAAACGCCGACAAATAAAGTGACGATATGTATTTTACAAAGCCTTTCCAGCCTGTGTTTTTTTTGAACAAAATGATCAGCGGGGCTTACATTCTTAAAAACCATGCAATAGAATCGATGGTGAAGATTTATCTTCAACATCGATGTTTATGATAAGGAAATATTATGAAACGTACTCTTTTGGCTACTGTTGTAGCTTTCTCTCTTGGTTTTACTGGCCAAGTATTCGCAGAAGCAGCTACTGGCGCTGCTGGTGGTGCTGGTGGTGCTGGTGGTGCTGCTGCTGCTGGTGGTGCCGCTGCTGGTGGTACTGCTGCTGCAAGTGCTGCGGCGATTGGTGGTGTTGGTTCGATTGCTGCAACCTCTATCGCTATCACTTCTGTTGCAGCGGTTGCCGTTGTTGCAGACGAAAATGATGGTGCTGATGAAACCACTAGCACTTCTACAAATTCCTAGGTTCTAATCTAGGCATTTGAAAAGATATCAATCGCCCAGATCATTCTGGGCGATTTTTTCTCTCTGCACACACCTTAATATGGCTTTCTCATGACAAAGCTTCCAACGCTTAAATTACTGTCTTTTATACTGTTCACTTTTTTTCTCTCTGCCTGTTCTCGTAATACCCAAAGTTCAATCGATTCACTCAATGCCATTCTTGATGCTGAACGCTCTCCCGATATAGCAGAATCACACATTCGGTCTTTGCCTTACCCAGCCAGCATTGTCACCATCAATGATCGAAAACCTATTTTAATGATATTAGCCTTCGTGGATTCCTTTGGTGATTCAGACGCTAAACAACTCACTTGGTATGCGGCGGATGGCGGCAGCATCACCACTAAAAATGGCCGAATCGTCCATACCACCGGATTTAACGCAAACAATTTAGAGAACCTTTCCAGTTTTCAAGCAACGCCTCCCGCTCCTATTAAGGCAATGAGCTGGCAAGCCGTTTATGATTGGTCCCCTCATTATCGCTACCATTTCAGTGCCGATGTATCGACACAATCTATTGAAGATGAGCTCATCACGACGTTTTTATGGGAACAGAGCACCAAGCACATAACAGAGCAAGTTCGCTTTACCAGCTTTGAACATGACTTGGTCAATGAATTCTGGATTGCACCGGCCACACAAACGACAAAAGCCTTCACGGTAAAATCTACTCAATATATTGGCCCTAATATGGACAAAGTTAACATGCTGATGATTCGACCTTATGTTGAACCTTTATAACCCGCCTATTCGTTCTGAAGAATACAATGATGAAGCGCACAGTAGTATGACATTATGTCAGCAAGGAATTCGAGTTATGTGTAGATCTATTGGTTATATTTTGTTCACCGCCAGTTTGTGTTTTACATCCCTTTTTGCGCTGGCTCAGCCTGTCAAAATACAGCTTTTACAACCGCAGATAATGCTAGAGTATGGCGATCCAGTTCGTCTCTCTCAGCTATTGAGCGACGCTCAAAAGCAAGTAGATTATCCTGTCTATCCATTAGGCATAAGTTTGATCTCACCAACTAAACAAGGGCAGATTGAGGAGCAAAAGCGTCTTATCTTTAGCGCCTTAGAGACAATAAACACCAAAGACACTCAACGCATTGCAGAGCAACTTAAAGCATTACACTTTGTCTATCGAGAGAAGCTGGAAACCCACCTAGCAAAAGTCAGATCGATTAAGAAAAACAATCCTTTATTGACTGCTGACTACACTTTGTCGATTCCCTCTCGACCACCTCATATTCGAGTCATTACGCCCAAGCGCACCACTCATGAGGTCGTAAAACAATCTCCCAACACGCACTTAAAAAACTACCTGACACCGGGCATCGCGGGAGATGACTATGATTCAGCTTGGGTCATACAGGCCGACCAAACCGTTCAATATATAAAAGACATACAATGGCGAGGGAAACACCACTACCTCAGCCCTGGTAGCATTGTTTTTGTTGGTTTAGACGACTTACCTCATCCGTATCAGACGCTTAATAACGATATAGCTCAGCTATTAACACAACATCTGGAGCGATAATGCGCGCCTTATTTATACCTAAGACAAAATATTCTAAGACCAGACCTTCTAAAACCTCAGTCTTTTATTGTTTGTCTGCCATTATCAGCACTAATACGTTGCTACTCTCTAATGCTTATGCGGCTGATACAACCAGCGATTATGAACCATTCCAACCTGTCGAGTTCAAGCCATCACAAATGAACCTAGGTGGCGTTGGCTTAATACAAGTTCCGTCGGGCCGTATGGCCGATGAAGGTGCGTTTAGCCTAAGCTATGCACAAAATGATGAATACGATTTTTATACCGTTTCTCTTCAGCTGATGCCTTGGCTTGAAACCACCTTCCGATATACGCAAGTTGAAGATGTCCTTTACAGCAGCGATGAAACCTTTAGCGGCAGTACTCGTTATACCGATAAAGGCATTGATATCAAAGCTAGGCTTTGGCAAGAGAGTCGTTATTTGCCAGAGGTGTCCATTGGCTTAAAAGACATTGGTGGAACAGGCTTATTTGATGGCGAATACCTTGCTGGTAGTAAACGCTTTTACACACAAGACTACGGACACTTTGACGTTACCTTAGGGCTAGGTTGGGGCTATTTTGGTACGAGAAACAACGTCAGTAACCCTTTTTGTTCCGCAGCAGACCGCTTTTGTGATCGCCTATCTAGTTATTCCGGAAATGGTGGCATGGTGGACTATGAACGCTGGTTTACAGGATCAGCCTCTTTATTTGGCGGCATAGAATACCAAACACCTTACCAGCCATTGCGCCTGAAGTTGGAATACGATGGCAATGATTACAGTCAAGATTTTCCAGCCACCCGTGGCAATGTGGATATGACCCCTAAAACACCTTGGAATATTGGGGCGGTTTATGCTTTAAGTGACGGTTTTGATTTACGACTGAGTTATGAACGAGGCACCACCTTCACCTTTGGTGTCAGTTTAAATACCAACTTTGATACCATTAAAAGCTCATGGATTGATGAACCGAGCTCAGAATCCGAGCGCCCTCGTCCGACCTCACTGGAAGAGGTTGATTGGCAGACACTGGATACATCGCTGAATAAGGTGGCAGGGTACAATACTGACCAGGTGTATCAAGATGGTGACACCCTTACCTTTGTTACGCGCCAACATAAATACCGAGATCGTGACGTGGCATTGGAAAAAGCCTCAGCTGTGTTAAGTAAGCAATTGCCGGATCAGGTACAGCATTATCAAATTCAGGAAACTGAAAAAAATATGGCCTTGAGCACTACTGAGATTTCAGCAGCCAAGTACCAAGATATAGCCAATGTTACTTACCTAAACCCTAAAATAAGCGATGCCACTTCTAGCTTGGCCTCTGAAAGCATCACTTCAGAGCCCCTTTATGATGATTTCGAGCCTCTTAGTTATGGCTTCAAACCTCATTTAAGCCAAGCATTCGGTGGTCCTGAAAGTTTTTACATTTACAATTTAAGCATCAAAGGCGGTGCAGCTTACTGGCTGACGGATCAAGTCGAGTTGTCGGCCGGTATTTCGATTAACGTACTGAATAATTATGACAAACTTAGATTTAATGTCTTAGAAGACGGCACGTCCAATTATCGAGTCAGAACCTTAATACGAGCTTATGTGCTCGAAAACGATGCTTTGCTTAATAATCTCCAACTCACTTGGTATCAAAAATATGGCCAAAACTGGTATCAGCAGGTTTATGGCGGTTATTTGGAGACCATGTTCGCTGGGGTTGGCTCTGAAGTGCTGTATAGAAAACCGAATACTAACTGGGCCATTGGCGCCGATGTTAACTTCATTGCGCAGCGCGACCCGAATTCGGTGTTCGGTGTATTTAATAGTGATGATGGCTACAGCCGTTCAGATAAAGTCTTATCTCGGGGCAGTACTGGTCATTTGTCTGTCTACTACCAACCTCAATGGTCGTTTTTACAGAACACATTATTCCGAGTCGATATGGGCAAATTTTTAGCCGGTGATGTTGGAGCACGTGTCGATTTTTCCAAACAGTACAAGAGCGGTGTCATTGTTGGTGCTTATGCCAGCAAAACGGACATGTCGGCGGAAGAATTTGGTGAAGGCAGTTTTACAAAAGGGTTTTACTTATCCATACCGTTTGACACTTTATCCTTTAAACCAACCACCAGCCGCGCGAACTTTGGCTGGCAACCCATCACCCGAGATGGCGGCCAAAAACTAAGCAAACGCAGTAGCTTGTTTAATGTAACCGATGTAGTGTCACCTTGGTATCAAAGACCGAACCAAAACGACTAAAACTATCCCTATTAGTCGGGTTAGCAAACGCTCACCCGACTTCACTCCCTCACTGTTCATATTTCTCTTCAAAACCCCATTTCAAACAACTACTTGGCTCACCCTCATTTTTAGTTTAGTCTTTTAAACTGCTTTTGCTGTACAGGGATTGGTATGTTATCTATTAAGCATCATGGAGCGGTACATGGGGTGACAGGCTCTTGTCACGAATTGTTTGTCGATGAACAGCAGTCTGTGTTGATCGATTGTGGCTTATTTCAAGGGGCTGAGACCTCCAGTCTAGGAGCCACTGCGGATCACCTGGAAATAGACTTTGATCTCTCAGCCGTACAAGCTTTGATCGTCACTCACGTTCATATCGATCATGTAGGGCGAATCCCTTATCTGCTGGCAGCTGGTTTCACTGGGCCAATTTATTGTTCTAAACCCAGCGCAACCTTATTGCCTTTGGTCATCGAAGATGCATTGAAAGTTGGTGTAACGCGTAATAAGAGCATTATTGACGCTTGCTTAGAGCGCATCCATGAGCAAATCGTCCCTTTGGATTATCAAGAGTGGATGAAAATTCCCATGAAAACGGAGACGAAGGTTCAACTGCGTCTTTCGCGCGCGGGCCATATTCTGGGCTCGGCTTACGCCTCTTTTAGAGTGTCTAATGAGGCCATCAAATTGCAAAACAAGCCTTATCATGATGTGGTGTTTTCAGGTGATCTCGGTGCGCCTCACTCCCCTTTATTGCCCGCTCCCAAATCCCCACATAAGGCCGACCAATTGGTGATCGAAAGTACCTACGGCGATCGCAATCATGAAGACAGATCAAGCCGTGTTGATCGCTTACAACAGAGTCTAGAGCGAGCTTTAAGCGACTCTGGCACCGTGTTGATTCCCGCCTTTAGTATCGGCCGCACACAAGAGTTACTCTACGAATTGGAATCCATCATTCATAAAAATCGCCAGAAGCCCGTCAGTCACACCGCTTCTGGCGTCCAATTAGATTGGCAAGATCTGGACATTATTATCGACTCCCCACTCGCCAATCGCTTCACTCAGGTTTATCAGTCATTAGCGCCCTATTGGGATGACGAAGCGCAAAGTCGCATTGCTGAAGGTCGCCATCCTCTGGATTTTGAGCAGGTTACCACCATTGATGACCACGAAACCCACCTTCAGACTGTCGATTATTTGAAACGCCAAACCCGGCCCGCCATTGTTATTGCGGCATCAGGCATGTGTGCAGGTGGCCGTATTGTGAATTACATCAAGGCGCTGATCGGTGATGAACGTAATGACATTGTATTTGTTGGTTACCAAGCCGCTGGCACGCCTGGACGAGAGATATTAACTTACCACGACAAAGATGATGGCTATGTGACATTAGACGGCGAACGCTTTGCGATTAAAGCGCAGGTACAGCAGATTAGTGGCTACTCCGCCCATGCTGGGCAAGAAGATTTGTTGAACTTCATCCGCCGCATGCGCAGCCAACCAAAGCGTATTCACATAGTGCATGGTGATGACCAAGCCAAACTGGCTCTCAAGAAGTGTATTAAGAAAGAGTTTAAAGGTGTTGAGGTTGTTATCCCAGACAGCTGAGGTTGAAAGTTATCCCCTCTAACTCCCCCTTAAAAAGGGGGAGAACCAAAAGCGTCCCCTCCCCTTAACAAGGGGAGGGCTAGGGTGGGGTTAGGTCTATCACTTCCCTGTAACCCCCTCTAACTCCCCCTTGAAAAGGGGGAGAACCAAAAGCGGCTTCGCACAGGAAATGGAGATTTTTAATCCCCTCCCCTTAACAAGGGGAGGGCTAGGGTGGGGTGAATTACCTTTAAAAAAACACATAGGAGTCAAGGAATGACGAAACTATTTAATTTAAAGCGAACAAAGCGTTTCCGTGCCGATTTAAGAACAAATATGACAGAGCCTGAAAGGCGTCTTTGGAGACACCTTAGAGGATGCCAATTCGGCGTTAAATTTAGACGACAATATGGCATAGGATGCTATGTCGTCGATTTCTACTGTCCTTCTTTAAAACTGGTAATTGAAATAGATGGTGATAGCCATTTTTCTACACAGGGTATTGCTCATGATCGTATTCGAGATGAATACCTCTCTTCTATGGGGATAAGTATTATTCGCTTTACAAATGACGAAATTATGCATGAGCTTGGCTCAGTGGTTCTTGCTATTGATGCACAAATTACACTACCCCCTCTAACTCCCCCTTAATAAGGGGGAGAACCAAAGGAGAACTCCCCTTAAAATGGGGGTGAACAAAAGCGTTCCCTCCCCTTACCAAGGGGAGGGTTAGGGTGGGGTTAGGTCTATCACTTCCCTGTAACCCCCTCTAACTCCCCCTTGAAAAGGGGGAGAACCAAAGGAGAACTCCCCTTAATAAGGGAAAGGACCAAAAGCGTCCCCTCCCCTTATGTCTTCCAAGGGGAGGGCTAGGGTGGGGTTATGTCTACCCCCCTTGAAAAGGGAGGTTAGCTATGGCAACAAACAAAGCAGCGCTAAGTCATCAAAAGTAGTCTCGCTTCGCTTCATAAGCTTGTTTAATGTGTTCGATTAACCGCTGTAACTTTTGCGGTAAGTATTTTGTGTAAGGGTAAATGGCGTAAACCTCCAATTGCCTTGCTTGATAGTCATTTAAAATGGTCACCAAGTTACCCGCCACTAGATCTTCGTAAACACAGCAACGAGGCACATACACAATACCAAAGTTATCTAACGCAGCCTTTCGCAATGCCTGAGCATTATTTGTCATCAAGCAACCACTAATGCGAACGTGTTCTTCAACCCCATTTTTAGTAAAGCGCCAATCAAATGAGCCTTTTGCTTGATAGGTATAAGCCAAACAGTTGTGTGCTTTCAAATCCTCTATTTTTTGTGGTTCACCATGAGTTTTCAAGTAATCGGGGGAACAACATACCACCCATCTGGACTGAATTAAGGGACGCGCGATCAAGCTGGAATCGTCTAAAACGCCGGTTCGAATGGCGATATCAATGCCTTGTTCGATCAAGTCGACAAAGTCATTTTCCAATCGCATATCTACTTTGATATTTGGGTACTTTTGACAAAAACTGGCGACCGCTTCCGCTAGTAAAAGCTCCCCTGAAATGGTCGGCACGGACATTTTGATCAACCCGCTCATGTCTGTATTGTGCTCAGATACAGCCGCGATGGCATCTGTCACTTGTCCTTCAATGTGTCTCGCATGCGCGTACAGCGCCTCGCCCGCTTCGGTTAAACTCAAGCGACGAGTGGTTCGATGAAGCAACTGTGCCCCTAGTCTGGCCTCTAGTTTACTTATGCGCTTGCTTAATGCTGGTGTCGACATATCCGCTTGCTCGGACGCTTTTACAAAGGATCCCGCTTTCACCAGGGTCACAAACAGAATCAGATCTTCGGCATTCATTTGATTACACCGTTAGAGGAAAGAGTTTATTAGTTTATGTCGTATTAATTATAAATAAAACTCAGGATAAGATTTATACACGTCAATCTTTTTCATAATGAGGCAACACCATGAGACTCAAGGACTGTCATAACTTTCACGATTTCCGCTTATTGGCTAGGAAACGACTGCCCGGCCCCATTTTTAACTACATTGATGGCGGTTCTGACGATGAAACCACTTACCGTCGCAACACGGCCGCTTTTGATACCTGTGACTTAATTCCGAATGTTCTTACCGGCGTCAAAGACGTGGACTTGTCTGTCACCGTAATGGGGCAAAAGCTGGCGCTACCCATCTACTGTTCACCCACTGCATTACAACGCTTGTTCCATCATGACGGTGAAAGAGCCGTCGCCAATGCTGCTGAAAAATACGGCACACTGTTTGGTGTCTCTTCCCTTGGAACGGTCAGCATGGAAGAAATCGCCAAACAAACCACTACTCCTCAGGTGTATCAGTTTTACTTTCATAAAGACCGAGAACTCAACCGTGCCATGATGCAGCGAGCAAAAGAAGCCGGCGTACAAGTGATGATGCTCACAGTGGATTCTATTACGGGCGGCAACCGCGAACGTGACCTTCGCACCGGTTTTTCGATTCCGTTTCGCCTTACCTTCAGCGGCATGCTGCAGTTTATAATGAAACCTATGTGGGGCATTAATTACGTCACACACGAAAAATTTCGTTTGCCGCAATTGGAAAAACACATCGACATGGGGTCAGGTGCAACCTCGATTGGCGACTACTTTACCAACATGCTCGACCCTTCCATGGATTGGGACGATGTTGAGGAAATGGTGAAATTCTGGGACGGTGAGTTTTGTCTCAAGGGCATAATGAGCCGAGAAGATGCTCGCAAAGCCGTGGAAATTGGTTGTACTGGCGTCATCGTGTCCAATCATGGAGGACGTCAACTGGATGGCTCGCGCAGCTCTTTCGATCAACTGGCCGAAATTGTTGACGAAGTGGGTGATGAAATCGATGTTATCTTTGACAGCGGTGTGCAACGTGGCACACATGTACTCAAAGCCTTGTCACTTGGTGCCAAAGCCGTCGGCATTGGCCGTATGTATTTATACCCTCTCGCCGCTGCAGGCCAACCCGGTGTTGAACGCGCACTCGGACTGATGAAAGCCGAACTCGAACGTGACATGAAACTGATGGGCAAAACGTCGATAGATCAGCTCACGAGAGAGAACTTGCGGTTTCGGTCTTAGACCAACCCCCTTTCAAAAAGGGGGAGAACTAAGAGCAGCGGCGCATAGTAAATGAAGCACTTTTAATCCCCTCCCCTTATGTCTTTCAAGGGGAGGGCTAGGGAGGGGGAAATTTGTACCGAGAACACCTAAATCCCTAAACTTTTCTTCGCTTCCTCAAGTGAAACCGTATTACCGTCACGAGCTTCTTCCAAACCTTGATAAACAACACGAAGAAAAGCCAAGCTCTCCTGCGACTTTTTCATACTCTTCTAGGTTCTGAACAGCGGAAACGCCACGACCTCGGCTTGTTAACAAGATAGGCCTGTGTGTTTCTTACGTCCTGCTAACCACTTTCCCAGGATTTATTTTGAGATCAGAAAGAGGCACCTCTTCTTCGGAAAATTTCATTGCACCACATATTTAAAATCAACAGAGCTATTTTTAGCACAAGTTAAAGGTGCTACCAAAAACATTAATATTTCACCCTTAACTTAAGTGAGTAAACCTGCTTATTAGAAATATACATAATAGTGAAATTAGGCCTTAATCACTTATTGTCTTAATATCTACCGACAAAAGTGGAAAGGAAAACGGAGAAATGGATAAAAAATCATCTACAAAACAGACAGTAGCTAAACACATCATTGACTTCCTTCTTTGTGAAGGGCTGACTCTAATGACAGGTGCTGCACTCGGAGCAATAATTTCACTTGCTCTAACTTGGGAAGACGCAATAAATTTTTGGAGCATGATAGGAGCACTTCTTGCCGGACTAGGCACTATCGGTCTGCTTACTTTCGGTTGGATAAAAGGCAATAAGTGGCTAATAGATCTTAAGCATCAAAAAAGACTTGAGCTTTCAATTGATTCAGGAAATAGGTTACTTAGTTTTTGTCACGATTTAATTGAATATACAACCACAGAGTTCAAATATCAGCTCTTCAATCTCATGGATGATTATGAAAAATTTGGTCACTATACAGTTAGAGAAAAAAAAGAATATGAAGATCAAGAAGTACAAAAAATCCTTAAAGAACTAGAATTTGAAAAGCTCAAACTTTTAAACATCCTGATTTATAAATTGAGTAAGATTGACCTTGAGCTTGAAACATTTTCAATATTAATAGATAACGATGAGGTTGAAAGTGAATGCCATTCTTTATATGCAGTATCAATAAACATAAATCAGAAAATTAAAGACAGTGTAAAAGTATTATTTTGCTCTCAAAATGCAGTCGAAGCATCTAAACCACTTGAAGATGATATCGGGGAATTTTGCAACAAGCTAAAGGATCTCCATCGAAGAACATTCAAGAACGTTCTCTTAAAAAATTCTCAATATCTAGGTAACTGATTATTACTTTAAAAGCACATCTAGCGTTTGTTTCAACTCTTGAGCGTTTTGCTACCGCTCTGGGTAAGAAACTCGAAATTCGTTTGGTGTGATTTTTTCATCTGCAAAACTATAAAAAACCACCTAACAACGTCTAATAAAGTGTTCGCGCCAGTGTCTTTATGAGGCGTTGTTGATGATTTGAATAGAGACCTACAAGGCCCCAACTAAGTCCCGCCATTGCTGACGATACAGGTTCAACAATGGTTTTATCTGTGCGTCACACAAGGCGAGGCTGAGACGACCTTTTAGCTTCAAACTTTTGTTAGACAGCAAGGCGGCGCCACCAGACGTACCAGTGACATCACGGGAAGCATAGATTTCATTTTGGTTACGCATACAGGCAAGTAAAGTGAGAAAATTGATGTTATTACTAAACGCGCCTTCAACAATCACTGTATGACTGGTGTCCATTAGGTCCAGACAGTAATCTGTCATCAAGGCCACGTAGACATCCGCTAAGGCCGATTGTTGAGCGGCTGATAGCTCCATTCCACGGTCAATAATGCGACCTTCGCAGTGAGCAAAGGGGCCGCCTCCTTTTGAAAAAGCAGGCAGTGCCAAAATACCGTGTTCAAGGATAAAGCTCACATCGCTCAAAGACGCTTTGCTGTCACTGCGCAATTGCTCCCATTCACGACCGCCCATAAAACGAATCGTTGGTGTCGCTCGCCCCAGGGCATCCACGTTAGCCAACATGTCTTTGCTTTCTTGCAAGGCATCAAGCTTGCCATTAATGGTGGCAATGACCGTCCAAGTGCCGCTCGATACTACTGTGAGTTTCTCCATCGGTTGCCCAATGTATGGGACTAAAGATGCGTTGGAATCGTGTATACCATTGAAAATAACGCAACTGGCTGGCAAGCCGATTTCGTTCGCTAAGTCTGGCAAAATGGTGCCCAGCTTTGCTCCTGTCTCCATAACATCAGGAAATCTGTTCGCCCATGTTTGCTGCTCACAAAAAGACGAAAACTGACAGTTCGTCGGATTCCAAAGATCGGTATGACAACCCAGTGAAGTTACTTCAGCGGCTTTGTTTCCGCTCAATTTGTAGCCCCAATACTGAGGATACAAAAGCAATGAATCGACCTTGGAAAAATCCTCTGGAAAGCGCTTTTGCTGCCAAAACAATTGCGCTCCCAGATTCAAACCTTGCGGTAACCTTGGACTAAAGGATTCGCTGAAATCTGGACGGAGCGCATCGTATTCGTCTTTAAACTCAGACACGCCATCGTATTCGTAATCCAGAATCGGCAGAACGAGGTTATCCCCCTGCATACAAGCAATGGTGGCGCCATGAGTGGTGATAGCAATACTGGAAATAAAGTAACCTTGGGCTAAGTTGGCCAAAGTCTCTTTGATCCACTGCCAGATGGATTCCACATCCACATGAGGATACGGCGGTTCATCCAGCACCTTATTAACACGCTTTTCAATCTGTAATAAAGCCCCCGTTTGGCCATCCATTAAGCAAATTTTAATGTTCGTTTTGCCTATGTCTAAAACGGCTACAACACGGGTTTTATCGGGTTGTAAAATGTTAAAACGAAACACTTCTTGCAAGGCGTCAGCAACAGGTTCAAAGGATGGCGTTTTGGTTTCCATAATATCCGCCATGTATTCCCACCAGCGTTGCATCACTGGATGATCCGCCAAGGCTTCAGCATCCAGATCATCCGCGTCAAACGTCGCATACAATCGACTGCCATTCTGATCGCTATTGGAAACATCGAGATGTATATAATAATTACGGATACCATGGTGCTTAAGGTGTTCTGCTAACTCTGGCCACAGATTGTCGTGGCGCTGTTTATACTCAGCTTCACAGCCTTTGTGTAAATACATTACCGAGGCGTATCTCATAACACGAATGCCTTTTTATTTTTATTTAGAGTGCTTTAATGAGTTTTTATAGAGAGTAATGAGCACAGGTAAACTCACGACCACAATCAACATCACACCGACGATGATCGTCATCACAATGCCAGGAATGTTCAGCAAGCCCATACCAAAAGTCACTAAGCCCATTAGAATGACCGCCAGAACCACACCGCCAATGGTGCCGCTTCCGCCAAGAATGCTTACCCCGCCCAACACAACCATGGTGATGATACTCAGCTCCCAACCCATTGCGATGCTTGGACGCGTACTGCCTAAGCGAGACGTTAATAGTACGGCTGCAATGCCAGACATCACGCCCACCAAGGTAAACAGGGTCAAGCGATGTTTGTCGACTTTAATGCCAGAGTAATACGACGCCGTCGGGTTATTACCAATCGCATAGGTGTAACGACCAAATGTAGTGCGATGCAACAACCAATAAAACAGCAAGGCAAACAAAACAAACAACACTAACTCAAAAGAGAATACCCAATACACATAACCTTGCCCAAAGAATTCAAAGCCATCTGGGTAATCACGAACGACTTGATCGCCTAGGAGTATGTAGCTGATACCTCGGAACAGACTCATGGTACCGATGGTGACCACAATGGACGGGATTTTAAATCGCGTCACCAGAACCCCATTAAACAAGCCACAAGCAGAGCCAACCAAAACACCCACAAACACCACCCCATAAACAGGCGCGCCCATTTGTGCCACTAAGCCCATTAAGGTACTGGAAAGTGAGATGATGGCCGCCACAGAAATGTCGATTTCTTTGGCAATGATCAACATTGCCATCGGCAAGGCAATTAAGGCTTTCTCGGTAAAATTAAAGGTCGCATCCGATAAATTCCATGGGTCTAAAAAGTAAGGAGATAAATACGAGTTCATCACACAAACCAGAAAGACAATCAGAATTAAGAAAGTCTCCCAGCGCAAGAACCCTTGTAACCTACTCGTTGAAAGGGCGTCTGGTGTAGTGGATTTTTTTATTATTGTGTCCATAAAAATCTCTTTCTTTTAATGTGATTGTGTCGACAGGAAACGGGAAGCTTGATCCGGTTTACGCAAGATAATGCGTGCTTTGTCTTTATTCGATGAGGCATTCGCAATGACGGCAATAATGATGACAGTGCCTGAAATGGCCATTTGCCAAAAAGGCGAGACACCAATAATCGGCAAGGCGTTATTCACCACACCTATAAAGAGCGCACCAATCACACAACCGATGACGGAACCTAACCCACCAATAATACTGACACCACCAATCACACAAGCCGCAATGACCTGTAATTCAAAGCCATTTGCCACATCCACATAAGCCACAGCAAAACGTGAGACCCAGAAGTAGCCGCACAACCCCGCCAAGGTGCCAGACACTAAAAAACCGTAAAATTGCACTTTACCCACGTTTACCCCTGAATAAAAAGCCGCCATTGGGTTACCGCCCGCTGCATAGAAATTGCGCCCCCAAACACTGAATTTCATCGTCCAGAAAGCCAGCACAATCAGGAAGATTGCCGTCCAACCCAGTACTGGTATCGACAAAATCTCAAAACGAGGCAGTCCAATAAAAGACTTACTCATTTGGTGAGAATTCACCCAAGCCCCATCCGATAACAAAAATGTCGCACCACGGTAAATACTCATGGTGCCAAGGGTAATGACTATGGAAGGGACTTTTAATAACCAAACAAACAAGCCATTGATGGCGCCTAAAAACGCACCGACTAGCAAGGATAAGAGAATCAAAAAAGCCATACTGATGTCAGGAAATGCCTGATTCACCATGGCCACCAGCATACCGGTAAAGGCCACATTGGCCGCGACGGAAAGGTCAATACAACGGGTCAGTATCACCAGCATTTGGCCTAACGCCAACATGATCAAAATGGCGGTATCGTTAAAAATACCAATACTGTTCGTGAGGCTAATAAAGTCTGGACTAATCGCCCCAACACTAAAAAACATCGCCAATACAATTAGGCTCAATATGCCTTCACGAGAATAAATAAAACGCTTTAACATGCCAAACTACCTCCGGTCGCCATGGAAACCACTTTTTCAGGTGTGGCGTTCATCCGTGATAATTCACCAACCATTAAACCTTCGTTCATGACCAAAATACGGTCTGACATGCCCAAAATTTCTGGCAATTCGGACGATACCATAATCACCGACAAGCCAGCTTCTACCAATTCCGACATGAACTCATGCACGGCAGCTTTCGAGCCAATATCAATCCCTTTGGTTGGTTCATCCAGAATGATGACTTTAGGGTTGGTAGCAAGCCATTTGGCAATCACCACCTTTTGTTGATTCCCTCCGGATAAATTCATGACTTTCTCGTTCCAACTAGAGGCTTTTACTTGTAAACGCTCACAATATTGACGAGCCAAGTTCATCTCACTTTCTTGATCAATTTGGCCTTGTTTCACTAGGCTTTTCATCTGCGGCAAACTGACGTTCTGATAAATGGGCAACTCCAACACAACACCTTGCTTCTGACGCTCTTCTGGCACATACACAATGCCGTTATCAATGGCCTCTTTAGGTGAGTGAATGGTCACTTTTTCTCCATTCATTTTGACCGTACCAGTGATAGGCTGAGTGGTGCCAAACAGGGCTTGCATGACTTCAGTTCGACCCGAACCCACTAGACCATAAACACCAAGAATTTCGCCTTTTTTCAAACTGAAACTGATGTTGTCGAACTCAGTGGCGTGACACAAATGGCTAACTTCTAACAATGTTTCGCCAATCTTTACCTCTTTTTTCGGATAAGTGGCTTCGATACTTCGGGCCACCATCATTTCGACCAAGGCCGCTTCATTAGTATCCTCAATGAGCCCTTCTGCCACGTAACAACCATCGCGAAACACAGTGTAACGATCCGCTAGGGCGAAAATTTCATCAAATTTATGTGTAATAAAGAGTATCGCTTTCCCTTGCTGTTTTAGGGTATTCACGAGCTCATACAATTCTTGAATTTCATGGTGAGACAAGGCCGCCGTTGGTTCATCTAAGATCACTACTTTGGCGTCAATAGACAAAGCACGGGCAATTCCCACCATGTGCTTTTGACCAATGCTGAGTTCTCGTAGAATTTGATTCGGATCCATGTCCGCTTTAATGGACGACAATATCTCTTGGGACCGTGTCACCATGGTCGACCAATCAATAGAAAGATATCGAGTTAGCCCCCTTTTTTTCATGGGGTAATTGCCAAGGAAGATATTCTCCGCCACGGTCAGGTCATCAAATAAGACGGTTTCCTGATGGATCGCAGTAATGCCCAAAGCATGAGAATCATGAGGAGAATGAAACTGAACTGGCTGGCCGTTAAAGATAATCTCCCCACCATCGGGCTGATAAATGCCTGTCATGGTTTTCACTAGGGTCGATTTACCCGCGCCATTTTCACCAATCAATGCGGTGACTTGACCTGGGTAAAGGTGAAGATCAACACCGTCCAGTGCTTTCACACCAGGGAAGACCTTACTCACCTTTTTTAGACTAAAAATTGCATCGTTCATAACGGCTGCTCTTATTGTTATTCATTATGACATTATCGAATGAGATAAAACCCCATCCTAGCCTTCCCCTTGAAGTAAGGGGAAGGAACAAAAACACTTAGCCCTTTCCCCTGCTAAGGGAAGGAACAAAAGCTCTAAGCTCCTCCCCCTACTAAGGGGGAGGCTGGGAGGGGGTTAAAAGATAGAAGAGAATTGATCAACGTTAGACGCGTCGTAAACAAAAGGTTTTGCCATCGCGCCGTCACCATTGCTGTCGACTTCCAGTGTTCCCATACGCCCCATTGGCACTTCGGTTTTACTGCCTTTGCCTTTCACTAGGTTATAAGCCAGCATAGTAGCCGAGTAACCAAGGTCAATTGGGTTCCAAATCGCAAAACTGTGAATCGCGCCACTGTGCACATGGCCCGCTAGTTCAGACGGTAAGCCTAAGCCTGTGACATAGACTTTCCCCGTCAATCCCATATCACTCACGGCTTGCGCAGCGGCCAAAATACCAACCGTAGTTGGTGCTACGATGACGTCTAAGTCTGGGTAATTCTTAATCAAAGCGGTTGCTTCACGGAAACTTTTATCTGCTAAGTCATCGCCATAAACCGTATCAACCAATGTTAGATTAGGGAATTTACTAAGAGACTTTTTCATTTCGCCAATCCAAATATTTTGGTTGGTCGAGGTAGGTGTCGCACTCAAGATAGCGAAGGTTCCAGACGATTTGCCTTTGACTTTAATGGCATCGGCAGCAAGCTGCACATTCATTTCGCCAATCAAGCTGTTACTAGAAGGGTTTAGATGGATTTGTCGACCAGCTTTACCAACACCAGAGTCCCAAGAAATGACTTTGATACCACGTTGCTGGGCTTTTCTTAGGGAAGGTACTAAAGCATCGGCGTCATTCGCTGACACGGCAATGGCGTCAACACGTTGAGCGATCAAAGAATTGATGATCTCAATCTGGCCTTCCGCCGTGGTTGACGTTGGACCTGTGTAGATGATTTTAACATCGCCAAGCTCTTTACTGGCCTCTTCCGCACCACGATAGGCCGCTTCAAAAAAGCCAATCCCCAAAGCCTTTACTAAGAGCGCAACGCGAACCTGATCGGCAGCATACGCACCAGAAGTAAATAGAGTGGCGCAAGTCAGCAACACTGTGATGAGTTTCGTTTTCATAATTATCTCCAAGAGCGCGCTCATCACCACACAATCAGATATTGCCAAGCATGAGACGCGGTTTATTGTTTTTGTTTTTCCACTATGATCAAACGACAACCAGCCGATTGAATCACTTCTTTACTCTTGTTATCTATGCCATCGTCCGTAATGACGATGTCTATTTGAGACAGAGGACAAATGACCATACTTGATCGGTTTTGAAACTTTGAACTATCAACCAAAAGCACCCGCTGATCGGCTCGATTTATCAATTTCATCACCGCTTGTACGATTTGTGGATCTGTCTCCATTACACCATGAGAATTCACACCATATGCACCGATAAAAAGAATGTCTGCGTAGGTATGATTGGAAATATCACTCGGAAACGGACTCAAAATGATGTTCTGTTCCCGGTGAATTTTGCCACTCGGCACTGTGACGCTACATTTGCTCTTTTTTATCAATTGATCCGCAATCGAAAACGAGTTCGTCAACACTTGTAACTTCAAACTTCGCATATACTCAGACATAGCTGCAGTGGTTGTACCACCACTGATCATAATCGACATGTTGTCCGACAATAATTCTACGGCCGCTTTTGCTATGCTCCGCTTTACATCCATATTAATCGTTTGGCTGACTGAATATGGTCGCCCAAGCAAACTGACATCCGACGGTGGGTTGATGGCCTCAGCCCCTCCTCGCACTCGTCGCAACTTTCCTTCCTGATCTAGAGAAGCAATGTCCCTTCGCACTGTGGCTTCGGATGCGCCTAGCACATCCGCTAGGTGCGTCACCGTCACAATGGGTCGAGCCTCTACTTCTGACAGGATAACTCTGTGCCTTTCAATTTCGTGCATTGATCATCCTCGATATTCAATATAATTAATTTTCAATCATTATCAAGCACAATCGATCAAAACATCTCAAAAAAGATAAATAATGCTTGATAATGATTGTTTTTGTTTTAGTATGAAAGCTATCGATCATTCTAACCCGCTGGTTGTGCATAACAAAAATAAAATTGAAGTCTGCATTTTATCTGCCTATTCGAACAGAACTCTAGGCCAATAAACCAGACAATACTTGAGGTTAAACCATGTCTACTAATTTACTAGCCAATCTTTGGAACGATGCGGATGCGTCCTTGATGTCTGAGCCAGAATTATTGCAATATCGATCAAACTTGCTTGGTTCTGACATGCGCGTGACGAATTACGGTGGCGGCAATACCTCAGCCAAACTTCAAATGAATGATCCACTGACAGGGCAAACTACTACGGTTTTGTGGGTCAAAGGCTCAGGGGGCGATATTGGCTCTATGGAGCTGGAAGGTTTCTCAACGCTTTATTTGGATAAACTGAATCAGCTTTTGCCTCTTTATCGTGGTGTCGAATTTGAAGATGAAATGGTCGCGTATCTTCCCCATTGCACATTCAACCTAAATAGCAGAGCGGCCAGTATCGATACGCCACTGCATGCCTATTTGCCATATCAGCATGTTGATCACCTGCATCCAGATGCAGTCATTGCCATTGCCGCAAGCAAAAATAGCCAGCAACTCACGGAAGACATTTTTAACGGTGAGATTGGCTGGCTACCATGGCGCCGTCCTGGATTCCAACTGGGCATGGACTTACATAAAATCGCCTCGGAGAATCCACACTTAAAAGGAGTGGTACTTGAAAGTCACGGACTATTTACCTGGGCCAATGACAACAAAGAGTGCTACCTAAACTCGTTAAACATCATTAACAAAGCACAAACTTGGCTGGAAAAACAAAGCGCTGGTAAAGCTGCATTTGGTGGCGAGCGATTTACGACCTTAGCCGAGGACAAGCGTCGCCAAGTTGTGTCTCGTTTAATGCCATTGATTCGCGGTAAAACCAGTGAAAAACAACGTCAAATTGGTCACTTCAATGATTGCGATGAAGTGCTGAAGTTTGTTAATTCTGTGGATTTGGATCGTCTGGCGAAACTTGGTACGTCTTGTCCAGATCATTTCTTGCGTACCAAAATTCGACCTTTTGTGGTGGCTTATGATCCACAAAAAGACAACTTAGATGACGTCATCGAATCCTTAGAGCAAAGCTTGGCAGACTATCGCAACGACTACGCTGGTTACTACCAACGCTGTAAACGCGACAACAGCCCAGCTATGCGCGATCCAAATCCTGTCATCTATTTAATTCCAGGAGTTGGCATGTTGTCGTTTGCAAAAGACAAAGCCACCGCTCGAATTGCCGGTGAATTTTATGTCAATGCCATCAATGTGATGCGCGGTGCCGATAGCGTGAGTGAATACGTTGGCTTACCTGAACAAGAAGCCTTTGATATTGAATATTGGCTGTTAGAAGAAGCAAAATTGCAGCGCATGCCGAAACCCAAATCCTTAGCAGGTCACATTGCCTTGGTCACAGGCGGTGCTGGCGGCATTGGTCTGGCGACAGCAAAACGCCTTGCAACAGAAGGTGCCAACATTGTACTCATGGACATTGATGAGGAAGCATTGGCCGTTGCTAAAAATGAACTGTCCAACGAATTTGGCAAAGATTGCGCTGCAAGCATCAAAATGGATGTGACTCAGGAAGAGGATGTTGTTCGTGCGGTAAACTACTGTGCTCTTGCCTTTGGCGGCTTAGATATAGTGGTCTCCAATGCTGGTATTGCCTCTTCTGCCCCGCTAGAAGAAACCTCTCTTGAGCTATGGAATAAAAATCAGAGTATTTTATCAACAGGGTATTTTCTGGTTGCACGGGAAGCCTTTAGTTTGCTTAAACAACAAAACATGGGCGGCAATATGGTGTTCATTGCCAGTAAAAATGGTTTGGTTGCGTCCGCCAATGCCAGCGCTTATTGTGTGGCTAAAGCGGCCGAGATTCAGCTGTCTCGATGCGTTGCTTTGGAAGGTGCACCTCTTGGCATTCGATCTAATGTGGTGAACCCAGATGCCGTATTGCGCGGTTCAAAAATCTGGACCGGTAAATGGAAAGAAGAGAGAGCCAGCGCTTACCAGCTATCGACCGACGATTTGGAAGAGCATTATCGTCAACGCAGTATGTTGAAACTGAATGTGCTGCCAGAAGACATTGCCGAGGCCATCTACTTCTTTGCCTCGGATGCTTCTGCCAAATCGACGGGCAACATACTTAATGTTGATGCGGGTCACGCCCCCTCGTTTACTCGCTAGCGCCATGAGAAACATTTAACAAGAACCGACTAAATAAGAACAACAAAAGGATTCGATCATGACTCTATTAATTGATCAAAACTTGTTACAAGAACAAAACACTAAGCAAGAATCGGCACTAAACACAGATTACAACGCCCTTGCAGAGAAATTAGACCGTTCAGGCATTCAAATTGACACCGTCTTAGAGCAAGCAAAACAATTTTCAGTCGCGGTTCCTTCTTGGGGAGTCGGTACAGGCGGAACCCGTTTTGCTCGCTTTCCTGGTCAAGGTGAACCTCGCAATATTTTTGAAAAGCTCGATGATTGCTCTGTCATCCAACAACTATCACAAGCCACACCGGCGGTTTCATTACACATCCCTTGGGACAGACCGAAGGACCCGAAGGAGTTGCGACAGTACGCGGAACAATATGGTCTTCATTTCGATGCCATGAACTCCAACACTTTCCAAGATCAAATTGATCAAGACGAATCGTACAAATTTGGTAGCTTAACGCACACCAATAAAGCGGTACGTGAACAAGCCATTGCTCATAACATTGACGTGGTGGAATTGGGTCAAAAACTTGGCTCAAAAGCACTCACAGTATGGGTAGGCGATGGCTCTAACTTTCCAGGACAACAACATTTTAAAAACAGCTTTAGCCATTATTTAGACAGCATCAAGACGATCTATGATAGCTTGCCTGATGATTGGAACATGCTGCTAGAACACAAGATATTTGAGCCTGCCTTTTACTCAACCGTGATTCAAGACTGGGGCAGCAGCTACCTTGCCGCCAAAGAAACCGGCGAACGCTGTTTATCCTTGGTGGATTTAGGGCACCATGCGCCAAACGTTAACATCGAAATGATCGTCAGTCGGCTGGCACAATTTGGTAAGCTAGGTGGCTTCCACTTTAACGACAGTAAGTACGGCGATGATGATTTGGACAGCGGCTCGATTAACCCTTATCAACTCTTCTTAATTTTCAATGAATTAACCGACATCCGAGCTCAAGATCCCGCTTACAGCCCTTTCTATATGTTGGATCAATCACACAATGTAACCGATCCTATCGAGAGTCTGATGTACAGTGCAGCCGAAGTACAACGTGCTTTTGTGAAAAGCTTACTTGTCGACCGCCAAGCCTTGTCTCAGTATCAAGAAGACAATGATCCTATGATGGCACAAGCTAGCTTAAAACAAGCTTACAATTTAGATGTCGAACCAATACTGCAAATGGCACGTTTGCAAGCCGGTGGCGCTATCGATCCTGTTAGTTGTTACCGTGCCAGCGGCTATCGCGCGACCGTAGCAAAATCTCGTCCGGCCGATCCTAATAAAACGGGGTCTGGTATTGTGTAGAAAAAATCGACTCTAGGGTTTAAACGAAAAAGATTCAACACAAAAGCACGAGGTGACATTGGTTTCGTGCTTTTTTGCTATCCATCACCGAGCGCTTGTAACGCGATTCGCAAAGGCGACTTTAGAGCACTAGGTTCAACTGAGGTTAAGGTCACTGAATCACATTGCTGGAATTGACTAAATGCTTTAATAGCGTCGACAAAGGCACTTAGAATGATGTCGACATCAAAGTTCGATGTTTCTATCTGTTTTTCTAAGTAGAGAGATTTAATTTCCAAGCGGCGCTCTTGACGGTGTGCTTTGCAGTCCATGCGTCCAATAAACTCCCCTCGAAATAATAACGGCAAGCAGAAATAGCCGTATTGGCGCTTTGGCTCTGGCACATAACACTCGATCTGATAATCGAACTGAAACACAGATCTAAGGCGATCTCGCTGAATAACACTATTATCAAAAGGGGACAAAATAGTCAGACGATTATTCAACCTTGGCGTGCGGTAATCTAACGCTCCAGCTGGCATCAAGAAACGCTCACCATCGTCTAATTCGATTTCTTCCAACGCACCTTGATACAAGCGATCACGCACCAAGGTTTTCATCGCCTGACGAAGCTCTGTACTTCGGCGCAAATAGGTTAGCCCTTTTAATGAAACGAAACCATGGCAACGCAATTGTTGATCCAGCATGTGTGCAGCATATTCATCGGCGCTGGGCAGACGAGTGTCAATGTGAGATGGTAAAACACGCTCCGTTAAATCATATACTTTTTGGAAACCTTCTCGGTGACTTACCATTAACTCACCTTCCATATACAACTGTTCAAGCGCTTTTTTCGCCGGTTTCCAATCCCACCAACCTGCAGAGTTAGCGTTTTTATTAGCCTCTAAATCACGAGATCGCAGCGGGCCATCGGAGCGAATACGAGCCAGTAATTCAGCCATCAATTTCTTATCTGGATTTTTATACCAATGAACTTGGCCACATTGAATGGCTTTTTTATAAGGTAGGGAAAATCGAAAGTCGTCTATGGGTAAAAAGGCCGCTGCATGAGACCAATACTCAAAAATACGGCCATTCGCTAGCAAGCTATGAATCATCTCAGGTTGGAATTTAGGCACCCTGGTATGCAAAACATGATGATGCGCTCGCTCAACCACTGAAATCGTATCTATTTGCACGTAACCTAGGTGTTTAATCGCTTCGTGCGTCCCAGCCAAACCTCGGCCAAAAGGGTTCATCTGCAACAAACCTTGCGACGATAAAGCAAATCGACGTAAACGCTCTAAATCGGCTCTCCGAGTGATTTTCATCATGATTGACCTAGCTCAAATAAGGGTTTCCTTTAAATTACCCATTCTGATGCCATGAAGCGAATAAAAATCAAACAGCAAACCTTTAAACCATAACAAGTCAGATTAAATTAGGGCCTTTAATCGACTGGAAATAAGATGATCTGCTTTGAGTTGCAATAAGTCCCATAGATTACCGTATAAGTCTTCAAAAACAGCAACGGTTCCATATTCTTGCTCTGTGGCCTCACGAACAAAATGGACACCCTCAGCCCGCATGCGCCGATAGTCTCGCCAAAAGTCATCCGTGTTTAAAAACAAGAAAACACGGCCACCCGCTTGGTTACCAATAAACGCCAATTGCTCTGGCTTAGACGCTTTCGCCAATAATAAGGTCGTCCCTTTTGAACCAGGTGGAGACACTACTACCCAACGCTTATCCTGTTCAGGCTGATAGGTGTCTTCAATTAATTCGAATTTGAGTTTATTCACATAAAAATCAATAGCTTCGTCGTAGTCACGGACCACCAAAGCCACATGCACAATATCTTGTTTCATCTGCTCTACACTCGCTTTAACAAAGTTAACGACAAGGAATCTTATCTAATAGAAGGGGAATGAATCTAGAAAAGGAAAGGGAAACGGTCACCGCAATCAAGACTTAAAGCATTTGATTGCGGTCTCTCGATGTATCGATTATGCGTTTGGCGATACGGGAATTTCGTCTTGATTGTCTAGCACTAACCATTCTGCCAACTTGATGCGAAGGTCATCCACACCGTCGCCATTCAAGGCTGAGAAGGTTTGTACCGTGCCATCAATGTTTTGCTGTTTTAGCTCGCGCTGAATCGACAACATAGTCGACTTCGCTGGCCCACGCTTTAGTTTGTCTGACTTGGTCAATAGTACATGCACTTTCATGCCATTGGCTTTCGCCCAATCCAACATCATTTCGTCGAATTCCTTAAGTGGATGACGAATGTCCATGACCAATACTACGCCAGCTAAGGAACGACGGTTCATTAGGTAATCTTGCATGTGTGCTTGCCAGACCTTTTTCATCTCGATCGGCACTTTCGCAAAGCCATAACCCGGTAAGTCGATCAAGCGACGATCATCAAGGTTTAAACCAAAGCAGTTGATCAACTGAGTACGACCCGGTGTTTTTGAGGTACGAGCCAATTTCTTTTGGTTCGTTAAGGTGTTCAATGCTGTAGATTTACCCGCATTGGAGCGTCCAGCAAAGGCTACTTCAACACCTTGATCAAGTGGGCATTGAGAGAGTTTTTCCGCACTTTTAATGAAATAAGCCGATTGGAACGTGGAGTCGTAAGGTGTCATAAATTTGATATTCGTCAGTCGATTGAGATTGGCATTCGCAGATGCATTTTAGTGTGTATATAATGCCAGCAATCCGTTTAAGATGCCATTTAAAAGGCTATTGGCTCTGCCCAATTGTCCCTATTGATGTAAACTTTATGTAAACTTACCGGAAATGCCGAACCTTCTTCCATAATCGGGATCGAAGTTTTTTATGTTTAAGTGCATGATGTCACTATAGTTTCATTTTTATCATTAGGAGCTTTCCATGAAAAAGCTGTTTACAGCTCTGATCTTTTCTCTACTTATGCCGCTAACTGCGATGGCGGCGGAATACAGTGATGGTAATGGTTACACCACCATCAAAACCCCAGTTCGTACCAGCGACCCAAGCAAAATCGAAGTCACTGAAATTTTTTGGTATGGCTGCCCGCATTGTTACGCCTTAGAGCCACTGGTACAAGCTTGGAAAAAAGACGCGCCAGCCGACGTCGATTTTAAATACCTGCCTGCCGTATTTGGCCGTGGTTGGTTAGCCCATGCAAAAGCCTTTTACATTGCTGATATTCTTGGCGTAGAAGATAAAATTCGCGGTGACTTGTTTAATGCTATTCATGTTGAACATCGTCGTCTAAACTCAGAGGACGCGCTTGCTGAGTTTTTTGTGAATTATGGCGTTAATGAAGACGACTTCCACAAGCTGTACGATTCTTTCTCAGTGAACAGTCGTTTGAGTCAAGCCGATGCTAAAATTCGCGCTTACGGTGCGCGCGGCGTACCAGGCATCATTGTTAATGGTAAGTACCTGGTGTCTGCACAAACTGCTAATGGCAATGAAAATATCTTTAAAGTGGTCGATTTTCTAATCGAAAAAGAACGTCAAAATTAATATGAGTTGAGGTGGTATGACGGAGTCATCAAGCGATAAATTGATCGAAGTTCTACGCAAAGCCGTTTCTAGAACTAGCATGCTCGCTGAAGGGAATTATCCTGAGCTTGATTCCGTTGTCCGCCAACTTAGGCAAAGCATTACCCAAGGGGTTGATGCTGACGAAATACAGAAACTGCTTAATCAAGCTGAGCCGAAGTTTCTGAGCAGTGATAAGGCTCAGGAAGAAAGAGCAAAACTGGTTCGCACCTGTTTGCAAAACTTGATTGATGTATTAGAAAAAAATACTAGCCACCCGCTTCCTGGCCCACTCAAGAAACAATTGGAATACGAAATCCGTAGCAAATGGCAACAGTCTTACGAGTGGCCACATCTGCTTAAATTGTTTTTAGAGTTAAGCCAACAAACTTTTAATCAGACCGACTCAAGTCATCAGACTGAGAAGAATTCCCTCTTTCAACGCCTGTTCAATCGCAGTAAAAACACCAATCAAGCGCCTTCCAACGATCAAGATATTATGGCGCAGATCAGTCACACTCTGGCGGGTTTGGTGGACAATTTATCCTTGCCAAAGCACTATCATGGGGAAATGACAACCTTAAAAAGTGCTTTAACAGGCAACAGTAATCTCGAACAATTACCGACCTTGCTGGATGAAGTCATCGCCCTCGTGATGATTGCCATTGGCAAAACACAAGAAAGCCTGACCAAATACCTAAGTGAATTGAACAAACAACTGGCGAGCATCAACGCGTCTGTCTCCAGCAGTTATCAGTCACAAAAAAATCTCTCGGAAAGTCGCGAAGGTTTTAATACCAAATTGCAAAAGCAAGTGGAAGAAACCAGCCAAGCGGTTCAAGGTGCTAATGATCTAGAAAGCTTGCAGCAGTTAATCAATGAACGCTTATCAAACATTTCCAGCACCATGTCCGAGTATCGCTCGCGCATGCAAGAGCAAGAAAAAGACGCGAATCAGTCGATTACCAGCCTGAAAAACAAAGTTACTCGTATGGAAAAGGATTCCGCGTCGTTGCGCTCTATGCTGCAAGAGAAATTGGCACAAGCCATGACCGATTCCTTAACTGAGCTCCCTAATCGTACAGCCTATCAAGATGCCATTTTACCGCTTTGTCAGGTCATGCAAAAAACGCAAAAACCGTTATGTTTGGCAGTATGCGACATCGACTTCTTTAAAAAGGTAAACGACACTTGGGGGCATTTGGCGGGTGACAAAGTCCTTAGTATTGTACCAAAGCAAATCCGCAGTGTTTTACAGAAAGAAGATCTGATTTTCCGTTACGGCGGCGAAGAGTTTGTCATCGTGTTTCCTAATACACCTTTGGATAAAGCCATCGAAAAAGCCGAGCTCATTCGCCAAACCGTCGAGAAGACCCCTTTCAATATGCAAGGCGAGCCCGTGTCTATTTCCGTGTCCATTGGTATTGCCGAGCACAAAGCCAAAGAGACACCAGAAAGCTTATTTGAACGAGCGGATAAACAGCTTTATCAGGCAAAAGATTCTGGCCGTAATCGTGTGATGGCCGAAAAATAGACCGAATAAGCAGTACCCGCGCTCGGCTACGACAGGTACAATAAACACCATTAGCAAATACAGATAATGCCATGCTGGACGCTTTTTTTCGTCGCCAGCATTTTGTTAGGATGAATTCACTTATGCAAGATGACCAAAAGAACACCACCCATTTTGGCTTTAAAGAAATTCCAGCCGATGAAAAAGTACAAGCCGTAGCACAAGTGTTTCACTCGGTTGCCGCCAAATACGACATTATGAATGACTTGATGTCAGGTGGTATTCATCGCCTATGGAAACGCCATACCATTAGCCAATCTGGTGTTCGTGCGGGCAACAAGGTTTTGGATATTGCTGGCGGTACAGGCGACCTGACGCTGAAATTCTCTCGTTTGGTTGGCAGTGAAGGTCAGGTTATTCTCGCTGACATTAATGATTCCATGCTGAAAGTTGGTCGTGACAAACTGGCTAATCAAGGTGTGGTTGGTAACGTCAAGTTTGTACAAGCCAATGCGGAAGAATTGCCTTTCCCAGATAACACCTTTGACTGCATCACCATTGCTTTTGGTCTGCGCAACGTCACGGACAAATCCAAGGCATTGGCTTCCATGTACCGTGTACTCAAACCTGGCGGTCGTCTGTTGGTATTAGAATTTTCCAAACCAGAATCGGAAGTACTATCAAAGATCTACGATCAGTATTCTTTCCGCCTGCTACCGACTATGGGTAAGTTGATCGCCAACGACGCAGACAGTTATCGCTATTTGGCTGAATCCATTCGTATGCACCCAGATCAAGAAACCCTGAAAGGCATGATGGAAGAAGTTGGCTTCGAGCGCAGCAGCTATCAAAATCTGACCGGCGGCATTGTCGCACTCCACAAAGGGTTTAAATTCTAACCATGTTCACCAGTGCATTTCGTTTTCTGCGCATCCTATACACCGTGGTGCGCTTTCGCCTTGACGTGTTTATCCCGTTTTCTCTACTGCCTTGGTATCTGCGTTATACACTCGGCGCTTTGTGTGCCATTGGCCGTAAGCGCGCTAGTCAAAATCGAGGTGAACGACTGCGCTTAGCGTTGGAGTCACTTGGCCCCATCTTTGTGAAATTTGGGCAAATTCTCTCTACTCGTCGCGATTTATTAGACGATGACTTAGCCGATGAGCTGGCCAAATTACAAGATAAGGTGCCACCCTTTTCAGGCAAGGTCGCGAAAGCCATTATTGAGCGAGACTTAAAAGCCCCAATTGAACATTTGTTTGCAGCGTTTTCAGAAACACCCCTCGCATCGGCTTCAATTGCACAAGTGCATACGGCCACCTTGCACAGTGGTGAAGACGTCGTGGTAAAAGTCATTCGACCTAAAATCGAAAACACGATCGGCAAGGACATCAGTCTGCTTTACAGCTTGGCGCATTTTGTTGCCAACGTCAGTGAAGATGGCCGTCGCTTGCGCCCTATTGAAGTGGTGACCGATTATGAATACACCATTTTAGATGAACTAGACTTGGCGAAAGAAGCGGCCAATACCGGCTTACTACAGCGTAACTTTACTCAGTCTGAGTTGCTGTATGTCCCGCAAGTGTATTGGGACTATTGCCATCGAAATGTCATGGTGATGGAACGCATTTCAGGCATTCCCGTGGCCGACATTCCGGCTCTTAATCAAGCCAATGTCAACATGAAGTGCTTGGCCGAACGTGGCGTAGAAATTTTCTTCACACAAGTCTTCTCGCACAGTTTCTTTCATGCTGACATGCACCCTGGCAACATTTTTGTTGACCCAAGCAACCCTGACAAGCCCAAATACATCGCTATAGATTGCGCCATCATGGGCAGTCTAGATGACGAAGACAAAAGCTACCTTGCCCGTAATTTACTGGCCTTTTTCCAACGGGATTACCGCCTGGTCGCCGAGCTGCATGTAGAAAGTGGCTGGGTACCAAAAGGCACTCCGGTACATGCTTTCGAATCAGCAATACGCAGTGTCTGTGAGCCTATGTTTGCTAAGCCATTAAAAGACATTTCTTTTGGTCAGGTGTTAATCGGTTTGTTCCAGACGGCACGTCGCTTTAATATGGAAGTGCAGCCGCAGTTAGTATTACTTGAAAAAACCTTACTTAACATTGAAGGCTTAGGTCGCCAGCTGTACCCAGACCTTGATCTTTGGGTGACAGCGAAACCTTTCCTTGAGCGCTGGATGCGTGAACAAATGGGACCTAAGCGCGTGATGGAAGAAGTGCGCAAACAGGCACCACAGTGGGCTGGGCATTTACCGCAGATCCCTAACCTAGTGTTTACAGCCTTAACCCAACTGTCCCATCAGGAAGAGCGCATGCAAGCGCAAACCAATGAGATAAAAGAGCTAAGCCAAGAGCTGAAACTGCGCCGCCGTAACTGGCCATTCCGCTTATTGGGAGTATTCAGTTTAGCCGCAGCTTGGTTAGTCACCGAGCCGGACAAACTGCAACAACTCAAGCACGCAGACCTGACCAGTATTGGATTATTTCTAATAGGCTTGTATTTACTTGTCTTAAAACCGTAACATTTGAGAGACTATAATGAAAACCGATGTTTTGGCTGAGTTAGCAGCCACTCTAGAGCAACGCAAAAACGCTTCAGCCGATTCTTCTTATGTCGCTAGCCTGCATGCCAAAGGATTAAACAAGATCCTTGAAAAAGTTGGTGAAGAGAGCATTGAAACAATTATTGCAGCAAAGGACGCGATCACTTCAGGTGATAAATCTGATCTGGTCTATGAAACAGCTGACCTTTGGTTCCATACCTTAGTTATGTTATCTCATTTAGACTTGGGTCCTGATGCTATACTGGATGAGTTAGCTCGTCGATTTAATTTGTCTGGCTTAGAAGAAAAAGCCAGTAGAGACCAATAAGCAGTAGAAACGAATAAGCAGGAGAAATGTTATGTTAGGTGGAATCAGTATTTGGCAACTTCTTATCGTGTTGGCCATCTTAGTACTTATTTTTGGCACGAAAAAATTGAAAAACTTAGGCTCTGACCTTGGTGGCGCGGTAAAAGGCTTTAAAGAAGCGGTCGATAAAGACGGCGACGATGAAGCAGATAAAACCGCTCAGCAAAAAGTCATCGATGGCGAAGCCAAAAAAGACGATAAGAGCGCTTAATCCGTGTTCGATATTGGCTTTTCAGAACTGTTAGTTGTCTTTGTGGTTGGCCTATTAATATTAGGACCAGAGCGTCTTCCTCATGCCGCTAAGACAGCCGGTCTTTGGATTCGTAAAATTCGTCGCAGCATTAACTCAGTACAAAGAGAGATTAATGCTCAGCTTGATAACGAAGAGATGCAGCAAAAAATTGCCGAAACCAACAAGCGTATGCTGCAAGAAGGTCAGGCAATCCAAAACACCATCACTCCGCTTGCCGTGTCGCAAACTGAACCAGAGCCCGTTCCTGTCGCGACTGCGCAACACACAGACCAAGTCGATGCGGCTGGTCTGACGGAATCGCCTGAAGCAATAACCGATACGGACACAAAGGCAAAACAAGACACTAAAAGCAGCGATTAATAGATTCCTGATCACAAGATACGGGCAAGCCTTTTATGAGTACAGATTCATCCCAACAAGCCCCTTTAGTGGCTCACTTAATTGAGTTAAGGAATCGACTTCTTAAGTCGGTTTTGGCCATTTTACTGATTTTCATTGGCCTCTATTATTTTGCCAATGATTTATATTTGATCGTCTCCGAACCTCTGAGATTACTTTTGCCTGAAGGCAGCTCCTTGATTGCGACCGAAGTGGCTTCGCCTTTTTTAGCACCCTTAAAATTGACCTTCGCCATCGCGGTGCTATTGTCTGTCCCTTACACCCTATTCCAAGCTTGGTCTTTTATCGCCCCAGCCCTGTATAAGAACGAAAAGACCATTGCGATACCACTACTCATCTCCAGCATCTTTCTGTTTTACATGGGGGTGCTTTTCGCTTACTACGTGGTGCTACCTTTGATTTTTGGCTTCTTCACCACAGTCGGCCCGGGTGAAGTGACGGTCATGACGGACATTAATAACTACCTAAACTTTGTCCTCAAACTGTTTTTCGCCTTTGGCGTGACGTTTGAAATTCCAGTGGCGACTTATCTATTGATCAAAGCGGGCGCTACCACCGTCGCCAAACTCTCTAAAAAGCGACCTTTTATATTCCTTGGGTGTTTTGTGGTCGGCATGTTGATCACACCGCCTGATATTTTCTCTCAGACCTTATTGGCCATTCCCATGTGGATGCTGTTTGAAGTCGGCTTATTGGCAGGCCGCACAGTGAAAAACCAGGATGATGAAGAAAGCGAGGAGTCGGAAGACAATACTCAAGCAACAGAACCTAAAGCCTAACGGCTAAATTCATTTGAGCCTGACCATTCTGTGTCAGGCATTTTGCCCTGCAAGGTTAAATTGGTGTCACTTAATCCAGCATAAAAGTGACTGGCCCGTCATTGATGAAGGCAACCTTCATGTCAGCGCCGAAACGTCCCGTTTCAACCTTACCATGCTGAGCACGCACCTTTTCAACAAATGCATTAAACAAACGCTCACCTTCCGCTGGCACCGCCGCGCTAGAAAAGCCGGGGCGCAGGCCTTTTTTGGTTTCGGCCGCTAGGGTAAATTGCGACACCAGCAAAACACCACCACCAACTTGCTGGACATTCAGGTTCATCTTGCCCTCATCATCGCTGAACATGCGATATTTAAGCAATTTATCCGCAAGGCGCTGAACATCCATTTCAGTATCCCCTTTTTCAATCCCAACCAGAACCAGCTGACCATGATCTATGGCGCCAACTATCTCGCCATCAACTGTTACACTGGCATTCAAGGCTCGCTGCACTAATACTTTCATCCAAGTCCTCTTTTTCTTGCTCCATAAGCCAGATAAAACAAAAGCGCCCGAAGGCGCTTCTGTCGCTCCTAAGCCAAAAGGCTTATTTGCTGCTGCTCGCTTAATTGCTATGCTCAATTTGCTCTGAACATAGCATAAAACGCTTACTTACGGCCAGCGCGCTTACGCTCGTTTTCCGTTAGTAGTTTCTTACGAATACGGATGCTTTCTGGTGTCACTTCTACCAACTCATCGTCTTCGATAAACTCAAGCGCTTGCTCAAGTGTGTGCTTGATTGGCGGCGTCAGCGTCAAGGCTTCATCCGTACCAGAAGCACGTACGTTAGTCAGCTGCTTACCCTTAACTGGGTTAACCGCTAGATCGTTATCACGTGAGTGAATACCAATGATCTGACCTTCGTAGATGTCCACAGCGTGACCCAAGAACATACGTCCACGACTCTGCAAGTTAAACAAAGCGTAAGCCGCTGTTTTACCAGTCAACATACTAACCAGTACACCGTTTTGACGGCCAGTTACTTCACCGTCTTTAACAGGACCATAGTGATCGAAGACACTGGTCATGATACCGGAACCAGACGTCAGAGTTAGGAACAAACCACGGAAACCAATCAAGCCACGAGAAGGCACGATGAACTCAAGACGTACACGGCCCTTACCATCTGGCTCCATGTTCGTTAGTTCTGCTTTACGCAGACCAAGCTCTTCCATGATAGAACCTTGATGTTGCTCTTCAACGTCAATTACCACTTGCTCAAATGGTTCTTGGATTTGGCCATCAATTTCTTTTTTCACTACTTCTGGACGAGATACGCCCATTTCGAAACCTTCACGACGCATGGTTTCAATCAATACAGATAAGTGCAATTCACCACGACCCGATACGATGAACTTGTCAGGCGTATCGCCTTGGTTCACACGCAGTGCCACGTTGTGGATAAGCTCTTGGTCTAGACGGTCTTTGATGTTACGTGTTGTAACGAACTTACCTTCTTTACCGGCAAATGGTGAATCGTTAACGATGAAGGTCATGCTAACGGTTGGCTCATCTACGGTTAGAGCAGGTAGAGACTCAACGCATGTAGGATCACACAAAGTATCAGAGATGCTTAGACCATCAATACCAGTAATACATACAATGTCACCCGCGTAAGCTTGGTCAGTGTCGACACGTTGTAGACCATGGTAGCCCTTAACGTTTAGCACTTTACCTTTGCGCTCTTTACCATCAGCCGATTTCACAACGACTTGCTGGTTAGGAGACAAACTACCACGAGTAATACGGCCCACACCGATAACACCAACGTAGCTATCGTAATCCAATGCTGATACCTGCATTTGGAACGTGCCTTCTGGGTCAACATCAGGAACAGGTACACTGTCGACGATCATTTGGTAAAGCGGTGTCATGTCTTCTGCCATTTGCTCTGGATCATTACCAGAAATACCATTGATAGCAGAAGCATAAATTACAGGGAAATCAAGTTGCTCTTCAGATGCACCAAGACTGTCAAATAGATCAAATACTTGATCCATTACCCAATCAGGACGAGCACCTGGGCGGTCAATCTTGTTGATAACAACGATTGGACGTAAACCACGCTCAAATGCTTTAGATGTTACGAAGCGCGTTTGTGGCATTGGACCATCAACCGCATCAACCAACAACAATACAGAGTCAACCATAGACAATACGCGCTCTACTTCACCACCGAAGTCAGCGTGTCCAGGTGTGTCTACGATATTGATACGGTAGTCGTTCCATTTAATCGCTGTGTTTTTCGCCAAGATGGTAATACCACGTTCTTTTTCTTGATCGTTGGAGTCCATGATGCGCTCTGCACCTTCGTCTTTACGATCAAGTGTTCCTGACTGGCTTAATAGCTGGTCAACTAGTGTTGTTTTACCATGGTCAACGTGAGCTATAATAGCGACGTTACGTAACTTACTAATATCAATAGACATTTTATTTCTCTGTAATAAGCGAGGCTCAAATTAAGTGTCGCATTCCGCCCTTGCGAAACAGACTTTTAAGCACATCGGATCTAGATATGGGACAAAATTCGCGCAATTGTACCCTTATATTTGTTAAGTTCCCATTAAACTACACAAATAAATTCTATTTTCATGAATTTGCGGTTATTTAAAAGACATTCGAATCACGACCTTTGACAAGGAAATGGAACAGAGAAAATTGCACAGAGTTTGATCAAGCTAACTATTGAAGTGAACGGATTCAGGTAAGCACTTCTACAGACGTGATAACTCAGAAGGCGATTTAAACGACAACCCCCACTCCCCAAGAACCTCCTCACGTAATGCCGGCACCAAATCCTGACCTAAACCGGCGAAACTCTCTGCTTTGGGCCACACACCTTTATAGCCAGAATGCAGCGCGCCAACGCCATCATTACGCCACTCATAAAAGCGGGCATCTTTATCAGGTTCAAAAAATCGCTTAGTGCCATCTTTTGCCAAACCGTGCATTTTATCCCAGCCATAAATATGCTCCCCCAGTTTACATTCTATGTACAAGGCAACACCGATGGCCTCAGGGTCTGCATAACGACCATCTGAAAATGTCTTGGTTGGGTGCCAAGGTCGCCCCAAGGCATAGTTTTGAACCTCAACACCTGACTTAAAATCAATATTTTCACGATAAATACTACACCGTAAAAAAACAAACCCATACTGTCTATAGCGATTCGTACTAGGGGCTGCCACATACCCAAGCACCTTACTTTTCGAGGGATACACCTTACACAGCAACTCACAGGACTCCAACAACACACAACCGGAGCCAAACACAAAATCAATGTTGCCTTTTATCTGACAAGACCTTAGGTAACCTCTACCACCTTGCGCACAAAAGGTATCTTGATAGCTGTCTAAACAGACATCCTCTAAGAAAATTTGATCACTACGTTCATTCATCAGTAAAGCGACAGCTTGAGAGTGTTGCTGCTTGCTTGGGTCGTGATCTGGCTTTCTTAGGTTCTCAAGATAGTCCCATTGATTAGCAATCGTAAGCTGTCTTAAGGTGACATTAACGGCATCAATCTCAACAATTCGACTGCCAAGAGTGCTCGCTAACTGACCCGCCTCTTTCAACATACCTGCGCAAACGGCACCACAAAGCACCACTTCAGAACGCCCTGCGCCAACGATTTCCAAGTTGTCTCGAGTGATGTAAATGCACTCTTGATAATGGCCTGGCGAGAGATAAATTCGATAATAGGATTCATCCTTCGGTGCGGCCTCCAATGCTGCCTGTATACTAGAAAAAGTTCCTTCTTCCCCCTGCAAAGACACCAATGCATCAAAGATCTGCATTCTCATACTCCTCAGCCATACAAACAGACCGCGCAACCAATAAAAAAGGAAGACCATGTCTTCCTTTTTTGTTTTTCACAACACAACCAACAAATAGCCACACCGAGAAATTAATCCAACAGCGAACGCACGTAAGCTTCAATCTCAGGGCTCTGACCATTTTCAAACAAACACGCCTGGAAACGCACGCCCGTCACTGCGGATTTTACCAACTCTTGGTCCATGGCTTTTAGCGTGTCTAGGTAGTTATCCTTCATGGTAGCGGCTTTGACTTGATTTAAGATGGCTGCGTTACGAACCTGTGGCTCTTTACGCTCAACCGGATAGCCTTCACCACGCGGACCCGTAAAGGCTTTTTCGAAGATATATCGCGCATTCAATTCCGCCGCCCAACCAAAACCTTTCGCAAAAGCCATGGCAATGGCATTTCCATTATTAATTTGATTAAACAAAAAGGCGTCAGAAGGCTCCAAACAATAACCGCAAACCACACCTGGATGAGCATTTAGAGACATCATTGCCCCTTGCCCAGTACCACACCCTGACACCACAAAATCGACCGCTTTCGCATTGAGCAAAATACTGGCCATAATCCCCAGATGAATATAGGTTAAGTGATGGTCGTTTTCGTCACTCATACCAACATTGTAAACATCATGATTAAGCGGCTCCGCGACTTCGCTAAGCTGCTGTAAAATAGTGGCATTTTTGCCTGCTTGACTGTTTTCCATCATCAGCGCGATTTTCATATTAAGCATCCTGTTTTTGATAATAAGATTCTTCCAACCCAACAAAGTCTTTGCGCATTGGCGTGAAATTATCCAATAACACACCAGGCTCTAAGCACACACAACCGTGCATAACATTAGGCTCTTTGTAGAGCGTATCGCCTTGGCTAACAATTCGTGTTTCATCACCAATGGTAAATTCAAATTTACCTGACAAAACATAGGTAAGTTGTTCATGAGGGTGATTGTGCAATGGACCTACCGCTCCTTTTTCAAAATGCACCTCAACGGTCATGATGTTATCGGAATAGGCCATGATTTTGCGAGAAACCCCATCACCGAGATCTTCCAACGGGACCTGATCATTGTAAATAAACATAGGTTAACTCTTAGTATTCTTGTTTTAGACATTAACACTATAGCAGCCAAACAAAACAATACTCAACATTTTATGAAAAGCTGTTTTGATAAATTGAAATTTTAAGCATTAAGGTGGGATAAATAGATCGGTGGAAGACTTCTTTTCAGGCAAATTCTAGGCAAAAAAATAGAGGCCAAAGCCTCTATTTTTATTCATTATCTCAAACTGGTTAAGTACTAGGACTTAACATCGCCTAACTTTTCAGAAATGTCAGCAGCCGCTTCTTTTAATAAGTTTGTGTAGGTATCGAACTTCTCTTGAGTGTAACGCAAAGAAGGAAAAGACAAACTTAAACCGGCAACAACATTCCCCAAACGATCATAAATAGGGGCAGCGATGCAGCGCAAGCCTTCTTCTTGCTCTTCGTTATCGACTCCATAACCCTGCTGTTTGACTAAGGTTAGCTCTTCCAGCAATGCGTCAATATTTGGATGCGTACGAGCGGTTGAAGGCGTAAATTCCGTCTCTCTCAAGACTTCTCGTACATACTCTTCTGAACGCTCCGCCAATAACACTTTACCTATCGCCGTAGAGTAAAGAGGGTTACGACCACCAATGCGAGATTGCATGCGTAAATTATACTGAGCATCTACCTTGTAGATGTAGATAATGCCATCACCATCACGAATCCCAAGGTGCAAAGCTTCCTTAGTCAATTCGCCAATGCGATTCATGTGCGGCTCAGCCAAGGAAACCAAATCAACGTAATCTAACGCCTTGGAACTTGTTTCAAACAGTTTAAGGGTTAATGAATAGCGATCATCCTCACCTTCCTGACTAACATAACCAAGCATCTTCATGGTCTGTAGAAAGCGATACACAGTGCTTTTGGAAGTCATTACTTTTTGCGATAACTCTGTCACACCTGAAGCTTTCTTTTCAGATAAGGCATTTAAAATTGCAAACACCTTCATAACAGAGGAAACAGGTTCAATTTGCTGATTGTTGTTTTCTTCGTTTGCCATAAGTTAGTTTCATTTTTATTGAAATAGAATTTTATCAGTATAGTAGAAAATTTCTCATAGATACATCCCATCGCCTTGTCTTTCCATTTACCACCTCTGACACCAAGGTATTTTTGAGTGCTCCCAATAAAAACAAAAAAGAAACGGCTTTTTATTTTTATTGACTGCATATTGCTATTTTGTCTATCCTTGATTCTATTGAGACCAGAATACTGACAGAACGAAACAACAATAAGAGAGGGATTCATGTCACTCGGCCATCGACGATCTTTGCCATTTAAGCATTTTAAAGATGCCCAAACCGGCTCTAGTATTATTCAGCTAACCCCTGATAATGCAGTGTGTAACCGTAATTACTTCTATCAGAAATGTTTTACCAATGATGGTAATAAATTATTGCTTGCCGCTGATTTTGACCAGCACCGCAATTACCATCTCGTCGACTTAGAAGAAGAGACAACACTTCAGTTAACCGAAGGCGCTGGCGATAACGTATTTGGTGGCTTTCTCACTACCCAAGACGATGCCCTCATTTTCGTCAAACACAATAAACAACTGATTCGCGTCGACCTTAATACTCAAGAACACAGCGTGCTTTATGAGGTCCCTAAAGGCTGGGTCGGGTACGGCACCTGGGTACCAAATACAGATTGCACAAAAGTGGTCGGAATCGAAATTAAAGACAGTGATTACATGGCGTTAGACAGCTGGGAAAAATTTGCACAGCTATATCACCAAAACCCACGCTGCCGATTGATTTCCATTGACTTGAAAAGCGGTAAACGAAGTGTGGTATTTGAAGACAATATTTGGCTTGGACACCCTCTGTATCGCCCACATGATGACAACACTATCGCTTTTTGCCATGAAGGCCCACACGATCTTGTCGAGACTCGCATGTGGATGGTAAATGAAAACGGCGATCATGTGCGCAAAGTCTACGAGCAAGACCAAAATGAGTCCTGCACACACGAATTTTTCGTTCCAGATGGCTCTAAAATGATGTTCGTCTCTTATCGTCCGAACAGCCACCAGCGTGAGCTTTGCTCAGTAAATGCGGACAATTTAAGTTTTACGGTAGAAAGTGAAATGCCTGCCTGCAGCCACTTAATGAGCAATTATGATGGCAGCTTGGTGGTTGGCGACGGTTCCGGCACGCCGGTCGATGTGACAGACACATCAAGCCACCGTATCGACAATGACCCAAACTTATATGTGATTGATTTACATAAAAATAGCATCACAGCCATTGCGGAGCACAAAACAAGCTGGGCGGTTTTGGAAGGTGATCGTCAAGTGAACCACCCACACCCTTCATTCACACCAGACGATCAGTCCGTGCTATTCGGCTCAGACAGAAATGGCTCTCCTGCCGTTTACCTTGCTTCCATTAATTAAGTATTGCTCTCTGTACGAGTTTGCCCAGTTGCCTAGCAACTGGGCTTTTTTATTACTCAACCGTAACGGATTTTGCGAGATTTCGCGGCTGGTCCACATCCGTCCCTTTCACTACCGCAACGTGGTATGACAACAGCTGCAACGGAATGGTGTGAACAATAGGCTCTAGAATGGCTTCCACTTTCGGCACCTCAGAGAAGGTGACATTCTCTTCATTATGAAGGTCTGTATCTCGGTCCGCGAAAACGAAAAGCTCACCACCACGTGCTGCCACTTCTTGCAGGTTGGATTTGATTTTATCCAACATGTCATTATGCGGCACTAAGGTAATGATTGGCATGTCTTCATCCACAAGCGCCAATGGCCCATGCTTTAGCTCTCCTGCTGGATACGCTTCCGCATGGATGTAAGAAATCTCTTTTAATTTCAACGAGCCTTCTAAGGCAATAGGGAACATAGCGCCACGCCCTAAGAAAAGCGCATTGTGCTTATTGGCGAATTTATCGGCAATCTGCTTGATGTGCGCATCTTGCTGCAAAGCATCGTTTACATGAGCAGGCAAAGAGCGCATGGCCTGTACCAAAGCTTTTTCTTTTTCGGCACTTAACCCGTTTTCCACTGCAATCGCTACACTGGTAATCAGCAAGGCGGTCAGCTGTGTCGTAAAGGCTTTAGTGGAAGCCACACCGATTTCCGTACCGGCATTAGTCAACAAGGTCAAAGCAGATTCACGTACCAAGGTACTGGATGGCACGTTACAAATGGCTAAAGTAGTCAGATAATCTAGCTCTTTAGCCATACGTAGCGCCGCCAAGGTATCCGCGGTTTCACCCGACTGAGACAAGGTCAAAAACAAGGTGTTTTTTGGCACCGCTACTTTGCGGTAACGATATTCACTGGCTACTTCCACACTGCAAGGTAAGCCAGCCAAGTCTTCAATCCAATATTTTGCCACCATACCTGCGTGATAACTGGTACCACAGGCAACAATGTGAATGTTTTCGACTTTTTTGAGGAAGTCTGACTCAGCGCCAAAGCAGCTGGTCAGCACCTTAGAATCACTAATACGACCTTCCAAACACGCACTGATCACATTCGGCTGCTCGTAGATTTCCTTCATCATATAATGACGGAATTCACCTTTATCCGTAGCATCAACATTGTGGTTAAAAACGCTCACTGGTCGTTCTTGAACGTCACCTTTGACATCATAAATGATCACCTCATCACGCGACACTTCCGCCACATCCCCTTCTTCCAAGAAGATAAATTGATCTGTGACGTGCAACAACGCCAACTGATCAGAGGCAATAAAGTTCTCTTCAATACCAACACCCACTACAAGTGGACTGCCTTTACGAGCGGCAATAAAACGTTCATTGTCGTCTTTTTGTACGACACCGATCGCAAAAGCCCCTTCTAAACGAGATAAGCTCACTTGCACGGCTTTCAACAAATCAGGCTGAGTTTTCAATGCATCGTGAATCAGATGAACAATGACTTCGGTATCCGTTTCCGATTTAAATTCATAACCCTTTTCTTTTAACTCACGGCGTAATGGTGCATGATTTTCGATAATGCCATTATGAACCAGAGCGAGATCGTCGCCCGAGAAGTGCGGGTGAGCATTAGCTTCTGTTGGTTTACCGTGTGTCGCCCAACGGGTATGAGCAATGCCCATTTTGCCGTCCAAAGGTTGTTCAGCAAATTTGTCTCGCAATGCCTGAACTTTACCGACCGCGCGATGTGAGTACACGCCTTCTTCATTATTGATCGCCACACCAGACGAATCATAACCACGATATTCCAGTCGACTTAATCCTTCGATTAAGATTTTAGAGACATTACGACGTGCAATCGCACCCACTATTCCGCACATATTGAATCCTTTTGAGACAGACCGGCACTCGCGCCGATCTATCAATACTGTTTGTTTCAAGCTTTATGTCATATGTTGCAACATATGACGACATGTATAGGTATTATTTTGGGTTCTAACCGTTACTTTTTAACCGGTCTTGGCCAATTATCTTTGTTGGCCTGTCGAGAGCGGGCAAAGGCTAATTGCTTTTCGCCTACCGCCTTGGTAATGGTAGAGCCTGCAGCAATGGTCGCACCTTCAGCCACCTGAACCGGCGCCACTAGAGCAGAGTTTGAACCAATAAATACGTTATCGGCGACTTGTGTCAGATGTTTATTCACACCATCGTAGTTACAAGTAATGGTACCCGCGCCAACGTTTACGTTAGCCCCCATCTCTGTGTCACCTATGTAACTCAAATGATTGACCTTGCTGCCTTCACCAATGTTCGCTTTTTTGGTTTCAACAAAATTGCCGATTTTCGCTTTGTTCGCCAACCGAGTACCTGGTCGTAACCGCGCAAATGGACCAATATCGCATGACTCTCCAACTTGGCTGTCATCGATCATAGAGTGGCTTTTAATTACGGTGCCATGACCAATGACACAGTCTTTAAGGTGACAGTTCGGCCCAACTTCCACCCCATCACCCAACACAACCTTGCCTTCAAACACACAATTCACGTCGATGATCACATCTTCGCCTGTGGTTAGCTCACCACGCACGTCAATGCGAGACGGATCTAATAACGTGGCGCCATTTTGCATCAATTTAATGGCTTGTTGCTGCTGCCATTCACGCTCCAATGCGGCCAACTGAACTCGATCATTCACACCAGCCACTTCCGCTTCGTTTTCCGGTTGTACGGTGACAATCTCTATGCCGTCTTGCGCCGCCATAGCAATGATATCAGTGAGGTAAAATTCCCCCTGAGCATTATCATTGGTCAACGCAGCCAACCAAGTTTGTAACAGCTGGTTAGGCGCCAATAAAATGCCAGTATTCACTTCCTTAATAGTCAACTCTTCCGCTGACGCGTCTTTTTGCTCGACAATGGCACACACTTTTCCTTCGGCATTACGCACAATGCGTCCGTAACCTGTTGGGTTATCAAGGGAAATGGTTAACAACACTAAGGTTTTTGGCGTAGATAAGGCCGCCATTTTCTCTAGGGTACTGGCTCGAATTAATGGTACATCCCCATAAAGTGTCAAAGTGGCTCCTTCTGCTTGTAGAGAAGAAGCCACTCGGCGCAACGCATCGCCTGTACCCTGTGGATTATTTTGCCAAACCACATTGGCTGAAAAATCCTGACAATGCTCTGCCACTTGTTCGCCTTGATGACCAACAACTAGATGCAGTTTCGCGTCTGCCATGGAAGCCGCTGTCGACAGCACTCTTCTTACCATGGTGACGCCACCAACCTTGTGTAATACCTTGGAAAAAGAGGATTTCATTCGGCTGCCTTTGCCTGCAGCAAGAATTACGATGTCCTGACTCATGACGCTTCCTTGTATGATATCTGATGATGAATATTGGAATGTTAGCTATTTGACCTATTAGATCGTTTTCACCAAAACACAACAAGCCAAATTGTCAAAAATAAAATGACAATTTTATATTTCTTCGCTAACACTCTGATTTATGTCTTCTAATCGAGCACTCTAAATAAATAATTGTCAGCGTTTTTTCACCGACAAAGAAGAACATACTTTTATAAGTGAGATTGATTTACAATACAGCCAGCTGTCTCCAGTCATACTGTCCATCCGAGGGAAATGATGTCACAAATAGTTAACCACGATGCTCTAAATGCACTCTATGATTCACCTCACCCACTTGCAGAAGGCAAGGAAATCAAACACTTAGAAGAGCATGCTATTCGCTTTATTGAACACAGCCCTTATGTCGTCATTGCTACTACAGACCAAGCCGGATTTAACGATGTCTCGCCCCGAGGCGGAAAGCCAGGCTTTGTTAAAGTTTTGGATCCACATACTCTGGCGTTTGCGGACATGCCGGGGAACAACCGTTTAGACAGTATGAGAAACCTAATCGACAACCCAAAAATGGGGCTGTTATTTATGATTCCAGGAATAGGAGAGATTGTTCGCGTACAGGGTTCTGCGACTCTTCATACAGACGAAGCTTTGTTAGATACGTTTTGTGAAGGTCGAAAGCGTCCCAAACTGGTGGTAAAAATTGCCGTCGAAACCACTCTCTTTCACTGCCCGAGAGCCATTGCGTTCGCCAAGCTATGGTCAGACGATTACAACGTAGATCGAACCTTCTTACCATCTTTGCTCAAAATCATACAAGATCAGGTTGCGTCATAACGCAACCTAAATCACTAAGCTGACAAGGGGTTTACTCTACTGGGACAGGCATTGCATTCCTCTTGCAGCAATTCCACTAACAACCTTGTTGCAGGTCCAGTGCGTTCGCCTTTACCGAAAATAGCGTACAAATGAAAGTTGCGCTCACTACCAGACATCAAACTCAACTTTTTCAGTTTGCCATTGGCTAATTCTTCTGAAATATCCGCTTTCGGCAACCAAGCAAACCCAACACCGCTCACCACAATTTCTAGCGCCGATTGCACGCTAGAAACGGTCCATCGCCTTTCCGTGCCTAACCAACCCGCGTCCATGGAAGATTCCACAGCGGAATCACGGATCACCAATTGCAGTTCTCGACTCAGCCGCTCATTGTTAATCGCTTCTTTCTCTGCCATTAGAGGGTGTAACGGCGATGCCACCGCGACCAACTCTACTTCCACGATCGGATCAGCCAAATAGCCTTTCGGCACTATGCCACTGAGCACCAAGTCAGGTCGACCATTCTTGAGGGCTTCTAAACCACCGCTTAACACCACTTCTTTTAGCTGTACTTGCGTGCCTTGGCTCTGGGGTTCAAAGGCCTTCAAAGCACGCAGTAAAGCAGGGGTTGGAAACGTTTGATCAACCACTAATTCCAACTCTGGCTCCCAACCTTGCCCTAACGTATGTGCCAATTCTTCTAGCTCAACAGCCTCTTTGATCAAATGGCGGGAACGACGTAACAGAACTTCCCCGCGCTCAGTCAACTTGGCCTTTCGCCCTTCAATAATTAATAGAGGGTAACCTAGCTGCTCCTGCAACTTAGCCACGGTATAACTCACAGATGACTGACTTTTGTGCAAAGCTTCTGCCGCTTGTGCGAAGCCACCTCTATCAACCACGGCCTGTAAGACTCGCCATTGCTCTAATGTCACTCTTGGGGATTTCACGTTTGTGCTTCTTTCTCAAACCAATTTGTCATTAAAGTATCGTATTATTCGATCAATATCTCCAAAAAATGTCACTTTTTTATCGAATAATTTGGTTATATGATGATTTCACTTTCAAATCACAGAGCCATTAAAGCTCAACTCTTGTTAAGGAGATGTTTACATGACGACTTTATTACGTATTGATTCTAGTGCTGCTGGTGCTAACTCTAAATCTCGCCAATTGGCCGATGCTTTTGTTGAGCAATGGTTAGCGAAAAACCCGGATGGAAAAGTAGTCACTCGCGATGTTGAAGCGAATCCACTACCACACTTCACTGGCGAAACCCTAGGCGCTTTGTTTACACCTGAAGCCGATCGCACCGCAGAACAAAAAGCCATCGTTGCCATTGGTGACGAATTAATCGACGAATTGGAAGCGGCTGATTTGATTGCTGTTTCCGCGCCAATGTATAACTTCAGTATCCCGTCGACGTTGAAATCTTACTTTGATTACATTGCTCGTGCTGGTCGTACTTTCCAATACACAGAAACTGGCCCAGAAGGTTTGGTTAAGAAAGATGCTTACGTCTTCACGGCGAGTGGCAGCTTCCTTGCAGACACACCAATGGATCACCAAGCGCCGTACATCAACACATTCCTTGGCTTCCTTGGTCTAAACGTGAAAGAGACGTTTATTGCCGGTGGACAAGCCTTAGGTGAGCCAGGCGAACAAGCGTTTAATCAAGCGAAGCAACAAATTGCTGCTGCGGTTTAAACCTGCTTTAAGTTGATATTCCCTTTTTAAAAACGCCAGTTAATTCATTAACTGGCGTTTATTTATTTAATGCCTTACGAAAATCCTTGCGCCTTTAGGGCAATGCGTTTTCGGTTCACATCCACCTCTAACACCATCACCTTGACCACCTGACCGACTCGCACTAAATCTCGTGGGTCTTTTACAAATCGATCCGCCAGCTGTGAAATGTGAATTAATCCGTCTTGATGTACGCCCAAATCCACGAATGCCCCAAACGCCGCGACATTCGTCACCACACCTTCTAGCGTCATACCCTCTTGCAAATCTTCTAATGACTGTATCGTCTGGTCAAAAGCCGCGTAGGTGAACTCTGGACGTGGATCTCGTCCTGGCTTGGCCAGTTCACTCAAAATGTCTGAATAGGTAAAGTTGCCAGCACTTTGAAAGCTAGGCGCTAACGTTTTCAACTGTTGAAGCGCCGCCGCATTATTCAATAACTCGCGGCTAGTCAGTGTCAGCTTCTTAGCCATACTCCGCACTAAATCATAGGACTCTGGATGAACGCCCGAGGCATCCAAAGGCTCTTTGCCATTCAAGATGCGCAAAAAACCAGCGCATTGCTCAAAGCACTTCTCGCCTATGCCTTTAACTTTTTTTAATTCCGAACGTGATTCAATACGGCCTTTGGATTCTCGATAAGCCACAATGTTATGTGCAATTCGTTCCGTTAATCCAGACACATAAGACAGGAGTGACGCGGACGCGAGATTGATATCAACACCCACTCGGTTCACACAATCCTCTACCACATTGGCAAGAGACGTCGACAAAGCGCTGACTTTAATATCGTGTTGATACTGCCCTACGCCGATGGCCTGAGGATCAATTTTCACCAGCTCGGCCAATGGATCTTGAAAGCGTCGTGCGATGGATATAGCCCCACGAATAGTCACATCTAAATCAGGAAACTCGGCACTGGCTATGAGGGAGGCCGAATACACCGAAGCACCAGCTTCACTGACCACAACCGCCTGACACGACAAGGCTTCTGACGCGATAAGGTCCTTCAGTAGTGCTTCTGTTTCTCGTGAAGCCGTTCCATTTCCGATTGCTGCCCAACGTACTTGGTGCTGTTTAATCAATTGACAGAGCTTGTGCTGGGCCGCTTGCACCTGCTTTTGAGGAGCATGAGGATAAATCACACCATGATCCAAAACATTTCCTTGCTCGTCGATCACGGCCAATTTCACACCATTACGAAATCCTGGGTCGACACCAATCACACGATGCGCTCCAGCAGGGGCTGCCATTAATAAATCTTCTAAATTATTCGCAAAAACTTGAATGGCACCTTCTTCCGCTTTTTCTTTTAGCTGTGCAAGCACATCGGTTTCTAATTTAGTCTGTAATTTTGTTCGCCAAGCAAGAGCTATGTAAGACTTTTGAGCCGCCGATAAGGACGCAGAGTGCTGATGATTGTCGAATAATTTTGTTAGATGGGGCAAATAAAGGAATTCAGGACAATCTTCATGTCCTTTAAACACAATGCCTAATTTTAATATATTCTCTTTCTTACCTCTAAACAGTGCTAAAAGGCGGTGAGAGACTACTTTTGAAACCGCCTCTTCATACTCAAAGTAATCGCGAAACTTTTCGCCTTCTTGTTTTTTTCCTCGTAATACTCGACTGGTAATCACGCCTTGTTTCATCATGGCTTGTCGAGCTACTTTTAATAAATCACTGTCCGTCGAAATTTTTTCGACCAAAATGTCTTGAGCACCCTGCAAAGCCAACTTGGGATCGAGATTGACTGTATTCTGCTGACACCAAATCGCTACTTTCGCAACATCTGAGAGACACTTCCCTTGCCAGAGAGCGACTGCTAAAGGCAACAAGCCCTTTGCGACCGCGTCGTCCATTTTACTTTTTCTGGACTTCTTATAAGGCGCATAAATATCTTCTAATTCTGTTTTCGATATCGCGTTTCGAACTTTTTGTTTAATTCCTTCGGGGACATTCATTTCTTTTGATAAGGCAGACAGAATGCTCTCACGACGTTTATTTAATTCAACAAGGTATTGCCATCTTTCATAAAAGGCTCGCAGTTGAATATCGATCATGCCTCCCGTGTTTTCTTTACGATAGCGGGAAATGAAAGGCACACTGGCACCTTCTTCAAACAAATCAATAATATTGTTGGAATATTGTCTTGATAATGAAAACTCGTCACTTAAAACTTGAGAAATGCCTTTCATTTATTAACCTATTTTCTTACACATTGATAACAATTAGCAGATAAAATTGTATTAGCATATTAATTATATTTTGATTAGAATCTACAACGAAATTAGACTTTTCGATTACATTGAATATAATTTATGTATTCTATTTTAATTTGTTAAAGCATTAAAACAATGTCTTTAAAAGACATTTAATAATCGTTGTCATTTGAACACATATATAACTGGGTTTAAAAGATGGATCTATTTTTCAGTACAGGGCCATACGCAACCAGTTCTCACCGTTAAATAGGGGAAATCAATGAGTTTATTAATTGAGTTAGCTGGCAATAAAGCAAAAGCACGTGCTGCCGCAAAAGAACTAAGCGTTGCACAACTTGAGAATCTAATTGCGGGACTTAACAACGCATTAGAAAAAGCAAAAGAAGAAGAAGCGTCTAAAGCCGCTGAACAAGCAGAAAAGTCTGCTCGTGCTGAAGAAATTGCTAACTTAATTGCTAAAAGCGGTTTAACCATGGAAGAAGTCGCTCTTCTTACAACACCAAAAGCTGGTGCCACAAAAGGTAAAACAGTTGAACCTAAATACCGCCTTGAAGTAGCTGGAAAAGTTCATGAGTGGACAGGCCGTGGCCGTACACCAAAAGTTTTCCAAGAATACTTTGACGCTGGCAACAGCCGTGAGAGCGTGGAAATTAAATAATTCAGCGCCCATAGCAGAAAAATAAAAAAGCGACCTTAGGTCGCTTTTTTATTGTCTAAACAAGAATCACCTTTTGTTTTGCAACTTAGGTAAACAGCAAAATTTAGGCAAACTCATTTATCTAAAGTTACTTCTTAGTGTAAATTAAATCCCAAACACCGTGTCCCAATTTTTCGCCACGGTTTTCAAATTTAGTAAGAGGGCGCCATTCAGGTCGTGGGTAATATTGCTCTTTACCTGCCGCATTTTCATACAGGCTTTGCTCTTCCATCACTTCCATCATATGCTCTGCATAAGGCTGCCAATCGGTTGCCATGTGGAATTGCCCGCCTGTTTTTAAAACATTTGCCACTTGCTGTGCAAATAACGGCTGCACAATGCGTCGTTTATTATGCTTCTTTTTATGCCATGGATCAGGGAAAAACAACTGAAAGCAACTGGCTTCTTTTTCTGGCAAACACTTTGCCATCACTTCAATGGCATCATCGCAATAGACTTTTAGGTTAGTAATGCCTTGCTCTTTAGCTAGCATCATTAACTTGGCAACGCCAGGCGGGTGCACTTCAATACCAATGAAATCTTTTTCAGGTGCATTTTTGGCCATTTCCGCCAAGGAAGCCCCCATTCCAAAACCCACTTCTAAGACCACCTCAGACTCACGACCAAATAGGGTTTTGTAATCAATACGGCCGTCTTCTAAATTCAGGCCATATACTTCCCAATTGGCATCGTAATTCTTTTGCTGGCCTTCCGTCATGCGTCCGCCACGAACGACAAAGCTTCGTATGGTGCGCTTTTTGATTGCTTCTTGAGGACCAGACTCTGGCAATTCAGAGTCTTGAATTTCGGTTTGTTGATCTTTCATGCTGCTCTATCGTTTCAAGTTGCTCTAGTCGAGAGATCTAATGCGACCAAAAAGGCCAAACATCAGTCTAAAATTGGGGCGCTATGCTAACGTAAAAACGCGCCTCTGTCCCGCTTTCCATCACTCTATCTGTTGAAGCGTATTAAAGGGGTTTGGCTTGCCATAATCGCCAAACGAGCCAAGCCCACGCGATTAAATAACAGGTTCCGCCCAAAGGCGTTAGCATCCCCAGCCAAGTTAATTTGGTAAATGCCATTACATACAAACTGCCCGAAAATAACAGATTACCAAGGAAAAATAGGACAAGGATTCGCTGTACAGCACCAATATAGTGATAAAACAAGCAAACCAGTAATCCAGCCAAAGCATGATAAATCAGATATTGACTGGCGGTCTGCCACCAGGCCAAGGCTTTAGGATCAAATATACTGGTTAAAGCATGGGCGCCAAATGCTCCCGCCGCCACCGACAGGAAGGCTTGAAGAGCAAATAAAGACGCCCACTTGGCGGGAAAAGAAGTCTTTGTCATAGGTTATTCCAACACATTCAAATAACCGTTGCTGCCCATGGCATAATAGCGATTACTCAAGCCAAAGGACAACGCAATGACACTGGCACCAGAAGGACGTTTTTTCCCTTTATGCACTTGCCACTCTTGCAACATTTGCCCTGTACTGACTTGCAATAAGGTTACTTTACCGTTTACTTCGCCTGTGAGTAGTTGACGATTGTCATCAGAGAAAATGGCTTTGCTGATGGTGACATTACGGTATTTCAGCTTACCGGTATCAATTGACGTTAATTCTCGACCATTTACCAAAGACCAAACTTTGGCATTGCCTAACTGAGCTGAGGCGAAAGCATATTTGCCATCCGCTGAAATCGACACCGTTGAAATGCGATTATTCAGTGTCCATTCAAATTTTTTCTGTCCCGTTTGCAGATCCCAAACCATCACCTTAGATAAGTCATCACCGGTAACCCCTAAACGACCATCGGCTGTCACATCCACCGCTCTCACCTTGGCACCGGTTCTTAACGTCTGACGAATACCGCCACGCTTCACATCGAAATAACGAGCAGTCTGATCATCTAAGCCTAATAAGGCATAATCACCATTTTGAGTCAGCTTAACCGACAAGATATCGCCAGGTGTCGTCCAATAGCCATCGGATTGACCATTGACTGTTCGCCATAGAACTAAGGTACGAGCTTCCGCGGTTACCGCAAATTCACCACTGGGCGCAATATCAACACTGTTGAAAGAAGAGAATTCGCCCTGGGCATGATTCCAGCTAAAACGACGTTCGTTAACAGACGTCTTCCAATAACTGCCACCGTGCTGGATGGAACCAACCAAAGCGTAGGCTCCATCATGGCTTAAATCAGCGGAATAAAGTCCTTGTGTCGCATATTGAGCCGTTCGGACGGGTGATTCCGCAGAACAGGATAATAGGGCCACGCTCATCATGACCCAGGCTCTGTTCTTAAGCGCTTTTTTCACTGTGCGCTTCATGTAATTCCCTAATTAATTTATCTTCGTACTGAAAACGTTCCGCCAATACCACCGTTAACGCTTGTAAAGAAAACGGTAAGGCTTCCAATTGGGTGTTGCAGTGTTCTTTGGTGTCGTACTTGTCATTAAATTCAATCACCACCTCAGTAGTGTTATCAATTTCTGGCAAAAGTTCGCCCAACAAGACAATGGCACCGTCATCGTGAAACTCTTTGGCTTCTAAAGCCAATTGTTCGTAAACCGTGAAATGACCAGTAGACACATAATCCACCAACATTTCACAAAGACTCAGAATCTTAGGCGTATCAGTCGGTGTAAATTCCCCACGCTCTCGAAGGAAAAGCAAAGATTCGATCATTTGTCGGCGCTGTTCTAACCAACGGTCAATGATTTCATGTACACCGCCCCACCGCTCTTGAGCTGTTTTACAACCTTCTAACATATGCAGACTCCAACCTAATTCGTTATTTTTACGTCTTGTGCCAAGCATATTCCTATCAAATCAGCCCTGCAAGGCAATCCCCTGCAGGGATTTGTAACCTTTTATGGCAAGGATGTAGCTTTATTTTTAGACAATGCAATCATCCCATTGATAATGGCCATCCCCACAAAGGCGACTAAGGTCCAGCCGGGAATACTCAAGCCCATAAATGTCCACACCACATCCCCACATTCTCCAGTGCCCATTATCATAGCTTGCATGATTTCCTGCCAAGGAAACACCTCGAACATATAACTCAAACCGGGCAAACAAGCAGGTAATTGGTCTTCAGGCAAATGCTGTAAATATAAATGGCGAATGGCTAAAGCTGCTCCCAATATCGAAAATACCACAACTAACCAAGCACATACTCGACGAACTTTGACACTATCGAGTAAGGCAGAAATTAGAGAGATCACACCCACACCTAAGAACATGATGCGTTGCAGCATACACAAAGGGCATGGCTCTAACCCCATTTCATATTCCATATAAAATGCCACGCCTAGCAAGGCAAAAGCGGTGAACGCAATGAGTCCATGAAAACGACGGGCGGTGATAAAACTTGTCATATAGGGGTTCCTAAAACATCCAACAAAACAAAAACTAAGTCATTGTGACAGCAAGAATACCGGAAAGTGCAAAATTCCTACTGACAGCGAGCTAAAATGCCAGTTAGTATACTCACTATTGTAATGAATACGAGAAACGAACATGTCATTGATGATGCCCTTATGTCGACAAACCATCGCATTGCTCCTAATGTGCCTAAGCAGTGTATTTGTGTCCAGCGCGTATGCGAATGATGCACCGACACCCGCTTATATTGAGCTGAAACCCATTTTTATTGTGAATCACCTTAGTGAAGGTTCGCAGCTAAAATACATTAAAACCAGCATCAGCATTCGTACCGATGAAACTCGCGTGGACTTGATTGAACATAATATGCCTTTAGTTCGTGATGCCATCGTGATGTTTTTAAGCGCACGTACAACAGATCAGGTTTCCGGTGCCATTGCCCGTGAACAGACACGAGAAGATGCCGCTAACGCGGTCAATGAGGCCCTAAAGACAGAAACGGGCATTACACCAGTGAAAGACATCTTGTTTGCCAGCTTCGTTACACAATAGTCCTTTTAAAAACAGAAAAAGCGCGACCAAACTCTGATTTAGCCGCGCTTTTTTTCGTTCTAGCTGTCTTTACAGCTCAGTAATGTCATCAGGGGTTACATACCCTGTTAACTTATCGGTTTCTTCGTTATTGAAGAACTTATCCATCTGCTCCATCACGTATTTCCGAGCGTCTGGCTGCATCAAGTTAAGTTGTTTCTCATTGATCATCATGGTTTGCAGAAGTTGCCACTCTTGCCATGCTTGCTTTGAAACCGTTTGCAGGATCTCTTGCCCTTTCGCTCCAGGCAAAGGAGCTCTGTCTAACGCTTCCATTTCTGTTTGATACTTTTTACAAAAAACCATATTCGCCATAAGACTGTCTCGTTAGCTTAATTGATTAACCGGATTGCTTGTTATCGATTACTTGTCTTCATAATGGCGCTACAAACGCAAAATTCAAGTTTTATCATCAAGGTGCATTACCCTAAAGTAGCACGCAACACGCCTAATAATACAAACACCAAAATCAACAAGAGAATGGATGGTCGTTGCCACTTCAACCAAACGAAGCCAATCACAACCATCAACACATCTTGCCAAGCCAATACGCTAGAAGTGCCAATGGGATGATACAAGGCCGCCAACAAAATCCCCACAACCGCCGCATTTAACCCAGCAACGGCGGCCAAAAAGCGACGATTGTCAGACAGTTTTTGCCATACTGCTTGCGCGCTCAGCATGAGTAATAGACCACCAAGAAACACCGCCAATGTCGCAACCAAAGCCCACAACCAACTAGGCGCGCCTTCCGGTGCGGCTGCCGCCCCTAAATAACTAGCCATGGTAAACATGGGGCCTGGCACAGCTTGTGCGGCGGCATAGCCAATAAGGAGATTGGTGTTTGAAACCGTATCCGCAACAAAGGACGACAGCATAGGTAAAACCACATGACCACCGCCAAACACCAAAGCGCCTGCTTGATAAAAATCCGCGAACAGCTGCCCCAGCCCTTCAGTTAAGAAAAAGCTCAGTACAAACAGCAAGATCGCCAAACCAAAAAACACGCCCGCCATGGACACACTGGGCAACGCCGAGTAAGCCTTAGGCTCCGTGTCCAAAAGCAGAATCGAGATGACCGCGGCCACCAACAACACCACAAGACTGATGTAGCTCACTGGCCCCCATATCAACACGGCCGCACTCAACAATGCCAAAAACACCGTCAGTCTTGATTGGCAAAACGAACGCCACATGGTCAAACACGCATCCGCCACCACAACCACGGCCAACAATTTGAGCGCATGAACCACAGCATCAAAAATCGCTTCACCCTGCCAAATGTGGCCAAATTGCGCCAACAACACCATCATAATAAAAGAAGGTAAAGTAAACGCGATAAACGCCGCGACACCGCCGAGTAACCCAGCACGATGATAACCTAGGGCAAAGCCCACCTGACTCGACCCTGGACCTGGGACAATCTGACTCAAAGCAACCCACTGCGCATATTGAGATTCGACTACCCATTTTCGCTGTTGTACAAAAGCTTGATTAAAATACCCAAGATGCGCCGCTGGCCCACCAAAACTCGTCCACCCCAATAAAAAGAACGCGGTAAACACCTCCGCGACCCGAGTAAAATAAGCTGAATGTTGCTTGGTTGAATCCAACATAATGTGTGTCCTGTTGATGCGTTAATTCAATTCATTCAGATCTTGCTCTAAGATACGTCGAACCGGCGTGGGAAGCCCCAAGGTCAACGCATCCGAATGTGAAAACCACTGATATTTATTGGCTTCCATTACGCCTTTAAGTGCTGCCAATTTGACGTGACTTGGCACAATGTCTAAATGGTAATGGCTAAACGTATGTCGAAAAGGTGACAAGGGTGTGACAGACAACACATTCGTCACAAATCTTTGTTCTGCGTGTAGCACAATAGATTCCTCAACCGCCAATTCTGGCAAGCTCCACAAGCCACCCCAAATGCCCGTTGAGGGTCTTTTTTCCAATAAAATGCGTTGCTCATCGTCGGTCAAGACCAGCATTTGAATTTGCTTCTCTGGCTTGGCGGCTTTTTTGGGCTTACGAATGGGAAATTGCGTCGGATCCGGTGTTTTACTGGCCTGACAATCGGCTTCCAACGGACATAGCAAACATTGAGGTTTAGAGCGTGTGCATAAGGTTGCCCCGAGATCCATCATCGCCTGAGTGTAATCACCACATCGCTGACTGGGCATATAAGCCTCTGCCAAATGCCACATGGCTTGCTCCGTTTTCTTTTCACCTGGCCAATTGGGTACAGCATGAAAACGAGCTAACACTCGTTTCACATTGCCATCTAGAATCGCCGTTTGCTTGCCTCGCGAAATCGACAAAATAGCAGCCGCTGTTGAGCGCCCAATGCCCGGCAATTCGCACACACCTTCCAAGCTTTGCGGAAATTCACTGTCAAACTCGTCAACCAGTCTTTTCGCCGCCTTGTGCATGTTGCGCGCACGGGCATAGTAGCCAAGTCCACTCCAATGAGCCAAGACCTCGTCCTGTTCAGCGGCGGCCAAGGTTTCCACTGTCGGGAAAGAGGTCATAAACTTTTGATAATAGGGAATGACCGTAGTGACTTGAGTCTGCTGTAACATGATCTCAGAAATCCACACACGGTATGGGGTTTTATTATCCTGCCAAGGCAGGTTTTTGCGCCCATGCTCATCAAACCAAGCTAATACTCGGGGCGCAAAATATTCGACTGGTTGCATTCTTTTCTCACAACAAGGCTTGCTTTATGTCATTTAAAACAAGCTTTTCAATTTATCTTTTAGCTTTTCCTTGAGGCGTTCCTCTTCGGCTTCGCGCTTTGCTTCTAACTCGGCTTTTAATCGAGCTTCTTCGGCTTCACGTTTGGCCTGTAATTCCGCCTTCAAATCCGCTTCTTTTTGTTTCAACTCTGCTTTTAATTTGGCTTTTTCTTGCGCCAATTTCTGGGCTGCCTCTTGCTTCGCTAAATTCGTAAACAAGGTCCCAAAGCCTGCTAAATCTGGACGACATAAGCCGGCAGGGTCGTCGCTAAATGCGCCTTTACAAACCACAGGAAAAGTTAATTGTGACACGGTTTCATTGACTTGGCATGCGTCATCCAACTGGCTACCAGTAATGCCCACATTCACCTGATAATTCAATGACTGTGTGGGCAAGGAAATGGTGCCATCTCCCGTCACTTGTAAGCCAGCCGAGCTCATGGTTAAACCTGGCGTCGAGATTTGTCCATCAACAATGTGAGCAGGAAAGCGCATGGTCTCAAAGGGAGTATCGTCACCAAATTGACTGGCATTGAGTGTCTCCTTGCGAATCGATGCTATGCCTTCACACACGCTTTTGGTTAAGTTTGCTCCCACCAAAGCACCTTGTTTCATTTCCACCAGCAAATCACCTTGTATCGATGACATCAGGGCATCAACACTGTTCCCTTGACTGGTTAAATCACCACTTAAAAAAGTTTCACCGGCGATTTTATCCATCGCCATAAAGTCCGTCAGCAAAGGCTGAACCTGAACCCCAGATACGCTTGGTACCACCTCGATCTTAGGTGTGTTACCACGAACGTCTAAGCGTAACTGAGAGCTGACTTTGCCTTGGTAAAGCGAGGCTTGCAGAGGAGCAATGCTAACGACCCCATTAGATTGCGTGGTATCCAATGCCAGTTGATCAATGGTGAGGTTTTTGACCTTAATGTCATCAAATATCAAACCCACATGACCATTAAGCCCGCGAATCAACTCTACTGGTATCAAGTCTGTTGCGGCCGTATTGGCTTGAGCTTGAGGGCTCTCGGCTGTGTTTGTTGTTACAGCCTCGACCTCCGTGTCAACGGGCTCGGGTAAATAGCGATCCAAATCCAGATTCGCACCGGCAATGCTGACATCCCAACGCAAAGGAGCAAGAGACAATACGGCGTTAGCTTCAATTTTCGTATCATCCAACGCAATAGAAATAGGCTGTATGGTCACTTCGTCTAAACTGCCTTCCAGCGCGACATTGGCACTGGCTTTCGTCAAAGCCGTTGCATCTGCCATATCTGGCAATGGTACCTGCAAAGCGTTTAGTAAGGTGCGTGGGTTAAACGTCCCAACCGATAAAGTCGCAGCAAACTGAGGGTTACTTAGCACTTCAAACGCTTGTATTTTGGCGTCTAAATTAAGACCCATCGAGCTCAGCGCCAAGCCATCAATTAGCAGATTTTCTTGGGGCAAATCCATCGCCACACTGACCGCACTTAGCTTAGCCTCTAGTGGGCTAGCAGGGATTGACTCACCCGATACTTTGGCTTGCACTACCAAAGCATCCAATAAAAGGGATTCACGTTCAGGAAACACGGTCAATTGGCTGTTTACACTCGCTTCCATCTTAAGCGGTTGGTTTCCTTGTAAGTCACTCTGGGTCACACTCGCCTCCATCACCATTGGCCAAGCTTGATCCCATTGAACATCTTGCAACTGTATATCTAGATCCGCCTCAATTCGCTGCTGAGTTTGTTCATCTCGATAGACGATCTGTGCATTCTCAATACGCAACTCTTCTAGGTGTATGTCTGGAATTTTCATCTGGCTACTTTGCGCAGTCTCTTCGGCTGAGGAACTCACGTTCGAACTGCCTTTAACCGCCGCAGTATTAGCATCCGCTTTTGAAGAAGGCGGCAGCTGTAGTTGCCAATTGCCTTCACCTTGAGCATTTTTATGAAGATGGGCTTTTAGGTTCACTAAATTGACCTTGTCCACCTGAATGGTTTGTTCCAGCAAAGGCATAATGGCCAGACCAAATTCAGCGCGATCAAATTGCACGATTTCAGCGTCAGACCCTATGGCCACACCAATGTTTTCCAGTTCTAAGCCTAACCAAGGAAAAAAGGACCAACTAATGTCGCCTTCTAAGCGCAGCCTCACATTGGCTTTTTCCATTGCGACCTGTTTCAGCTCATCTTTAAAATCGTTCGGGTTCACAAACAGCCCGACATAAGCCAAAGCCAAACCAATCAAGGCCAGTAAAATCAAGACAAAATAAATAAATCGCTTAAACCAAACCATCAACAAACGCTCCCTATATAGGCGCAAAACAACGCGCAATTTTGTTCAAAAACACACCAATGATGAGCACAATTGGTGTCGCTATCATAGCATCCGAAGAGCGGGTTAATCGATGCAATAGCCAGAACTCATGAAAAAACCTACCTATAAGGCATAGCCGCTAACGAGCCCTCGTTCTATAATGGGCGCACTATGTCATTAAAGTGGCGGTCAGTCGCCATCAACTGTGGAGAACCCAATCAATGTCCGATCGCGTTGCCAGTGTCGAGCGCAATACGCTTGAAACTCAGATCAAGGTGTCGATCAACCTAGACGGTACCGGTAAATTTAACTGCGTCACAGGCGTGCCTTTTTTAGATCACATGCTTGAGCAAGTGGCTCGTCATGGCCTTATTGATCTAGACATTCATGCGGTTGGTGACCTTCACATTGACGCTCACCACACGGTAGAAGATCTAGGCATTACCCTTGGTCAAGCCTTTGAAATTGCCGTTGGTGATAAAAAAGGCATCAAGCGTTACGGTCATGCTTATGTACCTTTAGATGAAGCACTTTCTCGCGTGGTCATCGACTTCTCTGGTCGTCCAGGCTTAGAGATGCATGTGCCTTTTACTCGTGCTTCTGTTGGTGGTTTCGATGTGGATTTGTTTTCAGAATTCTTCCACGGCTTTATCAATCACGCCAAAGTGACTTTGCACCTAGACAACTTGCGTGGCAAAAATACTCACCACCAAGCTGAAACGATATTCAAAGCGTTTGGACGTGCTTTGCGCATGGCGTTGGAAGTGGACGAACGCATGGCAGGTCAAATGCCATCGACAAAGGGCTGCTTGTAAGCCGCTAGTTGTTTTAGGACAGGTAAAATATGAGTCAAGTTCACACGTCAACGGTTGCCGTCATTGATTACGGTATGGGCAACCTACACTCCGTCGCAAAAGCCTTAGAGCACGTGGCCGACGAACACACCCAAGTGATTGTCACCAGTGACCCAGCCGTCATTGATGCGGCTGATCGCGTGTTGTTACCAGGTGTTGGCGCCATTCGAGATTGTATCGGCGAAATGCACAACACAGGTTTGGTGCCTAGCATTCAAAAAGCCATGCGCGAAAAACCCTTTTTAGCCATTTGTGTCGGCATTCAATCCTTGATGTCACACAGTGAAGAAAATGGCGGCGTGGATTGCCTAAATCACTTTGAAGGTAACGCTTTATTTTTCGGTGATAATCACAAAGACCACGATGGCAGCAAACTCAAAGTGCCACACATGGGATGGAATCAGGTCAAACAGAGTATTTCGCATCCTCTTTGGCAAGGTATTCCAGACAACGCGCGCTTCTACTTTGTTCACAGTTACTACGTTGTACCGAGCAATCAAAATGAAGTAGCCGGGACATGCGATTATGGTTTGGAATTCTGCGTGGCGTTAGCTCGCGACAATGTCTTCGCGGTGCAATTCCACCCAGAGAAAAGCCATAAAGACGGTTTGCAACTTTATAAGAACTTCATCCATTGGGATGGCAAACCTTAGCCCTCCAATTAATAAGCGAACGACGTAACAGATTAGGAGCCGATATGGGCTTAGCAAAACGAATTATTCCTTGTCTGGATGTGGACAATGGTCGCGTGGTAAAAGGCGTACAATTTGTTGATATCCGCGACGCTGGTGACCCAGTTGAGGTCGCCAAACGCTACGATGAACAAGGTGCGGATGAAATCACCTTCTTAGACATCACCGCCAGTTCCGATGATCGTGAGACTACAGTACACATGGTCGAAGCCATTGCGGCACAAGTCTTCATTCCACTGACCGTCGGGGGTGGCATTCGGACTTGTGACGACATTCGCCGCATGCTGAATGCCGGTGCCGACAAAGTGGGCATCAATACCGCCGCCGTATTCAACCCAGAATTTGTCCGTGAAGCGGCGCAACGCTTCGGGTCGCAATGCATTGTCGTTGCCATTGATGCAAAGAAAGTTAGCGCTGAAGGCGAACCAGACAAATGGGAAATTTTCACTCACGGTGGCCGTAAGCCAACGGGTTTAGATGCAGTTGAGTGGGCGAAGAAAATGGTCGACTACGGAGCGGGGGAAATCCTCCTCACTAGTATGGATCGTGACGGCACTAAAAATGGTTTCGACTTGGGCGTCACTCGCGCCATCAGCGAAGCGGTTCATGTCCCTGTCATTGCCTCAGGCGGTGTCGGTAATCTGGATCACTTGGTCGACGGCGTCACTGAAGGCAAAGCCGATGCGGTCTTAGCCGCCAGTATTTTCCACTTTGGTGAATACAGCATCCAACAAGCCAAACAGCGTATGGCTGACGCTGGCATTGAAATGCGTCTTCCATAACACTCATCAAAAAAAAGCCTACTGATTAGCAGTAGGCTTTCTTCATCACGTTTTGCCAAAGAGCAAATATGTCGAGTTAAATAACTCACCCTCTAAATTTAGACAATGAAATACCCCTTCGCCACCTTGTCTTAATAAAATTTAATTATTAGTTTTTGATTTCTTACATTCAGATTCAATTTCTTACATTAAGAACCTTGTTAAAAACGCCTCAAATCACATACAGTGAACTGATAAGTCCATTTGAGTAAGAAACGCTTATGAAAAAGAATCTGCATCTCATTGATCGTTCGTTGCGCGGCATTATTGGTGTGACAGTGACCGCCTTCGCTTTATTTAATGGCGACTATTTTCAAGAGCCAGTTTTGGAGGTATTACTTGGCGTTTTTGGAGCACTCAATTTGATATCACTCGCGACAGGGTGGTGCCCTATTTATCATCTGGCCAACATCAGTACTCGAAAACCAGAATAACCATACCTGAATGTCAGATTTCAAAGAGCTTGATCAAGACAAATCACCAAGGCTCAGACTCATTCTTGGCTGTCTGGCGATGGCGTTTTTCGTTTCCGCCATTTACATCACGGTGTCGTACCGACTCGCCTCCGATTTGGGTCTCAAAACCGAACTTAATGCGTTGCACCAGCAAACCATGCTACTGCAATCTGAAATCACACAAGATCCTGCGCTTTCTGCACAACAGCTGACGCAATTTGTGAATACCATATACTTACACGATCATGTACAGGTACCGACTCTGTACGTTCAGGTAGAAGGTAAAGAATTCAGCTGGTCTACACGCCAAGGCATCACAGAAACAGACCTAGTAAAACTGATCGACAGTATACAAAACACCATCAAGGAACATACTGACCATAGTCACTCAATGCCGAATGGCATTGAAACCTTTGCTGGAAAAAAATATTTATGGCAGTTAAGTCACCTAGGCCAGTACAAAACAACCGTCATCATTCAGTCACAAAGCCTTGAAGACACCTTGTCTTACATTATCAAAAGACTGTCTATCACTTCATTACTGGTTTTTTGGTTGGCCATTTGGCTAGCCTTAACCATTTCGTCATGGATCAACCAAAAAATCCAAGAAAAGAACCACGCCCTACGTAAACTAGCAACCTATGATGCGTTAACCAATTTACCCAATCGCCTATATCTGAATAAGGTGATGAGTCAGTTCATGGACAAAAAAGTATCAAGTAAACATCAGCAGCCTGCGAAAGAAGGCTGTTTGTTTGTTATTGATTTGGACAACTTTAAAGAAGTGAACGATACGTTTGGTCATGCAGCAGGTGATAAGTTACTTCAATCCGTCGCCAATAAACTTGCAGCCAATATAACAGAACAACAGATATTGTTTCGGATCAGCGGTGATGAATTCATTGTCTGGTCACCCGATACCGGTATTGAAGAGGCAAAAGCCACAGCTCAAGCTCTGATTCTCGCCTGCAATGAACCTGTCATGATCAATCAGCTTTACATCAATACAGGCGCCAGCATTGGTTTTGCCCATTATCCATCCCATGCTAATGACTATGAAACCCTCATGGTTTATGCAGATACCGCTATGTACGATGCCAAACAAGGTCGTAAAGGTTGGAGTGTGTTCAGCCAACATGATAGATCACAAGGCGCGCATCGTTTGGAGCTAAGAGCGGACTTGGAAGAAGCGTTTATTTCACAGCATATCTTGTTAGATTATCAACCTAAGGTGAATCTTGCCGACGGTAAAATCATCGGTGTTGAAGGCTTAGCCCGTTGGCATCACCCCGTACACGGAGTGCTGTCGCCATATCATTTCATTGAACTAATTGAACAGAGCGGTCGCATCCAAGAATTTGGCCGCTACGTGATTAAACAAGCTATAGAGCAGCTTTCCGCTTGGCAATCACAGGGCATTCATACCCCTATCGCAATCAATGTTTCACCTTACAGTTTATTGGATCCGGAACTGCTGGAGTTCACCTTAGCGCTATTGAAACAGCATGACATCTCACCGAGCATGTTAGAGATTGAATTGATTGAATCCTCCATCAGCATCAATGTGGAATACATTTTTAAACGACTGCACGAATTCAAGCAAGCCGGCATCAAATTGGCTATTGATGATTTTGGTACAGGAATGAGTTCACTTTCTTACATCAGCCATCTTAATGTGCATTTCATCAAAATAGATAAGTCATTCATGCAAGATGTCGAACAAGATACGAAGAAAAGAGCCGTTATTTCAGCAGCCATTCAGTTAGCCAGAAACTTCAATGGCTCAGTCATCGCAGAAGGCATTGAGACGAAACAGCAAGCAGATATCATCAAAGCAATGGGGTGTGAGTTTGGGCAAGGCTATTACTTTGCCAAACCCATGTCAGCACAACAAGTGACTCTATTGATACAAGCAGACCAGCCTCTGCCCTTTTCAATAGAGTCATCGTTTAATGATTAGGCTCTAGCCTAAACCTAAAGCATCAAAATCACTGGCGTCATGACGTTCGTGTAGTTGCGCACCATCACCGAAGGAGCGATTCACCACACGACCGCGCTTCACCGCTGGGCGCTCTTCAATGGCTTTCGCCCAACGCAGCAGATGGGTATAACTGGTCACATCCAAGAACTCAGCGGCATTGTATAAATTACCCAGCACCAAGTTGCCGTACCAAGGCCAAACGGCAATATCAGCAATGGAATATTCATCACCAGCAAGGTAAGTATTTTCCGCTAAATGTTTGTCCAAGACATCCAGCTGACGCTTAGTTTCCATGGTAAAACGATCGATTGGATATTGCATTTTAGTAGGCGCATAAGCGTAAAAATGCCCAAATCCGCCGCCTAAATAGGGCGCTGAGCCCATTTGCCAGAACAACCAGTTTCGACATTCGGTTTTTGCTTTAAGGTCTTTTGGCACTAAAGCATCAAACTTTTCCGCCAGATATTGCAGTATGGAGCCCGACTCGAAGACTCGTGTTGGCGGTGTCGTACTGTGATCCATGAGCGCCGGAATCTTGGAGTTCGGATTGATATCAACGAAACCGGAAGAGAATTGGTCGCCTTCACCAATGTTAATAAGGTAAGCATCGTATTCCGCTTCCTTAATGTCCATTGCCAGCAGCTCTTCCAACATAATGGTGACTTTTTGGCCGTTAGGCGTTGCCAATGAATGCAACTGAAGTGGGTGCTCACCTACTTCTAATACCTTATCATGTGTCGCGCCAGAGATAGGGCGATTGATATTAGCGAACTGACCACCACTCTTGCTCTGCCATTGCCAAACTTTAGGTGGAACGTATTCCTGCTTATTCTCATCACTCATAATGCTTCCTCATAAATACTGTGTAACAAATGACTTTGTAATAAATATCAGATCTTAATCGTCTAAAAGATAGTAAATTTATTATGGGCTTGATTCATGGCTTAACAAGCACCGACCACCAATTTAATGGGTAAAAAATAAGAAACCCACATGAGGTATACAAATGAAGCGTCTCGATTCGACCACTCTGTTACATAAACTGGCGATAACCGCAGGGGTAAGTTTGTCTCTAACCATGACACCATCTGTCCAAGCGGAGCAACAAAGCATGATAGTGGCAGGCGGCTGCTTTTGGTGTGTGGAATCTGATTTCGAAATGGTGCGGGGCGTCATTGATGTCATTTCGGGTTACACGGGAGGACAAACACCCAATCCCAGTTACAAACAAGTCTCTGTCGGTAACACAGGGCATTTCGAAGCGGTCACCATCTTGTTCGATGATGAAAAAGTGTCACTAACGACTTTGGCCGAATACTTTTGGAAAACCATCGATCCGACGGATCCGAATGGCCAATTTTGTGACAAAGGTGAACCTTATCGAACCGCCATGTTTTATCAAAATGCCGAACAAAAGGCGGTGTTTGATGCGTCACTGGACAAAGTAAAGTCGACCAAGCCTTTTTCAGCAGACATAGTCACCCCCATTTTGACAGCCGCTAAATTCTACCCAGCGGAGGAATACCACCAGAGCTATTACACCAAGAACCCTATTCGATATGCTTTCTATCGCTCAAGCTGCGGACGTGATCGACGTATCGAAAATCTATGGGGAGAAGTGGCCAGTAAAAAATATCATTAATTCGAAAAAACAAGGAGTTAATGAGTATCGTCTTGTCGAAATGAGATTCAACCTCTAGTATGAAAGACAAATATCGACTGGAGGAATCCGCACTTGAATCCCATATTACAGGCTCAAAAGTCTCATAAATCGATTCGTCAGTATACGGATCAAAACATCGACAGCGCGCTATTAGAGGAACTGATTGCCGCAGCACAAGGGGCTGCTTCTTCCAGTTTTATCCAAGCCTACTCCATCGTTCAAGTGACTCAGCCGGAGCATCGCCAACAGATTGCGAATTTGGCAGGCGGTCAAAAATGGGTTGAGCAGGCGGCAGAGTTTCTTGTCATTTGTGCGGACTTAACCCGAGTGGAGTATTGCAGCCAAAAGCAAGGTTTAGGCAAATTAGAAGGCCAAACTGAGCACTTCATCGCCGCCACAACGGATGCGACCTTTATGGCGCAAAACCTGATGTTGGGGGCTGAATCCGTCGGCCTAGGAGCGGTTTTTATTGGAGGCATTCGCAATGACCCTCAACAAGTAGCCGAGCTGTTGGCTCTTCCCGATCAGGTGTACCCTATTTTTGGTTTATGTTTGGGGTATCCCGACGCAGAACCGGAACTCAAACCCCGCTTACCCGTGGCGAATATTTTACATAAAGATCAATACGATACTTCACGATGTGCTGCTGATGTCGAAGCTTATGATGCACAAATGCAAGCCTATTACGCCAGTCGTGACAGCAATCAAAAGCAAAGCAATTGGTCTGAACAGACCGCCGCTGCCGTACAAAAGAAAAAACGTGAGCATATGCTAGGCTTTTTACAAGCTCGCGGATTTCTGAAGCAATAACCCCTTACTCTTTACATTAATCGAAAAGGAAAACTCATGTTAAAGCATGTCCCTCAGGTCACTTTTAAAACCCGTGTGCGTAATGAAGACCTTGGTGGTCCAAATCCATTTGAATGGAAAGATGTGTCTACCAATGATTTATTTAAGGGTAAAAGCGTTGTGGTTTTTTCTCTGCCTGGTGCATTCACGCCGACCTGTTCCACCTCACATTTGCCTCGTTATGAAGAACTGTACGAGGAGTTCAAAGCACAAGGCGTTGATGCGGTTATTTGTGTTTCGGTAAACGATGCTTTCGTAATGTTCCAATGGGGCAAAAGCCAAAACGCCAAAAATGTCTTCTTATTGCCTGATGGTAATGGTGATTTCACTCGCCAAATGGGCATGCTAGTGAAAAAAGAGAACCTTGGCTTTGGTATGCGCAGCTGGCGTTATGCGATGCATGTTGAAGATGGCGAAATCAAACAAATGTTCAGCGAGTCAGGTTCTCAAGATGATGCGCCAAGCGACCCATTTGAGGTATCCGATGCAGACACTATGTTGGCTTATCTGAAAAATCGTTAATCTTAACTCACAATAAATAACAAAAAGGGAAGGTGTATTAATGCACTTTCCCTTTTTTATGCTGCTTATTTCATGTGTAATAAAGAATCTGTTAAGACCTTTCAGTAGGTTTTAAGTTATACCCATTAGATATCAAAAAAGAAGTACCAAATCATGCTGGGGTATTTTCGCAAGCAGTCCATCATACTCGATATGATATTGTCATCCGTCCTGTTGCCATCTTGGCAAAAGCTAACGGTCTACCTTCTTGTGTCCATCGGCATTAGCCTATATGCCCATCATGCTCTCTACCTATACCAAGAACAACGCTCCCTGCAAAATTACTTGGAAGGGGTCATTGACCGTACTAAGCAATCCGTTTTCCAAATGCGTACCAGTCTAAATTTGGCCATGACCAATGACCAAATAGCTTGTTCCGAAGACGACCTCAATAGCTTACGAGAGACTCTGTTAAAATACACTTATGTTGAAGATCTAGGACGCATTTCAGCCGACCATAAACTTCTGTGTTCTGCCTTATGGGGAACCTTTACGTCCCCGCTTGAACTTCCCGCTCAAGGCCATCAAGACAGTCATTTCAGCCTTAGTTGGCCCGACACAACAGGACTTTTCGTCACAGGTCTGCAGCGAGCCGTGTTCAGCTCTGGCGATGCTTTTGTGGTTCCCTCTCCAGCCACCTTTGCTGATTTAACTCGTTACGCTCGTAAAACAGGCAGCGTACTGTATTATTCAAACGAACAGCATATTTATCAGACCTTCGATGACATCACATTTGAAGAAGCGCAAAAAGCCATGTCTTACTCAAAAGATAATGTGCCATTGTTCCCTACTGCGAATAACCTACTAACATTAACAATCTGTCCTGCTGGTTTTAGCTTTTGTGCCGCAGCAATCGATAAACAAACGGGCTATTTCGACATGAGTGTTAAGCAGTGGCTTTGGTCTATTCTTGTTGGGGTATTCTTTGGGTTGTTTACTGCGTTTAGCTGGGCCATTTTTAAATCTAACCGACGCTCGTTGATCTACCGTTTAAAATACGCTTTAAAGAACGACTTGATCTATTCACTTTACCAACCCAAAGTGCAGTTAAACACAGGTAAAATCATTGGTGTTGAAGCACTCGCACGTTGGCAGGACCAAGAACTGGGCACCGTTACACCGGATAAATTCATTGCTTGTGCGGAACAAAATAAACTCATCACGTCTCTGACTCAACAGCTTGTGGTGAAAAATTTGGACGACATGCACCGCTATTTGCAAGCTGACTCAGAATTTACTTTGAGCATCAACTTATCCATCCAGGACCTTTCCAATCAAAGTTTTCTGCATTTCATTGAAAAACAAATAAAAAACAGAGGCATTAACCCTGAACAAATCATTTTTGAGGTGACCGAACGCTCAGCGGCGCAAAATGATGTATTAAAACAAGCAACTAAGCGTTTTATTCGTAAAGGTTATCAAATTTCACTGGATGATTTTGGTACGGGCTTTTCAAATCTGTCTTGGTTAACTGCCTTTGAACCGAATGAAATCAAAATTGATAGAATGTTCATTCAATCCATTGGCACACAAACCGTCAATCAAATCACTTTAGACAGTATTTTTCAGTTGGTCAGAAACTTGAATGTAAAGCTTGTTTTTGAAGGCATTGAATCACTTGAGGAAGTGGATTATTTAACGCAACACACACCAAACGCCATCGGACAAGGCTGGTTGTATTCTAAAGCAGTCGACGCTAAAACAATTGGTAAACAGCTGAAAAATCAGCCATTTACCTCTTCGGCTTTTTTGGCTCATAACGTGGATTGAGCTTTTTTAAAAATCCAGATTGTCTAAATCATCAATGATCTTATTGGCACCTTGTTTGACCTTTGAGGAGTGTTCAATAGCCTCACTCAATTGAGCTAAAGCATCATCTAGATCTTGCAATAACGCCAAATAGGATGTGTGAATATCGGCCAAGTCTGGTTCAGCAGTTTTCGACATGGCGTCTGATAACTGACGACCTTTTGCCAATACTTGCTGCATAACTCTTTCCGCTTGCTGTGTTGCCTGAGTTACTTCTTCTGTTCTGTCAGCCAAGGTACAAGCACCTTGTTGCAAGGCTTCAAAAGCACGATAGAAGTGCTCGAAACTGTCACCAACTAGATTAAGCAAACTGCCTTTCGGAAACCTTTTTTGGGTGAAATAGTGAACGCCATCGCGCTCGACTTTTTTCAGCAGAGCAAGAGCTCGATTCGGGTCCTCACCTAATACGCCAATCGTGTTTCGATACACCCACCACAAGACACACACAATCAGTAAAAAAGACGACAACGCGAGCGCAATGACAAGGTAAGTATATTGACTTAAGGTTTCATCTAACTCGTCCATATAAACGCCAATGCCGATCATCCATCGCCAATCCGGCAATAGGGTCATACCATTGACTTTCACATACAAAGCATTAGAAGTGGCTTTACGGCTTTCCCCAACATTAAACAGAAAGGTATGTTCATTTAAGTCACCGATATACTTAGCATAAGAAGGCTGAAAAACACCAACAACCGAGTCTTTAACATGCACCCTAGCAATGCCATTGGCATCGTTTGCCCAAACATAGTAGTTGTCGAATCGCATCGTTGAGAAAAGTGCTTCAACTTTTTCTTCTGCCTCTTCACGCGTTAATGTTTGGTTCTTTTCTTGTTCTATGTAATGACTCGCCTGATTCACCGTAAATTTTAAAATTGACTGAATTTCATGTTTTCGAGCATCAATCAGGCTTTCTTTTAAGGTATGAATGGACAAATATGACAAGCCAACAATCACGAAAAACACAACCAAGACAATCAAATTGAATTTACTGGAAAGCTTCATACATTCTCTCTCTGTGTACTATTGGCTAATTCCACTATACGATGCTTGAACGCAAATTAATTGTTTTTTTATGTAGTTCATTCTCTCGTCATATCGAAGTTTTAAGCACATAAAAATGATGATGACTCGCCTTCTTAAATAGACAAGCAAATAAAATCGCTTATAAATCCAAAACAGAGGGTGGCACCAAGCTTTTATCCACTAATTGCATTAACAGACCTCGGCTTCGCTCTCGCAGAGCGTCACGTAATAACCGCACCGCTGGTGTAATAGATTGTCGACTTGGGCAAATCAACCATAATTCACCTTGCTCAATTTGATAATCTTGCATCAATGGCAGCAAACGCCCTGCTAATAAATCCTCTGCGATATCTAAACCAGATTTCACCGCCAATCCCTTACCCGCTAAACACCAGCGCCTTACCATGTCACCATCATTGGCGGACCGAGCCGCTTTAGGCTTCGCTTTAAAATGTTTACCACCATCGGAAAACACCCAGGTGTCATTCAAGATATCTTGCAATTGGTAAAACAAACCGCTGAATTGAGACAGCTCATCAGGGTGAGTTGGCACACCATACTGCTCAACATACTGCGGACTGGCGACTAAAAAACGAGGTACATTACAGATTTTAAAGCCATATAAGTTAGCATCTGTAGGCTCTCCATAACGTAACGCCATATCCAGTGCATCACGGTAAAAATCAATATTGCTATCGCTAATATGTGCCCGCAACGCTACCTTAGGGTGTTGTTGTATAATGTCATCGATCCAAGGCAGGGCGAGGTTCCTTCCTAGATCCGACGATACCGCGATGCGCACTTCGCCATGGATGCTATCCGTCTCTTGATACATGCTTTGTTTGGCCTGATCCAGCATCGCCAAGGCTTCCTGACATTGCGGTAAATAACGCTCACCAGCGCTAGACAACCTTAAATGTCGCGTTGTCCTAACAAACAATTCACTGCCTAACTGAGCTTCGACCCGTTTGACGGCCGCACTGGCTGTAGCTACCTGCATATCAAGGTGTGTTGCCGCCGCGGTGATACTGCGAAACTCTGCAACCTTAATTACCACCAATAAATCGTCTAGCTGCATTATCTAATCTCAATATTGTAAAAAATGTTTATTATCAAATATTATTTGACAATAATTCAAACCATAGCCGCTTTTTCCCCTCTCTGACAAGCCCTACCATAGCACCATCTTTTGTTGACCCAGTCCCAATTTACGGAGAACACACATGTCACATGAAATCATTAAAGACTTAGAAGCACGCTACACCACCAAACAATACGATGCGGAAAAACGCATTTCAGCGGACGATTTGGCCGTTATCTACGAAAGTCTTCGCCTATCAGCGTCTTCCATTAACTCACAACCATGGAAGTTTGTTGTGATCGAAAGCGATGCTGCCAAACAACGTTTCCATGACACCTTTGCCAACAAATTCCAATTTAATCAGAAACACGCCAAAACCGCGTCTCACATTATTTTGTTTGCACACAAAACCCATTACAGCCGTGATGATTACGCCAAAGTGATTGATCAGGACGTTAAAATAGGTCGTACCCCTGAGGAAAATCGCGAACAAGCTTTTGGCGCGTTTGCCTTTGTTGATATGAACACAGATGAACAAGGTAACAATGCCGCTTGGACTAAAGCACAAACCTACATTGCTTTTGGTAATACCTTGCACACCTTAGCGCGTCTTGGTATCGACTCTACGCCGATGGAAGGTGTGGATCACGAACTAATCAGTGAATTGTTTGCCGACGAACTAGAAGGTTACCAATGTGACGTTGCCCTCGCCATGGGCTACCGTGATGAAACAAACGACTACAACGCGCCTTTGCCAAAATCACGCCTAGCCGCTGAAGACGTTGTCACAGTGCTATAAGCAAAGCAAGATTCCGTTCCCTTTTTAAAGCAGGCCAACAGGGCCTGCTTTTTTTTGAGACTAAATTTTCACACTTAACAAGCCTTCGATTACTTCTCTAAGCTGCTGTTGGATAAAGGGTAATTTACTTTTATCCAAGTGATATTCGTTTTGCTGAGCGGCATTTTCATCTAGGTAAGTGGCTTGAGACAGCTCCAGCTGAATGGCGTGAATGCCTTCTGCTGGCTGGCCAAATTGGCGAGTGATGTAACCCCCCTTGAATCGACCATTGAGTACTTGGGTGTAATTTGGTCGTAAGATTTGCGTGAGCATACTCGGCAGAGCCATATCACAAGACTCACCATTGTTGGTGCCCCAGTTAAAGTCCGGCAATTGTCCTTCAAACAACATAGGCACTTCGGCGGCAATGCTGTGAGCATCAAACAAAATGGCATAACCAAACTTGTCTTTCAGGCGAGCTAACTCTTTGGCAATGGTATCGTGATAAGGGCGCCAGATTTGCTCTTTGCACGCTTGGCGATGCGCTTCTGAGGGCGTTTTCCCTGCTTCAAAAACAGCTTGATCAACAAATAAAATATCAGGAAACAATCCCGTGGTTTTGGTCTCATAAAGCGGCTTGTCGTCGTAAGGGCGATTCAAATCAATTACATAACGTGAATAGTTGGCTTTAATGCAACCAACGCCCAAATCAGCCAGATTGCCGTATAGCTCTGGAATAAACCAATCCGTATCCGGCAGTTTAGCGGCCAAATCCGTCAACCCCGCTGCCACTTCTGGGGTTACATTGAGACCCGAATGGGGCATGCTAACCAATAATGGAGAATCTCCTTGAGTAAACTCGAACGGAGACTCAATAGAAGGCACAGATTCACTCATGATGTTAATTTCCCCTGCTGAATGCGCTGTTTCAATAACTGACCGCCCAACCAATAGCACAGCTCGCCTGGGCTTTCCACATCCCAGCACACAAAGTCCGCCGTTTTGCCAACCGCTAAAGAGCCGTGTGTCTCTTCGATACCAAGGGCTTTTGCCGCATGAGTCGTGGCACCGGCCAAGGCTTCTTCTGGCGTTAAAGCAAACAAGGTACAGGCCATGTTCATCATCAAACGTAACGATAACGCAGGTGACGTACCTGGGTTCGCATCAGTGGCAATGGCCATCGGCACCTGATATTGACGTAACCAATCAATCGGTGGCTTTTGCGTTTCTTTTAAGGTGAAAAACGCCCCCGGCAACAAAACCGCCACTGTGCCTGACTCGGCCATGGCTTGGACATCTGCCTCTTCAATGAACTCAATGTGATCCGCAGACAACGCCTGAAACTTAGCCGCCATGCGAGTACCACCTTGTGAAGTAAGCTGCTCCGCGTGAATTTTGACGGGCAACCCCAAAGCTTTGGCTTTTTCAAAATAACGTGACACCTGCTCAGTACTGAAAGCAATGCCTTCACAAAAAGCGTCCACCGCATCCGCTAACCCTAGGTCAGCTATTTGCGGTAAAACCTCTTCGCACAAATAGTCTATGTAAGCGTCTTTGTCAGCAAACTCTGGTGGCATAGCGTGAGCCGCCAGACAAGTCCGTTTCACCTGTATCGGTAGCAGCTCTTCTAACTGAGCAGCTACTCGTAGCATTTTGAGTTCGCTTTGCAGAGACAAACCATAGCCAGATTTGATTTCGACCGTGGTCACACCGTCTTGAATAAGACTGCTCAAACGGCGTTTGGCTGACGCCAATAAGCTCGCTTCACTGGCCTCACGGGTTGCCTTCACAGAGGCGGCAATGCCGCCACCTTGTTTAGCAATGTCTTGATAGCTGACACCGTTCAAACGCTGCTCAAATTCCCCCGCACGATTGCCACCAAACACCAAGTGCGTGTGACAATCAATCAGACCTGGTGTGACCCAACCACCCGCAAAGTCATGCTCCTGCTGAGCCTCATAAGCTGGCAGTTTGCTCATGTCATCAAGCCACACAATGCGACCGCCACGAACACCAATAGCAGCGTTTTCAATCACTGAATAGAGCCCATCTTGCATGGTCGCCACATGAGCGCCGTACCAAAGACTGTCTAGAATCAAGGGACGATCAGAGTGCCCCGTTGCATGAGTCATAGGGTCTCCTTTAGGCCACACTTGGCAATAAAGCAGATGGCATCGCCCCATTGTGAGCCGCTTCTTTTAGCAACTCATTGGCCTTAGCAATGTCTGGAGCAAAATAACGATCTTTGTCGTAAAACGGCACTCGAGCACGCAATGTCGCGCGAGCCTGTTCTAATTTTTCGGTTGATTTCAACGGTGCACGAAAATCCAGACCTTGTACGGCAGACAGAATTTCAACCGCCAAAATACCACGCGTGTTTTCCGCCATGTCTTTCAGACGGCGAGCGGCGAACGTCGCCATAGACACATGGTCTTCTTGGTTTGCCGAGGTAGGTAAACTGTCTACTGAGGCAGGGTGAGCATAGGTTTTGTTTTCACTGGCCAAGGCCGCTGCCGTCACTTGTGCGATCATGAAGCCTGAGTTCACACCACCATTGTCTACCAAGAAAGGCGGCAATTTACTCAAATTACTGTCGATCAGTAGCGCCATACGACGCTCAGACAAACTGCCGATTTCAGCGATTGCTAAGGCCAGATTATCGGCCGCCATGGCCACAGGTTCCGCGTGGAAATTACCACCAGAAATGATGTCGCCTTCGGCAGCAAACACCAAAGGATTATCCGATACGGAGTTGGCTTCCACGCATAGGGTTTTGGCGGCGTTACGAATTTGTTCTAAACACGCCCCCATTACTTGTGGCTGACAACGCAATGAATAAGGATCTTGCACCTTCTCACAGCCCTGATGCGAATCACCCAATTCACTGCTGTCACCCAATAAATGGCGATAAGCGGCGGCGGCATCCATTTGAGTCTGATGGCCACGAACTTCATGAATACGCGCATCAAAAGGACTACGACTGCCCAATGCAGCTTCTACCGATAGAGCGCCACAGGTGACAGCGGACGCAAACAAATCTTCTGCTTCAAACAAGCCTTCTAATGCAAAGGCCGTCGACGCTTGCGTGCCATTCAGTAGTGCCAAACCTTCTTTTGGCGCTAGGGTAATGGGCGACAATCCTGCCACTGCCAAAGCTGCTTGACCTGAAATGACCTCACCACGGTAACGGGCTTGACCTTCGCCCAGTAAGATCGTGCTCATGTGCGCCAACGGTGCCAAATCACCCGATGCGCCAACAGAGCCTTTTTTCGGAATACATGGATACACTTCTTTATTGATCAAGGTAATCAAGGCTTCGATAACTTGCAAACGGATACCAGAAAAGCCACGAGCCAGACTGTTGACCTTCAAGGTCATGATCAGCTTCACCGTGCTGTCATCCATTAACTCACCAATGCCGGCCGCATGGGATAAGACAATACTGCGTTGCAGTTCTTCCAAATCATCTGGGGCGATACGAGTATTCGCCAGTAGACCGAATCCCGTATTAATACCGTAGACCGTTCTGTCTTCGGCAATGACATCATTCACCACTTGCGTGCTGGCATGAATGGCGGGGATAGCTTGTTCATCTAAACTCAGTTGAACTGACTGGCGGCTAATTTGGCGTAGCTCATGAAGGCTCAATTGACCTGGCTTTATTTTTAATTCAAACATGATGTTCCTCAATCTGTATTATCGGTTTTTCATCTGCGTCTCCATATCGAAACACCTGTTATCACAGGTTCTTAGCCGCAAATAAAAAACCATACGAGCAAGAGGCTCGCCCTTACTCGGTGTCTGTTTGTGTGTTATTACTTGCCAGTGATCATTGGCAGATTTAAGTTTTGTTCTTTGGCACAATCGATCGCGATATCGTAACCCGCATCCGCATGTCGCATCACGCCCGTTGCTGGGTCATTGGTCAATACACGGGCGATTCGAGCAGCAGCGTCGTCACTGCCATCACACACAATCACCATGCCTGAGTGTTGGGAAAAGCCCATGCCGACACCACCACCATGATGCAAAGACACCCAAGTGGCACCCGAAGCCGTATTCAACATGGCGTTCAATAAAGGCCAATCCGATACCGCATCCGAACCATCTTGCATGCCTTCGGTTTCACGGTTGGGACTAGACACAGAACCGGAATCAAGATGATCTCGACCAATCACAATCGGCGCTGACAATTCGCCTGATCTGACCATTTCATTAAAGGCCAAGCCTAACTTAGCGCGCTGCCCAAGACCAACCCAACAAATACGCGCAGGCAAACCTTGGAATTGAATGCGTTCACGGGCCATGTCTAACCAGTGATGCAAATGCGCGTCATCTGGAATCAGCTCTTTTACTTTAGCATCGGTTTTGTAAATGTCTTCTGGGTCACCTGACAAAGCGGCCCAACGGAAAGGACCAATGCCACGACAAAATAGCGGACGAATGTAAGCTGGCACAAAGCCTGGGAAATCAAAGGCATTATCGACCCCTTCTTCCATCGCCATCTGACGAATATTGTTACCATAATCAAAGGTCGGAATGCCCATTTTCTGGAACGCGAGCATGGCTTCAACGTGTTTCGCCATCGATTGTTTAGCGGCTTTCACCACAGCCTGTGGCTCAGTTTGTGACTTTTCGCGATACGTTTCCCAACTCATACCCAGAGGCAAATAGCCATTTAATGGATCATGAGCTGAGGTTTGGTCAGTGACCATATCTGGACGAATACCACGCTTTACCATTTCCGGTAAAATCTCGGCGGCATTGCCACACAAAGCAATGGAAACGGCTTGGCCAGCTTCTGTGTACTTTTTAATGCGCGCTAACGCGTCTTCTAGGTCTGTCGCTTGCTCATCCACATAACGAGTACGCAAACGGAAATCGATACGACTTTGCTGACATTCAATGTTCAATGAACAAGCACCCGCCAAGGTCGCGGCCAAGGGTTGTGCGCCACCCATGCCACCTAAACCTGCGGTTAACACCCAACGACCGGTCAAGTCGCCATCATAATGCTGACGTCCCGCCTCAACAAACGTCTCATACGTTCCTTGCACTATGCCTTGGCTACCAATGTAGATCCACGAACCTGCGGTCATTTGACCGTACATAGCCAAACCTTTGGCATCTAATTCGTTAAAGTGTTCCCAGTTCGCCCAGTGAGGCACTAGGTTAGAGTTGGCAATCAACACTCGCGGCGCATTTGAATGGGTCTTAAATACCCCGACAGGCTTACCCGATTGTACCAATAGGGTTTCGTCTTCTTCCAAATTCGTTAATGACTCAACAATTTTGTCATAACATTCCCAATCCCGCGCTGCACGACCAATACCGCCATACACGACAAGCTCTTCTGGGTTTTCAGCAACATCCGGATCAAGGTTATTCATGAGCATGCGCATAGGCGCTTCGGTCAACCAGGACTTTGCCGTGAGTTTTGTTCCTGTTGCGGCTTTTACTACGCCAGCTCGGTAACGTTTATGAGGAGTATTAGAATGAGCCATGTTAATCACCTTTTGGTCATTTTAGTCATTTGACTTTTTAAATGTATATACAACTTAAAGCAAAGATAGTGAGTTCGTTTTTAAGATGCAAGTAATTTTTCCAGAAAAACAGCGAAAATATGCACATAAATAGGTGCATTAAAAACCCAAAACCAGACAAACCAAATAAAACCAGTGACATATCAAGAGGATAAAAACCATCAAGGATTAATGAAAAAATAACAACTTGTATATACAATATTTTTTGATTTAAACTTGATGGATTGACATTTACTGGACGAAAAACAATGCATGACTCTCAACCAATCCAACATTTTTTTGCCAAACAGGCCTTGTTACAAACTGGCTGGGCTGAAAACGTGCTGTTTACCGTTCAGGAGGGTCACTTTTTGTCCATCACAGCAAACAGTCAGGCGACAGCAGACAGCATCCTCTTGTCTGGACCTGTCTTACCCAGCATGCCAAATTTGCATTCCCACGCTTTTCAGCGGGTCATGGCGGGCATGGCGGAAGTCTGCTTGAACCCTAATGACAGTTTTTGGAGTTGGCGTGATTTGATGTACAAGATCGTGCAAAAACTCTCACCTGAGGACGCAAGAATCATCGCCAGCCAGCTGTATATCGACATGCTAAAAGCCGGTTACACACAAGTGGGGGAATTTCATTATTTGCATCATGATCTCGGTGGACAGCCTTATTCCGACCCTGCCGAAATGTCGAAACAGATACTGGCCGCTGCGGACGAGTCCGGCATAGGACTCACTTTACTGCCCGTCCTCTATGCTCACTCCGGCTTTGGAGGACAAGAACCAAATGCTGGACAGGCACGCTTTGTTCATTCCACCGAAGACTACCTCGCGCTTTTTCAACAATGTGAACACAGCTTAAAACCACACGCTTTGCATCAATTGGGCATCTGCTTTCATTCATTGAGAGCCGTCACCAAAGAGCAAATACAACAGGTTCTGCCTGCATTGGATTCACACTACCCCATTCATATCCACATTGCCGAGCAACAAAAAGAAGTGAATGACAGCTTGGCATGGAGTGGTCAACGGCCGGTTGAATGGCTGCACAATGAAATCGGTTTTAACGAACGCTGGTGCTTAGTCCACGCCACTCATCTAAACCATGACGAACTCACTGCGATCGCTCAGCAGGGTGCCGTTGCAGGATTATGCCCGACCACTGAAGCGAATTTAGGGGATGGTATTTTCCCCGCCACAGCGTTTGAACAAGCCAATGGACGTTGGGGCATTGGCTCAGACAGTCATGTCAGCTTGTCACTGGTGGAAGAACTACGCGTATTGGAGTACAGCCAACGATTACGCGATCAGCAGCGCAATCGACTTTATCGTCAACAGGAAAACCGAGTTGGTGACCACCTCTACCAACAAGCTTTGCTGGGCGGCAATCAAGCGTGTCATGTGTCTTTGGGCTTACAAGCCAAACACCGCGCAGATTTTATTGTGCTCGATCCAAACTCGCCCTTTGTGGCCGCCAGTCAACCAAAAGACTTGATCAACCGTTGGCTATTCGCCACTAACGAAAACCTAATCAAGGATGTGTTTGTGGCGGGACAACACACCATTAAGAACTTTCATCATGAACAAGAAGAACAACACAAAGCTGACTTTATCAAAGTCATTAAAAAGGTGATTTACGATGCTGAATGACACGTCGATCTTCGCGATCCTACAACAAGCCGATTACCCAATCGTGCCGTGGAAAAATGGTTTAGGGCACACCCGAGACATTGCCAGTCTATCGGATGAACAAGGTTTACGATACCGCATCAGTCAAGCGTCTGTGGTAGAGAATGGTTTATTCTCAGACTTTCGTGGTTTACACCGAACACTGGTGCTGCTTTCGGGTCATGGACTCGCCATGACACATCAGAATGAGCAAGGTATGCAGCACGTTCAGTTGTCTAACCGATTAGAGATGGCGCACTTTTCAGGCGGTGACCAAACCTTTGCGTCACTCACAGAAGGTCCGATTGAAGATGTGAACATAATGACCAGGGAAGTCGACACTAAGGCCAAAGTCAGCGCACTGCATGCGCCCACGAAGCTATCGTTTGATCCCATTCAGTCAAATACGTTACTGCACGCTATTTACTGTGCTGAGGAGTGTGAACTGTATGATGCTCACACGGATCACTTCCATGCTATTCCCGCTCACTGTTTTATCTCTCTCGTCGATATTGAAAAGGCCTCAAAAGCCCTCAATAAAAAGCGCTTTAACTTGCTCAAAGGTCGAGTCATTCAGATCCACATCATCAAATCGTCAGAGCAAGCACGACCTTCATGAATCCCCAGCGTCACTAACGTCCGAAATGACCAAACAATTGGAATCGAGATCCTGGATGAAGTAAACGTGCAACCGTGACAATGTCTTCTCCAGACCAAGTACGGCGTTTAATTTGCAAACAAGGCTCTTGCGGTGACACTTGCAAGCGCTGACACTCTTCCTGATTAGGCAAAATGGCTTCCACCAAATGTTCGCCTTCCGTCATGGGTGCCACGCTCATCAAATATTCATAAGAAGTGTGTGTTGAAAAGTCTTGCTGATCATAGTCCGGCGCCAAACTGGCGTTGACGATGCGCTCTTCGATTTGAATGGGTAAATCATTTTCAAAGTGCAAAACAACGGAACGAAAAATGGGATGATTGGTTCGAACCCCTAAGCTAACGGCTTCTTCCACACTGGCTTTGGCCGATTCCAACACCAAGAGTTCAGACTGATGCTGATGACCCCGAGCAGCAATTTCTTCGGCGATATTATGTACTTCAAATAACGCCGAATGCGCTTTCTTCTCCGCCACAAAGGTCCCCAGACCTTGGTGACGTACTAAGAAGCCTTCTGCCGTCAATTCACGCAACGCACGATTCACCGTCATACGGCTCACGCCCAAGGCTTTGACCACTTCCAGTTCCGACGGAACACGCTGATTCACTGACCATTCACCAGAGGTAATCTTTAGCACAATCGCCTGTTTTAACTTGGCGTATATTGGCTGCGATACATCAGGCAGATCATCAAACAGATTCGCGACATTGATTGTAGTTGGCTCAGACACAAGGCGTTCCAGTTAGCACATGAATGTGTGCAAATTATACCGTTAGTCAACCAAAACAAACAATTACAACAACATTATATTGGCATCATCCACAGAGCTGCTAACCATGATAATCCCATTAACAAGGAGAAAATCACGCCCCATCTCGGAGTGGTTGCCGATAATCCTGCTTGTTTCTTGCGACCACGAACCATAGCGTCAATGAGTCGCTCTTTTAAATGCACCTCATGATAAAGCACGGCCAAAATATGCACCGCCACCAGCCCCAATAACCAATTGGGCAAAAAACGATGTATTGACGCTAAAAAGCTCGCCACCTCTTCGGACACTAAGCCATTAAAAGGCCCAAACCAGAAGATATCATCACTGCTAAAGAGCCCGGTTCCCCATTGCACAGATAACACCGTCAGTAATGTCACCACCATCAAAGCGCCTAATGGATTGTGACCAAGATAAGGCTTTGGTTGCCCTTGCAATAAGGATTTAGCGAATTGCCACACCCGCTTTGGCCCTCTTACAAATTGTTGAAATAAGGCATAACGAGAACCAAAAAAACCGTATAACACCCGAGCGATAATGACGCTTGATAAGCCATAACCAAAGTAGAAGTGGTACTGAAGGTAATCTTCTTCTGCCTTCCCTGTGATGATCAAGCCCGTAAATAACACCACCATTAACCAATGACTTAGTCGTACTGGCCAATCCCAAACCAATGTTGATTTCATTTTCATCCCCTGCCCGTTTTGAAAATCCCATCTTTATATTTGTAAAACAATTAGATTAAGGAAGGTACGAATAAGTCTACTAAGCCTGCATTCTTCGTTGAGCACCTCGACAATAGGCCAACTATTCACATTCGGCGCTCGCCTCGAATAACAGGCTTTTATCCAAATGCTGAGGCAAGAGAGCTTGTTCACACCTTCCTTAAACACTATGCTACAAAAGTCACCTTAGGAAAATCCCCGCATGACCTATTGTCAAAAGCGAGGGATCAAACCAATGATGACCACCATGCTTTAACCATCAGTTTTTAACCAACGCGCTGTCACTAAAACGTGTTTGAAACGAAAAGTAGGCTGAAGTTCAATATGATTTTATTCGTGCTTGTTGTCGTGTGTTTAGGGCTATTACTGACCTTCTATGCCAATGCCTTTAAGGGGCGTTTTTTCAAACGCCATCATTTGTTGGTGGACTTAGACCTAGAAACGGTTAACGAGCACCTACAAGACCTTAATAACTGGACAGATTGGTTGCCTTGGCTGCTGTTTGAAAAACAAGCGAAGATAGATTTTGAATACGCCAACCCATTATCCCCCTTGCCATCTTGTTTAGTCTGGCGAGGGAATTTGATCAAGCAAGGTTCGGTGTCTTTAGAAGCCTCTCGGCCTAATGCTCAGTATTACCACACTCTGGTTGAAGCCCCCGCTTTTTACCCTTGTGATTTTCACTTCAACTTAGACCTAACAAAACAAAAACACGGCACCCTAATCAGCTTTCAAGTAACTGGAAAATTGCCTTTTTTTAAGCGCTGGCAACAGGGTGATTATGGAATTCGAGCGGATAAAGACGCGGAATTGGCTATGTTGTTGCTCAATGCCGTCCTGCAGACAAAAATGCTGGACGACAACCACGATGTGATGCCCTTTGAATTCTTAGCGAACACTCAACTCGACAATTTGGATGCCGTCACACGACCATTTACTGTCAATCACCAACCCATGTCACAAAAAATGGATCAAGGGTTTCATGATTTAATAACCACCTTAGGGCCAGAAAACCCACCAGCCGGTCCCAGCTTTGCGTTATACCGACAAGTCGACTTAGCCAATCATGTCTTTATTGGCCGTTTGGGCATTCCCGTACAAAACATGACGCCTTGTGAACTCTGCCCTGAGCGCATTGTGTTACCCGGTGACTATTTGGCCTTACGCTACACTGGACGTTATCAGCACTTGTCTGTGGCTTGGCATGTACTCTACCAATTTATGCGACTGCATAAGCTCAAGCCTCATCGTCGCCGCGAAGGCATCGAAATTTTTGAAGTCGGTCCTGCGCATGCTGAACAACCTAAGCACTATGTCACTCGCATTTGCTTGCCAATTAAAACATTGGCCTGAGGCTCATTTTATGGGACAGTTTGAGCTCCATGTTGTTTTATTCGGTTAAAAATCATTATGTCAAAATCGCCTACATTCCTTGCCCTTATCGACAGTTTGGTTCGCATCCTGCTGACCATCATCATTTTTTATACTGTGAACTATTTTTTTGCCGTTGAAAACACACTCATTCTGGCGCTCGTTTCAGTGGTCATTGCCCATGTGGTTTTTCGAAGCTTCCTCGGCTTATTACGTCGTCAAAAACCACCACACGAAGCAGACTCAGAATAACAGTAAAACCAATACCCCCTGATCAGCACGACATAGGCTCAATGGATGAATCACCTTGTCGTTTAGATTCATTCGACAAGAGTTAGCTATGAACACACTATACCCACAACACCTTTCTACTCTTATGCAGCGCTATGAGAATGCCATGGCGCACTTTGAGTTAGACGCAATTGTCATTGCATCAGGGCACAAAACCTATTATTTCCAAGACGATCACTGTCATCCCTTTCACGGCTATTCAGGGGCACAACAATGGCTGCCGTTTGACATAGGTGCAGACACCTTCCTGATTATCCAACCTGGGCAAAAACCTACTTTAGTCTGGCCAGTTCGGGACGATTTCTGGCATGCCCCTAATCCCATACCTGAAGGAGAATGGCAGAATCATTGGCATATTACTCCTACACGTCGTGACGATAAATGGTGGCAAAGTCTGCCTAAGCAATCCGCTTGGCTTGGACCAAAGCCAGACATAGAAAAATGGGACATTGCCTCTTGTGATGGCTTAAACGCCTACGTCGATTTTGCCAAAGCAGTAAAAACACCGTTCGAAATCCAAGCGCTACAACGAGCCAGCCAAGCCGCCGTCCATGGTCACCTTGCGGCCAAGCAGGCGTTTTTGGCAGGCAGCAGCGAATTAGATATACACCTGGCATTTTTATCAGCGAGTCAACAGACTTCGGCTCAAGAGCCTTACCCTGGTATTGTGGGATTAAACGAGCATGCCGCCGTTTTGCACTATGAACACAAAGCCAGTCATGCCATACCGAACTCTCGTACCCTACTGATTGATGCCGGTGCCAGCTGTCATGGCTATGCCAGTGACATTACCCGCACCTATACTCGTCACCACGACGATTTCTCCGCTCTGATTACAGGGCTAGATACCTTAGAACAAAGCCTATGCCAGCAAGCCGTAACTGGGGTGGCATTTCGAGACTTGCACCAATCCTGTTTAATCGGTGTGGCGCAGCTGCTGAACGACCATAAAATCTGTTCATTAGGCATTGAAGAGCAACTTGAAAAACACATTCCGCAAGTTTTCTTTCCTCACGGTTTGGGGCATTTATTAGGTCTGCAAGTACACGATGTGGGAGGTCATCAAGTTGATACATCAGGACAGCTGAGTTTGCCTGATGATCAGGCTCCCTTTCTACGACTCACTCGAACCTTAGAAGAGGACATGGTCATTACCATAGAACCCGGTCTGTATTTCATTCCTATGCTAATCGAGAAGATGCAAGCCAACGTCGCTCACCATGGTTGTGATTTAGAACGCATCCAACACTTTATGCCTTACGGCGGTATCCGTATCGAGGATAATCTGCAGATCAAATCTGAGTCATCGATCAATTTAACTCGTGACGCTTTTCACGCAGCCGACTCTGACTAATGCAAAGAACAACGTCCCGTTACAAGAGAACAAACAGAAAGACGTGATCTAGACTTTCGTTTAAATACGGCTTCCGTCCATCCTGTTCTCCATATTAAGAGGGGGAAAATGGTTTTTTTCGTGTCGAAATGCCATTTTTCCCAATGTAGCCTATGACGAATCCTCTCTAAAATGAGTAAAATATGGCACTTGATAGTGCCTTTTCACGTTCACTACTCATTAAGCTAAATAATCGACTTATCCGATTATCTATTCGTTCTAATACATAAAATTATAATAATATTTTGACCTTAGTTGATGTGCTTAACTAAGGCTAACCGGAGACAGCATGAAAAAAACAACAATAGCACTACTAGCCGCTATATCATTCTCATCAACTGCCAGTGTCGCAGCCTATCCAGATAAAGACATCCAAGGTGTCATCATGTGGGGAGCCGGTGGCTCAACGGATACCGTCATGCGCTCTGTCGCACCTTATGCAGAAGAAGCATTGGGCACAGACCTCATCCTAACCAACAAAAGTGGTGGTGTTGGCGCGATTTCAATGAAATACGTGAATAAGAAAAAAGCCGATGGCTACACCTTGCTAATGGGGGCTGAAAACCCTCAAATGCACAAAGTGCTTGGTCTATCAAATATCGACTACAGCGACATGGTGCCGCTGGCCATTCTTGCCCGCGGTGTCCCTATGATGGTGGCAAGAAACGATGCGCCTTATAACACTATGCAAGAGTTTATCGATTACGTAAAAGCTCACCCTGGTGAAGTGAAAATCGGCTCCACAGGGAAAGGTGGCTTGCCTTCCATCATCATGGCGATGATTGATTCGCAAGTAAAACTGGATTACATCAATATTCCATACAAGGGCGACGGCCCAGCTTTAACCGCCCTTCAAGGCAACGCAATCGATGTCATGCCTGCAGTATTGGGGGCGACAAAAGAGCAAATCAAAGCGGGTCGTATGAAAGCCATCGGTCTGATCGATAATCAAGCAAACCCTATGCTGCCTAACGTGGCTCCGATCACGGACACACTTCCAGGCCTAAACAGCTACCTTCCTTGGGGGCCTTTCTTTGGTGTTTTCGTTCGTAAAGGTACGCCTGATGAAGCGGTTAATAAATTAACCAGTGCTTTCTCAACGGCTGGAGAAAGAGAGGAATTTACGTCTATGATGTCTAATCGCGGTTACTCTGTGATGAACATTTCTGGACAAGAAGCGGTCGACTTCCTAGACACTTACCGCTCAGTGTCATCATGGTTGGTTTACAAAGCGGGCGTTGGCAAATTCTCTCCTGAGAAGTTCGGCATCCAAAAACCGTAACAAGCGATTGTTCATCGCTATCACTCAAGAGGCATCCTTTTTAATAAGCGATGCCTCTTCTCAATTCTGTTTTATCTGGAGAAGTCATGTCCAGTCATGAACCTACCCCTAAAACACGTAAACCGGGTGAGCGTCTTTTCACTTTTTTATTGGTCATCGGCAGTGTGTACTTGTTTTGGCAGGCGTATCAGATTGCAGGTTTCAGTGATCTAAGCTCGGCGGGCGCATTTCCCATGGCAACAGCTGCGACGATGATTTTAGCCGCCTGTTTTATCTTCGTGAATACGTTAAAACGGCCTACCAGCCAAAATACGTCTTTCTTCACTCACTGTTTTCCGCCTATCGTGGCAATGATCATGGCGTTGATCTTAGTCTATGCTGTGGTACTAGAAAGCCTTGGTTTTATACTGTCTAGTTTTGTTTTTTTATTTATCACCATTCAATTTCTCTATCGTCGCAGAATGTTAACGACATTGGCCATCAGCCTCTTCTCCCTAATCATGGTTTACATTGTGTTTCGTCTCATTTTTCAAGTTGTGCTGCCTGAAGGCATCGTACCTGAACGCGATATCATCGCCTCAATAACCGCCTTATGGAGATAGTCACCCATGGATGCTTTAAATTATTTTGCCATGTCTTGGCTTTCACCTGAATTATTAGCACTCACGGCTCTTGGTACTTTTTTAGGTATTTATGTGGGGGCGATTCCAGGGTTGTCGGTCACTATGGCCGTTTCCATCTTAATTTCCTTTACCTTCTCATGGGATGTGAACAACGCGCTTTGCTTAATGGTTGGCGTATACATGGGTGGCGTTTACGGTGGTTCTCGTACGGCGATTTTACTGAATATTCCCGGCGCGCCTTCGGCCATTGCTACAGCGTTAGATGGTTATCCTCTCGCTAAAAAGGGTCTAGCAGGCGAAGCCATCGGCTTATCCACGGTTATGTCTGTCGTGGGTGGCTTTATCGGGATATTGGTTCTGGCATTAGCTGCTCCCTCAATTGCCGACTTTGCCATTACCTTCCAACCTCGTGATTACATGATGTTAGGGATTTTAGGCATCATGTTAGTGGGTTCATTATCCGGTAGCAGTTTAGCAAAAGGCATTTTTGCCGGAGCCTTTGGCTTATTAATTGGCACCGTTGGTTTAGACCCAATGACAGCCGATGAGCGCTTCACGTTTGGTATAATCGAGCTTTGGGATGGCATTAATCCTGTCGCGGTGATGATTGGTTTATTTGGTATTTCAGAAGCCTTACATCAACTGCAACATATGGATAAAGCCGTCATCAAGCAAAAGATTTCTCGAATCATTCCTAGACTCTCAGATGTCAAAAAATACCTGCCACTGAGTGTACGAACTTCGTTTATTGGCGTGATTGTTGGTGCCTTACCAGGGACTGGGGGCGACATTGCGGCGCTGATGGCTTACGACCACGCAAAACGCTCAACCAAGGAACCAGATGTCGCATTTGGTGAAGGCGCAAAAGAAGGTCTCATCGCACCAGAATCTGCTAATAATGCCGCTGTTGGCGGTGCTTATATTCCTATGCTCACACTGGGTATTCCGGGAGATGCCGTCACCGCGGTATTTATCGGTGCCCTGTTCATTCATGGTTTAAACCCTGGTCCCTTGTTGATGGTTGAGCAACCACACATGTTCTGGTTCACCGTGGGCAATTTAACACTGGCCAATATTTTCATTCTCATTTTTGGTTTAACTGGCATCAAGTTATTCTCAAAAATAGTGGAATGCCCAAAAGGCATTTTAATCCCTCTCATCTTCCTTCTGTCTATCGTTGGTGCTTACGCTATTAACAACGCCATTACCGACGTTTGGTGGATGCTTGCCTTTGGCGTCTTTGGTTACTTTATGCGTCTTTACGGATTTCCCGTTGGCCCGGTGATTTTAGGCGTGATCTTAAGTGCCTTAACAGATGAAAACTGGCGACGAGCGATTTTGACTGAACGTGGTAGCGTCATTGATCTATTCGCTCATATGTTTACCAGTCCATTATCTGTCGTATTATTGATGACTATAGTGTTGATTTTAGTTACGAAAACACCACTCTGGAGCAAGGTGATCAAACCAAAGTGTTTTCCTAACGCATCCTAAACAGGCTGATAGGATCGACGAATGACGAGGGACCGTCATTCTCTTGTTTAGGCGAGAAGTCGACAGTAACAAGGGATAAAAAATCGCCCCCATCGTAATGCATCAAAGAGTGACATTTCACATTAAAACGGCTATTTTAAGTGCGCTTTAAAGCATCCGTTAATAAAATATAACCACATGTTTTTGTTGACTATTTGGACAAGTCTTTCGCTTTAGACTGGATAATTTTGGTGCGCCAATATCGTTTCTAACCAAATCAGTGCATCTTTTCTAATTTGAATAATCATCGCAATTTTATAATCTACTGCAAACAAAATTGAACGCAGTACAAACTTCTAGACATTTGTTTAGATCACAGAACATCAAACTAAACTTTCAATCCCATCAAACTATGGCAAATATATTGCTTTTTTTAAGTCATCCCCCTATCACAACTACATTGAAGTAGTTGCATGAATGCAACGGAGCATTTAAAGCATGACATTAAAAAGTAAAAATATGGCCCTTTCTCCTAAGGAGTTAAGCTGGTTACCTTGGTTTGGCGCAAATGGCCGCTTCTCACTATTTCGATCTTGCTACTTAAACAAAGATACCTATCAAAACGTTGAACAAACCTTTGAAGGTATCGCCAATACACGCGTTAAATTACTTGATAACTGGGTTAACAATCAGTGGTCGCAACTTGAAGTATTGTTAGAAATTATTTCTGAGCGTTTCCCCAATATTGAAACCAGCGCCCTTGAAGAACGCTTCAATATTGTAGCCGACGTCAGTGAATACTTTGTCATTGATACCGAAGGCAAGGTCCTTAACTCCACTGAAAAAAGTCGCATTGGGCAAAATGACCTACCGGCTAATGCGGTCTCGGAAGGGTTAAAAGATTACTTCTTACACGGCCCTTACGTCGATCAAAACACTTTAAAAATAGGCCCTTCTAGCTCAAAATTTCATGACGCCGTCACCCTGATGTTTTATCTTCCAATCAAGCATAATGGCAACACGTTAGGAGCCGTTTGTGCTCGTGTGCCAAACGATGTGCTGGGCGATTTAATTCAGCGTGAAGCTGGACACATTTATAAAGAGTCCGGTGATAACTATTTGTTTATGGTTAAACCAAACTTTGACCCCAGTATTTTACCAGGTACGGCTTTATCCAGATCACGATTTGAGGACAACACCTTCAGTCACGGTGAGAACCTCAAAAGCGGAATAAACACCAATTGGGGCGTCGTCAAAGTAAAACAACATACAGAGTTTGAAATTCGTTTTACCGATCCAGCCACTCAACAATTGCACCCAGGCGTTCGAGAAACCATTAAAAATGGCCAAAATTTGTTTGTCACTTACCCAGGCTACTCGGACTATCGACATATTCCCGTCATTGGTAAAGGCGTCACCTTTCAGCTGAAAGGCAGCCCTGATAGATGGGGCATGATGTGTGAAGGGGATTTAGAAGAAGTCTATCGACGTCGATCTATCAACATTAAGTTAATGAAAGGCTACCTTTTCGCCTCCACTTTGCCCTTATTAATTTGCTCCGCTTTGCAGGCCTTTACCAATCTCTCTGTCGCCAGTAACTTAGTCATTTCATTTGCCTGCTTATTGCTGGCAGGGGTTTTGTTTAATCGTTTAGGAACACGAAAAATCAGTCAGAATATGAGCCAAATGACAGCCGTTATTCAAGCCATTGCAGAAGGGGAAGGGAATTTAAAACAGCGCCTAAAAGGTGACCTTAGTAATGATGAAACGGGAGACATGGGCCGTTGGATGAACAGTTTCATTGATAACTTAGACAACACCATAGGTGAGGTGATTTCAGCCAGCAACAATGTGAAAAACTCCAACCAATTCATGGTTCACACCAATGAAGAGGCCAAAGACGCTTCACATTATTTGGCCTCAACGGTAGAAGACATGCTGACCATGTTCCAAAAGCAAGTCGATGAAGTTGAAAGTGCTTCACAAACCGCAAACGATCTAAAACAAACCATGGACCAAGTGGTGGCAGGCGCACAGAAGCGTCTTGAAGATGCCAAAACAGGCACCCAAGAAATTCGCGATGTGGTCCGCACTACAGCAGAATCGGTTAAATCCTTAGATCAGAAAACCAATGAGATTGCTGGCATCATCACCACCATTTCCGATATCACCAACCAAACCAACTTATTAGCACTCAATGCCGCCATTGAAGCGGCTCGGGCTGGTGAACACGGTCGTGGGTTCTCTGTGGTTGCCGATGAGGTTCGCAGTTTGGCGTCCAAAACCGCTGAGGCCGCAGAAGAGATCCAAGCGATGCTAGAAGGCATCCAAGAGGAAACTCGTAATGCGGTGAATTTCATGGAAAAAGGAGCGGAAAACGTTGACCGTAACTTGCAAGTAAACGAGCAATCAGGCAGTGAGGACAACAACTTATACGAGTTAGTCGAGACACTTTTTGAAGCCATGTCACTGCTCAATGACAGCAACAAAGAGAACGCCAATACCGCGCAAGAAATGGGTGCCGCAACCGAGCAAATGAAACGCTCCATTGCCGCCTTACAACGACGTTCATCACGAGTGGGATTGTCTGCCTTAAAGCTCAACTCATTAGTCGGTCAGTTCCAAGTTTCCAAGCATTAGTCACACCAGCTAGGGAAGGTACGAATAACAGTCTTTTATCCACATGCTGTGGCAAGAGGACTTGTTCTCACCTTCCCTAGATTAAGCGTCCTTTGTTGACGCTTAATCTAGCTTTCTTAGTACAACCAAACTTCTCGTCTTGTAGCACGCCATATCGCGCTGATGAAAATTGCACATTTCTTTGCTTGACTTATCTTTCAATATATACGAAATTTCACATATGTTATTTTTCACATATATAAAGATTCCATCTTATTATGACGCCAATACAATTTTATAAATGCTTAGCCGACGATACTCGACTTAAGTCCCTATTATTAATTTCCCAAACGGGCGAAGCCTGTGTGTGTGATCTAAAGGACGCTTTACAATTGGATCAACCTAAAACCTCACGGCATCTGGCAGAGCTACGTAAATGTGGCATTTTGCAAGATGAGCGCCGAGGAAAATGGGTCTATTACAAATTACAGGATGACCTGCCGAATTGGGCAAAAGAGGTCATTCACGAAACAGCAAAGCACAACCCAGACTACTATCAGCAAGCATTAGAAACACTAAAAGCTTGTCAAGCTGCATCAAACCGTTGTTGTTAAACACGAGGCCAATATGAAAATCCTATATATTTGTACCCATAACCGTTGTCGTAGTATTTTGTCCGAAGCCATTACCAATGGCATGGCTGGTGGTCTAATTAACGCAAAAAGTGCTGGTAGCCAACCAGCAGGCGAAGTACATCCATTGTCATTGAAATACCTAGAGCAAGCAGGCTACCAAACCACAGGGCTAATCAGCCAATCATGGGATGACTTTGAAGATTTTGAGCCAGACCTAGTCATTACCGTCTGCGATTCTGCGGCAGGCGAAGCTTGCCCGCTGTATTTTGGCAAGAGTCTAAAAGTACACTGGGGACTTAGCGACCCTTCCAAACTAGAAGGCAGTGAAGCACAACAAGAAGCCGCTTTCATGGCGACCATTAAGGCGATTGAAGAGCGAGTCGAACAACTAAAAACACTTGCTCAACGCCATCTTGACGCCGAGCAACTCAAGTTCGAACTTTCGATTTTGGGAGCCAAATAATGAACTCGCAAGACGCCTCTTTGCCAAACATCGATCGCGAACAATGGCGTGAAACTAGCCATGACCAATTCAGCTCAACGCCTAGCACGCATAAGCCACGCATTTTGTTGCTCTACGGCTCATTGCGAGAACGCTCATACAGCCGCCTAGTGGTAGAAGAATCGGCTCGCTTGTTAAATGAATTCGGCGCGGAAACCCGCATTTTCAATCCACAAGGTTTGCCACAAACAGACACAGAAGATGAAAACCACCCTAAAGTGAAAGAGCTTCGTGAGCTGATGATGTGGTCAGAAGGCCAAGTGTGGTGTTCTCCTGAGCGTCACGGTTCGATGAGCAGCATTTTTAAAAGCCAAATTGACTGGGTGCCACTCAGCCTAGGAGGCGTTCGTCCGACACAAGGAAAAACCCTTGCGGTGATGCAGGTTTGCGGTGGATCTCAGTCCTTTAACACAGTAAATCAGATGCGCATTTTAGGGCGCTGGATGCGCATGGTGACCATCCCAAATCAGTCCTCGGTGGCAAAAGCCTTCTTGGAATTTGAAGAAGATGGTCGAATGAAACCCTCGCCTTACTACAATCGCATCGTGGATGTCATGGAAGAGCTGATGAAATTCACCTTGCTGTTGAGAGATAACAAAACATTCATGGTAGACCGTTACTCTGAACGCGTTGAAAGCGCTGAGCAATTAAGCCAACGAGTAAATCAAAAATCGATTTAAACCTGACATTGGATAAGTACTTTAGGAAACAAACATGGGATTATTTGAACGTTATTTAACGGTCTGGGTAGGCTTAGCCATACTAGCCGGTATTTTGTTGGGCAGCTTAGCACCAGACGTTTTTGCGTCTATCGCTAGCTTAGAATACGCCAATGTGAACTTTGTCATGGCCATTCTGATTTGGTTAATGATCTACCCTATGATGGTACAAATTGATTTCTCTTCCATCAAAAACGTAGGCAAACAAACCAAAGGTTTGGCACTTACTCTTGTCATTAACTGGCTGATTAAGCCCTTTTCAATGGCCTTACTTGGTTGGCTTTTCTTCAAAGGTCTATTCGCAGATTGGGTCGATCCGCAAACCGCCAATGAATACATTGCCGGGATGATCTTACTGGGTGTAGCACCTTGTACCGCCATGGTATTTGTGTGGAGCCAATTAACTAAGGGCGACGCCAATTACACCTTGGTTCAAGTCTCCATCAATGATGTCATCATGATCTTTGCGTTTGCCCCCATCGCAGGCTTCCTGTTAGGTGCAACGGACATTCATGTTCCTTGGGCGACCTTACTGGTCTCCGTATTGTTGTACGTTTTAATCCCTTTAATTGCTGGTGCTATCACTCGTAATTCATTGGATAAAGCCAACGATCACTCTCGATTAGAGGGTTTCCTAAGCAAAATGAAACCTTGGTCTATCATAGGTCTGATTGCCACTGTGGTACTTTTGTTTGGTTTCCAGTCCGACACCATTTTATCAGACCCACAAGCCATCATTCTGATCGCCATTCCCTTGCTGATTCAGACATACGGCATTTTTGCCGTGGCGTATTGGTTAGCATTGAAGTTCAAATTGCCTCACAACGAAGCGGCGCCAGCGAGCTTAATTGGCACCTCGAATTTCTTCGAACTGGCCGTTGCAGTCGCCATTTCATTGTTCGGTCTGCATTCTGGTGCCGCCTTGGCCACGGTTGTGGGAGTGTTGGTTGAAGTCCCCGTCATGTTATCGCTTGTGTGGTTCGCGAATCGAACGCGCCACTGGTTTGCTTAAGGAGTTATTAGCATGGTTTTGATACACCACAACCCTGACTGCGGAACATCACGTAATGTTTTGCGCATTATCAAAGACGCAGGCTATACACCTGTGGTCATTGACTACCTCAAGGAGGGCTGGACCAAAGCTCAGTTGTTAGCCTTATTTGCCGCCGCGGATTTGACGCCAAGAAGTGCTTTGAGAGAAACCAAGTCCCCCGCCAAAGAATTGGGGCTACTAAACAAAAGCGTGTCTGACGACATCATCTTAGAAGCCATGTTAGAGCACCCTATTTTGGTCAATCGTCCGATTGTGTGCTCTCCCAAGGGGGTCAAACTGTGTCGCCCTAGTGAAGCCGTGTTGGATTTGCTGGAACAGTGGCCAGAAGGCCCTTACGAGAAAGAAGATGGTGAGTTAATACTAGACGCCAAAGGCAACCGCCCGGCTCATTAACATGGTCGCGTAATACCTTTCAGTATGCTCAGCCCCTAAGACAACAAGCACATTACGCTTGTTGTCTTACTCTCGAAGATTGCAGTGAGTGATATTGACGCTATGTGCGTTTACTCACTAACCCTTGGATCCCCAAGACATAACCTTGAACACCCATTCCCACCACCATACCTGCAGCAACGGGTGAAATGTAAGAATGATGACGGAAGGATTCTCGAGCATGAACATTGGAAATATGCACTTCTATGACCGGCACATCAGCCCCTTTAATCGCATCATGCAAAGCAACAGAGGTATGAGTGTAGGCACCAGGATTAAACACCACGCCTAACATGTCTCCGGATTTTACCTTTTGCCCTGCTTCGTGAATCAAGTCGATCAATACACCTTCATGATTCGATTGATGACATACTACTTGATGTCCTAACGCCGCTGCCGCATCCGCGCACAGCTTTTCAACATCCGCTAACGTTTCGTGGCCATACTGAGCTGGCTCACGAGTGCCCAGTAAATTTAGATTTGGGCCATTAAGTACCATAATACTCGCCATATCACACTCCAAAACAGGTCTAATGCGTCATTAGTTGGTGGCTAAAAAACGCAACAATATACTCAATGTCAGAAACGATAACACAGTTGTCACTAATAAGGTGCTGGCGCAAAAACTTCGCTGACCATATTCACCACAGACAATAGGGTAGGAACTGAACATCGGCATGGCCGCAAACACCAATACCGACACTTTTAAGGCTGGATTCATCTCTGGGGTGAACATCAGCAGTAGCATCACCAATACAGGGAACAAGATCAACTTCCCTACCGCCACCAACGCAATCGCACTCAAATGTCCACGAATGGACACGCCGACTAATGAGCCACCAATAACGACTAACGCCGTTGGCGCCGCGCCATCGGCCAACAGTGACAAACCTCGTTGAGCAAACTCTGGTACTGGCAATGACAATATTGAAAAGCACATCCCAGCCGTCAAAGCGATCAGCAATGGGTTGGTCGTAATACGTTTGATCACCACCCAGCCTAAGCTTTTTGAGTTGGCCCCCTGTTGCTGACGTTGTTGTCCTAGCATGGTTTCAATGAAAATCAGACACACGGGTAACAGAATCAGATTTTCGACCATCAGGGCCATGACAAAGGCTTGTGTCATTGGCTCATCAAAAAACTGCAACAGCACCGGAAAACCAATAAAAGCGCTGTTTGACATGGTCGCCCCAACACCAAACACACCGGCTGTGACAAGGTCTGCCTTAATGAGTTTCCAACCCAGCAAGATGGTGACCAAAAAGGTTCCTAAGCCACCAAGCGCGTAGACTAAAATATAATCGGGATGAAACACCTGCCAAAAATCCATGGCAGAGAGTTTGACAAAAATCAGCGACGGTAAGGCCAGATACAAGACAAACCGGCTCAACCCTGCCAATGCGTTTAACGGAATAAAACCGTAACGAGCAGCGGCAAAACCCACTAAAATCAACAAAAAAATCGGGGCGGTAATGTTTAAAACCACGTCCATCTGAGAACACCTTAGATTGCTCATCAATCAAATTAAAGCTGGCGGTTCCGTTATATTCTCACACACAAAAAACCAACAAAACCTTTTTTAATTTGATTTTTTTGTCATTCAATTTTGATATAGTCATTCTAAGTCACCAGAAATTGAGGGGCATATGGAAGTATCCATTCCAAACTTACGACATTTACGTGTTTTTCTTGCTGTTACGGAATTAAAAAGCATTACACGAGCGTCCGACAGTATATTTTTATCTCAACCGGCTATTACTCAAGCCATTGCTAAATTAGAAGCCTCTTTAGGCGCGCCCCTATTTGAGCGTCACTCTGATGGTATGTATCCAACCGCCTCGGGAGAGATTTGGCAAAAACGGGTTAGCCGCGCCATTGACCATATTCAAGTCGCCACCCAAGACATTGTCAAAGATCAATCGACAAAAGAGCGCTCACCGAAAAATCTTGTGGCCTTAATCAGTACTACTCAGCTGCGGGCGCTAGTGGCCGTCAGTGAAGCACAAAATTTCAGCATCGCCAGCCGCAACCTAGCGGTATCTCAATCGTCAGTGCACAGAGCCGCTCGGGATTTAGAGCGCTTACTTGGCGTCACTTTGTTCGAAAAAAACAGCTTAGGTACCAGCGCAACGAAAGCTGCACAAGCCTTGGCGAAAGCCACTAAATTGGCGTTCAATGAATTGCGTCAGGGGATTTATGAAATCAACGCGCTGCAATTTAAAGATGTCAGTACCATTACCATTGGCAGCATGCCACTGGCACGTATGACCATCTTACCCAAATCCATTCTGCGTTTTAATGAGCGCCACCCTGACGTTAATATCAAGGTCACAGAAGGCCCTTATGCGGATCTATTGCATCACTTGCGCCAAGGTGACATCGACATCATATTAGGCGCATTACGTTATCCAACCCCCGCCGACGATGTGATTCAAGAAGAGCTTTGGGCGCCGCCTTTATCCGTCATTGCCCGTCAAGATCATCCCTTACTTAATCAGCCCAACATCAGTGCGGCTGAATTGGCTCAATACTCTTGGGTGGTGCCTGCTCAAGGCACACCAACAAGACAGGCGTTTGAAGACATTTTTAACGAAGCGAATGTTCCTTTACCCAGCCGTTTAGTCGAATCCAGCTCACAAATATTAATTCGAGAATTGTTATTGGAAAGTGATCGTCTTACCTTGATGTCAGCACATCAGGTTGAGCGAGAAATCAATATTGGCTTGTTAAAAGTCATCGAGTTTCCTTTGGAGCATACTCGACGTCCAATTGGTTTATGTGTCCGAAAAAGCTGGCTTCCGACGGTGACTCAATCTCACTTTCTGAGCTTGCTAAGGGAAATTTCCGAACAAGTACGATGACGTAAGGCATTTTTCGATTGCAAAAAATGAATAGCTTAAGCGATGAATGGATTACCCCTAAAACAGTACCAGTGCTAGATTGAACAGCATTACAAAACACTAAGGTGTGTTTTCCTTCTAACAATAAACACTCGCACTTTTAGGAGTAGACTGATGAGAATTTGTATTGCGGGCGCTTCAGGCGCTTTTGGCATGAAACACATGGATGCCATTGCGGCCATCGAAGGGGCTGAAGTCACTTCCGTGGTAGGCACGAAAATTGATGCCATCAAAGAGTTTGCCGAACAACGTGGCGTCGCTCACTTCACAACAGACCTAGCTGAGAGCTTAGCGCGTGACGATGTCGACGCCGTTATCCTAGCCACACCGACACAAATGCATGCCGCACAAACCATTCAATGTTTGGAAGCTGGCAAACATGTGATGTCTGAAATCCCGATGGCGGATAACATCGAAGACGCTCGCAAAGTCGTTGAAATCAAGAAAAAAACCGGCTTAGTAGCAATGGCGGGACACACTCGTCGTTTCAACCCTTCGCACCAGTGGATTCACAATAAAGTCTTAGCCGGTGAACTGACCATCCAACAAATGGATGTGCAAACTTACTTCTTCCGTCGTTCCAATAAAAATGCGCTTGGTAAAGCTCGCTCTTGGACTGATCACCTACTGTGGCACCATGCTTGTCACACGGTAGATTTATTTCAATATCAGACCGGTGAAACGGCCACCAAAGTACAAGCCATGCAGGGACCAATTCATCCAGAACTGGGTATTGCGATGGACATGAGCATTGGTATGAAAGTATCCAATGGGGCTTTGTGTACCTTATCTCTATCCTTTAATAACGATGGTCCATTTGGTACTTTCTTCCGCTACATTTGTGATAACGGCACCTATTTAGCACGTTATGACGATTTGTATGATGGCAATGACAACAAGATCGACTTAACTGGCGTGGCGGTTTCGAACAATGGCATTGAACTCCAAGACCGTGAATTCATCGCCGCCATTCAAGAAGGCCGTGATCCGAACTCTTGTGTGACTCAAGCCATTGACGCGATGGAAACCCTTCATCGTTTAGAGCAATGCTTAGAGGATTAATACCAATCTCTCTTTGCTACCAACAGGAAGCTTCGGCTTCCTGTTTTTGTTCTACCCCTATAATATGCCGGAGAAAATAACGAGGATCTGTTATGTCAAAACACCCACATCTCGCCAACCCAAGTATCGGCTTAGGCTGCATGAACCTATCACACGCCTATGGTTCTCCTGTTCAACAAGATGATGCCATCAAAGCCTTACAAGAAGCTTTTGAAATGGGCTACCGACATTTTGATACCGCCACGCTATATGGTGGTGGAGCCAATGAAAAGTTGGTTGGTCAGGCGCTAAAAGCGCATCGACAATCCTTCTTTTTAGCCAGTAAGTGCGGCATGGCGATGGTGGATGGAAAAAAACAAATTAATGGCCGCCCCGAAACGATTCGACAGCAATGTGAGAACAGCCTAAAGCGTCTTCAGACCGACTACATCGATCTGTATTACCTTCACAGACTTGACCCTGATGTGGCCATAGAAGAAAGTGTCGGCGCATTAGGTGACTTAGTAAAAGAAGGTAAGATTGGCGCTATTGGCTTATCAGAAGTCTCTGCCTCAACGCTAAAAAGAGCGCATCAAGAATCCCCTGTGACAGCCATCCAATCAGAATACTCATTATGGACTCGTAACCCTGAAATCGCCGTTCTGCAAGCTTGCCAAGAACTGGACGTGACCTTTGTCGCATTCAGCCCATTGGCCCGTGGCTTTTTAACTGGTGGCCTAATGAACGCAGATGACTTAGAAGAGAAAGACATCCGTAACAATATGCCACGCTTTCAAGCAGAACATTATGAGCACAATCTAGCACTGTTAAACGACTATTTATCTCTTGCTAAAGACATTGGTTGCACACCGGCACAACTTGCATTGGCTTGGTTACAAGGCAAACATAACAATATTGTCCCCATTCCAGGGACTCGTTCGGTTCATCATATGCAGGACAATTTGGACGCGATCCAGCTCAATTTGGATGCCGCTCAAATAGCTCTACTGGATGACATGATTAACCAAAATACCGTTCATGGCCCTCGCTACAATGCGGCGCAACAAAGAGAGATCGACACAGAAGAGTTTTAATCTTACTGCTTTAGCCCCGCAAAGGGGCTTTTGTTATTCTTTGTTAGTTTTTCTTAAAATCAGTCCCTTTCTTTACTGATAGTAACAAATTCAGCCGCCACCCTTCTTTTCTGAAAATATTACATAAATTAATTAAATCAATTAGTTAAAAAATATATCCTACTTTTTTATTACACATTGAAGGTCTATCAACACAGTTAGATACGCATCCTTTCAGATCATTACCTTTCTAAAACGTGAAACTTGTATTCAAACTATTTTAAACACACTATAGTTTTTGAAATTGTGTAGGAATAGGATTACAGACATGTAGTCGATTTCTAACATTAATTCAGGCTAGATCAGACGTTTGCCAGACCAGAGACTAGATAGGGAATGTAATTATGTTTTTTAATAAAGCCAATAAGAACGCCACACAGACACATGAAAAGCCATTGTCTGAAAATGCCGCTTTCCTAAAAGCCATGAACAAATTTTGTGCCACTATCAGTTTTTTACCTGATGGCACCATCATCGAAGCCAATACGCATTTTCTCAATGCTGTTGGCTACACTCTTGATGAGGTGAAAGGACAAAAACATGTTATTTTCTGCCCTAGCGAAGTGGCAAACAGCGCTGAGTACAAAAATTTCTGGCCTCAACTCGCATCAGGTAATTGTCAGCAGGGCACCTTTCTACGTCAAAAGAAAAATGGCGAAGACTTATGGATTGAAGCCACTTACTTTCCGATAGAACAAGACGGTAAAGTGGTCAAAGTGGTTAAAATTGCTTCGGACATTACAGCAGCAAAACACTTGGCCGACAGCCACAAAGCGGTATACGATGCCATTGACCGATCAAGTGCTACGATCGAATTTCAGCCTGACGGCACGATCATTACAGCCAATGACAATTTCCTCAAGACCATGGGATTTAGCTCAGTACAAGAAATTATTGGTACGCACCATAGAAAATTTTGTAAAGACGAGTTTTACCAACAAAACCCTCGTTTTTGGGAAGAACTTGCCAGTGGCGATTTCAAATCCGGTCGGTTTGAACGCGTCAACAAGCAAGGTGATACCATCTGGTTAGAAGCCACCTACAATCCCATCTATGATGACACGGGTAAAGTCACCAAAATCTTAAAAGTCGCGGCCAATATTACAGAGCGAGTCACCGAGCAACTGGCCATTCAACACGCCGCCGAAGTCGCTCACTCAACGTCAGTTGAAACGGCACAAGTCTCTGAAAACGGAGCGAAGATTTTGCGTAACACAGTAGAAGCATCAAATCAGATTGTTACCGATATTGAAGCTTCCACCGAGCTGATTGAAAGCTTAAATCAGCAATCTGAAAACATTGCTAAGATTGTCACCACCATTGGCTCCATTGCCGATCAAACTAACTTATTGGCGTTGAACGCAGCCATTGAAGCGGCACGGGCAGGAGAACATGGTCGTGGTTTTGCTGTCGTAGCCGATGAAGTTCGAACCCTTGCAGCACGAACCAGCACCTCAACGGTCGAAATCGAAAATATGGTGGCTCAAAACAGCGATCTAACTCGCCAAGCCAAAGCCAGTATGAGTAAAGTCAGTGAGCGTTCTGGTGAAAGTGCGCAATTGATCGAAGAAGCGTCGGGCATTATTCAAGAGATTCTAACCGGGGCAGAACACGTTGCAAATACAGTGAACAAATTGCTTCACGAAAATAATAACTAAGCCTTATTACCTTTCTTACAAGCATAAAAAAACGCGCCTTCAAGGCGCGTTTTTTGTCATCATAAGCCAGTGTTATTTAGGCATTTCATGCTCAAGTAGCAGCAAGCCTGCTCCAGTATTGGAAATCGGTGCATGATAGTTACGATGTAACTCCGTTACCTTGCCTCGCAATACACCACGCATGGCAATCCACATATTAAGCTCAACCGTTTGCGCGCCACCGATCTTCACCAAATCAAGATTAGAGTAGGTCGTAAGCTCTTCAGGGCTATCGACAAGCTTGTCCATACACTCAAGGTCAAACTGTCTGTTTAATGTACCTGCCGCCTCGCCATCTAATTGATGCGATAAACCGCCGGTGCCAAAAATGGCAACCGTCATATCCGAATCAAAAGACTCAATCGCCTTACCAATCGCTTGGCCCAAAGCATAACAACGCTTTGGTTGTGGCATTGGATGCTGCTCACAGTTAATACAAACTGGGATGACTTTTACATGGCCATATTCATTACCCGGCCACATCAGACTTAGTGGAACCGTTAAACCATGATCCACCTTCATTTCTTGGCAAATGGTCATATCAAAACCATCTTCCACTAAACTATTGGCAATATGCCAAGACAACTCAGACTCTCCTGTGACAGGAGGGATAGTTGCAATACCCCAGCCTTCATCTGAATTGTGATATTCATCTGCGACACCAATGGCAAACGTCGGCTTTTTATCGATGAAAAATTCCAAACCATGATCGTTATAAAAAAGCACGATCACATCCGGTTTTTTTTCATTTAGCCATTTACGCACAGGTGGATAACCATCAAAGAAAGGCTTCCAGTAAGGGGTTTCTTCTGCTTTGTTTGCCATCGCATTGGCAATCGCAGGGATATGGGACGTTGTGACGGCACCAATAATATTCGCCATTATGCTTCTCCTGAACCACGTTTCACTAACATGGCTTTGAATTCTTCAAGACTCATACCGGTTTGAATGGCGCCAATGTCTTGCATGTTAAGTTTTAGCAGACCCGCAAACTTAGCCACATAATAAATACTGCCGCCTTGTTGCAAGAGTCCAATGATGTCTCGCTCATGAATGGCCTTAATTTGCGCTTCTGTTAAGCCAAATTTGGCGCAATAGGCATCAGGGTCTTTGTTAAACTCATCTCGAGCGGCTTGCTCATTAAACGAGTAACACATTTTGTTTAACCCATAGCCTTTCTTTGCCATCTTGCCATCAAACAGGTAAGTGCCTGGTACAGGTTGAGTCGGATCATTTGCTGTCATCATTCACACCTTTTTATTTTGTTTTCTGTTACCTGAGTAACCGATTATGACCAGTAAAGACGCATTGGATTATCCACCAGCAAGGCTTGCTGCAGCGTTGCCGTCGTTGCAATATGAGGAATCACATCCACAAGATGTCCATCATTTGGCGCTTCTACTTTCATATTTGGATGCGGCCAATCTGTTCCCCACAACACGCGATCAGAAAACTGCTCAACTAGGGTACGGGCAAATGGATAGACATCAGAATAATCTGGCGCATGCTGTGTTAAGCGTTCAGGACAGCTCACTTTACACCAGACATTATCATTGTCTGCCATGAAGTTCACAAAACGCTGAAAATCTGGGTGATCGACACCATTGGCAACATTCGGTGTGCCCATGTGATCAACAACAATAGTGGTATTTAATGACTTAAGGAAAGGAATGAGCTCTTCTAAATCCGCCGCTTCAAAATACACCACAATGTGCCAACCAAAAGGACGAATCTTATCGGCAATAGAAAAATAAACTTCCTTAGGCGTACTGTCGACTAAGCGTTTTACAAAATTAAAACGCACACCTCGAACACCAGCAGCATGCATCTTTTCAAGCTCTTCGTGGGTAATAGAATCATCCACAAACGCCACCCCACGAGCCAGATCGCCTGCACTTTCTAATGCATCAATAAGGGCTGAGTTATCCGTACTATGGCAAGAAGCCTGCACGATAACGTTACGAGAAAAACCTAAGTGATCACGCAAGGCAAACAATTGCTCTTTTGAGGCATCACAAGGGGTATATTTACGCTTTGGGTGATACGGAAACTTATCCGCAGGACCGAATACGTGACAGTGTGCATCGACCGCGCCCTCAGGTGCTTGGAAGGACGGCTTCGCAGGGTTAGGATGAAAAGGTATGTAAGTTTTGTCCATCATAATCGAATGCCTTATTTATCATTGTTTTAATCAATCGATTCACAAACCATTAGCATGAGCAAAGACCTGCCCATCAAACAGCTTCCTAGCAGTACGTAGAATCGCCGCACTGTCTAACTGACCTTGTGAATCTTTGTCTAATATAACGGTCATGGCACCAATCGGATGCTCAACATCCAGTGACATGCGCTCACCATCGGTATAATGTACCAACTCATGAGCAGGCGAGCCTTCTAAAATGGCCGCGGTGGCCACACTGACCGCACCAAGCACCCCAATCGAAGCATGGCAGCGGTGAGGAATAAAGGTACGTGTCGAAATCGCCCCACCTTCAGTAGGCTCACTGACCATTGACATCTTTGGTACAGATTTGGTCGTTACATCGCCCAAATTCATCATGGGACCAACCTGTAAACGAATTGATTCCAACTTTGCTTTCAGCGTCTCATTGGCTTCTAATTCATCCCGTGTCTCAGTACCACTAATGCCCATGTCGGCTGCCTTTAGCACGACCACAGGCATGCCATTGTCGATACAAGTAACAGGAACACCGTCGATCACATCAACAACATTACCGGTGGGCAATAAGGCCCCACAAGTCGAACCCGCAGTATCCTGAAAGACAATCGGCACCGGGGCAGAACAACCAGGCACACCATCAATTCGAGCATCGCCCTCATACTGCACTTCACCGTCTTTAACCGACACTCGAGCAACGGCAATCTGCTGGGTATTTTCCATGAAAATACGCACTGGCGTTTCACCTTCAGACGCTTTCACCAAGCCTCTTTCGATCGCAAAAGGACCAACCCCAGCTAAGATGTTGCCACAATTTTGCGCATCCGTGACCACGGCCTGATCGACAAACACTTGTAGAAATAAATACTCTACGTCCGCATCCTCTCGGCTGGCTTTCTTGACGATCGCCACTTTCGACGCCAATGGGTCTGCCCCACCAATGCCGTCTATTTGACGGTCATCTGGTGAGCCCATAATACGCAGCAGTAACGCATCACGTTCCGCCACATCGGAAGACAAATCTTCCGCTAGAAAATAAGCGCCCTTTGACGTGCCACCGCGCATCCACATGCAAGCAATGCCGTTAGACATACTTCAGCCCTTTTTCTTTCAAACGTGGGCGCATGTTGTATATGTCTAAGCCCAACTCACCATTGGCCATGCGCACTCTTTTGGCTTCTTCATTCGCCATTCGAGCGCGTGCTAACTCTAATACTTCAGCGGCTTTTTCACGACGTACAACGACCACACCGTCGTCATCTGCGACAATCACATCACCAGCATGAACCGTTTCATCTGCACAGACGATTGACACATTGACAGAACCAACGGTTTCTTTGATTGTACCTTCCGAAAAGATTGCTTTGGACCACACAGGGAAATCCATCTGACGTAGATCACGAGTATCACGAACGCCACCATCAATCACCAAACCGACGACCCCACGTGCTTGCGCCGAAGTAGCCAACAAATCACCAAAGAAACCATGGTTAGAAGGTGATGTTGGTGCAAACACCATCACGTCCCCCGCCTGACATTGTTCAATGGCCACGTGCATCATCCAATTATCGCCTGCTGCGCCAGAGATGGTCACAGCTGAGCCAGCAATGGTCTTATCCATTTGAATTGGACGCATGTAATGCGCCAATAACCCCACACGGCCTTGCGACTCATGTATGGTCGCCACACCACATTCCGCTAAGCCATCAATAACAGATTGATCTGCACGCTCGATATGTTGAACTACGATATTTTCTCGCATCCTCTTCCCCTTATACTTTCAGACGACTGAACACGCGACGCGCATTGCCTTCGAAAATTTCTTGTTTTTGTTCCGCAGTAAGCACCGTATTGTTATCAATATAGCGCTTAGTATCGTCAAAGTAGTGACCTGTTTCAGGGTCAACACCACGAACGGCACCAATCATCTCTGAGGCAAACAGGATATTTTTCGTTGGAATAATGTCTAACAGTAGGTCGATGCCACGTTGGTGATACACACAAGTGTCAAAGTAAACGTTATTCAAAACGCGCTCCGCCAGATCAAATCCTTGGTCTTGTGCCAAGCCACGGAAGCGCCCCCAATGGTAAGGCACTGCACCACCACCGTGAGGAATAATGATCTTTAATTCAGGGAAGTCTTTGAACACATCCGACATCATTAGCTGCTGAAAGCCTGTGGTGTCAGCCCCTAAATAATGGGAACCTGTAGTGTGGAAGCAATCATTACAAGCAGCGGATACGTGAATCATAGCCGGAATATCATATTCACACATTTTTTCGTAAATAGGATAGAAAGAGCGATCAGCCAACGACGCATCTTGCCAGAAACCACCACTTGGATCTGGGTTTAAGTTAATGCCAATAAAGCCCATTTGCTCAACGGTTCGCACAATTTCAGCGACAGACTTAGCAGGATCAACACCCGGAGATTGTGGCAGCTGCGCAACAGGGGCAAAGTTTTCTGGGAATAAGTCACACACTCGACGAATCAAGTCATTCTGGTGCTCTGTCCAATATTGGCTCGTGTATTCATTACCAATATGATGTCCCATCCAACTAGCACGAGGAGAGAAGATGGTCAGATCTGTGCCACGCTCTTGCTGTAATCTCAGTTGATTATTGACAATACTATCGCGGATTTCATCATCTGATACGACTACCTTGCCTTTTTCACCGACAAAGGCGGGATCTTTCGCAACTTGATCTTTTTGTTTATCTCGGTATTCCCCAACACCTGGCGGGGTTGTCGTGTAGTGGCCGTGGCAATCTATAATCATGTTACAACTCTCTATTCTTATTAAAGTAACAAACAAACTGAAATAAACTGACGTAATAAACGCGCTATTTCATTTTTTGATTTGTTTGAGAGTATTGATTTGCGAACGGAATTTGGCTATTTCATTTTAGCCGAAAGGGTATTGCATTTTGAGATAGCTGTTTTGAACTTTCTAAATGGCAGACATAAAAAAGCCGCATTACGCGGCTCTTAAAATCATTCAAAGTGAGATTATAACTGGCTTAACACATATTCAGCCGAGCTCACCTTGTATTCACCAGGTTCATCAAGCCATAACTCTTGCACGATACCATTTCGAACAAGCATGGCATAACGACGGCTACGGACACCCATTTTCGCGGCGGAAATATCCAGCTCTAAGCCCATTGAACAAGTAAATTCAGCCAAGCCATCAGAGGCCATGATGAGGTTTTCAGCATTATTCGCCAATCCCCAAGCATGCATCACAAAGACGTCATTAACAGACAAGCAAACAATGTCGTCTATGCCTTTTTCCTTTAATGCATCGAAGTGAACCACAAAACCAGGTAAGTGGCTGCTGCTACAAGTTGGCGTAAACGCCCCCGGTACAGCAAACATAAGCACAGTTTTATCTGCAAAAAATTCGGTTACATCGATGGTCTCAGGACCCTCTTCTCCCATTACCTGAAATGAGCCATATGGCAGCATATCACCAACAAGAATCGACATTCTATTTATCTCCAGAGAATAAGGTTGCGCTATATTAACGCAACCCTCCGGTAAAACACCATTAAACAATCTTAAATTGACTGAGCAATTCTTTTTGTCGAGATGCCAGAGTCGCTAAGCCTTCACTATCACGAGCACTCTTATCCGCCCCAGACGCTGCTTCCTCAGACATGCTTGAAATCTCAATAACATTGTCACTGATCTCGTGGGCTACTGCTGATTGCTGTTCTGCTGCCGTGGCAATTTGCGTACTCAGATCCCGAATTTCTGCCATATTATTTTGCAGTTCAGATAAGGATGTCCCCACAGAACGCGCTTCGCCAACACTAGATGTCGCACTTTGTCGGCTTTCTTCCATACTGCCAACAGCTTTTTTCACACCCTGTTGCAGCTGGGCAATCACGCTCTGAATTTCTTCTGTTGAACTGTGCGTGCGCGTCGCCAATGTTCGAACTTCATCGGCGACCACGGCAAAGCCTCGACCCTGCTCACCAGCACGCGCTGCTTCAATCGCTGCATTCAGTGCCAATAAGTTCGTTTGCTCAGCGATGTCTTGAATCACATCCAAAATACTATCAATGTTTTTAGAGTATTCGTTCAGCTGGTTAACCACACTGGTTGATTCTTCAATTTGCGCTAACAAATCTTCAATCTTCGCGATATTAGCGTCCATCTGGGTACGATTTTGGCCCGCTCTTTGATCAACCGATTGAATTTGATGCAAGATAAATTCTGAGCTTTTCGCGACCTGCTCAACCGTTGATGCCATCTCAGACATAGATGACGCAACTTCTGTTGTACGCTCATTTTGCGAACTCATTAGACGTTTTGACTCGCCTGCGATCTGTACATTAGTGGTCGCTGACGCGGCGACTTCAGTGGATGATTGATCAATTTCAGCCATCACTTTTTGCAGTCTTTCAACCAAACCATTTACCCAACCTGACAATTCGCCAAATTCGTCTTTGGTTTTGACTTGGCTACGCTGAGTGAAATCTCCTTCTGAAATCAGTCCCAATACTCGCATCACTTCTTTCAGAGGAGAACGAATGCTTCGACTTACCCAGACGGCCACTAAAATGGCGATCACAATAGACACCACAAACACCACAGAAATCACCAGACGAGATAAATTCGCCGCACTGCTGGCTTCTTGCTTCGCCACCGCGGCCATTTGATTGGCTTCTGCTAACAGCACTTGCACCGATTCATCCACTACCTTCATGCTGCCAGACAATTGCTTCGCCAATCGCTCTGACTCTTGTGTTAGACGAGTATTTTCAAAATACTTATTGATGACACCTTCGTCCGACTGCACACTGGTTTCTACTTCATCAATCAGTCCATTAATGCTGTCATCTTTGAGATAGGCTTGCTTCTCTCTGAGACTGCCAATCACGTTAACCATGTCATCGCGCAAACTTTGCATACTGGTCAGATCACGCAAATCAAAATAGTCGTTAACAGACACTTGTAAACTTTGCGCTTGGCTCACCATATAGGAAGCAGCAAACTGAATTTCCGAGGTATCACCCCCTTCTTGTAAAAAAGCCAAATCTTCCGCGGTGAAGTTAATCGCGTCTTTTAAGTCTAATTTTTCATCTGGAATAGCCGCTTGTAGTTCCAACATTCTTTTATGATTGGAAAAGGCCACATCCGTTAGCTGCATAAAAACGTCAACTTCTTGATCGATCTTCGTCAAGGCATCTTGCATCACAGGAGAGCCCTGCAAATCGTCCGCTAATTTGCTTGAAATCTCTTGATATTGTGTCTTCAAATTAGCAAATCGCTGCGATAGCACATCAAGAGACTCAGGTGACTTACTCAATAAATACTGCAGTACAGTCGCATTGGACAGAGCAAGACCGTCCCTTAGGGAATTGCTGTTGGTCATGATATTCGACACTTTGCCGGTGACCACATTGAGTCGATCTTCTACTTTATTGGTACCATGAAGACCCGCTCCTGCGATGGTTAATAACAAAACCAACAACACGCCAAAGCCAAGTAAAATCCTCTGAATCACAGATAACGACATAAACGCCCTCTTTTCCATCTTTGTATATTTTGAATTCGCAAGCCAAGGCGAAAACATCATAATTTGACCATTTAATCAAAATAATAACACTTTACTGACACGCTTTAATAATCCATATATGACCATTTGCGACTTTTTAATGAAAAAGCCCAATCTACGTCTTACATTTCCTTCGATCTAGCGATCTGTTAGATTTACTCTCTTTCAATGATTTAAGAACCTTGCGCAGCCATTATGGACCTTCCTCTTTACGAAAAGATTGCTAACCAGATTGAGCAACAAATCCAAGAAGGTATTTTTTTGCCGGGCGTCAAAATTCCCTCTGTGCGTAAATCCAGTAAGCAGTTAGAGGTCAGTGTTGCAACCGTACTTCAAGCTTACAGTTTACTTGAGGACAGAGGCGTTATTAAAGCACGTCCTCAAAAAGGCTATTTCGTCCAAGAAAACAGCCTAAAACTTAATACAGAATTGCCGCTAAAGCCGGCCAAACAAGAACAAAGCGTTCACGCTTTGCTGCACCGCCTGCTGCACGTTTCCCAAGACGAAAACATTGTTCAATTCGGGGCTGCCATTCCGAAAAGCCACTTTTTGCCCATTCGACAACTGCAACGTTCTGTCGGTCGCTTAATGCGTCTGGAACCAGAAATTTGTGCTGCTTACGAATTCACGCCTGGCTCACTGGCGCTAAGAAGGCAAATCGCCATTCGTATGTTAGACAGCGGCTGTCAGCTGCAACCCAGTGATATTACCATCACATTAGGTTGCCAGAACGCTCTTATGCTTGCTTTGCAAGCCGTCACCAAAGCCGGTGACACTATTGCAATAGAGAGTCCGGCGTACCATGGTGTGTTGCAAGCCATAGAAGTGCTGAAACTAAACGCAGTTGAAATTAATTGCTCTACCGTCACTGGTCTTGATCTCGACCAATTAGAAATGGCCAATCAACAGCATGATATTAAAGCTTGTATTGTGACCCCTAATAATCAGAACCCAACCGGGGCGACTTTAAACCATCAAGCACGCCAACGTTTGATCAAACAATCCAATGATCATGATTTCATGATCATTGAAGACGATGTGTACGGGGAATTAAGTTACCAAGATAAACGTGAACGAGCGTTAAAAGCCGACGATGTTTATAATCGGGTCATCTACACCAGCTCTTTTTCAAAAAGCATTGCCCCAGGCTTTCGAATTGGTTGGATTATCGGCGGCCGCTTTCAAGCCCCTATTGAACACCTCGCCTACGTGCAATCTTTGGCCATCCCCACCCTAACCCAAACAGCCATTGCGAACTTTTTAGAAAATGGCGCTTACGATCGTCACCTACGGAAAACCCGAGCCACGTATCAAGAAAATTTAATGCGCTGTCAGGAACAGATAAAAGCGCATTTCCCCGAGGGCACTCAGACATCTAACCCGAAAGGTGGGTTTCTGTTGTGGGTCCGTCTGCCTACTAGCATTGATACTATGCAACTGCACGCTCAGGCACTTGAAAAGAACATTGGCATACTTCCTGGATTGGCCTTCAGCCTTCACCATCAATTCAGTCACCACTTTCGCCTAAATTACGCCCTAAATTGGGACTACAACACAGATATTGCACTAAAAGAGTTAGGACAGCTTTGCCATCAACAAGTTAGCAAAAACTAAGTTCATATCCGCAAATAAATAGGGTAGCATCGAGTTAAACGCCTCAAGCAAACTGTATATAAGTAGAAGTTATGAATTTGATTCAACGCATCTTAAAATCCATCTGTACAGGCAGAACAAAAAGCGTACAATTCGCATTCTTTTTTAAACACTCAGCCATTTTGGCCGATAACTTGACTATATAAATTAAAAGCTGGCTTTTTTGTGATGGAATTTGTAGCACATCCGAGAGACCTTCCATTAGAGATCACCCTAATTGAAGATCAGCCGTTTCCTTCTATTTGTGAGAATAGAGATGGCTTTGTCGGTATAACCTACCTGAGCGTAAACCCGTTTAACGATGGCTGCTCTGTAGAAATAACATTGGAAGAAATCGACCCAAACTTCTGTGTCTCTGGGCGCATAGCTTGGTGCAATAAAGAAAGCGAAGGCTATTTAATTGCAATCGAATTCCCGACCAAAGAAGAGTGTTATTGTGTGCGTATGATAGAGCAACTTTCGCAAATCGAGCATTATCGACGCCAAGCGAAAAGCCAAGGTCGACGCTTAAACTATAACGAAGCCGCGGCCGAATGGATCCAGAAATTTGCCGCCAGTTTTCCCGCATTTACCGCCTAACCTAAGCCAATACGAATCACATTATGACAGCAACACTTTCTCAAGCGGATATTGACATTATCACAGCTCAGCTTGGCCGTACGCCAAGTGGTATAAACGCAATCGCTCACTCGTCTCCTAATGGCACACCACAAGTGCTTGAAATGGAAACATGGGTATTCGATCAACCTTTCCCTACCTTATATTGGCTTTCAAGCAAAGCCATCGATAAAGCTCTGGCGAAAATTGAAAGTCAAGGCGTTGTAAAACAGCTAGAGCAAAGAATCAAAGAAGATGAGGCATTGCGAGAAGCTCATCATGCCTCTCATCAAGACTATGTGACTCGACGTTGGCAAGTCATGAGCGACGAGCATAAAGCCATTATTGAAGAGAAAGGCTTTAAGCCTTTGTTTGATAAATTAGGCATAGGTGGCATTGCTAACTGGGATCAAGTACGTTGTCTACACATGCATTACGCCCATCATTTAGTGGGTGATAATGTGATTGGCCGCATTATTGACGAAGAGTATAACATTCGCCAAATTGCTGATGCCGAGTAAATTTAAAGCTGACAGTCGAACAAAAAAATGGCTTTGCAGGGGAACTGCAAAGCCATTTTTTATGCTCTAAGTAACGCTGGAGATCTACTTTGCCGCAGCCGCTTCTAGCTTGGCTTTCAGCTCATCCGCTGTTTTCACACTTGGCAAAATCGCTCGAATACGGTTAAACGCATTTTGTGCTACTTCAGCACGCTGAGCATAAGTGGTCAATGCGCCACCAGTCCAACCCGCTAACTTAACCATTTCATTTTTAAAATTATTACCAGCAACGCCATGCCCGCCCAGCGCCATTAAGGCATCTTCTATTTGTAAATAGCTAGGACGTTCGCCACCGAACTTCATAAAATCATCTTGTTGCACTTCGGCAAACTGTTTTGACATCGCAAAAAACCTTTTCTAAAACTTATGATACCTTTAAGTTAGCCACAATTATGACGAGGCACAAGGGCACACTTGTAGAAAAACGTAAACACACATTAAGTGTTTGTACGAACTCGGTTCACCGCCTTTTGCCAGCCCTCATACAAGGTATCGCCTGAGGCTTTATCCATTTCAGGCTGGAAAGTATTATCCGCTTCCCATAACTGACTGATGTCCTCCAAAGACGAATAAATCCCCACTTTCATACCCGCTAAAAACGCCACACCCAACGCTGTGGTTTCCGTGACGCAAGGGCGTTCTACCGTGACGTCTAACAGATCACTTAAAAACTGCACCATAATGTCGTTGACCACCATACCGCCATCCACTCTCAGGGAACGAAAGTTGGCTCCGTCTTGCGCCATCGCATCCACCAGGTCCCGTGTTTGATAACACACGGAGCGCAACCCCGCGCTGACAATATCCTCAACACTGGTGTCACGCGTTAAACCTATCATGGCACCACGGGCATCAGGGTCCCAGTAAGGCGCACCCAAACCAGTAAAGGCGGGGACCAGATAAACCGAATCGTCATTCAACGCTTTTTGCGCCAAGCTTTGCGTTTCTTTGGCATCACTGAACAGTTTTAGACCATCTCGTAACCACTGGATCGCCGCACCAGCGACAAAAATGCTGCCCTCTAATGCGTACGTTACCTTGCCGTTAAGACGATAGCCGACTGTCGTCAGTAGCTTATGCTCAGATTTTAGTGCCTTATCCCCCGTATTGAGAATCATAAAGCAGCCTGTTCCATAGGTGCTTTTTACCATACCTGGGGTAAAACACGCCTGACCCACTAACGCTGCCTGTTGATCCCCAGCGATACCATTTACTGGAATGCTGGCACCCAACCATTGAGGATCTATGTCACCAAAATCGGCACTGCAATCCATCACTTCAGGAAAAATCACGTCCTCAATGCCAAATAATTCAATCAACTCTTGATCCCATGCTTGCTGATGAATATTGAACGCCATTGTCCGAGCAGCATTGGTTGCATCCGTCTTATGGGATTTACCTTTCGTCAGATGCCAAAGCAAATAACTGTCGACCGTACCAAAGGCTAATTGGCCAGCCTTAGCTTTTTGTTTCGCTCCTTCTACATTTTCCAATACCCAACGTATCTTGGTGGCGGAAAAATAGGGATCAATCAACAAGCCTGTTTTTTCTTGAACCTTCTCTGCCCACCCCTGATCAACCAAGGACTGACAATAAACACTGGTGCGTCGATCCTGCCAAACAATGGCATTGTAAACAGGTTTGCCTGTCGTTATGTCCCAAAGAATGGTGGTTTCCCTTTGATTGGTGATACCAACACTGGCTATCTCTTGTGCAGCGATGCCTGTATCCTTAAGCACAGATTGACAGACCGCCAAGGTTGAAGACCAAATGGCCTCTGGATCATGCTCTACCCAACCATCATTGGGAAAGATCTGAGGAAATTCTTGCTGAGACTGACCAATGCGATTGGCTTTTTCATCAAATACAATAGCGCGTGAACTGGTAGTACCTTGGTCGATTGCAAGAATATAATGGGTCATGGCAGATTCTCTTTGAGATATCGGTCACTTTCGATAAGCGACTTAATTGTTGTTTTGTTTTTTGAACATGAATATTCAAATTCGAATATTCTATATTAAAAACCAATGGGGACTCCTTTAGCAAGAGTAACCTGTGAGAGGAGAAGAAAACGGTATGGGGCAGCTTTCTCGCCAAGACAAGATCGTCGCGTTAGTAAAAGACAAAGGCTACGCATCCATTGATGAACTGGCCACGCAATTTTCCGTCACACCACAGACCATTCGACGTGACATCAACGAACTGGCAAAAGCAGGTCAAGTACGTCGTCACCACGGCGGCGCCAGTTACGATTCCAGTACCACCAACGTCGCCTATGCCACACGACAAATTTTACAACTGGGCGCAAAAGAACAAATCGCCAAACGCATCGCTGCTGAAATCCCAAATAATGCTTCCTTGTTTATCAACATAGGCACCACGACGGAGACAGTCGCCCGAGCGCTGCTCAACCATCACGGCCTACAAGTGATTACCAACAACCTTAATGTTGCCACCATTCTCAGTGGCAAAGAAGACTTCAACGTCATCATTGCTGGCGGTACCGTCCGATCCCGCGATGGTGGCGTTATGGGTGAAGCAACCATCGATTTCATCAATCAATTTCGCGTTGACTTTGGCATAGTCGGCATCAGTGGAATTGATCCACATGATGGCTCTCTACTCGACTATGACTATCAAGAAGTACGAGTAGCACAAAGTATCATTTCCAATTCAAGAAATGTCTTCTTAGCCGCTGACAGCGAAAAGTTTGGTCGGAATGCGGTAGTGAGATTAGGCAATATCACTCAAGTAGATCGCCTCTTTACCGATGAGCAACCACCGAAAGCCATTAGTAAACTCATGAAAGAACATAAGGTTCAACTCGAACTTTGCAAGCCAAAACACTAATTTCATTCTCCCTTCACTCTTTTTGAATCATTAGTTTTATGAGTGACCATGCTTTATATGGTCACTAAATCTTCACATTATCAGGCTTGCTATTCCCTCTACCTAGGTTTAGTATCGAAACTAAATGTTCGTTTTCGAACATAATCTATTTTCGATTATGAGGCTAAGCATGACTCAAACACATTTTGATCTCTTCGTAGTAGGCGGTGGCATTAACGGTACTGGCATTGCGGCAGACGCTGCTGGACGAGGCTTATCCGTCGGCCTATGTGAAATGGGCGATCTGGCCCACGCCACATCATCATCAAGCAGCAAGCTGATTCATGGTGGATTGCGCTACCTAGAACATTATGAGTTCCGTCTGGTAAAAGAAGCCCTGAACGAGCGTGAAGTATTACTAAAAGTCGCCCCTCATCTAGTTACCCCGATGCGCTTCCAAATGCCTCACCGCCCTCACTTACGTCCAGCTTGGCTGATACGCATTGGCATGTTTCTTTATGACACATTGGGCAAGCGTGAAACCTTACCAGGCTCAAAGCGCGTCAAATACGGCACCGACAGCCCTCTGAAAGAGGATATCAAACAAGGCTTTGAGTACTCGGATTGCTGGGTAGACGACGCGAGATTAGTGGTGACGAATGCAATCAGCGCACAACAACATGGTGCGTCTATTTTCGCTCGAACTCGTTGCTCTTCAGCGAAAAGAGTAGATGGCAAATGGCAAATTATTCTGACTGATGAAGCCACAAATGAAACGACTGAAGTCACTGCAAATGGCTTAGTCAACGCCGCTGGCCCTTGGGTTTCTTCCTTTATTGAAACCAAGGTAGAGCGCAAAGCACCTTACGGTATTCGCATGATCAAAGGCAGCCACATTGTCGTGCCTAAGCTTTATCAACATTCAAATGCCTTTATTATGCAAAACACAGACAAGCGTATTGTGTTTGCTATTCCTTACCGTGACGACTATACACTGCTTGGCACAACCGATGTGGAATACAAGGGTGACCCGAATAAAGTCGCCATCTCGGAAGACGAAACCAATTACATCTTGCAAGTGGCTAACGATCATTTCAAACAAAGCCTAACACCGAAAGATGTGGTGTGGAGCTACTCAGGTGTGCGTCCACTTTTAGAAGATGAATCTTCTGACCCTTCTGCCGTGACACGTGATTACACGTTACACCTTGATGATGATTTAGGACCCCCTCTGCTTAGTATCTTTGGCGGCAAGATCACCACCTATCGTAAGCTGGCGTTATCAGCCATGAAAAAACTGGCTCCCTTCTATCAGCAAATGGGAGAGGAATGGACACACAGCAAGCCACTTCCTGGTGGTGAATTGGGTATGTCACTGGACGCTTACGCTATGAAGCTTCAACAAGATTTCCCTTTCATTGGCGCGCATTTAGCACAACGCTTTGCCAACAGTTACGGCAGCCGTACTCAATTAATCTTAGGTAATTTGGATTCCGTGGCAGCGTTAGGAAAAGATTTCGGTAACGAGTTGCATCAAGCAGAAGTCGATTATCTGATCGAGCAAGAATGGGCTCGTAGCGCGGAAGACATTCTATGGCGCCGAACCAAACTCGGTTTGGAGTTCACAGATGACCAGGTCACTGCTCTAGAAGAGTACGTTCAATCTCGGCTTTAACCAGCCAGCTCTTCTGTACGTTTGCCCGCCTAGTCGATTGTCTAGGCGGGCTTTTTTTGCTTTACTAACGACCTCCTAAACATTCTTTGACGCCAACAATGGAAGCTAGCCACATGGATCTCACGCTGTTCGATTTACCAATTTGGATCTATTTGGCCTTGTTTGCTACGGCGTTTGTTGCTGGCGCCATTGACGCCATCGCAGGCGGTGGTGGTTTGATTACTGTTCCTGTATTACTGGCCGCAGGCCTTTCTCCTGCACAAGCCCTCGCCACCAATAAACTACAAGGCTGCGCAGGCACTTTGTCCGCCTCCTACCACTTTATTAAAAAAGGTCAGGTAGATCTAAAACAAATGCTACCCGCCATCATAATGACGGCCATTGGCGCGATATTGGGCACCTTATTAGTGTCTTATCTCGACAGCAGTTTACTGCTCAAAGCCGTACCCATTATTTTGATCGCCGTCGCGGTTTTCTTTTTCTTCTTACCCAAAGTTCAGCCTTATCTAGCCAGCAAATTTTCCCTAAGTCATCTGCAATTTGCTGTCATCATTGGCACCAGCATTGGCTTTTACGACGGCTTAATTGGCCCAGGCACAGGCGCTTTTTTCTCTACTGCTTACCTTTGTCTAATGGGCTTAACACTAGTATCAGCGACAGCTCACACTAAAATTCTCAATGCCACCAGCAATGTGTCTTCTTTGCTGGTGTTTACCTTTAGCGGTCATATCATCTGGACACTGGGCATTGTAATGGGAGTGGGACAATGGCTAGGCGCACAAATTGGCTCGCGCCTGGTGATTACAAAAGGGACTAAATTAATCCGTCCTATGGTCATTATTATGTGTTTAGCCATTTCCGTGAAACTGCTTATCGACCAGTAACCTTTAAGGTTTCCGGTTTTGTTAACGCATCGTCTGGCGAATATTGATAACATTCCGCCACCAACCATTTTAGCAACTGCTGAACAGGCTCCCTTTGGTATTGCGCTTCTGGACAAGCAAACACATAAGCATGGTTTTCATCCAAGATATCATCAAACGGTTTCACTAAACGACCATGCTGAATATCGTCCATCACCAATGGCGTTCTACCAAGCGCCACACCTTGTCCCGCAATCGCCGCCTGCACCGCCAAATCGCCACGGTTAAAACTGATACCTCGAGATGGCTTAACACCTTTTGCATTGGCTAGCTGCAACCAACGCTCCCACTCAGCATAAGGACTTGAAAAACGCCATTCAGAATCATCATTGAGCAAGGGCACATCGGCTAATTGATTAGCATGGGTTAAGCCACGCTGTTTAAGAAAAGCGGGGCTGCATACAGGAAACACCTTGTCCTTCATCAGAGGCACCAAGTGGCTTTTGGCATTGTGTACATGACTGTGAACAATGGCAACGTCAATCCGATCACGCTGAAAACTCACCTCTCTATCGTTGGCCTGGATGCGCAGCTGCAGATCAGGATAAGTTTCTTGCAAGCTGCCCAGACGAGGGATCAACCATTTCGTCGCAAAAGAGGGCATCACTGAAACAGACAGAATGTTTGAGCTTTCTTCTTCCTGTAATTCACTGATCAAACCACTGATTTCATTAAAACTATGATTCAGCTGAACAGCCAGTCTGGCACCAGCAACCGTCAGCTCTAAACGCCTATGGTGACGAGTAAAGAGACTGAATTTCAAACGCTCTTCCAACTGACGAATTTGCTGACTCACCGCACCTTGAGTAAGGTGCAGTTCCTCTGCCGCCTTAGTAAAACTCAAGTGACGTGCCGCAATCGAGAAGGTATTCAGCCCTGTGAGCGGAATAGATTTCATATTTGCTTACCCTTAAAAAGAAACACGAAACAAACAATACAATGAAGAGTTTAGCATTAGTCTTGCTAATGCTAAAACTCAATTTATATCGTTTGTCAGTTAATCTAATTTCACTAGAATAAGCATCATATCTTTGGATTCTTACAGCAATCTAAAGAGCGTTAATACAGCCCTAACTGTATGAACCCTAAGGCATGCCCCCACAGTCGTGTCTTAGGCGAATATCACCATTCCCACAGGATGATGCTATTCAAGCTGCTAGTTACTTTTATTTAAGCCGGACCTATGTCCGGCTTTTTTTATGCTTATCACAACCGACAAAAACAAAAAAAGCGATGGCATTCACCATCGCTTCCTGAATATCTAATGGTCGGTTAATGACTCATTATGCCGCCTTGTCTTCCAATAGCAGCGCTTTAGAGAACTGGCCCAACGCCAACTTTTCCATCAAGCGAACCACTTGGCAGCTGTAGCCGTACTCATTGTCGTACCAGACATACAAGGTTGCTTGGTTGCCGCGCACCTTAGTAGACAAAGAATCCAAAATACCTGCTTGTTGCGAGCCAATGAAATCAGAACTCACTGCATCTGCTTCTTCACTGAAGCCAATTTGACCAGCTAATTCAGTGCTGTTAGAAGCGGCTTTTAACAAGGCATTAATTTCGTCTACTGACGTGCCCGCTTTAAGATTCAAGCTCAATACAGCAATAGACACATTAATGACAGGAACACGAATTGCACTGCCACTCAATTTACCTTCTAGTGAAGGAATGGCTTTTGATACTGCTTTGGCAGCACCCGTTTCTGTCATCACCATGTTCATACCGGCTGCGCGGCCACGACGATCACCTTTGTGAATATTATCAATCAAATTCTGATCATTGGTGTAAGCGTGAACCGTTTCAACGTGACCAGATTCAATACCAAACTTGTCTTCTAACACGGACAAAATAGGCGTGATGGCATTAGTCGTACAAGATGCTGCAGAGACAATCTTATCTTCTTCGGTGAGATCAGAGTCATTCACACCAAACACAACATTCTTCATTGATTTGCCAGGCGCGGTAAGCACAACACGCTCAATACCAGGTCGGTTCAAATGCACACTTAAACCATCGTGATCGCGCCAGCGGCCCGTATTATCAACCAACAAGGCTTTTTCAATGTTGTAAGCCGTGTAATCAACTTCTGCCGGATCCGATGCGTAAATGATTTTAACCGCGTTGCCATTAATCATTAACACTTGATTCGCTTCATCCGCTTTCACAATACCGTCATAAGCACCATGAACTGAATCGTATTTAAGCAAACTAGCACGTTTCGCTAAATCATTCGGCCCAGCATTTCGCACCACGATCGCAGCCAACTTCATGCCTGGCGTGGTATGCCCAAGCGCACACATGCGACGTGCAAGCAAACGACCAATACGACCAAAGCCATACAGCACGACCGGTACTTCAGTGCCATCAGAAGGCTGAGCGGCTAACATAGAGGTTAAATCAGCTTGCGCTAACAAGTCCTCTAGCTCCACACTCGTTTGAAGCAGTTCGCTTGCATACAATTCTTCTAACACACCATAGACTTGCACTAGATCTAACTCAGGATGTTGATCAAAAGTTGCCATTAATCCTGTTACAGAATCCGCCATCAGAGTGTTACCTGCTAGCTGAACTTTGATGGATTTTTCACGGCCAAGTTTACCAAGAAGTGGAATCATGGATTCTACTTGCGAGAGAGATTGTAACCAAGTGCTTGTCATGTTGTGCTCCCAAATGACGCTGTCGTATCAATATGGGCGCAGTCTACCGCCAGTTTTGAGCAAAAACAAATTGTAAGAAGACTACGAAAAGTCTTTAAAATCCGTAATTTAGGGGATTATTTTATAGAAATAACGAAATATAAAAGAAGAGTTAGAAACTTTACTACAGAAGCAAAGCATTGAAGCGAAATTTTAACGGAAGCAGCCCATTATGTTGTAAATTAGCAACGAAAATAGACAGGAAATTTCATCAATTATTTTCACAAATGACGTTTTCTTTCCGCCAAAATGCCCAACAAACAAAAACACGCCAGTACCAACACAGGGCGATACATTAAATCCACTTGCGTGATCCCCCAATACACCAATGGCTGAGTCCACAACGTCAGCAAACCATAGCCAAAGGTACACATAAGAATAAAAGCTGCGATACGCGCAATAAAAACCCACGAAGACACTAAGCGTTTAAGGTAACCATTAATACGATCACCATAAATCACCAAACAGGTAGCCACCAATGCCAAAGCAACATCCTGTAAGTGCGGTTGCAAGAAGTGCGCTAAGCGAAGATTGAGATCGAGAATAAACATAGATTGATTTACTGCTAGGCCAGACTAATAATTACGAGACAGGGATTCTACATCAATTCGCCCTGAGCTCTGAATGACTTTAGGACGCTCATCCACATACATGACCGATACATCGACACTGGTATTGTTTAAACTAACCTTTGTATAGTCTTTGAGTCGCCATTCCACGTCACCAAGACCATTATCCAGACGACCAGAACTTGGCGTACCGTACTTCTTTAACAGTAAATCGCCCAAAGCACGGCGCTGACGGCTACTTTTCACCACACCAGAAAGTAACGCCTGCACTAAATACCCAGACTCGTTACTCTGTACGGTTAAATCGGTCACACCGAGAATCCCCTCAGGGCCAAGGCTGTAACTTTGAATGCCATCTTGATAAGAGGGGTAACTTTCTACACCCATGGATTTTAGTTGTTCGCCCAAATCTGACAATTTCAGATTATTAAAGGGTAAACCAAACAATTCTAACTGACCTGATACTCGTGCGGTGCTCGCTTGAGTATTCGCCCATAAAGGCTGCGACACCAAAACAAATAAGGCGAGGATACAAGAAGTAATCACCCTAGGCATGAATCTATCCCTACATACATCGATATTCCACTTTTGCCGCCAAAAACGGCCAAACCTGATATATAATACAACACGAATCGCTCCGACAACTCAAGGAGCACAGACAGTTTATTTTATTTGAGGTAATACATGGCACTCGTTATTGGCATCACTGGGGTATCTGGCAGTGGAAAAAGTCGACTTTGCTCCCTGCTAGCAGAAGGACAAGATTCAAAGATCACTGTTCTTTGCCAAGACAGCTTTTACAATGGCTGCGGCAGCATAGACCCGGATGTCTACAACTTCGATGACTTGAATTCATTGGATTTAGAAAGCCTAACCTTGGCGATCCACAATTGTAAAAATCGTCAGCAACCGAATGAGATCCCAGTCTACGACCACTCTCAACACAAACGCATTGGCTACCGTAATTTAGAACCAACTCACGTGGTGCTTGTAGAAGGCCATATGATGTTTCAAGATCCAGGCATTCGTGATGCCGTTGATTATCTATTGTTTGTCGATACGGATATGGACATCGCCATCGTTCGTCGCTTAAAACGAGATATTGCTGAGCGTGGCCGAGATGTAAATGAAGTCACCAGCCGCTACATGCGCCATGTTCGCCAAGCCTCCATTAAAACGATTGGCATTCGAGACAAAGCGGACTTTATCATCCCGAATAACAAAAGCTTCACCAATGCGGCCAATTTATTACGCAACCACATTGACTTCTTACTCAAAGAAAAAGGCGCTAAATAGCGCCTTTTTCTTTCATAGAATACGAGGAAAACTCTTACTTCTTAATATCATCAAAGAAGCGTTTCACCCCATCAAACCAACTCTTTTGCTTTGGAGAGTGGTTCGTACCTTCGCCCATGGTTTCAGACAATTCCGTCAACAACTCTTTTTGGCGAGCCGTTAGGTTCACTGGCGTTTCCACCACAACCTTACAGATCAAGTCACCCACTGGGCCACCACGTACCGGTTTCACACCTTTGTTACGCAGACGGAATAATTTACCCGTTTGACACTCTGCCGTGACTTTCAAACGCACACGACCATCTAATGTCGGCACATCGATTTCGCCACCCAAAGCGGCCGTTGTGAAACTGATCGGCACTTCACAGTACAGATTCGCACCATCACGCTCAAAAATGCTGTGCGGTTTCACCGACACTTGAACAAACAAGTCGCCCGCTGGACCACCATGTGTTCCCGCTTCGCCCTCACCAGAAAGACGAATACGATCGCCCGTGTCCACACCAGCAGGAATTTTCACGTTTAGTGTTTTGTATTCTTGCTTACGGCCTTGACCATGACAATCTGAACAAGGATCAGAAATAACCTGACCTTGACCGTGACATTCTGGACACGTTTGCTGTACAGAGAAGAAACCCTGAGACATACGTACTTGACCAGCACCGCCACAGGTTCCACAGGTTTTAGGAGTAGACCCTTTCTTGGCACCAGAACCGTCACACGTCTCACACTCTACCAAGGTAGGAATGCGGATCTTTTCTTCACAGCCCCAAACGGCTTGTTCTAAATCAAGCTCTAGGGTGTAGCGTAGATCGGAGCCACGACGAGTTCGGCTTTGACCACCACCACCGCCGCCAAAAATATCGCCAAAAACATCACCAAAGATGTCACTAAAACCACCCGCTCCAGCACCGCCAAAGCCACCAGCTTGACCATTTACACCTTCATGACCAAAGCGGTCATAAGCCGAGCGCTTCTCTTCAGAAGACAATACCTCGTAGGCTTCCGCCAGCTCCTTGAATTTATCAAGGGCTTCTGGGTTATCTGGGTTCTTATCTGGGTGATACTTATTCGCTAAAGAGCGATAAGCTTTTTTGATCTCTTTCTTATCCGCGTCTTTGGCTACCCCAAGAACGTCGTAATAGTCTCTTTTGCTCATCGCAGGTATTCCTGAATCGTAAAAGTCTGCATGTCTTATTTAAGCAGTAACAAGCGCTACAGCTTAAACAGCAAGGCACGGTTGTAAACCGTGCCCGCCATCGCTTGCCTCGCAATGAGGCGGTTTCATCAGAATCGACGATTATTTTTTATCGTCTTTTACTTCTTCAAATTCCGCGTCTACTGCATCGTCTTGCTGAGGTTGTGCTTGTTCAGCACCTTCCGCAGCACCGGCAGCAGCTTCTGCATCAGCGTACATTTTCTGAGCCAATGAACCTGACGCTTGCGTCAAGGCATTGGTTTTCTCTTCGATCTTCTCTTTATCGTTAGATGTTAACGCTTCTTCCAATTCAGAGATTGCTGTTTCGATCGCCGTTTTCTCTTCTTCAGTCGCTTTATCACCTGCATCTGCAAGTGTCTTACGAGTCGCGTGGATCATGCCGTCAGCTGTGTTGCGAACTTGTACAAGCTCTTCAAACTTACGATCTTCTTCCGCGTTCGCTTCCGCGTCCTGTACCATTTTTTCGACTTCTTCATCGCTTAGGCCAGAAGATGCCTTGATCACGATAGACTGCTCTTTACCGGTCGCTTTGTCTTTCGCAGAAACGCTCAAGATACCGTTCGCATCGATGTCGAAACTTACTTCGATTTGTGGCACGCCGCGTGGTGCTGGCGGAATGTCAGCCAAGTCGAAACGACCTAGTGATTTGTTTTGTGCCGCTTGCTTACGCTCACCCTGCAAGGCGTGGATAGTTACTGCATTCTGGTTGTCTTCAGCTGTCGAGAAAGTTTGTGATTTCTTCGTCGGAATCGTTGTGTTCTTCTCGATCAAGGTCGTCATCACACCACCCATTGTCTCGATACCTAGAGACAAAGGCGTTACGTCTAGCAATAGAACGTCTTTCACGTCACCAGCCAATACCGCACCTTGAATAGACGCACCGATGGCAACCGCTTCGTCTGGGTTCACGTCTTTACGTGGCTCTTTACCGAAGAATTCAGTCACTTTAGATTGAACCAAAGGCATACGAGTCTGACCACCAACCAAGATAACTTCGTCGATATCAGAAGCAGACAGATCTGCATCTTTCAGTGCTTGGCGGCAAGGCTCTAGAGACTTGATCACCAACTCTTCAACCAAAGACTCCAACTTAGAACGGGTCAATTTCACGTTCAAGTGCTTAGGACCAGTCGCATCCGCAGTGATGTAAGGCAAGTTTACTTCTGTTTGAGAAGAAGACGACAACTCAACTTTGGCTTTCTCGCCCGCTTCTTTTAGACGCTGTAGCGCTAATGGATCGTTGTGTAGATCAATGCCAGTGTCTTTCTTAAACTCAGCTGCCAAGAATTCGATCACACGCATATCGAAGTCTTCACCACCTAGGAAAGTATCACCATTCGTAGACAATACTTCGAACTGTTTCTCACCATCAACGTCAGCGATTTCGATGATAGAGATATCGAATGTACCACCACCAAGGTCATAAACCGCGATAGTAGAATCGCCTGAGTTCTTATCTAGGCCGTATGCCAAAGCCGCTGCTGTTGGCTCGTTGATAATACGCTTAACATCTAGACCAGCGATTTTACCCGCGTCTTTTGTTGCTTGACGCTGAGAGTCGTTAAAGTAAGCCGGTACAGTAATAACCGCTTCTGTTACGCTTTCACCTAGGTAATCTTCTGCTGTCTTTTTCATTTTCTTCAAGACTTCTGCAGATACTTGAGGTGGCGCTTTCTTATCGCCTTTGATTTCGACCCAAGCATCACCATTTTCTGCAGAGATGATTTTGTACGGCACCATAGAGATGTCTTTCTGTACTACGTCATCTTGGAAACGACGACCGATCAAACGTTTTACCGCGAACAAGGTGTTGGTTGGGTTAGTCACTGCCTGACGTTTTGCAGATTGACCAACTAGCACTTCACCGTCTTCAGCAAAAGCAACAATCGAAGGTGTTGTACGATCGCCTTCCGCATTTTCAATTACACGCGCTTTTTCACCATCAAGAACAGCAACACAAGAGTTTGTTGTCCCTAAGTCGATACCAATGATTTTACCCATCGTTTGTCTCTCCAATAAATTCGTTTATAACAAGGTTACTTCTGTATTTGGGTACGCTTAAACACTTTTCAAGCGTCCAGTGTCAAAAAAATGACGGTCACATTATGCGGCGCTTGAAACCACGACCATTGCAGGTCTCAACAGACGACCATGCAAGGTATAACCCTTCTGAACAACGTCCATAACTGTATTAGGTTCTAGCTCAGGGTTTGGCACCATCGTCATCGCTTGATGCAACTCTGGGTTGAAGGGTTCGCCATGTGGATCAACGGCTTTAACTTCAAAACGAGCCAAAGTTTCAAGCAAATCTTTTAAAGTAAGCTCAACGCCTTCTCGAACCGGATCCGCTTCGCCCGTGTCGGCCGCAGAAGCAAGAGCACGTTCTAGGTTATCCGCTACGTTAACGATGGCTTTGGCAAATTTCTCTAAACCAAACTTATGCGCTTTTTCAACGTCCTGTTCCGCACGGCGACGAACGTTTTGCGCATCCGCTTGGGCACGAAGAGCCGCTTCTTTATACTGGGCTACTTCTTCCAATGCTTTCGCAAGTTCGTCGCTTTCAGCTTCCGCTTCTAACAGCTCAGCTTCTGGCTCTAATAGCTCTTCCACTGCTTCGTTTTTTGCTTCACTGTTCAAATCTTGCTCCGCCTCTTGATTAGGATTTTTTTGCTGATCACTCATTGTTTAACTCCAAATAACAGAAACTATTCTTTCTCTGTGCTGGGTATATGGGGACGGCTTTTTACCTTTCAACACTAAGACCGCATTAAATTTAAGGGAATTAATTCCACACCAGACACTTGTCAAAAAACAACCAAATACTGTATAAATAACCATATAAAAATTTTCTCTTTGTGGAGCCAACTATGCTAACCAGCATCGCAATATCCAACTTTGCTATTGTGGAGTCCTTGGAGCTTGAGTTTAAACAAGGTATGACCGTCATTTCTGGAGAAACCGGCGCAGGCAAATCCATCATGGTGGATGCCTTATCTCTGTGCTTAGGAGACAGAACCGATGCCGGAGTCGTTCGCCATGGAGAGAAAAAAGCCGATATTTCCGCCAGCTTTGATATTCAAGACTACCCGCATGTTTATCAATGGCTGGAAGAAAGAGACTTGGAACAAGAGCAAAACTGCATACTGCGCCGCGTCATTAGCAAAGAAGGCCGCTCTAAAGCCTACATAAATGGTCGCCCTTGCACCTTGAGCGACCTCAAAGAAGTGGGTGGCCAGTTAGTTGATATTCATGGCCAGCACGAACACCAGTCGCTTCTAAAGAAACACGCACAACGCCAACAGTTGGATGAATATGGTCAACTCACCGAACTCAGCAAACAGGTTCAGCAGCAATATGCTGTTTGGCGCCAACTGAAAGAGGAACTCTTTGCCAAGCAAAATCAGTCAGCCGAGCAAGAAGCCAAGGTGCAATTACTTTCTTACCAAGCGCAAGAGCTCGAACAGCTTGACCTAAAAGAAGGGGAAATCGAGTCGTTAGAGCAAGAACAAACTTTTCTCTCAAACATTGCGGATTCTCAGGTCAAAGCATACCAAGCGAGTAATTTATTAGCTGACAACGAAGAAGGCAGCATCTGCTCTTTACTCAACCAAGCCATTCACAGTGCCAGTCAAATCAACCCTCCGACACAGGAGCTGGAAAGTGCACTAGAAATGATGAACGCCGCACTCATTCAAGCACAGGAAGCGACAGACAGTCTCCGTCATTACCAAGACACTCTTGAACAAGACCCTGAGCGCTTAACCAGTGTCGAAAATCGCTTATCTGATATTTATGACACAGCACGCCGCCATAAATGCTTACCTGACACTCTAATCTCATTACGAGAGTCAGTTGAAGAGGAACTGTCTAAATTACAAGGCGGCGAAGAAAGCTTAGAAGCGCTCAAAGAAAAAGAGGAATTAGCCTATGAAAAGCTCACTGCTTTAGCGACTAACCTCACAGAACAGCGCATTAGCACCAAAGACGAATTGGCGAAAAAGGTTGAAGAACAGATTCACGGCTTAGGCATGCCTCATGCTCGTTTCTATATTCAATGCCAACCACTCAATCAAGTCACCGCCAATGGCTTTGAAGACATCGAATACATGATTGCTTCCAACCCAGGCCAACCCGCTCAACCGCTTCGCAAAGTGGCTTCTGGTGGTGAATTGTCTAGGATTAGTTTGGGCATTCAAGTGGTCACCGCCCACACCTCAACCATACCAACTTTAGTCTTTGACGAAGTCGATGTCGGCATCAGTGGTGGTATTGCAGAAGTCGTTGGCCGCATGTTGCGCTCTGTTGGTCAACGAGGCCAAGTGTTCAGCGTGACGCACTTAGCGCAAGTGGCCGCACAAGGGCATCAACATTTACAGGTGAGCAAAAAAGTCATTAATGAAGCCACATCATCCGAGGTCAAAGTGCTGAAAGAACAAGACCGAACGCAAGAAATCGCTCGTTTGCTAGGCGGGCTTGAATTAACAGAACAAACCCTCGCTCACGCGCGCGAGATGCTCAGCAACGTGCAGCTGCAATAACCTGTTAAAAACTTCGTCAGCTGCCGCCGGTCAATTCTTCCGAGCAGACAGCAAAAAGGGCTTAAACCCTAAAAGTTTAAGCCCTTCCTTTGCTCACAAAGGAAGCCACCGTTAAGAGGCACCCTTCGCTATTGCTCTGTGGTTATTTTTTCTTTGGACGCACGTACATAATCAAACTGTGGTCTTCAATATCATAACCGTGTTCTTCAGCGATTTCATGCTGACGCTTTTCAATCACTGGGTCAACAAATTCAATCACTTTTCCTGTGTCTAAACAGATCATGTGATCATGGTGATCGCCTTTTTCCAACTCAAATACCGCTGTGCCAGCTTCAAAGTGATGGCGTTGAACCAATCCAGCCGTTTCAAACTGAGTCAGAACTCGATATACAGTGGCCAAGCCAACGTCTTCTCCTTGATCAAGCAAGGTACGGTAGACATCATCTGCACTTAGATGGTGGTCACCTGCTTTCTCAAGAATTTGTAAAATTTTCACTCGTGGCAAGGTTACCTTGAGTCCCGCTTTCTTTAGCTCTTGATTTTCGCTAGTCATGAGTCATTCTCTATTCGATCTTATTGATAATTACTTTATCATTAGCATACCAAAGTAAGGATAATACAAATGAAAAAATCAGTTTTAATTTTATGTGCCGCACTTTCTTTAGGTGCATGCAGTTTATTTCCACCGCCTTACAAGGTTCCAGTTACTCAAGGAAACCTTGTAACACAGGATCAGCTTTCTCAGCTTAAAATTGGTATGTCCGAGTCTCAAGTCACTTACCTTCTCGGTAACCCAATGATTCAAGACACTTTCAAACCAGACGAGTGGCACTATGTGTACACGTCTCAATACGCTACTTCTGAGACAAAACAGAGCGAAGTAACCGATCTCGTTCTTACTTTCGACAATGGCAGCCTAACCAAGATTAAAAATCATTAAGATTTTGTGCTTTTTGCTGCTCGGTTGGCCCTAGCTTGTTTAGGGTCAACTTTCAGTTCACGATACAGCTCGACTCGCTCACCTTCTTTTAGCACTTGCTGGTCAGCATTGCGTACCGCTTTGCCAAAAATACCGACTTTCACGTTTTCCACGTCTAACTCAGGAAAAAATACATCAATGTTGGAACGGCGTACAGCATCACGCACAGTACAATCTTCTTCCACTTCCAATGACACAATTTTCTGCTTTTCAGGCAAAGCGTAAGCCACTTCCACTCTCATACTATTCACCATACACGACTTTTGCGCGCTTACTGAAAGAATCTACCATGGTATTCGCTATCTGACTAAACACACCACCAAACGCAAATTTCAGCATACCACTTAATTCGAATTCGATACTCAAAGCGATTTTACAGCTTGTTGATGACACTTCAGTAAAGGTCCACACACCATGAAGGCGTTTAAAAGGGCCTTCTACTAACGTCATCTCAATACGACGATTCAACTCTAAAAAATTCTTCGTCGTAAACGTCTGCTTTACTGGCCCTTTGCCCACTTCCAAGGAAGCAACAATTTCCGTTGGGGTTTGCAAAATCAACCTAGACCCCAAACAACCCGGTAAAAATTCAGGATAAGCATTGACGTCATTCACTAAATCATACATTTGCTCACAACTAAAATTAACATGAGCAAAACGTTCTATACGACTCAAACTAAACTCCTATCCAACCCGCCAAGGTTATGACCATCATGGCAGGAATACTGATGTATTTTAACGTACCGTACCACCATTCAAAATGGCTAATTTGCTTGGTTATCATTTCATTCTGCAACATGGTACGCGGAATAAACCAAGCCACCAAAATAGACAGCAAAATAGCCACTACTGGTAACAAAATTAAAGACGTCAGCTCATCTAACAATTCAAAGAAGTTCAGCCCAAACATAATTTTACTGTCCCAATGGTTAAATGACAGCAAAACGGCAATCCCGATAAACCATACCGCAATTCCCATAAGTAATGCGGCCTTTAAACGGGCAATGTAAAACTTCTCATGTAACCAAGCGACAAACAGCTCCAACATGGAAATGGCTGAGGTCAATGCAGCAATCACCAGCAGAGCAAAGAAGACACTGGCAAAAAACTGACCGCCAGGCAAACCGCCAAAAATAATCGGTAATGAAACAAAGGTTAGACTGGGTCCGGCTTGCACATCAATTTGAAAGGAAAAGACCAAAGGAAAGATCAACAAGCCAGCAAGGATCGCCACTAACAGATCAACCCCAACCACAATGCCACAGGCACGAGTAATCGACATACGTTTGCTCATGTAAGCACCGTAAGCAAACATCGCCCCCATCCCTACACTCAAACTAAACAAGGCCATCCCCACGGCAGCCAAGACAACGTCAAAGGTAATGTCTTGCCACGACCAACCAAACATAAACTCTAAGGTCTTAGACATGTCACCAACTACCATAGAGTAAGCAGACAAACCTAACAAACTGACCACCAAGGCGGGCAATAAAATTCGTACTAAGGCCGACAAACCTCGCGTCACGGATTGGCCTACCGTCAGTACCACCAGCGCCATAAAGACAGAATGCCAAAGCAGCATTTCACTTGGATTCGCTAACAATCCTTTAAACATGCCGACAGCGCCAGCTTGAGTGATTTGTTGAAAATCCCCAGAGATTGCTCGCTCCAAATAGCCAATTGACCAGCCCGCAATCACACTGTAAAAAGTCAGTATCAAAAAGCCTGTAATACCTGCCAGCCAAGGCACTATCACCCAAGCCTTATGAACAATACGCCGCTCACTTAAATCATTTACTGTGTCTACTGGGTTAGAACGAACCGTACGGCCAAGAGCGACCTCCGCCACCAGCACGGGCAAACCGACCAGTAACAAACATAAGCAATAGACTAATAAGAAGGCGCCGCCGCCATTTTGCCCAAGTACATAAGGGAATTTCCATATATTCCCTAAGCCAACCGCCGACCCACTGGCCGCAAAAATAAATATCCACGGACTTGACCAAATACCTTGTAAACATCGACTTTCAGGCATAAATTTAGGCTCTAAGAAAACAACAAAGTGAGAATGAGAAGAGACCACCTTAGAAGGAATAATGACTCTACTCAAATAAATTTAGTAAACAGATGTGAATTTTCCATCATTCAGGCGCATACCTCAAGAAAAGCATAGGTTTTTGCCTCTATCGACCGTATAATTTTTCCCTATGAGCAAAGTAAAGAAAAAATCCAACAGTACTGGCACCATTGCCCTTAACAAACGCGCCAAGTTCGACTACTTCGTAGATCAAAAATTTGAAGCTGGCCTAGCCTTGTCTGGCTGGGAAGTGAAAAGTTTACGCGAAGGCAAAGCGCAACTTGTCGATTCCTTTGTCATCATTCACCAGAATGAGGCTTGGCTAGTCGGCGCGCGTATTACACCATTATTGAGTGCTTCTACTCACGTCGTATGCGAACCTTTGCGCCAACGCAAACTCTTGCTGAACCGCAAAGAAATTGATCGCATCATTCAAGTGACAGAGCAAAAAGGTAAAACGTGTGCTGCCATGGCACTTTACTGGAAAGGCAACAAGATCAAATGTGAAGTTGCCTTAGTAACCGGTAAAAAAGACCATGACAAACGAGACACAGAACGTAATCGCGATTGGTCTCGTGATAAAGAAAGATTGATGAAGCACAAAATATAAAGTGTGGAATCATTGTGTCTGACTAGCGTAACCGCATAGGATTCGTTAGAATGGCCGCAACTTCGGGGATGACATGGTTTCGACGCCGGTTACAAAACCTGAGGTGCATGTCGAGAGTGATACGTGATCTCGTAAATCCACATGTATCAATTATATAGTCGCAAACGACGAAAACTACGCTCTAGCAGCTTAATAACCTGCTAGTGTGCTGCCCCCAGGTTGCTTGTAGCCCGGGATTCCGCAGTATCATAAATTACGAGATGCTATCCGATGCCCTGCCTGGGGATAAGGATCTAAGACTAATCAGGCTCGCCGACTATACCCTGTCCTTCGGGCGGTAGTTGGTCAAAAAATAGAAGTGACTAAGCATGTAGAGCCAATGGCAGAGGACTGACGGACGGGGGTTCGACTCCCCCCATCTCCACCAATCAAGCGCTTGATTTTAAAAGAGTTTGCACTTTTAAAAATGAAGTCGGTGCTCATATGAGACACCAAATAAAAAAGCCACCTTCGGGTGGCTTTTTTATTTGGTGTAACGAAAACTCATAGACCTGCTGCTATTTACCCAACCCGTCACCATGCCCCCATTCCTAATGCTTCAAATTCTCATACTGACAACAAAAAGCTCACACCCGTTACGCAATTTTGCGTGTCTCGCTCTACACTGAAAGTAAGCATTGGCTGGGAGAATTAAGTATGAAAACAGGTACCCTCTTTGTGAGAGACATTATGTCGCGTGACGCGTATTACGTTTATCCTGACACCAGTATCATTGATTGTGTAAAAGGGCTCACACAACGCCGTTTGCCAGGTGCACCAGTGGCCGATAAGCTAGGACATTTGATTGGTTTTGTGTCTGAGCAAGACATATTGCCGGCACTGATGCAAAGCGCTTACTACAGTGAAGAGCCGAAAGATGTCAGTTCGGTCATGCAAACTAATGTGCTTAGCGTCAGCCCAAACGATCACATTATTGAGATCGCAAAGATGATGGCCGAACCCAAACCTAAAGTGTACCCAGTAGTACAAGAAGGCCGCATTATTGGCATCATCACCCGCTATCATATAACGAAAGCCTTACTCGCTGACTTAGAAATCGCGGTGCCAGTTTAGTCTAAGCCGTCTCCGTCACGGAGACGCCCTTCGTGACCTTGTTGTGAGACATTGTTGCCTCAAGACACGCTTACGTTACGACGATTAGGTGAAACACTTGGCGCCTTAATAAAGTGTTTCAGATTCAGAGCCTGGATGTTGATTAAGGTATTTTTCCGCCTGTGCTCTACCCATGTATTTGCCTAAGGTTTTCAACGGCACCTTGGTCAAATCGACCACAATCAGGCCATCTAACGCATCATTGAAGTCGTGATCCAGATTAAAGCAGATCAATTTACCATTCATTTTAAGGTATTGCCTGAGTAATACAGGCAAACCTTTACCCTGCTCCATACGAGCTAAGATCTTTGATAATAGCTCGACACTGGTTAAAGCCGACAAAAGATTCGGTTGCCAAAACTCTGTACTATTTTGCGCCAAAGGCGTGGACGCTTTAACCAATTTGGCTCGCTGTTGATCATAATGATGTAAAGATAAGGTTTGCATCATAAGTTGTCGTGCACTGTCACTGTAATCATTACTAATACTGACCGGCCCAAACAAATGCGTGTATTGTGGGTTACGTGCCACCAAAGCAGCGATTCCCTTCCATAACATCAGCAAAGAGTTGAGGTTCTTTTGGTACGCCTCAGCCACCACAGAACGCCCAACTTCAATGCTGTTTCCCATGCTTGCCAAAAAAGCTTGGTCATATTGAAATAAGCTACGTGAATACAAGCCTTGCAGCCCTTTCTCCTTAAGCAACTGATCCACAAAGCCCAAACGATAAGCCCCGACGATTTTCTGATCCGTTTTGTGCCATACAAACAATTGCTGATAGTAATGGTCATATTCATCGAGATCACACGCTAACCCACTGCCCTCACCAACCGCACGAAAGTTTTGCTCTCTAATGCGTCCAATTTCCTGCATGATACTGGGCAGTTGATCGCGGCCAGCACAATACACTGCAAACTCGCCTTGCTCTAATAACAAAGCCTCAGCCGGTAATGCCACTATGTCGTTTAATAAGAGCTCGGTCGCCAGCGGCGTAACCACTTTTGGCAAGCTTTGTTGCTGAGTATCAGATGACAATAAATAGGTATTAAGACGCAGGTAATGAACTAAATCTTTTTCATCACTGAAACCTTTTAATTCTGCATAATCAATGGCTTGCCCAATTGATAAACGAATACGCTGAGCTCGCTTGTTCAGCAGTTCTTTCGCTAACATGGCGGTTCTCAAAAGTGGATGGATTCGCCCTGCTCGATAAAACATGGGGCTATTTTTCCCATCAATAAAAATGGGCACCACAGCCGCTTGGCTACGGTTGATAAATTTCGCCACCGAATGACGCCACGCCACATCAGCTAACACCTTGCTGCCTTTAGCATAACTGGACACCTCTCCTGCCGGAAAGATCACTAACACACCGCCTTCTGCCAAATGTTGATTAGCCTCACGAATTGCCACACTGTTGGTTTTGGTGGCTTGACTGCCACCAAACACATTCACACCAATAAAGAGATCGCGAATTTCTGGCAAACGCTTAAGCATTTCATTTGCTAACACTTTTACATCTTGCCGCACACCGGCCAGCAAATCCGCCACAATGACGCCTTCAATCGCACCTAAGGGGTGATTCGCAACAATCACAACTGGCCCTTGTTTGGGAATATTCTGCAATGAACCTGATGCCAATTGATAATCAATATCCAAAGCTTTGAGCGTGTAATTCATAAACTCAAAGCTGGATTGTGTTGGCAAACGTTGTTGATATAGAGCGTCCAGCTTACTCAACCCTGTCAGCCACTCAATACACTTTTCACCAAGACCAAAAGGTGTGACTCTGGGCAAACGAAATGGACTATCTTTCATTTTGTTCTCTCTTTACTGACTTATTGCGACATCATTTCAGGCCAATTTTGATCCGCTTGAGTGATGTGCAAACGACGATCAGCATCCCATTTTTGTTTTACCGATTTGTTATAGTTGAGATATAACTTACCATCGACAATGGCCCATTGCTCTGGGTCAGAAGAAGCAAAGCTGTTGTTGGCAGAAACCGCCCAAGCACAATAACCACCATATTGTGGCGCGTATTTTTCAGGTTCTGCCAAGAACATATCCAAATGCTGTTGCGAAGCAAAATACCAATCTGCCCCCTGGTATTCGGTGTTAAATTTAGCCTTGCCTTCAATGGCCTTTTGCTCTGTAAAATAGGCTACCGTGTCATAGCCACTGAGAGCTTTATTACTGAAGTAACCCGTTGAAATAGGGTCTTCCGCCCATGCCCAAGGGCAGATAAAAAGAGTGATGATGACGATAAGTTTTTTCATTATTTGCTCCTCAGGAAGCCTCAGACATGGCCGTTTGTTTCGATAAAGAAAGGCGATTCTGCGCCAAACTACTCGCGGTTAAATGATCGCAGGGCGATCCCGCCACATAACTCATATGCTGCTCAGTTGGGGTCACCGACACATGGGTAAAACTGACAGTTTGTGCATCTTCGCGGTGCAAACAGATGGATTTATAACCCTGCTCTTCATGATGATGACAATGAAACGCCAAGCGTGCAGCATGACTGGCTTTGCTCCCCACTGTGTCCAGATACGCCGCTTTACGATATTCCGTCACAGGCCCTAACGCCACCGCAGAAGAAAACACCGGTGACGCCATGGTGCCGATACTCAAGGCTTCTCCATCCCAATGAAAAGCCTGCGCCGATGTCCGCCCTTCACAAAGGCTAAGATCAAAGGACAACAAAATAAACGGCGCAAACTTGTTAAGCCTAATATTGCGCAATGCCTGCTCAACATCATTCAAGCAGGTATGTTTAGCCAATCGACTGAGCAATAAGCCACGACTTATTATGGGGGTTGCTGCAATCTTGCCTTGATAATTGTTTAGTAAACACAAACTCAAGCCCGCATTATTGGTACTAATCCAACTACCTTGCCCAACAGGATCAATTGGCATCAATACCTCTACACCAGAGAAGTGCAGCCTGTTCGGAGGTAACGCCTCAGGGCGGGTTTTCTGTTCATCACGATTAAAGTAAATCTGATAACCCTGTTCATTAATGCACCAGCTAACGGAACACATCGCTAGGACCTCCCCAAGTACGTCAGCGTTGCTGGGGCAAAACCAAAATCGGCTTCCACGTGACCACCCAGTAACGTCATGGTGACCTTGGTCATCGCGAAATGATGATTTGCATGAAGAGCAATAAAAGTCAGCTCTCTTTCCAAAGTAGAACGCATTTGGGCGGATTGTGTTTGGCTGACAGAGACTTCTGAAATGACTTGCACTGGCGCTTTCACATCGGCCACCGTCAAGCTTTTAAGCCAAGCCAATAATTCTTCTATTTCAGCCAATGCTTGCAGGCGACAGGTTTCCACTCTGTGTCCACGACGCCGTTGATTGTAATCAATAACCCTTGTCTGATGAGTCGACAAGCTTCCCCCAACGTCATCCGAGTAGACGCCTAGATAAACACCTTGATACACATCTAAGATATGTCGAAAGTGCTCCCCTATACTGCTGGTGACATAAGGTTCCGCAGACGCTAAATATTGCTCACCAGTCAGTGAAGACAAAAAAGCCTTACCTTGTTCAAGGGCATCAATACATCCTTGGACCACGGCCAATTTATTGCTAAAACCTGTCTCCTGATGACGTTCACTGCTCAGTATTGGAATCATATCTACTCTCTTTCCAGCGCTTTTTAATGGTCCTATAAACATTCAGTCGGTACTTGGGTATTCTTTAGTAAGTTGTTTCTCTTCTCGCCAAGCAGCCAATAACTGACGCAAGGCAGGCGGCCGATGACCGCGTTTTTTTTGCTTAGCTCCAATCGAGTACAACAATCGATATTGCTTTAGCAAGACACTAAAAATACTCCGCAACGATGCGTTTCTATCCCAAATATGAGCGGCCTCACTGCTTGCACCATTGAGCTCTAAGATGGTGAATTTTTCACCTTTCATAAAATCATGTAGGTTGTCGAATTTAATGTCTAAACGACCATAGTAATAACCCTTCACGTCTTTCAGTAATAAATCCAACTTACGTGTTAAGGCCTCAGTAATGTATTGGTTACCATCTCGAAAAATGGCACCGCGACTGTGACTACCAGCAAAGGCTAACTGAAACTCTTCATCTGCTTCAGGTACCCAATCTAGAATAGATTGATGACGAGGGAGGTATAAATGACGCAATTTGCCAGCTCGAGGATGACTTTCAATCAGGCTTTTCAATGTCTGCCGACCATCCCCGACAACTGAAGGCGAATACTTTAACGTTATGGAGAAAATCTCACCTTTTTGCTGCCCTGGCTGACGCACATAAAACACGCCTGCCTCGGCTTTATAGGGGGCTTTTTCTTGCAAAACAAAACGCGCTTCGAACGGAAAAGATCGAATGTATTCCGCCAATTGATCTTCGGATTGTAAAAGCTTAACGCCAACACCTCGGCAACCAAGGTCTGGCTTTGCTACCAGAGGAAAACGAATATCACGTTGTTTCAGCTCTTCTAAGGCAGCCCTTAATTGCTGCTCTATTGGTGATCGGTCTTTTTTTCGTACGCAATAAGTGGCAATCCACATCGACGCCAAACCGCCAGCCAAATTCATAATGTCATGCTTTGACTCTCCGACCATACCGCTTAACTTAATACTTGGATTGGCCACCAAAGGCAGCCGAAAGTCGCGATAGTAGATCCCCTGAAAAACACTCTGCAACACCACTGGCGTGTAAAAAAACCAAGTGGGCAGAAACTCATAGGGCGAAATAGTACGCTTCGAGTCGCCTTCCAATATCGGCATACCACCATTCACTTTATGGGCCGGGATCAATGAACATTTCGTCATATTACTTATTAACACCTTTTAAATATGTCTTTTTAATCAAGCGGTTTACACCGAATAAACCGAGCAAAGCGAATGGAATCAGTAACCATTGATATTGTGTCGCTACCAACCAAGTTTGCTGACCAAAAATAAAAATGATGCCAAATACCACACCACTCCAAAGCGCTGTCGCGACAATCACAGCCCCAAAAAACAGACCAACAGGCAACGCCAAAAAGCCAGACAAAGTAAAACCAACGGTTCTCAACCCCGGCACAAATCGAATCATAAAAAGGTTTAACAACATGTGAGTTTCAAAACCCTGTTTGACCGTATGAAAATAAGGCATTTTCAATACTTTCAGCCGTACACAACGCAAACGCCGACCGCTTCGCCCCAACCCATATAAGGCTAGATCACCAGTCGCAATGCCAATAAAAATCCCCATTAGCGCCCACGCTATTGGCATATTGCCTTGTGACGCCAAAACGGCCGCAGTCACAATGGCCAAATCTTCCAATAGGTAGGACAGCAAAATAATGCCTATAAACAACCAAGTAACCGATGTCGTCCGATCTGCAAGCATGGATTGAAGCGTTTCTAACAATGTCTTGCCCTTGCTGCCACTTGTGGATGTTGGGGATTAGTCGTAGGCAAAGAGTGGTTTATTACAGTGAATGTCGTTTTATTTCGCCAAGAAGGGTTTCTTTAGGGAAACCACGCCATAAGAAACGACTTTTCAAAGCTCAACGCAAAAAAATCGTTACACCAGCGGCATGAGCCTCAAACCTTCACTTTGAGAGCAGAGCAAGGTACATTGCCCCAGATGACTATTTTCACTGGCAAAGCCGTTCGAGAAAATGTCTAAGGAAATCAGCCCTAAACAAGATAGATAACCCTATGAAAGACATTAAAAGCCTTTTCCGTAACCTTGAAAAAAAGCTTAAACAATCAAAATGGTTTGAAGATGATTGGGAAATCTATAATCGCGGACCTTACTTACAACTTTATAAAACAAGTTGGCATAACCATAACCAAGGTGGGGTTCATTTCGAAACCTACATAGAATCCCCTCAAATCAAACAAAAGTCCTTTCCAATTTGTTTGCACGCAGAAGAAGACTGTCCATCGAGAGGCGAGTTTATTCAGCGATTTTTAGACTTAGAAGAAGAACGCATAAAAGGTTGGAAGGGCTACCAAATTATTGCCAAGGATCATCACATTCTACAAAAAACCTTGCCGCTCAATTTTAAGAACTTAGAGCAGCGCCTTTATGATGAGTTGAATCAACTAAGAAAACTTGAGTCGAGTATAGAGCAAGCTTTACATGAGCTTGAGGCTTAAATTCTACAACGAACAACACCTTACCGATGCGGAAAAAAATGAAATCTCAAAAAAGCCCATGTATTGATGTCTGTGTATTCTCTGGCCCGAAAGGCTGGTGCATTGGTTGCGCACGTACTCGACAAGAATGTCAGCAATGGAAAACGATGAAGCCTTACGATAAAAACAAACTGGAAAAAGCCCTCAAAAAAAGATTACATCAATTAAAAAGCCACCCCTCCGAATAGCACCTAAAAACTGCAAATTCACCATAAATACTACCTCGTAGTTAAAACAAAAAAACCAATAGTCTAAATTTTTGTCTTCGTTAGCCAGATTAAGATACATTCGGGAGATTGAATAATGAAGGTACGAATAACAGGCTTGTATCCACATACCAAGGCAAGAGGACTTGTTCACACCTTCCCTAACTAAGCAGAAAACAAATAAGGGGAAAACGCTGCCTATAACACCATAAGGTCTTAAAACCCGCTTTTATATAATGAAATTTTATTAATCCTTCCGACGTTTCCTGCGTATGCAACTATACTGATGGAAAGCCACAAAAGTTTGGGCGTGGCTGTATCAGGACTTTTTCCAACACATTTACGCTTTATTTCAAAGCAAGGGGGAATCCATGATCAATCATGTTTGGGGTCTTATTCATCATCCGGATAAAGAGTGGCGAGCGATTAACGAAGAGCACGAAACCGTAAGTCACATGTTTTATCACCACGTGCTCTGGATGGCCGCCATACCGGTTGTCAGTACTTTTATTGGTACCACGCAATTTGGTTGGACCATAGGCAACGAATCCATAAAAGTCTCTATGATGGATGGTTTGGGGCTTGGTCTGCTGTTCTACGCACTCATCCTAGTTGCTGTCGCAGCCGTTGGCAGTGTGATTCATTGGATGGCACGAAATCATGCGAATCGTCCACCACGCCGAGAATGTATTGTCTTTGCTGGCTACATCGCCACACCTCTGTTTTTGAGCGGTATCGTTGCGATTTACCCTATTATCTGGCTGTGCTTATTATCTTGCGTGATCGGCATAATTTACACCGGCTATCTGCTTTACAGAGGCACACCTAGCTTTTTAGGCATCAGCAACAAACAAGGTTTTATCCTATCAAGCACAACTCTTGGCATTGGCGTACTGGTTTTGGAAGCCTTATTAGCGGCAGTGGTTCTTATTTGGAGTCTAGGCTCTGAACACAGCATTATATGGAAATTCTTCTAACGCCACTCAATCCAACTAGGTTTGTCGCGTCTGTGGTTATTTAAAAGCGACAAGCCTAGTTAGGCCATCTACCATAACAATACTGCACATCCTCTAATAACATCACTCAAAAAAACATGGTGCTTGGTCATTCAAAACACTCATAACGAGGCAGCAATTTATTACCACTATCCTTCTAAGTTGATGAAAATTACGATAAACAACGGAACTTTTTCTGTCGTTAACTCTCTCAATTCTACTTATTCTTAATCGCAATCTGTGCTATTTTCACTGTTATCTCTTTAGGTAAGGTTTTGTCGGGTAAGGACAAACCAAACATAGTATGATTGCAGAACACGTTGATAAGGCTGAATGTAGGATTAACATCATGCTCACACTCTGTATTGACTCTGTTTTACCGTTAATTTGGAAGGAGTTATCCCCTTGAGTTCACTGATCTGGCTACCGTTTCTCCCTTTATTAGGGACTCTGGTTCCTCTTCTTAGTGCTCGCTATAGTCGAACGGCTTGTGCCTTTTTGACTGCAGCACTCCCAGCCTTAACCTTATTACTCGTGCTGTTACACGCCGGTGAAATTTTCCAAGGAGAACGTTTTCAAGCGGCGTTGCCTTGGATTCCAGCCATTGGCCTGAACCTTTCGTTTCGATTGGACGGACTTGCACTGCTGTTTGCTATCTTGATTCTCGGCATCGGCTTACTCGTTATTCTGTACGCCCGTTATTATCTTTCTGAAAAAGATTCCATCGGCAAATTTTATGCTTATCTGATCCTCTTTATGTTCGCCATGCTTGGTGTGGTGCTATCCAATAACCTTATCCAAATTTGGTTTTTTTGGGAGCTCACCAGCATTAGCTCCTTTTTACTGATCAGTTTCTGGGGACATAAAACCGAAGCCCGAAAAGGCGCTCGCATGGCATTAACGGTTACTGGTGCCGGTGGCTTAGCGCTACTGGCTGGTCTGTTAATCTTGGGTAACACTGTTGATAGCTTTAATCTACAAGACATTCTCGACAGCGGCGATTTCATTAAAGCCAGTGCCAATTACCCTATTATTGTGGTGCTGATCTTAATTGGTGCCTTTACCAAATCCGCACAGTTTCCTTTCCATTTTTGGCTACCCAATGCCATGGCGGCACCAACGCCTGTCAGTGCCTATTTGCACTCAGCGACCATGGTAAAAGCAGGTATCTTCCTAATGGCACGGTTCTATCCAGCCTTAGCGGATACCAATCTATGGTTCTTAATTGTCAGTTTGACCGGCTTAGCCACTTTCTTGGTTGGTGCTTATATCGCCATCTTCCAACACGATTTAAAAGGCTTATTAGCCAATTCCACGATCAGTCATTTAGGTCTCATTACTCTGTTGTTAGGCATGGGAACCGACTTGGCAGCGGTTGCGGCAATCTTCCACATTATTAACCACGCTACCTTTAAAGCGTCGTTGTTTATGGCGGCAGGGATTATCGACCATGAGTCAGGCTCGCGAGATATGCGCCAGCTAAATGGTCTGTGGAAATACATGCCCTATACCGCCACGCTGGCAATGGTGGCATCGGCTTCAATGGCTGGGGTGCCTTTACTAAACGGTTTCTTATCGAAAGAAATGTTCTTCACTGAAACCTTACACCAAGCCTCTCTGGGTTCTTTATCTTGGTTCATTCCAGTACTCGCAACCTTAGGTGGCGTTTTTGCTGTCGCTTACTCAACACGCTTTATTCACGATGTGTTTTTCAATGGTGAACCCATAAACTTGCCAAAAACACCGCATGAGCCGCCTCGCTATATGCGTGTGCCTGTTGAAATCTTAGTGGCCCTTTGTTTGTTGGTCGGAATTTTCCCAAGTTTAGTGGTCGGTGACCTACTGTACGCAGCAGCCAGTGCCGCCTTAAACACCCCAGCCCCAGAATACAGTCTTGCTATTTGGCACGGCTTCAACTTCCCTCTATTAATGAGTGTGGTTGCCTTGGTTGGCGGTCTTTACATGTACTACAATCGTACTCACTTATTTAAGTTTCAAGCACAATTTCCTGCCAGTGACCCTAAACTGGTCTTTGAAAGTGTCGTGCAATACATGACCAATAAGGCCAAAAGTATTATTGCGGTGACGGAAAACGGTTCCTTGCAGCGCTATATTTTCTTCACCTTGGCCTTTGCAGTGGTGATGACGGCATCGTCTTTAATGAAACTTAATACAACGGCAGGACAACGCCCTGAAATTCCTGTGGATGCTCTGTCTATTACCTGCGCTGTACTACTTACCATTTCTGCCTTAGCGACAGTCCTTTGGCACAGAAGACGATTAGTCGCACTATTGACTTTGTCCGTAGTTGGGTTGATTGTCTCACTAGCCTTCGCTCAATTCTCAGCCCCTGATCTGGCGCTGACGCAACTTTCCGTCGAAGTGGTGACCGTCATCCTGCTGATTTTGGCTCTCTTCTTCTTGCCGCAAAAAACACCAAAAGAATCGTCTCCACGACGTGTTGTTCGAGATTTGGGGTTAGCCTCACTAATTGGTGGCGTTGTAGGCACCATCAGTTATGCGTTAATGACTCGACCTTTAGACACCATTTCCACCTTCTTCACCGCCAACAGTAAAACGGGAGGCGGTGGTACCAATGTGGTAAACGTTATCCTAGTGGACTTCCGTGGTTTTGATACCTTGGGAGAAATTACCGTATTAGGTATCGCGGCATTGGGTATATATAAGCTGGTAGCTCGTATGAAGCTGTTCATGCCATCGTCAGATGATAATGGTTTGGCTTGGTCAACGGATCGTCACCCAATCCTATTGGCCGTCATTTCACAAAGTCTGTTGCCATTAGCACTTCTCGTTTCTGCCTATATATTCTTGCGAGGTCATAACCTTCCAGGTGGTGGTTTCATTGCTGGCTTGATTACTTCTGTTGCGATTATTCAACAATACGTAGCACACGGTGTTGAGTGGATCAAAACGCGAATTAAATTGGACTATCAAATCATGATTGGCTCAGGTATAGGCATCGCCACTCTCAGCGGACTGGGTAGCTGGGTATTCGGTCATACCTTCTTAACAACTTGGTTTGATTACTTCTATTTGCCATTGATTGGTAAATTCGAGCTAGCCAGCGCGATGATTTTTGATCTTGGTGTGTACCTCACTGTGGTCGGTGCGACCATGTTAATTCTCGCCAATCTCGGCCAGCTGACCACCAGCGAACGCCCGATTCAAAAGGAGCACGATTAATGGAAGGTCTATACGCATTTTGTGTCGGCTTGCTCACCGCTTGCGGCATCTTCTTAACCTTACGTGGTCGCAGTTTTTCTGTGGTAATTGGCTTGACGCTATTGTCTTATGCTGTGAATTTATTCTTGTTCGCCAGCGGCCGTTTAAAATTAAATGCGGCGGCCGTTTTGGGTGAGTCTGAACAATACAGTGACCCGCTACCACAAGCCCTCGTGCTCACCGCCATCGTCATAGGCTTTGCAATGACCGCCTTCGCGGTTATCCTCGCCATGCGTGCCCGTGCGGATTTGGGCAATGACCATGTGGATGGCAACTTACCTAAACTACCAAGTGAAGTATCGAATAAGTCGTCTGGAGGCAATAAATAAATGCAGCATTTGAGCATTTTTCCCATTTTAATCCCGCTGTTGTTTGGCGCGATTATGTTGCTACCACCGATTTCGAGAGACATTAATTCGCAACGAATCAGTTCCGTTATTGGCACTTTGTTTTTATTAATTTCGTCGGCGTTACTGCTGTATCAAATTGATACCTCTGGCACAGAACTTTATGCTTTAGGAAGCTGGCAAGCACCTTTTGGCATTGTATTGGTGGCCGATCGAGTATCCAGTTTACTGGTGTTACTCACTTCCTTCCTGGGCTTTGCTGTCATGCTTTATGCCATAGCAGGAAAAGACAAAGGAGGGGCTTATTTCCACCCCTTGTTTATGTTCCAGTTAATGGGCATCAATGGCGCCTTTTTGACTGGCGATATTTTTAACCTGTTTGTCTTCTTTGAAGTGCTTCTGATCGCCTCTTACGCGTTATTAATTCATGCAGGGGGTAAGCAGAAGACACAAGCAACCGTACATTATGTCATCCTAAACTTAGTCGGCTCCAGCCTATTCTTATTTGGCTTAGGCATACTCTACGGCACCCTAGGCACCTTAAACATGGCTGACATGGCCATCAAGGTCGGCCAGTTACAAGGGGAAAATGCAACCCTCGCCAAAACAGGCGCATTGTTTCTGTTGGTTGTGTTTGGTTTAAAGGCGGCCATGTTACCCATGCACTTCTGGCTTCCAAAGACCTATGCCAGCGCTTCCGCTCCTGTCGCGGCGTTGTTCGCCATCATGACCAAAGTCGGTCTTTACAGTATTTTCCGAGTCTATACCGTGATTTTCGGAGAACACGCTGGCGAGTTAGAAAACATTGCCACACCTTGGCTTTGGCCACTAGCGTTGCTCACCATTACCATTGGTAGCATTGGTGTATTAGCCAGCCCAAGTGTTCGAACCCTCAGCGCTAATCTGGTGATTGTCTCCAGTGGTAGTTTACTGGCCTGTGCCGCGATCAATTCTGTTGAAGCCACTTCAGCAGCATTGTATTACATGGTACACAGTACTTTAGCCTCAGCCGCGTTATTCTTATTAGCAGACCTAATTAGTCGTCAGAGAGGCCAAGCCGAAGACCGATTCGTCAAATCTCGTATGTTTACTCAACCTAAGCTAATGGGCTTTGCGTTTGCCATTGTGGCTTTGAGCTTAGTTGGCATGCCGCCATTCTCAGGCTTTGTTGGCAAGGTTATGATCTTGCAGGCAACACAATCATCAGTACAAACCATGTGGGTATGGCCATTAATCCTGATTGGTAGTTTGGGCGCATTGGTGACATTCTCCCGTGCGGGCACCACTTTGTTCTGGCGACACAGTGGTTCCGCATCCAATGACGCAGAGCCTGCATCAAAAAGTGAAATTGCCGCCATCGCACTGCTTTTACTCGCCGCCCCTGTGTTAGTCATTTTCGGAGGCGCGATTACAGAGTACACCTTGCAAGCGGCGACGGCTTTACATGACATTCAATCGTCAGCCTACGACTTAATTCCGGGGGTTAGCCGATGAAACTTTTGCCTATGCCATTCCATACGCTGCTACTCTTTGTCGTATGGTTATTGCTGAATAACTCAATGAGCGCCGGACACATGGTGTTAGCGTTATTTTTCGCCATTGCCATACCATTACTGGTCAATGGCATGCGTGACGAGCACCCCAAAATATTGAAACCATGGAAAGCCATTCTTTATGTGCTAATGGTGATGAAAGACATAGTGATCGCCAACGTTGAAGTGGCGTTGTGGATCATTGGTCCGGTCAAAAAACTGAAACCAAGCTTTGTTGCCATTCCTATTAATATTCAATCTGACCTTGGTATAACCATTCTCGCCAGTACGGTGTCATTAACCCCTGGTACTGTCAGTGCCGAAGTATCAGAAGACAAACAATGGCTGTACATTCATGCGTTACATCTGGACAACGAAAACGAATTGATTGAGACCATCAAGCAACGTTATGAACAACCAATCAAGGAGATATTTGGATGCTAACTTACACCATCATCATCGTTGCGGTGTGTATTTGTGTTGCCTTGATTTTAAACCTATGGCGTTTAATGGTTGGGCCCACGGTGTCTGATCGCATTCTGGCTCTCGATACCATGTACATCAATGCCATTGCGTTAATTCTTTTGTACGGCATTTACGCCAATACGGCTTTGTATTTTGAAGCGGCCTTGCTAATCGCCATGCTCGGATTCGTTAGTACCGCAGCACTTTGTAAGTACTTACTTCGCGGCGACATCATTGAATAGGATAAGAATATGCCACTTTATCTCGAAATTATCATTAGTGTGTGTCTGCTGATTGGCGGTCTGTTTCTCTTGGTGGGCTCTTATGGCTTAGCGCGCTTACCTGACATCTATATGCGCTTACACAGTCCGACAAAAGCCTCGACTCTGGGCATCACAGGGGTATTAGTCGCGTCTATGATCTATCAAAGTTACTCTAAAGGCTTTTTATCCATTCAAGAGTTTTTGATTACCTTATTTTTGCTCATTACCGCGCCAGTCGCCGCAAACATGATTGCAAAAACAGCACTGCATCATAGAACCAAAGCCCTTGAAAAAACCCAAGGGCAAGAATTAATGGCCAGCATCCGAGAAAGACAAACGCCTAACTCAACACAAGACGCTGACTAAACAAAGACGGTATGGCATCTGCCGACATGGGTTTGTAGAAATAATAGCCTTGGAATATTTCACAACCTAAGGATGCCAACGTGTCGGCTTGTGATGCCGTCTCCACGCCTTCGGCCACGATCATCAATTCTAGGTTATGCGCCAAATGTATGATGGTTTCGCAAATTTTGGCATCTTCTGTGTGCGTATCACATTCTTCTACAAACGATTGATCGATTTTTAAGGTATCCAAAGGCAAACGTTTTAAATAACTCAAAGAAGAATATCCCGTTCCAAAATCATCGATGGAAATCTTGATATTGAGGGCTTTTAACTCTGTTAACACCTCAACGCAGCGCTGAATGTCCTGTAACAATACGCCTTCCGTGATTTCAAACTCCAACATACTGCCAGGAATCTGATACTTGGCTAATCGATCCGCTACATACGGCACCAAAGAGTCCGACACCAAGTGACGACCGGACAAATTCACCGCAATGGGCACTATCTCCAAATCCTGCGTGCGCCACTGACTCATTTGTTTAAGAGCATTATCAATAACCCATTCATCGATTTTGACTATTAAACTCGACTCCTCGGCAATCGGTATAAATTCCGCAGGGGAAATAAAGCCTTTGTCAGGGTGATGCCAACGAATCAGCGCCTCCAACCCTAAAATATCTTGTCCATCACGACCCACTTTTGGTTGATACACTAAAGCGAACTGATTTGAAGCTAATGCGTCATTAATTTCTTTATCGATACCGAATTTTTTCGTCACCACATTAGCCATTTCAGATGTAAAGAACTGCGCATTATCCCGCCCTTTATCCTTCGCATAGTACATGGCGATATCAGCTTGTTGAATGAGCCGATCCGCATTAATACTATTCTGGCTCGAAAAGGTAATACCGATACTGGTTGGAATGGTTAAGTCTTGGGCATCAAGATGAACTGGCGCTCGCATGGCTTGCAAAATTTTGTCAGCACGCTCCTGCAGCATGGCTTCGGTGACATTCTCCGTCACCATGAAAACAAACTCATCCCCTCCCCATCGAGCAATCACATCTTGTTCGCCCGACACCATAGATAAACGCCGAGCCACTTCACATAACAATTCATCGCCAGCCTTATGTCCCAAGGTATCATTGATGATTTTGAAGTTGTCCAGATCCAAAAACAGCAACCCCACTGACGTTTTTTGCTTGGTTGCAAAGAGTAACGCACTGACCAACGCATCCATCAAATAAGTTCGATTATAAAGGCCGGTTAAAGGATCGCTGTAAGCCAAGAACTTCAATCTTTCCTGTAACTTAATATGCTTAGTCATGTCTCGAATATGCAGGGTGAATTCACTGTCTGAACTGGCGTCAGTATTCGCCTTCGTAATAGCAATCTCGGCTGGAAAGTCATTGTTTGGACTGCGCTGTAAACGAAATGGATTACGGCGGTTTAAAATCAACCCGCTGGACGAAGCGAAACCTGAATTCAAACTATCAAAGATTTTCTTACGGTCTTTTTCCAATACAAACAGACCAATGAAACTTTTACCTTCTACCTGTTTTTTCAAGCAGCCAAAGGTTCGCTCTGCCGCGGGGTTAAATTCAATCACAGAACCAAAGCGATTGATGGTGACAATACAGTCCATCGACGAGTTTAGAATCGCCGACTTACGCATTTCACTTTCTTGGAAGCGCATTAAGGCATCGTCACGCTGAGCAATTTCACTGCTCACGCGATTAATTACCTGATTGTATTTGCGTGCAATTTGCCCCACTTCGGTAAAGGGCTCTTCTGGTACAGGTTTAGAAAAGTCCGCATTATTCTGTTGATATTGCATGGAAGTCAGCAGATCCAATAATTCGGTTGTGGCTCTGTGTTCCGCCACATTTAAACCTTGTTCTTCTTGCTCTTTACTGGCCCGTAATGGCATAACGCGATTGAGTAGCCAAATACAAGAATAGCCAACCAAAAAGCAATATAAACCAATCACCAACACACCTAATGATTGCACACCAAGCTGTTGCCAGAAGCCTAAGCCGTTATCGATTCGTGCTTGCTCGCCAAATATCGCTACCCCAAGTGTGCCCCAAGCACCTGCGAATAAATGCGCAGGCACCACATCAAGCGCATCATCCAGTCGCCACTTCTCCATCAACAAACTACCGTAGTAGACAATGACACCAGAAACGCTACCAATCAAAATGGAGTCGCCAGGTGAGACCACATGACAGGACGCCGTAATGCCAACCAAGCCCGCAATAGTGCCATTCAATACAAAGCTCACTTCCACAAAACCGTCACGCAGGTAGTTTAACCCCGCCGCAATTAACCCTCCCCAAGCCGCTGAAATAAAGGTATTCAAAATAATCATCGGCACATCGTTGGTCAGCGCTAGCGTACTACCACCATTAAAACCAAACCAACCAAACCAGATCAGTAAAGCCCCTAAAGCTGACAGCGGAAGGTTATTACCAGGGGGTAAACGAATCCCTTGTTCAAAGCGCCCCAGTCTTGGACCAATCACCATGATCGCAGCTAATGCCACCCAACCGCCAACAGAATGGACAACCGTTGAACCTGCAAAGTCGATAAAGCCTAATTGCTCCAACCAGCCTTGAGGCCCATTCGCATCATAAATGCCCGACCATGCCCAATGCCCAACAATAGGGTAAATTAAGGCGCTCAAGATGGCTGTGACGGCCAAATAGCCGATAAAGGTCATGCGTTCTGCCACGGCACCAGAGGTTAATGTGGCCGCCGTGCCACAAAACATCATTTGGAAAAGAAAGAAGCTGATTTGCCATGGTGTATGATCATCATCAAATGCAAATTCACTGGTACCAAAGACACCAAACGCCGATTCGCCAAACATGATGCCAAAGCCAAAACACCAAAATAGAGTGGTGGATAAGATAAAATCTGAAATATTTTTGGCCGCCACATTAATGCTATTTTTGCTGCGAATCCGACCACTCTCTAAACATAAAAACCCAGCCTGCATTAGAAAAACAAACGCAGCAGTGACTAACAACCAAATAAAATCTGTCATGTTCACCCTAAAAAAGTAATAACGCACCAAAATAATACACGCGAAAATTAACGTGACACACAAAATGAACCTTGTTGTTCATTTAAAAACAAATACAGCCTATCAACCAAGTTTTTCGGGGGTATAACGAGCTATTCAATAGTTACGCCAACTCTTTAGGAAGTAACGTAAAGACCTACCTCTTACACTTTTTTTGCATGATGAAGGGGAATCCCAATATCTTCTATTTTCTAACACCAAAGCCGGCTATCTATATTCCAAAAAAGTTTATTTATGTCGATTGTAATAACTAAATCTTTTAAGTATTCTTACCAACAATTAAGAATGACTAGCATTAAAATTTGAGGTTACCATGCAATTTAAGTCAGGCGTTTTCAAAACCATCGTTAGCAGTTTGCTGCTAAGTGGTGCGGTTCAAGCATCTGCTGCCGACCAAACAATCTTGAACACTTCTTACGACATTGCTCGTGAGCTGTTTGCTACTTACAACCCTACCTTTCAGAAGCATTGGCAAGAAAAAACAGGACAGACGATTGAGATCAAACAATCTCATGCAGGCTCTTCTAAGCAAGCCAATGCCATCATGAATGGACTACAAGCGGATGTCGTCACCTTTAACCAGGTCACCGATGTACAAGTACTGCACGATAAAGCCCGCATGATTCCTGAAAACTGGAAAGCTGAATTCCCAAATAACAGCTCGCCTTATTACTCCACTACCGCATTCTTGGTACGTAAAGGCAATCCAAAAAACATCCAAAGTTGGGGAGACCTAGTTCGTGATGACGTTGCCTTAGTGTTTCCAAATCCAAAAACCTCTGGTAATGGTCGTTACACTTACCTCGCTGCATATGGTTACGCACAAAACCATTTTGGCAAAGACAACGAAAGCAACATTGATGACTTCCTAAGCACCTTTCTGAAAAACGTTGCGGTGTTTGATACAGGTGGTCGTGGTGCCACTACTACGTTTGTTGAGCGTGGTATCGGTGATGTTTTGATTACCTTTGAATCCGAAGTAAATAACATCCGTAACCAATATGGTGCTGATCAATATGAGGTTGTCGTACCTAAAACCTCTATCTTGGCAGAGTTCCCGGTTGCCGTTGTCGCAAAAAATGCCAAGAAGCATGGCACAGAAGCGGTTTCTCACGAATACCTAAACTACTTGTACAGTGAAGCGTCACAGCGTTTGTTAGCAGGCTTTAATTACCGCATTCATAATGACGTGGTAAAAGCAGAGTTTGCCGACAAGTTCCCAGAAGTGGCTTTGCTAACAGTTGAAGAAATCGCTGGCGGATGGCCAAAAGCGACTAAAGAGATCTTCCGTAACGGTGGTAAACTGGATCAACTTCAGCGTCGTTAATCTTTGATTAGTGAAAGCTAAGCCGGATACGCTCGCGTATTCGGCTTTTCTACTTTCTAAACGTCGCTTAGTGACCACTTTTAATTTGGCTATTTCTGTCCGAAATAGATCATTTCAAAGCAAACAGGCAACTCAATGGCAACACATTTAAGCGCGGCGCAAGCCCGACCGAAACACAAACGAGTACTCCCAGGCTTAGGTTTAAGTTTGGGTACGTCGTTGCTGTTTATCAGTTTGATCATGCTGCTCCCTATGACGGGATTAATCATGCAATCTGTCGACATGGGGTGGGATGAATATTGGTACGTCATCACCAATGAACGAGTGGTTGCCAGTTATAAGGTCACACTGTGGGCAGCGTTTTTTGCGTCTATTTTTAACGGACTTTTTGGTTTGTTATTAGCCTGGGTATTGGTGCGTTACGAATTCCCAGGGCGGCGTGTTCTCGATGCCCTCGTGGACTTACCTTTTGCGTTACCGACCGCCGTCGCCGGTATTACGCTAGCAACCCTGTACTCACAAAATGGTTGGTACGGTGATCTATTGGCGAGTCTTGGTATCAAAGTCGCTTACACCCCTGTCGGCATTATTCTCGCCATGGCCTTTACCAGCATTCCGTTTGTTGTTCGTACTGTTCAACCAGTTTTAGAAGAGCTCTCACCAGAAGAGGAAGAAGCAGGAATGACACTGGGTGCATCGGATTGGGCGGTGTTTCGACGGGTCATTTTTCCGGCATTATGGCCCGCCCTCATGACCGGGATTGCGTTATCTTTTACTCGTAGCCTTGGTGAATTTGGTGCGGTTATTTTCATTGCTGGCAATATGCCGTATGTCAGCGAAATTACCTCTTTGATGATCTTTGTTAGCTTACAAGAGTTTGATTTTCCAGCGGCCAGCGCCATCGCCTCTGTGGTCTTGATGGCTTCTTTGGTTTTATTGTTCGCCATTAACGTTTGGCAGGCACGTTATTTACGTCGCCTCCATGGTCGATAGGGAGTCCTACTATGTCGAATCGCTCAGGACAAGCTCATCAATTAAGAGTCGGTGATCGCCCTCTTATCAAATACACGCTGATTGGCATCACCTTGTTGCTGACCATACTGCTATTGGTCGTGCCGCTGATCAGCATCTTTCAACAAGCATTAGTGGAAGGCGTTGGTCACTATTTTGCCAGTTTGCTTGAAGGCGATACCTTGCATGCTATAGGTTTAACCTTATTCGTTGCCTTACTTACTGTACCGATCAATCTGGTATTTGGCGTTATGTTGGCTTGGTCTGTCACCCGCTTTGAATTTCCAGGTCGAAAGCTTCTCATGACCTTAATGGACATCCCTTTCGCGGTGTCACCTGTGGTGGCAGGCTTACTGTATCTATTGTTGTATGGCAATAATGGCTGGATCGGTTCTTGGCTTTACGACCAAGATATTCAATTGATGTTTGCTTGGCCCGGCATTGTTATGGTCACGGTTTTTGTTACTTGCCCATTTGTTGCTCGGGAACTCATTCCACTGATGCAACAACAGGGTCGAGAAGACGAAGAAGCGGCCGTTATTTTAGGCGCTTCTGGCTGGCAACTCTTTCGTCGAGTCACCTTACCAAACATTAAATGGGCGCTCATTTACGGTGTCATTCTAACCAATGCCCGTGCGGTGGGTGAATTTGGTGCTGTCTCCGTAGTGTCGGGGAATATTCGCGGTGAAACCAACACCTTACCATTGCATGTGCAATTGCAGTATGAGGATTACCAGGCGGCCGCAGCGTTTGCCAGTGCCTCGTTATTAGCCTTGATCGCTTTGATCACGTTATTGTTTAAAGCTTACATTGAATGGCGCCAAGAAAAACTTATGCACCATGAATCAGACCAAGAAAAGCAGGTAGCAAAATGAGCATTCTGATTGACAATATTTCCAAACACTTCGGTTCATTTCAGGCCTTATCCCCTTTATCATTAGACATTAATGAAGGTGAAATGATTGGCCTGCTGGGTCCATCCGGTTCTGGTAAAACCACTCTATTGCGTATTATTGCCGGACTGGAAGGTGCAGATTCAGGCCGCATTCAATTTGGTGACCGCGATGTCACCAATCTGCATGTCCGTGACCGTCGAGTGGGCTTTGTATTCCAAAACTATGCTCTGTTCCGTCACATGACCGTCGCCGATAATGTGGCGTTTGGCTTAGAGGTGTTACCCAAGTCGAAGCGTCCTGATGCCGCCACCATTCGCAAACGCGTCATGCATTTGCTGGACATGGTACAACTTGGTCATCTAGCACAACGCTTCCCATCACAACTTTCTGGGGGACAAAAACAACGTATTGCCTTGGCCAGAGCATTGGCTACACAGCCTGAGGTTTTACTGTTAGACGAACCTTTTGGCGCCTTGGATGCAAAAGTGCGAAAAGAACTACGTCGCTGGTTGCGCGGTTTACATGATGAATTAGGGTTTACCAGCGTGTTTGTTACTCACGATCAAGAAGAAGCTTTAGAGCTATCGGATCGAGTTGTAGTGATGAGCAACGGTCACATCGAACAAATCGATCAACCAGGCGACCTATATGCCTCACCAAACAGCCGTTTTGTGTTTGATTTTCTTGGCAATGCTAACGTTTTTGATGCGCAGTTTAGTCATGGCAAATGGCAGAACGATGTGGCCAGCCTTCAGCTACCTAATGAAGCCCCAAAAACAGCTGGGCAGATATACCTGCGTTCGCATGAATTCCATGTTTCTTCCGTCGCGACAGAGCAGGCATTCCTACCATTGAAAGTGGTCGCTATTAACCTAATCGGTGCTGAAGTGAGACTGGAACTGACACCAATTGACTGGCGCAGTGACAACATTTGGGAAGTGGATTTACCTCACAAAGCTTTTGATAAGCACTGCTTCGAAAAAGGTCAAACCGTTTTTGTGACACCAAAAGCAGGCTACTTTTTCGCCAATGGTCAGAAAACGCCACAACCCGTATACTGGTAGCTTCAAAATGGTTTCACTCTAAGGTAGGACACAATGCAAGCCGCTATTTTTGATATGGACGGACTGTTAATTCACTCTGAGCCCTTTTGGAAGCAAGCGGAACAGGCTGTGTTTTCTGCCTTAGGCGTACCAATAACGCCTCAAGAGACCGATCTTACCGCCGCCATGACCACGCAACAAGTCACCGAGTACTGGTATCAAAAATACCCATGGGCAGGTCATTCTCAGCAGGAAGTAGAGCAAAGAGTCATTAATCAGGTTAGCCATCTTATCCAACACCAAGGTGAAGCAATGGCTGGCGTACGATACACGCTGCAATCCTTAGCTTCAAAAGGCGTGAAAATCGCGTTAGCCACCAACTCCCCCAAAAGCATCATTCCTTTTGTATTTGAACGTCTAGACATTGGCCATTTCTTTTTGACTTACAGCTCAGCCGATGAAGTGGAATATGGTAAACCCAACCCCGATATATACTTGCTCACCTTGTCTAAACTCGGAGTAAGAGCGCAAGATTGCCTCTCATTTGAAGACTCAGTCGGGGGCATCAAAGCCTCTCTTGCCGCAGGCATAAAAAGCATCGCAATCCCTCATTCACATGAATTTGACGATGAGAAGTTTAATATTGCCTCACACAAATTGCGCAGCTTATCGGAGTTTGATTATTCTCTAGGCAGACAGTTGCTGTCTGCTTAAGGCATCATCAGAGCGACATCAAACTGCGAATATGACAAAAGGCAGCGCGCCCTAAAGCATCAATATTATAGCCGCCTTCCAACACAGAAACGATGCGACCATCACAATGGCGTTCAGCAGCGTCACGAAGCTTTTCCGTAATCCAAGTAAAATCGGTTTCATCCAACCTTAACTGCCCCATTGGATCTTCTTTATGGGCGTCAAAGCCTGCGGAGATCATAATTAACTGTGGTTTGAAGTCGTCAAGAGCAGGGATTAGCTGATCCAAGATCACTTGCCGAAAAGCCGCACCATTTGAACCCGCTTCAAGTGGCATGTGCAGAATATTGTCATGGGACGCACCAGGATCGCTGTAAGGATAAAAAGGATGCTGATAGCTGGAAGCGTATAAAACTCGTTGATCTTGTTTGAAAATGTCCTCAGTCCCATTGCCATGATGGACATCAAAATCAACAATGGCGATTCGCTCTAAGTCGTATTGAGTCGTCGCGTACCTTGCTCCCACAGCAATGTTATTGAACAAACAAAAGCCCATCGCCTTCTCAAACTCGGCATGATGACCTGGCGGACGAACGGCGCAAAACGCATTATCAACTTGTTGCGTCATCACCATATCCACCGCTTTCACCACCGCACCCGCAGCGTATAAAGATGCCTCTAAAGTATGTGGCATCATAATCGTCTCAGCTTCCAACTCCACATGCCCTTCCTCTGGGGCACGAGCAAAAATGGAGTCTACATAGTCAGCTTGATGAGTCGCAGCCAGCTGCTCTCGTGTCGCTATTGGCGCTTCTATATGACGTAAAAAATCCATCAACTGACCATTGATCAAACGATTCTGAATGGCTCCCAAACGCTGAGGAGACTCGGGGTGATCTGCGCCCATATTGTGTTTGTCACACTGATAATGAGTTATGTAGGCCGTTGTCATGTGGATCCAAATTGAAATAATGGTTGTTAAATACACTTGCTTTATATCAAGCCACATTCACATTAAAGTCGTCTACCCTACCATAGTCTACAATTCTTACTTTCGTTATGTATGCTATTGTTTAGTGAAGACACGAATCAGTTAATTGGCATCAAAAAGGATACCTAGGTTGCTGATCCTCTATATTCATACAGAGGTCAGCGTGCTTTTATTGGAAGCACGCTTCGCTATCCAACATTGAACATTAAGGCAAGGAGATAACACCGTGACTCAACACGCATTACAGCCGCTGCTTGCCCCTAAATCCATGGTTATACTCACTGGTGACGACCCTGATAATGCGTTATTGCTGGCATTATTGAACTCATTATCTCAAGCACCAAAATCCTGCCCTGTTTATTTAGTCGGTGTGGCTCCCAGCCAGTCCTATGATTTTCCTCATAGTGCGTCTTTAAGCGAACTAACGGCAACCGTCGACCTTGCCGTATTAGTCGGTCATTACCCTAATACCAACATGCAAGATATTATTGCTGCCTGCGGCAAAGCCAATATTCACTCTTTGTTAATGCTGTCATGGACAGACACCTCAGCAGATGAACTCACAGAAGCTCTTCGCGAACACAATGTGCGCCTACTCGGTCCAAATAGCTTTGGCGTATGTCGACCTAAACAAGGCGTCTTTGCGTGGTTAGGCTTAACCCAACCTTTGAGTGGCAAACTTGCCCTTATGTCACAGTCCGGTACGGTCGCCAGCGCCTTAGTAGACTGGGCCAGCTGGCAAGGCATTGGGTTTTCACAAGTCGTCGCTATGGGATCACCGGTTGATGTGATGCCCTCACAGGTCTTAGATTACTTATCTCGAGATTTCGATAGCCAAGCCATCTTGATGTACCTACAAAAGATTGGTCGCCCGACACGCTTCCTTAGCAGCTTAAGAGCCACAGGGCGAAGCAAGCCTGTGGCGGTAGTCACAGAACATGCCATCGGCGCAGATCAACGGGTTTTGGATGCCGCTCTTAGTCGTACAGGTGCCGTTCGCGGTAGACGTTTGAACGATCTAATTGCCGCCGCCTCGGTGATGACCAATGCAAGGCGTGTCAAAGAAGGCTCTCTGCTCATCATAGGAAACGGCGCAGGGCCTGGAGAACTGGCGGCTCAGCGCGCGATGGAGTTAGGCATTGATCTACTGACACCAGAAGGGCCACTCCAACAACAACTTGAACAGACTATGGCAGGCCGCGGTGGCATTGGCACCGTCACCACGGTTTGGGCCAGTAGCGCAACCGACCTGTTTATTAATCTCGCCGCAAATGCTCTCAATAATGAAGCCTGTGGAGCGGTATTACTGACCTTAAGCCCAACCGCATTAATCGACATTGATTCACTGTATGAGCTAATTACGCAACTGCATCGTCAACAGAAAAAACTGGTCATGGTCTGTTTGCTCGGTGGTGGTGGCATGACGAAAATGCGAACACGCATTAATGAAGCCGGCATTCCGACCTTTAGAACCCCTGAAACTGCGATCGAAGGTTTTCAATTTCTCGTCCAATTTCAACGCAACCAGCTGTTGGCCAAACAGGCTGCTGACAGCCACGCTTTTCGTTTTAAAATAGACGTGAATCAAGCCAGTAAACAACTCACCAAGCTCCACAAGCGTCAGTCGACAAATCTGGCCTTAGAGGATCTAAAAGACATTTTTGAACTCTTTCATATTCGGCTGACAACAAGACGACAAGCCCACCAGCTGCTGGCGGCGCCTTTACACATACGAGTATTTCAAGACCCGGTATTTGGACCGGCCATTGGTTTAGCGTTGGAAGGGGCGCAACAACACCAACAAGCCGAAGCCGTTGCCTTGCCGCCACTGAATACCCTACTGGCAAAAGACCTAATCCAAAGAGCCTTACCCAATGAGACATCCTATGAATTAGAAGGCTTATTGCGCAACCTATCCACTCTTGTCTGTGAACTACCTGAGATTGACCATTTAGATTTCGCAGATGTTCGACTTCATGATAGTGGCAGTCTATATGCCGATGTCAGCGCCAGTTTGAAAAACAGCCAACACCTACGACGCTACGAACATCTGGCCATTCAGCCCTATCCTAGACAATGGGTTAGCGAGCTGTCACTTAAGAACGGCGAACAAGCGACTGTTCGTCCAGTGCTTCCAAGAGACTCAGGTATCCTCGCGGATTTTGTGCGAAACATGTCTCATGAAACCCGCTACTTCCGCTTTATCTCAAACATTGAAGAACTCACGCCGCGAATGCTGGCGACCATGTCACACATAGATTACGACCGAGAAATGGCTTTGCTTGCGGTTATTAGCCGAAACGACTCAGACCTACTGATTGGAACCGCTCGCTATATTGATAACTTTGACGACCAAAGCTGTGAATTCGCGGTTGTTTTAGGAGACGAATTCCAAGGCCTAGGATTAGCCTCCTACCTGATGCGACAACTGTTTCTCGTGGCCTATGACAAAGGCTTAAACGTCATGAAAGGCATTGTCTTGGCAGAAAACAAACGCATGATTCAATTCTGTAAACACCTAGGCTTCCAGATTCAAAGAGACCCAGATGACATCAGCCAAGTCATTGCCACCATCAAGCTCACGAAAACCCTCATCAAAGACATAGGTTTTTGATAGAGAGCCCCTGCAACACCATTGCGAACCAAACATTACAACGACCAAAATTTAGCAATGTTTAATCGTTTCAATTGGAAAGACTCAGTAGATTAGATCTGAGGAAAGCACTACTCTTCATAAAAGGGCGGCTTTCTTAATCATGGTGCCCAGAGACGGAATCGAACCGCCGACACGAGGATTTTCAATTATTACACTGGTCAACCAGTATTTAAAAGTGCTTAATTATTTGTGTTTTACTGGGGTTTTAATTTTAAATAATGAGCAGCTATGGATAGTTTTTAGTTAACCTTTTGTTCACCTTGTTCAACTTATTGTTCACTTTTTTCGGATCTTATTTGAGTAAAGGTTGCAGGCTGTTGGCTTGTTCTTGGGCCTTGGTGGCACTTTGGGTGTAGTTAGACGCTTGCAAAGGGGGGGTCGTGACGCTGGCGCCACCTGGGTCAGTCCAAGTGTAGTTGTGAGTATGCGCTGAGGCGACGTTGGCCAGTTCATAGACGGTATTCATCAGCTCCAACAAGAGTTGGTAGATGTTGGTGGATTCGTCTCCCACGTGGTGTTTTTGGGCAATGATTTCTCTTAGTTTGCCTATGCGCTGAGTCAGGTTTTCGGTGATGTCTGCCGAGACGTTTCGCCCTTTGCTTTGCCAGTCGTTGTTTTGATCCACTTGCAGGTAGGCGTCTTCGGATTGTTGCCAGCGTTGGTCGGTTTCCGCCATATTCGGTAAGGTGAGTCCATGAGGCAAAATGGTGCGAATAAAGGGATGGGCTGGTGATCCATAGGCGAACGCCAGTTCCACTAAGGTGCCAACACTGGGTTTGGCCCATAGGCCACGTTGCATGCCGCCTGCCGGTACAGGCAAGAGCACATCGCTAATCACGGGGATGTCCTTGTCGGGTTCGCCGTTGTGTTTGAGGACTTGTACCGAGACGGCGTAAACTGGTGTGTCTTCGCTGGCGGTTTCGCCAGCCAACGGAGTGCCGATGTCGGTTACGCTGGCCCAGATGGGGAGATGCCAACCGCTGGCAAGTTCTGGGTATTTCCTTTGCAGTATACGGGTTAGGGTTTTTTCCATGAGATCACCATTTTTGAGTCAATCAAGCGTACTTGATGAAGACGCTTGCCATTAATTTGGTAGCCCGCTCTTAAACCTGGGATGGCGAGCAGTTCGGCACTTTTCGTCGCAAGCTGTTTGTCCAGTATGTCATACGGTACGCTGATCGGGCTATTGGACCAGTGTCCGTCTTGCCAGGCCCCCACAAACACCGAACCATCGCGCTTTTGCATCCAGGTGAAGTCAGGGATAGCAAACACCTTGGCCAGACTGTTCAATAAATGAAAGCCACTTCCCGTATTAACGAAATGAGCCACTTGTTGTTGGCTGTAGGAGGCTTGTTTCGCCCAGGTAAAGTCTAGGCCCGTTTGCTCTTTCACCGCGTTTAGTACGTCCGCCAAGGTGGCATGGCGTAAGGCCATGGGCACGGACATTTCCAACAAGTTGGATTTTTCCCGACAAAATAGACTTTGGGTACTTTGGCTGGCGGCCACGGAATTTTCTACGTAGCCATAGAAGTGACCGTGCTGCTGTTTACCATTAATGGAAAAGGAAAAGTACACTAGTCCACTTAATGCCGTGTCGCTTTGTACCACGAAACTGGCACGACCGGGGCGCGAATCATCGAGACAAATGTCGTGCGAAACCAGCGGCACACGCTCACCATTGATGGTCAATTGAAAGTCGTACTTCATATTATGATCCGTTTTCGTTGGCTAGGCTGCCATCCAAATGGCTAAGCAGTTTATCCAGCCAAGTTGTGTTGTTTTGCGAGTCATCGGCCGTGGCTTGATCGGCGGCGGCCAAGTTGCTGTCGCTTTGCTCAAGACGTTGGCTTTCGATTTTTTCCGAGGTGGAAAGGTGTTCAAGCAAGGTAAAGTTCACACTCCAAGCGTGGCTGCCCTCCATCTCTTGAGCGGCAACGCGATCTGTAAAGCGCACTTGTCGCACGCCAAAGGCGCTGGCGGTTTGGTTGTCTATGTTGTACACAGTACGTTTTCCCGTGTCTGAGTCCGTCGCACTGCTGAGCAGCAGAATAGTCGAGAGCACATCGGCGTCTTCGTATTTGATGTTTAATGACACCTTGAGGCGTTTTGGCTTGAAGCCTTTTTCGGCGGTCGCCGTTGACGAGCTTTGTCCCGACAGGTCGTCTTCGGGTAATGCCAGTTCACAGGCAACCTTGAGGCCATAACCTGTGATGGTGGTGTCGTTGAGAATCAGTGCAATCATAAAAATTCCTCTTTAAAGTCGGGTTTTGCCGTAATAGGCGAGGTTGCGGGGGCGGGTTTCATTGCCGCCAGTATTATTTGTCTTCGAGTAAGCTGTGCCATCTTTTAAATTATCTGGCCCCTGTACTGCTGATCCATAATCACTGGTAACTGAACTTGGGAAAGAATGATGATGACTTCTAAATTCATCCCCCTGCCAACTCGCAAACCCTCGCCCTGCATCCACACCACGACCGCCGTCATGCATACGGATAAACTCGCCACCCACTATGGGCAAGGTGAAGGTGGTAGAACCATCCCCATCGCCGTAATAACCACCGTAGGTCACAGGGTCCGCGTCTTTTGTTGCTTGAGCAATGAAGTTGGACGAGGCTTGGGCAATGGCAAAGGCAATCGGATGGCTGGTGCGACTTAGGGTCGAGCCGTCCAAGGCGTATTCGCCGGGACGCAATACGTCCACGGTATCGATCCACAATTTGGTGATGTCCAGCACGTCATTGCCGGTTAAGGGGTTGACCTGTTTGGCGATGTAAAAGCCGTCGTTAAAAAAACGTACGGTCAGTAACGCCGAGACAAAAACTTGTTTCCCTGTGGTGACCCCCCGCAATGGCAAGGGCGCTAAGCCATCGATTTGAATGGTCACTGCGCCACTGTTGGTGTGCGCCACTTCAAAAGTAAATTCATCGTATTGGCTGAGTGCCGTTACAGGATTGCGACTGTCTAGGCTGGTCAGCACTATGGCATTGTCCGTCCCCGACACGGCAAAGCCCCGTTTCAACTGATATTGCGGATGCGGGTTGGCCTTGGCTTCGTGTTTAGCGACATTGTCGTAAATGACCCTGTGGTCAATAATGCCGCCGTTAGCGTCAATGGATGCAAGCTTGCTGACATAATGGGCGATGCCATTGCTGTCCACATAATCACTTAAAGCTTCTGCTTCCATTTGCACTTGTATTTGACTGACCGTGGCTTTGTCCGACATGTCCCCTTGCAAGCTAACATCAAGCCAGACGGAGCAAGGCAAGTCGCTGACGGATAGAGTTTCCTCTTCAGTCAATTGAGTGCGAATGCCACCCACATAACCCACGCCCGCTTGCAGCTGGTATTGGTTGTTTTCTTTAATGACTTGATAGGCCCCGTCCAAGAAGCTGGCTTGTCCGTACAAGTCTAGATTCGACAAACGTTCTCGCTCGTCCATGCCGTTGAAGCGAGTGGAAAAGTCCAGCTGCCAAGTTTGAGCTGGCACATTGGTTCCGGTGACGTTTTGAATACCGGAGTACTTTAATAAGAAGTTACGGGCTATGGTATTGCCTTCCACCCCTTCGGCGCTTTTGCGTTTGTCGATGGGCGTGATGTGCGCCACGGCGATCAGCACGCCTTCCTCGTCCACCAAGCCAATCCAGTTAAAAGTGAAGTCCCCTATGGTGGAGTCCATGATCAAGGAATACACCACTTGATTGGGGTTAACGTAACCGCGCTTAGTAACCGAACGAATATCAACAATGCTTTCTTCGCTTGGCAATACCGCGTCGCGATCGCTGGGCTCTGCGCCCAAATTCGGTACATTGGCCAAGACGAAATGGCGGACATTTAAGTGCAGCCCATTTCCTTGTTTGTTGGCGATTTGTGCTTCGCCGGCTTGCGTGAGAAAAGACATGCTATCTTCCTGATCTGTTATACGGTTTTTCGACTGACTATTTTTTTCAGTTGCCCCAGCACTTTTTGGGATTTGGTCGGCGTGGGCTCATCTTCTAAAACAGGGGCTTCCAACAAAGCGTCTGTTGGCAGATCTTTACCAAGGGATTCAATGGTGTGCTGACTGCCATCGGCCAACCAATACTGGGTGCCGATCTTATCAATGACGTAATGCCACTGGCCTTCTTTGAAAAAACGTTGATGACCGGCTTTTTCCTCGATCAATGCCACGTCGGTGGCAAACGCTGGAACCAGATAGTCGCCTGTGACTGGGTCTTGGCGCGCTTCTATGTCCCCTTGGTAAAGAGGGAATTCTGCTCCCAATTGAAACTTGTGTAATTGCATCATGACTCCTGTTTAATGGCTCTTGTCTAATGAAGACGGTTTTTTAAAGGCGAGTTTTGCCGTAATAAGCGAGGTTGCGGGGGCGGGTTTCATTGCCGCCTGTTGAAGCCGTTACTTTTGTATATGGTTGACCACGATAGTAATCGTCAACTGATAGAGGATTAGCCCCTGGATTCATATCACTTGCGCTACCCACTGTAAAATTATGAGAATGAGCCTTTATCTGATCTCCCTGCCAGCTCGCAAAACCACGCCCTGTATCCACTCCACGACCACCGTCGTGCATACGGATAAACTCACCACCCACTATGGGTAAAGAAATACTGGTGGAACCGTCGCTTTCGTCCGTGTAGCCATAAAAGCCCGCATAAGACTGAATGTTGGCGTTTTTGGTCGACTGAGTGATGCAGTTGGACGAGGCACGAATCAAGGCCACCGCAATAGGGTGGTTTTTGCTGTTAATTACCGAGCCATCCAGCGCATATTCGCCGGGGCGAAGTATGTCCAAGGTGTCGATCCACAGCTTGCCGATGTCCGTGATCGCATTACCGGTTTTCGGGTTGATTTGTGATTCTAAGTAAAAGGCTCCCGCCAGATAGCGCAGGGTCACACAAGCCCCCGCCAGTAGCTGATTGGCAGCACTGACTCCCACCAGACTCAAGGCATCCAAATCGTCTATTTGAATCGTCACAGCGGCAGTGTTGGTCGCCGACAAAACAAACGAAAAACACTGATGATCTGCTAAATGAGAGACAGGGTTGGTGCCCGCCACACTGCTCAATACGATCTCATTGGCCGAGCCACTGATGCTAAAGCTTTGTTTGCTCTGGTATTGCGGATGCGGATCCGCTTTGGCTTCATGTTCGCTCAAGGCTTGTTGCGCAAAAGCCAAGGTCGCCGCGCATTGCTCATCGGTATACTCAAAATATTGCGGATGCGGGTTGGCCTTGGCTTCGTGCTGAGCCACGTTGTCGTAAATGACTCTGTAATCAGTTATCTCGCCGTTGGTGTCGATTGCGGCCAATTTGCTGACATAATGGACGATGCTATTGCTGTCGACATAATCGCTGCTCACAAAATCACTTGAGGCCTCGGTTTGCACTTGTATTTGGCTGACCGTGACCTTGTCCGATACATCCCCTTGCAAGCTGACGTCGAGCCAAACGGAGCAAGGTAAGTCACTGACGGCTAAGCTTTCTTGTTCGGCCAATTTAGTACGAATGCCACCCACGTAACCCACGCCCGCTTGCAGCTGGTATTGGTTGTTTTCTTTAATGACTTGATAGGCCCCGTCCAAGAAGCTGGCTTGTCCGTACAAATCCAAGTTGGACAAACGTTCTCGCTCGTCCATGCCGTTAAAACGAGTGGAAAAGTCCAACTGCCAGGTGTCGGCTGGCACATTCGCACCAGTGACATTTTGAATGCCGGTATACTTAAGTAAGAAATTACGAGCGATAGTGTTGCCTTCCACCCCTTCGGCGCTTTTGCGCTTTTCAATCGGGGTAATGTGCGCCACTGCGATCAGCACGTCTTCCTCGTCCACCAAGCCGATCCAATTGAAGCGGAAGTCGCCTATGGTGGAATCCATAATCAAGGAATACACCACTTGATTTGGGTTCACATAAGCGTGCTTCGAATAGGGCAAGGTCTGCACTATCTGCTCGTCACTGGGCAAACTCGCCACGCGATCACTGGGTTCCGCGCCCAAATTCGGCACATGGGCCAGCACAAAGTGGCTGACGGTCATGCGAGTCGCGTTGCCTTGTTTATTGGCTATTTGCGCTTCGCCGGCTTGTGTGAGAAAAGACATTAGGCCTCCGCCTCTTCGTCTGTCTCGCTCGTACTTGAGTCTGTAGTCGATTCGGAATCTGCGTCTTGGTCTTCTTCCGTTGCGCTGTCATCCGCCGTTTCAGTCGTTTCTGCCGTATCAGAATAGGCTTCTAAATCTAACTGCCAATAAGCGTCGTCCGTGACATCAATGTCCAGCAAATCTTCACGAGCCAATAAGGCTTCTAATGCCACCAAATGAGCGACTATCCATTGTTTGCAAGCGAATTGCTCTGCGGCAGTGTACAAACCAAGAGAGACATTCGTCTGACCAATACGGTTCCATTTAGCGTCAATGCGCCTTGTGCATTCATCATTGGCGAGTGCGGTTTGGGCTTCTAAGGTCACTGGTGCTTCTGGCTCGGTTAATAACGCCCAATCGGGTAGATTTCCCCCTAGCTCACTGATTTCGTAAGCATTTCCTTCCTCGTCCCAATAGGCGGTGCCGCGCAAATCCACACAGCTTTGCCAAGCACCTGCTTGTTCCTCTTGTTTCCATACGGCCACTTGATCTTCGTCCACACCAATCGGCGCTTCAAAGGTGGCGTGAGCGGGTAATAACCAATGATCTGGCGTTAAGGGATCCGGATCCGCATAGACTTCCCCAAGGTATTCGCCGGTTTGTGCATCATATGCGTAAGCAACTTTGTCTGTTGTCTGGTCTGTCATGGAGTCCATCCTTTAGTATTTGATGTAAGCGGCGAGTGCTATGTTGCGAGGGCGGGTTTCATTGCCACCAGCTGCTGCAGTCTTTGTGGTGTAAAAAGAACTACTCCCATCTTCAGATCCTGCAGAGCCTCCCCCCCTAGCATTTTCTCTAGTGAAATTATGAGTATGTGACCTAAATTCATCCGCCTGCCAGCTCCCAAACCCACGACCAGAATCCACGCCTCGCCCTTCGTCCCAACCACGGACAAACTCACCGCGTAAATCCGGCACATTAAAAGTAGACGAGCCATTACCCGCACCGTAACGGGTGCCAATCTTGCTAAACAAGGCCGCATACGTGGTACGAGAAATGGCCGCGCCATTGGCTTTAATGAAACCGACCGGCGCAGATGAAGAGGCAAAAAAGTGAATACTGCCAATAAAGTCGCCGACAAATTCTTTGGCTTGCGCTAAGGCCGCATCGGCTTGCTGATCAGCGTATTGTTGAGCCGCATTAACTTGTTGCTCGGCGCTCTCCCGAGCGGCAGTCACTTGCTCATCGGTATACTCTTTCGCTGAAGCAAGCGCTGCGTTGCTTTTACGCGTTGCATCGCCTTTGGCGGTCGTTAAGGCCGTTGAGGTTTTACTGTCGGTATAGGTTTTGTATTGAGGATGCGGGTCTTCTTTCGCTTCGTGCTGAGCCACATTTTCGTAGATAAACCGTGTGTCTATGATGTCACCATCGGCTGAAATATCGGCCAATTTGGTACGATAGTAAGTCACGCCATTGGCATCTTGTGTTTCCGCTTCTGGCGCATCCGTTTGCACCAACAATGACGTCACTGGTTTTCTATCCGCGATGTCGCCTTGCAAACTGGCTTCTAACCATACGCTCGTGGGTAAGGACTCTGGAGATACGCTCTTAGGCTCATTGTTTTGTACGCGAATCCCGCCCACGTAACCTGTTCCCGCTGAGACCTGGTATTGACCATCCGCCTCAATCACAGACCAAGCCTCACCGAGGAAGCTGCCCTGAGCATACAAGTCATAATTGGACTGACGCTCACGTTCATCCACCCCTAAAAAGCGCTCAGTAAAGTCCAGTTGCCAGGTTTCCGCTGGCACGGTCGCCGCCGTCACTTTTTGAATGCCGGTGTACTTCAGCAAGAAATTACGCGAAATGGTGTTGCCGCGTTTATTGCCTTTGGTTTTACGCTTGCCGATGGTGGTAATGTAGGCCGTGGCGATCAGTACGTTTTCGTCGTCCACCAGACCGATCCAGTTAAAGTCGTAATCCCCCACGGTGGCGTCTAACACCACGGAATAAACCACTTGATTTTCATTGACGTAGGCGACTTTTAAATACGGCTGGGTATCCACTATGTGTTCGACCGCGGGAAGTGATTCCACCCTGTCTGCTGGCTCTTCGCCCAATTCCGGCAAATAAGCAAAGACAAAATGTGTAATATTGACACGGCCGCCACTGGCCTGTTTATTGGCGATTTGCGCTTCGCCGGTGCGGGTTAAAAATGACATTGAAATGCTTCCTTTTGCTGCTTATGCGCTGGCCACATCAAGTGCCCACTGGCAACCAAATTCCCCTAGGTGAATGTCGATATCGATGTCATTCACCACGGTCAATTGGTAACGACGACAGGTGCGCCCATAGGTTTGAATAATGTAATTGAGCAGATCTGTGTTACTGGCGATTTGCGAGTCGGTGAGCAACAAGGCAATGGCATCCCAGTTCACTTCGTCTTCTCGCTCGACCACTTCCATTTCACCAATACCGAGACGATCAAACACTTCCACCAAGCCTGTGGTTGAGCCCGCTTCCATGGCGTTTTTTTCGGCGTACATGACGCGACGACGAAACATGTCGTCCGGCTCATCCGTAAAGCGATCAATGTCCGCTTGATAGGCGTAGTACTTGAGCAATAAATGGCTGCAGGTTTCTGGATCCATTTGCGCTAAGGGTGTTTTTACCCAGCCTTCGACTTTATTCCACCAAGCGGCAAAAGCGTTTTGCAGCTTCTGCGCTTGATCGCCTCGACGAATCCATACTGGCAGTTGATACCTAGGAGCCATGCTTAACCCTCCACAATGCTGATGCTGTTCAGGGTGGGAATCGACAATTCAGAGACAATGCTGTTGAGGTTAAACTCCACGTCTTCCAAGCCATCAAATAAGTCGAAAATTTCCCCCGCCAACTGAGTAAAAGAGAAGCGCGAATAAGGCTGTGTCTTGGTCATGTCGTAAGCGGAATTACCACGAAAAGCCGCATAAATGGCGTTGTAAACGCCTTTCTTTATGGTTTCTTTTTCCACATCTAACAAGGTGTCAGAGAAGTAGAGAGTCGCGGTGACATCGTGTTTGGTTTCCGGCATGGCGTACGCCACAATGTCGTCACCGTGACCGTGATAACCCTCTTCTGATAACTGACGATTAATGGTTTCCAAGTAACTTTCGGCCGGTGCATTTAGGTCAAATAAGATAAAGGCATTGGCCGTTCCTGGGCCACGTGGGGCATTGTGCTCCAGCCAGATTTGGTCGGTTTTTACCCCCGCCCAAGAGGAAATCAAATACTTGTATACACCGTCTGTGTGGTAATGGCTCAGGGTGTTAAACGAGTTACGAATGCGCAGACGATAGGATTCCAAGTCTTCCAGATCGGCGCCCACTTGATCGATCCAGTTTTCCGGGTTCGTTACCGTCACACCGGTCAGATCACAATGGGCAAAATAGCCTTTTTCCAAGTTGTACGCTGTCGCCGCTTGCTCTGACGTCACCGCGGCAATGACACCGGATTGGTCTTCTTCAATCACGGCTTCTGCGTCTGTTATCACACGATAAATCGTGTTGTTGATTAAATCTGTGTACACCTCAGTGCCGGCTGGGATGACGATTTCACCCTCTAGATCGGCACGACTGAAGACCACACGACCCTTGAGAAACTGAGCCTCTTTACGCGTGCAGTTGTAGCGATCGCCCCATAACTCAATAAAAGCCTCGCTGACCGTGGATAAGAAGAATTGTGGCATCACATAGTTCGCCAAGGCGTCCACCAACCAATTCACCGGTTTGGTTGCAATGCTGCTGATCACGCGCCAAAACGGGCTGTAAATGGAGTTGTTATAAATGGTTGAGCCGGATTCGGTGACCGTATCGGTAAATTCGCTGGTCAACTCGTCTTCCGTCGTTGGCACACCGGCGTCAATCAGTACTTGTTTAAAATCACTCATAGGGAAACCTCTATGTATTCACCGTCAATGGTTTGTGCGACACAGGTCAACACGTCGTCGTTTAATTCCACACTGGCGGTGCCAGGATAAATACGGGAATCGTTTTCAATTTCTAATTCAATGACCTTGGCAGCCGCCGTCAAAGACACCCGGTTACGCTCGCCCACCATCAAGATGGCGTACCCTTTTTCACGCATCATGTGGCGTAAGTCCTGCGCAACGCAGTCTGACAAAGACACCAATTCCGGTTCCCCTAAGCCAGACAACACCAGGTCATCGTTTTGGATTAATAGATCGATACTTGCCATTAGCCTGCCACCATCTCAATTTCATACATTAGGTCTTCACCGCGCACGCCATTGCTGTGGTTGTGCACTTCAATCTTGTCGACTTGGGTGGACTTCTGCTGACCACCGAATTGCTGGCTGATGCTCTGCATCACATTGTCCTGACTGGACGCCGTTAAGGTGTCGTTGCCCGGCAAAGCCACTTGCTGATTCATGGCTTGCTGTTCGATTACCGATTTCTCGATGGCTTCTTTCGACTCATCCTCGTCACCAAATGAGAAGCCAAAAATACCGGCAAACTTTTTGATGCCTTTGCTGATGGACTCAAACGGATTAAGCGACATCAACCAGGCCTTAAAGTCTTGCCACCATTGAGGAATCTTATCGAACACGGACAACAGGCCATCGACCACTTGGATGACGGCATAAAGCGGGAAAAACGCGCTTTGTAAGAAGCTGTTTTCCGCAAAGAGCGCTTTGATCCATTGCCACGCAGACGCAATGGCTGAGAAAGGATTGAGACCTGACAACCATTCGCTGAACTCCGCCCACCAAGTGCGGATGGGCTCAAAGATGTTGGCGCTGGCGAAACTCATCAGACCATCAAAAAAGCGTCCAACGGCCGCGGTGACTTGATCCCAATAGACAATCAAACCGACAATCGCCGCACCTAAGGCCATTATGCCCACGACCACCCAGGTTATCGGGTTGACCAGCAAGGCCGTACTGAAGGCAAACAAGGCCGGTAAGGTCGACATCACAGCGACACGTAACAGGCCAAAAAAGCTCACCACACTGGCGCGTAATACAGCAAACAATCCGTTAAAGGCTTTTTTCAGGCCATTGAGTAACTTATTGATGCCGGAAATATTGGCGTTCACCTCGATTTGAGGTTCGATATTCAAAGTCGGTTTTATATTCAGCGTCGGTGTAATGTTTAATGTCGGCGTAATATTCAGCGTTGGAACAATATTAAGCTCTGGCTTGATATTCACCTTTGGCGTCACATTTAACTGAGGCGTAATGTCGGTGACTTTTGGCGCCACTTTTAGCTCTGGCGTCAAGGTAAACGACTTGGTAATGCTCAACTGAGGCGTTACCTGAACCTTAGGCGTCAGACTAATACTGGACGACATTTTTAGTGACGGCGTCACGTCAACTTGTGGGTTTACCGCCATCTTTGGCAAAGGCTGCCATGTGGGCTGAACCAAGATCTGCCAGGTAACTTGCACCTCGCTCTTTAATTTGGCCAGCAACTCGTCCATTAATACAGACAATGACTGACTTTGAATTTGTACGGAATCCAATGCCCCACGGGCAAGTGAAGACACCGTTTGGACGCGCTTCTGTAACGCGCTGGTCACGCCTTGAATGCGCTGCAACAGCGCCAAGGTTTGCTGTAGTTCTTCCAGTGAGTTCATATTATTTACCCGTCAAGGCTTTGGCGATGCCACGCGCAATCGCGGCACTGGTTCGTTCCAGCTCGCGCTCTTCTAACCAAAGGGCGCGGCCGAGGTGTTCTGGCTGGTCGTCCGCGAAGGGCAACCAGCGTTGGCGGAGTGTTACGAGTTGCTCGTAGCCATTGCGTCGGCAGAATTCGAGTTGCTCGTTTGCAGCTTTACCACTTCAGGTAAATCACTGGTGAAGGCTTCTGTTAGCTCTCCTACTAGGTCCATTACCAACTTGGCTTGTGGTTGATTTTCTTCGTCCACCAGGAGGTCTTTTAAGGTCGCACGCTGCTTGATGTCGACGGTTGCCGTTAGCAGGTTGAACGCGCTTTGTACACTCTTACCGCTGGCCATACGGTCAACAAACTTGTTGTATTCACCATTGGTGACTTTGAATTCAAATGCTTCAGTACCCACACCCAATGCGATCACTTGCGCCATGTCTTATCTCCTTAAGGAAGCTGTATATTCAGTGTTTTGATTCGTAGACTTTTTTGAATAACTCTTCGATCTTGCTTTCTAAACGCAATCCAAGGTCATTGATTTCATTCTTGTGAGCGTATTTTTCTGCCGCATCCAATTTGTGCTGCATCAAGGCGCGCTCATTCGCCGCGGTACGTTTAAAGAGGAAGGTCAAAAAGGTAGCCAACCCAGCCGTCACCGAGGACAACAAAAACATGACGACCGTCATGGTTGCTTGCGACAATTCCATGCCCTCTCCTATTGTTGTTTGGTAAATTGCCCAGACACTTCGTTGAGAATGTCTTTGGCCGCTTGTTCTATTTTTTGCGCGTCGTTTTCCAGACCACCTTCGAGCAGCAATACTAGGTTGTCATCCACCATGGTATTGGTGGCTTTTGCCGCCAATTTGGCGAGCCAAATACCAAAGGTCTTGGTCAATAAACTCGCGCCAAGATTGCTCAAAATACCGAGAATGATGCTGTTCATGAAAAGGCCCTTCTCTGCCAACCATTAAGAAACACGCTTTGGCTGGGGTTATGTTCCACAATCGCCCGATAAACCTGCCAAGCTTGGTATTGCAAGCACGCATATAAGGCATCTTCCGTTTGCTGATTGAGCTTAGCTAGGCTCTGACTGCCTAAGATCCCGTCTTCCACCAGATGAGATTCGGTCAACAAGTCGTTCACCGCCCGCTGCACAATTAACGTGGCGGTTTTACCACGCATATTGACGAATAAATTCAGTAATTTGATGGCAATTTTTTCGCTCTGCACTTGCTCCAAGCGGTAATGCAACCAAAAATATTGACGATAAATCTGCGCCGCATCAGCTTTGCTCAGCTGCTGGATATCCAGCACATTGATGTGACCATCGCCATTAATGTCCCCGGCAAACGCGGGTAACTGCTTGATAAAGCGCAACGAAATGCCAAAGTGAGTGGCGCCACCAAGGTCCGCTTTGTGATCGACATAGCCGCCTTCGTGTTTTAGTACATCCGCCAGTGCCGCATTAAAGTGGTCCATGGTGACTCCTACTCATTTGGCTTATACGCCGAGTTTCTCGACGTGATCTTGATCAAGGTATGGCACACCATTGATTTCCACGAAACGGGAATCCGTTACGTCAAATGGAATCGTGTGTTCCAGTTTTTCACCGCCTTCACCGCCAGCTTCCAATACCTTGTTAATGCGCAATTTGCAGCCGTAAACGGCCACTTTGAATTCCTGATCCGCCGTGCTACCCATGCCGACAATGTCGGTGGTTTCTAAGGCTTGGAAAGAACCCGCAGCGCGCGCCGCTTCCAAAATCAGGTTGAAGTTTTCTGTGTCCAACGTCAGTTCACCGTTGGCGGTTACCGCGCCGCGCACCCAACCGTGTGTCACGCCGCGAGTCGAAGCTGGCTTAGAACCGTCTTCAATGTTGACCGTAAATTGCTTTACGTTGATAAGCGTTGTGCCAAACATGACATCAACGTCAGGACCTGTAATGTGCTGCATGCTATACCTCGCTGCTCAAGTTAAGTCCGATGTAGGCTTGAATTGCCTTTGGACTGTTGTAAGGACGTACCAAAAGCGCAATCGTCACGCTGGTGCGAGATGACCAGGAAATGGTCACATCGCCTTCTTCAGGACGTTTCACATCACCTGGCATGTAAATGCCGTTAGATACCACGCTTTTGCTCATGTCGATCATGGGGCGCATGAAGTAGGTTTGGTTGGCCGCAATCGATGCCGGCGTGCTGTTCATTTCACGGTTACCCACTTGTTTGATCGCCAATAAACGCACTTCGCGCTTCACACGATTAACCACACGTAGGTTTTCAATCACCGCATAATCACTGCCTTCGGCTGCCAAGGTCATACCATCTGAACAGTAGATACCGTCATAATCTGGGTACACTTGTGGTACTGTGCCGCGCGCATCGTTTAACGCTTTGGCGTGGCTCATGTTGAATTGCACGTCATCTTGATCAGAAGGTAACGATGAAATACCAACCAAAGCGCCAGTTTTGACACGCATTGGCGTATCCGCGATGGATACGTCTTCATTACACAAACGACCACACAGTGTGCCTAACCAGCCTGCGAAGACTTCTGGCACCAGCATGACATTTTCAGCTGCCACGCCGTCTTGTAGGGAATCGAATTCGGAGATGAAAGTTGCCCAAGTGGCGGAACCGTCCATCACTTCAGACGCTGCCATGAAGAACACCGCACGACCGTATTCGTTTTCCACGTCTTTGGCCGCGGCTGTCATGGCGTCCAATTCCGCTTGCTCGACCACGGCGTCAGTGATCACCACGGCTTCACACAACACATTGTTGTTCATGGCTTCTTCAAACGCGGTTTGCCATTCACCCGCGGCACCACGCGGCATCGCCACGCATGTCCAGTTGCTTCCCGCATTACTGCGCGCGGCGGCAATCGCCGTTTTCATTTTGCTGTTGTTAACACCTAATACCTCGTCCAAATCCGAAGATTGGTCGATATACAAAGTGCTGCCTGAGTTTTTGCCTGCATACCCGATGAAGAGAAACTGACGCTCAGGCGTCGAAAAATCACCACTTCCAGTATCAAGGCTGCTGACGCTTACTGTACCTAATGCCATGTTTTACCTGCCTTAGTTTGTTAATTAATGGCAACTACTGCTGCCGCTATTGCCCGCACCCATTGCGGATCACTGGTAAAGCGCTCTCGCTGTAACCGATTGGTTAGCACGCTTTGCGCTTCGTTATCCCTGTCATTCAGTGCCAGCAAGAGGCTCAAGCCATGTAATTGACTGATGTGTTGCCTGATCCATGTTTGACTAACAGGTCGTTTGTCTTTTGTTGTTGGGTCACGGCGTAGCTCTAACTGCTGCATAACCCGAGCTTGAATGCGTTTGCTGGGACGCATTGCCCATTGTTTTTGTTGCGCTATGGACGCTTGCAACCCGACTAAGCGCTGTTCATTGTTGGTTGTCGAGGAACTGACCATGTCATTGGATAGCACATAAAAATTTTCCAACCAGGAAGCTTGAGAGTTGCTCAACCAGCCGGTTCTCTGCCATAGCCATTGCCGTTGATGGCGCTTCCAATATTCCTGAATATCGTCCTGTAAATAACAATCACCATCGCCACTCACCCAGTTATCTGTTGCTAATTCACCCAACTCGTTGTTGCCCAGGTTGGCGAAAATGGCTTGTCGATTGTTTTTCCAAGCCTCATCTCGATAGGGCAAATAGCCAGCTCGGATTTTGCGTTGTCGTAATCGTTGGGCGCGATTGTGATGCCAATTTCTGCTGTTCGTTTGGCGGTATGAAAACGAGCCTTTTGCCGCCCATTTGGCGACTTCGCGGCTCAATTGCATCATGGCGCGGCGGTGTCGAGCTGGCGTCAGTCCCATCATGTGAAGATCAATAGTGCGAGCACTTTGTGCTCCCCAGTAGGCTGACAGCGCTTCACTCATCATTCTCAAGCGCCAAATTGACGTCAACCGAAGCCGACTCGGCCTCTAAATGATCCGCTTTTTCTAAGCGCCAAGATTGGCCGTTATAAGTCAAACCGCCACGGGTAGCCCGACTGATGTATACCGCTTCTTCAAATTCCAGAGACAGCTCTAAATCCGCATAGCGACTGCTCAACACATCCACGGCAATACTCGGATGAGGGTTGTTCAAGTCTGTGCGTTCGTCATTTTCTGCCAACCAAATCGCCACATGCGCAGTAAAGGTGTCAATTGAATTTGCTGAGTAGTTGTAGTTTTCCACCAAGAGCACGGCGCGATAGTGCGAACGGTGCAGCAGTACGCGCTCACCTTCGTCTTTCGCTCCCACTTTTAGGTTCACTTCTTCCACCCAACTGCTGAGCTGTCGTGAAGAGAACAAGTTTTGAGACGCTAAGTAATTCGCTAGCTGTGTCATTTTTTCCATCTTGGTGTCGCTCTTAACAATTCATTTTGGCGCTGATGGCGAGGCCATTCAGATCGATGATTTGACAATAGGCAGCAGAGGAAACCAGCACAAGAAGGGAGAATTTGATTCTTTTAGATCGCGATGAAATCGGTATTTTTCGGCATGCCCTTGGCCTGAAACACCGACTTATGGGACAAACATTGAGCAAGGTGTGACAAGCAAATGAGACTTTGCTAAAGTCTCTAAATTGAGCAAATATGCTTAATTGTTAGTAAAATATGTATATTTGCCAACTTATTCACAGGATCGCACCATGGCATTTCGTGTTCACTGCCCAAACTGCAATACCCCTACCGTTATTCTGTACAGCAATGAAATCACCAGAGACATAGACGGCATTTTTGCCAAGGACTTGTATTGCCAATGTCGCAACCCGGATTGCCTTGCCACTTCCGTGGTTAGGGTGTCACACAGTCATTATGTTCAACCCCCACGCCGTCATGTGTTAGACATGGCCAAACAATTGCTGAAACAAGAACAGCAACAAACCTTACCTTTAGGAGAACCCTTATGAGTTCAGCAAATGAAGCATTATTTGCCATTTTTGCCGCAGGAAGCGGCCTTAAGAGTCCTGCATTAGAGCAGGTACCAACACTGCAAAACCAGCTTAGCGATTTGGATCAATTATTTGTTAATGCAGGCACATCCCTCGCTCCAGAGATTCTCGATGAAACCCAAGTGTTGACCGAATTAGAAGCCGCGCAGCAGGCATTGAGCGTGAAACTACTGAACACTGGCACCACTTGTATCGACAGTATGATGCAGGCATTAGAAGCGCTACAAAGCCATGTATTAGACCGACTCGATAAGCTGTTTGAAGAATTCAGTGTGGCCTCAGCAATCCGCTCATTAAGCACCTATCAAGACCTACCAACGACCTTGCATAAGATTTCTGGTAGCACCTTGGGCGACGCCCAACCAACCTTGTCTGAGTGCACAATATTCATTGAAGAAGTGACGTCTGTGGTGGAAAATTTGGATGTCGTAGAGGTGACCTTGCTCACATTGACAGAATTTGATTTGCTGCTACAACAAGCACTCGATGAATTACTGCATTATGCCAATCAAATCACTTCACTCATTACCCAAGAAATTAGCGCTCTAAACACAATGTACAGTGACTACAAACAGCTTTCTAAAGCGGTTAGCGCTCAGCTTTTAGTGAATGATGAGAACCTATCCGGCTTTATTAACCAACTTGCTTCCGACGATTTGAAAGCCGCGTTAGCAAAATAAAAAACAAAAAAAACCGCTGTTTGAAGCAGCATGAAGGCCACTCAAACAGCGGTTTTTTTAGTCAATAGGATTAGCTTAAAAGCTGATCCACTCCCATCAAAGTGGCCAAGTTAACTAGCTTCTTAAAACCGTCTTTTTTATCCAAGCAAGCCCTTTTTTCAGTAAGAGACATACTGCAAGAGCAAACAACGAAACGACAACAGAAGAAATAAAGTAACTGATCCTATCTGTCGTTCTTCCCAATTCATCAAGATAAACACGCTGGTAAAAATACTGTTCATCTGTCGATTCACTGTCTGAAAAGATGCCATCGCCATTTAAGTCAAATGTATCGAGTTTCCATTCAAAATACTTTTCAATACCAAAAATAGGGAGATAAAAGAGGAAAAAGGAAATAAAAAAGCAAAATACCAAGCATATTGTTTTGCGAGGAAACCTCACAACTTTGAAATAATAAAAGCAAAATACCAAACAGACAGTCAATGATGCAATGAAACTGTGCTTATACATATCATTTATTAGCTGATAAATCATTTATCAATACCCAGGGTCAGGAAATTCTATCGTCCATACATGTGGCATATAAGGATAAGGTGTACCGCCAAGTTCAGAGGTTATTCCTAAATAGGATAAAGGCTGATCGTAAAAATCAGGCCCTAATATTTGGGATCCTCTCGCTCTTACAAATCCAGTAAATGTCGTTCTACAAAGCCCATCATGACATTCTGTCCTATAATGAACACCCGTTTGTCCCACACTAAAACCAAATGCAGTAAACGTAAGATCAACAGAATAATTACCAGACAAATCCGTTACTCCGGACATAATCCTTTCTTCAGCAAGCAGCTGACGATCACTAAACTGCAAAGCCATTTTTATATTATAACCTAGGTTCATTGGCACACCATTGCCAAAGAAATAATGCCATAAGGCATTACCATCACTGGTGTCATTATTAAAAACACTTGGCGGCTCTAGCATATCAAATAAATCTTCATCACACTCAACAAAGCTCATATTTCCTTTAGGACGTGTCACACAACTCAGAAAAAAGCCAACTTCACGCCACTCACTGGTTAAAAAACTTTGATCTGAATCGTCGTACATGCCTTGATTACGTGTAAAACACAAACACGAAGAACACGCACCCGCTCGACATGAACTCTTTAGTTCAATGTCGCTCTCTTCTGCTGCATCAATTAAGTAATCTCGATCACTACAATCAAAATTACCACCGTTGGTCATAGTTATTTCATAGGTAGGCATTATCAGTTCCATTTAAAGTAAAGATAAATCAGAGTAACCATCCTATTCATTACTTTATAGACCCATAGAGGGTGAAATATTCCTACCTTTGCTGAAAAAACGAATATCAGTTTAATTAAGATTAAACTGTAAAAAAAACCGCTGTTTGAAGCAGCATGAAGGCCTCTCAAACAGCGGTTTTTTTAGTCAATAGGATTAGCTTAAAAGCTGATCCACTCCCATCAAAGTAGCCAATTTTAATACCGCTTCCTTATAGACATGGTCCTTTGCCTTAGTAATAAACTGGGCTTTGCGTTGTTTCCAATCCAGTGTTTGCACACCATTTGAAACCACCACAGAGGGTTTGTTCAACGCATCACCAAGTGGAACTTCCAACATACCACCACGAATACTGGTACTGATCGGCAAGCAGATAATCATGCCCGTTTGCTGATTCAAAGCCTGCGACGACAACACCAGAGCGGGGCGCAATTTACCGATTTCTCTCCCTTTTTTTGGATCGAAATCCAACCAAATAATGTCCTTTCGGTCCGGCACATAAGGGCTCTGCATCACTAATTTCCTTTTATTCCGTCATCAGGCTAATCAAGCCACTCATTGTCATCAAGGGCAGCCAATTCATCCGTGTGGGCAGTATTTTTATCGATACCCGCTAATAGCTCTGACTCAGAATATGGCCAAGCGTTGCCACTCTTATCGACCACTGGCTTAATCAACAAACCATCTGGCAAAATTTCATAGGTCACTTTACTGCCTTGATGTAGGTTCAGTGCTTCAGCCGTGACCGCATTGATGCGCAATGCCAGGCTGTTGCCCCATTTTTTTACTTCAGCATCAATGTTCATACCTTCACCTCAATGTTAACCACGTAAGATAAGTATATACATTGGATATACATATTGCAAAATGCTCAGTCTTGTTTCTCCTCTGATTTCACTAAGCCCTGACCCAATTGGTTCTGCACAACTTCAATACACAAACTCAAACCACGATAAAAAGAAGCCGAACGCTCTTCTCTTTGAAAGGACAATTCATGGGTGCTAGAGCGCAAAAAGCTCAACATATCATGGGCTGCAGCAACCGCTGCCAAATGCTCATGGGGATCGCTTATATGTAGTTGCTGAACCGCCGAGTCAGATTGACTAGAAGCAACAAGGGAATCAAAAACAGACTTATTCATAGTGATAACTCGCCTAAATGGCAAATTCTACGATAGCCCAAATCCTATTATGAAAGAACAGTTAGCAACATCATATTACCAACTGATCTATTCCCAGTAAGACAAGATAGCCAGATCACTGTGAGTTTAGGCTATGACTTGCCTCGAGCCATCTGAAGCACATCGGCAGATTGTCGCTTTGGCAAGGCCTCACGCACCGACGTTAAAAAGAGACTCACACCACGGCTTTCATTTTCACTCACCTCGATGCCATAACTAAAGGCTTTGGTTAAAAAAGCCAACTGATCGTCCGCTGTTGCAATTTGATCCTCAAAATCGATTCTATCCATAACAATATCCTTTGTTTTTGTATGCCCAAATTATCAGTTCATTTACATAAACTTACAATACATAAAAATGGCATTTTCTTTCAACTCAAGCTAAAAAAGTTTTTTTAGTGTTTATAACATAATGAAAATTAAGTGTTTTTAACCTCTATTAGACTTAACCATATCTTTAGTTTTCTAAATAAAGTATTACATACCTTCTCTTTTTCCTACCTATCTCAGCTCTGAGTAACAGCGGTTACAGAACAAAAAACACTTTAATATCAATACATTAAGATGAAACAATCGCCATTTAAAAGGTAACTTTCGGGTAACAAGGAGTAACTTTTTCATAGTTTATAAAGTAACTCTGTTACTCATAAATCACTTAAGATTTTCTTTAAAAAACCATAAAAATTAATAAGTTATAATCTTGTTACTCAGGTTACTCTATTCCGAAGATATCATCTAAATCCTCCATACAGTCACACCTCTGCTCCAACTTGCCGAGCAAATAACCAACAATTTGATACCTTTTCCGTTAAGGCTGAACGGTACTTTTTACGCTCGATAAACTTATACGTCCGTGAGCTGGGCAATTGACGCTTTAACTCCTGCAATTCCAATAAAGGCTGATTGTGCTTACGACATTGCTCATAAAAATCGTTCAAATTAATGGCGACATATTGCTCAGGCTGACGGTGATGATTCAATCGCGTGGCCTCACTGGTCATAAAACGACTGTCGGCCGTGGCCACGCCTTCATCAATGTAATGAAAGATCTCCCAAAACTGCTCCAATAACGGACTGTCTCCCGCCAACCTTTGATGACGCTGACGCAAGCGTGACAAGAGCAATTGATATACTTGTCCCACTCCGTCCTCCAACTGAGGAAAAAACAACCCAAGCGCCGCCACGGCGGCCATGACCTGAGCATGATTAAAGATCAGACGTTGCTTAATCTGCTCCACACCGTCTTCAGCACGAAACGCCGCATCATACTGCTCGGTATAACGAAAAAACGCAGCCAAATACGCCTGCTCTTGCTTCAAGACATGAGGCAAATACCCCGCCATTTCTTTTAACGGTGCATTACGCAAACGCATGGCCTGAGCTCGAGTCGACAACGGAGCTGTGCGGAAAAAAATATGTACAATACGCTCCATCAAGGCTTCTTCCCCAGTAACAGACGCATTCTGCGCGATCACCAAGGCCCCGTTAAACATGGGTTCATCCGTATCATTGCCTCGCTTCGCGATCCCCAAAGTGCCGGTACCGCGACCGTCATACAAGGGCTTAATAGAGTCAAAGGTGAAACCTCGTTGCTTGTGATCGACCTGTGCCATGTGATCCCCTTCAATCAACACCACAGGCAAGTTCGAGACCTGATTAAACGCCCGTCGAATCCCAGCCTTAGTGGCTTTTTGAGGATCAAAGCCTTCATAATCCCGCCCCAACAAATGCCATAGACTTTCAATCAAAGTAGACTTACCCGCGCCAGGTTCCCCCGTCATTTCCAGAAAAGGAAACGACTTATGCTGCTTACGAATCTGCTGCACAAACAAGGTCGCCGTCCAAAACCCCAGCACCACCAGACCATTTGCCCCAAACGCCGCATACAAATCCTCAAACCACTCACCGGTAAAAGGTTCACCATGCACAATCGCAGGCGACTTCATCGAAGTTTTCACCCCCAACGAACCGAGATCAAAATAGCCTTCCGCGTTAAGAGGAATTTCCCGTCCTTTATGAATCGCAAAGGACTGATACACATACACAGAAAACTCCGCGTTATAACCCACATAAGGCATAGAATGGATGGTTTTGATCTGCTTAAACCAACGGTCCAACAGAATATCCATCTCCGCCTTACTGCCGTTAAACACCCCACCGGCAGCCTTATTCAACAAACTCTTATTAAAAGCCGACGGACTCTCCAAATTAGAGCCTTCCAAACTAATCAACTCATCCGCGTGATTATTCTGATACGACACCTTAAAGACATACCACTTGTCGCCCATCACATCGTCTCTTTCTTGATACAAAAACTGGGGCAAACAATTGGACACCTTTTTCACCGTCGCCGCCTGTACAAACACCCTCTGACCACTGGCACTGTGGATGTCCGTTTCACCCAACGCTTTTTGCACTTCATCGGCGTAACACACCCAATAGGCCTGCTCAAACGCAAACAGCATATAATTCTGGCGACCTCTGCGATAACGATGAAAAGCATAATCCATGGCTGTTTCCGCTACCGCCAAATGCCCACGGTATTCACAATCTAACCAAAATTTTTCCTGCTCAAACGCCTGATTGCGCAAACAATCATCCCAATCCAAATGCTGACTGGGCGTGAGCATCACCTTGGTTTTCTGCCCCTGCTCTTGCAACACTTGGCGCCACTTTTTAATCGCCTTAATGCCCGCCTCATCATGGTCATACGCCAGCACCCAAGTGAGATTCAAATCAGCATATTTCTCAACCCATTCACTCGGGAAGTTTTGGCAAGAAAACGCCGCAATCGCCTTCACCCCGACCATGGCCAAAGCAATCGCATGAAAAATCCCCTCCACAATCAACACCTGATCACGCTTTTCCAGCACCTGCCCCGGCACCGCCCAGCCTTTACCCCGATAACGCGTGCCGGCACTAAAATGCGTTTTTCCCTGACAACTGGCAGGCAGCAAAGGCATCGCCGCTCGATCAATCACCCGCTCCCAATATGCATTTCCCCACAAGGGAAACCGCACAGTCGGCGTCAAAGAGCCATCTTTTAAGGGCAAATAACCCTGTTGCCAAGCCTCCTTAATCACCGCCAAATCAAAGCGACGCTCTTGCGTTAAATACGCCCTGGCAGTGGCATTGGGGTCCTCCGGCGTCGTTGGAAAACGCTCAGAAAATTGCTCAAACAAATCCGCAAACAAGGCTCTTGCCGTGTGCCTTTCACCACACCTATTGGCACGTCCACAGAAAATCACCCAAGGCGCCGCCACACTGGTCCACGCCTCCTTCTCACCACAACTTGGGCAACGTCCTCGCACATGCTGCCCAGACACCTTAAAACCCAATTCAGACGCCAAACGCCCATGAATATCATCAATCAACTGTTGTTCAGACATAACCAAGCCTTCTTAAATTCGATCTTTTTCAGAAAGCTCTTCTTGCAATGCAAACAAATTCACCATCACATGACGGCCCAACTTAATGGTCGGCAAATACCCATTGCGGCGTAACCCCTCCACCACCCCATATTGATGTTTAGAACCTTCACGCCCACGATTGGTTAACCCGGTTAAATCACTGAACTTTTCCAAAGTCACCAGAGGAATCGACACCTCACGGCTTTGCACCATGGCGTTATACGCCTCAATAGGAAGGGTTACCGTGGCCTTGGATTCATTCACCAAAAGTTTATCAGTCATCGTCATCTCCTTGCGATTAATTGACCAGTTTAGGATAGTGATATAATATCTAACCAAATCTAGATATTTTTAAAACCCTAACCCATAGAAATACCCTAAAACAAGTATTTTTATAAAATTAACCAAAAGTGGTGAGTTTATGAGCTCAAACGACCTCGTCAAAGAACGACTGAAATGGATGAGAAAAACCGAAGGACTGACCCAAGATGAATTTGCTAACCTAGTGGATATACCCGTTGGCACTTGCCGAAATGTCGAACAAAACGGCACAGTTTCATTCGCGCAACTGCACAAAATATTTCAACAGCCTCGCTTCGCTCGCTATCTGATGTGGTTTTTCCAAGGCAACAGCTACCCCAGTATTGGCCAAATTAGCCCAGACATACTGCAAGACATCAAACAACAACTGAAAAAAAACAATCCGGATTTCAACAAATACCAAGAAGTAACGGACGAAGAAGTAAAACAACAGCTTGATCACTATCAAAGTCACCAACCGGCCGACTTTGGCATCGCTCAAAAAGTCTTGGAAGACATTACCAACGCCGCTAAGGAGAGCTTAAACCGACATGGCATACCCTAAAAAAAACCAAAAAGCAGACAACCACATCTGGCGTCTGGAAGACAATCGCTATCTGGTCGAACTCCGACTGGATGGCGGCTATGGCAAACTGCACCGAAAAATCCACGACACCCTAAGAGCCGCCAAAATATACCGCGACGGCCTGTTTGCCAAAAAAGCCGCAGACGCCGACTTCAACCCCCACAAAAAACGCGACAAACGTACCCTCTCGAGCCTGATCGATACCTGGGAAATGCTGTTTGCCCGAGAACTCAAAGATGGCCAAAAACGCACCTCAAAATTACGCTTTCTTTGCCAGGAATGGGGCAACCCCGAATACCACCACATCAGCGCACGTCACTTTATCGAATTCCGTCAGCGTCGCCTTGATCAAGGCTTGAGCCTCAACACAGTCAACCATGACCTGGCCTACCTCAAAGCCATGTTTAACAAACTGGTGAAACTCAAAGAACTCACCGACAACCCGCTAAAAGAAGTCGAACTCTTTACCTTAGAACAATCTGAAATACGCTATCTGGAACTGAGTGAAATCAATCGCTTCCTCAACGAACTACAGCACAGCACCAGCCGTGACGCTTACGTCGTCAGCCGCATCTGCCTAGAAACCGGCTGTCGCATCAACGAAGCGCAAACCCTTAGAAACAGCCAAGTCAAAGGTGGCGTCATCCAATTTGCCCGCACCAAAAACTCCGAATCTCGTGCCGTTCCCATCAGCAAAGAACTTGACCAACTCATCAAACAAGACCGCCCTCGCCGCGGCAAACTGTTCGGCGCCAGCATTACCAAAGCCTTCAAAACCGCCTGCAACAACGCCCATATCGACCTGCCCAAAGGTCAAGCCACGCACATCATGCGCCACTCCTTCTCCGTCCACTTCATGCGCGCCAAAGGCAGCATCCTTGACCTACAAAAAATCCTTGGTCACAAAACCCTCGCCATGACACTACGCTACGCACAATTCCACCCAGACTACCTAGCAGACGCCAAAATCAAAAACCCCATTGCCCAAATGCAACAAAATAAAAATAGTTAAACTTTTGTTCACCTATCACGAGCCAAACAAAACGTCACCGAGGACAAAAAATAGACAGCAGAGGCAAAAATACCAAAAGGAAAAACAGAGAAGAAAACAAGAAAGGAAAATAAACCAATAGAATCAGATGGATATAAAAACACCCATCCTCAAAATTCCATAAAAAAAGCCCGCTAGTAAACTAGCGGGCTTTCTTAATCATGGTGCCCAGAGACGGAATCGAACCGCCGACACGAGGATTTTCAATCCTCTGCTCTACCGACTGAGCTATCTGGGCAAGTGGGGCGTATTATAGAGAAACCTTTTTTATGGTCAATACTTTTTTTTGAAAAAAACATAAAAACTTAGTTTTCGACGATTGTCTGGTATTATCTCTGAATATCAAGGAGATAAATTCATGCTACACATTGTACTTTACCAACCTGAGATTCCACCTAATACTGGCAATGTTATCCGCCTTTGTGCAAACACAGGCTACCACCTTCATCTGATCGAACCTTTGGGTTTTGAGTTAGAAAATAAAAAGCTACGTCGTGCGGGTTTGGACTACCATGAGTTCACACGCTTAAAACGCTACCCTGACTTTCAAGCGTTTCTCGATCAAAACGAGACTGGCACTGTGTATGCTCTGACCACAAAAGGCAGTCATACGCACAGTGAAGCGGAATTTGTGGAAAATGATGTCTTGGTATTTGGCCCTGAAACCCGTGGTTTGCCTGCTGACTTTATTGAAGCCTTACCACCAGCACAGCGTTTGCGCCTGCCCATGCAGCCTAATTCGCGTAGCCTAAACCTTTCCAACACCGTAGCCGTCATGGTTTACGAATCTTGGCGACAACTCGATTATGCTATGCCCAGTGAATTAAACCAGTAGGAGCCCAATGAATTCTCTTAGCCTCCTGTTAAAACGAAAAAATAGTCGTCGCCAATTTCGTAAAGAAGTACACCTTCACGAAACTACGGACTTAAAGAAACGCCTGCTGCTGTTAGCGGGCGTCATTGCACTTCATAGTCTCGCCATGGTGTTGTTTGAAGATTTGGACTGGTGGCAAGCATTCTGGCTAACCATGACCTCAGCCAGCACTACCGGTTATGGGGATTTATCCGCCGTCAGCTTTTGGGGGCAATTTTGCACCATCGTATTAATTTATGGCATGGGCATTACCCTGCTAGCACAAATTGCCAGTGACTATGTTGAACTCAGATTAATGCGTAAAGAAATGCGCATCAAAGGCCGCATGAGGTGGGACCATATGCAAGATCATATTCTTATCATCAACACTCCCAAATATGACGCAGAGCGTTATCTGGACCTGTTGGTGAATCAGATTAATCAAACACCTGAATTAGCTGACACGCCCATTCAAATTCTCACCACAGCCTTTCCAGATGGTTTGCCGAACGACCTTAGATTGCAAGGCGTGGTTCATCACACTGGCGATGCTCTGGAAGATGGTATGTTGCTTTCTGCTGGCATACAAAACGCCAAATACGTCATTGTGCTATCGCCTGATAGCCGCAACAATCATTGTGATAGTTTAATTTTTGATGCTCTGCATAGAATCAAGCAGATAGGTTCGCCAGCGTTTATATTGGCTGAAGCCATTAATGATGGCAATCGACCTCGTTTTAAGGCAGCAGGAGCGAATGCGGTGATTCGTCCGATTCGAGCCTACCCAGAAATGCTAGTACGATCTCTAATCGCACCAGGCACAGAACAAGTATTGGAAGATTTATTTCGACATCAAGGAGACCATACTATTCGCCTAGATGTCAGCTTGTCTGAGGTAAGCTGGGCTCATGTGGTCACAACCCTCATCCAAAAAGACATAGGTACAGCGCTAGGGTATGTGAAGCAAGGTGGCGACATTGTCACTCACCCACAGTCCAAAGAGTTGATTGACGCTAAGGGTCTGATCATTCTTGTTAATGACAATCAAGCGTTACCAGAAGCTGAACAGATTCGACGCTTATTTGCCTAAATCGCTCATATCAACATGAGCGCGGTATAAGCGCTAGCTTTGCAGCTTGATGCCCACCACGGTAATGTCTGCGCCATCCATTTGTCGAATGGTAAGGCGCAGCTTGCCGAATCGCACTCGGTCACCCACGACAACCTGTCGACCCAATTGACGTTTTAATAAGTCCGCTGCGGTTTCTTGATCATCGATATCTTGGCTATCTACCCCATAGGTTTGCGCCAACACTAACAGAGACGCATCACCATGCACCGAAAACTCCCCAAAAAAGTTCTGCATGAGGAATGACGCTGTCCCTTTTTGAGCAAAAGCCAAGGCCACATCGTTAACATCATTTGGATGCAGCAACATCCAGACTCGATCCCCCGTCATTAATTCCGTTTCTGCCGTCACCACCGTTGGATGTTGATTACGCACTAAGGCCACTAACTGAGGCGTGTCAACGCTCACGCTTGGCACATTATTAATGATGGCGGAAGGAATGCGGATGCCATCCGCTTGTACTAGAAACTCATACAATTCTAATGACGGATGAAACGCATCACTTTCCGTTAACGAAAAACGCGTTGTCGGTTCAGGTACTGGCGGCACCACAACTTTCAACCAGCGTGCCATCAGTGGCACTGTAGAGCCTTGTAGTAGCAGAGAAATCAAAACAACCGTAAAGGTAATCTCGAACAACAAATTAGAGTTACTCAGCCCTGCAATAACAGGATACAAAGCCAACACTATTGGCACAGCACCACGTAACCCGACCCAGCTAATATAAAAACGTTCAGGCCAACGAAAATCAAATGGCAGTAAACAAACTAAGATCGCAACAGGACGTGCAATAAAGATGAGGAAAAGAGCAATCAATACAGCTTGCCAGCCATAAGCCAATAAATCAGATGGCGTGACCAGTAACCCTAACAACAAGAACATGCCAGCTTGAGCCAACCAAGCCAAACCATCCATTGCCTGCGAAATGGAATCATGTTGTTTGATCTTGCCATTCCCCAATATCACGCCAACCAAGTACACAGCTAAAAATCCACTGCCGCCCAACATATTGACGCCCGAGAAAATCGCCAGACCACACGAAACAATTAACAGCGCATATAAACCTTCAACTAAAGGTATACGCTGTAACAACAGTAAAGCGCAGCGACCGCCTAGCCAGCCCAGAAAGCCACCAATGGCAAACTGCAAGCCGATCTGCCCAAGAAAGCCCCACACACTGACTTGTTCGGAAGACTGCAGCAGACCCGTTAACATCACCACCAGTAGAATCGCCATCGGGTCGTTCGCACCCGATTCGATCTCTAATGTTCCACCAACACGTTCATTCAACCTGACGCCACTGTTGCGTAACAGATTAAAAACCGCTGCGGCATCGGTCGAGCCGACAATGGCCCCCAGTAAAAGTCCGTAGATCAAGTCGACATTCAGTAACCAAGCCGCGAAGGAGCCTACCGCAGCCGTGGTCATAACCACACCTAAGGTCGCTAAAGACAAAGAAGGCCATAAAGCCACTCGAAAGGTACTGATCTTGGTACGCATGCCACCATCAAGAAGAATGATGGCTAAAGCAAGGTTACCGACAAAAAAGGCAAGATTAGGGTTGTCAAAGTCCAGTCGGCCTACTCCTTCTTCACCTGCTAGCATTCCCATTCCAAGGAACACGAGAAGCAAAGGTAGACCAACGCGGACAGTAACAGAGCTAGCGAGGATGCTGACTAGAAGCAGCGCCCCCGCAAGGAAAATAAATCCATTTGTATCGATGTTAATTTCAACCTAAGACGTTAAAGTTGACCTGTTAATGTCAGGTATTTTTCCATTAACTGCTCTTCCGTTTCCTTGTGATTCGGATCCAATGGAATACAGTCAACAGGACAGACTTGTTGACACTGTGGTTCATCAAAGTGTCCAACACACTCGGTGCATTTAGACGGTTCAATGACGTATATTTCTTCCCCCTGAAAAATGGCCTCATTCGGACATTCAGGTTCACATACATCACAGTTTATACAATCATCGGTAATAATAAGAGACATTTGTTCTCTCCAAAATCGCCATAGATTCTACAGCGTAATCAAACAAATCAGCTTTACAGCGTTTGATAATGTTCCTGAAGCACTCGTTTCACTTCAGGGTTTACAAACTGTCCGAAATCCCCATTCAGTGAAGCAATTTCTCGTACTAACGTCGAAGAAATATAAGAGTGCTTCTCTGAAGGCGTCAAGAAAATGCTTTCCACATCTGGCGCAATAACACGGTTCATGTTCGCCAATTGGAATTCATATTCAAAATCCGACACAGCTCGCAAGCCACGAATAACAACCTGTCCATTCACTGAGCGAGTAAACTCAGTTAATAGATTATCGAAACCGAGTACTTCCACATTTGGTAAATGCCCAAGCACCTTTTTGGCCAATGAAATACGCAATTCATGGGACAGGGCCGGACGTTTTTTAGGGCTCGCAGCCACCGCAACTATTACTTTAGAGAATAGTTTTGACGCGCGATCAACCAAATCCGTATGGCCGTTTGTAATAGGATCAAATGTCCCCGGATAAACCGCAATCGTACTCATAGCTTTCATCCAAAAAATTAACAAGGGAGCAGGAGCGAAGGCGGTTTTATCAAATATCGCCTATCTTCACTCCCATTTAGGGGTCGCATCATATAGGAATATGCCGATCTTCTCAATTCGACACATTCCTCCGCCTATTTATCCGCGTGATGCCCCGCATCACTTACTTCTATCCGAAGCCGTAAAAAGCCAACGCTTGCTTCGAAAAAGAAATGGCTAAGAAGATAAAGATAGGTGATAAATCCAATCCTCCCAACGGCGGAATAACGCGCTGACAAGCACTATACAAAGGTGCTGTGATCTGAGCAACCAACATTGCCCCTGGGTGATTTGCACCTGGCGCAACCCAACTTAGAATCACCGAAATCAACATCGCCCAGAAGTACAAGTCTAACAGGTGATATAACACCCCAACGACAGTGGCAATAAAGTATTGCATTGGCTGAGCGTTCACCCCATGCATAAAGTTAATTAGCAACAACGTTAGCAGTTGTACAATTAACGCCAGCACCAAAGACGCTGTGTCGAGACGGCCAATCGACGGTATAATTTTACGCAACGGAATGATAAATGGACTGGTCGCTTTTACCACCCCCTGACTAATAGGGTTATAAAAGTCGGCTCGAGTAAGCTGCAGCACCATGCGCAGCAGCACAATAAATAAATACAAGTTACCAATGACTTGTATGAGCATCACAAATGGGTTTGATTGCATTGCCATTTTCCTTAGTTAAATGTTGTCTAGGCAGAAAAGTCTTTCGCCATAACCTTTGAACGATCCATACAGGCTGTCATCGCATCCGCCACGACTTGATCAATATTAGACGCTTCAAAAGACAATAACGCTTGTTCTGTGGTGCCATTTGGCGACGTGATATTTTGTCTTAACTGAGCGATAGGCTCATCAATCTCAACCACCATACGCGCAGCCCCTAACATAGCATGACTGGCCAATTTACGACTGCTCTCTTCATCTAGGCCTTGTTGTTTAGCCGCTTTCACCATGGCCTCTACAAAACGATAAAAATAAGCAGGTGCACTACCAGATAACGCAGTCACCGTATGCATCTGAGTTTCATCGTCCACCCAGACTGAGTCACCAATACTAGCGAACAACTCCGTTACCCAGTCTTTTTGCTCCTGAGTCGTTTTCGCATTAGCAATTAAGCCCGTCATGCCGGCCCCAATTTGCGAAGGCGTGTTCGGCATGCTTCGAACCACAGCCACCGGACTATTAAGCCAATGAGATAAGGCGGCTATTTCCACCCCAGCGGCCACGGAAATGTACAACTGATCTTGACGAACCTGTGGGGCAAACGCCTCAATCACAGACTGCATCTGAGCAGGCTTTACACATAACACCACCACATCCGCTTGTTGAACGGCTTGTTGGTTATCGGCCAACATGGTGATGCCGTATTCGTTCGCATAATGTGCTCGTTTTTCCGCTGTTCGTGACGTCCCTATAATGCTTTTTGCTGGGTAACCACTCGCTAATAAGCCACTAAAAATGGATCTTGCCATATTTCCAACGCCGATAAAGGCAATACTTGGTGTCATTTTGTATCCTAAAATTGTGTTTTTAATCGTTATATACGCTCATCAAAAGTCGACAAACAGGTTTTACTGAGCATAATCCCGTGCCCCAAAAATCGCCGTACCTACGCGAACCATGGTGCTTCCTGATGAGATTGCGGCGGGTAAATCTGCCGACATACCAATAGATAATGTGTCTATCATGCTATCGGATTTGGATAATTCAAGAAACGCCTGTTGTAAAGGTTGATATACCTGACATTGAGTAGCAAAACTTTGCTGAGGTGCCGGAATCGCCATCAAACCGCGTAACTGTAGATTTGGCAAACTTTGCACTAACTCGACCATCGCAGGCAATTGCTCTAATAAAATACCCGACTTACTCTCTTCACCACTGATGTTGACCTGAATACAGACCTGTAATGTTGGCATATTGTCAGGTCTTTGCTCGCTTAGGCGACGCGCAATTTTTTCCCGATCAATGGAATGCACCCAATCCATGGATTCTGCAATTTGACGAGTCTTGTTTGATTGAATTGGCCCAATAAAATGCCACTCTATGCCCTTCAATTCAGCTAACGCATGATATTTATCAAAAGCTTCTTGAACATAGTTTTCGCCGAACGCCCTTTGCCCAGATTGATAGGCAGCTTGAATATCCGTGAGCGGTTTGGTTTTACTTACAGCCAATATCCGCACACTGGCTTGATCGCGGCCTGCGTCTATTGCCAACTGCTCAACTTGCTGCCTCACCTGAGAAAGGTTTTGGGTTACCTGATCGGCATGAGAGAGGTTTGTGTCGATTGTCATGCTGTTGCCTCTTACTATCTGAATCAAGTGAGTGAATAAAACACTTTATTCACTCACCGAGTAGAGACACATGATAACACTAATGAAAAATCACTTATAAAGAATAAAATTCGCTGCTGCTATCGTACAAAGCACCATGAAATTCAATCTGGTAGCCAGACATATTTTTCAAGGAATTAGCGGCAAAGTGTGCCGCCTGATACAGAGCGTCTAAACTAGAATGCTCAGGGTAAAAAGCAATGCCAATAGAAACACCTGATTCAATCAGACTATTACTGGCATACTTTTCCTGCTGCATGGATTCTAAAAGTTTGCTCGCAACCACTTCCGCATCGGATAAATTCTGAATACGAATCCCCATCACTAACTCACGTTCATCATAGTGCGCAATCAAATCATTTTCGCGTACTTCTTCACGAATCAATTCCGCCAATACTCTTAGCTCATCGTCATCTACTTTCTTTTTAGAAAGCAATTGTATGGAAAACATAGCGGCCCGCTGAAAATGACGACGTGAGTCTTTCAACACGATGCCAAAACTGTTTTCAAAACTAAAACGACGCAACAAGCCGGTCACTGGGTTACGATGGTTGTCTTCCAATAACTGATAGTTCGCTTTTTCACGAATAAAGACGGCATCCAACCAAGAACAATAAGCATCCAATGCGGTTTCCATCAGATCACTTTCTAGTTGCTGATGACGCTTTTGAAAAGCCAACATGATGTATATCGCACCCTGCTCATCAGAGTTACTGACCATAGAGACATCAGAGAAATCATGTGTATTTAGAAAAGCTTGCCAGGGGTGCCAGTTCGTTGCATTGCGAATGTCTGATTCATGACGTTTTTGACAAGAAGGGGCTGCCGCAAATGAGATCAGTGCCTGAGGAAGATCCACCAGCATGCCTTTTGAATTCAAAAGACTCTCACTCACCAAATCGGAATACTGAAGTCGCCATTGTAAACACTCCTTGTCACACACCAAAAACAAACAATAAGACTGTGACAACTGCGACTTTATTTTTTCACGAAATCGATTCAGCAAGGAGCTTAAAGGTGCTCCTTTCGAGATGATCTGCATCATCTGAGACATATCACTATACAAGCTCTTAATAAAATCGCGCTCTTTTTCTAAGAGAGACACACGAGAGCGCAACGCTTGCTGCTCATCCAGCAGTGATTTTGAAGATTCAATAGACATAAAACATTACAACCAGTAGCAAATCCTTGTTTAGCTAGATTAACCACCTAAGACAAAAAGTAAAGAATTTGTATAGATAAGTTGAGTAAAAACCCAACTTATCCTGAAAATTCGCTACGAACGCTGATAAATTCGCTGACCTGAGATATAAGTCGCCGTCACTTGCCCGATAAACTCGTCTTCAAAGTAAGGGGAGTTATGGCCTTTAGTTTTACGATTTTCATATCTCCAATGCCATCTTGAAGTACTGTCAAACAAGATAAAGTCGGCAAAACTCCCTACCGCTAACGACCCCGCCTCCAAGCCAAAGCAAGCCGCTGGACCTGACGTTAAACACGTCAACAAGGTCGAGAAATCCAAATCCCCTTCGTCCAATAATGTCATGGCCAACGGCAACAGAATCTCTACGTTTGCCATACCCGGTTCGGTGGCAGCAAAAGGTGCTATTTTCGCCATTTTTTCATGTGGCTGGTGATCAGAACATATCGCCGAAATCACCCCCTGTTTGATGCCTTCAATGAGGGTTAGACGATCTCCTTCACCGCGCAATGGTGGCAATACATGGAAGCGTCCATCAAATTGGTTTAACACATCATCACTTAACAGAATGTTATGCAAGGCCACGTCAGCCGTGACATCCAGTCCTGCGGCTTTCGCATCCGCCAGCATTTCGACTGATTTCGCACAAGACAGACGGGCAAAATGTGCTCGTACGCCCGTTTTTTCGACCAGTAATAAATCTCGCATTAGGGCCACGGTTTCTGCCGTATCAGGAATGCCCGCTAATCCATGCATAGTGGAATACAAACCTTCATGGGCACAACCACCATCAGACAGGCTTTTGTCTTCTGGGTGAAATACCACTAAAAGATCATGCGTCGCCGCGTATTCCAACGCTCGCGATAAGACTTTGGCGCTTTTCATTTCGTGACGACCATTCGATACCGCCACACAGCCGGCTTCCGTTAACGCCACCATGTTACTGAGTTGTTCCCCTTCCAAACCTTGGGTTAAGGCTCCGATAGGAAACACATTGGCCATGCCAGCTTCATCTGCTTTATCTTGAATCAATGCCGCTACCGCTGGCGTATCAACAATTGGCTTAGTATCAGGAGGACACACTAAGGTTGTCACACCACCCGAAACAGCCGCACGACCTTCGCTTGCGATGCTGCCTTTTTGCGTTTGACCTGGTTCACGCAATGACACTGCCAAATCCACTAAACCTGGTAGCACCCATTTGCCTGTGGCATCCACCACTTCTGCGTCTTCGAAACCAGCTGGCGCTTCACCAATCGCCACGATTTTTTGATCTTCAACAAACAGATCTACAACGGCATCAAGGTTTTGACTCGGGTCGATCAAACGACCATTTTGAACTCGTAATTTCATACTACTTCTCACCCTCGCTGCCTTGATCCGTTTCAGCTTTCTGTAGTTGCCCACTCATTGCCATAGACATCACCGCCATGCGAACGGCAATACCATTCGTCACCTGGTTCAAAATCACAGAATGATCACCATCGGCCACCTCTGATGAAATCTCAACACCACGGTTAATCGGCCCAGGGTGCATTACAATGGCATCAGGTTTAGCCCAAGATAAGGACTCTTCCGTCAAACCGTATAAGCGGTAAAACTCACTTTCACTTGGCAATAACGCGCCTTTCATTCGTTCTTTTTGCAGCCTCAGCATGACCACAACATCAACGTCTTTCAAACCTGCCTCTAAGTCATGACAGATTTTCGCCCCCATTTCAGAAAAGAAACTGGGCACTAATGTTTTAGGGCCGACCAAGCGTACTTCGTCTACCCCTAATGTGGTCAGAGCCTGCAACTGAGAGCGAGCCACTCGGGAATGTAAGATGTCGCCAACAATCGCGACTTTGAGACCTTCAAACTGTCCCTTATGACGACGTATGGTTAACATGTCGAGCATGGCTTGAGTTGGATGAGCATGACGACCGTCACCAGCATTGATAATGGCGACATTGGGCGTGCAATGTTCAGCAATAAAATGTGCCGCACCACTGTCCGAGTGACGAACCACAAACATGTCGCTCTGCATGGCTTGCAAGTTTTGCAAAGTATCCAGCAAAGACTCCCCTTTTGAGGTGGCAGAGGTTTCAATATTGAGGTTGATTACATCAGCCGATAGGCGTTTTGCTGCCAACTCGAAAGTAGTACGGGTACGTGTGGAGTTTTCAAAAAACAGATTGACCACGGTTCTCCCTCGCAAAAGAGGGACTTTCTTCACCGATTGCTCTCCCATTGTTAGGAAAGAATCAGCCCGATCCAAGATCTCTGTCAGAATCGTTTTATCCAGACCGTCCAAGGTTAAAAAATGTTTTAACTGGCCGTCATCGTTTAGTTGTAATGCCCGTGGTTCGGATCGCATCATGGTTTGCTTTCCTCAAGCTACAAAGGCGCAGGTCGCCTTTCTCTTTGAAACAAAATAGGTCGATAAGAAAATGCCCGGTACAGCTAACTGTGACCGGGCATTAAGAACATCAAGTAACAAGCCCACCTATTTTTCGATGGAACTCAGTGCGACTCATTACTTTTTCATAAAACTTATCCATAGGCGTAATTGTCGTACTTGTTCAACAAAAAATAAAGGCTTGAAAACAGATTAATCCGTCTCAATCACAGAAACCGCAAGCGGTTTAGGCCCAGTTAACTTAACCCTTTGATCAGGATTAAGCGTTAAACGCTCTCCAACGATATCAGCCGCAATTGGCAACTCATGCTGACCAAGATCGTATAAGATGGCTAAGGTGATGCTGGCAGGGCGACCGAAATCAAAAATTTCGTTCATCGCAGCACGAATGGTGCGGCCAGACATCAACACATCATCCACCAAAATAACGTGACGATCTTCAATCGCAGGCAATAACGTCTGGTTCACCTTAGGGTTTAATCCCGCTTTGGTAAAATCGTCTCGATAAAACGTAATGTCCAAGGTCGCTAATGGGTCCTTAGTTGGCGCAGCAGACATCAGCTGCTCTGCTACCCACACACCACCAGTGTGAATTCCAACCACAATCGCGTCTTCAATTTGCTTAGCCTGACAGTAATCAACTAACTGCTGCTTCATTGAAGCCAAAGAAGGCTCTAAATCTAATGTCATGTTGTTATTAACCTGTTTTGAAACTCTAATCTGTCATCACACACCGTTTACTGACAAGGCTGATATTAATACTGTTCAGCAAACCATGTTTCCAAAATCATCTGTGCGGCCAACCCATCAACCGAGTTGTCTTTAAAGTTTCGATTGCCGCCACGAGCGATTACCTGTCCTTTTGCTTCATAAGAAGACAGTCGCTCATCCATCATATGGTATGGCAGGTTAAATCGTCCATGTAATCGTTTGGCGAATTTTCGAGCTCGCAGACACATTTCATTTTCTTGTCCATCCATGTCGAGCGGTAACCCTACTACCACGGCATTAGGTTGCCATTCCGCAAACACTTTTTCAATTTCATCCCAATTTGGAATGCCATCACGGGCCTTAATTGGCTCTAAAGGTTGAGCCGTTCCCGTAATACTTTGCCCAATTGCCAAGCCGATTCGAGTAGTGCCAAAATCAAAACCCAATACGGATTGCGTCGTATTGGGTTTTGTTGTGCTGTTGTCAGGGGACGCACTTGCTGTCATTAACCATGTCCTATATCCGGTGAAAGTCTCGCCATATCAATGCCCAAGACTTGAGTGGCTGCTGTAAATTGCAGCTCACTTGGTGTATGGAATAATACGTCTAAATCCGCCTCACATACCAGCCAATCATTATTCGCAATTTCCATTTCCAACTGCCCATCGTCCCACCCGGCACAACCAAGTGTGATACGAAATGCACTGGGACCCTGGCCTTTTGCGATGTCCTCTAAAGCCTGTAAAGACGCAGACAAAGACACTTCAGACGTCACCGGAAGTGTATTACTCCATTGTTTATCCGCAGTATGCAGAATAAAACCGCGCTCAGCTTCAACTGGGCCGCCGGTATAAACTGTTTCAGTGAGCAGGTCTGGTTGCTCTATTGGCATGCTTAAATGATCAGCCAATTCACTGAAATCAATATGAGATGGACGGTTAATAATGATCCCCATCGCACCTGCAGGGGTGTGTTCACAAAGATAGATCACAGTATGTTCAAAATGCGGGTCATCGAGGTGTGGCATTGAAATTAAAAAATGGTTTTTAAAAGAATCAAATACAGTCATAACAAGAGCCCTCTTTATCAAATAAAAAACGCAATTACTGGATTAAAAACACGGTGCCAGCCTGGCAGAAGATATACATGTAGAAGAGCAAAGAAGGCGACCAAATCAACAAAGCCGCCAATGTCAGTATAGGACAAACTGAGAATTTACTAGCCAATCCTCACAATTTATTACGGAATCACTTCAAAACTGTCCATTCAGTTAGTAAACTAGAGATTCGCTAAATCATCAATGATTAAATCCGCTTTTACGGAATAGGTTCACAAAAATGCCACTCAACTTACTCAATGCAAGACATCTAACAACGACTTCTGTCGTGGCGGCTGTCTGCCCAAAAGCACTGAGTTTGTCTCATTGGGCTCAGCATTTTCAGGCAGAAACCGTGGATTTACGCTACTTTTTCCATAGTGGTTGGTCTTCTTAGACTGATATTTGCTCGTTTTTTTATCCATCTACGCCTTATCAAAAGGGCGTATATCAAATCGACCAATACACACTTTTATGCGCAAAAAGGACACTATGATGACATTGCAAGCCATTGATTATACAAGCAAAACGGCTCAAGAAGACTTTGTTAAATCCCTTCACGAAACAGGGTTTGGCGTCTTAAAAAACCACCCGATTCAACAATCGTTAGTCAGTGCTATTTATCAAGAATGGCAACAATTTTTCGACGGCGACGACAAGCAAAACTACCTTTACAATAAAGGCACTCAAGACGGCTTTTTCCCAGCAGAGATCTCTGAGACAGCCAAAGGTCATACCAAAAAAGACATTAAAGAATACTTCCATTACTACCCTTGGGGGCAATGTCCTGTTGAGCAGAAAACCTTACTGGCGCAATATTATTCGGAAGCGAATGAGCTAGCAGCGGAACTGCTGGGTTGGGTAGAAGCTCATACACCAGCGGATGTAGCACAACACTACTCTCAATCCCTATCCAGTATGGTCGAAGACAGTGATCAAACTCTGTTGCGTGTTTTGCATTACCCGCCGCTAAAAGGCGACGAAGAGCTTGGCGCTATTCGTGCTGGCGCTCACGAAGACATCAACTTACTGACTATTTTACCGTCAGCCAATGAACCAGGCTTACAAGTCAAAGCCAAAGATGGCTCTTGGATGGACGTGCCTTGTGATTTTGGCACCTTGATCATCAACATTGGTGACATGCTGCAAGAAGCCTCGGGGGGTTACTTCCCTTCGACATCACACCGTGTCGTGAACCCTGAGGGCGCAGACAAAACCAAGTCACGTATTTCCCTACCGCTGTTTTTGCACCCAAAACCAGAGGTAGTCTTGTCAGACCGTTATACCGCCAAAAGCTATTTGCATGAGCGTTTGGTCGAATTAGGCGTCATTTAAGTTGCTATGGCCTGCCTTAATACAGCAGGCCATTTTTCTTTTTAAGCTTCAAACAAGATGCAAATTTTGCGCATCTTGTTGGTTATTTCAGCTAACTGCCTTTAATTCGTTTGGAATGCCCATAACAAGTTTCTAATCATTCTTTATTAGGTATCACATTATGAGCACCTCTCTTAATATTCAGTTTGTTTCAGACATCATGTGCCCTTGGTGCGTCGTCGGATTGGGGAATTTGAATAAGGCCCTTGATCAATTAGATGACTCTGTTGCGGTCGACTTAACATTTCAACCTTTTGAGTTAAACCCCAACATGCCTGCTGAAGGGCAAGGTTTTCGTGAACACATCATCGAAAAGTATGGCATAAGCGAACAAGAGTCCGACCAAAACCGCGCCATGATCAAAGCTCGTGGACAAGAAGTCGACTTTGACTTCAACTTCACCGATGACAGTCGGATGCGAAATTCCTTTGATGCGCATCGTCTGCTCCATTGGGCGGGAACTCAAGGCAAGCAGGCTGAATTAAAAGCAGCCTTATTCAAAGCTCACTTTACCCATAACCAAGATGTCAGTAACTATTCAGTGCTTGCCAACCTTGCCGCCAGCGTGGATTTGGATTTAGCGGAAGCGAAAGCCATATTAGAAGGTCAGCATTATGCTGATGAGGTACGAGAGCAAGAAGCCTTTTGGCAACAGAATGGCATTCAGTCTGTTCCTACTGTGATCGTCAATAATAAGTATGCCATTTCCGGCGGACAACCTGCCGAGGTCTTTAAAAGCGCACTGGACGAGATCATGGCCAAAGAAGCCGAATAACACGATCTACAAAAATGCCCCGCAAGCGGGGCATTGATATTCTTAGCGTCAACGAGCCTCTCTGTGTCGACTTAGAATGGATACGGAGTTGCGCTGGCTTTCACTGTCATCCATTGCCAATGGGTATACAAATCCCAATCAGCTGGACCACACACCGCATTACCATTACCAGACGCACCACACCCTCCAAACGGGTTAATACACTCGTCATTCACGGTTTGATCGTTAATGTGTAGTAAACCAACATGCAATTGCGAGCCAATGGCTTGTGCACGAGATAGGTTGTTTGAAATAACCGCACCAGCTAATCCGTATTCGGTATTATTCGCCAGCTCAATCGCTTGTTGATCTTCTTTAAACGTCACCAAATTCACTACGGGACCGAAAATTTCTTCATCAAACGAGCGCATACCAGGTTTTACGCCACTCAATACGGTTGGCTGATAAAATGGTCCATTGAACGTACCGCCAGTTTCTAGCTTAGCACCTGCAGCCACAGTATCTTGCACTATGGCATGAACCTTCTCTAGCTGGCGAGGGTTGATGATAGGACCAATGGCTACTTCACTTGTAGCAGGGTTACCAACCGGCAAATGACGAGCCTTTTCAACAATCTTCGCCGTTAGCGCGTCGGCAATGCTTTCTTGTACCAGAATGCGCCCTGACGCCATGCAAATTTGTCCTTGGTGGAAATAAGCACCCCAAGCAATATTACTGGCAGCCACATCCAGATCCGCATCCTCTAGTACGATAAGTGAGCTTTTACCGCCCAACTCCAAAGACACTTTTTTCAAGTTACGGCCACACGCCTCGCCCACTTTACGACCCGCAGCAGTGGAGCCAGTGAAGGCGACCATCTGTACTTCTGGCGCAGCACACAAGGCTTCGCCTGCTTCTACACCACCTGGCAATACCTGAAATAGACCTTTTGGAAAGCCAGCCTCTTCCAATGCCATGGCGAGAATAAAGCCACCGGTAACAGGGGTTTGTGGATCAGGCTTAGTGACTACTGCATTACCTGTCGCTAACGCGGGGGCTATCGAACGAATGGATAAAATTAATGGGAAGTTAAAAGGCGATATCACACCAATCACACCAAGTGGCTGACGCTTCGCATAAGACTGACGATCTGGCGTAGAAGGTAAGGTTAAGCCATTTGGCTCCAGTGTCATGTTGGCAGCCAATTGCAGAATCAGAATCGCTTCTTTGACTTCATGCATGCCCTTAGGAAGGATACCACCCGTTTCACGCGCGACATACAAGGCAAGATCATCAAAATTGGTTTGTAGAAATTGTGCGGCTTTATGAAATAAAGACGCTTTGTCGCGAGGCGCTACTGCAGACCAAGCTTTTTGTGCTTGGCTGGCCTGCTGGCAAGCCGCATAGATATCATCAGCGCTGGCCATCGCCACCTGACTTAGCGCTTCTCCAGTAGCGGGCTCTATGACATCTTGTGTTTGTTTGGCCGCTGGCCAATCACCATTAAAAAACTTACCTGACCATTTTTGTGACGCCAATACAGAATTAGACATGAGTTTGTTCTCCTGTTTATTTTTATTAGAAATCCACTGTGACGGGATTCTAATACATGAGCAATCCCTATGCCGCCTCACGCTAGCAGTCGATAGCAATTTTCAATACAAACATAACCAATTGAATCTATTGATTTTTTTAAAAATGGAAAGAGGAAGTCACTCTGGAATTTATTCTCTTCACATCAACATCTTGACGATATCATCAAAATCAATTCAGACTTAGAAGACATGTTAATCATTTCATCAAGTGAATACAGGAACAAAATAATGACAAACACACATCGCATTTCACTTGCAGACATGGCAAAAGGAAGCAGTAACGTTTTATTAAAAGGCAGTTCAAAAGAGCTCAAGGGGCAAGCATATCCCTCTCTAGACGACCTTACCGAATGCCTCTCATTTTCTCCCGGCGATGGTCGAATCTGGTTAGAAGACCAACGTATGATCTTACTGCACAGTTCATCCTTTGGCTTACTTAGACAAGAGTTAATCGATTCCATCGGCTTAGACAACTCTCGCGACATCTTAACGCGAACAGGCTATTTATCAGGCATAAGAGACGCGGAATTAATCCGCAAACGCTGGCCTGATGCCGAGCCCGCAGCGATTTTTGAGGCAGGCACAAGACTGCACGGGCTAGAAGGCTTGGTCAAAGTAGAAACCGTCCATTTTGAGTTTGATACCGAAAAAGGCTTATACGATGGGGAATTTCTTTGGCATCACAGTACTGAGGTAGAAGAGCACATCGCCGCTTACGGTCTTGGCAGTGCGCCCGTTTGCTGGATGGAATTAGGGTATGCCATAGGCTATGTGTCCGGCTTGGTTGGCTCTCTTGTGGTGTTCCGTGAAGTCGAATGCCAATCCATGGGGCATTCAGTTTGTCGAGTGATTGGTAAATCCGTAGAACTTTGGGACAGTGTTGAGGATGACATTCGTTTTCTTAACGTTTCGTCTAAGGACTCCCCGAAAGCCCCCAATTCGACGCCTGAGTTTGAGTCGGTCACCACAACAGAATTCACCGAAGAAACCACTATGATAGGTGTCTCAGCGGCTTTTAGCGCGGCTAACCATGCTTTACAGAAAGTCGCTCCTACGAGTGCCACTGTGTTATTTACGGGGGAGTCCGGAGTTGGTAAAGAATTATTTGCCAGCATGTTGCACCAGTTCAGTCGTCAAATAGGCCCATTTATTGCCTTTAATTGTGCTGCGTTACCTGAAAACTTATTGGAATCTGAGTTATTTGGAGTTGAGAAAGGCGCTTTTACAGGGGCATCTCACAGTCGACCAGGGCGTTTCGAACGCGCCAACGGTGGCACCTTGTTTTTGGATGAGATTGGCACACTGAATCTGGCTGGTCAAAGCAAATTATTACGCGCTTTGCAGGAAAAAGAAATTGAAAGAGTGGGTGGTATTTCGCCCATAAAAGTCAACGTCCGAGTCGTTGCTGCTACCAATATTGACCTCAAAGCTGCTGTTAAACGAGGTGAGTTTCGTGAAGATTTATTTTTTCGCCTGAATGTTTTTCCGATACACCTACCGCCATTACGAGAACGAAAAGCGGACATTCCACTGTTAGTGGATCACTTTTATCGTCATTTTTGTCAATTGCATCAAAGATCCCCAACAGGCTTCACTCAAAATGCTCGCCGAGGTTTATTTAATTATGACTTTCCAGGCAACATTCGGGAATTACAGAACTTAATTGAACGAGGCGTGATTGCATCTGAGGAGCATGAATTGATCGAGTTACATCATCTGTTTCGTAACGAAGCGATCCCAGAGGAAGTAATCTACTCAATCAATCAACAAGGTGCATTAAGTCAAGCTCAAGCAATGCAAGATTCACATGACGTACTAACTCAAGTCTCTCAATTTGTGGCAGGAGAGACCTCGCTAGACCTTGAAGCATTAGAACTCAATTTATTGCAGCAAGCCGTCGACAGCGCACAAGGCAATCTATCGGAAGCCGCCCGCCGAGTAGGGTTAAGTCGACCTCAATTAGCCTATCGACTTAAAAAAAGGCCCAGCTAGTGGGCCTTATCGATAAGGATTTAGTGTTAAATGTAAGTCGATGCCAAACCGCCATCAATCGGAATGTTGGCACCACACACCCAGCGAGCTTGGTCGGAGCATAAAAAAGCAATGACCTCAGCCACCTCATCCGAATAAGCAGGACGTAACATACGATCGGCGTCGGCTTGCACTCTTTCTTCCCCAAGCATAGAGACGAAATCGCCTAAAATAGGGGTCATTACCGGACCCGGAGCCACACAGTTCATACGCACAGAATGGTCTCTAAACCAAGGTAGAGCCTGTTGTGTAGTCCATACAATGAGGGCCTCTTTGAAATATTGATAACAGGTTTCTTGGTCCACTGGGTGTTTGGCTAGCCATTTTGCACCATCATCATAGCTTTTAGTTGCAGCTAACGCTTTGTGTTCTTCCAGACGCTCCGGCCAAGCAGCCCCCAAGATAGAAGCCACATTAACAACACTAGCGCCTTTACTAAAATGAGGAATTAAAGATTGCGTTAAATGCCTCAGACCAAGGTAATTCACTCGTCCCACTAACTCTGCGTCGGCGGTACCTGGCACCCCAGCAATATTACATAACCCATCTATTTGAACAGGCAACTGCTTAACTGCCCTATTAATTGCCTCAGGGTCTCCAAGATCAATTTGGATGAAACCATCCAGTGATAAACTGGCTTCATTGCGGTCCATTCCAATCACTTTAGCACCATGAAATCGAGCCAGTTTTGCAACATCCGCTCCAATACCTGAAGACACTCCAGTCACCACAATGGTTTTATTCGCTAACATCATATTCTCTTCCCCTTATTTTTATTATGAAACTTAATGCATCAGCACTTACGCTATAAACAGTGCTCACATTAAGGGAATTGCATGGACTGTGCCCAAATGCCAAAGAGTCGAATCAAAAGCACATAATAAAAATATAAACCTATGATATTTAATGATTTTATTGAAATGAAAGCAGAGCAGCCAAGCATCTCCTTATGCACTTGGACAAAAATACACTTTAATCAAATGATAAAAACATCATCCTAGAAACACTGTAAGCTTGATGATTTCGGAGAATCAAACATCCGGCTTCAAGCGAATTTTTTGTCGAATTCGGCTCAAAGCCACTGGTGTAATGCCTAAATAAGAGGCGATTTGCTGTTGAGGAATACCGTCTTTTAGATCCGGGTATTCAACACAAAAATCCAAGTAACGACGTTCAGCAGAATACTCAACAAAGGCACTTTCTCGCGTCTCTTTAGTGAGGAAAATTTGCTCCATGAATCGACTGTAATAGGTTAAAAAACCTAAGTCTTGATGCATTTGGGCATAAAAATCTTGCCAGTCATAAGAGCTGATAACACAATCCTGTAAAGCCTGAATGCCAAACAGGGTTGCTGAGTTTTCTACCATGGCACGAGTAGAACCGATGATTTTCGGCGCGCGTACAAAGGTCTTAGTGAACTCCTTACCTTCTTCGGAAATATTCACGTAACGTACTAGACCTTTATGCAAAAAGAACAGTCGCTGAGCGTACTCCCCTTGACGAAATAAAAAATCTCCCTTCGCCACCGCGTGAAAACTCATTGGCAAAGACAATTTTTGCCAATCAATATCATAACCTTGCTCTGCAAAGTGGTGTTGGAATTCGATCTCTAGCTGCGCCTTATCCATGCCTTATCCATATACCTTTCGCTCAATGCGGTTAACGAGAGTTTAGCCCTACAAGAACTCTGTTCCTATTTTGCTTATCGATCAAATACAAAGCCAGCAGTAAGCACACCAAGCCTAATCCAAACCCCATATTGAACAACAATGTCCACTGCCATGACGACAAAGCCAACCAAAGCGCCACCCAAACGGGAATGGTATAAGAAGCCGCCAAGATACGATTGGCTCCCACAGAACGCACTAAGATTTGCTGCAACATAAAGGTAAACAGGGTTGTGAAAACAGTCAGGTATAAACCGTTCAACCAAAACCCTAACTCGCCCCACGCCACACTAGACAAATCCCCCCACATAATGGCGATGGGCAATAACCATATGGTGCCAAACAGCATAATCAAAAAGGCGCCTTCAAAAGCACCAACGGCTTGCCCCCACTTTTGCACTGACACCACATGAAAGGCCAACAAAACAGAAGCACCAAGAAAGATATAATCCCCTTTGTGCCAAACAAAAGGCCCGTTTCCTTGTGTTGCCAATAATACCAATACGGCTCCAAAAGAGCCCAACACAAAACCAAACACCTTAAGTATTGAAGCCGACTCACCTAACCAAAATTTAGCAATCAACACCCCCATCAGCGGCACTAAGGTGTAAAGCACAGAGGTATGTAATGGTGTCGTTGATTCCAAAGCGGCAAACATGCCAATGAAGAAGCCAACCAAAGCGCCACTGATCACGGCGTATTGCCAGACTTTTTGACTAGAAAAAAGCGCACTAAGCTGGGTGACGCCTTTCGCTTTATTGACGGATTTATTCATCTGCATTTTGACGAGCAGAATGCCTACCATCAGTACCAAAGCCAAGACAAAGCGAAAAAATGCCGTGGCGATGGGACTGGCGTAGGCCACCATATTGCCCGAAACCACAAATGACGACGCCATGAGTAAAGCCCACACAAATAGTGTGATAAAAGGATTCATAACAAACGTCCTTATCTTGGTTATGATAGTTCAGTGGTTTGATGGGGCGATAATTCTGCCAATTTGGGAGCAATAAATCGGTCAAATACATGCTCAGCAATGACCATTTCCACATGTATATGAAACACCTCAGCCAACAAAGCATGTAATGCTTGTGCTGAGTCGATCAGACGTTCTTGTTCGAGACCATTTTGACGAATAAAAAAGACCTCATTGCGTATACCCGAAGTTCGATCGGCGTCTTTAATACTCACCACCAAATTGTTTACGAACACGGCTTTAGGGTGTTTAGAAGAGAAGAAATTCCCCATTAAACAGTCCGCATCTGTGTATTCAGCTAAATCAAAACGATACAAGGTATAAAATTCACCCGCCTTTTGAATCTGTACATCATACTCACCGTCCTGCACCACAATACGATACCTTTCATGACCAATTTGCTGCAGCAAATCTGATTGCAATAACAGGGGAGCAATCGGACAATCCGCGCCAAAGCCAACATCAAGGAGATAGGTTTCTTCCTCAACCTTGACCAGCGTAACGCGATGAGTACGTGGGCGATCTATTTCCTGTCCATTTAATACCCTGGCCATCACTAAGCACACGTCATAACCAAGGCTTTTCAACAATTCAAACGCTAGCTTATTGTGTTCAAAGCAATATCCACCTAATCCATGCAACACAATTTTTTCATAGACATTGGTTAGATCAAGAGACACCTCTTCACCAAGCAATACCGCCAGACTATTAAAGCTGTACTTAGCGATATGAGCTGCCTGCAATTGCCCGACAAATGCCACCGACAATTCATCAGGTTTTGTTAGCTTTAGATCCGTTAAATAAGCATGTAAATCAGACATCTGTATTTTCCTCTGTGTTTCACCATGGTCAGCAGAGTACATTGAAAGACAGTGTAAAGAATTAACCTAGGTTAATTGGCATAAAAAAGTGAGGTGGTGGAAACCAGAATCATAATAATGGCAGGCATTTTAGAAAAAAGTCGACGTTTCAGACTCTCCAATGCGTATTGAAAAGGCTCTACATACATGGCGAACAACCCCTTACTATCAAAACGGGTGTTGGTACCAAACACCAATTTTTGTCGCCAGTCTGCTTGCTTCCAAGAGCCGAACCACCTGTCCCAAAGCGCTAATACCACACCAAAATTACAATCATAATCCTCTATTGCTGACGAGTGATGTCGTTGATGCTGAGCAGGTGAAATCAACCATTTCTCCCAACGGCCATAACTCAATACCACATGAGAATGGCGCAAATTAGCACCTAGCACATTGAATACAAAGGTAAATACAGAAACACCCCACACTGTGTACAAGGACACCTGTCCAGGAAAAAGACTAACAAAAAAGGTGATACAAATCGCTTGAACCAAGGCAGAACGCAAAAAGAAAAGCACTCCCTCTACAGGGTGAGTACGAAACACTGTCATTGGCGTCAGCACTTTTGCACTGTGATGCACCCGATGAAACGCCCACAAAACAGGCCATTTGTGTAGCATTCGATGCAAATAGAAGCGACTAAAGTCATCCAGCAAAAAATAACACAAGGTGAACAAGGCAATCACATAAGCAGTCGGCAAACTGAGCTCGACAGAATAAGGAAACCAATTCTGACTCTGGTAATAGAGCCAAGTCGTCAGTAGCACACCGCTAGGTAACCGTGGTGACAGCAAGGCCATAACAAAACGGTTAAAAAAGAAAATGACGTAATCGTGACGGGCAGATCTATGCCACCACACGCTAGGAGAGAAGAGTTGGATAAGCTGTGGCTTCAACTTACCAGGGTAACGCCAAGCATAAAAAACCACTGCGACTATAAAAGCCGACACCAGATACCAGATCGACACTCGCTTCTGCACACTTTGCAAATCCGCAAGGGTCTGTTGTAACACAGCGAGCAACCACTCAAGATAGGTCATAAACATTCAATACAAAGCCAAAACATAATATGAGAAGGCGCACCTTCTCATATTATAAGCTCTGATATTAGTCGTTTTCAGCACTAACACCTGTATTCAGGTTTTCCATTAGGTCTGAAATACCTGCGGTACGATCATTCAGCTTGGCTTTCAAAGCAAACTTCTCAGCCAGATGCACTTGCAGTTTCAACATATTCAACTTGTACTCATTCATAGAAATGCTCTTACCTTGAATGAATGCACCGTCTGCACCGACGGCAACCACTTGTGAATCACCGAATAATACGGGACTGAAACCTGTCAAACGATTCAACTGTACTTGCGTTTCACCCAATTCACGACCCGCCGCCTGCAAAGACAAGGTAAAGCCTTTCAGCTCACCCCAATGTTTCACATAGTTACGGTAAGGCTTAGCAATGTCGCCATTGGATTTTTCCGCTTTTTGCAGTGTCTCAATGTCTTTGTAGACACTACCAGCGTATTTAAACGCCGCTTCAGCAATGACTTTCTGCCAATTATCCGCAATCACCTTTGCGTAACCGCGTAGTGTTTGACGCTCAGCAGACGATAAGGCTTCACCTTGTGCGTCTTGGATCAACTTACGACCATCGTAGAAAGCCTTCATGATGGTATGGAAATATTGAGTACCACCTGACGCATCGACACTCGCAGCGTAATAGGCGTGAGCAAATGCCATTTCAGATTTAAGGTCAACCACGCCATCTTTGTTGTAATCCGCCTTAGCAAACACTTCTGGCTTCATTTTTGTGATGTCGACCACTTCTTTTGGCGTTAAGTTCAAAGCATGAATCGGCGCGCCGAAATAACCAAAAGCCTCATCCCACACATGCTCTTTGCCAGTGTAAGCCACACCATCTTTATAGGCTTTATCATTAGGATGCACATCGGCACCTAGCTTTTCATCAAGGTAATGGTTAACCGCTTTGTTGTAGAAAACCGCACCCATTGAAAATTTGGAAATCAATTGGATGTAGTCATAACCATTCACTGGATCAAATCCACCTTTGGTTTTCGCCGCTTGCACTATCATGCTGTTCAGCACTTCAGCTGCTGTCATGTTACCAGGCCAGCCAGTTACTACACCTTTGTATGCGCTGGTTGCTAAGTCTTTACCCGAAGATAGCTCGTCAATTTCGCTTTGCTTGATCGCAAAGCCTTGATTAGAAACGGGATCGATAATATCGCGACCTGCCGCGGTGCCCGAGAAGTATAGATTTAATTCATCAAGCAGTGCTTGATTGTCTTTACCATTGCCTTGCTTACTTAATACTTTGATTGAGTTATGCAATGCATGCCGCGCAATTTGTCCGCCATATGACACTGAGCTTGTTTTATCGCCCTGATAGTCCTTTAACGTAATGCCAAATTCATAGGTTGATTCTGCTGCCTGTGTGGCTCCTGCCATACTTACCATCAGCAAAGATAAAACCCATTTATTTTTCATATTGAACCTCTAGTCATACTCGCGTTGAGTATTTTTTTATTTTGAAAGATGTAAAAAAATTGCATGAGGAAACAAAGATACTATTGATTCTTATTTTCTGTTAATGAAAAAAATCTATTGGTTTATAAGAACTGTTTATAGTTGAGTATCATAAGGAGGGAATAGAGACAAAAAAGACACGCTTAAGACAAAATTAACAGCGCCATTCTAGAGTTTGTGACGGCTGCTCTCCAAACAACTGCTTGTAATCTTTAGCGAATTGACTCAGATGCCAAAAGCCCCATTGCCCGGCAATTTGGCCAACATTAATCATATTCGACGTCCCATCAAAACTGGCTTTCACCAGATCACGTCGCACTCCGTTTAAACGAGTAAAACGCAAATACTGAATTGGACTCACGCCAAGAATACTTTCAAAACTGTACTGCAGAGTACGACGACTTACGCTGGCCACTTCGCAAAGTTGCGTCACTGTAACTGGTGCATCCATGTGTTGATCCAAAAAATGACGAGCGCAATCCACGACTTTTTTACGATGATGATAACTTTGTGTTCGTGCAGGTTGTGGCGTTTCCACTTTGAGTACTTCTAGTAAAGCCATTAAGACAATGTCTTTTTGCAAACGCGATGGCGTTTCATTCTGCTCCACTGACAACAAACGATGCAGTAAAAAACGTACTTCTTCTAAAGTCTTGTCCGGTACACCAAGACGACCGTGTTCGGTAAGCTCTTTCCAGTTCAAGTCCAAGCCATGAATATCAGCAACCTTCGTAAGATTATCTTGGTCTACTACCAAGCCGAATAAATCGTATTCTTCCGGTGTGGACAACTGAAATTCGCAGTTACCAGGGCGACACATAATGGTATCGGGGCGAATGGTTAAACCATTAATTCGACTGGCCTGCTGGCCTTCAAACGGAATGCCCAGCCACACTGAATCTGGCCACACAACGCACTTTTGCTGCAATGCTTGGCTGGTGTGTTCACTAAATACCTGCAAACCATCAAAAGACAATTCAACAATACTGCCATAAAAGCTGCCGCGACTGGTTTGATCATACTCTTGCTGCCAATTGGTTAGGTTACTGGCATGCAAATCGGCATCATGAGCTTCAGAAAACTGAACCTCTCCGCCCCATCTTGGTGCATTTTGATTTGCATTTAACATATCAAGGTTACCCGCCTCAGCTTTATAAAACCATAAGATAATGATTTATAAGGTTTTTTAAAGTTTGCCATTATTCGATAACGCCTCTTCGGCAATTTTCATACAGTAGATAACAGCAAAACCTGTGCCTTTTTACACCTCTCCACAGAAAGCACGGTTTGCCGTTTCACTTTATGAGTAACCCATATAAAGAGCTAATACATGAACCCAAACCGCAACACACCGCAATTTCGTCATATTCTGGGAGAGCGAACCTTTACCTTCGCAGACCTTGCAGACCTTATGGCTAAAGCGACCCCAGCGCGTTCTGGTGATCGTTTAGCTGGTGTGGCAGCAGAAACCGCTGAGCAACGTGCAGTGGCACAAATGACCTTGTCCGATGTGCCTCTCTCCCTGTTTCTTGAACAACCACTAGTTCCTTACGAAGAGGATGAAATCACCCGCTTAATTATAGACGAGCATGATAAAGCCGCCTTTGCGCCTATTTCTCATCTTACTGTGGGCGGCTTTCGTGATTGGTTATTAAGTGACTTAGCCAGCCCAGAAATGTTGAAATCCATCCGTGCTGGCGTGACGCCTGAAATGGCGGCGGCGGTAAGTAAAATCATGCGCAATCAAGATCTCATTCTGGTTGCGAAGAAATGCCATGTTCGTACTGGGTTTCGTAACACCATAGGTTTACCCGGTCATTTATCCACGCGCTTACAACCGAACCACCCTACCGACGACTTAACTGGCATAGCAGCCAGCATGTTAGACGGTTTGTTGTATGCCAATGGCGATGCAGTAATTGGCATTAACCCAGCGACTGACAACGTTCAGCAAGCCACTCGACTTATCAAGATGATGGATGAGGTTATCCAGCATTACGAGATTCCAACGCAATCCTGCGTACTGACTCATGTCACCAATACTATTGAGTGCATTGAACAAGGCGCACCTGTGGATTTGGTGTTTCAATCCATTGGTGGTACCCAAGCGACCAACGATAGTTTCGGCTTCAACCTAGCGACCTTAGCTGAAGCTCAAGACGCTGCCTTATCTTTAAACCGAGGCACAGTGGGCAACAATGTGATGTATTTTGAAACCGGTCAAGGCAGTGCGTTGTCCGCTAATGCCCACCACGGTTTAGACCAACAAACTTGTGAAGTGCGTGCCTACGCGGTAGCGCGTAAATTTGATCCTTTATTGGTAAACACTGTAGTTGGCTTTATCGGCCCAGAATATTTATACGATGGCAAAGAGATTACTCGTGCCGGATTAGAAGACCATTTTTGTGGCAAATTACTTGGATTGCCAATGGGCTGTGATGTTTGCTACACCAATCACGCCGAAGCCGACCAGAATGACATGGACAACTTGCTGACCTTATTAGGCGTCGCCGGCTGCACTTTTATTATGGGCATTCCCGGCTCTGACGACATCATGCTCAACTATCAAACCACCTCATTTCATGATGCTCTGTACGCCAGACGCGCTCTTGGCCTTAAACCTGCACCGGAATTTGATGCTTGGTTAGCGAAGATGGAAATTTTCAAAAACAACGAACAATTCACCTTGAATTCGCAGTTGCCTTCGGCCTTCCAACCCTCGCTACAACGTTTAATTGGAGGTCTGTAATGACGCAAGACAAACCGTCTCAACAGGATGCCGTAACCGAGAACAGCTGGCAAAAACTGACAGCCTTTACCGATGCTCGTGTTGGCCTAGGCCGTTCTGGTGTCAGTACACCAACAAAGCATTTGTTAGCCTTTCAGTTAGCTCATGCGCAAGCCATCGATGCAGTGCATACCCAACTCGATGCACAACAACTTGCGCAGCAAATGATGGCTCAGGATTGGGCCCCAAACTGTGCCCCCCTATTTTTGCACAGTCGCGCGACGGACCGCGCCACCTATTTACAGCGCCCCGATTTCGGTCGTCGCTTAGACCAAGCGTCGGCAGGCAGCTTGGATCAACACACACAGAACAGCAAAGCAGAATACGACTTAGTCATCGCCGTCGTGGATGGCCTGTCGTCTCTTGCTGTCGAACAAAACACCATGCCTTTTTTAGCCGCCTTGTTCGATTACTTATCGGAAGAGAACCCTTTGAATCAACAGGCTTGGTCAGTCGCTCCCATTTGTTTCGTGGAGCAAGGTCGTGTGGCCATTGGCGACGATATTTGCGAAAGGCTCAATGCCAAGTGTGTGTTAGTGCTGATTGGTGAACGTCCCGGATTAAGCTCTCCCGATAGCTTAGGACTGTATTTAACTTGGGGCGGGAAGGTCGGCTACACAGACGCTTACCGCAACTGTATTTCTAACATTCGTCCGGCAGGCTTGGTGTACCCAGAAGCAGCACGTAAGGCCTTTTACCTGCTAAACGAAGCAAGAACTCTGAAATTATCAGGCGTGAAACTAAAAGATAGATCGGATGACGATTTGCTTGAACACGAAACACAAACCACAGAAAACTTTTTAATTTCATAAATAAACAGCGCGCTAAGACGCTGTATAAATAACGACTTCGGTCATTAAAAGCTAACAACTCCCACAAAAAGGAACAAAACTATGGCTACAGAAACCCCAACCCTGGAATCCTTGCAAGCGTCTCTCGATGCTCAGCAAGCGATTTTTAACATGCACCAAGCTATGAACGTAGAAGTTTTCTACTGGTGGTGTACCGCTATCATGGTGATGATTCACGCAGGCTTCCTAGCCTACGAAATGGGGGCATCACGTAGTAAGAACGCCCTCGCCGCAGGGGTGAAAAACATTCTTGCGCTGGCCGTTATCATCCCCACTTTCTACCTGTTCGGCTGGTGGATCTACAATGCTTTCCCTGGTGGTTTGATGCCAGTAGAAGCCTCTTCTGCTTTGCCTTGGTCACAAAGTATGGGTCCTGATGTACAAGACATGGGCACAGGTATTTTCTGGGCTGCATTCGCATTGTTCGGTGCGACCACAGGTTCGATCATGTCTGGTGCGGTTATCGAGCGTATTCGTGTCAGCGCTTTCCTTATCCTGACAGTTATTTTGGGTAGCGGCGTGTGGATTCTTGCTGGTGCTTGGGGCTGGCACCCAGACGGCTGGATGCTAACAGAAATGGGTTACCATGACGTAGGCGCATCTGGTGTGGTTCACGCTATTGCTGGTTTCTTCACTTTGGGTGTACTAATCAACTTAGGGCCTCGTGTGGGCAAGTTCATCAATGGCGTTCCGCAGCAAATTCGTGCTCACAACCTACCTATGACCTTAATTGGTTTGATGATGATCATCTTCGGTTTCTTCGGTTTCCTCGGCGGTTGTATCATCTTTAACGGTGGTGACACTGGCTGGACAACTATCTACAACAACCCAACAAACCTTTCTGCTTTCGCTTTCAACACGCTAATGGGCTTTGCCGGTGGTGTAATCGGTTGTTACATCGCGACTCGCGACCCTTTCTGGACAATGTCTGGTGGTCTAGTGGGTATCATTTCCATCGCCGCAGGTCTTGATCTATACGATCCAGGTTTGGCCTTCATCATCGCGACTTGCGTAAGCTTCATTGCGGTTGGTGCTGCGAAACTGCTTGAGAAAAAAGGCATTGACGATGCTGTTGGCGCGGTGGCCGTTCACGGTGTAACCGGTGTGGTAGCGGTTATTCTAGTTGGTGTTTTCGCAGGTGGTACACCAAACGTAGGTGGCAACCCAGCAATCAGCCTTTACGGTCAAACGGTTTGTGCCATCGTCATGGCGGTTCTTGGTTTTGTGCCTGGCTACGCTGTTTCTTACTTATTGAAGAAATTCAACATGCTACGCGTACCAGAAAACGTGGAAGTATTGGGTCTAGACGAGGTCGAAATCTTGGCTCACCCTTACCCAGAAACCGTACCAGCTAAAAGCGGTACAACAACGAATGTCGGCGATCTAGAAGCGAAAGGAGCTTAATTATGGGAACCTCTATTACATCTTGGGAAAATGTCTCAGCGTATTTTACCTTTGCTGATAATCCACTTGCCCTGATGCTATTCAGCCTAGGTGTGGCAGGCATCGTGGTAGGTCTGATTCGCTTTATTATGAAGCACGAAGCGGAAGCATTTGATAATCACAAGTAAGCAAAACACGTTCAATAAATGACGTTAACAAGTCGGCGTTGATATGAGCCAATAATACCTGACTCATTATTAAGCCGATAACAAAAAAGGCCTGATATTCCATCGAATATCAGGCCTTTTCGTTTAAGCCATTAGCGGCTTAGCCTAACCATTTACGACCGTTTTGGAACAAACGCAGCCAAGGTGCTTGCTCTTCCCAGTCAGTTGGGTGCCAGCTATGCTGAACCGTACGATAAACACGCTCTGGGTGAGGCATCATAATGGTCACACGACCATCTTCAGACGTTAATCCAGTGATACCTTGTGCAGAGCCGTTCGGATTGAACGGATAACGCTCCGTCGCTTGACCATAGTTATCTACGTATTGCAGTGCCACTTGTTGATTGGCTTGCAGCAGCGCTTGATGTGCTCCATCACGGTATTCTGTTTGACCTTCACCGTGTGCCACAGCGATTGGCAAACGAGAACCTTCCATACCTGCCAACAAAATGGAGTTGGATTTTTGCACTTCCACTTGCACCAAACGCGCTTCAAATTGCGCTGATTGGTTACGGACAAATTTCGGCCAATTTTGCGCGCCCGGAATCAGTTCGTGTAAGTTAGACAACATCTGACAACCGTTACATACCCCTAAACTGAAGGTATCTTGGCGATTAAAGAAAGCTTCAAACTGGTCGCGAGCACGAGCATTGAAAAGAATGGACTTCGCCCAACCTTCACCCGCACCCAGCACGTCACCGTACGAGAAGCCACCACAAGCAACCAAGCCATGGAATTCGGCTAAATCAATTCGACCTGACAACACATCACTCATGTGAACATCAACAGGGATAAAGCCGGATTTATGGAAAGCCGCCGCCATTTCTACTTGACCGTTGACACCTTGTTCACGCAACACGGCCATACGAGGCTTCACGCCTGTGGCAATGAAAGGCGCCGCAATGTCTTCGTTGTGTTCAAAGGTCACCTTCGCAGACAAACCAGGGTCTTTAGCATCCAACAGATTGTCGAACTCTTGTTGTGCTAATTCTGGGTTATCACGCATCGCCTGAATACGATAACTGGTTTCTGACCAGACTCGTTGCCAGTTAATACGAGTTTCTTCTAACAATGTTTCGCCAGCCAAACGCACACGAATTTGATCATCGCCCGATAGCGTGGCAATCGGTGCAACCGCAACGCCTGCTTTGGTATAAGCCGCCACAACTGCATCAACATCCGCTTGATTGACTTGAACCACTGCACCCAACTCTTCATTGAATAAAGCTGGCGCGACTTGCTCTGCAGAGTTAACCACGGCATCTAAATCAATGTTTAGTCCTAAATGGCTAGCAAAAGACATTTCCGTCAAGGTTGCGAACACACCACCGTCAGAACGGTCATGGTAAGCCAACAATTTACCTTCTGCGTTTAACGCTTGAGTGGTGTCGAAGAAGCCAGCCAATGCAGCAGCATCATCCACATCTGGAGCCTGTTGACCTAACTTGTTGTATACCTGAGCAATAACAGAACCACCTAGGCGATTTTTACCGGCACCTAAGTCAATCAATAAAAGCTGTGTGTCGGCTTTATTTTGCAATTCTGGCGTTAAGGTTTTACGAGCATCGGCAACCGGCGCAAACGCCGAAATCACCAAAGACAATGGCGACGTGACGGCTTTTTCTTGCTCACCTTCCTTCCAAACTGTTTTCATCGACATGGAATCTTTACCCACTGGGATTGCAATATCCAATGCAGGACACAGTTCCATACCAACGGCTTTAACCGTTTGATAAAGTTTTTCGTCTTCCCCTTCATGACCTGCTGCGGCCATCCAGTTTGCTGACAACTTGATCTGGTTACGCTGAGTAATCTGCGCCGCCGCTAAGTTAGTCAAAGCTTCACCAACCGCCATACGACCAGACGCTGGCGCATCCAATAGAGCAACAGGTGTACGCTCACCCATGGTCATGGCTTCACCTGTGTAGCTGTCTAGAGAAGACGTAGTGACTGCCACATCGGCGACTGGCACTTGCCAAGGACCGACCATTTGATCACGCGCCACCATACCCGTAATGGTACGATCACCAATGGTAATCAGGAAGTTTTTACTCGCCACTGTCGGCAAACTCAATACACGCTTCGCCGCATCCGCTAAATCCACGCCCATTGCAGTGAAGTCATCACCCGCAATGACGGCTTTGGTAGCTTCACGATGCATCTTCGGCGGCTTGCCAAACAGCACAGACATTGGAAGATCTACAGGTTTGTTACCAAAATGGCCATCTTCTACCTGCAAATGCATTTCTTCTTTGGCTTCACCCACAATGGCAAACGGACAACGCTCACGCTCACAGATCTCACGGAACTCATCCACTCGATCCGCTGATACTGCCATGACGTAACGTTCTTGTGACTCGTTACACCAGATCTCCAAAGGCGACATACCAGGCTCATCATTTAAGACCTTACGAAGGTCAAACGTACCGCCGCGTTCACCGTCTTTGACTAGTTCAGGCAAGGCATTTGATAGACCGCCCGCACCCACATCATGAATAAAGCTGATTGGGTTCTTATCCCCTAGTTGCCAGCAACGGTCGATCACTTCCTGACAACGACGTTCCATTTCCGGGTTACCACGCTGTACGGAAGCAAAGTCCAAGTCTTCGTTACCATCAGACGAGGCCATAGAAGACGCGGCACCGCCCCCTAGACCAATCAACATCGCTGGTCCACCAAGCACGATAAGCTTAGCGCCTACCTTGATTTCATCTTTTTCGACGTGTTCACGGCGAATGTTACCAAGACCACCAGCCAACATGATTGGCTTGTGATAACCACGTACTTCTTCTTGTGAAGCACCTTGAATTTTTTGTTCGTAAGTTCGGAAATAACCCAATAGGTTTGGACGCCCGAATTCATTGTTAAACGCCGCGCCACCAATTGGACCTTCGATCATAATATCCAATGGCGTGACGATACGGGCAGGTTTGCCGTAATGGCTTTCCCATGGTTGCTCGTAACCTGGAATTTTAAGATCAGATACGGTGTAACCGCTCAACCCAGCTTTGGGTTTTGAGCCAATACCCGTCGCCCCTTCATCACGAATTTCACCACCAGAACCGGTTGCAGCACCAGAGAAGGGTGAGATCGCCGTTGGGTGGTTATGAGTTTCCACTTTCATCAAGATATCGATGTTTTCTTGACTGAAACCGTATTCACGAGAATCTGGAGAAGGGAAGAAACGACCCGCATGATGACCTTCCATCACCGCGGCATTGTCTTTATAAGCAGACAAGGTGCCATGAGGATTATGTTCATGGGTGTTTTTAATCATCTTAAACAAAGAGCGCTCTTGCTCTTCGCCATCAATGGTCCAAGACGCATTGAAAATTTTATGACGACAATGTTCTGAGTTTGCTTGGGCAAACATCATCAATTCAACATCGATTGGGTTACGCCCCAAAGCGACAAATGATTCAACCAAATAATCAATTTCGTCGTCAGCTAATGCCAGGCCTAAGCTTTGGTTTGCCTCAACCAAAGCGGCACGACCACCACCTAACACATCAACACTGGTCATTGGAGCCGGTTCTGCATGTGAGAACATTTGCGCAGCGTCGCTCAATGCCGGGAGCACGCTTTCTGTCATACGGTCATGCAACATAGCCGATAACAAGTCCAACTCTTCTAACGTCAGCGGTTGGCTACTGTGAATAAAATATTCAACACCACGCTCAACACGAGACACAGCGGCCAAACCACAGTTATGAAGAATATCCGTTGCTTTAGAAGACCAAGGAGAGATAGTGCCCAAACGAGGGACAACTAAAACGCTCTGATCAGACGATTGAATGTCTGCCGATTTAGGGCCGTATTCAAGTGCTCGTTGTAAAACAACCTCTTGTTCAGACGTAAGAGACTGATCATCAGCCAGTTCAACAAAATGAATAAACTGAGCATCAACGTCGGTAACAGACGGAACAGATGCAGTCATATTCGCTAATAACTTTGCCTTACGAAACGCTGATAGCGCTGCGGAACCATGCAGGGTTAGCATGTTGGTTATTGCCTCATTTGTAGTTTTGGGGGAAATGGTGCGGGTATTTTAAATCAATGAGGCAAATAGAGGCCAGCAGAGTCTGACTTTTCTGCAAAAAAAGGGGCAAATTAATTAGGAAATAGGAGGATTTGACAAGTCTTTGAGCTTTTTCTTTTGTGCCCGACGATACTGAAAAAATCGCGTCAGCTGTTCCGACGCCACTTCGGCCAACACCCCACCCTCAGCAGTCACAGAGTGATTCAAAAAAGGCGCATCAAAAAACCGCCCTTGGCTCTCCACAACGCCACTTTTGGGCTCTGTTGCCGCATACACAACACGCCCTATACGAGCATGAATAATGGCCCCAGCACACATGGAACAAGGCTCAAGTGTGACATAAAGAGTGGCATCTGGAAGGCGATAATTGCCTACGCTCTGACAAGCATCTCGAATCGCTTGAATTTCAGCATGAGCCGTCGGATCGCATTTCGAAATAGGCGAATTATAGCCTTCTCCGATCACCTTGCCATTTTGCACAATAATGGCACCAACTGGAATTTCGCTTTCGCCTGCGGCCTTTTCTGCTTGCTTAAGCGCCAACGCCATCCAGTCTTCTTCTGTCATCATTGATCTACCTCAATTGGTGCGCATTGCGTTTTACTCATTCTTCACCCAAACTCAATGAAAACCTATAAGTCGTACAAGGAGATAGCTAGAATGCAAACCGTCGCAGATTTAATGGTTACTAAGCTGATTACATTGAGAGAGAACGACTCTCTGGCGACCGCCAAAACCATTATGCAGGAAAAAAACATTCGCAACATTCCCATCACCAATGACGAGAATGAATGCGTCGGCATGTTAACTCAACGGGAATACTTGCGTCATGCCTTCCACCTTGTCAGCCAATTTGGCACTCAACAACTGTCCAAAAAAGAACAACAAACACCTATTTCCAACGCCATGAACAAGGACATCTTGACCATCAGCCCAGACATGGCTCTCGACACAGCGGCCGAATTCTTTATTGACAATAAGTATGGCTGTTTACCAGTGCTAGAAGACGACAAACTAGTGGGTATTTTAACCCCAGTCGACTTTGTCAAACTGGCTCATAAAATGCTAAACAGCTAATGGCCCACAGCCTGCTCATTAATGTCTTTTTGAGTGGGTTGAGTCACACTATTTTCCACTTGAACGTCCATCGCTTGTAAACCGAAATCTGTTTTCGTTAATACAAAGCTCACACTTTGCCCCTTCTTAAGGGTTTTATGTCCAGTGCAAGAAATGGATTTATAATGTACAAACACGTCGGTATCCGCTTCTCGTTTAATAAAGCCGATGCCCTTCGCATCATTAAACCACTTAACACTTCCCGTCAGTCGTTGCATTTAGATCGCCTCTTTTTTTATTTTTATTAAAGTAAGCGCGAAGTCAGGACACCAGCCCTGACCTCTCATTTTTTTATAGTGATTCTATGCTGGCTTTTTGATCTTCTAACTTACTGACCGCCAACTTAAGGTCATCACATTTCGCTCTTTCTTTTGCGACAACCGCTTCAGGTGCCTTCGCCACAAAACTCTCATTCGACAACTTACCTTCAATACGCTGTAGGTCTTTAGATGCCTTATCAATTTCTTTTTGCAAACGCGCAAGCTCCGCATCTTTATCGATCAGACCTGCCATCGGCACCAAGACTTCCATATCACCCACTAAGGCAGTGGCCGACATCGGCGCTTCGTCACCAGCATTCAACCAAGTCACTGACTCAAGTTTCGCTAATTTTTGCAAGAAGGTCAGGTTCGCTTCTAAGCGCGCTTTATCCTGCTCAGATCCATTACGGAATAGCACGGTTAACGGCTTAGAAGGCGCAATGTCCATTTCGCCACGGATGTTACGAACGCCAAGAATAACCCCTTTAAGCCATTCCACATCCGCTTCGGCTTGCGCATCTTTTTTCGCATCTTCCGCTTCAGGGTATTGCGCCAACATAATGGTGTCACCTTCAACACCTGCAAGCGGTGCGATGCGCTGCCAGATTTCTTCCGTTAGGAATGGCATCATTGGGTGCACCAAACGCAAGAAAGATTCCAACACACGAACCAAGGTCCGACGCGTACCAGTCAACTGAGCCCCAGTAGCATTCTCATCCCATAGTACCGGCTTAGACAATTCCAAGTACCAGTCACAGTATTCGTGCCACATGAACTCATACAAAGCTTGTGCTGCAAGGTCATAGCGATGTGTTTCAAAGGCACGATTGACCGCGTCTTCGGCATGCTGTAAGCGTGAGATAATCCATTTATCCGCCAGCGACAACTCTACCTCTGCGCCATTTTGTCCACAATCTTGTTCTTCTGTGTTCATCAACACATAACGTGTGGCGTTCCAGATTTTGTTACAGAAATTGCGGTAGCCTTCCAAACGATTTAGATCAAACTTGATGTCACGACCACCGGATGCCAATGAACATAAGGTGAAACGCAAGGCATCTGTACCGTAAGCTTGGATCCCTTCTGGATAAGTCTCACGGGTATTTTTTTCCACTTTTTCAGCCAAACGAGGCTGCATCATGCCGTACGTACGTTTTGCCACCAAAGAGTCGATATCGATACCGTTAATCAAATCCAATGGATCAATCACGTTACCCTTGGATTTCGACATCTTGTCGCCGCGCTCATCACGAATCAAGCCAGTGATGTAAACAGTTTTGAACGGCACTTTATTGGTGAACTTCAAGGTCATCATGATCATTCTGGCCACCCAGAAGAAAATAATGTCAAAGCCGGTTACCAAGACATCAGACTCACTGAAGTCCATAAAGTCTTGTGTTTCTTCCGGCCAACCTTGCGTCGCGAAGGTCCATAATGCGGAAGAGAACCAAGTGTCTAGAACATCTTCGTCTTGTGTTAATTCAAGATCGGCTGCCAAACCGTATTTGGCACGTACACTTACTTCGTCTTTACCAACATATACTTTGCCGTCAGCATCGTACCAAGCTGGGATTTGGTGTCCCCACCACAATTGACGAGAGATACACCAGTCTTGCAGATCTCGCATCCAAGCGAAGTAGGTGTTTTCCCACTGCTTAGGCACAAATTGAATGTCGCCGTTTTCAACCGCTTCAATGGCAGGTTTGGCTAGACTTTCTACTGCCACATACCACTGTTGTGTCAAGTAAGGTTCAATAACCGTATTACCACGTTCACCACGAGGTACTTTTAGCTTGTGGTCTACTACTTTTTCCAACAAGCCTAAAGCATCAAAATCAGCAACCACAGCTTTACGCGCATCGAAACGATCCATGCCACAGTATTTTTCCGGTGCATTGTCGTTGATGGCGGCGTCATCATTGAAAATATTGATCAACGGCATGTCATGGCGCTTACCCACTTCATAGTCGTTAAAATCGTGAGCTGGGGTGATTTTCACACACCCTGTACCAAATTCTTTGTCTACGTATTCATCGGCGATAATAGGAATACGTCGCCCTACTAGAGGCAAATCTATTTCTTTACCAACCAATGAAGCAAAACGCTCATCATCAGGCGCGACCGCCACACAAGTATCACCAAACATGGTTTCTGGACGCGTTGTCGCAACCACAATATGATCTTTACCATCAGAGGTTTTAACGCCATCCGCTAGTGGGTAACGGAAGTACCACATGAAGCCGTTTTCTTCTTCCGAGATGACTTCAAGGTCAGAGATTGCTGTATGTAAAACTGGGTCCCAGTTAACCAGACGTTGACCACGGTAAATAATGTCTTCGTCAAACAAACGGACAAACACTTCCTGTACCGCTGCCGACATGCCAGGGTCCATCGTAAAGCGCTCTTTATCCCAAGCGACAGAGTCACCTAACACACGCATTTGGTCAGAAATGGTGCCGCCAGATTGGCCTTTCCACTCCCAAACCTTGTCTAGAAATTTTGCACGCCCCAAGTCATGACGAGTGACATTTTGTGCCGCTAATTGACGCTCAACCACCATCTGGGTCGCGATGCCGGCATGGTCACAACCTGGTTGCCATAATGTACGACTGCCCTTCATACGTTCACGACGAATCATGGCGTCCATCAAGCTATGCTGGAAAGCATGCCCCATATGCAGACTACCCGTGACGTTTGGCGGGGGAATCATGATCGAAAAAGGAGTGCCGTTGCCTTGAGGTGAAAAATAGCCACTCTCTTCCCAACGTTTATAAATAGGCTGTTCGATACTTTGAGGTTGGTAAGTTTTTTCCATTATGGTGTCTTAAAGCTCTTTGTAATGTCGCGGTCAAAATTAATGGGGTGGAATTATACCCTGTCATAGCCAGATAAAGAACTATAGGGTTTGGTTTCAATAAACATCATACGAAAACAGCGTAATAACTTAGTTTTCGTTTTTCGACTCAGTGGTCTGCATGACCTGAATCACTTCGGCCACCAATTCAGGCAAGCGCTTCTGCAAGACTGAAGTAATAGCCTGTTCTAATGCTTCTCGTGAGGCGTAATTGGAAACAGCAGCCTCAACCGAAGACTCAACTTGCTCAGTGACATCCTCTACGGAATGCACAAAATGCTCTTCCTGACTCACGCCATCTTCTTCTGAGTCTGGGTCCGTCACGACATCCATTAGAATAGGTATGTCGTCCTGATTACGCAGCGCAGAAATCAACGCTTCTTCATCCGGCTCATGAGTTTCTTCATTTTGATTCGTCGCAAGATCTGACATATAAAACCAATCGTTGAAATGCTAAATGAAATTGTTTGTGACCATATCAAACAGGCCACACAATCTCTCCACTTTCGCATTGAAGACCTCAAAAGTCTAGTCTGCCAAACACACAAACAGCCAATGCAAACTGCTCATTTGAAAACTAAAATCTTGATTCCTAATAGGTTTATCAAAAAAAAGCGGCGATAAAAATATCGCCGCTTTATGATCATTAAAGCCTAGGTTTTTCTCTAGCAGAGAAAGTCGCTTAAGCCTTGCTAAGCAAGTAGCGCGTCAACAAGGCAACAGGGCGACCACTTGCCCCTTTATTTGCGCCACCCGACCAAGCTGTGCCAGCAATATCTAAGTGTGCCCAAGGATAAGATTCCGTAAAGCGAGATAAGAAGCAAGCCGCCGTTACAGAACCAGCTTCAGGACCACCGATGTTGGCAATATCAGCGAAGTTACTGTCTAACTGCTGCTGATATTCTTCATCCAGAGGCATCTGCCAAAGCTTATCGGCGGACACTTTTCCAGCCGTTTTCAACTCAGCGGCTAACGCCTCATTGTTTGCATACATACCAGAATTCACACTACCCAAAGCCACCACACAAGCACCTGTTAGAGTAGCAATGTCGACAACGGATTTAGGCTCAAAGCGTTCGATGTAAGACAAAGCATCACACAACACCAAACGACCTTCCGCATCGGTGTTTAGGATTTCTACGGTTTTGCCAGACATGGTCTTCACAATGTCACCCGGCTTAGTCGCATGACCACTTGGCATGTTTTCCGCCGCCGCAATGACCGCGGTAAAGTTCATTTTAGGCTTCAATTCACAAATGGCTTTCATGGTGCCAAAGACACTTGCTGCGCCACACATGTCGTACTTCATCTCATCCATTTTCGGACCAGGTTTCAATGAAATACCACCCGTATCAAAGGTAATACCTTTACCCAATAAAACATAAGGAGCATCGCCTTCTTCACCACCACGGTAATGCATGACAATCAAGTAGCTCGGTTGATCACTACCACGACCAACAGACAGCATACAGTGCATACCCAGCTCATCCATCTTAGTTTCATCCAACAACTCGACGTCGATAGAGAAGTCTTCTGCTAATTGCTGCGCTTTCGAAGCAAGGTAACTTGGCGTACATACATTGCCTGGCAAATTGCCTAGCTGACGCGCAAAAGCTGAACCACTTGCGGTGGCTTTACCAATTGCCAATGCGGATTCATCGCTACCTTGAAGTAATAGGGTCTCCACTTTTGTGGCTTTTTCAGCATCGTCTTGTTTGAAACCAATGAAGTTGTAGAAACCTTCGTTCAACCACTGTGCTACCAAGGCAATGATTTCTGACTCCGAACGGTCTTTCATGACCAAACCTTGGTTTGCCACAGCGACGTTCGCGAACGGCAGACCTTTAATTTGTGCCGCCACTGCCGCCACCACTTTACGCGACTGCATATCACTTAAAGCATCGCCTTTACCGACGCCGACCAACAATACGGCTTGCGCAAAATCTTGACTTAAAGAAGGCAGCAATAAAGTCTGTGCAACACCCCCTTTGAAAACACCGGTTTCACGCAATTGAGAAATGTGCCCAGCGGCATTTTCATCCACCCAAGCGGTCGACTCAGGCAAGTCGCCTTCACTTGGTACAAACACGACCAACAAATCTGCCTCTACATTAGGCAGGCGATCAAATAACGCCATATTCATGAAAGAACCCTCAATAAAATAACTTTAAAAAAATACTGGATAATGTCCTTCTTACCACGAGATAATGGGGGCTTTAGATGTGTAATCAACTCTCGGCTTAGAAGCATTAATCATCAGAGGTGACTTTGAGACTATTCAGATACTTAGCGAAAGAAGTGCTGGTGTCAACTGCTGGCGTCACGCTAATTTTATTATTAGTGATTTTGAGCGGGCGTTTTTCCTACTACTTAGGGCGCATTGCGGAAGGCAAAATGACCTTCGAATTTCTCTTTGTTATCTTGGGGTATCACATTCCCAGTTTTGTACAAATGATCATTCCATTGGCCTTTTTTCTTTCTCTGCTGCTCGCGTTTGGTCGCTTGTACATTGAAAATGAAATGTCGATTTTATTCTCCAGTGGCATCAGTAAAGTCAAGCTAGCAGGTTACACCCTAGGCATTGCCTTTCTAATCAGCCTTTTCAGTGCCACCATCAATCTTTGGCTCGCACCAGCCAGTGAATACAAAGCCGCCGAAGCCTCACAACAGCAGAATCAGCTCTCTACTTTTGACTTTTTGATTCCAGGACGTTTTGAAGGCAGCGGACAACGCACCACTTATGTTGACAGTTTCACGCCGGAAGAAGGTTGGATGAATAACCTTTTCATCTCGGATGTTATTCGTAAAAAAGGGCAAAATATTCCAGTGCAAACCTTTGCCGCGAATGCTGAACAGATTCGCATCAGTGATAGGGGCGATCAAAATTACCTCGTCTTTAAAAATGGCACTCGCTACGAAGGCCAGCCCGGCACCGCAGAATATCGTGTGACGCAGTTTGATACCTATGCCATCAGAATGGAAAATCAAGCCAGCGATCCCATCGACGATCCTTTCACTCAAAGCACACTTACGTTGCTTAACAGTGATCGTAAAATTGATAAAATTGAACTGCAGTGGCGCTTATCCCTCGTCATTATCATTCCAATTCTGGCCATCATTGGTTTGTCTCTGAGTCAGGTAAACCCGAGACAAGGTCGCTTCTTTAAAATGCTACCCGCCATTCTTATTATGATTCTCTATCTCGCACTACTGATATGGGGTCGCACAGGACTGGAAAAAGGCAAGCTACCAATGCAATACGGATTATGGTGGATTCATGGCATCTTCTTACTCTTGGCCGGGTTACTGTTTGCCCAGTACAACCAAGTATTTCATCGCCGCAAAGCACGCTTACCAAGCACCACAGAGGTTGAACAGTAAGTCATGAGTAAAATAGACAAGTACATTGCCAGCAGTGTGTTATGGGCATTTTTGATTGTGGTTCTGGTGTTACTCGGGCTCGACTTTGCATTAACCTTTATTGAGCAGATCAAAAAAGTTAATGAGCACTATACCGTCGCATCTTTGCTGCAAGTTATTCTCTTTCGCTTGCCTGGAAAATTTGCCGAATACGTTCCTATCGCCTCACTGATAGGCACCCTAATGGGGTTAGGAACTCTGGCCGCAACATCTGAACTGACCGTCATGAGAGCCGCTGGCATGCCCATTTGGCGCATTGGATTCGCCGCTTGCCAGCCCATTTTATTGGTGTCTTTGATTGGCCTTGGTGTGTCTGAATTCGTGTCGCCAGTCAGCGAGCAAAAAGCCAACCTTATTGAAAAATTTCGCAATCAAAAAAGCGGCGAGTTTTCCCTTACCGGTGGCGTATGGCTAAAAGCAGACAATCGCTTTATCTACATCGATGCGGCAGACAATGCTGGAAAACTGTACGGCATTGAAATTTTTGACCCCCAAGAGCAACAACTAAAAAGCGTTAAAAAAGCCGCAACAGCAACCTATGTGGACGATTCACTCTGGCAACTGAACCAAGTTTCTGAAACCCTCTTTTACCCAGATCGAATCGATATAAAACAAGCTGAAACTCAAGACTGGCATATGAGCATCAAACCAGAACACCTCTATCTGGCATCTCAAGACCCTGAAACCTTGTCTCTGAGTCAATCCATCAGCTATCAAAACTATTTAAGCCAACAAAATTTGGATGCGTCACAATACGAACTGGAGTTCTGGATTACCATACTAAGACCCATTGCCGCGATGGCTTTGGTACTCGTCGCGTTATCCAGTGTCTTTGGGCCACTGAGATCCTCCACCATGGGAGGCCGCATCTTCTCCGGCGTGTTGATTGGCTTAGCGTTTCAGAATGCGCTTAACCTATTTGGACGCATGAGTGTCGCCGTGGATTTTCCACCCGCCATTGGTGTGAGTATTCCTATCGCCATTTGCCTTTGCGCAGGCATCTTATTAATGAAGAGAAGAGGTTAACCCTCTCTCTTCAACCAGAGCTAGGTCAATTATTTCTTGATGAAGCGCTCAATGCGAGACAAGGCCTCCAATAAATCCGCCTCATCACAAGCGTACGCGAAACGCACATAAAGGTGCGAATCTTTGGTACCAAAATCCGCTCCTGGCGTTAATGCCACATATTCCGTTTCTAATAAAGCCAGACACCAAGCCATGGCATCCTGAGTCACACTGGAAACATCCACATAGACATAAAACGCTCCCTGAGCTGGCGAAGCAACTGGCAGACCAAGTCTTTCAAGCCCCTCTAGCAAAACCAAACGACGGGCATTCAAGGTTTGTCGGCGCCGCTCACACTCGTCCAACACATCCTGCTCAAAGGCTCGTATCGCAGCATATTGAGACACACTTGGGGCCGAAATAAACAGATTTTGCGCCAATTTGGTCGCCCCTTCCACCGCCCACTCTGGCACCACCAACCACCCTAGTCGCCAGCCGGTCATGGCAAAATATTTCGAAAAGCTGTTAATCACAAACACATCGTCTGCAATTGATAAGGCTGAAAAATCGTCCCCTTCGTACACCAAGCCCTGATAAATCTCATCCACCAACAAATGACCGCCCAAGCGCCGCACTGTGTCATACATAGATTCCACATAAGATCGACTAAGCACCGCTCCGGTTGGATTAGAAGGCGAGGCCAGCCATACGCCTGACGTGGTTGCTTGCCATGCGGCTTCAACCGCTTCTGGGGTCATGGCAAAAGCTTCTTCGGCCCGCGTCTCAAGCAACTTCGCCTGCGCACCAACCTGCATCACAAAATGTCGATTGCATGGGTAACAAGGGTCAGGCATCAACACCTCATCGCCAACATCCACCATCAAAGAAGCCATTAACAGTAACGCCCCAGAAGCACCGGGAGTCACTATTATTCGCTCTGCAGACACATCAACCTGATACCGTGAAGCATAATAATGACTAATCGCCCGCTTGAGCTCTGGCAACCCAGTGGCTGCGGTGTAACCTGTCTGGTGCTGAGCGATGGCCTGTATACCGGCTTGTTCAACTTGGGACACCGCCGAGAAATCGGGCTCACCTATTTCCAAATGGATAACGGGCTTTCCTTCTGCTTCTAACGCCTTAGCTTTTGCTAGCACCGCCATCACTTGAAAAGGAGAAATCTGCTCAACTCGAGCCGCCATTTTATGCTGTTTCATCCGGAGTTCTCTGCCTAATTGAAAAATTTCGTGATATTTTGCGCAAAAAAAGTGGTGAACAACCGAATAATCTGGTAAGTTTCCGGCCGAAAAATAAACCACCTAATTTTTATTGGTTACAGGTTACCACAACGGATACCTGCGAAGTGAGGCAATGCATATGCCAAATATGAACCCAGATTCATTAATGAAAGACTTCACCCCTTATGTAGCTAAGGAAGGCGAAGAATACATGAACGAGAACCAGTTGGCGCATTTTAAAAGCATCCTACTCAACTGGAAACAAAACTTAATGGAAGAAGTGGATCGCACTGTTCACCATCTGAAAGAAGAAGCGGTAAACTACGCAGATCCAAATGACCGAGCTAGCCAAGAAGAAGAGTTTAGCCTTGAATTGCGCGCCCGTGATCGTGAGCGTAAATTGGTCAAGAAAATCTCTCAAACCATCGAGCTAATCGACAACGACGATTACGGTTTTTGTGAAGAGTGCGGTATCGAAATCGGTATTCGTCGCTTAGAAGCTCGCCCAACGGCGACCATGTGCATTGACTGTAAAACACTTGCTGAAATCAAAGAGAAGCAAGTCGGCGGTTAGTCCGTGACACGTCGCTATATAGGCCGGTTTGCGCCATCGCCAACCGGTCCGCTTCATTTCGGCTCATTGGTCAGTGCCTTAGCGAGCTATCTGGAAGCCAAACAGCAACGAGGCAAATGGCTTATTCGCATTGAAGATGTGGATGGTACACGCTGCAAACCCATATTTGCCGAACAAATCCTTACCACTCTGCAAAGCTATCAACTGGTTTCTGACGACAAAGTCGAAGTACAAAGCCAACACCACCAATCTTATCAAGATCATTTAGAGCAACTAAAACAGCAAGGACAACTCTTCCCTTGCAATTGCACTCGTCAATCCCTGCAAGTATTCCAAGGCCGACATCCACACATTTGCGATAGTCATACTGACGCCCCGCATTCTTGGCGGTTAAAAAGCAGTGAGCTGATTTATCAATATCACGACCCTATTCAGGGGACACTGAGGTTTACCAATGATCTCAAACATACTTGCCCCATTTTAAAACGAAAAGATGGTTACTTTTCCTATCAATTAGCCGTGGTAGTGGATGATCATAGACAACACATCACTCACCTTGTTCGCGGTGCCGACTTAATCGAAACCACCGCCCAACAACTGCATCTGTATTCACTGTTTAACTGGACGCCACCAGAACTGTGCCACATCCCCCTCATTGTGAATCAGAGAGGTGACAAGATCAGTAAACAGAATCACGCTAAAGCCATTGTCGATGGCGATATCACTACTTTACTGTGTGCCTTGAAGTACCTTGGGCTGCAGATTCAAGCCTCCAGCATTCAAGAGGCCTTAGACCAAGCGATCAAATCATGGGACATAAAACGCTTACAAGGACAAAGCGCCCTCCCGATCCAACCACAAGACTGGCACCTCATTCAATAAGCCAACGCTATTCCAACCTCGCTTCATCCGTGTGTATAATCGTTACATTGGTTACAAGAGGTGACATCTCATGCACAGCATTATGATTATCTGTCCCGAAAACTCCCTGTTAAAAGAGTCGGAAAGGTGGCTATCAAAATACGGTTTTCAAATTAACACCAGCCAATCTTTTGAGCAGGCCAATAAATATTACGACCTCTCAGCATTCGACTTAATGTTAGTGGATCAGGCCGCTATCGAATCATTAGAACACCCTGCTAGCGAGATCCCAGAAACGCCAAAGCACATTGTACTAGATGCCAAACCCAGCCTAAGCACTGGGGTAAACAGCATGGCCGAGGGTGCGGTTTATTATTTACCCTTACCGACGGATACCGAGACACTCCTCAAGCATGTTGTTAATACGCTTGAACAAAGAGACCAAGAAAAAGCCACAACAACGCCTGAGACACTAGCCTCAAACCCGGTATTATTTGCGGCCAGTGAACGCGAAGAAGCCCTTCCTCTTGGCACACCTGGGAGCGGCATCATTGGCCAATGCCCACCCATGCTGGAGTTATTCAGCGACATGCGCAAAGTGGCGGCAACGGACGTTACGGTATTGATAAGAGGCGAGTCAGGGACAGGTAAAGAACTCGTGGCCAAAGCACTCCACAACCTAAGCCAACGACACGACTATCCCATTATCAGCGTCAACTGCGCCGCCATCCCTGAAAACTTAATAGAATCAGAGCTTTTCGGCCATGAAAAAGGCGCTTTCACCGGGGCTACCACGGCGCACGACGGTCTGATCGTAGCGGCAGACAAAGGCACTTTATTTCTGGATGAAATTGGCGAGCTTCCCCTTGAAGCACAAGCCAGATTACTCAGGGTATTACAAGAAGGTGAGATTCGTCGTGTCGGTGCCACACAATCCACTCACGTGAACATTCGCCTCATTACAGCAACCCATAGAAACCTCTTTGAAATGGTCAAAAACGGTCAATTTCGAGAGGATTTATACTATCGCTTGTACGTCATGGAATTGCTGTTACCGCCTTTACGCGATCGCGGAGAAGACATCTCTATATTGGCGAAAGCCTTATTGGAGAAAACCTGTTTAAAACATCATCGGCCACCCGTTCCCTACAGCAAAACATTCGACAAAGCGATTCGCTCGCATGACTGGCCAGGCAACGTTCGAGAGCTGGAAAACGCCATAGAGCGAGCCATCATACTAAGCCCTATGGACAGAGTAGAAGCGGCCAACCTCAAATTGGCCAGCCAACATCACACCAAAGGGAAAAGCTCGCCAGCCTCGACCGAAAGCGACATTAATGCCACGCTTCCAGAAGGCACCACCCTTGACGATTACTTTAAACACTTTGTGCTCACGCACCAGCACAAGATGACAGAAACCCAGCTTGCACATTCGTTGGGCATATCACGCAAAAGTTTATGGGAAAGAAGACAAAAGCTGGCAATACCCAAAAAAGTAACAACCGAAAAGTAACACTTGATACCAAAATACCCAAAAAAAGAGAAAGATATTGTAAAAAAAGTGTACAGTATTTTCCTAAAAACCAATAAAATCAGTACATTATGTTTTTTGGCACAACTAATGCCTTATATATGGCACAACGATAATAAGATTGACCAAGAATAAAAATAAGTTAATCGTCGTATGTTAGGTTCTTAAAAATAAAAATAATAATTAGGAACACCGTGGCCTCTTCAAATAAAAATAAAATTTGAGGCCATGGATGGAAAATCGCTTTGGATAATTGATTTTTTTAGATATACAAGCCCTCGGGCGATGAAAACAATGCAAAAATAAAAATAAGACCCAAGTAGAACTGCAGAAGCAGCACTGACTTTGTTTTCGGAACTAGTATCTTCATGTATCCAAAGCGATTATTTTATTTCTTAATTCATCTCTTAGATTCCCGATCTTCACCAATTTCACTGAAACTGCCTCATAAATCGTGTAACTTTTCGCCATCACGTGTAGAATGCCATTTTCGTTAACTTTTAAATTTGTTGTCTAATGCTTACAGGATTCAAATCTCTGGTACGTAAAGCCTCTTCTGTGTTCACACCTAACAAAACACAGACTTACCCCATTATCATACCTCGTAAACAACACAGTCTTTCAAGACAGGACATGAGTCCAAATGCTGTTAAGGTTTTATATCGTCTTAATAAAGCAGGTTACGATGCTTACTTGGTGGGCGGCTGCATACGAGATCACTTGATAAACATAGAACCAAAAGACTTTGACGTCGTCACCAATGCCACCCCCGAAGAAGTTCATGCCATCTTTTCCAACTCTCGATTGATCGGTCGACGCTTTCGCTTAGTCCACGTCACGTTTGGTCGAGAAATTATTGAAGTCTCTACCTTTCGAGCCAATACAGCACAAGAAGAGACACCAAGCCCGAGCGTCACACAGACATCACTGAAAAACAAAGATTCAGCACGCTCTACTCATGGCATTATTCTGCGCGACAACGTTTATGGCAGCATAGAAGAAGACGCAGAGCGTCGCGACTTCACCTTCAATGCTCTTTATTACAATGTTCAAGACTTTAGCATTCACGATTATTGCGGTGGTCTTGCTGACATTAAAAACAAACAAATTCGCATCATCGGGGATCCTAAGCAACGCTATCAAGAAGACCCTGTCCGTATGCTTCGAGCGATTCGCTTTGCAGGTAAGCTTGGTTTCGACATTGAAGCCAGCACAGCGGCGCCTATTAAAGAGATGGCGCATTTACTGGATCACATCCCACCCGCACGCCTTTTTGAAGAAGTACTGAAATTACTGGGCAGTGGCAATGGCATTAAAACCTTTGCGCTACTGCGAGAATTTGGCCTGTTTCGTTACTTATTTCCAGACACAGACGCAATACTACAAAGTGGCTGGAAACGGGATGACATTGACCCTGAAGCATTCATTCTGCGCGGCTTAAAAAATACTGACGACCGCATTCAAAGCGGTAAAAGTACCGCACCTTATTTTTTATACGCCATTTTACTGTGGCCAAGTGTCGTTTTAAGACACGAAGAATTTCAGGCGCAAGGCATGCCCGTTACACCTGCACTGCATCAAGCCGCCAACATGGTGCTTGATAATCAAGTCGCGTCAACGGCAATTCCACGTCGATTCTCAACGCCAATGCGTGAAATTTGGGACATGCAACTCAGACTACCGAAACGCTATGGCAAACGTGCTTTCCAATTATTAGAGCACCCAAGATTTCGTGCTGGCTTTGATTTCTTACTCATCCGCGAACAAAGCGGCACTGAGCTGAACGACCTTGGCGCTTGGTGGGAAGCATTCCAGCATGGCAACGAGAACCAGCAACGAGAACTTATCAAACAAATTGACAGTCGCTCGAATAATGAAGGGCCAAAAAAACGTCGTCCTCGTCGACGCCGTAAAAGCAACGCCCCACAAAGAGACAGTTCAAGCGATTCATAAGAGACAGGCCGATGATGACAGCTTACATTGGTCTTGGCAGCAATCTTGATCAGCCTCTTGAGCAGATTCGCCAAGCCATTCAAACTCTTGCCACAGAGCCGAGTTTGATTCATTTTAGAGTCTCTAAACTCTACGCTAGCAAACCGGTTGGCCCACAAGATCAGCCGGATTATGTGAATGCGGTTGCGTCATTCGAAACCTCATTATCTGGCATCAAATTATTGGATTTACTGCAATCCATCGAACAAGATCATCATCGGCGTCGCGAACGCCACTGGGGACCGCGCACCTTAGATTTAGATCTGTTATTGTATGGCCAAGAGCAGATTGATTTACCAAGATTGACCGTGCCACACCCTTTTATGCTTGAGCGAGGTTTTGTCATCCAACCTCTTCATGATCTTGCTCCCGATATGCTCTTGGTAAATGGCAAAACCGTTACTGAGCAGTTACACCAACTTGATACCAGCGACTTGGTTATTATCACAGAAGAATAAGATATGTATTCAGACAACTCACAGAAAAAACTGACCAAACCCGTTACTTTGTCGACACTCAAAAAAATGAAAATCGACAAAGAAAAAATCACCTGCCTAACCTCATATGATGCCTCCTTCACGAACGTCATGAATGCGGCTGGCGTTGAAACCATCCTAGTGGGTGATTCACTTGGCATGGTTGTTCAAGGTAAAGACAGCACCTTACCCGTTACCATCGAAGAAATGTGCTATCACACTGCAGCAGTAAAACGTGGCAACACCAATGCCTTCATCATGTCAGACATGTCTTTCATGAGTTACAGCAAGCCAGAACAAGCATTAGACAATGCCGCCAAGCTGATGCAGGCTGGGGCAAACATGGTTAAGCTAGAAGGCGGCAGCTGGCTGGCTGATACCATAAAACTGTTAAGCCAACGCGGCATTCCAGTTTGCGCTCATTTAGGTTTAACACCGCAATCTGTTCATAAGCTAGGTGGCTATAAAGTACAGGGCAAAAGCCAAGACGCCGCGGAACTGTTACTCCAAGAGTCTTTGGATTTAGTGGAAGCTGGCGCCGATATTTTATTGTATGAATGCATCCCTACTGAACTTGGCAAAAGCTTAACTGAAGCCGTTCCTGTTCCGACGATCGGCATTGGTGCTGGTCATCATACAGACGGTCAGGTGTTGGTCATGCATGACATGCTGGGCATCAACCTAGGCCATGTCCCACGTTTTGTCAAAAATTTCTTAGTGGATGGTCGTAATGTTAGCCAGGCCTTTGAAGCCTATGTCGACGAAGTAAAAAGTGCCAGTTTCCCTGGTCCAGAACATGGATTCCAATAATGCAGACGTTTCATACCATAGCTGAATTACGAGCAGCGCTTAAAACCTTACGCCTTCAAGATAAAAGCATCGCTTTTGTTCCGACTATGGGCAATCTACACGATGGCCACATGTCATTGATTCGTCGCGCTTCACAAGAAGCAGACATTGTTGTGTCATCTATTTTCGTCAACCCAATGCAGTTTTCCGCCAACGAAGATTTAGAACGTTATCCGAAAACCTTAGAGGAAGACAAAAAGGTACTCAAAGCCAACGGTTGTGATTATGTCTTCGCTCCCGATGCCTTGGAAATGTACCCAGATGGCAAACGCAGTCAGACACAGATTGAAGTCGTTGGCCTATCTGACATACTTTGCGGCGCGTCTCGCCCTGGTCATTTTGTTGGCGTCGCCACCGTGGTCACGAAATTATTCAACATAGTGCAACCTGATTGCGCTATTTTTGGAAATAAAGATTTCCAACAATTGAAAGTCATCGAAGACATGACACGAGATCTCAGCTCCAATGTCCGAATTATAGGGATAGATACCGCCCGAAATGAAGATGGTTTAGCAATGAGTTCTCGCAACGGCTATTTAACAGAACAAGAACGAGACATTGCACCGACAATGTACAAAACATTGCTCTGGGCAAAAGACCAGCTCTTAGCAAACAGCGCGAGTCACGAGGACATCCGCGAACAAGCTCAACAGAAGCTTGAAGCGGCCGGTTTCCGTCGTGATTATTTTGAAATCCGCGCGCAAGATAATTTACAAATGCCAACAGAGGAAGAGAAGTGCTTGGTCATCTTGGCTGCAGCACATCTAGGGAGCGCACGTCTTATTGACAACCTGCGCGTCGACCTTGGGTAAGTTGAGCCATTAAGCTCAACCCCATAACCTAATTCACTTTCAAACACGAGGGAGATTGTAATGCGTTCACCCACTGAATTTTCTGCCTGGAAGAAACTCGCAGAACATCAACAGGAAATGGCCTCTGTTGATATGACATCACTTTTCCAGACGGACCCTAAACGCGCTGACAAATATCAAGCACAAGCGGCTGGCTGGACCCTTGATTACGCCAAAAACCGAGCGAATGACACCACCCTGTCTTTGTTGACTGAACTGGTCACTGAAGCAGGCATGAAAAACGCCATTGATGGCATGTTTAGCGGCGCTCACATTAACAATACAGAAGATCGCTCAGTACTGCATATCGCCTTGCGTGCTAGCCAAGCACAAGACAGCCTGATGGTCGATGGTGTCAACGTGCTTGCGGAAGTTCGTGCCACACTAAAGCAAATGGAACAATTTGTAGCGCAACTGCACAGTGGTGAGTGGCAAGGCTACACCGGAAAAACCATCACCGACGTTGTATCAATTGGTATTGGCGGCTCCTACCTTGGCCCTAAAGTCGTTGCTGAAGCACTAACACCCTACAAAAAAGACGGCATTAAAGTTCACTTCGTTGCCAACATTGATGGCTCTGACATCACAGGCAAACTGAAGCAACTGAACCCTGAAACCACGGTATTTGTGGTGTCATCAAAAACCTTCGGAACACTGGAAACCCTATCGAATGCCAATGCGGCTCGCGACTGGTTCTTAAGCAACGGCGGTTCGCAAGACAACGTCAGCAAACACTTCGCTGCCGTTAGCTCAAACGTTAAGAAAGCCGTTGATTTTGGCATGGCCGAAGAAAACATTTTCCCAATGTGGGATTGGGTTGGCGGACGTTACTCTCTTTGGTCGGCGATTGGCTTACCGGTAGCCATTGCAGTTGGCACGGATAACTTCTACGCATTACTAGACGGCGCTCACCAAATGGATGAGCATTTCCGTACCGCTCCGTTTGAAGAAAACCTGCCCGTCATTATGGGTGCCTTAGGTGTGTGGTACATCAACTTCCACAATGCACAAACCCATGCCTTGATTCCTTACGATCATTACTTGCGCGCCATGCCTGCTCATATTCAGCAGCTTGATATGGAAAGTAATGGTAAAGCGAATCTACTCAATGGCGACGGTGTCGAAACAGACACAGGACCAATCATCTGGGGTGGCGCTGGCACAAATGGTCAACATGCTTACCACCAATTGTTGCACCAAGGCACTCGCCTTGTACCTGTGGATTTCATCGCGCCATTAACCAGCCACAACCCCATTGCTGAACACCACACGCACTTGTTCGCGAACTGCCTGAGTCAGTCGCAAGCGCTAATGGTAGGCAAAACCCTTGAACAAGCTCAACAAGAGCTAAAAGAAGCTGGGGCAACCGACGAGCAAGTCGCTAAAATTGCGCCACACAAAGTAATCAAGGGCAATCGTCCGAGCAACACCCTACTAACCGACAAAATGACACCAGCCACCGTTGGTGCGTTAATCGCGCTTTACGAGCACCGCACTTTTGTCCAAGGCACTATTTGGGGCATCAACTCATTCGATCAATGGGGCGTTGAACTCGGTAAAGTATTGGGTACAGACATCTATAACCGCCTAGTCAGCAACAGCGACAACAGCGCACTGGATGCATCAACTCAAGCTTTGATTGACGCCTTTAAGAAAGCTCAAGCTTAATTAAAAGCGCGCAGCTAATGCTATAAAAAAACACCAGCTTCGGCTGGTGTTTTTGTTTACTTTCCTTAAGGTAAAAAGCTCAAGGGGAGGGGTTATTAAAAGCGAAGCTTTCATGTATATAGTACCTTCAGCCCCCCAGCGATAAGCTTTTTACAGCCTTCATAGTCACTCATTGCTACCGCATTAGCTAATTGAATGTCAAAGCTCCGTACGCTCATTCCCTTTCACACTTTCAGACCTGAGAAGCTATATTAATTTAAAAAATAGAGCACCAACATCAACCACATTACTTACCAAAGGTAACCATTTCACGACACAAAAAATACAACACGCAACCAAATAAAGTGGTCGTTTCAAGTCCAAACTTCTATATTTTTCGTATCCAACAATAACGTTATCGTTTGAAGTGACAGTGGAATCAACAGCGCCGTTTGTTTTGTGGCTGTGTTGATTTCGTGAAATACCAGTAAGGATGCTAAAGCACTCGTTGATGATGCTTGCAACGCCAGCACCAAATTTCCATTCAGTCACTTGTGTCATGTATTCGATTGATCATTCTGAGTGAGGCATGAATGGCTTTAATCAAAAAAAATATCTGGGCGGCCTTTTATCTGACCGCTACCATTTGGTTGGTGTTTTTTGGGGCGGCGACTTTTGTCAGCTATCAGACCGTCTACGAAGAATACACCTCCGAACAGAAAAGACTGATGGCACTAACAGCCAATTCCATACAGTCCATTTTACGTCAATATGAAGTGTTACTTGATCTGGTTGCCAAAGAAGTCATTGCCTATGGCAATCTTGCAGACAAGGAAACCATTCAAAATGTTATGGATTCGGTTGTGGAAGTGGACAACTCCATGCTGGGTGTGGGTCTTTTTCTGCCTCACGGCGATGTGTATGTTGCCTCATCTGGTGTAAAACTTCCGCCTAGTTTCAATATACTGTCTCAGCCTGAAAACCGTGAAAGTTTCCAGCAAACGCTGGAATCCAACAAAATGGTTTTAGGGCGAACCTATCAAAGTGATGTACTCAATTCCGTCGTTTTTCCTTTACGGAAATCCGTCGTAGACCAAGATGGTAATGTCCTGTTTGTGTTATCCACAGTGATCAACATTCCAAAAGGCTTCCGCTTTTTCTTCGAAGGCGAGAGCAATCAAAACAACAGCAACCTCTACCTCTATCGAGACAGTGATCGTTATTTCCAAATAGTGTTATCTCATCATGAAATAGACTCAAACATTTACCGCTATCAGATCCCTCAAGCCACTTTTGATCAGGCTTTTCGCAAATTAGAGAAGAAAAAAGGCCTGAGCATTAAAGACATCAAAACAAATGAGTTGGAAGTCATTACCACCAGTGTACAACCCGGCCAAACTAGCCAAGCCGTAAGTCGTTATTTACCTAAATACGATTTATGGGCCGAGCTTAAATTGAACAACCGCCACGTAATGAGCTTGTTCTTAAAAGAGCTCCAAGTACTCATTGGCATTTTTTCGGGCTCGTTATTACTCATTTATTTACTATTCAGAGGCATAGCCACCAATGAGAAACGCATTAAAAACGCGTTAGAACATCAGGCGAACCATGACTACTTAACAACCCTGAATAATCGTTTTTATTTGGATCAACAGCTGTCTTTGATGAAAACAGACTCACTGTATTACCTTATTTTCATCGACTTAGATAATTTCAAAGCCATCAATGATGGCTACGGCCACGAAGTGGGAGATAAAGTACTTCGCCTCGTTGCCAGAAGATTGCAATCCTTAGTAAACCCAGACGATGTATTAGTGCGCTACAGTGGCGATGAATTCATTATTGTGGTGTTCAATCAAGATGAGAACAATATAAATCTATTCTGCAAAGCCATTCAGAATGATTTGGCCTTACCTGCACAAATTGGAGATTATCGCTTTGTATTAAGCGCAAGTATTGGCATCGCGGCGTTCCCAGAAGATGGTCAAGACTTGGATGAACTAAAACGTTATGCAGACCTCGCTATGTATGAAGCGAAGAAAACACGCAACACCATCACCTTCTTTCGCGAGGACTTCAAACAAGCTTATCAATACCGTGCACAAATGGAACAAGAGCTTAAGAAAGCCTTATTGCAGAATGAGATATACATGATGTATCAGCCGCAAATTCGCCGTGATGGCAGCTCTTTTGGGGTAGAAGCTTTAGTTCGCTGGGAAAACAAACTGCTCGGTTTTGTGCCACCAGATAAATTTATTGCCGTTGCCGAATCCTGTGGCCTGATGTTACCCATCGGGGAATTTATTATTGATCAAACGTTTACCGATATGACGGAAGTGCAAAAAGAAACAGGTTTACCTGTGACGGTGTCGATCAATATCTCTGTACGGCAATTCCAGCACAATGAATTCTTCGACAGATTGATTGAGTTGATGGAAAAACACTCCTTTATTCACGTTGAATTGGTACTTGAAGTAACAGAGAACCTCTTCATTGACGATGTCATCGGCATTCAAAACCTAATGAAAAAAATACGTGAAAAAGGTATTCGCATCTCTTTAGACGATTTTGGGACAGGTTACTCATCACTGAACTTATTGAATCAGTTACCGATTGATGAACTTAAAATAGACAAAAGCTTTGTGGATGACATCACCACCAACAGCAATACCCTTGCCATGGTGGAAGGCATCATTGCCATCGCTAGAAGATTAAACATCACCACCGTCGTCGAAGGCGTGGAAACGGATGAACAAAGACAGATCCTAGCGGACTTACAATGCGATATTTTCCAAGGCTATCATTTCTCTAAACCATTGAAAATCGATGATCTTAAAGCATTCATGACCTCGAATACGCATTTATTGCAAGGGGACAACAACGCAAGCTCTTGAGTCGGATTGCTTTTCTTAGCGCACAAAAAAACCACCCGAGGGTGGTTTTTTCAAGGTCAGCAACATTAATGAAATTTAAATGTATTCAACCTTCTCAATTTCATATACCGCTTCGCCGCTAGGAATTTTAACAGCCACTTCGTCGCCTTCTTCCTTGCCGATAATGGCTTTCGCGATAGGAGACGCGTATGAAATTTTCTTCATTTTCACATCCGCTTCATCATCACCAACGATCTGATAAGTCACCGTATCTTCTGTATCAACATTATACAAAGTCACGGTTGTACCGAAGACAACCTTACCGGTTGCAGGCATGGACTTAACATCAATCACTTGTGAATCAGCCAGCTTACCTTCGATCTCTTTAATACGACCTTCAGTAAAACCTTGCTCTTCACGAGCAGCATGATATTCCGCGTTTTCTTTTAAGTCGCCATGCTCTCGCGCTGTTGCAATGTCTGCAATAACGCGAGGACGGACAACAGCTTTCAAGTGATTCAGCTCTTCCCTAAGACGAGCTTCACCCTCTACTGTCATTGGAACTTTTTTCATCATTTCCCCAAGTGCAAATCTTGTAATCTTCTGACTTTGGTTTCGCCGGTTAGGCCAATAGCCAAACTCGTCGCCTCAGCGCCAGCCAATGTTGTAGTGTAACAAACCTTGCGCTGTAATGCTGTACGACGAATCAAAGAAGAGTCTGTGATCGCTTGAGTTCCAGAAGTCGTGTTAATAATGTAATCGATTTCGCCGTTTTTCATCATATCAACGATATGTGGACGACCTTCATTTACCTTATTTACTTTGCGAACTTCAACACCGTGTTCGGTCAAGTATTTGGCTGTGCCTTCTGTTCCCACAAGATCAAAGCCTTGTTCAGCCAGACGCTGAGCAACTGCAACCGCACCTTCTTTATCCATGTCGCGAACACTGATAAAAGCACAACCAGATGTTGGCAATTCTGTACCACCACCCAATACCGCTTTACCAAAGGCTTCAGCAAACGTATCGCCGACACCCATGACTTCACCAGTCGATTTCATTTCAGGCCCAAGAATTGGATCAACACCTTGGAACTTGTTGAATGGGAAAACGGCTTCTTTAACACTGTAATAAGAAGGAATAATTTCTTCAGTGAAACCTAACTCTACAAGGGTTTTACCTGCCATCACTAAGGCAGCGACTTGCGCCAAAGAGCGACCAATGCACTTAGACACGAATGGCACAGTACGTGATGCACGAGGGTTAACCTCGATGACATAAATCTCACCATCTTGAACCGCTAGCTGAGTGTTCATCAAACCGATTACACCCAATTCCAGCGCCATGCTCTTAATCATGTCACGGATTTGATCTTGAACGTCAGCTGGCAACGAGTAAGGAGGTAAAGAACACGCTGAGTCACCAGAGTGAACCCCTGCTTGCTCAATGTGCTGCATGATACCGCCAATCACCACTTGCTCACCGTCAGACACACAGTCGATATCAATCTCGATAGCGGCATTTAGGAAGTGATCAAGCAATACTGGGCTGTCATTAGACACTTTAACGGCCGTTGTCATATAACGAGTCAGTTCTTTCTCGTTGTAGACGATTTCCATTGCGCGTCCACCCAAAACATAAGATGGACGAACCACTAACGGATAACCAATTTCAGCCGCTTTTACAATCGCTTGCTCAGTTGAACGTACGGTAGCGTTTTTCGGTTGCTTGTAACCAAGACGCTGAATCATGCTTTGGAAACGCTCACGGTCTTCGGCACGGTCAATGGCTTCTGGGGTGGTACCAATGATAGGCACACCTTCATTTTGTAGCGCACGAGCAATCTTCAATGGCGTTTGACCACCGAACTGTACGATCACGCCTTTTGGCTTCTCAGTACGTACGATTTCCAATACGTCTTCCAAGGTAACTGGCTCGAAGTACAAACGATCAGAGGTATCGTAATCTGTTGATACGGTTTCTGGGTTACAGTTCACCATAATGGTTTCGTAACCATCTTCACGCAAACCAAGGGCTGCGTGTACACAGCAGTAATCAAACTCGATACCTTGACCGATACGGTTTGGACCACCACCTAGAATGATCACCTTGTCTTTATCACTTGGCGCTGCTTCACATTCATCTTCGTAAGAAGAGTACATGTAAGCCGTGTTCGTCGCGAACTCTGCTGCACAAGTATCAACACGCTTGTAAACCGGATGCACGTCCAACAAATAACGACGCTCACGCAAGGATTTTTCGGTCACTTGTAGCAAATCCGCAAGACGCGCATCCGAGAAGCCTTTACGCTTCAAGCGACGCATCACATCAAACGTCATGTCCGCCAAGCCTTTATCAGACAAAGCCATTTCTTCTTTGATCAGGTCTTCGATCTGCACCAAGAACCATGGATCCACGCCAGTTACCGCATACAATTCGTCAACCGTCATGCCAGCACGGAAACCGTCGCCAATGTACCAGATACGGTCCGCACCAGGAGATTGCAGCTCATGAGACAATTTCTCTTTGCTGTTCTCTTCAGCCATGTCTAACTGAGGATTGAAGCCATCAGAGCCAGTCTCTAAGCCACGTAGGGCTTTTTGCAAAGACTCTTGGAAGCTACGACCAATCGCCATGACTTCACCCACAGATTTCATCTGTGTGGTCAAACGGTCATTCGCCGTTGGGAACTTTTCAAAAGTGAAACGTGGGATCTTAGTGACCACGTAGTCAATGGCAGGCTCAAAGCTCGCTGGCGTTTGACCGCCAGTGATGTCGTTCTGCAACTCATCTAGAGTGTAACCAATGGCCAATTTAGCGGCGATTTTCGCAATCGGGAAACCGGTTGCTTTTGATGCCAAAGCAGAAGAACGCGATACACGAGGGTTCATCTCGATGACCACAAGGCGACCTGTTTTTGGATCCATACCAAACTGTACGTTCGAACCACCGGTTTCAACACCGATTTCACGCAATACGGCCAAAGAGGCGTTACGCATGATTTGGTATTCTTTGTCTGTCAGCGTTTGTGCGGGTGCCACTGTGATGGAGTCACCTGTGTGAACGCCCATGGCATCGAAGTTTTCAATGGCACAGACAATAATACAATTGTCTTTTTTGTCTCGTACCACTTCCATTTCGTATTCTTTCCAACCGATCAAAGACTCATCGATTAGCAACTCGTTGGTTGGCGACAAATCCAAACCACGCGTACAAATTTCTTCAAATTCTTCCATGTTGTAAGCGATACCACCACCGGTACCACCCATGGTGAAAGAAGGACGAATAATACAAGGGAAGCCTACTTCACTTTGTACTTTTAACGCTTCTTCCATGTTGTGAGCGATACCAGCACGTGGACACTCTAGTCCGATCGACTTCATCGCTTGGTCAAAACGATTACGGTCTTCTGCTTTGTCGATCGCATCAGCCGTCGCACCAATCATTTCAACATTGTATTTTTCTAAAACACCATGACGCTCTAAATCCAGCGCACAGTTCAATGCCGTTTGCCCACCCATAGTAGGCAATACTGCGTCTGGACGCTCTTTCTCGATGATCTTCTCAACGGTTTTCCACTCAATCGGTTCGATGTAAGTGGCATCCGCCATAACAGGGTCCGTCATGATGGTGGCTGGGTTAGAGTTCACCAGAATAACGCGGAAACCTTCTTCACGCAGGGCTTTACAAGCTTGTGCGCCTGAGTAGTCAAACTCACAGGCTTGACCGATTACAATTGGGCCGGCACCTAAAATTAAGACGCTTTTTATGTCAGTACGTTTTGGCATAATCTTTCGTTCCGCTCCTTTTAGGCTTTTGAGGCTTTGATGTTGTCAATAAATTGGTCGAACAAAGGCGCAACGTCATGTGGCCCTGGGCTCGCTTCTGGGTGACCTTGGAAGCTGAACGCTTTCTTATCTGTTCGACTAATTCCCTGCAAAGAGCCATCAAACAGAGACTTGTGAGTCATCTCCAAGTTGGCTGGCAAGCTGTCTTCATCCACTGCAAAACCATGGTTTTGGCTAGTGATCATCACAGTGCCTTGTTTAATGTCTTGAACTGGGTGGTTGGCACCGTGGTGACCAAACTTCATTTTCTTGGTCTTAGCACCGCTGGCCAGCGCCAACAATTGGTGACCAAGACAGATACCGAATACAGGCACATCGGTTTCTAAAATCTCTTTAATTGCGGTGATCGCGTAATCACATGGCTCTGGGTCACCAGGGCCGTTTGATAGGAAAACGCCATCTGGGTTCAAAGCCAACACATCACTGGCTGGGGTTTTCGCTGGTACAACCGTTAAGCGGCAACCACGCTCAACTAGCATACGAAGAATGTTTCGTTTTACACCGAAGTCATAGGCAACAACATGAAATTCGGAGCTTTCTGGTGTGGTATGACCCTTCACAAGATCCCAAGTAGACTCAGTCCACTGGTAAGCTTCTTGTACTGTCACCTCTTTTGCTAAATCCATCCCCTTTAGACCAGGGAAAGCACGTGCCGCTGCAATGGCTTCTTCTTCGTTGATGTTATCACCGGCCATGATACAGCCAGCTTGTGCACCTTTTTCGCGAAGAATACGTGTTAATTTACGCGTATCGATATCCGCGATACCCACCACACCTTTGCGAGTCAGGTAGTCAGACAAAGTCTCTTCTTTACGCCAGCTGCTGGCTAATAAAGGTAAATCACGAATAATTAAACCCGAACACCACACTTGGTTAGACTCTTCATCTTCAGAGTTAACACCAGTATTACCAATGTGAGGATAGGTCAAAGTGACCATTTGTCGAGCGTAGGAAGGATCAGTAAGAATTTCTTGATAACCAGTCATTGAGGTGTTGAATACCACCTCTGCGGTTGAGGAGCCATCCGCTCCGATCGACACGCCCTTAAAAATTGTGCCGTCTTCCAGAGCTAGAATCGCTGATGTTGCCAAAGGAACCTCCCGTTTAGAGCCTATCAGGTTGCAAAAAAGCGAGACGAACCGGCGGCCCATCTCGCTTTTAAGAAATTGCGTTTTTGCCGTCTATCCATCGTCAGAATGTAGATGGATCTCGCGTTCAAAAAATCTGCCTAATTTTACTCTGAACTGGCCTAACCGTCCACCTAAGAATGGGGCTGAAATGGTCAAAAACAGCCTATTTTCACGCTTTTTAACTAACTCTTTGGTCAAGAATAAATATTCTTTAACACAACAGACCGTCAGCGACTTTTTGCGCCTCTTCATAGCCTGTCAAATTTGCTAACAAGGTCAATGCAAACACCATGGAAACCGCCGGACCTTTCGCCGTTAGAATATTGCCGTCCATCACCACTGGTTCGTCCGCCAAATATTCCGCTCCGGTTAAACCCGATTCAAAACCTGGGTAACAAGTCGCTTGTTTGTCTACCACAAAGCCATGTGTGCCAAAAACAACAGCTGGCGATGCGCAAATCGCCGCTAATAACGCATCTTGAATATCGTGCTTTTCCAATAAATCCACCAACAACTTACAATCACGAAGGTGCTCTGCACCTGGCATGCCACCGGGCAACGCAATGGCATCGAACATTTTGTCAGTGTGCTCGCTCAACAGAGAGTCCGCAGTCAACTGACAACCATTAGCCAAGGTCACATCCGTTGTTTCGTGGACACTGGCAACCGTTACCTCTACACCACCACGTCTCAGCACATCAATAATAGTAATAGCTTCAATGTCTTCACTGCCATTGGCGATTGGTACCAATACTTGGGTCATTTTTTCATCCTCTTCCAACAGGGGTAACTAATGTATACAAGCAAGCCGCTTCACGACCCGTCTCTGTTTGATAATATTGTTTACGACGCCCAACCAATTCAAAACCCAGCGCCTCATACAAATGAATTGCCGCCAAATTTGATTCCCGAACCTCTAATAAAAATTCCGCAACGCCTTGTTGGTTCAAACTGTCTAACCAATGACGCACCAGTTGCTTTGCGATCCCTAGTCGACGCACACTTGAATCCACCAAGATCAGCTCCAGTTCAGATTGATCCACACTTCTGGAGGCCGTCAGCCAAGCAAGCAGGTTACTGGGATTTTGTGCTTCGCACATCACCCAGTTTAGTCTGACTTCCAAAGCATCAGCCACTAAAGTGCGGCCCCAAGGATGAGGGTTTGAATGTTTGTCCAAGCGTTCGAGACCTAACACATCAGATTCAACAGCTGGACGAATCACGTAGGTAGAATTCATAGATAGACGCCACATTTCATTGTATTAATGGGACGAAAAGAAACTCGTTTGCATGCTATTCCAAGCTTCCTTTCGCAACTCAGGAATTCGGTGTAACTCTGATAAACTCACAATCCTTGCCGTAGGATAGAATTTCAAAGGACTGCTGCTAGGTAAATCGTCCATTAACTGGGCAATTTTACTGCCCGCTAACACCAGCTTAGCCTCAGGCAAAAAGCCTTGAGTCCAACGTTGGACTGAGGATTCCAACGCGCCGATTAACCAATCGGTACGATTTAAAAAGTGTGGATTTTTTAATGTTCCAGGCCAAGCAAATGCATAGCGCTGCCAATTTTCAACAGGGTCTTTCAATAAGGCTTGCGCCATTTTCAACGCCAGCTGATCAATTTCTTCCTGTTGCGAGAATACCGCAGGCACATCACTCAAAATTAACAACTTATTCGACAAGGCATAGGCCCTAAGCTCAATTGACGACACCTGACTCAAATGAACGTCCGTCGCCACCTCAATGTCGACAGCCAATTCTTCAATCGGCTGCAAGTCTTCCACAATGATTTCGGGCGCGGCATTTAACTGCTCACGCAAATTGGAAACCGACTGCTGCTTCTCTTGTGGGTCTAACATCACAGGAGGTTGAGCCGCTTTGGCCGAGAAACCAGACACCCTGTCATGGTCAGAAACAGCTGACAGCGTTTCTTCTGATGGGGCAGAATCCGTCAACACATTGCCTTGAGCTTGCCAAGGTTGCGCAGGGAGATAAACTTGCCCTACAACCTCTTCCACACCATTCAGCCAAGTCACCACCCCCATTTGTGCAAGGCACTGGGTTTGGAAAGCATGCTGTGACGATAATTCGCGTAAGCGATTACTCATATTAGTAATGACTCATCAGTGAAGGTGGTAAATTAGGGCTATTTCGAATAACCAGAATATACGCGTTTCCTTGCTTAGATGCTACCGAACAGGCGGTTCCGCATAGTGTCCAATGGCACAAATGTGTATAATCGTAAACGAATATCAAGTCGATAACACCCTTTCAACCGTTTCTCTAAAAGGTAATCATCATGCATTCTTTGCTGTCCCGTTTGGCTTTAATAACGAGCTTATTTATTGCCAGTGCAAGCCAGGCTGCTGCGCTACCCGATCTTCAAGGTCGCACTATTCTGGCCGTTACCGAAAATGCCTACACGCCATTGAACTTTATTGATCCAGAAACGGGCAAAGGCATTGGTTGGGAATACGATGCCATGAACGAAATAGGTAAACGCTTGAATGCGAATATTGAATGGCAATTAAGCAGCTGGGACGCCATGATCCAAGCGGTTAAACAAGGTCTATATGATATCGGTATGGATGGCATTACTATTAATCCTGAACGAGCTCAGCAAATTGATTTCTCCATTCCTTACATGACCTCACAACAATTCATGTTAGTCAGAGCGGACGAAGACCGATTTACTGACGCCGAAAGTTTTGCCGCTAATGATGACTTACACTTTGGGGCTCAAGCTGGCACCACAAACTTTTATGTGGCTGTATACGATGTGTTAGATGGCAATGAAGACAACCCTCGCATTACCTTGTTAGAAACCTTTGGCGCTTCTGTACAGGCGTTGAAATCCGGTGACGTTGACAGTGTCCTAATGGATGCCACATCGGCACGCGGATACATAGGCGCTAACCCAGGCGCGTTTAAAATTGTCGGCGGCCCACTCGGCACAGAAGATTTTGGCTTTATCTTCACTCCAGGTTCTGATTTGGTAGAACCTGTAAATGCAGCGTTACGAAGTATGAAGACGGATGGCACATTAGATGCATTAAACAAGAAGTGGTTTTTCGACTATAACCAATAAGCCATCTTTTATTGTTTAAGCGCCAATAATGACGCCGCAACATGGCCGACACTTCAGTGATAAGCAACTAAACACCTTTATCACTGAAGCATTCTTATCATCAACAATTGAAATATGATGCCCCTTAAAAAGACCTTAGATCGCACCCCTTGGTGGCTTGTTGCTACTATTATCATAGGCATAGTCTTGCTCTGGAACATGGTAGCAAACCACAGCTATCAAAAGATCGCAGGCGCATTAAGTAACGGATTATTGACCACCATTGGCGTAACCTTAGTCGCTTTCCTATTAGCCAGCGCCATAGGCTTGATCATCGCCCTAGCCGGTTTTTCAAAATGGCGTATTTTACGAGAATTCGCTCGTTTTTATGTGGAAATTTTTCGTGGCATTCCTGTCTTGGTATTGCTGTTTTATATCGCCTTCGTTGGCGCAAGCGAAATGGTCCACCTATATAATTGGCTATTACAATGGCCCATTGAAGCTGGCTGGATGGAAAAGGCCAGAACTCGTGACTTCGATATGCTCTGGCGTGCTATTTTAGCCTTATCCATCAGTTACAGTGCGTTTATTGCGGAAGTCTTTCGCGCCGGTATTCAAGAGGTCAGCAAAGGCCAAATCGAAGCCGCACAATCCCTTGGTTTATCTAGCTGGTTGCGATTCCGCTTGATCATCTTGCCACAAGCCATGCGTAAGATTCTTCCTCCGCTAGGTAATGATTTTGTTGCCATGATTAAAGATTCTGCTTTGGTCTCTGTTCTCGGCGTACAAGACATCACCCAGCTCGCTAAGGTCTACAGCTCTTCAACCTTTCAGTTCTTTGAAACCTACAACGTGGTGGCCTTCATGTACCTAACCCTAACGCTCAGTTTATCCTTATTAATTCGAGCTTTTGAGGCCCATTTACGGCGCAATGATCATCACTGATCCGTGGAAAATCCAGATCAGCAGACGCGTCACCTTGTTTACGTCAATGCCTTCTTATCTTCTCAGCTCATAGAAAACAGAAAATAAGCCAGTGCAAGATAAGGGACATGTCGACAAAAAATCAAAAAAAGCCAACTCATTGAGTTGGCTAAGTTTGGCAATCTTCATCGAATTACCGGCTCGCCATCAGCTTGGTAAGAATTCATTACTCCACTTGGTGGCTACAATTTTCTTCGCCAACATCTGGTCAATATCCTCATTACTAAAGCCTAGTTCGGCCAAAACAGTTTTGGTCGAATGACCAAATTTTTCGGTTGGCGTTGCCGCTTTAATGGTCGACTCTGCGGGACGAATCGCATATTGATCAATTTGGGTGACGCAATGTCCGCTTGGGTGATCCGCATAAATCGAGAAAGCATAGCTCCCCCGATCAATACCAACTTTTTGATCGGCTGGACGACTGTAGGTATCACGCAAATGCTCAATAGACAAAGGCTCAGCACAAGCCACATCAACACGACGGAAAGCCTCCAACCAAAACTCAGTCTCTTGCGTGACAAAGGCTTCGCTTAAGAAACGCCCAACATCTTCACTCGCTTTAATGCCTTCAAGCTCTGCAATTTGATTGATTTTATCCAGTTCTGTTGGCTTCGCATCTAGGAACAGCCAACCATTTTGCGTCTGATAAAAATGAGACAAGGCATGACTACCAAGCACTTCTCGACCAGATGGCTCATCAAAAGGCCCTCGACCTTCATAATCAAAAGCAAATGGTAACTGGGCAATATTAGTCACCGCCGACAAAGAGGTTCTCACACGACTCACTTTGCCAGTTTTACGTTTCTGATATAACGCCAATGCCATACCCAAACCGGCGGCAAAACCACAGTTCACATCAAGGGTACCTAGATGGGCATGTTCCTCTGGCGTTTCTGGGCGACCAAAACGACTCATGATGCCACTGTTTGCCTGAATAATGTCATCATAACCAATGTAATTGGTTTTACGTCCTTTACGCGGCGCACCGAAGCAGTCAAGACGACAAAACAGCACTTCTGGATTAATCGCACTCAGGGTCGCTTGATCTAATCCTAAAGGCTCCATTTGACGCTCAGGTGCATTCATCACCACCATATCGACACTTTTTACTAGCTGCTCAAATATTTCTCGTCCTTCTGGAGTCATAATATCCATCAGAACACTTTTCTTACCCACTCCTGCTTGGAAGGTAAAGAGAATACCAATCAGAGGATCATACAAGGGTGTTACTGGGTCTAACTTGATAATATCGGCACCGAAACGGGACAAAAATGCAGACGAATGTGGCCCTGCAATCACATTGGTCAAATCCAAAATACGAATACCACTTAGCCAACCGTCGCCACTGGCGGCTTGAATCTCTGCACCACGAGGGCGTGACGATTGATCTGTCTTTTGCGCTGCTTGCAAACGGCTTATCGCGTCATCAAAGGAGACATTTTCACGTGCTTTTGGTGACAACATCGCCTCAGCTTCGCCTTCAAACCAAACAATGGGCCCTGGTTGTTTCATGACACCAAGTTCTGCATCTTCGACCTCCACGATCAAACCAGATTCATTGGTGTATTCGCAGTTCACCCACTCTTGTGTCGTTCGATGAGGAGCCCCCGGAATTTGCCCTTCACCAAAAATAACGCCCCATTCTTCAGACGTTTTTTGCAAAAAGGCGCGTTTCATCTTGGCTGAAATAATATCCGCCCACTTTTTCGGTAATGGATAAACACCAATCGAAGTTTCTCCATCCCACTCACAAATCGGAGCATGCAAATCTTTCACATCCGGCAAACCTTCTGCGATTAATTCATCATAAATACCCAAGACTTGGAGTGCTCTTTTGGCATGATTACGGTGAGAAGGACAAACGCAATAAAACATCCGTCCATCCGCACAAAGATAAGTGCGATAGAAGGGGTCCAAATATTCCTGCAATTCCTCGTAACTTAAGTCCATTTCAATGTTATTAAGTTTGCGATGTTCAATTTCCAATTCACGCATGGTTTTATAGCGCTCAGGCAATTGATCGACCACATAGGAGTTGTAGGAAAGACCTTCCATCAATGCTGCGGCAACAGGCACTTCAATGGTATCACCTCGGCCTGTTTTTTCTCTCTCAAACAAAGCCAAAGCAATGGAACTGGCGGCTAAAGTAATCGCATAAGCCGAGCCTAACGGCAGTGGAGAATAGCTCGGATTAACCCCCATCAACACGCGGTTAAAGCCCATATCGGTAAAGGCTCCCGATGTAGCCGCCACAACGGCTTCTGTCGCTTTCCAATCACGACGAAGTTGGTCGTTACTGGCAAAACCTGGCATGGAAAGTGTGATTAATTCAGGACGTTGTTGACGCAATTCCGCAAAATCAATGCCTAAGTTTTTCATCACATCTGGGCGAAAACTTTCAATCACAATGTCAGCATTGGCAATAATCCCCAGCGCTTGTTCTAAACCTGACTGACTTTTCAGATCCAACCGTAAAGACGCTTTATTTCGATTCAAAATTGCATTAGCAGGATGCTGCCAGCTAGGGCCTGTTGGTGGGTCTATGTGCACCACCGTTGCCCCTAAATCGGCCAATACCATAGCAACAGCAGGACCCGCAATTTGCTGACCAAAATCGGCCACACGAACACCCGCCAAAGGTAATTGATTGTGTTTGTTCATATTCACTTCATCCTAGTTAACCTAGAGCCAAACCCGTGTATATAAAGGGCTTAAACAGATTGGCATTATTTATTTTTATACCGGTAAACCGGCTGCTTTTAGGTTTGTACGACGTAATTGGTAATCGTGAATTTACCCAGCGAATCGTCGAAAGCAGAATCTTAGGAGTGAATTTGAACGCGAACCAGCAAAATAAAAATGGCCTCAGATATCATTTTTTTTATGCCTGAAAAATGGCAAAAATGACCCATAAAATTTATAGGGTCTTAGGTGAATTTTTTATTGCTTCTCAGTTTGGAAGAGATTCATAACAATGTTTTCCGCAACAAAACCATTAAGACAAACCAACGAGATTTGATCTTCGTTAGTGGCCGATGAATGTCTTAACAATAAAATAAAAATAAAAGAGAGAATCGCAATATGAAACACACAATGCACTCTTGTCTCATCTACGCAAAACAGCCCAGGCAGGCTGAATTTACTTTGCAATTGTCAAAGCATAACAACGCGCAGACGGGGTCAATACTATGAATAACAAATCTTATGTCCTTCCAAAAACAGGTGTTTTTTCAGGTACTCACCCAATATTAGCCGTTGGTTCTGCTCTGCTGGTGACCTTGTTTGTCTTGTTCACCGTCTTCGATCCAACCTTAGCAAACAGTCTTTACAGCTCAGCCAATAGCTATATCTCGTCTAATCTAGATTGGTATTACATTGGTTTAATTAGTTTTTTCCTATTTTTCGCGGTTTGGATCAGTTTTAGCCCATACGGTGACATTCGCCTTGGAAAAGATTCAGATCGTCCAGAATTCAGCAATTATGCCTGGTTCTCCATGCTGTTCAGCGCCGGTATTGGCATTGGCATTCTATTTTGGAGTATTGCCGAACCCATTTATCACTTACAAAGCAACCCTCTAATCACTGAGTCTCAGCAGAACGGCGTTGAGGCAGCGCAAGTCGCTATGCGTATCGCGATTTTCCATTGGGGCCTTCACGGCTGGGGATTGTTTGCTGTGATTGGTTTGGCCTTGGCGTATTTTTCCTACCGAAAAGGTCTGCCACTTTCCATTCGATCTAGCTTACATCCCATCTTTGGTGACCGAATCTATGGACCAATTGGTCACGCCGCGGATTTGCTAGCGGTATTCGGTACTGTATTTGGTATTGCCACTTCTCTAGGTTTAGGCGCGCAGCAGATGAACGCGGGTCTGTCTTATTTGTTTGGTATCGAAATTTCGACGACCAACCAAATTGTCCTCATTGCCATCTTGTCGGTGATTGCAACAGGCTCGGTTTTAACTGGCCTAAATAAAGGTATCAAGATCTTAAGTGAGTGGAATATGCACTTAACCATCGTGATCCTTTTGCTGTTCATTGTCTTTGGACCAACGGTTTATGTATTAGGCGCGTTTATTACTAACTTGGGTGATTATGTTGCCAACGTCGTTGAGCTAGGTTTCTGGGTCGATCCAGATCCAAAAGGTCAATGGCAAGGTTGGTGGACGATTTTCTACTGGGGTTGGTGGATCGCTTGGGCACCTTTCTGCGGTATCTTCATCGCGCGTATCTCTAAAGGCCGTACCATTCGTGAATTCGTCTTCGGTGTGTTAATTGCACCAACGCTATTGGCCGCTTTCTGGATTTCTATTTTTGGTAACACAGCGATGTTTGTTGAGTTGTTTGGCGCAGGCGGCATCACTGAAGCCGTGAATGCCGACACCACCATGGCATTGTTCACGACCATTGAAAGCATGAACGCAGGGGATATTGTCACCATCATTATTTCCAGCCTGTGTACCTTGATGCTCGTGACTTACTTTGTTACCTCTGCGGACTCCGCCACTCTAGTTATTTGTACTATTGTGTCTTTTGGTGATGAACATCCACCAGCAAAATTCAGAGTCTTTTGGGGCGCGGCCATCGGTGCTGTTGCCGCAGTACTTCTCTATGCTGGCGGATTGAAAGCCTTGCAAACAGCGTCCATCGTCGCCGCTCTGCCTTTCTCTTTCATCGTCATTATGGCGGCTTACGGACTGGTTAAATCGCTAAAAGAAGAGATCCGAAACAGTCAGGATGAACAACTGAAACCCTCAACGGAAGGAAAGTCTTAATCGATAACTGACTATTTGACTAGACTATCAAATAGCCGCGATTTGCTTCTGCATTATGGCAAATCGCGGTCTGTAATCGATCAACGACGCAACCGTTTTTCACACTCATAACATTAGGAAACAGTATGTCTACTCAAATCATTCTTCCGCGCATGTTACAGGTCGGCAAAGACGCCAGTCATGCCACTCCTAATATTCTAGAGAGCCTTGGCTGTCGCCGTCCTTTGATCATCACAGATAAAATGATGGTGCAATTGGGCTATGCGGCAAAAATTCAAGCCGTTCTCGCTGACCAAAACATGTCGGCTGACATCTTTGACGACACAGTACCAGAACCCACTGTCGCGTCGATTCAATCTGGCGTTAACAAAGTAAGAGAAGGCGATTACGACAGCATTATTGCCTTGGGTGGCGGTAGCCCAATCGACAGTGCTAAAGCCATTAGCATACTGGGTAAATTTGGTGGCGAAATGCGCGATTATAAATTTCCTCGCGTTGTCACTGAAGCTGGTTTACCCATTATTGCCATCCCAACGACGGCGGGTACAGGCTCAGAAGTCACCAAGGTAACCATCATTACAGATGAAAACACAGACGAAAAAATGCTCTGCATGGGCGTCGGTTTTATGCCTGTGGCAGCCTTGGTTGATTACAACTTGACGCTATCCTTGCCACCACGTACCACAGCTGATACGGGTATTGATGCGCTGACCCATGCGATGGAAGCCTATGTCAGTAAAAAAGCCAGCTTATACAGTGATGCTCAAGCTTTGGAAGCCATGCGTTTAATCGCACCGAATCTTCGCCGTGTATATCATGATGGCACTGACGAAACCGCTCGTGAAGCCATGATGCTTGGTTCGACACTCGCTGGCATCGCATTCTCAAATGCTTCTGTGGCATTGGTGCATGGCATGAGTCGCCCCATTGGCGCTGCGTTCCACGTTCCACATGGTTTATCCAACGCCATGTTATTGCCTGCTGTCACTGAATATTCTATTCCTGCCGCCGTTCAACGCTACGCGGATTGTGCTCGTGCCATGGGCATTGCGTCACAACAAGACAGTAACGACAGTGCCAACGAAAAGCTGATCGCTGAGCTTAAAGCCCTAAACGAAGAGCTAAAAGTCCCCACACCGGAAGAATTTGGCATCGACAGAGCCCATTACATGGGATTACTAGACACCATGGCTGAACAAGCGATCGCTTCTGGCTCACCGGGCAACAACCCGAGAGTACCAAGTCCAGAAGAAGTCATTGAGCTTTATAAACAACTTTGGGATTAAATTCGATTTAAACATTGAGAGCCTTTACTACGGCTCAGATAACTTTTTGAGGAAACGTAAATGAATACCATTGGACAACTGATTAATGGCGAAGTCATCGTCGAAGGCACTCGTCAACAAGACGTTTACAACCCATCTACTGGTGAAGTAAGCAAGCAAGTAGATCTTGCTTCTAAAAGTACCGTCGAAAGTGCCATTGCCGCTGCTCAAACGGCTTTCCCAGCTTGGCGTAATACTCCGGCCATTAAACGTGCTCGCATCATGTTTAAGTTTAAAAACTTGCTGGAAGAGAACGCCGATAAGATTTGCGCCATGATCGGCGAAGAACATGGCAAGATCAGTCATGATGCCGCAGGTGAATTGCAACGTGGTATCGAGAACGTAGAATACGCATGCGGTGCTCCTGAACTTCTAAAAGGTGAACACAGCAAAAACGTTGGTCCAAACATCGATTCTTGGAGCGAATTCCAGCCACTTGGCGTTGTTGCGGGTATCACACCGTTCAACTTCCCAGCCATGGTGCCACTGTGGATGTTCCCAATGGCATTAGTTTGCGGTAACTGTTTCATCCTTAAGCCGTCTGAACGTGATCCAAGCTCAACGCTTTTCATTGCTCAGTTGCTAAAAGAAGCTGGGCTACCAGACGGTGTCATGAATGTAATTAACGGCGACAAAGAAGCCGTTGATACTCTACTGCATGATGACCATATCAAGGCCGTGAGCTTTGTTGGGTCAACTCCCATTGCGGAATACATCTATACCACTGCCAATGCCAATGGCAAACGTTGCCAAGCACTAGGTGGTGCGAAAAACCACGCCATCGTGATGCCTGATGCGGATATGGACAATGCCGTTAACCAGCTCGTCGGCGCGGCGTTTGGTTCTTCTGGCGAACGCTGTATGGCTCTGTCTGTGGCCGTTGCCGTAGGCGATACAGCGGGGGATGCTCTTGTGTCAAAAATGCAAGAAGCCATGAAGAATCTAAACGTTGGTGCCTACTCTGATGCCACAAACGATTTTGGCCCTGTCATCACAAAAGCTCATCAAGAGAAAGTTATCGGCTATATTAATAGTGCAGAACAGCAAGGTTCCAAGATTGTCGTTGATGGTCGACAAACTAAGGTTGCCGGTTATGAAAACGGCTTCTTTGTTGGCGCAACGCTAATTGATAATGTGAGCTCTGACATGCTCAGCTACAAAGAAGAAATCTTTGGCCCAGTACTACAAGTAGTCCGAGTTGGCACCATGCAAGAAGCGATGGATTTAATCGATGCCCACGAATACGGTAATGGCACCTGCATCTTTACCCGTGATGGTGAAGCCGCACGTTATTTCTCTGACAATATTCAAGTTGGCATGGTTGGCATTAACGTTCCATTGCCAGTGCCTGTGGCGTATCACAGCTTCGGTGGCTGGAAACGTTCATTGTTTGGCGACCTGCATGCCTATGGCCCAGATGCGGTACGTTTTTACACTAAACGTAAAACCGTGACACAACGTTGGCCTTCTGCTGGTGTTCGCGAAGGCGTTGAATTTTCAATGCCAACCATGAAGTAAAAAAACCAATGCTAAGGATAGCAAAAGTGTTATCTTTCCATCGCCATAGCTCTCACCAATAAGAGCTATGGCTTTGTTTTATATAAAATAAATATAAAAACTAAAAGTCTATTAAGTCCTATTCCAGCTTAGGGTTACTGCAATAGGAAGTTTTGGCATCAATTAATAGCTAACATTGAAATATATGTTGAGATTACGAACATGAAAAAAAGACTGCCTCCACTAAATTGGTTACGCTCATTTGAAGCGTCAGCTCGTCACCTAAACTTCACACAAGCGGCCAATGAACTCAATCTCACCCAAGCCGCCATTAGCCAACAAGTCAAAAGTCTTGAATCACAACTGGGTACAACCCTTTTTAAACGACTGCCTCGCGGTCTCGCCTTGACCGATGCAGGCTTGGCCTACATGCCCGCCATTCATGACTCTATTGGCAGACTTGCTGCGGTCACAGATGAATTGTTTGGCCAAGGCCGAAGTCGACAAGTGACCATTCGTGTCACCTTGGTGTTTTTTACCACTTGGTTGGCCCCAAAATTGCCACTTTTTTACGAACAATACCCAGATATTCAGATACGCTTTACCAGCAATATTTGGAAAGAGGAAAAAGAAAAAGACACAGATTTAGATATCCGCTACGGTCGAGGTATATGGTCAGATGTGAAAGCCGAAAGACTCACTTGGGATGAACTCTTTCCTGTCTGCAGTCCTGATCTTGTAAAAGACCACGCACTTCCACTCGAAAAAGACCTGTTGTCAGAGCACAGATTACTGCACGTATTAGGTTATGAAGAGGGCTGGGGTTATTGGCTCAACCAAACCAGCACCGACTACCATGACAAAGGCCAAGGCATTCAATTCGACACTTTAATCTCGGCTCTTGAAATGGCCAAGCTTGGACTAGGCTTTGCACTTGGTCGCACCTCATTGGTATCAAGTATGTTGGAAGAGGGCAGTCTAATCGCTCCCTTTGAAGATAAGCTGGAAACGTCTGAAGCGTTTTTCTTAACCCATCCTGTACAACAATACCTTCACCCTAATGCTGAAATTTTCAAGCAATGGATTTTGACGAACTTGCAGGATCAGCCCGCCTAATAGTGCCTCCAGTTGAAACGCTAATAAGCGGTTCCGCTCATACCTAAAAGGCCAATTTATTGCCAAAAAATAGCCAACCGAACGTTGGCTATTTTCGCCTTTCAAGGCCATTTATTAACGAAATTTTGGAATAATCTCAGCACCGTATTTGGCAATAATTTCTTCTTCGTCGCCGCTGTCTAGATAGATGTTGAACTGCGTGGCTCCCGCCGCTTCAAGATCTTTGATCTTAGCGATGTGATCTTCTGGTGTACCCAATACACAGAAGCTTTTCACTATATCTTCGGTGATGAAATCTAAGAATGGGTTGTCGCTTTGACCATGTTTCGAGTAATCGTAGCCACGACGTTTTTCGATGTAATCCGTTAAGCTTTTTGGCACTAAGCCTGAATCACTACCGTATTTCTCAACAATATCTGCCACATGGTTACCCACCATAGCAGGGAACCATTTGGTGTGTTCAATACAGTAATCCATGTCACCAAAGTAAGCGGGAGCTGCCGCTTGAACTTTAAAGTTAGACATATCACGTCCCGCTTCATTACCCGCTGCAATGGCTTGATCTTTGAACCATTTCACCAAGTCAGGATCGCCAATTTGCAGGATCAAACCATCTCCTACTTGTCCTGCGGTTGCTAAGGCTTTTGGTCCATAAGCACCAATCCAAACAGGCAGTTCATAACCTGTTGCCCAAGGCAATTTGACTGGCTCAGGGCATTCACCGTACTCCACTTCTTCCCCTCGCACCATGGCTTTAACTTTCGTAGTAAATTCTGCCAAACGAGCCAATGTGGCGGGCTTTTTCCCCATCACTCGCATTGATGAATCCCCTCGCCCCAAACCAATATCAAAGCGTCCATTACTTTGATGCGCCAAGCTGGCGTATAAGCTTGCGGAGAGAGACCAATCACGAATATTAGGGTTGGTCACACATGGGCCAAATCGCATGTTTTCAGTGTGTTCCATACACATGGCCATGGCGACAAACGATTCGCGCCATAAAATGTGAGAATCGTAAAACCAACAGTAAGTAAAACCCGCTTCCTCAGCCTGACGTACCAAACTGCGTGCCCGATCAGGGCTCACAAAGCCTTTAAAAGTGATGCCGAATTCCATAGTAAGTTCCTCTTATGATCATTTTTTAGTATGAGTTTTTTGTGAGATAAAACCTTAATGAGCCTGCTCTGGTGGGCAAATTCGCACCCCAGCATGGGAAAAAGGCACATCCTTTGAAATGTTCAGACGAATCAGAATAGGAGTTAATGCCTCGATGCATCGAGCACTCTCAGCCAACCCTGCGTTGTAGGCTTGCGTGCCCATTGTTTGGCATAATTGGATCACCCGTTTTTTCGCTGCCAAATCATTACCACACACCAGAATGTCGCAATTAATGGGGCGCGATAAATCGTTTAGCGTAATGGCTGACACATTATGCAATGCACCGACGACTGGAATGTCGTCGCCTAACAAGGCTTGCGCGGCTTCGGTCACCGAGCCTTCAACCGGCATTTCTACCGCTTTTGGGTTCCCCGGTGCCAGAGGCACAACAATGTCCACTAGGGTTTTACCAGCCAACGTCGATGCCAATGCCTTTAAGGTCTCATCGTGACCTGCATAAGGCACAGATAGAATCACCAAATCGTCAGCTGTTTTGGTTGCTGTGACCATATCCGCCCCCGTTATCTGAGCGGTTACGCCAAGCGCATTGAGCTGTTCCGTTAATTCACTGGCGGTCTGTTGAGCTTTACTGGCGTCTCTCGACCCAAGCACAATATGAACACCAGCCTGTGCTAAACGCAGGGCTAACCCCTTACCTTGTGGACCGGTGCCACCTAAAATAGCGACTGTGTTATCTTCACTCATCTAAATAAATCCTCATTATGTGAACGGATAAGGTCTCGACTTGAGCTCTGTGTTTTTGACCAATTTAAACCTCTAAAAAGAATCACTGGGGACTTGGCACTTTTTTCCATTAAAAGACCGGACGCAGCCGCCAGCTCGTCGGCGAACGCAGGGGCGGTAACACTCAGAGGGCGACCAAAGGCATCGACTTCTCCTAGCATGTGCATAACCCCAGGAACATTGGCGAGACCGATTGCCACATTGGTTTGGCCCAAACGCCAAGGGCGACCAAAGGTATCGCTGATCACCACACCTAATTCACATTGAAAATGTGCTTCCAAGCGCTGACATAATGTGGTTGCACTTTTATCTGGATCTTCGGGCAATAAAATCAGCTGCCCAGGATGATCCGCATTGGACTCATCCACTGCGGCATTGGCACAGATATAGCCTTTTTTGTGCTCTGCGATCAGCACACCTTCTTGCTGATCTGGTCGTTTCATTGCCCGAACGATACGATTCGACTGAGACAAGATAACTTCTACTTTACGTGGGTCTTTATTCACGGTTTTCGCCAGCTCAATGGCTTCGTTACTAGGCGTCACATCGGATAAGTAGACACAAGCCCCTTCTGTTTTGGACACCACCTTGTGTGCAACCACTAAGATGTCGCCCTGCTGCAAACCTTGGTTTTGTGTCGATAAGGTATCAATAATGCTCTGCGCCAGATCATCTCCAGATTGAAAGTCCGGTAACCCCATCAAACGTGACATAGTCATAGAATCAGGCATATCGGACCGCCTTAACGGAAGCAATGAGAGACTTATGCCAGAACTGAAAACGCTCAGGTTGACGGCGAGATGCCAGCGACAAATCTTCCTTTTGATCGATGTCCAACGACAAGTGAGTCAAATGCAAGCTACGACAACTGAGTTGCTGCATTTGCGCATTGGTTTGATGGGCCACCGCAGAGAGACAACCGTACTCGAACTCAATGGCATCAGGCGGAGAAGTGAATAAAGCATTGGTCCCTCCATCTTTGGCCACGGCAATCACCACCTGAGCTTCCAACCCTGCGGTTAACAAGGCTTGAATCTCTGATTTTTCCAACATAGCGATGTCACTCGGGATGATCAATTGACCATCGTAGCCGGACTGTTTCACCCAATCGCAGGCAAACCGTAAAGCGCCATTTAAGCCCCTTTCACCGTCATCAAACAGACTGTTCGCTTGGTAATCTTGCGCCAACCGAAGGACATCCAGCGACTCACTCACCACCAACACATCTAACTCAGGAAAATGCTGCTGGAAAAACTGCAAAGTCGTTTCAAACAAACTGAGTGACAAGCTCTCTCGCGCCTCAGCTGGCAAGTTCGACGACAAACGCTGCTTTCCTTTAGCCGGTGATTTCATTGGAATCACCACACATAGATTGTTTACTTTTGGTTTCATCAAGCGGCCCTCTTTGCTTGTTTATCTAATGCAAAAGCCACCACTTGATCGAGCAAGTTCACTTTGTCATCACGCTCTTTCATCAAGGTTGGTGTCACTAAGACATCCACGCCTTGAGCCTGCAACCAGTCAGCTTCTTGTGCATCTTGCAGGTCGATCACCATGCCATCTAAAAAACCTTGGTAAGAATCGTAAATGCCTTTTGAATCGACGCTCTTCCCTTCGCTTAACAGCATTTTGTCTGCGGGACCTTTAACCGTTTTTCCACCGATCAAGGGTGAAATAGCCACAACATAAGCGTCACTGTCGATAACGGCTTGGCGAATATCTGGGATGGACAGAATGGCTCCGATGCTAACCACAGGGTTACTGGGCGCAATGACAATCAAATCACTAGTCGATAATTGAGCTAAGGCGGCGGCATTGGGTGTCGCGTGATCCGCCCCTTGATAAGCCACTTCAATCACGTCTGGTTGACAATGTTCGCGAACAAAAAATTCTTGAAAAGACAGCCAACCAGAGGGCGTCTTAACACGAGTCTGCAGCGTATCATCCGTCGGTAATAAAATCGGCAGATTTACCCCATGTCGCGTTGCTAACCTTTGAGTAATCTCACTCATGCTGACGCCTTGCTTTCTTAGCTGAGTGCGATAAATGTGCGTCGCCAGATCCAAATCGCCTAAGGTCATCCAAGTATCTTGGCCCAACGCCGCAAGCTCTTTTAGTGTTTGGTGGCTCTCGCCTTTACGCCCCCAACCTTGCTGACGATCTATTTGACCACCAAGGGAATAAATCAAGGTATCAATGTCTGGGGAGACCCAAAGCCCATGAAATTCATCGTCATCGGCGACGTTTCCAATCACTTTTGCCCTTTGTGCATAGCGCCCAAACGCCAAACCTTCTGCTGCTTTAGCACCTCCTACTCCGCCGGCTAATAAGGTGATATTTAACCCCGCCATCACGCCACTCCTTGAATCGCTATACGATTCGGCTGCACTGGATCTTGGGTATAATCTCTCACCGTCTGATACTTGGTATTACGCTGAATCGCACTTAGTCCCGCCGCTTCAATATTGGCCACCATGTCTTCAGGCATCACTTCCTGACCATGAGTCGCGCCCGCCGCACGAGAAATGCTTTCATTCATCAAGGTACCGCCCAGATCATTGGCGCCGGAACGTAACATTTGAGCCGCAACATCCGGCCCCATTTTCACCCACGAAGCTTGAATATTGTCGATGTGGCCTTGCAACATAAGACGAGCAATGGCGTGCATTTTAAAGTGTTCATCTCGGGTGGGACCGGGACGAACTTTATCTGGGTTATCCTTATATAAACGTGTTTCATAATGGATAAAACCAAGTGGTACAAACTCGGTAAAACCGCCAGTGTCTTTTTGAATATCTCGCAGCAATTTGAGGTGATTCGCCCAATGAATCGGCTGATCCACATGACCGTACATAATGGTAGAAGTTGTCGGCACACCCACTGAATGCGCAGCACGTATAATGCGGACCCATTCTTCTGTGGTGAGTTTGTTCTTGGTCAGCTGTTTACGCACTTCCGTATCCAAGATCTCCGCCGCGGTGCCCGGCATAGAACCTAGACCCAATGCTTTTAACTCAGACAAAAACACCTCTGGTTCAAGGCGAGCTTTTTTACAGCCATACCAAATTTCAAACGGTGAAAACGCATGGATATGAATCTCTGGCACACGTTTTTTGACGGCAATGACCAGGTTCCGGTAATAATTTGCGTCTATGTCTGGGTGCAAACCGCCTTGAATACAAACCTCAGTGGCGCCACGCTGCCAAGCCTCTTCAGCACGGTCAGCCACTTGCTCCACCGTCAAAAATTCCGCGTCTTTGCTGCCTTTTTCCGTCGCAAAGTTACAAAAGCGACACCCCATGTAACAGACATTGGTGAAATTAATATTACGGGTCACCACAAAGCTGCCGGTATTACCCACACGTTGTTCTCGTACTTGGTCAGCCGCCGCTAACACGGCTTGCGCTTCCTCACCTTCTGTTGCAAACAACACACAGGCTTCGTCAACACTCAGCTCCTCACCCAAAATCGCCTTATTCAGAATCGTTTGAACTTCCGAATTTAGCTGTTGGGATCGAATAATCGCCTCAGAGGTCGACGTTTCATTGATGGTATTTAGACTCATGCGACAAGTCCTCCTGTAGCGGAAAGAGAGTAAGCAGATGACGAATATGACGTCGCCATGGACGCCACTCGTTGTATTAGGTTTTCAGTCAGGTATTTGCCCTGCGCTTGTTGATAGCGAGGATAGATGGTCAGTCGCTCTTGCAATGAATACCCCAAGCCTTCACAGGCTTGGGCGACACTACTGATTTGCGGCCAAGCTCTTTCAGGGTTAATGAAATCTTTAGTCAAAGGAGAAATGCCCCCCCAATCATTGATGCCTGCATGAAGGTAGCTGCCATATTCTTCTTCTAAATTGGGCGGAGCTTGTAGACTAATCTCACCCGGCAGAATTAGTCGAGCCACAGCAATGGTTCGCTTCATGTCATCCAGATCCGGCTCTTGGCAACCCGCCATTTGCGTCCCTGGCTTAGCACGAAAATTTTGAATAATGACTTCTTGAATATGGCCGTATGCCAGGTGCCGGTCACGAATGGCCACCAGACTGCGTACTCTGTCTTCCCAACTTTCCCCTATGCCAATCAAAATTCCCGTAGTAAAGGCAATGTCTAAACGACCTGCGTACTCCAAAGTATTTAAGCGCCGCTTCGGAGTTTTATCTGGGCAGGCATAATGGGCTTGGCCTTGTTTGAGTAACTCGGTGGTGACGTTTTCCAACATCATGCCCATACTCGCAGCCACAGGTTTTAGGCGTTTCAATTCGTCATAAGTCAAAGCCCCTGCGTTCACATGGGGCAATAGACTGGTGTTATCGAGCACATTGGCACATTGATCATGGAGATAGTCTAAGGTGTTGTCGTACCCTAATTCCGCCAGCTTATCCCGCGCCTTTTGATAACGCAGTTCAGGACGCTCACCCAAACTAAATAACGCTTCTTTGCAATCTAAAGCCGCGCCTTCTTGTGCGGTTTTCAATACTTGCTCAGGCGTCATGTAGTTAGCGTGAATGGAATCTGGTGATTGAACAAAGGTGCAGTAACCGCAAGTGTCACGACACATATTCGTTAAAGGTATAAAAACTTTTTTTGAATAACTGATGGCGTTTCCCCAAGCTTGATCACGGGTATTTGCCGCCTGTTGGCAGAGTGCGTACAAGTCTGGACCAGTCGCAAACTCATAAGATATGGCTTCGGTAACAGAGATCATATTCACTCCACTCAATATTAGAAAATTAACTTTTTTACCATTTGGTATAAAAATTAATAACAAGCATTTTGGTGGTAGTAAATTGTTTTTTTTAGTGCAAATAGCGCACTAAAATTGCGCCATTGAATTAAAGTTTAGTTAAACAAAAAGTTAACTAAATGGTTAAGATCATGAAAAGACGTGCTTTTTTAAAGGTTTTAGACTGGCTATTTTTTCACCAGCCAAGTAAAAATGAGAAGGAATTGAAGTAAGAAAGAATTTTAATTTATTTTTTTGGCACCAAGAGCGCGCATTACAAATTCAGTGACCGCTAATTCGGCTCGTTCAAAGTCATCTTCATCTAATGATGTCTTAGCAAGTAATACTTCCATTTGCAGAGAGAAATCCGCATAGGTTTGGGTCGCAGCCCAAATGGTAAAAAATAAATGTTCAGCGTCGATATCTGCTATTAACCCTTTACTTATCCATGACTTAACTAATTTAACATCCCGTTCAAACTGTGGTTTTAAATGGCTCACTAGGTAGTCTTTTAGCATTGGTGCACCGCTAATAATTTCATGAGCGAAAACTTTCGAACCGTTCGGATAAAGACGCGATAGCTGCATTTTTTCATGGACGTAGCGACGTATCACAAGTTCTGGAGTATCGCCGTCTTTTTCAAGAAAAGACAGCTTTTCAATCCAAATATCAAGCATCTCTTTGAGCACCCTTTTATAAAGTAACTCTTTGTTTGAAAAGTAATAAATCAGATTTTGCTTGGATATTTTAGCGACCGCGGCGATGGCTTCCATAGACGATCCGTTATAACCTTTCTCAGCAAAGACAATTTCCGCTGAACGTAAAATTCTCGCTTCCAACTCTTGTCGATTAATAGACTGCTTCGTTTGTTTCTGTTTTTTCACTACCAAACTTTATTCCACCTTTTATTGGTCTTTAATCGCTTTTCTAAAGTATCACAAATATATGTTTTTAAAGGTTAATTTTTAATTAATTAGTATTATTCTGAGAGCTCTTATGACTATTAATATGGCTTTGTTTCACTGAATCAAGACAGTGTTATTTAAAAACTTGGCCTAGTTATTGCTGACCAAAAAGACAAGTTCAAATTTTTTTATTCAGCTTTTTTACCTTTTGGTAAATGTATTTAACGGTAATAGGAGACGGCCATGCAAGACCTTCGAATTAACGAACAACGCCTTTGGGATACGTTAATGGAAATGGGGGAAATTGGCGGCACCGAAAAAGGCGGCTGTAATCGTTTAGCCGGAACGGATTTGGATAAACAAGCTCGTGATCTTTTTGTGTCTTGGTGTGAAGCCTGCGGTTGCACAGTGGAAGTTGACAAAATTGGCAACATTTTTGCTCGTCGACCTGGTATCAATAACGATTTACCAGCCGTCGGCACAGGCAGCCACCTTGATACTCAACCTACTGGTGGTAAGTTCGATGGTGTCTTTGGTGTGCTATCAGGCGTTGAGGTATTACGAACCCTTCATGAAAACAAGATAGAGACACCTACGGCGATGGAGTTCTCTGTCTGGACCAACGAAGAAGGCTCTCGTTTCCAGCCCGCTATGCAAGGTTCTGGTACCTATGTTGGTCGCTTCGACTTAGCAGCTGAATTAAATAAAACCGATGTGAATGGCATTCGTCTCGGTGATGAGTTGGAACGCATCGGCTACCTAGGAGATATGGAATTGGGTAGCCGCCATATGGGGGCATTTTTTGAAGCACACATTGAACAAGGCCCTATACTGGAAGATGAAAAAAAGGCCATTGGTATTGTGCGCTTAGGCCAAGGTATTCGCTGGTACAACATAGAAGTAGTCGGTCGACCTTCTCATTCTGGCACCACGCCAATGCATTTACGTAAAGATGCCATGTTAGCAGCGTCAGCCATTGTGACCGAAATGAATAACATTGCCCATCGTCATGAGAACGGTTTGGGTACCGTTGGCTATATGGATGTGTGGCCAAACTCACGCAATACGATTCCAGGTAAGGTGACCTTCAGTGCCGATTTGCGTAACCCCCGTCCTGATGTGTTGCTGACCATGCATGAAGAACTAGAAGCCTTTTGTGAAAAGGTCGCCAAAGAGCATAACCTTGATGTCAATCTGGATCACTTTTGGTATTTCGCGCCGGTGGAGTTTAATGCTTCTGACGATGTTAAAGCCGCCACCGAAAAATTAGGTTATAGCCATATGGATATCTATGCTGGCGCTGGGCATGACGCCTGCTATATGGCGGATTTGGTCCCAACAGGGATGATTTTTACACCTTGTTTAAACGGCATCAGTCACAACGAAGCCGAGTACAGTTCTCCTGAAGAGTGTGCTGCCGGTGCCAATGTGCTGCTGCATACCATGTTAGAAGCCAGTAAACGGATAGCCCAAGAACATACAAAAGCATAATCCTTGTCCACAAGAGACGAGATGAAGAAAGGGCACTCAATAAACTGAGTGCCCACCTTGAATGAAGCAATAATCCCATAATAACGATCAACCCAAGAATAGAAGAGGTGGCAAAAATGACCAGCAAGTCTGTTAAGCAAGGTGAGTTTTATGAGTTAGAGGTCGATAGCGACCTGCAAAATAGCACAGCCTATAATGACGACCTTGCTCCGACTAAGATCAAGGATCGCACATGGAGTAAATGGAACATCGCCGCCCTTTGGGTCGGGATGTCCATTTGTGTACCAACTTACACCCTAGGTGGCGTACTGACCGCTTACTTCGGGTTATCTGTTACGGAAGCCCTGTTCACCATTTTGATTGCAAATATTATCTTGCTGGTGCCACTCACCTTGAATGCCTACCCTGGTACCAAGTTTGGCATTCCCTTCCCTGTCTTATTACGCTCTTCCTTTGGCATGGTGGGGTCCAATATCCCCTGCTTGATTCGTGCCGTAGTTGCCTGTGGTTGGTTTGGTATTCAAACTATGTTTGGTGGCTTAGCCATTCACTTATTCCTGTCAGCCATTTCAGATGGTTGGGCTAGCTTAGGTGGCGTTGGCGAAGTCATTGGTTTCTTTGTCTTCTGGGCACTGAATATGTATGTGGTCATCAAGGGCGCAGAATCCATCAAATGGCTGGAAACATTGGCCGCTCCTTTGCTTCTTATAGTAGGTATTGGCTTAATGGTTTGGGCTGGCGGTAAAGTATCCTTTACGGAAATTTTAGCCACACCTGCTAACCGTCCAGAAGACGCTGGCTTTATGGGCTACTTTTTAGGTGGTTTGACCGCGATGGTTGGTTTTTGGGCGACACTGTCACTCAATATTCCTGACTTCAGTCGTTATGCCAAAACACAGAAAGACCAAGTGATTGGTCAAATTATTGGCCTGCCGGTCACTATGTTTTTCTTTGCTGCATTAGGTGTCGTACTAACGGCCGCTTCTAGTACGTTAGTCGGGGAAACCATTTCCGATCCGATTTCATTAATTGGTAAAATTGACAGCCCTGTTTGGGTTGCGGTGGCTATGGTGTTGATTGTGATTGCGACTCTATCAACCAACACAGCGGCCAACGTGGTATCGCCAACCAATGACTTCCAGAACATTGCACCGAAACTCATCAACCATACTCGCGGAGCTTTATTAACGGGGTTTATTGGCATTTTATTGATGGGCTGGGAACTGCTCAAAAAAATGGGCATGTTGGAATCGGATGTCAGTGTTGAAAGCATGTACTCTAACTGGCTATTAGGCTACTCCAGCTTACTTGGCCCTATTGCAGGCATTATGATTGTCGATTACTTCTTAATCAAACGTCAGCATTTGGATCTGGTTGCCTTGTATACTCCAAGTAGTTTATATCCAGCCTTCAATAACGCCGGACTTATCGCTTTTGCGATTCCTGTCTTAATCACCCTCATCGCTTTGAATGTACCGTCATTAGGCTGGTTCTATAACTATGGCTGGTTTACCGGTGCTTTCACGGGGGCTTTGCTGTACTTCATCTTAGCAAACCTACAAAGCGCTTCAGCAAACCAAACCGATGCTGTGGCTTCATAAGAAGCTAATTTAATCTCACTGGCGTTGCCTGTTTCCGTCTAGGACGGTGACAGAGCAATGCCATCCTTCAACACTGGCAACTCGCGAACGAGCAAGGCTCACTCTTGCTAGTCGAACGCGCTTGCCCAAATTTAACAACAAACCTGTAGAAAAAGGACGGCATATGAGTCTATTAATCAAAGGCGGAACCATTGTCACCCATGAAGAAACCTTTCAAGCCGACATTCTCTGTAAAGACAATAAAATTGTCGAAATTGGCAGCATCAGTCAGCTACCAAGTGATGTAGAAACCATTGATGCAACGGGTAAACTCATCATGCCTGGCGGCATTGATCCCCATACCCACATGCAATTACCTTTTATGGGCACAGTGGCAAAAGATGATTTCGCCTCAGGCACGGCTGCAGCGTTAGCTGGAGGAACCACCAGCATCATTGATTTTGTGATCCCAAACCCGCAACAGTCACTTTTAGAGGCTTACCATCAATGGCGTGGTTGGGCTGAAAAAGCTCATTCAAACTACACCTTTCATGTGGCCATTACCTGGTGGGACGACTCCGTCGCGGAAGAAATGAAGGTACTGGTTGATCAACATGGTGTGAACAGCTTTAAGCATTTTATGGCGTATAAAAATGCCATCATGGCAACAGACGACATTCTGGTGTCCAGCTTCACAAAATGCCTTGAACTGGGTGCCATTCCTACTGTTCACGCAGAAAATGGTGAACTGGTGTATCACCTACAAAACAAACTGTTAGCAGAAGGCATGACTGGGCCAGAAGCACATCCGTTATCTCGTCCATCCTCCGTTGAAGGTGAGGCTGCGAATCGCGCCATTAGTATCGCCAACACATTAGGCGCGCCTATTTATTTGGTCCACGTCTCCACCGAAGAAGCCGTTGACGCCATTCGCTATGCCAAAGATCACGGCCAAACGGTATTTGGTGAAGTACTCGCCGGTCATTTAACCGTTGATGACAGTGTTTACCAAACCCCCGATTGGGCTACGGCCGCCGCCCACGTAATGAGCCCGCCATTTCGTCCTCAGCATCACCAAGATGCGCTTTGGAAGGGCGTTCAAGGGGGCACCTTACAAACCACAGCCACCGACCACTGTGCTTTTTGCGCAGATCAAAAAGCCATGGGGAAAGACAACTTTGCCCAGATCCCAAATGGCACAGCCGGTGTCGAAGAACGCATGATGGTACTGTGGGAAAAGGGCGTGAATGAAGGCAAGATCACCGCCAATGAATTTGTTGCTTTGACCTCGACCAATACCGCAAAAATATTCAACATCTACCCGAACAAAGGTTGTATTCGAGTAGGCGCTGATGCCGATTTGGTCATCTGGAACCCTGCCGCGAAAAAGACCATTTCTGCGAAAACCCATCACTCAAAAATTGAACACAGTATTTTCGAAGGTATGGAGATAAACGGTGTTCCAGAGACCACCATTTGTAATGGTAAATTGGCTTGGCACAACCATACCCTTATCGCTAAATCAGGAGAAGGGAAATACATAGATCGCCCCGCCTACGCACCTTTCTATGAGGCGCTGCGTAAGCGCAAAGAATTGAACAAACCGGTCGCAGTAGCTCGTTAATTCATCATAATTTAACGCAAAAAGTACGACTCACAAAAAAGCGATGTGATCACTCACATCGCTTTTTTGATGATCTAATTTAGGCTCCAAGGAAGCGTATTAGAAACGTTCTATAACAAAATGCACAATGGCTTGCAGCACCACAAAAGACATGACGCCAGCGAGAATATCGTCAAGCATAATGCCAAAGCCGCCATGAATGTTTTTATCGACCCATGAAATCGGCCAAGGCTTTAAAATGTCAAACAGACGAAACAAAATAAACCCTAATACAAGATAAAGCCAACCTGCTGGAGCCATCCACATGGTGATCCAGAAACCAACGAATTCATCCCACACAATACCTGCATGGTCATGCACTCCCATGTCTTTCGACGTCTTGCCACACAGATAAATCCCCAGCAGCGAGGTAAGCACTAATACCACCAAGTATTCCATATTGGACAAGTCTTGTAGGAACCAAATAAATAGCGGCACCGCCGCCAAGGTACCAAACGTGCCAGGGGCTTTTGGTGCCGCACCAGAACCAAGACCAAACGCCAGAAAATGAATCGGATTTCGCCATACAGAGGCGGGGGCAGAATTTGCCATAACGCGGAAACCTTCTAAAAAATTAAATGTATTGTACTGCTAAAAATGTTGCCAGCCAGACACATCACCATCATACCCTTGAATGGTGAAACCTGACGTTGTAACTTCGCCAACTTTGATACAAGGCAACCCTAGAGTTTGAGTAATCAAAGCAATTTCGGCCGCTTGAGAAGGCTCTGCGGTAAAGCACAGTTCGTAATCGTCGCCACCGGTTAACGCCAAATTCAATGCTTGCTCTGGTTGCCACTGCCTCAACTCATAAGAAATCGGTATGCGGCTGGCATCCAAGTTTGCTCCCACCTTTGACGCCGTTAAAATATGCTGAATATCTTGCGCTAAACCATCCGAAATATCCATCATGGCATTCACCACTCGCTTCAACGCCATACCAGCGATTAAACGCGGTGACGGCCGCCAAAAGCGTTCATAGAAATAATCAAAACGTTCACTGGAAACCTGTGTTTGGCCGGTCACAATCGCCACAGCCGCTGCGGCATCTCCCAAGCAACCGGTGACATAAATGTCATCTCCCACTTGCGCGTTAGCACGACAAGGGGTTTGATCGTGCTCGACATAACCATGAACTTGCAAGCTGATGGTTAAAGGGCCTTTTGTGGTATCCCCGCCAACCAAAATCAAGCCTATCGGCTCCGCCAATTCGGCCATACCTTGCGCTAACCCTGCAAGCCATTGTGGATCTGAGTGAGGTAACGTCAAAGCTAGAGTAAAGAAGGCCGGTTTTGCGCCCATTGCCGCTAAATCGCTGACACAGGTTGCCACCGCCCGATAACCAATATCGACAGGATCGGCATCATAGGGAAAATGACGACCTTCAACCAAGGTATCCATTGAAAACACCAAACTTTGACCTGTGGGCACTTGCACCTGAGCACAGTCATCACCAATGCCCAGTAAAAGATCGTCACGACCTCGAATACTAGCCATTTCAGAAGCCTGAAAGATGCTTTTTATCAACTCAAATTCTTTCAACAGAATGTCCTTTTATTCCCCAGCCAAGCCCATCAACGAGGGGTTGAGGAAAATCAATTTACTCAATAAGAGGATACCGTATTGTCAGTAAGATGTCAGAAGCAAAATGGTGAGGCTAGACCAAGCGTGCAAAAATAAACAAGGCCGATCGCTTATCGCTGATCAGCCTTGTTAACCGCCAATGATAGGTTCTCTGCCGCGAGATTAATCTTCTTTCGGGCGCTTCATTCTTGTCTTAGGCGTTGGCACCACTTCAAGATAAAAAGACTTCCAGTGCTGACTTTGTGCAGAACTGATATTGACGTTGATATCGCCTTCATGAATGTCGCGAGCCTTGCTTTCAACTTGCCCAAACTTACAATTAAATCCCCAAAAGTCAGCCCCTTCTGGTAAAGCTCTAGCACGCTCTTGCTTAATGTATTTCTTTACTTCGTTTTTAGCGGCTTCGATCACGCGCTGATATGAAAGCTTGGGGTGGGAGAGAACAAACGTCTTTTTCATTTTAATCCTAAAATTATTGAATAAGGCTGCGTTCTAGCAGCCTTGATGTGCCTATGATAACGGGTTAGTCATCAACCAGCCATCGATATGAAGAAGCAAAGCCTGTTTTAATCGTCATGCGTCTTCAATTCGGCTAGAAAAGCATTCTAATTCACTCAAGGCGTGTCGGTAGCTTCTCGCTCTGCTTCGGCATGTTCGGCCGCCCACTCACCTGCCGCCTCTACCGCCACCACTGAAGACGTCGGCACAACCCCAAGGTAACTTTCCGTTTCCTCTGTCGGAACGACCACAGGGTTTTGTGTCATACAATAAACGGCATAAAACGCAATCACGATAAAAATAGCACTCAGCACCAACCAGAATGCGAACGGCCCCAACCATTGCATAACCCACCCTGTCACCAGTGGTCCTGTGATTGCCCCCAACCCAAAGGTAAACACCAGTCCACCCGAGGCCGCTGGCATATCACTGGCGGAAAGAGAGTCATTGGTATAAGCCAAAAACAAAGCATACAGTGGTGTGGTAACACCACCAGCAAAGAAAGCCGCTGCCATTAAAGACCATATTCCGTCATGCGCTACCCAGCCAACAGCACAAGACAAACCACCAATAAAGGCCGCACTAAAAATCAATTTACGTCGATCCATGCGATCAGACAGCCAACCGATGGGATATTGCAGTATCAATGCCCCCGCAAACAGTGTCGCAATAAACAAAGCAATACTGTTCGCAGTTAACCCAATCTGACTACCAAACACCGCGCCCATACCAGCTTGCGTAGCATACGCACTGCCTAATAAGAAGATGCCAACCGTTCCTAAAGGGGAACGTTTAAACAAAAAGCTTAATGCCATCGGGCGTGCCACATCCACCGCGGGAACAGAAGCCACAGACAAAAGAATAGGCGCAAATGAAATAGAAACTAGGATCGACGCACAAATAAACAGTACAGAGGTCGCTGCATCACCCAGTGTTAACATGCCCTGAGCACCAATAATGCCAAGCGTCTGGGCAATCATGTAAGCCGATAACACCTTACCCCGAGTCTCATTGGTAGCGGCATCGTTTAACCAGCTCTCCGCCACCACATAAATACCCGACATACAAAAGCCAACCAGTAAGCGCAACACTGTCCAAGCCCAAGGCTCCGTCAGTAAAGGAAAAGCAATAAGACCAGCGGAAATAAAACTGCCCAGTGCGGCAAAGACACGAACATGGCCCACTCGACGAATCAATAAAGGGGTAAATCTAGCACCAGATAAGAAACCGACAAAATAACTGGAAGTAATGACCGCTAGTTCCGCTGACGAAAAACCTTCAATCCCGCCGCGCAAACCAATTAGCGTAAAATGCATACCATTACCCAGCATGATCAAAACAATACCGAGTAACAATGCCCACACTCTTAGCAATACATTGACCATAAAACACCCTCATATGAACGATTGAGACGCGGTTGGTGCCATTAAATTTACTTATATTAAGCAAAGCGCTCTAAGAAAGGTGTGAATAAGTTCACTGGCTTCCTTAATTATTGGATGCCGTTAAACTGCCGACAGTCTCGCTAATGTATAGTGATACGCCCTCTCATTTCACCACTAACTGCGTCATCTTTATGCCTACAAACGGCAGTGTATTTTCGACATAAAAAAAAGCCCCCGTATTATTGCAGTTAGGCAATAATACGGGGGCTTTCATATAATCTCTTTCGTGCTTTCGTTTGCTATGACATCGGGGTTAAAACAAATAACCTGACAGATGTCTGAACAACGTTATTTGCTTAGCGATTACGACGTGCAGCAATCTCTTCACGGCGCACACGTTGCGCTAACTTGTCCAAAATACCATTCACATATTTATGACTTTCTGTGGCGCCAAAGCCTTTTGCCAATTCAACGCTTTCGTTGATCGCCACTCGATATGGGACATCTAAACGCTCAGACAACTCAAAAGCACCAATTCGCAATACAGCGAGTTCAATTGGATCAAGTTCAGCGAATGGACGATCTAATAGCTCTTCAAACAGGCTATCCAGTTTCTTAGCACCAGACGTGACGCCTTGTAACACTTCACGGAAGTACGCTTTATCGCAAGCCCCCATGTCTTGGTCCATCACAAACTGGGTTTCAATTTCACTTACCGCAGTGTGATTCATCTGCCATTGGTAGACAGCTTGCAATGCCAAACGACGCGACGCACTGCGCATTTGTGAGCGTGAAGGTTTTTTGTCCTTACGCTGCGGTGCTGGGTTTTGTTCGTTTGTAGTTTCCACTTCGCTCATTTTTTGCCTCAGTTATCCAGACTACACGACCTTTTGAGTATGTGTGTTCAGCCTGTTTTGTTGTGCTCTAAGCCACGATGGCCAAGAGCACGAGAATACGCTTTATCTTGGCGGGCGATTATAGCAACATTTACGCTAGGTTTCTCGGCAAACTTATCGAAATTTCACCAAGTTTTTAAGGTTTTTCTGCTTTCCTAAAAAAAGCGAGTGAAAGCAATGACTCAGTGATCTCTAGTCACTCATTCCAGCTCGTCTTCTGACTCATCAAGATAAACCGGTTGATACACCAAGCGTAGATCTTGTCCTACCTGACGCACAGATTTTAACTGCAAATCTACCGCATCGGCCATCACCTCAATAGGTAGCTGGAATAAGGCACGAGCGCTGGAACCCAATAATTTCGGTGCCATATAGACAATGATTTCATCGATCAAACCAGCTTGCAAAAAGCCGCCCGCCAACTCAGCCCCCGTTTCCAACAGAGCTTCATTAATGCCCATGTCCGCCAGTTGTTCCATCGCATCAATCAGGTCCAAGCGGCCGTCTTCTCCAGGAGGCGAAAATTTCACCTGCACTCCTTTTTGCTGCAAGACCTCAAGGTGCTCAGCTTCCACTTCCTCTTCAATGGCAAACACGCACGCCTGTGAACTAGGATAAAGAATCTTGGCTTCTGGCACGATCGAAAGTGCCGTGTCCATAATGACACGCAAAGGTTGGCGAACTGTCTTAGCATCGACTTCCTGACCCTGTTCATTAATGCGCACTGTCATACTAGGGTTATCCGCTAATACCGAGCCAATGCCCGTCACAATCGCATCACTTTGAGCTCGCCATTTCTGTACATCCAAGCGCGCATCGGGTCCTGTAATCCACTGACTTTCACCAGATTCCATCGCCGTTCGACCATCTAAACTCATGGCTAACTTCACTCGAACAAAGGGTAAACCTTCGCGCATACGTTTATTGAAACCTGGGTTTAAAGCATCACATTCAGCTTCTAGAATGGGGCCAATAACTTCGATGCCAGCAGCTTTTAATTTCGCTAGACCATTACCTGCCACTTCTGGATTCGGGTCTTGCATACCGTACACAACACGCGCCACTCCCGCTTTAATCAGTGCGTCGGCACAAGGTGGTGTTTTGCCCTGATGGCTGCAAGGCTCTAAGGTGACATACGCGGTCGCACCACTCACATCTTGCTTGGCATCCGCTAGAGCATTGACTTCAGCATGACCTTCGCCAGCTTTCACGTGGTAGCCTTGTCCAATCAATTCATCTTGTTTCACTAACACACAACCCACTCTTGGGTTTGGATGTGTGGTAAACAGGCCCTTTTGAGCGAGTTGCAGCGCTTTGGTCATCCAATATTCGTGGTTATGCATCATCTTTATCTTCTTCAATGGCGTTAGGCAATGCCACACTGTGGCTTTCAAGGCGATCAATGGCCTCACGGAATTCGCTGATGTCTTTAAAGCTTCGATACACGGAAGCAAAACGAACATAAGCAACTTGATCAAGTCGCTGAAGCTCTTCCATAACCGCTTCCCCCGTCCAACGAGATGGTAATTCCCGCTCACCTGTGGCCTGCATTTTTTCTTTAATACGCGTGATCGCGGTTTCCACGGCTTCCATGCTCACGGGGCGTTTTTCAATGGCTTTGAGTATGCCATTACGTAATTTGTCATCGTCAAATGTCTCTCGACTGCCATCGCTTTTGATCAATTTAGGCATTTGTAATTCAGCCACTTCAAAAGTGGTGAAGCGCTCCTGACAGTGAATGCAAGTGCGCCGACGTCGAACCTGTGCGCCTTCTGACACAAGTCGAGAATCCACTACTTTAGTATCTTGAGTTCCACAAAAAGGGCATCGCATAGTGCTTCCAATATCACAGGTTTGATGTAAGAATGTTTGGCTATTATTTCTGGCTCAGATGATACCAACCCCATTCTTAGATAGCCACTAAGCGCGCTGTTTGCTCGCCCAGTAAATACATTAATAAGGAATCTAATGGCTTTTGCTGAATTATCCGGTCTGGTCGCTGCCTTATGCTGGACCTTATCCAGCTTGATGGCACCACGACTGATTCTGCGCTTTGGCACCATGCGCTTTAATACCTGTCGAATCACCATCGCCAGCAGCATTTTATTAATACTCTGTTTGGCAACTAATCGCTTTGACGACACACTTTGGCAACATGCTGAGCTTGTTATGCTATCTGGTGTATTGGGTATTTTCTTAGGCGATACCATGCTCTTCACCGCCGTTCATCGCCTTGGACCAAGACGAGCTGGTGTTTTATTCTCAATGAACGCGCCCATTTCCATTGTATTAGGCTGGCTCTTCCTCAACGAACATCTGTCTATTTTGCAATTATTTGCCTGTGGGTTGGTGTTAACCGGTGTCATCATCGCCATCTTATTTGGCAAGCGCGATAATGCTCATGCTTGGGAACAAACCCGAGGCCATCTGGGATTTGGCATTACCATGGCACTTGGTGGTGCGCTTGGACAAGCCAGTGGTGCTTTATTGAGTAAACCGGCTTTGCTCAGCGGGGCCGATCCGATTGCCGTCTCTGGCCTGCGGGTTACCACAGGGGCGATCGCCTTAATTCTGGCATACAGTTTGTACTATCGTCACAAGCAACCAGTCGACGCCATCCCTTTTTCACAACTGACAAAACGAGACTTTATTGGCATCAGTGCACTGGCGACCATCGGCATGGTCATTGGCATGAGCGTGTTAGTGTGGGGGGTTGGTAATGCCAATGTGGGTATTGTCACAACCTTATCCGCAGTCGTGCCGGTGCTGATTCTTCCCGGCTTATGGATCACCACAGGACAACGGCCAGCATTTGGTGCTTGGTTGGGCGCCATTCTGGTGGTGATTGGCGCTGGCTTAATTATTCAATTCAGTCAGTCATAGCCCTCACTTAAAATGAACGCCAGAAAATAATATGGAATTTGCGTTTCTTGTCTGTGGTTATATTTTGCCCCTTGTTCCCATGTGCTATTCTTAGCGCACTTATACATCAGCGTGCTATCCCATCATTAAGCCTATTTTCATTAATCATGGTAAGGCGCGTTTTATCAATCTCAGGAATAAGTTGGCTCTGTTATGGCTCAGTTTGTATACAGCATGAATCGCGTTGGGAAAGTTGTTCCACCTAAACGCGAAATTCTTAAAGACATTTCTCTCTCTTTCTTCCCAGGCGCTAAGATCGGTGTATTGGGCCTTAACGGCTCTGGTAAATCCACACTATTGCGCATCATGGCAGGCGTTGATACCGAATATAATGGTGAAGCACGTCCTATGCCGGGCATTAAAATCGGCTACTTGGAACAAGAACCTCACCTTGACCCGACTAAAAATGTTCGTGGCATCGTCGAAGAAGCCTTTGCCGATGTGATCGACGCTATGGCGCGATTGGATGCCGTTTACGCAGCCTACGCGGAACCGGATGCCGATTTTGATGCCTTAGCCAAAGAACAAGGTCAGCTAGAAGCGTTAATCGAAGCAAAAGAAGGTCACAACCTAGAGCGTGCTTTGGAAGTCGCCGCTGAAGCACTTCGCCTACCACCATGGGAAGCCAGTGTTGAGCACCTTTCAGGTGGTGAACGTCGTCGTGTCGCACTGTGTCGTCTATTGCTCGACAAGCCAGATATGATCCTACTAGATGAGCCAACTAACCACTTGGATGCCGAATCCGTAGCTTGGTTAGAGCGCTTCTTGAAAGATTACCCAGGCACAGTGGTTGCCATTACCCACGACCGTTACTTCCTAGATAACGCAGCGGGTTGGATTCTAGAGTTAGACCGTGGTCACGGCATTCCATACGAAGGTAACTATTCATCTTGGTTGGAGCAAAAAGATGCTCGTTTGGAACAAGAAGCCAAACAACAAGCCTCTCACCAAAAAGCCATCAAATCTGAGCTTGAATGGGTTCGTCAGAATGCCAAAGGGCGTCAGTCTAAATCTAAAGCGCGCTTAGCTCGCTTCGAAGAAATGAACTCTCAAGAGTTCCAAGATCGTAACGAAACCAACGAGCTGTACATTCCACCTGGTCCACGTCTTGGCTCTAAAGTCATCGAAATCGAAGGCGTGAGCAAGAGCTTCGAACATAAGATGCTACTAGAAGACTTCAACATGGTGGTGCCGCAAGGCGCGATTGTCGGTGTGGTCGGTGGTAACGGCGCCGGTAAATCAACGCTGTTTAAAATGATTGCGGGGGTTGAAAAACCCGATACTGGAACTGTGACCTTGGGTGACACAGTTCAACTGGCTTACGTAGACCAAATGCGTGAATTAGATGGCGACAAAACCGTCTTTGAAGAAATCGCTGACGGCCAAGATATGATCACGGTTCACAACTACAAAGTACCGTCTCGTGCTTACATTGGGCGTTTTAACTTTAAAGGGTCTGATCAACAAAAATTGGTTAAACACTTGTCTGGTGGTGAGCGTAACCGTTTGCACCTTGCCAAACTACTAAAAGAAGGTGGCAACGTATTGCTACTCGATGAGCCGACCAACGACCTTGATGTGGAAACCTTACGTGCACTGGAAGACGCGCTATTGGCCTTCCCTGGCGCTGCCATTGTGATTTCCCACGACCGTTGGTTCCTTGACCGTATCGCAACGCATATCCTAGCGTACGAAGGCGATTCAAAAGCCGTCTTCTTTGAAGGTAACTACGCAGAATACGAAGCCGACTACAAACAACGTACTGGCAACGATGCGACACCAACACGTATCAAGTACAAACGTATTGATGCTTAATCAGTTCAATATCGTTTAGAAAGCAAAAAGCCGCTTCAGAGGAAGCGGCTTTTTATTTTGAAACATCAATTTCATTAAACACCACATTATCTTTTAACTCACCAGTTCCACGGAGAGTTAAAGCATGTAACTGCTTGAATAATAAATATTTTGCATCTTTGCCATAGTGGTACAAGTTGATCGTTTTATCAGAATCTTCTGACATATAACTGAAGTTAGGTTACGAAAAAACTTTATATCGTACAAACACAAAAGAGACCAACCCCATCTTCTGTCTTCCCCTTACAAGACACAAGGGGAAGAGACTTGCTCAGCACATGACTAAATCAACTGTAGCACCTTCTTAGACGCCTCAGCCAAGAAGCCAGATCGGGATTTATATTTTGGATTGGCGGCGACGACCTTATCGATTTTGGTAATCAGTAAATGCGGTAATGTGACGTTAATTTTTTCACTTTTACCAAGTAATGGAGTGATGTCTACATCGATGACCGCCCAGACACCATTGCTGAAGTCAGGATTGTCTTTTAACTCGGCAATCGGACTCGCCACGGGAATCTCCTCACCATCTTCCAGCATCAATTCTAGATGGCTGAAAATTGCTTCTTCTGCCATTTCCAATGCTTCATCAAATGTATCGCCAGCAGAAAAACAACCTGGGATATCTGGCACAGTAACGCCATAACTTACGCCATTGTCAGTATGTAATACGATTGGATATTTCATGGTCGATACCTACCCATCAAGCTGTGCTTGTTTTCTGATGCTGTTAAACGTGCCGAGAGGCAGGTCTTTTTTCGGGTGTGGCACTGTTACTGTGCCTCGTTTTGTTGGGTGCTTAAACTGTACGTGACTCCCTTTTACACGAATTTGATACCAGCCATCCTCCAACAGAAGCCGAATAACCTCTCTACTCTTCATACGATCATTCCTTTGATCTTAAGAATTTTAAATATAACCCCAATAACCCCAAATTTCCAATGCAGCAATTAGTGAAAGCAAAAAATCCGTATCTTCACTTTTCAAAAGGTCAGCGTTTTTTGTTGTACGAGTTACATCCTCGCCATCTCAATATTCGTTAAGAGAATGGCTTTACAACCGATTGCCTTCAGCTGATCTAATATTTGATGTGCGTCTTCTTTTTTGACCATGGATTTCACAGAACACCAAGCATGATTTTTAAGCTGACTGATAGTAGGGGATTGAATGCCGGGGGTTAGTTCACACGCTTTGTCCAATAGGTTGGTTGGCACATCGTACTCTACCATCTGATATTCCAACGCTATCAAACGGCCATTTACTCTGTCGATGAAGCGCTTAACGTCTTCCTTGCTTTGCGACTCCTGCGCAGAAAACAAAGCGGCATTTGAAGTAAATATCGGCTCTCCCACGACTTTTAGCCCTGCGGATTTAAGCGTGGCACCCGTTTCAACTATGTCTACAACACAATCCGCCAAACCTAAGCTGATGGATATTTCTACTGCCCCGTCCAACTCAACCAAATCTAGCCCAGTGGAATTAAAGTGCTGCTTAACTAAATTGGGGAATGAGGTAGCAATTCTTAATGACTTAACTTGATTAGAATCATCAAGTATTGTGTTTTCCATAGCAGCAATACAGAGTTTGGAATGACCGAATGGCAAGTCCAGCATTTTAGAGGCCTGACTTTGCTTCTCTCGATGAAAGTCTTCGCCCGTCACGCCCACATCAATAATCCCTTTATTTAGGTACATGGGGATATCGCTGGCTCTTAAAAAGTAGAACTCAACCTGATTCTTAGAATCTTCAAAGTAAAGCCCCTTGGTTGGTTTTTTGACCTTGTAACCACAAGAAGTCAATAACTCGACACAAGGCCCATACAAAGCCCCTTTATTTGGTAACGCCACTCTGATCATCTGAAACTCCCTGTTATGAAACTTACCATTCGCTCGTTGTAAGCATTAAAAAATCCCTCAAGAATCTTAGCAAGAATTCACCCACGCTTGTCATACTATTTCCACATAATCTCAGTGGGTTAAAAGAACTTAACCCTAGAGTTTGTCATAAAAAAATTCAAATCCCATGAATAAAAAGCCCTCTTTACCAAAGTAAAGAGGGCTTTTTATGACTTGCATGATGAACAGTTTCTTAGCTTAGCGCTTTTTCAGAATACCGCTGGCCAACAACACACCTGTGGCGACCAGACCTAACCCCACTATGGAGTAGGCTTCTAGGGTTTCCCCCAAAATAGGAATGGCAATAATTGAGGCTAAAACTGGGGTGAAAGCACCAATGGCCGCCATGTTTTCAGCGCCTAGCTTCTGTACAGCATAGCCATAAGTGAAGCCTGTCATTAATCCAACCAATAAACTTTGCACCACCAGCTGCACAGCAATCATGTCCCAAGAAGCTTCCGAAAGCCCACTGGATACCAAACCGGTTGACCAAAGCACCAATAAAACAACGAAAGACACAAACCCCATCAAGGAGGTAGACAGCAAAGGCGGTAAGCCTGCAATGCGTAAGCTCACAGTATAAACGGCCCAAAACATACTGGCCGCTAGAAGCAACAAGTCGCCTTTCCAAGTCCCCTCTGCTGCGGTCAGCATGGAAAGACTCAACAACACAATCACACCCGTGCACACAAGGCCTAAGCCAATTTTACGCGCTCGAGTGACTTTTTCCTGATAAAAAATCACCGCTAACAAAGTCACAAAGAATGGATACGCACCGAGAATCAGCAAGCCAGCATGGGACGCTGGCGCATATTTCAGGCCTGTTGCACTCAAAAAGAAGAAGGGGACGCCTGCACCACACACAATGCCTAATAGCAAAATAGGTGACACGGCTTTGATCTTTTCTCGACCACGCCACAAAATAGGCAGTAACAAAAGTGCAGGCGGCGTAAAGCGCAAAAGTCCAAGATCAAAAGGCGTTAAGGTATTGGTCACACCAGCACGCATACTGACCAACCAAGACGCCCAAATCAAAATACTGACAAACGCCGCCAATAATCCCAATTTAAAGCCCCAACCCGTTGCGTACACCTTATAGTCAGGTTGAGGATTGGAAGCAGGTTCAGAGTAGTCTTGTGTTGCAGAATGAGCCATACGCACCTCGCCAGATAATATTAAGTTATATTATCTCTGCAAATCTGCGAGCATGTCCTTGCTATTTCACCCAGTTATCCTCTATTTTTTAGCATATATACAAACCACAAGACCATAAAGTTATGAAAGATGCCAATATAGACAAAATCGATCTACAAATCCTTGCCCACCTTCAAGAGGACGGACGTTTGACAAACGTGGCGTTAGCCGACGAAATCCACTTATCACCGTCACCTTGTTTAAGGCGCGTTAAGCAACTGGAGGGACAGGGCGTTATTCAGGGTTATCATGCCAGAATTGACCGTTTAAAAGCCGGTTTCTCCATGACAGTTTTTGTCGAGGTAAAGCTCCGAAATCACGCTGATGACTATCATTTAGAATTTGAGCAAGCGATTTTAGCAATGGAAGACGTCATCAGTGCGCATTTGGTATCTGGCTTGGCTGATTACAAACTGGAAGTCGTCGCAAGAGATTTACCAGATTACGAAAACATTTTAAAACAGATTCAATCCTTACCACATGTAAAAGACATTCAAAGTTATTTTGCCATTCGCTCAGTAAAAACATCAGCGCCACTGCCATTGAATAAACCCATAGTGGATTAATAAAAAAACCGCCAAGAGCTTGCTCTGGCGGTTTTGAGGGGTAGGGTTCGATCAATGACTAAACTTTAAAGCTGCCGACTTGCTTATCAAGCGCTTTATATAAGTCAGAAATATCACTCGACTGCTTCTTAATGGTGTCTGAGACCGCTTGCACAGAGTCAGTTTGCTCTTTCAACGACAACATATTTTGATTAATGTCGTTAGCTACCGTCGACTGCTCTTGCGTTGCTTGCGCTGTCTGCGCTGCCATTTCTTGAACTTTCGCGAAGGACTCTTGTAGGTCTTGGAAAGCCTTGGTCACATCACCAAAATTGTTCACCGTAAAGTCAGCATTGTTACGACTATTTTGAATGGCTTTAGACGATTCCGCCACATTCACTTTCAGCTGCTCAATCATGGCTTCAATTTCATTGGTACTGTCTTGTGTACGAGTCGCAAGGGTTCGGACTTCATCAGCAACGACAGCAAAACCACGACCTTGTTCACCGGCACGAGCGGCCTCAATGGCTGCGTTCAATGCCAACAGGTTGGTTTGTTCCGCAATATTACGAATCACTTCCAATACTGAAGCAATGCTCTCAGAACTCTTCTGCAATTCGTCGGAACGTCCTAGTGCCAGCTCAATGTCAGACACCAATTCCGTGACCGCAGAATGGGACTTGTTCACCGCGGTAATACCATTTTCAGTTAAGCTACTTGAGTTGTTGGCTTCATTAGCCGCTTCACGAGCTACTTCTGCCATTTGTTGGTTTGACATGTCCATCTGATGACCGGCACTGACAATCGAAGCCGATGCATTTGCCAAGGAACCTGTAATATCCGTTGTTTTTGATGCCGCATCATTCAGCTGACTTGTCACCTTACCTAGGGCATTCGCTTGTTGATGAATACTAGAGATAATGCCTCGCAAGTTTTCAACAAAATTATTGAACTCGTTTGCTAGATCTCCTAGCTCATCTTTCGTTGAAAATTCAATACGCTGCGTTAAATCGCCGTCACCTTCGGAAATTTCACGAATACGCTGACCAAGGTAACGCACTTGATCGGTAAGGGTTTTAGGCGTCTTATAACTGAACCATACTGCGATCAGTACACCAATGATCACCACAATGGTCGCAACTCGCATTGAAGAAGCCAACTGCGCTTCCAATACTTTCTTGCTTTCAATAGCATGCTCATAAACGGCCACACCCGCTGCATCAAGAATGTCACGCATGGTACTAAAGGTGTCGTTGGCTTGTTTTTCAACCGACAAATAGTTTGCCGCGTTTGTGTCCGTTTGTACCATTGCCTCCGAGGCTTTTACCCAAGCATCAAAGGCTTTATCGAAGTCACCTAAACTGTTTACAACTTGAGGGGCGATTGACATGTGTTCTTTGTATAGGTTGAAGCGGTCTTTCACTTGCTGAATGTTATCAGTACGATCGACTTCTTCGCTTTTCACATCCCCTAGGTCGGCAACAATGCGTTGCTCTGCTAGTTTGGCTTGATAAGCATCACGGTCGGCATTCAGAATCACTGAAATCGCCTTCTCGTAATGATTAGTGTGCTCATTTAACGAAGCTTTTAACTGATTAATAATGAAACCTAAAGCAAGTAGCGTTACGACGAATGTCAACGCCATTACCACAACAGGCAAAGAACTCTTCACCCTGACTGAATTAAAACGCATACCCCACCTCCTAGATTCACGCGTCCCACAATTACAGCAATAGTAGGCTTTCGGAGTTGTGCAATTCAATGAGGGTTAACAAATACACACACTAATACTGTAGGACTTTACCTACAAATAAAAAAACATTGCGTTAAATCAAAAAAACACGAGCTTAAGGTAATTTTAAGTGAGAACAATGGGATACAAACCTACCTCCAAGTATCAAAAAAAGCCTAGTTCATTTCTCGACGCTACGACAGAAACGCTCTTTTTCGTCTCCGCCTTCATCGCCTAATTTTGCCTTTAACCTTGAGTTCGCGTACAAAAGAAGCATGTTCTTTTATGACCGCACAATGAGACTGTATTAGGTATGACGTTTCCATCAAGGAATGAAAAACTGGCGTTAGCCGCTTATTTAGAGAGCCACTCAGATTTAACACTGCCTGCACACGCCAACCATTTAGATCAGGCGCTGCAGGCACTCGACCAACCAACCGCCGTCAATGCTTCAAGCTACATGGAACAATACGCTCGTCTTAAACGCTATTTTACTAATGGCATTTTGGCTCTAATGTTGCTGAGTTTTGTCATTGGACTTGTGATTACGCCTAGCAGTTTTCTGCTCAACGAAAGCAAGCACATTAATATTTATTGGTTGTTGTTAACCCTATTAGGGGTTCACCTAATCAACCTGTTTTTGTGGTTAGGTAGCCTCATTTGGTTACACCTTAAACCCAGCCGGAACAACAGCCCTTTTTTATTAGGTTTATTAACTTTTTTACTCCATAAGATCAGTCATTGGCTGGCCATTGAGGTGCAAGTCAGTAAGGCTTTTTGGCATTGGCAGAACCCAGCAAAAAGCCAAACTTGGCTTGCTAGCAGCCTGTCTCATGGCGCTTGGTTAAGTTATCTGTGTGCTGGTTTATTAATGACAATATTGCTGTTACTGACCAATCAAGTGAGTTTTATCTGGGAAACGACGTTGCTTAGCGACAGTCGCTTTTTAGCGTTAACGCAATGGTTAAGCACCCCATTAACATGGTTAGGCTTAGATCTACCAACTCAAGCCGACATACTTTCCAGCCGTGTCGATCAAACACTACAAAACCAAGCCACACGACAACACTGGGCAAACTTCTTACTCGGCAGTGTGATCATGTATGGTATTTTGCCTAGGTTACTGTTACTGATGATGTGTATGGCAATGTATCGGCTCAAGCGTGTAACCCGTAAACGCAGCCCACAAGAAGACATCATTCTGAATCGCTACACACACCAAGAAAGACAACAAAAACGTATTATCGATCCAGACCATCACCAGCGACATCAGAATCAATCAAAGCCCAGCAAAACCCGGTCAATTTGCCAAGTAGAAGCTGATAGTTTGTGGGGGCTTTTTGAATGGAGTGATGACATTCCTGCGCCTCTCATACAAGCCAATACGCAGGTACTAAATGACCAAACGCAACAACAAGCCTTTTTAGCGCTTGCTCCACAGCAAACAACGTATCTCTTGGTCAGTAACACTTACAGTCCTGACCGAGGCACGACTCGCTTTCTAAGCAGCTTAGCGAGGCAACAACCACACCTCCAAATGGTGCTATGGAAAACCAAGTCAGGGCATTTTGATAATGCGTGGGCCGCCTTATCTGAACAACTGAACTTACCTGAACTCAAGTGCTTGCCGGAGGAGTAAACTATGCCAATTAAATTGTTAGTCGTTGGGCATGCAAACACAGGCAAAACCTCTTTGATTCGCACCTTACTGCGTCGTCATGATTTTGGTGAGATAGCCGACCAAGCAGGCACAACACGTCATGTCGAAAGTGTCGCCATCACGCTGGAAAATCAGCAAATCATGCAATTAACCGACACGCCGGGATTTGAAGATTCCATTGGGTTGTGGCAACTCAGACAACAACCTCCCTTTTTCTCCCACACGGGCAGTGACTGGTTAACCATGTTTTGCCAAAGCGATTATGCTCATGGCGAGTTCGAACAAGAAGCGAAAATACTGACTCAACTCACGCAAACGGACATCATCTTATATGTGATCGATGTACGTCAGGCACCACTTGGTAAATATCTGAATGAGCTGGACATTCTTGCCAGTGCAAACAAGCCCATTGTGCCCATTCTAAATTTCAGCGCCAGCGCAACGCCTCACACCAGTATGTGGCGAGAAATTCTAGCGGAACGCCATCTGCATACTTTGGTGAAATACGATTCTGTGGCGTTTTACTTTGAAGACGAAAAGCGCTTATACCAAAGCATTCAAAGCCTCATGCCCGAGGACTATGATCTATTGGAGCGCTTTATCCAAGTTCGTCAGCAAGCGGCTAAATTGCGCTTTCAATCCGCCATTGCTCAACTTGCGCAACTGCTCATCAATGCGGCCAGCTATCGACTGTTAGCAGATCAGTATCCACCTAATGCTCAACAACAAACCAACTTTGAACAGGTTATACAAGGGTTGGAACACAGCTTTTTAGAGCGCCTTTTAGGGCTTTATGAATTTCGCTCAGACGATGTTCAGCTCAGTCATCTCGACATCCAAAATGCTCAATGGCAACAAGACTTGTTTGCCAAAGACACGCTACAAGAATGGGGACTGGAAACAAGTAGTGGAGCTCTAACCGGAGCGGCTATTGGCGCAGGCATCGATGTTATGTCAGCAGGATTGAGTTTAGGAACAGCCACAGGGATTGGCTCGTTATTAGGGGCGGGATGGCAAACAGGGAAACACTATAAAGACACCATCAAAAGCAAACTGACCAAGCGTCATTATTTATGCCTTGATGATGCCACTTTGGGGTTACTGGCATTACGAGGCTTGCAGACAATCGCTCATTTACATCAGCGCGGTCACGCAACTCAACAGGCTTTCCAAGTAAATGAGGGCAATGCAAAAGACAGTTCTAGCAACAAAGACACCATTAAGCCCTTGTTGAACGACTTTCAAAAAGCCAGACAACATCCACAATGGTATCAAGCCGATAATCCACTACAAGCGCCATTAGAAAGCTCCTTGCAGCAGATAGTAACCAATAAGCTTACCCCTTAGCCGCCAACTCCGCATCTAAGCGCTGCTGCGCTTGGTGCATCTGCTCTTCACACTGTTGCATCAGTGTGATCACATCGGTTTCATGAAGACCTTCTGTGGAAATCGGATCCAACATGACCACTTTTGCTTTACCATTATTCCAACGATTTAATTTAACCTGATTATGTGTACTGCTACAGACCACAGGAATGACAGGCACGCCAGCCTGAACTGCCGCATGAAATGCACCACGTTTAAAGGGTAACCAACCACGACCACGACTGCGCGTCCCTTCAGGAAACATCCAAATGGATAACCCGGTTCGTTTCATACTGCTGACCACCTGATCTATGGTCGCAATCGCTTTTTTTCGATCGTTACGATTAATTAGAATGTTGCCACTTACCCAGTACAGCAGGCCAAAGAAGGGGATCCAGCGTAAACTGGTTTTTCCCACCGTCACCACACCTTTTGGCACCACCACGGCAAGAGTAAAGAGATCAAAGTTGTTTTGGTGATTAGCAACATACACAGCTTGAGGAACAGTTTTGGCCGCCTCAGACACTCGACCTTCTACCGTCAGGCCAAATAAAGGCCCAACTTGCGCAAACACTCGACCGAGATGATACACACGATTTTTGGATTTTAAGGTCAATAAACAAAACACAATGCCCAACAAAGTTACCAATACAACCAACACCAACAGCAATGCCATCCGTATCAATAGCAACATAGCGGATTCCACCTTAGCAATTAAACTGATCCATTCGACTTGTCATTAAACTCAGCTCGCCAAGCAAAAAAATCGACGGCTTTTAATGGTTTAGAATAAAAATACCCTTGTATTTTATCACAGTGCAGCGCTCTTAAAAGCGCTACCCCAGCTTGGTTTTCCGCTCCTTCAGCCGTCACCTGAAATCCTAAACTGTGTGACAAATTGATACTGGCTTGAGCAATGGATGCATCCCCCTTATTGGTATCAATGTGCTGAACAAAGGCACGGTCTATCTTCACTTCATTGACAGGCAAATCCTGCAGATACGCTAATGACGACTGACCGGTACCAAAGTCATCAATAGCCAAATGAATGCCCATATTTTGTAGTGCTTGTAAGATATTAATAACTTTATTGCGATCCGTCATGACAGCACTTTCTGTCACTTCCAATGCCAACGCCTCTACTGGCAACTGATTGGCCTCCAAAGCAAGAGAAACGATTAAGGGTAACTCTTCATCCACCAAATCATGAGCCGATAAATTGATGGCAACACGAATGTTATGACCTTGTTGCCACCATTCGCTCAACTGCATCAACACGGTATTCAGTACCCATTTCGTTAACAATTGGATACTGCCCGCGTTTTCTAAGAGCGTAATAAATTCATCGGGGGGAATAAAACCTAACTCGGGGTGAATCCATCGAATCAAGGCTTCCGCCTCATGACAGTCGTCTTGTGCTAAACCGACTTTAGGCTGATACACCACAAACAGTTGATTCGCTTCTAACGCGGCAGGCAAGTCGCGAATAATGGTTAACTGGCGACGATGGTTTTCATCTTCACCAACTTGATAGAAAGCACAACCATCACTCTCCTCTTTGGCCTTCTCGGTCACGATATCAAGCCGCCTTAACGCCGCATTAACACTCTCCGTAGCATGTTCCAGCGGTAAAACCCCCATGCTCACGTCAATACGAAGTTCTGAACCTAACGCCACTTCAAGTTCGTCATTCATCAATTCTTTTAAAGCAGAGCAATCTTGAGCGGTAATGTTACGCTGAAAAATCAATAGAAACTTATCGTCACCTAAACGCGCAATCATATTGGCCTGACTCGCCCACTCTTGTAGCCGATTCGCCACTTTACCCAGCAAGATATTCCCCAGATCAAAGCCCAGCATATTATTGATGTTACGAAAACGACGAATGTTCAACAGTAACAGTCCTCCTTCCTTTGTCGGTAAGGTCTTCTGCAGATACTGTTCAACGGCACTTAGATTATTTAAGCCAGTCAACATGTCATGGGAAGCTCGGTAAGTCAGCTCTTCTTCACGCATTAAAATGGAATGCTGCATAACCTTCATGGTGTTCGACAACACCCCAAACTCTCCCGTCATTTTTGGCACAGTCAACTCAGCTTGCTGTACGCTTTTCCCTATACTGTTTGCGAATTCAACCAAATGACTAATAGGACGCGTCATATTTCGCGCCAATGCCAGCCCCATCAGCAAAGCTAAGGCCAAGGCACCAGCAAAAATACCCAGTAATTGGTTACGCGTGAAGTTATAACTTTCTTTCCAAGGCCCATAAGGCAAATGAATCATGCCCCACTGATTCTTCACCCCCAAATCGACCGCCAAAGACAAGTACTTTTCATCGTTAGAAAATACAGGCTCTTGCAAAGCGTCTTCGATGCTCTCTATTTCGTTTAATAAGCGCTGCCCTTCAGCGGATGGCAAGGTGGTACCACCAAACAGAACCCGTTCATCTTGGGTTCCATAAACAAAACTGATGTCGAGTCCAGTAACGCCTTTGATTTCTTCCGCCAAAGACTGATCAAGCAGAAATGCCATGCCAACCCAAGCCACAATATTAGGCGACCTTACTGGCACCAGCACCAGTTGATACGCCAGATCGCCGAATGCAATCATGGTACTAATAGATGACCCGCCGGAACGTCTTGCCGCAAAAACTAAGTCTGCGACTACTTCACTGGCATTTAGCGCTTGTGTCATCGTGATGACCTCGCCAGCAGGAGAGACTAAAAGAGACACATCAGCATTGATTCGCGCACCGTGATTTTGTAAGACAGAACGGATGGTGCCAGTTTCCTTAGTCGCAACCGCCTGTTTAAAGCCAAAATCTGAAGTTAGAATTTCAACCCCTTTGGTAAGCTGCTCAGCTCTGGCTTCCAATAACAAATCGAAGACATTTCGAGAAACATCAATTGATTGCACGCCCTGTCGATAGTTATCTTCTTTTAAAGACGACAACACGGCCAGCGCGGTTCCCAGCTGAGCAAGCGCCAATAAAGCCAAAACAAATAAAATTAATCGCGCCTGAAAGCTGCTGAACACCTTACATCCTCATATTGATCTCGCTTGATACTAATGAATATCAAAGCAAATGGCTGGCCACATTTATCGTGTCTTGAATAATAGGGCTTATCAAATATTTATGCCACACCGGACAAAAAGACTTGTCACCAGCCAACCTTTAACATAAGTTATTGTTTTCAACTTTTGTTAAAAATGAATTATGAAAGAACAAACCTTGCGCGTTTATGAAGCGATTAAACAAGATCCGTTAGCCTCACAAAAAGCGCTTGCAGATCGACTCAATATGACTCGTGAGTCAGTCGCCAGCCACATTATGCAGCTGACAAGACAAGGCCATATTTTAGGTAAAGGCTACCTTTTAGCTGAACAAAATGCCTATGTGGTCATTGGTGGAGCCAATGTCGACATCAACGGTAATAGCCTTGTGCAATGGTTACCGCAAGACTCCAACCCAGGACAAATAAACCAAAGCCCCGGCGGAGTTGGCCGAAATATCGCGGAAAACTTAGCCCGCCTAGGTGAAAAAGTGCATCTGATTGCCCCCATTGGTTTAGACCAACGCGGCGACTGGCTAATCGAACAGACTCGAACCAGCGGAGTCGATACCCATCACGTGATTCGCCACGACAACTTACCAACGGGGACTTATTTAGCAATCAGCAACGAGCTTGGTCAGCTGCAAGCTGCTATTGCTGATATGCGTATTATCGACACATTAGAAACCAGTCGCTTAGTCGCTAAAACCGCCTTATTACAAGGCGCAAGCCGCATTATTGTAGACGCCAATTTATCGCAAGAATGCATTACTTGGCTTGCTCAACAACCCATTAATGCTACCTTCATTGCCGATGCAGTGTCTGCAACGAAAGCACCAAAATTATTACCTATTCTCGCGCATCTGGATGTCCTAAAGGTCAATCAGGATGAAGCCAGAGCCATACTCAACAGCCAAGAAGAAGACCCAAAACAACTTGCAAAGACATTAAGACAACAGGGCGTCCAAACCGTTCTGCTGAGTCTTGGAAGCCAAGGGTTACTGCACTGTGATGCATCAGGACATCATCTTCAGAACTGCTACCCTACGACACCAGTCAGCGATACAGGTGCCGGCGATGCCCTGCTTGCCGGCTATTTAACGGCTTGCGAACAATTCGAACAAACAGAACAACGGCTTTCTTTTGCATTGGCTTGTGCAGCCATGACATTAGAGAGCCCTCACGCCAATCACCCTGAACTCAGTGTTCAAACTGTCACTCAATGGATGCAAACACTATGAATCAATTCCTTGATATTCACCCAGAAGTCGCTGAAGCCATTGCTTCCGGCAAACCCGTTGTTGCTTTAGAAAGCACCATCATTTCCCATGGTATGCCTTGGCCACAGAACGCAGAAACCGCTAAAAAAGTGGAGCAAGTTATTCGTGACAATGGCGCCATTCCAGCGACCATTGCGATTATCGATGGTCGTCTTAAAGCTGGGCTCAGCAGCGATGAAATCGATACGTTAGCGAAAGCCGGTTTGTCCGTGACCAAATGCTCTCGTCGTGATTTACCTTTTGTGGTTGCTCAGAAACAACACGGCGCCACGACTGTTGCGGCCACTATGATTATTGCCGCAATGGCTGGCATACGAGTATTCGCAACAGGCGGCATTGGTGGTGTTCACCGTGGCGCGCAACAAACCTTCGATATCTCAGCCGACTTGCAAGAGCTGGCCAAAACGAATGTGGCAGTAGTTTGTGCTGGCGCGAAGTCGATTTTGGATTTGGCCTTAACTCGCGAATACTTAGAGACTCAAGGGGTACCAGTGCTAGGCTATAAGACTGATGTCTTACCAGCTTTTTATACTCGTGAAAGTGATCATACCGTGGATTACAACATGGCGAGCGCCAAAGACATTGCACAATTCATCAGTGCAAAATGGGGTATGCAGTTACATGGTGGCGCTGTCATTGCCAATCCAATCCCTGAAGAGTTTGCGATGGACAAAGAGGCGATTGACTCAGCCATCAACCAAGCCTTAGCGGAAATGGAAGAGCAAGGTGTCGGTGGTAAAGAGTCCACACCTTTCTTATTAGCACGTGTTGCCGAACTGACTGGCGGTAATAGTCTCGCCAGCAACATTCAACTGGTGTTTAACAACGCCCGTCTGGCCGCTGAAATCGCCACGGCATTGTAAGTCAATATAGAAAATATCGGCCAGTTCATTATTGGCGGCTATTGCTGCCAATAATGATCACGCCAATAGTCGATTTGATCGTCGGCAAGGAAACTCCAGGCGACAAATCGGCTGATTTTTTGGCCTTGTGCCATCTCAATCACCTTCACTTGTCTAGCTCCAACGTCTTTTAGGGCGTTTTGAATGGTGTCTAAATTGCTTTGACGAGCCACTAACGAAGTAAACCAAAAACATTGATCCCGGTATTGAGTACTTTCCTTAACCATACGTACGATAAAACCGGCTTCACCACCTTCACACCAGAGTTCTGGTGCTGTTCCACCAAAATTAAGAGAGACTTTTTGAGGCCCATTTTTACGAGTCGTGTTTGACGCCCCTTTGACACCACGCCACTTACGCTGAGACTCTTCCAGCATGGCCGATTGACTGGTATGAAATGGCGGATTACACAAGGTTAAATCAAATCGTTCATCCGCCTGCCAAACGCCTTTGAAGATGGCTTTTTCCGACCCTTGTTGTCGAACACTCACCGCATTTTTCAAACACGGGTTGGACTTGATAATGGTTGAGCAAGTGGCGATCGCAATGGGATTCACATCGGAGCCCACAAATTGCCAGCCATATTCTTGGTGCCCAACAATCGGATACACGCAGTTTGCACCAACACCAACATCCAACACTTTAATATTCTTACCACGCGGAATAACGCCGTCATGACTGGCCGCCAGCAAGTCCGCTAAATAATGGATGTAATCGGCTCGACCGGGAATGGGAGGGCACAAGAAGCCAGCTGGAATGTCCCAAAACGCCACGCCATAAAAATGATTTAGTAACGCACGATTGAGCGCTTTCACCGCATTTGGGTTAGCGAAATCAATCGATTCATTACCATATTTATTGAGCTGAATGTAATGGGATAACTCAGGACAAGAGTCCGCCAACAAGGCAAAATCATAACGCGCACGATGAGGATTGCGAGGATGCAACTCTAGTTTGTTGCTACGTTTAGCCTTGGTATGCTTGCTTTTATGAGCCACAGAATCGCCATTTTTGATTGCTAAACGCTAAGTATAACCGAATACCTAAGCTGGCAAGAAGCACCTTAGTCAAGGTGATCAGGATAAGGCACCAAAGACTGCACCACCTCTCTCGCCATTTGTCGAAACCATTCAGCAGCGGGATCTCCCGACGAAGTTCTGGGCCAACACAAATAGTAATGCACATCAGGAAACTCAAATGGAAGATCTTTCATCACTAAACCAAATACCTGTTGAAATCGAGAGGGTAGTAAACCACTTGTACTAAGCAGTAACTGGGTTCTCGACACTGTTTCCAGCGCGGCCATAAAATAAGGCGTTCGGAATGCGAATCGCCGCTCTTTTGCTCTTTCACCCAATAGAGAGTCACTCACGACTTGCATTGAACCGCCCATGTTCACCAACACATGCTGATAACGCATGTAATCGTCTAATGTCAGCTTGGGCTGATTCGCAAGAGGGTGTGACTGAGACATAATGCAGCGAAATTTCTCACGACCAAATAAAGTCCGTTTAAAATTATTCGGCACCTCTATGTATTCACTGCATAAATACAAATCACCAGACTGTTCGGTTTGCCTCAATAAACTGGTTTCGGTAATGGTGGTGGTTTCTAAGGACGCCAACGGCGCCTCTCGATAAAAACGTTCCGCGATCGACGGTACATAAGCCTGCGCTTGGTAGTGAGTGGTTAACAAGCGGAACACACGTCGACTGGTATTAGGATCGAAATCCGGTGAGATCTGCATACTGGCCATCTGCTCAAGCATGAGTTTAATCGGACCTTCGAGTTCTAAGGCCTTAGCGGTGGGCGCCATTCCACTCGATGTTCGAATAAATAACGGATCATCAAATGCATGACGCAAGCGCATTAGCAAACGACTCATGGCGGATTGACTTAAAGACATGCGCTGTGCCGCTCGGCCAACATGCCGCTCTTCAAGCAATAAAATCAAACCTGTTAAGGCTTTTAAATCAAGTTGCTGTAATGCATTCGATATCATAACCAAAAACCGTTTCTTGCATAATTATTAGAAACATTATGCATTGGATAACATGATTAAGACACGGCATTCTTTAACTATCTTGTTCCCTTTCATGAGAGACGGTCATGCTGAACGCCAAACAAACTTTTTTATACGGATTTTTCTTCAGTGCCATCACGGTATTGTTTTGGGGGATGTTACCTATTGCATTAAAGCTCTCTGGGGATTTTTCTGATCCAATTACCTTAACTTGGCTAAGATTCTGCGTCGCCGGTCTTTTATTAGGAACTTGGCAATGGCAGCGCGGACAGTTACAGGAGTTCCGTCGCCTCTCTCGCCAACAATGGTTACGGCTGTTTGCCGCTGGGAGCTTTTTGATCATCAACTACACCTGCTTTGCCTGGAGCTTATCTTATATGTTGCCAGGTTCTGCTCAGTTGAGTTTTCAAAGTGCGCCCTTGTTCCTTGCCCTAGGCGGACTGTTTTTTCTACAAGAGAAAGTAAACTGGCAACAATGGCTTTGCTTTGCAGGAATAGGATTGGGCATACTGACCTTCTTTCACCCGATTCTTGGACAAGCGGATCACGCCAATATGTGGTTAGGATTTTTTATTATTCAGATCTCAGCCTCTGCTTGGTCGTGCTACGCCTTATTGCAAAAATCGCTCTTTAAATGCCTATCGCCAAGCAATATATTATTGGCCATTTATGCCTATGCCAGCATCGTCATGCTGCCATTTTCTAGACCAAGTGATCTCGCTGGTTTATCGAATGACGAATTTTGGATTGCGGCTTTTTGCTGTCTTAATACCTTGATTGCTTATGGTGCGTTTGCTCAAGCCATGCGTTATTGGCAAACCGTGCAAGTAAGTGCATCCGTGGCGCTCACTCCGGTGATGGCCTTTATCCTAACGGAGCTTGTGGTGTTTTTTGGATGGTGGACAACGCTCATTGAAAGCTCCCATGCAGATGTATTGAGCTTGTTTGGCATGTTCATCGTCATTCTTTGCGCCATCAAGGTTCAACTCATCAGCGCCCAGTCACAGCGTGCCAATGTCGCTAAAAGCACTGTAACAAATACTTAAAAAATTACGACAAGATGAAAGGCAAAATAGAAAGGCTTAAGATCAACCCAATTGCCACTAGAGTAAAAAACGCCTCGGCAGGGTTTTGACGTGCGTGCTGAAAATACCCTAAAAGGTAATCAGCAGCAGTGGGGATTTTCATATCACGACTGCGCTCTAGCTGATCTTCGCGAATGAGAGCTCGTGCTTGTTCAGCTTGCTGTTTATCTCTTACCCAAATACCCGCCATGGATATTTGCCAACGACCCGCACTGGTTTCATAAAAATCAATATCATGCTCCGTGAGAAGTTGACGAATATCGTCGATTTCTTCCTCAGGGACATATTTTAATCGAAACACCAAGATCGCCATGCGAATCGCTCTCTGAAAATAAAAGGTAGCAAAGAGTAAGAGAAGGCCAAGCGGAATACAATGCTATAAACGGCTTTTTCTCGCTTGCTCAGCCATCAACCACTCTAAGACTTGATCAGTCGGCAAAGGTCGGCAGAAATAATACCCTTGCACTCTTTCAACCCCCAACTCCCTGACGGCCTCTAGTTGGTCTTCTCTTTCCACACCTTCCGCAACCACTTCCATATTCAGCTCTTTCGCTAGCTTGGTGACAGAAGTCAGGACTTGTCGAGTAAATTGATCTTCTTTCAAGCTAGCAATAAAAATTTGATCTAATTTTAATGTGTCGTATGGGAAACGTCGTAAAAAATCCAATCCCGCATAACCGGTACCAAAATCGTCCACCGACAGGCGAATATCTAACGCTTTGATGTGTTCAAATCGACTCACCATTAAAGGCAACTCAATGGAATTCAGGGCCGTTGTTTCCGTTACTTCTAACCCTAAGCGTCCTTTTAATTCAGGCCATTCATCCGTCACTTTAGCCAACGTTGGGGCAAAATCTTCATGAATTAAACTGTGTCGATCGACATTCACTGATATTCGAATGTCTTTGAGCAACTCCGCATTTTGACGGAAGAGCATCCCCACTTTACGAATCACCATCCAAGTGAGTTCATCAATTAGCCCTAAACGCTCGGACACCTCAATAATAGATAAAGGGGAAACCTGACCATGATAAGGAGAATGCCAGCGAATTAATGCTTCCAATTCATGGGTTCTGTTTTCATCTAATGACACGATAGGCTGGAAATACACTTCCATGGCATTGTTTTGAATGGCTCTTTTGATGCATTGTGGTAACGAGCGGCGATAATACAAAAAGCTCCAATGCAAAACGCTAAATAACACAAATAAGAAAACACTGGAAAGAAAAATGAAGGGCCACATTGACTGATAAAGTTGCCAATAATATCGCTCTGGCAAATACACCGCCAAACTCATCGCCCAATCATCCAGCGTGCGAACCTGTTTATCCAATATCGAACCTTCAATATCCGCACTATTGGATACGACCATTTGTTTACCCAAGGTTAATTGATAGGCATAACCTGATGTCAGCCAACGATCAACATAGTTTCCTAAACGTTTCGGCGGTGCTAGGCCATTAACCCCAATGCCTTTTTCACCTTTATAGAACACCAGAAACGCATTATCTCCTAAGGTGTGTGATTTAACGAGAGACACGGTTCTATGGGCTGGGCTGGCTTCAATCCGCTGAGCAATGCTATTAAAAATCTTAAAATCTCTTGGCCCTAGATTGGTACAAAAAACTTGGTAATCTGAATTGAACAGACCAAATTCTTTAAAAGTGGGGGAATAAAATGTCGCGCTGCGCAAGCGTGTGATGCTGTCAGCATCACAAGAAAGGTCTGCATCATTTGCAATACTTTTTAGTTCAACAAAAATCGCTTCCATTTGCGAAGCTAACGCTGCTTTAGCATGGTCTGTTCGAGTAGAGATGTCTTTCAAAAGATAAAAGTACAACCCCAAAGAGAAAAGTAATATAGAACAAGTAACGGATATAAAGACGTAGGAAAATAGGACTTGTTTACTAGAGGGAAATAGTGCGCTCAACTTACGAAGCATAAATCCCTCTTATATATCTATCATCCATCGTGTATCTCAACCTTTTGTAATAAAGCGTAACTGGTCAAATAATGCCATATAAGTAACAAACTACCAACAAAAGACAGTACAAAAAGGCTATAAATGTAAAACAAACAAGCAGATATACACTAACTTTATAGAGGTCTTCAGCTCATATTAAGAATATACAGGTTAACGCTGCATTATTCCGTTAAAAACGGCAACACTGGACAGTTAACCACAATATCACTACGTTCAATACGAACTAACCCAGCTTCTTCCGCCGCGAGCACCGCCTCTTCTGAGGTCAGCTCATAGATTTCTTGAGGGTTTTGCCAAACCACCCAATACATTAACCAAAGTGGTGAGTAATGGCGATCCTGACTTAGATAGCCTAATGGAGCAGGCGCTGAGGCAAAGATATTTTGTTGCTCTTTATTTGGAAAGCCATATACCCGTTCTAATACGGTTTTGACCTGTGGTGGTTTTGGGTAACGAGGAATCGCATCCCGTAAACGCGGTGCATAATTTGCCTGCATTTCCTTTGCCATCTTGCGATCAGAAACATCTGTGGTGATGTAAGCCACTTGCTCACCATCATGCGAAGCCTGAAAGACGGGTAAACGTGCTGAGTTATCTTGCGTCGAAGCGCAGCCAACTAACCACAGGGGAAATGCAATTAACAACACCAAACGACTCAGCACACTTAGCCTCCACTTGAACACAAAACCATCTTTTTGATGGTGACAAGGTATCAAGACTCACCCATTCTGGAAAGACGAGCCATTACCTCATAGGCGAACCTTTAGTTTGTCGTCTTCATCTTAGTGTATTTGTACACAGTATTTCGACTGACACCCGCCGCTTTTGCAGTTTGTGACACATTCCCCTTGTGTTCATCCAACAAACGCGGAATCAGCTGTTCAAGTGGTTCTGCAGCAGTACTGGCATCACGATGCTCTATCTCCTCTGCGGGCGACATCATCAGATCATCGAAAAAATCATCGGGTAAGTGCCACTCTTCCAGCTCATCTCCGTCAGCCATGGCCATGCCAACCTTTAAGGTATGGGCTAATTGACGCATGTTCCCTGGCCACGGGTGCTTCTCAAGTAAAGCTAACATATCATCTGATAAAGGAGGACTGGGCTCTTCTTGACTTAATCTTGCATGCAAATAGGCAATCAATTTCACCTTATCTTGTCGTTCACGCAAAGGTGGTAACTCTATGTTTAAACCGGAAATACGATAATATAAATCCTGTCGAAAACGCCCATCTTTCACTTCTGCTTTTAAGGCTCTGTTCGTCGCAGAAATCAATTTAATGTCCACAGGATAAACTTCTGTTGAGCCTAACGGTGTCACTACCCTTTCTTGTAGCACGCGTAATAATCTTGATTGCACAGCCATTGGCATTTCACCAATTTCGTCCAAAAATAACGTGCCTCTGTGGGCTCGTCGGATCAAGCCAATGGAACCTTTATTTTGCGCCCCAGTAAAAGCGCCTTTTTCATAACCAAAAAGTTCAGACTCAACTAATTCAGCCGGAATAGCAGCACAATTCACAGCCACCAGCATCTCTTCTCGGCGCGAGCTATGATAATGCAAACTGCGCACAAAGATTTCTTTACCCGCTCCTGTTTCACCATGGATTAAAATCGGAATGTCCTTTTCCATTATCTTATGGGCTTGTTTCACCAAACGTTCTACATGAGCATCGCCATGCTGTAACTCAGCCAATGGAATAACATTTGGCGGTACATCATGTCGCGCGTGATTTGCGTCTTTCATATCCATGAAAGTCAAATCTTCAACCTTGTTTTGTATAGTGTTTTTATTATTTTTAGGGGTTGGAGGAACATACCCAGAACCTTGGCGAAAATCTGGTACGCGCATAATCTGTTGCACTGGTGGTATGACTTTGACATAAAACTGATAACGACCCAACGCGATCAGCTTTAAGGGTAAACTGGCCGGGTGGTGTTTAATCTCTCGCATTTCAATATCAAAAATCTGACGAATATTCAGAAGAGCCAAATCCCGTGCTAATACCACTTCAGCACGACGATTAGCTGACACTATGGTGCCATTTTCATCCAACACCAAAATACCCGACCAATGACTGTCTAAACTGGTCACATTGGTGTTGAAACTAAGGATGAAATGTTCTTGTTGAAAGGCTGAAAAAATGAGTCTATTTTCCACACTCAAAGACATGAGCTTCACCATGCCAAAGGTATGATCCTGAGGCAAATAGGCGTCTGATGAAATGTCCAACACACCGACTAAATCGTTTTGCGTATTGTAAATAGGAGAAGCCGAGCCGACCATAAAGCGGTTTGCTCTTAGGTAATGCTCATCGCGACCGACCTGAATGGCTTGGCCAGTAATCAAGGCGGTGCCAATGGCGTTTGTGCCAACACCGATTTCACTCCACTGATTACCACCGACCAGACCATGCTCTGAAGCCGTACCAAAGCGCGGTTGTCCCCATGTATTCAAGACATGACCTTGACGATCGGCCAACACAATCATACAAGCTGAATTGCTTAAAATATTCTCGTAATAAGGCAATACTTCGTTTTCGGTGGTTTCCAATAGACTGCGATGTTGGTCCATTAAATCGTGCAGTTCACCTCTTGGTAAACTGGCAAAGTCCGGTCGACTACCGTGCTCCAAACCAAACTGCTCACACCGATACCAAGAGGCTTGAATTTGCTCTTTGTGAGTTTTATCGATGACGTGAGCCCCTTCGGCTAGGGCATTTGATGGCATCTTTTCTTGTTGTTCTTGCTCAGGCATTTCCAGCTCCGACGTATCAGGGGCATTCGCCAAGTTCATTCTTTATTGTTATTTAGAACTTACTCAGATGACGCTAATGTGTTCATCCAGTGTTCACAATTTTTTCCCACTCTAAACACTTTGAACACATCTGAACAGTCTTTTTCACATCTGAACATTTTATCCTGATTTAATAGTCAGGTTATTTTTCCATATTTTTCAATTAGTTAAAAATATTAAGTAATATTTCAGTATTTTGGCACAAGCTTTGTATTAATCATTACAAAGCCTGCGTGTTCACTTTTGCAATTCACACTGAACACATGCGGCATTGAAAACAATAACAACAAATAAGGTTCTAAACATGTCTCTGACGCTGCAAAATGTCTCGCGCGTTGTTGAGGGTGAAACTTGGATAGACAAGGTCAACATGACCCTTGAACCAGGCTCCTTCAACGTGTTACTTGGGCGCACCTTGTCTGGTAAAACGACGTTAATGCGACTGATGGCTGGTCTTGATCGACCGACCACGGGAAGCGTTCTCATGAACGGTGTTGACGTAACCGGACTGCCTGTTCGTGAGCGCAACATCTCGATGGTCTATCAGCAATTCATCAATTACCCCAATCTTACGGTCTACGAAAACATCGCCTCACCTTTGCGACTCGCCAAAATGGATGAAGCAGAGGTGGATCAAAGAGTTCGGGAAACTGCAACCATGTTGCGCATCGATCCCTTTCTAGATCGATTGCCATTACAACTGTCCGGTGGTCAGCAACAACGAACCGCGATGGCTCGTGCCTTAGTAAAAGACTCACAAATCATTCTGTTTGATGAACCTCTGGTGAATCTGGATTACAAACTACGCGAAGAACTAAGACAAGAGCTCAGAGCCTTGTTTAAAGCGCGTAACTGTATTGCCATTTACGCCACCACAGAACCCAACGAAGCACTTGCCCTTGGCGGCAATACCGCCGTTCTTCACGAAGGCAAATTATTGCAAATGGGGCCAACGGCGCAGGTTTATCATCAGCCGAAAGACATCATCACCGCCGAAATGTTCTCAGAGCCGCCGATCAATCTGGTGCCTGGTCGAGTCAGTGAGGAAGAAGTCACCTTTGATGAAACGGTTCACTTCCGCCTCAACAGTGACCTACGCAACCTGACACCTGGTCAATATCAGTTTGGGGTGCGAGCATCGCACATTGGCTTGGTGCCACATTCCGATGATGACTTAGAACTACCAGTCAAGGTGGACCTCGCCGAGATCAGTGGTTCTGAAACCTTTCTTCATGTTCATAACTCGCACTTTGATCTGGTCCTGCACTTATCGGGTGTACACGAATACCAGGTGGATCAAGACATCAAGGTCTATTTCCCAACCCATAAACTCTATGCCTTTGATAGTGAAGGTAAAATGGTGCATTCCCCAGCACGTATGAGGGAGCAATAATCATGGCAGAAATTACGCTTAATTCACTCGCCCACAGCTATGGCGAAAAACCTGATGGTCAAAAAGAGTATGCCATTCGAGAAATGACACATGTGTGGGAACAAGGTGGGGCGTTTGCTCTATTGGGGCCTTCTGGCTGTGGTAAGTCCACCCTATTGAATATTATTTCAGGCCTACTCGAGCCTTCCGAAGGAGAAGTTTTATTTGATGGCAAACGCGTCAATGAGCTCAAACCTGAAGAACGTAATATCGCCCAAGTGTTTCAGTTTCCTGTGGTATACGACACCATGTCAGTGTACGACAACCTAGCCTTTCCATTACGCAACATTGGCGTTCCAGAATACAAGGTACGCTCTAAAGTACATGAAGTGGCAGAGATTCTAGAACTCACCGAACAGCTTAAACGCAAAGCGAAAGGCCTGTCCGCTGACCAAAAACAAAAAGTCTCCATGGGACGCGGTTTGGTGCGTGACGATGTTTCTGCAATTTTGTTCGATGAACCTTTGACGGTTATCGACCCGCAGTTGAAATGGAAGCTACGTCGTAAGCTCAAACAAATCCATGAGCAGTTTAACATCACCATGGTGTACGTTACTCATGATCAGCTAGAAGCATCTACCTTCGCCGATAAGATTGCCGTCATGTACAACGGTCAGATCGTGCAATTCGGTACACCTCGTGAACTGTTTGAAAACCCAGCTCATACCTTTGTAGGTTACTTTATTGGTAGCCCTGGCATGAACTTCTTCGAGGCTGACCTGATTCAACAAGCCGATGGCACTGCCGCGATTCGCTTTGGTGAATATGACATCACCGCCAGCCAAGCCATGCTTGCGCAACTTTCCGATATGCAGGTGAACAAAATCACTCTGGGGATTCGCCCCGAATTTGTCCACGTTTGGGATGGCAAAAGCGATGATGCCTTCTTGGTAGAAGTCGACTACGTAGAAGACCTTGGCACCTACAAAATTTTGTCTTTCTTATTTAACGGACAAATGATGAAAGCTCGACTCAGCGAAGACCAAAAAATCCCATCAGGACAGATCTACGTCAGTTTCCCTGAGCAATGGACCAAGGTGTATGTCAATGACTATCTAGTCGAGCCTAAACAGGAGACACAAGATGCAAACTAAAGTCGAAAATAATAAAGCCTGGTTTCTTGTACTGCCCGTTTTCTTGATTGTGGCTTTCTCCGCCATCATTCCCTTAATGACGGTGGTGAATTATTCCGTACAAGATATTTTTGACCCATCTACACGCTACTTTGTAGGCACCGAATGGTTCCAACAAGTCATGCTCGATAGCCGTCTGCATGATGCTCTATTGCGTCAATTTATCTATTCCTTCACGGTCTTAGCCATTGAGATACCACTCGGTATTTGTGTTGCGCTGATGATGCCGACAAAAGGAAAAGGCGCTTCACTTGCACTCATTTTAGTGGCCATTCCTTTATTGATACCTTGGAACGTGGTTGGCACCATCTGGCAAATTTTCGGCCGTGCTGACATTGGTTTATTTGGCGCCTTCATGAGCTACATCGGCGTTGACTACAACTATGCATCGAACCCGACTGACGCTTGGCTAACCGTTGTTTTGATGGACGTTTGGCACTGGACACCTCTGGTCGCTTTACTCTGCTACTCAGGTTTAAGAGCCATTCCTGAAGTTTACTATCAGGCCGCTCGCATCGACCGCGCATCACGTTGGGCTGTGTTTCGCTATATCCAACTACCAAAGTTAACCAATGTGCTGATTATCGGTGTGTTATTACGCTTCATGGATTCCTTCATGATTTACACCGAACCATTTGTCTTAACCGGTGGTGGCCCAGGTAGTTCGACAACCTTTTTGAGCCAAGCACTCGTGCAACAAGCCATTGGTCAGTTTGACCTTGGTCCAGCGGCGGCATTCTCATTGGTTTACTTCTTAATCATCTTGTTGGTGTGCTGGGTTTTCTATACCACCATCATGAACATGCAGAAAGATAAATAGGGGCGACTATGACACCTTCTAATACACAAGCACCGGTTCATAGCACTGCCGAACGTAAGGCCCGACATGCCCAATGGCGTGGTCGTTTCGGACTTGTGCTCTACATTGTCCTATTGCTCTTGCCAATCTATTGGCTAATCAATATGTCCTTTAAAACCAATACTGAAATTCTCAGCGGATTATCCTTCTTCCCAGACAATTTCACTCTGGAAAATTACGCCAAAATTTTTGGTGATGCGACCTGGTATATGGGCTACGTCAATTCAATTTTCTATGTGTCGATGAACATGGTCATCAGTTTATTAGTGGCATTGCCAGCCGCTTATGCTTTTAGTCGCTATAAGTTCATCGGTGATAAGCACATGTTCTTTTGGCTACTGTCCAATCGCATGGCACCTCCTGCGGTTTTCTTATTGCCATTCTTTCAACTGTATTCGTCCGTGGGATTATTCGACACGCACATCGCCGTTGCACTCGCCCATTGCTTGTTTAACGTGCCACTCGCCGTGTGGATTCTAGAAGGCTTTATGAGTGGCGTGCCAAGAGAAATTGACGAGACCGCCTACATTGATGGTTACACCTTCCCACGCTTTTTTGTGCGTATTTTCATTCCCTTAATACGTTCTGGGATTGGGGTAACCGCCTTCTTCTGTTTCATGTTTTCTTGGGTCGAACTCTTGCTAGCACGAACCTTAACATCCGTAGACGCGAAACCGATTGCCGCCATTATGACGCGGACGGTGTCCGCCTCTGGTATGGATTGGGGGCTGTTAGCCGCCGCCGGTGTGCTCACCATTATTCCAGGCATGCTTGTTATCTATTTTGTTCGTAACCATGTCGCTAAGGGTTTTGCCCTTGGTCGAGTGTAAGGAGAAATATCATGGCTTGGATGTCTTGGACACTACCAACTGCTCTGTTTTTTATCGGGATTGCGGCCATTTTGGTCAGCATGACCGTCTGGCAAATCCTCTCACCTTGTGTAGAACGCCGTGGTTTTTTGCCACTTGCCACCACCCGAGGTGATCGTTTGTTTATTGGCCTGCTTAGCAGTGCCTTTATCCACCTTGCATTTGTTGCTCTAACAAATGTGAGTATTGCGATAGCAACCGTCTTATGCGCTGTTTGGATGATCATCCTAATGCGTTGGGGCTAACGGTTGCCCTTATGGAAAACTTGGCAGGACGCCAAAAAACTAAAATTGTTGAGGTAAATCATGCGCTACAATAAGAAAAAAATTGCACTGGCCACCTTGCCCTTTGCTGTTATGTTGCACTCAGCTAGCCTATGGGCAGATGCGTATTCAGATGCAGCGGAAAAGTGGGTGAAGGACGAATTTTCAGTTTCCACTTTAACCCAACAGCAGCAACTTGATGAGTTAAGTTGGTTTACTCAAGCCGCGAAAAAGTTTCGCGGTATGGAAATTAATGTCGCATCCGAAACCCTAACCACTCACAAATACGAATCTCAAGTGTTGGCGAAAGCCTTCCAAGAAATTACTGGCATCAAGGTAAACCATGACCTGATTCAAGAAGGGGATGTGGTCGAAAAACTGCAAACTCAAATGCAATCTGGCCGTAACATCTATGATGCTTATGTTAATGACTCAGATCTGATTGGTACGCACTTCCGTTACGGTAAAGTGGTGCCGATTTCTGACATGATGAAGGGTGATGGAAAAGACTATACGTCACCAACATTAGACCTAGACGATTTCATTGGTCTGTCTTTTACCACAGGGCCAGACGGTAAACTTTACCAACTGCCTACCCAGCAATTCGCCAACCTATATTGGTTCCGCGCAGACTGGTTTGCACGTGCCGATTTGAAAGCCAAATTCAAATCCATTTATGGCTATGACTTAGGTGTACCGGTGAACTGGTCAGCTTATGAAGACATTGCTGAATTCTTCACAGATAAAGTGAAAACCATCGATGGCGAGCCTGTTTATGGTCACATGGATTATGGCAAAAAAGACCCATCTCTAGGCTGGCGATTCACCGACGCTTGGTTCTCTATGGCAGGCGCGGGTGACAAGGGTATCCCAAATGGTTTGCCTGTTGATGAATGGGGTATTCGCGTAGAGAACTGTCATCCCGTGGGCTCAAGTGTTTCCCGAGGCGGAGCGACCAATGGTCCTGCTGCCGTTTACGCGACCACAAAATACGTTGATTGGCTACGTAAGTACGCACCACCAGAAGCACAAGGCATGACCTTCTCTGAGTCCGGCCCGGTTCCTGCTCAAGGCGGCGTGGCTCAGCAAATTTTCTGGTATACAGCTTTCACTGCAGACATGACTGCAAAAGGCCTACCCGTGGTGAACGAAGATGGTTCTCCGAAATGGCGCATGGCGCCGTCTCCAGTTGGGCCATACTGGGAAGAGGGGATGAAAAAAGGTTATCAAGACGTTGGCGCTTGGACCTTCATGAACTCAACACCGGATGATCGTCGCTTGGCCGCTTGGTTGTACGCTCAGTTCACTACGTCTAAAACCGTGTCTTTGCAGAAAACCTTGGTGGGTCTAACGCCAATTCGTGAGTCAGACATCAACTCACCAGAAATGGCCGCTGCCGCACCGAAACTAGGTGGTTTGGTTGAGTTCTATAAAGGGCCTGCTCGTAAAGAATGGTCACCAACGGGAACCAACGTTCCTGACTATCCTAAGCTCGCTCAGCTTTGGTGGCAGTACATTTCACAAGCCGCCAGTGGTGAAGCATCCCCACAAGAAGCCTTAAATGGTCTCGCGGCCGCTCAGGATAAAGTAATGCAACGTCTTGAACGTGCGAAGGTGCAAGATAACTGTGGTCCTAAACTGAATAAGCCTCGTGATGAAGCGTATTGGTTGGCACAGCCAGGTTCGCCTAAAGCGAAACTGTCGAACGAGAAACCACAAGGTGTCACGGTATCTTACGACGAACTGCTTCGTTCTTGGGAATAAACTGACCTTACGCCTAAAACCAAAAGACCGGCTTTCTGCCGGTCTTTTTTCGATTAAAAAAGATCAAGGCGTTTTGCCATCTCTTGCCAACGCTTAATACGGGTATCACTGTTTACATCTCGCCTAGAGACGGCATCCACGAGCATATTCGTTGTTAGAACCAAGCCCCACGTTGATTCTAAGAATAATCCCGACTTAGATTTGGAATACACAATATGGGCATCGTATTCACTTGCCCAATGACAAAATTCATCGCTAATAATCACAATTTGAATGCCTTTTTCCACGGCAACTTCACACAATTTTCGGCCTTCTGAGGCATAAGGAACAACATCAAGGATAATTAAAGTATCGTAACCCTTCCGGCTCCTTGAATTGTCTTCAAGCCACTCACCTAACATGCCATCATGAGGTGAAAGATACTGAACCCGATCACGGGCAAGGGAAAGTCGCCGTGTAAAATCTTCCGCCGTGCCTCGAATGGATTGAAATCCTGTGACATAAACCCGCGTTGCAGCGCTAACGCAACTGACCAAACTCTCCCAATTCTCTGTCTCAAACTGCTCATAAAGACGAACCATACTTTTCAGCTCTTGTTTCAAATTGTCTTTATAAAATGAATCTGGAGCGAGCCTCTGACTTTCGTTGGCTTCAATCGGAATAAGCTCTTTCTGTAACTCTTCTTTCAGTGCTGAGATGCCCTGATAACCTGCTCGTTTTAAAAAGCGGCTGACGGTAATTTGGCTAACCGCGGCTTTTTCAGCAATGGAAGCACCGGTTTCATAACTGATATGGTCTAGGTTGAGCAGAATAAACTGCGCCACTCGGGCCTCAGATTTGGATACCAAGGGAATTAACTCTTGAATGCGTTGTGACGTTGTCGTCGCAATGTGTTCAGGTTTTGAGGAGAATGTATTTTTCATTCTGTCAGCCTTGCTCGTTTCAATAGATTTTTTGCAGCAACATGGTGCGACCTTGATTAAAAACAAACTAAATGTGTGCAGAAAAAATCCGTTTGTTTCGGGTCAATAATCATAATTTAGATCTAATCCCTTCATATTTATACCATTTCAAAATTGTTAGAAACATAACATATTGTGATATTGAAAGAATAATACCATCACTTAGAATGAAATGACGGTGCTTTTACAGACCAAGACAACTCCTTTAGAAACGATCAAGAAGGCCGCATTATGAAACAATCAATTTCTTTAAAAAGTAGTCGAAAGGTAAAAAAAGCACTCGCTATGACGAGCATCGCCATTACCGCTCTCGGCTTTACACACTCGGCATCCGCTGAGGAAACTCTAAGTCTTTATAATTGGGGAGAATACATTAACCCGGAAGTACTGCAGCGCTTTACTGAGGAAACGGGTATCAAGGTTAAACTGGATACCTATTCATCAAATGAAGAGATGTTAGCCAAGTTACAAGCTGGAGCAACGGGTTACGACATTGTATTTCCCTCCGTCCATATGCAAGACATCATGGCGAAATTAAACCTGCTAGAAAAGACCAACATCAACCAATATTCAGGCTTTAAACATATCGATAAAAATTTTCTGAATGCTGAATCTGATCCAAATGGCGAATATTGCCTGCCCTACGCTTGGGGCACCGTAGGCATTCTTTATAACAAAAAACTCGTGCCCGAGCTGAACTCATGGGCTGACTTTTTCGCGTTACCAAATGACGGTAAAAACATCGCCATGCTGGATGATATGCGAGAAGTCATTAGCGTCGGTTTAATCACTGATGGAAAAAGTGTCAACACAACAAATCGTGACGATTTAAAAGCGGCTCAAGACTATATTATCAAGCAAAAACACAATGTCTCAGCCTTTACCTACGACAGTATTCCCATGGTGCAATCTGGTGATATTGCCGCTGCACAATGGTATGTCGGCTCAATGCTATACGTCTTCCAAAATCCTGATGATCTTGCTTATGTCATTCCAAAAGAAGGCGCAACCATGTATCAAGAAGATATGTGTGTACTGAAAAGCGCCCCCAATAAAGTGAATGCGAAGAAGTTTCTGGAGTTCTTTACTCAACCTGAAATTGCGGCACTCAATACTAAGCAACAAACCAATGGCACCATGAATACCGAGGCCGTCAAACTATTACCTGACTCTTTGCGCAACAACCCAAGCATAAACCCTCCTGCAGAAGTAAAGGCGAAGCTACAACTGTTCAAAGAACTAGGCAAAGGCATCAAGCTATATGATCGCGCCTGGACCAAGATTCGCACATCGTAAAATCAATAATATCCTTGGGGCAGGGCGGGATCGCCCGCCCTTTTCTCTCTCTTAGAGGTTTATTATGTCAGCGTCTATCCCATCGCCTGAATATATAAAAATTCGCCATGCACATCGTCAGTTCATGACACCTGAAGGCGGCATTATCAATGCATTAGATAATATCAGCCTGTCCATCGCGCAGAGTGAATTTATTACCTTATTGGGTCCTTCGGGATGTGGAAAAACAACCCTGCTAAAAATCATCGCCGGATTTGAAGAGCTAGACAGTGGCGATATCCTGTTAGATGGGCAATCCATTATCCAACAACCCGCTCATAAACGTCCGGTTAATACTGTGTTCCAATCCTATGCCTTGTTTCCACATATGACAGTTGGTGACAATGTTGGTTATGGTTTGGACATTGCAAAAGTCAACAAAGTAGAACGCAATCAACGCGTTGCGGAAGCGCTTACTATGGTGGGACTAAGTGGCATAGAGCAGCGTCTTCCGTCACAATTATCAGGAGGTCAACAACAACGTGTTGCTCTCGCTCGCGCCATCATTAATCGCCCAAAACTACTGCTTCTTGATGAACCCCTTTCAGCCTTAGATAAAAATTTACGATTGCAAATGCAACTCGAGCTGAAAAACCTACAAACAGAACTCGGAATTTGTTTTATTTTTGTGACCCATGATCAGGAAGAAGCGCTCACCATGTCTGACCAAATCGTGGTGCTTAACAGTGGCAAAATTGACCAAATTGGCACACCGGATGAAATTTACCACACCCCAAAAACAGAGTTTGTTGCCAGATTCATAGGTGAAAGTAATATTTTATCCGGCATGGTCATTAGCAAATCTGAAAACGGGGTCAACATTGATTGCAACGGCTGCACTATATTCAGTCATGATCAAACACTGAAACTAGGCGAAGAGGTGAAACTCCTGTTGCGACCTGAACATTTATCTTTAACCCCAAATGAACTAGAAGGCCCCCAAGCTCAGCTGACAATGACATTAAACCAAACCGTCTTTGTTGGCTCCGACTATCAATTACATGGCGAATTAAGCAATGGCCTACCATTTTCAGCCTTAACCAGAAAAACGAACACGCCTTTGATAAAAGGTCAGCAACTAACCCTGTATTATCAAGTCGACGCGCTGCATACCATTCCTGCCAAGCAAAAGTCGATTAAGGGGCATATATGAATCCCCTTAACCTGTCTCGTAAACAACTTGCACTAATAACCTTACTGACACCAACCAGCCTATTCCTATTGATTTTTTTCATAGGCCCAATGTTAATCATGCTGACCTATAGCTTCTTAGAACCAGGCTTATATGGGGGCGTTGAATGGCATTTTTATCACTGGAATTATGGTCGAGTACTTGGCTGGGCTGATGGTATTTATGAAGAATTCGACCCGGTTTATTTGAAGATTTTATTACGCTCTATTGGATTATCGGTGGCCACCGTTCTTTGCACATTATTCATCTGTTACCCCGTTGCCTTCTGGGTTTCAACCTTATCGGCAAAAAACAAAGCTCTGTGCATCTTTTTAATGACACTGCCCTTTTTCGCCAGCATGGTGGTTCGCCTTTACGCGTGGGTATTAATCTTACGGAACTCAGGTTTTGCAAATCAATTTTTAGAAGCCACTGGGTTAATAACTGAGCCATTAAATCTTATGTTTTCCGGGACCGCTGTGATCATTGGCATGGTCTATATATTCATTCCTTTTATGTTCTTACCCATCTATTCCAGTGTCGAAAAGCTCGACAAAAATCTACTTCAAGCATCTGAAGACTTAGGCGCAACACCTTTTACCACCTTCCGCAGGGTTGTTTTTCCCTTAACCTTGCCAGGCATTGTTGCAGGCTGCATTTTGGTCTTTATTCCTAGCCTGGGTAACTTTGTCGTGCCTGATCTTCTCGGTGGTGCCAAGGTATTGATGATAGGAAATATGATTGAGCAACAGTTCTTATACGCACGAAACTGGCCTTTTGGGGCGACACTTTCGATGGTGATTATCTTCATGATGATGATAATTTTGTCCATTTATCTCTATAAATCTACCAAAAAACAAGCTGGGTTATAGGAGCTAAGCATGAAAAAACAAACGCCCTTAGGCCGCTTATTATCCATTTACAGTGTGTTCTTTTTTCTGTTCCTCTATGCCCCCGTCATACTCATCGTGATCTATTCGTTCAATTCAAATCCGATCAATATTATGATTTGGGATGGCTTCACTTTCGATTGGTACCGCAGCATTTTTGGTCTAGCAACCTCATTGACTGATACCTCTAGCTACGTAGACTCCACAGATCAGCTTCTTAACGCATTATTGAACAGTTTAATTGTGGCTGCCAGTGCGACGCTCGTAGCCACCTTCCTCGGCACCAGTACCGCGGTTGCCTTAGCCCGCTATCGCTTTAAGCTACACTCGTTTTATCGATTATTATTGTTTGTGCCTATGGTTATGCCCGATATCGTCCTAGGCATTGCACTACTCATTTTCTTCGTTGGTGCGGGTTTCACCCTGGGAAACAGCACCATCATTATTGGTCATTGCACTTTTTTAACCAGCTATGTTTTTATTGTTGTCAGTGCCAGATTAGCGGGTATGAACCCTCTCACAGAAGCCGCTTCTGCTGATCTTGGAGCGAATGAATGGCAAACATTTCGTCGTGTCACTTTGCCCTTGATTCTGCCAGGCGTAATCGGTGGTGCGTTACTCAGTTTTATCATTTCCATGGATGATTTGGTGATCACATATTTCATCAGTGGAGTTGACTCAACCACTTTACCCGTTTTTATTCTTGGCATGATCCGTCGAGGCATTAAACCTGAAATCAACGCGATCGCCACATTAATGCTGCTTTTTTCGGTTGTTATCGCATCCGCAGGCATTTACTTCAAATCCAAAAACACATCCACACACTAAGGAACAGTAAGCCAAATTATGTCCAAATTACGCGCAAGAGCACTAGGGCTACCTTTCCCTGGCATGACAGGCCCAAACAATGCCATCACGGACGTTCCTGGCATTCAGGTGGGTTTTAAGACTCTCATGAATAATGACCCCATTTCACCTGCTAGAACCGGAGTCACCGCCATACTGCCACGGGGCAGAAACACCACACCACAACCTGTATGGGCTGGAATGTATGCCCTCAACGGCAATGGTGAAATGACCGGCACCCATTGGATACAAGATGGCGGCTATTTTGTTGGGCCTATCATGCTGACCAATTCCCATGCTGTCGGTATTACTCACCACGCCGCAGTCAAATGGACAATAAAACAATACCAACAAGCGTGGCAAAATAATCACCTATGGGCTATGCCAGTTGTCGCAGAAACTTATGATGGCGTACTCAATGATATCAACGCCATGCATGTGTCCGAACAAGATGCCTTGGACGCACTCAACAATGCTAAGTCCGGTGCCATTTCAGAAGGCAATGTTGGCGGTGGAACGGGCATGATTGCCTATGACTTTAAAGGCGGTACAGGGACCTCCTCTCGACTCATTAACATTGCTGGTGAAACTTACACTGTCGCCGCTTTGGTCCAAGCCAATCACGGCATTCGTCCATGGTTTACCGTACTTGGTGCCCCTGTTGGAAAGTTAATGACCCAAGATTGTATTCATCCATTACATGAACAAGGCTCCATCATTGTCATCCTTGCGACCGATGCTCCGATGTTACCTCACCAATTAAAACGCCTCGCGAAACGGGCCGCTCTTGGTATTGGAAAAAATGGCTCACCAGGTGGTAACAATTCAGGGGATATCTTCCTTGCCTTTAGCACAGCAAACGAACAAGATTTACCTCAGTTGTCTGGCCCACTGACCTCTATGACCTGCCTGAACGATGAATTTTTCGATGCGTTTTATATGGCCGCGGTGGAAGCGATAGAAGAATCTGTCATCAATGCAATGGTCGCAGCAGAGGATACCCCCACGTTCAAACAGCCTAATGACAAGATCTGTAAAGCAGTCGATGTACAATCCTTATCGAACATAGTGAAAACATTCCATTCTCTCCCTTAATGAACAATATTATCCTCATGCTAAACATGAAAAGACCGGCTTTCTGCCGGTCTTTTCATTTCTGATATTATCTAGGCGAATGAATCGCATCTTGTCATTTTTGACTGACCTGTGAACCGCCTGTTATATCATCAATGCAAAAGCTTACTGTCATTCACCACTTCTTTCAGTTGGTCCTGAAGGTTTTCGATGGTTTCTACCATGAGATGCTGTTTGTCTTCCGGTATCTTGGCAATATCGTCTAATGATATTTGCTCAAGGTCTTCCAACAATTGAGTTAAGTGCTTTAAATCCTGATCTGTTTCCTGCTTCATCAAAGTGCTCCTTGCGAACATTATTTAGGACACCACTAACCATAGCTGAGCTTTCTTGGCTTTGTGCTGATTTAAAAGAAAAGTCTTTGTAAAAATTCGTAACCTTAGTTTAACAGTCGCAATAAAAGGTCATTTACTTCCACCGGCTTCTCAAGTTGTGGTGTATGACCACAATTGTCTAATATTAACAACTCACTTCCTGGCGTGTTCTGGTGTGCTGTTTCAGACTGCGAATACGGCAAGACAGCGTCTTGACGTCCATGAACAAAATACACAGGACAGGAGATTTTCTTTAACGCCGCCAAACTAAGTCGGCATAAATGGGCTTTTTGACCAGCCTTATCCACCATTTTGCGTAGGGTTCTGACAAAAGCGCCTTGTGCTCCGTCACGCATCACATTGCGTGTAATAACCAATTTCGTCTCCTCAGAGACCTCATTAGGGTGCAAAAAAATACTATGCATTTGTTGTTCTATTGCCATTCGATTGGGACGTGACAAAAGACGCCCAATAATGGGCAATGTCATCAGTCTAAAAGGCAGCGGCGTTTGTTTCCCCAAAGTCGCCGCATTGAGCAAGGCTACTTTTGACACTCTATCTGGCTGCAGATTCGACATATGGATGCAAACTGCGCCCCCCATGGAGTTACCGGCAAGGTAAACATGAGAAATGGCTAACTGATCTAAAAAAGCCCACACAAATTCGGCGTACTCAATTACATCGAAGGCCTTTTCATTGATCTCAGACAAACCATGGTTTGGCAAATCCAATGCGATCACTCGAAAAGAAGAGGACAATAATGTTAGTTGGTACTGCCAAAGTTCCAGTGACCCACCAATACCGTGGAGCAAAACCAGTACGGGTAAATCCCCCCCTGTATCTTGATAGCGAATACGGATATTTTTAACGTCTAAATTCAAACTTTTCACAGACTTACCTTTTTTTGTTTTAGCGACTGAGAGGTTCAGCAAAGCCTATGCCAGCCGACCCAAAGCCACTTACCGTTTTCAAAAAAGTGCTCTAACCTTCTGAAAACAAATAAAAAAGCCAGCATCAAACTGGCTTTACAGATAACAAAAAAATATTGGCTACGATTAACGATATGATCAAATCCATGACAACCTTTAAGCATTTAATCAAAACGGAAGCTGGATGCCGTCACCCCACCAAAGACATTTTTATCATGATAAACTCTCGTGGCTTCAGCCTCTTCAGCGGCACCTAACGCCACCATTAACGGAATAAGATGGTCTTCCCTTGGGTGACATACGCGCGCTTGTGGAGCTTTATCCCATGCCACAATACGCTCATGACGTTGCTCGGGAGAAGAAGACATCAATGTTGTTTGCAACCAAGCATCAAATTGTGCGGAAGGCTCTTTCGCTTGCGGACCAAATAAACGCAAGTTGTGATAACTCAAACCACTCCCAACAATTAATACCCCTTCTTCACGCAAGGGTTTTAATGCACGTCCAATCGCAAGATGCTCTTCAGGATCCAAATTGGCTTTCAACGACAACTGAACCAATGGCATGTCCGCGTCTGGATACATGATTTCCATCGGGGCAAATGCGCCGTGGTCATAGCCTTTTTTATCATCTAAATCCACCGGCATACCTGCAGCTGACAACAATTCAGCAACTCGAGCCGCCACCTCAGGTGAACCCGGCGCTTGATACTTCACCTGATAGGTATGTTCTGGAAAGCCGTAGTAATCGTATTCCATTCCGGGTGCCGGACTAGACTGTACAGCCAGTTTTTTGGTCTCCCAGTGCCCAGATATCATTAAAATGGCCTTTGGCTTCTCGGTTAACTGATTTGGCATATCCGCCAACGCCGTTTCCAACGTCGCAAGCATTGCGCGTAAATCTGGCATGTATGGCCAAGGACCACCACCGTGAGAAATAAAATAAGTCGGTAACATAAACAACACCTCGTAACTGGATTTAATTGGCTCAAATTAATTAAGAGAGAACCAATGGAATTGCCCTCAGTCTAGGCTTGAGCACCAAGCTGATCAATATGCGTTCAGTTAATCCATAATTTCCAAATAAGAAATAGTGATATCAAATGGACTTCTGGCATTTCGTTTAAGTACAAAAAAGCCCGCGATAAAAGCGGGCTAATACGGCAAGCATGAAACGCATTATTTCTCATAACAAAAGACTCTTAGCCTATGGCCATCAGGGTCCAATACGGTAAAGCTGGTGCCAAAATCCATGACACTAATGTCTTGGATAATCTCTACGCCCAACTCAGACCATTTTCGAAAATGTATTTGCAAAGTAATCAAGTTACCGACTTCTATGGCAATTTCCATACTGGCTTTAGCGACTTTATCGGATTTAGGCGCTACATCATGCCAAGCCCATAAACCCAGCTTGTTGCCTGATTCACTGACAAAAAGCGCAAAGTTGTCTTGCAGGTCCACTGGCTCTCGCTCAAAAAGTGGACGATAAAAATTCACGCTTGCAGGTACGTCATCAACATAAAAAATCGGAAAGTTTGACAGTTCCAAGCCGTTCTCCTTAATTAAAATCACACACAAACAGGCATTAATGACAGCCTATACCTGTTATTCCTTATGCTAAACAGCAGAACTGTCAGTTTATGTCAGCAGTCGTTAAGCTGACTCGACGCTGGATAAAAGCCACTGCATGAAATTTAATAACCTTTGCCCTCATCAAAAGAAGGCGCTGGCAAGTCAACAAAACCTTCCGCCAGAACGTCCAGCGACACTTCACCAAAGCGCTCTAACAACAAAGATTCCGCTTCAATTAACACATCCTTAATGGCTTTGTTAACGGCTTGTTCAATAGGGCAATGGGTATATTCATCAGACAATCCTATAGTAAACACGGAACTTTCACCGAGGGCATTGTGGATATCCAGCAAACTAATTTTATGCAACGGCATCGCCAAGGACCAACCACCACCATGGCCTTTAACAGAGGTGACATAACCCTGTTCTCGTAATCCCGCCATAGTGCGTCTCACAACAACAGGGTTTGTACTGAGCATCTTTGCAATGCGTTCCGATGTCGCAGGGCCGCCCAATCGATCCATATGAATCAGTACATGCAACATGCGTGATAAACGACTGTCTTTTCTCATGACTTACCTCTGTCTATAAAGTCCGTAAAGCATTCTACCTGAAGATTTCACGAAACAATAAAAGTTTCATGTGTTGACTTTGCATTTTCATGTAACTTATGATGTTTCTTAAATTACATTGACTGAGGATAGAAACATGCCTGAAGAGGTAATTATCATAGGTGGGAGTTTCGCGGGTTTATCAGCCGCCATGCAGCTGGCTCGTGGACAAAGAAAAGTCACCGTCATTGACGCTGGCGAACCACGGAATCGTTTTGCCAATCAATCACACGGATTTTTTGGACTGGATGGCGTATCACCTTATCAAATTCAGCAAGAAGCACAGCGCCAATTGCTAAAGTACCCCACGGTTACTCTGATTGAAGACACCGCCACAGCGGCCTCAAAAGAAGAGGGGCTATTTCATGTCACCTTAGGAAATGGTCAAACGATAAACAGCAAGAAATTGATTCTGGCAACCGGTCTAAAAGATGAGACCCCAGATATTCCTGGCTTACGAGAACGTTGGGGCGCAACCGTTGCTCATTGCCCTTATTGCCATGGCTATGAATTAAGAAATCAGCCCTTGGGGGTCATTGCCACCAGCCCTCATTCCATCCATCAGGCCATTCTGCTACCTGACTGGGGACCAACAACCTATTTCACCCAAGGTCAGTTTGAACCAGATGAGGATCAGTTAGCCCTACTTATCAGACGAGGCGTTACCATAGAGCGAACTGAAGTGATCGAAGTTCTTGGGCGTCCTCCCAAAATCCGAAGCCTCTATCTCGCCGATGGCCGCACGATTCAGATTGGTGGCATTTTTGTGGCCCCTAAGACCCATATGGCCAGTACGTTAGCAGAGCAACTTGGCTGTGAGTTTGAAGAAGGTCCATTAGGATTGGTGATCAAAACTGATGAGATAAAACAAACCAATATCACAGGATTATTCGCCGCAGGAGATACCGTAAACCCTATGCAAAATGCCACTTTTGCATCTGCCGCTGGGGTGATGGCGGGCATAGGTGCTCACCACGCTTTAATCCAAGACGCCTAATAATCAGGCCGCAAAATGCTACAAACAACATTTTGCGGCTTTTTAAAGTGCAAAATTCCTGTAATAAATTCCATCCTTCCTAGCCAATTACTGACCTTACTTTCTGCCTCAACGTGTTGAAAATGCCTGTTAGGTAAACTCTCCGTAATGATAGTGCAATCCCCCGTAATTAAAGGCTTTTCAGGGGATTCTGGGGCACCTTTTCTGACGCTAAAAACCCGCTTATTCTGAAAAAAAGCACAACGCTTATTGTGAAAAGCACAACACAACCCAGACACTTATCAGGAGATAAACCATGTCTTTTACCATTGCAAAACGCACATTGATCAGCAGCCTAGTCGCTGCCGCTTCTTTTTCATCCGTTGCTTTGGCGCAACCGCAACCTGGTTTCACCATCACCCCAAGTATCGGTCATTACGATATGGACAATGACCGCGATGAAGAAAACGATACTGCTTACTCTTTAGGCTTAGGCTACCAATTCGACAACCCTTGGGCAGTCGAATTTGTTTACCTGAACGCTGACACAGAATCCGCTCAAACGGGCGATAAAGTCGACGTTGACCAGTATCGCTTAGACGGTTTGTACCACTTGCCAAATGTCTCTCGCTACAATCTAACGCCTTACTTAGCCGCAGGTGTCGGCACCACTGACTTCAGTTCCAACCCTGACAACAACGTAGAAATCAATGCCGGTGGTGGTTTGAAATACGCAATCAATGACTCCCTTGCTTTGCGTGCCGATTTCCGTCTAGTCAATGACGTTGAAGACCATCATGTCGACAAAGTGTCTTCTATCGGTTTGCAAATGACCTTTGGCCACAAAGGGAACAACGAAACCAGTCAGGAGATGGATTTTCAGCCGATCGAATATGACGAAAATGTCGATCAAACAACAGAGGAAATGGCTGAACCAACACCAGCAAATGAACCGGAACCCATCACAGAAATAGAGCAACCTGTGATCGCCGAAGACAATCAGCCAATGGACAACAATGTAGAGCAAGAAGAGCCGTTACCTGAGCCACCGGTGACAACAGATGGCACTGAACCAAGCTTATCTGAGCAAGCCGCTGTCGTCGCCGCACAACCGCCCGTCAAACTGAATGTTCAGTTTGCCAGCAACCAAACTCAGGTACAGCAAAAGTTCTACCCAGAAATTGAGAAACTGGCGACCTTCCTAATGGAAAACCCTAATACCACAGTGGTCATTGAAGGTCATACGGACGATACCGGTGCCGCCAGTTACAACCAAAAAGTGTCGGAAGAGCGCGCCAATGCCATTGCAGATGTATTGGTCGAGATCTTCGGTATTCCTGAAAATCGTGTGAGCGCCATTGGATACGGTGAAGACAAACCCTTGTTTGACAACGACTCTGCCGAGCATCGCCAAGCAAACCGTCGTGTTGTCGCTGTGATCTCGGATAATCAAGCCTAAATCACCGGCATTCAAGCCTCCCAATTATTGCCATAGAGCGAACCGCATTCAGGCACGCCCAATCTTAGATTGGGCTTTTTTTTGCCTGCTTTAATCCGTCTAACACTCCCCTTAAGTTGTCTTTAATGGTGCCCTATCAGGTCTTTGGTAATGCAAAATTCTTGTAATTTAAATCCGAATTCCTACACCTTAACCGCAAACTTGCTGCCCATTTAGCTAAATAACTCTCTCGCCAAGTAAAGCCTCTGTCAGGAATACATAAATAGCATTCAACCCTTTGTTTTTCCTACTTTTTCACTCACTTTATTTCTGACCTAAAGAGCGTAATCTAAAACCTGAAGCGGAACACAATCCATCAACGAGTGTTCCTAAATTCAGTGCATTAGGAGAATCAACATGGCGATTTCATTTACTAAACGTACTCTTTTCAGCGGAGTCCTAATGGCTTCAACTTTAACCACCATGGCTTATGCCGAGCCAAGCAAACCTGGCTTCACCTTGACCCCAAGTCTCGGCTTCTACAACACAGACAATGATCGTGACGCAGGCAATGACCATTCTTACGCCCTTGGTCTTGGTTACCAATTTAATAGCCCACTTGCCATCGAAGCTACTTACCTGCATTCCGATGCGAGAAAACGTGGTCGTGATCACGATTTAGATCAATACAGAGTCGACGGTTTGTATAGCTTGCCAAAATTCACTCAAGTGGATCTAACGCCTTATTTGGCCGCCGGGGTTGGTTTAACGGATGTAGATGGTACAGACTCCAGCACTAACTTGTTCATCAATGCCGGTGGTGGTGTGAAATACGCGCTCAACCAAGATGTTAGCCTACGAGCCGACTTCCGTTTGGTAAAAGACATTGAAGACAATTACTTAGATAACGTGGCATCGATTGGCGTGCAATATGCTTTTGGTGAGCCGGCCTTGCAATACAGCAACTAAACCTAAGCGGATAAGACCGTAGGCAAAGCAATACACTTAGCCACTTAACAATAAAACGCCCAGTCATGCTGGGCGTTTTCCTTAAACACAAAACAGCTTTCAGTATCAAGCTTTTGTCGTGAACCAACGACACACACCTTGCCCAGCCAGACGTCCAGTCGCAAAACAAGCCGTCAGCAAATAGCCGCCAGTTGGCGCTTCCCAATCCAACATTTCACCAGCACAAAACACACCAGGCATTTTGCTTAACATTAAATCGTCGTTGAGACTAACTTCGCACACACCACCAGTACTGGAGATCACTTCGTCAATCGGTTTGGTTTGATAAAAAGAAACCGGTAAATGTTTAATAGCGTGAGCTAGCCCATCGGGCGTCGATAACGTTTGTTTAGTAAACAACTCATGCAATAAAGCGACTTTAACCCCACTTAGACCCACGCTGCGTTTTAAGTATTTACTGAAGGACTCTTTCGCTTTTCGAGAGGATAACTTGGCCACCAACTGTTGCTCACTGATGTCAGCCAGTAAATCGATGGACAAACTGGCTTCCCCTTGCGCCTCAATGTCATCTCGCAGGTACTTTGAAAAAGCGTAAATTAAGCTGCCTTCCATGCCATCTTGGGTGACGATACATTCGCCTTTTTTGCTGACCGTCTGACCACTGGCTAAGGTCATCGTAAAGGCGACACCTTTTAATGGACTACCAGCAAATTTGCTACGCAAATGCTCACTCCAATGACTGTAAAAACCACAGTTGGCACTGCGCAAAGGCGATAGGGTAACCTCCTGTTCAGCGAGTACAGATTGCCAAGCCCCGTCTGAACCCAGTTTTGGCCAACTGGCTCCCCCCATCGCAAGGACAATCGCATCCGCTTGCGCTGTCACTGTCTCACCTTGATGATCAAAGGTGGCGCTGGTTGATGTTAGAGAGAGCATCTTATGACGCATATGGAATACCACACCGGCTTCGCGCAGGCGCGACAACCAATGTCGTAACAAAGGCGCAGCTTTCATATCGGTTGGGAAGACACGGCCAGAACTGCCTATAAAGGTGTCTACCCCTAGGCCATGAATCCAGTCCCGTAGAGCTTGGTTATCAAATTGACGTACGGCTGTCGCCAACCATTCTGCTTTGTCATAGTAGCGTTGAATAAAGTCGTCATAACCCTCAGAGTGCGTAATGTTCATTCCGCCCACACCGGCCAATAAAAACTTTCGACAGGCACTGGGCTTCGCATCGTACACATGAACCTGATGACCGGCCGCTGCCATTGTTTCAGCCGCCATTAATCCGGCTGGACCGGCACCAATCACCATGACATTTTTCTTCATGACTACCCACTCAATTCAAAAGGAAAGGCATGATAATGAAATTCCCTCAGATCACCAAGAGGTCAAACATAATCAGCTTACTCTGAAGCCCCTTTCTGACTTTGTACACCAGCCGTTAATGTTAGTCGCATGGCTTCCTCTACCCCGATATCCAACTCGGTTAACCGGTCACGGTGAATGTACAAGGTGATGCCACCAATTTGGTAGCTCAATGGCACATACACGCCCACTAAACCTTGATCAGGAAACAAGCTTTTTCCGGTTTGTTCGCCCGTCACAAAACCAATCACCTGTGCGCCATTCCACTCCAAAGACACCACACTTTTCATGTCCTTTTTTTCAGACAAATTAAAGACCATCATCATGTCTTTAAAAGCACCATAAATGGACTTAACTAACGGAATGCGCTCCAACAGGTTATGGCTGAGTTTCACCAGATAGCGAATGCCGTATAGATTCACCAGCAAACCAACCAAGACTAAGGTCGCTAAACTCATTGTTAAACCAACACCCGGAAAATAATAATTTTCTGGAATAAACAACAAGATCAGCGGTTTCGCCAACGCCTCGCCAGTCGACAGTAACCAATAGATAAGGTAAAGCGTTAAGCCGATCGGCAATACTGCCACCAAGCCTTTTAACAACAAAGACACCAATTTATTCATAGTCTAATTATCCAATTCATCGCCTCATATCCTAAGGCACAGCAAGTCTGATCTTGCCTCATAGTGTGTGGACAAATTCCTCAAAAGCAAGCAATGCGAGGAATTTAATTCATTTCACAGTGCGCCGAAAAGACCTATATTCATCACGTGATGAATAACAACAGGGACTGCTCATGACTAGCAAAGTAGGACGCCCCAAAGGGGATCAGCAAGATACACGCCAAGCACTCATAGACGCGGCACGAGAAAGCTTCAGTCGCTACGGATATCGTAAGATTTCTACCCGTCAAATTGCTCAAAAAGCTGGCGTTGACGCGGCCATGATTCGTTATTACTTTGGCTCTAAGGCCAATCTGTTCGAAGCCATGGTAAAAGACACCCTGTCTCCCATGCTCAGTTTGCTCCGTCAGCACAGTCAAAGTGAAGCAGCTTTAACGCCTCTCACCTTAATGCAGACTTATTATCGAATGATGTCAGCTAATCCAAGTTTGCCAAGATTAATACAAGAAATTTTCAACCATCATGACGATGGCGATGCCTTCAGCATACTGGCCAACATTTTTGATGAAGTCTTGCTGCGCTCAAAACACTGGGCACAACAACTGCACCAGCAGCATAAAATTAACCCTGCATTAAATCCAGAGTGGATTCGCCTCAGTTTATTAAGCCTGATGATCTTCCCTTTATTGGCACCCAAGTACATTCAACAAGGACTTGGTATTGAGCTTTCCTCAGATTGGTTGTCGCAACTCGCAGAACATAACCATGCCTTATTACAAGATGGTTTATTCAACCCAAAAGAGGAAGCAGACCAATGAAAGTGTGCCGTGTTCTTATCTCTATTGCATTCCTATCTGCCCTGAGTGGTTGCCAACCAGAAGCGAAACATATCGCCATGGGCACACTAGAAAGAGATCGCATTCTGTTATCGGCCACCGCCAATGAAACCATTCGCCATATTTGGGTTCACGAAGGGCAGCCCGTGCAAGTGGGTGATACCCTTATACAACTCAATGATCGCAAAGCGCGAGCCTTGTTGGAACAGCGCCAAGCCGAGTTAGCCAAGGCTCAAGCCTCTTTAAATAAATTGCTGTCTGGCACCCGAGATGAACAGATTGCCGCAGCACGAGCCGAACTGAATGTTGCACAGGCCGAAAGTAACAACGCCACCTTAGCCTACCAAAGAAGCAGCGAACTGTTCCGTAAAAAAGCCATAGGAAAAGCGGATTTAGACGCAGCAAAAAGTCAGCTAGAAGCCAAAAGTGCCGCCGTGTCCGCCCAACAAGCAAGACTGAAAGAGTTACAAAATGGCGCTCGACCGCAAGACATTCAAGCTGCACAAGCTGACGTAGCCAATGCTTTGGCGGCGGTCACTTGGCAACAGCAAGTGTTATCAGACCTGACCATTAAAGCTTCCCATGATGGCCTAGTTGACAGCCTACCTTGGCACGAAGGAGAAAGGGTCTCGACCGGCACACAATTAATCAGCCTACTTTCAAATGAGCGCCTTTATGCTCGTGTGTATTTACCCGCACAGGCACTTAATCAAGTTCATCAAGGTAGCCAAGTTGATGTCTATGTTGACGGCATTGCGGCACCTTTTTCTGGCCAAATTCTTAATATTCGAGCCATGCCCGCTTTTACCCCTTTTTATGCCCTTAATGAGAAAGATCGAGATCGACTCATGTACCTCACCGATGTGCTGCTAAAGGATGCAGATTCACTCACCACAGGCATGAGCTTAGAGGTACGCATCCCATGAGCCAACTTGCTATCGAAGCCAAAGGATTGAGCAAGCAATTTGGTCAACAGATCGCCGTCAATCAACTGGATTTGAGCATTCCCAAAGGTTGTATTTATGGTTTTCTTGGCCCCAATGGTTGCGGCAAATCCACTTCTATTCGCTTACTAACCGGTTTATTAGAAGCCACCAGCGGCGAAGTCCGCATTTTAGGAGAGCCACTCAAAGGCAATGAAGAATCACTAAAGCGTCGTTTAGGTTATATGACGCAAAAATTCTCCTTGTACGACACCCTAAGTGTCAAAGAAAATCTACAGTTCGTGGCATCCATTTATGGCTTTACTGGTCAACGAGCCCGACAACGTATAGACGAATTGTTGTCCCTGTATGATCTTACAGCGCAAAGCAAACAATACGCTGGCTCAATGAGTGGCGGACAAAAACAACGTTTGGCATTAGCATGCGCCACCTTACACTCTCCTGAACTGCTGTTTCTCGATGAACCAACGTCAGCCGTCGACCCGGAGAATCGTCGCGAATTTTGGGAACGTCTGTTTGACCTGAGTGCCGCTGGCACCAGCATTCTCGTGTCGACTCATTACATGGACGAAGCAGAACGTTGTCACGCTTTGGCGATTCTTGAAAAAGGCCATAAACGTGCCGATGGATCACCTCAGGACCTCATGGCGCAACTGCCAGCCAGTGTGATTGAACTATCCGGAAACGCACTGCGTGAGGTTAAACAGCGCCTTATTCAGCATTCTAGTGTGCTTTCTGCAGCGCAAGTGGGCGCTTACTTACGTGTGTTAGTCAAAGACAACCAACCCGCACCAATAGACTTCATCCAGCGACTGTGTCCTGATCATCAAGTCGCATTAACACGCCCCAACTTGGAAGATGTATTTGTGGTCAGCACAGGAGGTCGCCATGTGGGTTAGAATCTATGCCGTGTTACGCAAAGAGCTTAAGCAATTATCGCGGGACAAAATGACGTTCGGTATGGTGATTATGATTCCACTGGTGCAACTGTTGCTCTTTGGTTACGCCATTAATACCGACGCCAGACACATTCCCACAGGCTTAGTAAACCTCAGTCACAGCAGTGAAAGTCGCGCGTTAATAAGTGACTTAGAAGCTAGCCAAAGCATCGACTTCCAACAGCAATATTCAGACATTCACAGCGCTCAGCAAGCCATAGTGAAAGGCGAAGTCCGGGCGGTTCTCTATTTACCAAGAGACTTTGGTAGCCGTCTCGTACAACACCCCAATTATTATTCTGGACAAAAAGCCGCTACTCAGGCGTTTACTCGCCCTGTTGGGCAATGGCTGGTTGACGGCTCCGACACCGTCATTACTTCAACCATCAAAGCGTTACAAAATATGCCCTTACAGTCAGTGGGCAATCGCAAGGTAGAACAAGCTGTTACCAGCTTCGCCGTGGTACCTTTTTTCAATCCTGAACAACGTACCGTGGTGAACATAGTCCCTGGTCTAGTGGCCGTGATTTTAACCATGACCATGATACTGTTTACTTCAGCGGCCATCGTCAGAGAAAGAGAACAAGGCAACATGGAGTTCCTGATCAATACACCTATTCGCTCCATTGAACTCATGGTAGGCAAAATTATCCCTTATGTGTTGGTGGGCTTGCTGCAAGTCGGCATCATTTTGGGTATAGGACACTGGGTGTTTTCGGTGCCATTAAGAGGTGGTCTAAGCAGCTTATTACTCGCCGCTTTGCTGTTTATCTTTGCCAGTTTAACCTTGGGATTGGTGATTTCTACCTTGGCAAAAACTCAGTTACAAGCCATGCAAATGACCATTTTCATTCTGTTACCATCGATACTCTTATCCGGCTTCATGTTCCCTTATGAAGCCATGCCAAGCCTAGCTCAATGGATTGCCGAGTGCCTACCTGCCACTCATTTTATGCGTATGATACGCGCCATTGTGTTACGCGATGCCATGTTAGCCGAGCTGCTAAAGGACAGCATTTGGTTAATCGCTTTTACTCTGTGCGGTCTATTCATCGCCTCGCGACGCTTCCGTAAAAAGCTGGGTTAACAAATACCTCATAGGACTCCTGTCATTTCGGCTTTATACTGGTGACATAATAAATCAAATATAAATAACAGCTGAAGTTGCACAGGAGTCGGCCTTGAATTACAAACGTCTTGAAACCTTTGTTTGGGTTGCCACGTTAGGCAGTTTTCGTAAAGCAGCGGAACGCTTACACACCACCCAACCGGCCATTTCAGCCCGAATCTCTGGCCTGGAAGACGAGCTTGGCGTGAAACTGTTTGAACGAGAGGGCGGTTCCAGCCCGATTATTTTGACACCAAAAGGCAAAGAGTTACTGCCCTACATAGAAAAAATCCTGTTTCAATCGGAACAGCTACGCAAACGTGCTGAGGCAGACACGGCCTATTCTGGGGTACTGCGTTTGGGGGTCTCCGAAACCATAGTCAACACTTGGCTACCGGACTTCTTAGCACGTTTACACAAAAAATCCCCCAACTTAAACGTCGAACTGACGGTGGACATCACCACAGTATTGGCAGCAGGCGTGAAAGATCGAACCTTGGATTTAGGCTTATTAATGGGTCCCATATCTGAGCCAAGTATCGTCAACCATGATTTATGTACCTTCGCACTCTCTTGGGTATGCAGTCCTAAATTGGGTTTGCCTGAGCGTTTACTTTACCTTGAAGAACTCACCCCTTGGCCTATCATCACCTACGCAAAATCCACCAAACCCTATGCGGAAATTGTGCAAAAGTTTCGTAGCCTAGAAGGCAACCCAGCACACTTTTACGCTTCAACGTCACTGGCTGCTATTCGCAGTTTGGCAATCGATGCCGTGGGCATCGCCACTTTACCTGACATCATGATCAGCAAAGAATTGGAAGACGATGTGCTGCGCAAGATACACACTATTTGGACCCCTCATGATTTGAAGTTTACAGCCTCCTATTCAGACGAGCCTTTCAATCCTCTGGCCGAAATGGCCGTTGATTTAGCGATTGAAGCCGCGCAAAAATACGAAAATACCTTGCTTGATAAAATTAATTGATCAAATAACCCAAAAAAACACGATTAGACTTTTCATAGCGAGGAACACTACTCTTAGAAAAAACAAAATGTGCAAAAATAAGGAACTCTCCCATGAACCCATCGGCAAAGCCACTCGCACAGCAAGCTTATGAACTGCGACAAGCCATTCGCGAGCAAACGCATACCGGTCCGACCAGTGGCCTCGCCACTGGCACCATGCAAGGCAATATTGTTATTTTACCTGCTGATTGGGCCAACGAATTTTTATTGTACTGTCAGAAAAATCCCGTTTCTTGCCCACTGATTGGTGTATCTGAAATAGGTGATTATCGCTTACCCGATTTAGGCAAAGACATCGACATGCGACACGATGTGCCTGAATACTATGTTTACCGTGATGGTATCAAAGTAGAAAGCCGTGCTGACATCGCCGACCTATGGCGCGATGACTTGGTGGTATTTGTCTTAGGCTGCTCTTTCTCGTTTGAAAATGCCTTATCTCAAGCAGGCCTAACACCACGCAACATTACCGAGGACGTCAATGTATCCATGTACGAATCCTCGATCCCAACCACACCTGCTGGCCGTTTCTTTGGCAATACGGTAGTGACCATGCGTCCTTACACACCAAAAGACGCCATTCGAGCCATTCAAATCACCACACGCTTTCCAAAAGCCCACGGTGCGCCATTGCATTTTGGCACCCCAGAAGACATTGGCATTCAGGATCTCAGCCAACCCGATTTCGGCGATCCTGTCTCGGTAAAAGACGGTGAAGTACCGGTTTTTTGGGCTTGTGGTGTCACCCCACAAGTCGCTGTACGTAACGCCAAGCCACCGTTCTGTATCACTCATGCCCCCGGCAAAATGCTGGTGACAGATTTATTAGATACCGATTTGGCGGTTCTCTAATCCGTTTGCTTTACGCGGCCTTCCTTCCCAGGCGAGGTGGCGCTTTATAACACAATCAAAACAACACTAACCTTCAACGAAAGGATAAGGAACAATGAAAAAACTCACGACCGCTCTGGTTCTGGGCAGTGTACTGTCCACTTCCGCTTACGCTGCTAAATGGCACATGCCAACCCCTTACGGCGACGGCAACCTACCAACGCAAATCGCCTACGGCTTTGCTGAAGAAATCAAAAATACCACCGGTGGCGACCTAGACATTACCGTCCACTCTGGCGGCTCTTTGGTGCAACACACGGAAATTCCTCGTGCGGTTAAAACCGGCCAAGTACAGATGGGTGAAGTCTTCATCGGTATTTTGGGCAATGAACATCCGGTGTTCAAACACGACAACATTCCTTTCTTAGCAACCTCTTTTGATGATGCGAAGAAACTTTGGGAAGCGGCGAAGCCACAGGTTGAGCAGCAACTGGATAAAAGCGGTATGAAGATGCTGTACGCGGTGGCTTGGCCTGCGCAAAGTCTTTATACAAAAATGCCAGTGACTAAGTTGAGCGACTTATCAGGTGCAAAAATGCGTGCTTACAGTCCATCCACTTCTCGTTTGGCCGATCTAATGGGCACGACGCCAACGACGATTCAAGTACCAGACATTCCACAAGCATTTAGTACTGGCATCATTCAAGCCATGATCACCTCACCGTCTACCGGTGTTGATAGCCAAGCTTGGGACTATGTGAACTACTACACAGATGTCAAAGCATGGATTCCTAAGAACATTGTTGTGGTGAACAAACGCGCCTTCCGTCGTCTTGATAAAGACACCCAGAGTGCGATCTTAGCTGCGGCGAAAAACGCTGAAGCCCTAGGCTGGGAAAAAGTAGCGGAGCGTGCAGCGAGCGACAAAGCGAAATTAGCGGCAAATGGTATGCAAGTAAGCGACCCGTCTCCAGAGTTGCTTAATGAGCTGCAAGCGATTGGTGCCACTATGATAGAGGAATGGAAAGCCGAAGCGCCAAAAGAAGTTGGCGATATCTTAACTCGCTACCAAAACTAAGCACTTTCTTGAAGGTCATCTAAACGTCGTATTTGACCTTCTCACACCGTCTGGTTTCTTCGCCCCCATGTCAGTAGGCTAGACGGTGACTTTTCTATCAAAAGTGAACACTATGAACCAAATAAAAGAAAAATTATATCTCTGTTCCGGCTTGCTCGCTGGGTTTTGCATCCTCCTCATTACCTTATTGCTGCTGGCGCAAATCGTCGGTCGTTTATTCGGTTTCATTGTGCCGTCTGCGGAAGATTTTGCTGGTTATGCTTTAGCGGCTTCGACCTTTCTAGGTCTGGCCTACACCTTTAGAGAGGGCGGTCATATTCGTGTGACCCTTGTGATTCAGCGTTTCTCTCCTGTCTCACGTAAATGGCAAGAAGGCGTTATTCTTGGTCTATCACTTGCCTTGATCAGTTACTTATCTTATTCGTGTGCCTACATGGTATACGAGTCTTATGTCTACGATGAAGTCTCTTACGGCTACATTCCAGTGCCATTATGGATTCCCCAAATCCCCGTTGCTGTGGGTGTTATCGCTCTAAATCTAGCGGTATTGGATGCCTTAATCAGTCTATTGAAAGGCAAAACACCTAGCTACAGTGAACACGAAAGTGCCCTTGAATTGGAGGAAATCTAATGGATTTAATGTGGATTGCTATTCTATTAGCTTTTGCTCTGTTGGCCCTATTGTCACTTGGTGTTTGGGTGTCTTTCACCTTGATTACCATTGGCGGTCTAGGACTGATTTTGTCCGAGAATTACCAAGTCAATCTGTTGTTTGCTACCTCCAGTTGGGGCGCCAGTACAGCTTGGTCACTCACCGCTTTGCCGCTGTTCATTTGGATGGGTGAAGTGCTGTTTCGTACCCGCTTGTCGGAAGACTTATTCAAAGGCTTGTCTCCTTGGCTAAACGGCGTGCCGGGCAAACTATTACACGTCAATATTTTAAGCTGTGGTATTTTCGCCGCGGTCTCTGGCTCCTCAGCGGCAACGGCCGCTACCATAGGTCGTATGACCTTGCCAGAATTGCGCAAACAAGGTTACAGCGAACGTATGGCGATTGGCACCCTAGCGGGATCAGGCACATTAGGTCTGTTGATTCCGCCGTCCATCATTTTGATTGTTTATGGCGTGGCTGCAGAAGTCTCGATTGCACGCTTGTTCATCGCGGGAGCCTTGCCAGGACTATTACTGGTCAGTTTGTTCATGGGCTTTACTATGGTCTGGGGGTATCTGCACAAAGATGAACTGCCACAAAAAAACCAACATGACACCAGTTGGCCGATGCGCATCAAAGCGCTGCGTAAACTGTTGCCTGTAGTGGGCCTAATTGGTTTTGTCTTGGGCTCCATTTATGGTGGTATCACTACGCCAACCGAAGCCGCCGCATTAGGCGTAACCGGTGCATTAATTCTCGCAGCCATGACAGGATCATTAAGCCGAAACAGCTTTATCGAGAGCTTACTCGGCGCTGTGAAAAGCTCTTGTATGATTGGGTTCATCTTGGTGGGTGCTCACTTCCTAACCCTTGCCATGGGCTTTTTAGGCATTCCAAAAGCCTTAGCTCTGTGGATAGGCGGTCTTTCCTTGTCCCCCATGGAACTGATTTTATACCTCACGGTGTTGTTCGTGGTGTTGGGCTGTTTCCTAGATGGTATTTCGGTCGTGGTACTGACGGTTGCCGTGATTATGCCAATGGTAGAAGCCGCTCATATTGACCTACTTTGGTTTGGTATCTTCATCGTACTTGTGGTGGAAATGTCACAAATCACACCGCCGGTTGGCTTCAATCTCTTTGTCATACAAGCCTTAACCGGTAAAAACATTCTGTATGTAGCCAAAGCCGCTTTGCCTTTCTTCTTGTTGATTGGTGTAGCGATTGCCTTAATCAGTGTGTTCCCAGAAATTGTTACCTATCTACCAGCGACCATGTCACAGAACTAATGGCCTCGCAGTAACGGATTTAAGGATGCATTAAGATGAAATTGAATTGCGATATGGGCGAAGCCTTCGGGGCTTGGAAAATGGGCGAAGATGAACAGATCATGCCCTTTGTCGATCAAGCCAATGTGGCCTGTGGTTTTCATGCCTCAGACCCGCTCACCATGAGTAAAACAGTCGCGCTGGCAAAGCAACATGATGTCACCATTGGCGCGCACCCAGCGTATCCTGATTTAGTGGGATTTGGACGTCGTAACATGGACATAGCCCCTGTAGAACTAAAGGCGCTGATTCAATATCAAATTGGCGCTTTACAGGGTATTTGCCAAGCTCACAATGCCAAGCTCAGTTATGTGAAACCTCACGGGGCTTTGTACAACCAGATGATGGCCGACTTTGCGATTTTAGACACAGTGATGCAAGCCGTAAGTGAACTGGATACGTCTCTGACCCTCATGGTGATGGCTGTCCCAGAAGCGGAACAGGTCAAACAACTGGCCGCTAAATACGGTTTAAACGTCTGGTTTGAAGCCTTTGCCGATCGTTTATACACAGACGAAGGCCGACTTACACCACGTAAACAGCCTAATGCCGTACACGCCAGTTTTGAACTGATTGAACAACAGGTTGTACAACTGTGTGAGACGGGCACTTTAACCACAGCATCGGGACAGACGTTGGCCATTCATGCCGACACCATTTGCGTACATGGCGACGGTGACCATGCAGTAGATGCGGTCAAACGCATTCGCAAACTGGTCGATGTAACGAATCAAGATAACGCGACCACACCATGAGCCAAGCTGTATCCCCTTTATTACCCGACATGGATATGGTCAGTGACAATGCCTGTTTACTGACCTTCAGTCAGACCATCAGTGAGGCCATTTCGGATCGCATTGCACAAGTCAGCCAGCAATTGACGAACCTACCTGGCATTATTGATCTAATACCTTCTTACACCACCTTATTAGTGGTGTTTGATGGCGATCATTTTGACCGTTTTGCCATTTGCAAAGCCATACGCCAGTTAATTCTCAAGTTAGACCCAAAGGACGCCTTGCAAGCCGATGTGCGTGAGATTGTCATTCCCGTGTATTACGGTGCTGAAGTGGGCCCGGATTTAGACGAAGTCGCGGCTCACTGCGGCCTATCAACCAATGACGTCATAGAGCAACACAGTGCCAATTTGTATCGCGCCTACGCCATCGGCTTTACGCCAGGGTTTGCGTTTTTAGGCAATACCCCAGCGCAACTCCATATAGGACGTAAAACTACGCCACGTTTAAAAGTGCCAATTGGCAGTGTCGCCATTGCTGAAAACCAAACTGCGGTTTACCCAAGCGTCACACCGGGAGGCTGGCAGATCATAGGTCGAACTCCGATTAAATTAGTCGATTGGGGAAGCGAAAATTTGGCCCTAATTGCCATGGGCGATAAGGTTCGATTTGAACCCATTTCAAGACAAGACTTTTTGGCTCAAGGAGGCAATCTGGATGGCTTTTAAAGTAATCAAACCAGGCATGCTTGCCTTACTACAAGACTTAGGCCGCCACGGTCATCAAGCGATTGGTGTCACAACAGGTGGTCCTATGGATGAGCTGGCTTTTCGTTGGGCCAATGCGTTATTAGACAATGATGATAACGCCCAACAACTGGAAATCACCTTCGGCATGCTGTCTCTAGAAGCCCAAGCCAATACCAGCGTGGCGTTAACGGGCGCTGACTTAGACGCCTCATTAAATGGAAAAAGTCTAACGCCGTGGCAAACCTACGCGGTGAAAAAAGGCGATGTCTTAAGCTTTCAACAGCCCGTTTGGGGATTGCGTGCTTATCTGGCAGTGAAAGGGGGATTTCAATGTGAGCCAACCCTCGGCAGTATCGCCACCGTGATGCGGGAAAAAATTGGCGGTTTAACCGGCAAAGGCGATAAATTACACAAAGACGATATCCTGCCTTTCCAAGCCTATGATCAGCACCAACAAAGGTCAGTCCCTCGTGCTGCGATTCCCGATTACAGTCAATCCGACATTCCGCTGGTATTGGGTTATCAGTATCGTAGCTTTTCGGATTTACAAAGGGCGCACTTTTTCTCCAGTGATTACAAGGTTTCACAAAACAGTGATCGGATGGGCTATCGCTTGGAAGGAAATGCCATTCAAGGGGATGCAAAAGGCATCATTTCAGAAGGCATTGCCTATGGTTCCGTGCAGATCCCAAAGGACGGTCAACCTATCGTTTTGTTACGTGACCGACAAACCATTGGCGGCTACCCTAAAATGGGCTGTGTGACACGCTTTGGCGGCGCTTTGCTGGCACAGAAAAAGCCTGGCGATGCCATTCAGTTTACCCCCATCACTGTCGATCAAGCCGAACATGAAAGGCACTTGCAAATGGCTCGTTTGCAACAGTGGCGTTAAACGGATTCCATCCTTTCCCGCTCTTTTACATTCTGTATCATCGCAGTAAAAGAGCGCAACAATCCGACAGCCACCCTTACACATCATGACACATCTCCGTCTGAGTTTTACCTGCCTATCCATTAAACTTAAAGAGTAAAAAAAGCAGAATAATGAAACCGATGAGACGGGCTCACAATATAAATTTGCATCGCGTCTTTTAAAATGGTCTGGCGGTGGTCAACCTTCATCTGCTTTACAAGTTAAAAGACGATTTTAAAGCAGGGATATCATGCGAACAGTTAAGCACTTCAACAATACAACTTCTCTACTTGTCTGGGTAATGGCAGGTGTGGTGCTGTTTGCCACTCTTATTGGCGCCGCCATTTTGGCCAGCACCATTCAAAATCTTCGCGTCCAGCAGCAACTGCTGGTTGAACAACAAAATGCTATGTTACGCAATACGGCTAAACTGCGTGAAATCGTCCCCGCTCAACATAACGCAATGCACCGACATTTAAGGGAAAATGACCACAATCACGACCTAAACTCCGAAGCCTGGCTTACCCAATATCAACAAACCGCCACAGACTTACAAAATAGCTCCGGCCAGCAAATAGAACTGCTGGCTTTAGCGGACCGCCTAAAGCAGCAGGGCATGGCGATTGAAAGTATTTTTAATCGCGTAGCAGACTGGCATGACCGTAAAGCAGAGTTTGCCGCGCAGTCAGCGTTAAACCAACGCATTGAACAAGCACAGTTAAAAGTTGAAGCACTACGTAGCTTAGCGAATGCCCTAAACAGTCGCTATCGTCAGCAGGAAAACCGTACACTCTACGATTACAATCGACAACAAGAGGACAGTCAGTCCAACCTGCTGGAATACTATATCAGTTTGAGAGACACCCATTTAGATACCGCTTTAACCATGCTAATCGAAGACGTTGTTGAACTTGATACCGCCTTGTTTTCTCTGTTTTATATTAACAATATCAATGAACTAAACGATCTAATTAACAACAGCTTGACGCCTTCTATTGTGCTTTTAGAAGAAACGGTTGAGGTTATTCGACCTGTTTACCCTGCTTACGCAACCAGCATCGATCGTCAACTTAGCGACCTCACAAACATCCTCTATAACAATCCAGAATCGCGATCAGACAAGGTTCAAAACACCGCTCAGCCTACCGCAGCCTTGCTTAGTGACCTAAGACAAAACATCGTCTTAGAGAATGAGGCCAAAGTGCTAGGACAAGCATTAGACAATACTTTCTTTCCTATTGAGTCTTATTTAGATCAGATCAATATTTTGGTACAGAAAGAGTCTCACTCATTTGAAAAACAGATTGGGGATGAACTGCAAGCGGTCAGCCTACAATCTGGACTGGTCAGTGCAGCGACTATTTTCATCACCCTTCTACTGGCTTGGGCGATTTCGCGAAAGCTATCCCGTCAACTCAAACACATCATTGAGAGTGAAGACCGTTTTCGTTCTATGTTTGAATCCTCGCCAGATCCTGCTTGGATTATGGTGAATGAACAAATCGTTGAAATAAACGAAGCCGCCACGAACAAGCTGAGCCATATATTTAACGACCTTAAAAAACACTCGCTTATACACCTAACACCCACATTCCAAGCCAATGGTAAGCATTCAACTGGCGAAATTGACACACTGCTGAATACGGTCAAGACGACAGGGCAAGCACAGACAGAATGGCTCTTTAGAGGCGATGACGCTCAACCGATATACGCAGACATGACGTTGCTATCTGTCACCTATCAGGATCAAGAGGCCATCATTTGTACTTGGCGAGACATCACCAAACGTCAACAAACCCAACGTTCTTTGGAATCTTACAAAGAGCAATTGGAACAAGAGATCGAAGAACAAACCTTTGAGCTTAAACAAGCTAAAGAGATCGCCGAACAAGCCAATCAAGCGAAAAGTGACTTTCTAGCCAATATGAGTCATGAAATTCGCACGCCTATGAACTCCATCATTGGCATGTCTCATCTGGCATTACAGACGGGTCTCGAAGAAAAGCCACAAAACTACATCCAAAAGGTACTGGGCTCTGCCGAATCCCTACTGGGCATTATCAACGATATCCTCGATTTTTCGAAAATCGAAGCCGGAAAAGTAGAGATCGAAAAGCACCCTTTTCATCTACAAGATGTTCTCTCGGATGTGGCCAACATTTTGTCTTTAAAAGTGGAAGAAAAAGGCCTTGAGCTGATTTTTAACGTCTCGCCAGAATTGCCAAACAACTTAATAGGTGACGCTTTGCGCCTCAGACAAGTTTTGCTTAATTTAGGCAATAATGCAGTCAAATTTACTAGTAGCGGCGAAGTGATTATTCACGTCGGACTCAATCAGATACTCAATGACCGAGACATAGAGTTGCATTTTTCTGTTCAAGATACCGGCATTGGGATCAGTGAAGAGAATCAAAAACACCTGTTCCGCTCTTTCTCACCGGCCGATTCATCAACGACCCGCCGCTTTGGTGGAACTGGACTGGGGCTAGCAATTTCAAAACAATTGTCCGAGCTCATGGGCGGTGAAATCTGGGTAGAAAGTAAAGAAGATCAAGGCAGTACGTTCCACTTTACCATTCAGCTGACCACCTCAGACGTCGTAAGCCAACAGGACGATGTGACACACATGCCCAGCATTCAGCGTGTTTTGGTGATTGATGACAATGATGCCGCAAGAGAAATTCTCAGTTCAAACGTCAAAGCTTTGGGATTGTGCTGTGATTCGGCAAAAGATGGCTTTCAAGCGCTTGAGCGGGTACAACGAGCCCAATCCGAAGGCAGCGAATACCAGCTTATTTTAGTCGATTGGCAGATGCCTAAAATGGATGGCATCGAAACTTGCCGCCACATTTTAAACCAGTCAGACAAAACGCTACCCACAATGATTATGGTCACCGCACACAGCTTAGCAACGGTCAGACAAGCTGCCAGTGATTTAGACATCGCGGGCTACTTAACCAAGCCAGTTACCTTATCTAGCCTGTTTGACGCCATCATGTCGTCTCATCGCTTAGATCAAACCATCATCACCCAGCAGGTAGACACGGACGAGCAGTCAACACACTATTTGAATCTAGAAGGTGCACGCATTCTATTAGTAGAAGACAACGAGATTAATCGAGAATTAGCGGAAGAATTACTCAACCAACAAAAAGTCGAACTCAGTGTGGCAATGAATGGCCAGGAAGCGCTAGAGAAAATTGAAAATAACACCTTTGATCTTGTTCTAATGGATTGCCAGATGCCTGTTATGGATGGTTATCAAGCCACCCGCGCCATTCGTCAACAAGCAAAATTTGACCGTTTACCAGTCATTGCCCTGACCGCCAATGTATTAACTCATGACATTCAAAGAGCCATGGAAGCAGGCATGAATGACCATATTGCCAAACCGATTAACACTCATAATATGTTTTCGACGATATCCAAATGGTTGCCTGAGACTGCACCACTAACACACCATACTCAAGTCGATTCATCTGTGAGTGATGACTCGACGTTGCAAGCAAACTTGGCTCTGCCACACTTGCCTAACATCAACATAAAACAAGGGCTGAAGCATACTCATACCGAAGCTCTCTATTGCAAAATGCTGACCCGCTTCCTTGAGAAATACCAGACCTTTATCACGGAATTTGAACAACATTTGGTACAACAAGAATGGGCCGAAGCCAAGCGTTTAAGCCATACCTTAAAATCGATTGCCGCCACACTGGGAATGACCAATCTGAGCAAAATGGCCGCCGAGCTGGAGACAGATTGCTCACAACAAGACGTCAAAGCCGAACTGGCATTTGAGCTCGAAAGCATCCTGAGTGGTTTAATGTTATGGCAGTCCAAATTACCTAAAAGCAGTAACGATCAAAGTGAAGAGAAGTCCTTAAGCTCTGAGGAAAAACACAAACAATTGAGCGACTTACGCCATTACTTGGAGCAAAATTCAATCAAAGCGCAAGAGCTTGCGCAACAGCTTGCCCCTTACTTCAACAAGGACGATGAAAAAACCTTATTCAAACTGATTTGCGATGCCGTAGCCTATTATGACTTTGATAGTGCTTTAGCTTGCGTCGACAATTTAGACAAAAAGATTCAATCTTAGCGAGTTATATTATGAGCAACATCAGCAACCTTCATTCAATCGATGGAACGACACAAGCGACCATCTTGCTGGTCGATGATACACCTGAAAACATCGACCTCTTGGCCGCGTCCCTGCGTGACGACTATCAATTGAAGGTCGCTCTCAATGGTGCAAGAGCGTTGGCCATTGCACAAGACAAACACCAGCCAAAGCCTGACCTGATCTTACTCGACGTCATGATGCCTGAAATGGACGGTTACCAAGTTTGTAAACACTTAAAAGCCGACCCGACAACCGCGCACATTCCAGTGATTTTTGTGACCGCCAAACATGAAGCAGGGGATGAAGAGTACGGCTTTGATCTAGGCGCAGTTGATTACATTACCAAGCCTTTTTCGCCCAAATTAGTTCGTGCGCGGGTGCGCACTCATTTGGCGCTGTTCGATCAAAATCGACAATTATTTAACCAAGTACAAGAACGAACCAAAGCCCTACAAGACAGCAAACTGCGCATCATTCAGCACCTTGGTAAAGCCGTCGAGTACAAGGATAATGAAACAGGTGCCCATGTCATTAGAATGAGCCTCATCTCACGCTTATTGGCCGAACATACGGTCAGTGATCAGGCTTGGGTGGAGCGTCTTTTTCAAGCCGCGCCTATGCATGATGTTGGTAAAATAGGGGTGTCTGATAACATCTTGCGCAAACCCGGTAAACTGACACCAGATGAGTGGGAGGAAATGAAAAAGCATCCTCTTATCGGCGCGCAAATTCTTGAGTCTGACGACGATCCATTGCTGTTCATGGCCAGTGTGGTTTCTTTAACCCATCATGAAAAGTGGGATGGCAGTGGCTACCCAAACCAATTAATGGCAGATCAAATCCCATTGGAAGGACGCATTGTCGCGATCGCAGATGTGATTGATGCCTTGCTGTCCAAACGACCTTACAAAGAGCCTTGGACCGTCGAACAAACCATCGAGTACCTAAGCGAACAAAAAGGCAAGCATTTCGATCCTGATTTAGCCGATCTGGCCATTAAGCTGATGCCACAAATTGTTGAAATCCGGGCATTATACCCAGATGAATCCTCTAGTTTGCTTGATGATAGCTTTTTTAAATTAGCATACTAAATAATAACAATTTTATTAATTTTAGGATGTCTTCTAATATGTGTCTTGTTGGTAACGCAAACACTTATTAGGAGACACAAAATGATCAACACTCAAATCAAACCATTTAACGCAACTGCTTTTAAAAACGGCGAATTCGTAGAAATCTCTGAAAAAGACGTACTAGGCAAATGGGCCGTGTTCTTCTTCTACCCAGCTGACTTCACTTTTGTATGTCCAACTGAACTTGGCGACGTTGCTGACAAATACGAAGAACTACAATCTCGTGGCGTTGAAGTATTCTCTGTTTCTACAGACACTCACTTCACTCACAAAGCTTGGCACGACAGCTCTGACACTATCGGTAAAATCAACTACTACATGGTAGGCGACCAAACTGGCAACATCACTAACAACTTTGGTGTGATGCGTGAAGGCCAAGGTCTTGCAGACCGCGCCACTTTCTTGATTGACCCAGAAGGTACAATCCAAGCAATGGAAATCACAGCTGAAGGTATCGGCCGTGACGCAGAAGACCTTCTTCGCAAAGTAAAAGCGGCTCAATATGTTGCTGCTCACCCAGGCGAAGTTTGCCCAGCTAAATGGAAAGAAGGTGAAGCGACATTGGCTCCATCTCTAGACCTAGTCGGCAAAATCTAAGACGACTCTCCTAACGGTTGGACGCGCCGCGTCCAACCTTGGGCTTGCCCAGTCTTGGCACTAAGCCCTCAACACAAAATCTTTCGGTGCAATCGCCTCAAGCAGAGCTTGTTAGGCTTGGATTTTTACGCCCGAAATTTACAGTAATCCTCAACTTTAAACGGGTTAAACACTATGTTAGACGCAAATATGAAACAACAGTTGGGCACGTACCTTCAAAATATCGTTAATCCGATTGAGATTACTGTGTCCTCAAATGGCAATGACAAATCAGCAGAATTGGTTGCCCTTGCACAAGATATTGAATCATTAAACTCTGCCAAAATTGGCCTAACCATTGATGAGAACCCTAGCGGTCGTGCGCCACAAATGGCCATTGGCCCAAAAGACGAAGCACCTCGCGTTCGCTTTGCCGGTATCCCAATGGGACACGAATTTACCTCTCTTGTGCTAGCACTTTTGCAAGCCGGTGGTCACCCATCGAAAGCAGCACAGGAAACCCTAGAACAAATTAAAGGCTTAGACGCCGAACTGAACTTTGAGGTGTACATTTCCCTCTCATGTCACAACTGCCCAGACGTAGTTCAAGCGGTTAACCTAATGGCCGTACTCAATCCGAAGATTACCGCCACCATGATCGACGGCGCCTTATTCCAGAGTGAAGTGGACGAGCGCAACATCATGGCCGTACCTGCCGTCTTCTTAAATGGCGAGCACTTTGGCCAAGGTCGTATGACATTGGATGAAATTCTAAACAAAGTCGACACAGGTGCCGCTGACAAACAAGCTGCTTCTCTATCCGAAAAAGAAGCGTATGACGTCTTAGTTGTAGGTGGTGGACCAGCAGGTGCTGCAGCAGCCATCTACTCTGCACGTAAAGGTATCCGTACTGGTGTTGTCGCAGAACGTTTCGGTGGTCAAGTGGCCGACACTATGGCCATTGAGAACTTCATTTCCGTCAAAGCCACTGACGGTCCAAAACTGGTCGCAGGCCTTGAGCAGCATGTACTGGATTACGATGTTGACCTAATGAAAACTCAGAAAGCCGTGCGCTTAGAGAAAAAAGACTTAGTAGAAGTTGAACTGGAAAATGGTGCGGTTCTTAAGAGTAAGTCTGTCATTCTGGCAACCGGTGCTCGCTGGAGAGAAATGAACGTTCCTGGCGAACAAGAATACCGCGGTAAAGGCGTTGCTTACTGCCCACACTGTGACGGTCCATTGTTCAAAGGTAAGAAAACCGCGGTTATTGGTGGTGGTAACTCTGGTATCGAAGCAGCCATTGACCTTGCTGGTATCGTTGAACACGTTACCGTACTGGAATTTGGCGACACACTTCGCGCTGACGATGTATTGGTGAAAAAGGCTGAATCACTTGCCAATGTGACCATCATCAAAAATGCCATGACAACCGAAGTATTGGGCGATGGCGAACGCGTGATTGGCCTGAAATACACAGATCGCAAGACAGACGAATCTCATCTAGTGGATGTGGCCGGAATCTTCGTGCAAATTGGCTTGGTGCCAAACAGCGAATTCCTAAAAGACACACTGGAATTGACTAACCGTGGTGAAATTGTGGTGAACGGACACGGTGAGACATCAATGCCTGGTGTATTCGCCGCGGGTGATGTCACCACTGCACCTTACAAACAAATCATCATCTCAATGGGATCAGGTGCAACGGCTGCCCTCGGCGCATTTGATTACCTAATCCGCCACTAAGTGGATTAGGTAAGGCCCTCGTTGAATTGAAGACCCCTTCTTTCGATTCAACGGCTACTCATTCAGACCTTGATACGCCCTTTGCCTTAGCAAAGGGCGTTTTTTTATGTTGATCACAAAGTTATATATTCTTTGCTATCAGATCGGTCTTAAGTAGGCCACCTTTGGTAAAGAGTTTGGCGGAGAATTTAGGGTTTCTGCGGTTTTTATAAGCATCTAAAATTTGTTTTAAGCCACGCGCTTCTAATAGCGAAATGTTGACCTCTGTATCCATTTCGGCTGATTCTACAAAGTCATCAGAAAAAGAAGGCGCTACGATCAAAACTTGAGCAACTCTTTTGCCTGCATTTTCACATCGATTTACATAGGCTTTTACCTGCCGAGACGTAGTAGAGTACTTTGCAAAATCCCCATTCTTACATGTTTTTGCTTCTCCAATAATGACATCATCATCACTCAAAGAAAGTAATATATCGACCTTATCCTTCGCGGTATTGATTGACCGCCTTAGATCTTCATCTACCTCTAAACCTAACTGCTCAAAAATTGCTTTTGTCACTTCTTCAAACTTAACGCCGATTTCAGCCTCAGTAATTTCAATATTTTCAGCTTTTAATGCAGCTAAATCTCGTTGTGCTAGCGCAGCATAATTTTCAATCAAGCGATCTGTCGCATCCGCAAATGACTCTAAAATCATTAACCTAGGGTTCCCTCTTTTACTCAACCCCATACTGTCACGAACCGCCTTTACTTCATCATTGGTTAACACATATAAAATGTCATAAGGCGTAATACTTAATGCTCTCAATTTATCAACATCAAGTGCTTCGTTATCCTCTATTTCAAATTCTGTTTGTAGCATTGTATTGAGCTCTGGAAAATGCTGCTGTAATGAAGCGAACATCTCTTTAAACCCTGTCGCGCTAAGCGCATTAAACTCAAACTCAGCTGAGTTGTTTAAACAGCTAATAATTAAATCTGCTCGTTCATCCAATGTTGTTCCAATCTTTTCTAAATCCAAACTAAGATCTTCTATTAATAATTTTAGACGCTCTTTTCTTTCATTTAAGCCAGAATCAGAAGGACAAAGATCCTCTTTCAACATATGATGACTTTTTAACCCCATAGCAATGATGGTCTTTATCTTATCTTTTCGTTCTATCCCTCGAATGCGTTTGTCATGAGCCTTAAGAATGTTACTTAACTCTGCGTCAGAAAGAGTTCTTAATATTCGAAGTACATGTTTATCTGCCAAGTCTTTACCCAAAATACGATTCAGCATGGCAACCACTTCGTCAGCAATAAACACCAAATGATCTTTTCTCCTCACAAAAACAATGCCCAACTCTCTCATTGCATTTAGGCAATCCATCACGCCATTTTGAGGAATTTGGTTCACTAGGTGCTCTATGGCATTCTTAAATTCAGCCGTTATGTCCAATTTACTTGCTAGAATATTTAAGATACCACGCTCATCATCAGTAATTTTTGCGTCTCGATTATGGGCTTCATCATTGAAATACGCTTCTCTCAAACAGGCATGATAAATATCTAAACGCCTTATTTCTGAAAGATAGTCAGTCTGTTGATCTTCCTCTTCAAACTGGTTGTTAATTTCTTTAGAGAGTCGATCTATCTCCCCCCATTCTTTAAGGTAAAGAGTTTCTAACCAAGACATCCGAGCAATACTATTTCCATCTCGACTTACAATGTTCGTTAACAAACTTGCCTGAACACCTAACATGGCTAACTGTTCTTTTACGGATTTTTCAAAATACGGTAAAACTAATTTAAAAAGTTGAACAATTTCACCACTCGACGCATTTTTTATTTGCCCATCGAGCTTTTGTACTCGTTTAGCAAGCTCTTTGTCATGGGTCATTGCTTCATTGCAAACTCGATCGAGAGCATTAATAAACTTAGATTTTTCAACTTGATTAACCGATGCCAATATATTTGAAAGCTTCATAATAATCCTCTATCCATGTTATCCGTGACTATTATGAAGATAGCTGAAAGCTGAAAAAAATCACGATACGGCTGAGATTAATGATGCATCTAAGCGCTGCATGCTACATTTGCCTATGGCGATTTTTATCGAAATATTCTGTTGGCAGACCAAAAGCAAACTATTGGGTACAAAAGCAGGTACAAGTACAATTTTAGGAACTTAGTTGAAGGTGTCGATTATGGATACGCTAAGTTACTCAGCTTTTAGAGCAAATCTTGCCAGTACGCTTGATAAAGTGAATAACGATCATAAACCTGTTCTCATTACTCGTCAGGGCGGGAAATCGGCTGCACTGATTAGCTTGGTAGACTTTCAAGCGTATGAAGAAACAGCCTATTTAATGGCAAGTCCAAATAATGCCTCTCGTTAAACGAAGCCATTGCCGAAATAGAAACAGGTAATGCAATAAAAAAGAATCTTATTGAAGAATGATCTTAGCTTCGGTAGATCATGCCGCCAAAGCTTCTGGCAAAAAATTAAGATTGAAATTTTCTAATAAAAAAGCGGTGTTTTAACTCGTTAAAGAGTTAAAACACCGCTTCGATCGGATAACCGAGGATTATCGGTAAGATCTCACTAGAGCCAATAAGCCAAAGCCATTGATAATCAGGTTAATCCCCACAATGACGCTTAAAAAGATGGGGGCCGCTTTCGGTAAATCCCACAACATCAGTAAAGCAATGGCGAGAGATAAGACAGCCGACACCGCGACCATAGCACGATAACTGCCAGTTAATTTGCCTGTAAAAAGTCGGATGAGTTTCACGACACCATCCACACCAAAGATGATTGCCATGATTAGCCCTAAACTGATCACGCCACTTAGCGGGTTAGTTAGCAGAATAAAAGCAATGAAGGCGAAGATGAGACCACTGACCACATCATAGGTAAAACCGCGCCATTGGCGTATAAAAAAAGCATGGGCAAAGCTGGCGACAGCAGCAATAAACAATGTCCAACCTAGAATTTTTTCAATTCCTAGGGCAAACGTCGTCGGTGCGAGTAAGGCGTAAAAGCCCAATACAATAAAAACACTCGCGATGACTTTAAGCATGGTCTGATGTTTTCTTACCGCTTGTTTAAGCAGTTCACTGGGCGAATAAAAATCGGCTGACATGACAAATTCCTTCTTTCGTTTAGACATCAATGAATTATGTTGACTGAAAATCAGTCTAACAAGCCGCTTAAATTATCGCCATGTACGGCATGCAGGAATAGTTGAAACTTTATGAATCAATTTAGAACCTCACTGGTACAATCCATACGTTGTTCTCAAGCGCTGCTTCAGTTTGTTGCTAATTCAACGAAGGCACTGATGGCACTGGCAGGGTTGTCTTTGCGTGCTACCAAGTAAGTCGTTGCTTGTGCAATATCCTCATCTACATGCCGATACGCCAAGCCGTCTGTTTGGTGTAAGGCCAGCAAAGACTTTGGCACCATACCAATGCCCATTCCCGCCACCACACAACCTAACATAGTAAAATGACTCGGTATTTCAATGACTCGCTCACAGGTTAAACTGTGGCGCTTCAACCAGCTCTCTAATCTGTGTCGATAGGAACAGCCCTTGTTATAACCCACCATGGTCAGCGCTGATGGCAAACTGTCATTATCTTGCCAAGCTTTCGGCATAATGAGCACCAACTCTTCTTCAAAACAAGGGAAGCATAATAATCTTGGATCATCCGGTGGATCGGACGCCATGACCAGGTCCAACTCTCCCTCTAGCACCCGATCAATAAGCGGCATGGAAGCCGCGGTCATAAGCTCAATTTGTACATCCGGGTAACGCGCATGGTACTTGGACAACAGAGTCGGTAATCGTGATGCCGCGCTGCTTTCCATGGAACCTAACCTCAACAGACCGGAAGGTTCCGATTGTGTTAATTCGGCAATAGCGCTTTTCTGCAGCTGTAGAATTTGTTGCGTGTAATCCAGCAACCTCAGCCCCGCCGACGTAATGACCAGTCGATTGTGTTCACGAATAAACAAATCAATGTTCAGCTCCGCCTCTAGCTTTTTAATTCGAGCCGTAACGTTTGAGGGCACGCGATGCAAAGCTTCCGCCGCTCGAGTTACGCCTTGATGCTCTACCACAGCTTTAAACACAATTAGGTCGGATATTTCCATAGCAAGGCCTCTTCATTCAACACCATTCATTATTAATGAACGAAGTGTTCTTAATTATTCATTTATAATGAATACAAATATACCGTAGACTGATTAAAAGTTAAACAGATGAGGATACCTAAAATGACACATGACACTTTGCCAACAAAAGGACTGGCCTACGCTCTGGCAGCTGTTGCAATCTGGACAGGGTTTATCTTGGTATCCAAAGCGGGCAGTTTGGCAGCATTGGCTTTGCCTGACATGATGATGGTGCGCTTTGGTACTGCATTCATCCTGTTTTCTCCGTTCATTTGGCAACACAGAACCGTCATCCTGCAATGGCGCATGTTGGTATTAGGTACTATTGGGGGCTTAGCTTATGCCTTGTCGGTATTTAATGGTTTTGCCAATGCGCCAGCCACTCACGCCGCTTTATTACTCCCAGGCTTAATGCCTATTATGATTGCTGTATTCGCTTACTTTTTAGCGGGTGAACGCCACTCTAGGGCCGCCTGGCTGGGTATTCTATTAAGCAGCGTCGGCATACTGGCACTGTTGGTCGAAGCCTTCACTTCAGGGACGAGTTATTGGTTAGGCGATAGTAGCTTTGTCTTAGCCTGTGTATTTTGGGGGGTTTTCACTGTGTTATTAAGACGTTGGCATTTTGCACCTTGGCAGGCCACATTAGGCATAATCGCGGTGACTTTCACTCTGTTTGCTCCAGTCTACGTCCTGTTTTTGCCACATCATCTTCTAGATGCTTCTTGGCAAATGGTGGGACTGCAAGCTTTCTATCAAGGGGTCATGGCCACCACAGTTCAAATGGTTTGTTACGGCCGTGCCGTTCATTTGATTGGCGCAACCAGAATGGGCAGCTTAATGGCTTTGGTTCCCGTGTTCGCCAGTAGCTTAGCCGTTCCTTTATTTGATGAAGCTTGGAGCTTAGGATTGACGATTGCTTTAGTGAGCATTTTACTTGGCACTCTAGTAGGCAATTTGCCTATCCCAAGAATCATTCAAAAACTACGTCGTACTACTACGCGTAAATGTTACATTTAAAATTGATACTCCGAAACAAAAAAGCCGAGGCACAATCTGTTTGCCTCGGCTTTTTGCTGTTACTCATGACAGATAAATCGCGCTTGTTACTGAAACGCTGCTTTCAAAAACTCAACGACTGGAGCCACTTCTGCATTAAACAAATCGCCACCGTGTCCACCATCTTTAACACGACGAATGCTCACAGATTCCACGCCATCACGGGCTTTCATCACTTTATAAAGTCGCTCAGTTTGCAATGGTGACACCACAAAGTCACTTGTGCCGTGTACCAATAAGGTCGCGGGTAACTGTGTTGATGATGGTAAAGATTCCAGGAATTCCAGCGGACTCGCCTTGTCTGCTAAGGCTTTATTGTCCACAACTTTTGCCCCAACTAAAATGGATTCAGGAGCTGGCTCTTCATCCATGGAGGCGCGATCAGCTACATCGTCTTGTTTACGATCACTTGCCATATGATATAAATCAGAAGGAGCATACCAAGACACTAGGGCCGACAACTGGGCATCTGGGTTTTGTGCTTGATCAAAAGCAGACCAAAGCGCCAAATGTGCACCAGAAGATTGTCCCCATACCGCAATACGGCTGGCATCATAACCATATTTATCAGCATTGTTACGCACAAAATTAAACGCCGCTCTAAGATCATTTAACTGAGCAGGCCAAATAGCTTGTGTACTGTAAGTATAATTAATCGATACCAGAGCAATCCCTGAATCCATCAATTGATTCACACGATCGTAACGTTCAATCTGAGCTTTATCATTGCGGAACCAACGGCCGCCATGAATAAAGACCACAACGGGTGGATTATCAACATGCTCGGGCAAGTAGATGTCTAACTGATTTCGCTCACCTGAGCCATAAGCCACATCTTTATGTTCTGTCATAGCCTGAGCAGAGACAGAGAAAATGCCCATCATCAGTACCCCTATTAGCTGTTTTCTGAAAAAAGCGGTCAATGTCATGTGCACTCCTTCGATTGACTTCCCGATAAATAAAAAAAGAATCTTACCGCTTAAAAGCACAAGCAATACGAACCTTTCGATCTAAATACGGAACAAGTCGTTGCAGAATCCGATAAAAAGTCGAAATCGAATATAGATCAAAAAAGCATCAAAAATGTCCAAAAGTAGCTTATTTTTACTATGAAAATTTATATCAATTCACCATGAAGAATTACAAAAAACACTACACGGTAGTTATTATAAAGCAGAAAAATCTATAGGGAGACGACTCGAGGACTTCACCTCACGCAATGAAATGTTAGAGCGAATCGCAGACACGCCAGGAAGTTTGCGCAAACTCTGCTCTACGAAGCGACTGTAATCGTCTAAGTCTTTCGCTACCACCTGCAGCATAAAATCGGCTTCTCCCGTCGTATTATGGCAAGCCAAGACATATTCAGAGTTCGCAATAATTTGCTCAAAATGAAGCGTGCTTTCCTCGTCATGGCTGGTACAAGAGATCTGTACAAAGGCCATGACACCAAACCCCATGCGGCGTCGATCTAAGTTTGCTTGATAGCTGCGAATAATCTGCTCTTCTTCAAGTCGTTTTAAACGACGCCAGCAAGGTGTTTCACTTATGGAAACAGCACTGGCTAACTTCGCGTTGGATAAGCGCCCATTCTGCTGTACGAGAGACAATATTTGTTTATCAACTTTGTCGAGCTTCACCAAAAGAAAGATCCTTTTAAAAATAGCAATTAAATAAAAGAAAGCACCAATAAACGCCAAACCGATACCAAAATAGCAAAGTAATCCCCCTGTTTGAGTCTAGACTATTTCTCAAATACTTTTTTCGAGGGCATCATTATGAAAGCGGTCGTTATTGAGACATTTTCTTCTTTACCTAGCATCCAGCAGGTCGCTGACCCAACCCCTGCCTCACATGGTGTGGTTATTAAAGTCGAAGCCACTGGCGTCTGTCGTAGTGATTGGCACTGCTGGCAAGGACACGATACCGATGTCGTGTTACCGCACGTCCCCGGTCATGAGTTTGCTGGCGTGATTGCAGAAGTTGGCAAAGATGTTACCCGTTTTAAAGTGGGTGACAGAGTGACGGTTCCTTTCATCAATGCTTGTGGTGGCTGTGCGGAATGCAACTCTGGCAACCATCAAGTGTGTGGCAATCAGACTCAGCCAGGATTTACCCACTGGGGATCATTTGCCGAATACACTACCGTAGATCACGCAGATGTTAATCTAGTGGCCTTACCTGAGTATTTAGATTTCGCTACTGCAGCGAGTCTTGGTTGCCGCTTTGTTACCTCTTTTAGAGCCGTAGTGGATCAAGGTAAAGTCAGTGCCGGTCAATGGCTAGCAGTACATGGCTGTGGTGGCGTTGGCTTATCTGCAATCATGATCGCCAATGCGTTGGGCGCCAATGTTATTGCGGTGGACATTGACCAAGACAAACTGGAATTGGCTCGCTCTTTAGGCGCAGTCGCTGTTATCAATGCCAACCAAGTTGCAGACGTTGTAGAAGCCATTGTCGAGATCACCAAAGGCGGAGCTCATGTATCACTGGACGCACTAGGCCATTCGCTTACCGCGTTCAATTCTGTGCGCAGCTTACGTAAATTAGGCAAGCATATTCAAGTTGGTCTATTGCTGGCTGATCATGCAGCACCACCAATGCCGATGGCAAAAGTCATCGCAGATGGATTAGAAATCATTGGCAGCCACGGTATGCAGGCGTATCGCTATGACGCCATGCTTAGCATGATGCTATCTGGCAAACTGGCGCCGGAGAAACTTTTAGGTCGCACCATTAGTTTGGAAGAATCCATCACAGCATTAACCACCATTGACACAGCCACAGCACCAGGTGTCACTGTCGTGACTAAATTTTAGGGGACACCTTAATTCGCCGCATTTATTCATCTAGACAAGGTTATAGGCAAGCCACGGTAAGTTACTAACTTTGCCCACTTCCCACCAGCAAATAGCAAGCAACATGGGGTTCAATCGGTGCCAAACTGGATTTAACCCCAAAGGGCTCAAATACCTTATTAATCACGGCTTGTGCTGGACTGCCTTTGTCTAACTCAATGTCCGTTAAGGTGCGACGACTCACCCCCACTTTGTCCGCAAACTCACTTTGGGAGATCCCCAGAAACTGTTTGCGAAGGTACTTTAGAAGCTGCCCCTGAGTCAGCTCCCCCAGTATGTGTTGCCTAAGTAAATCAATGAGCAAATTCTGTTTCTGTTCGTCTGTTAAAGTCGATTTCACATTCAGCCCTCGATGCGCAATATTGTGCTCAAAATATAGCCCACATCAGATAAATGAGAAAATAATTACTCATTTTATTCATCAGAAACAAAAAATGAGCATAATTATGCTCATTTTTCTAAAAGCTAACGAGAGCCGTCTACTCTGCTAATGTTCGATGAGACTAGGCAGAGGCCTTTTTCACAAACTGCGACTTCAGCATCATGTCGCCTGCGCCATCCACTTTACAGTCAATATCGTGATCGCCGTCCACCAAGCGTTTGATCGTGGCTTTAGTACCAATCTTAAGCACTTGTGATGACCCTTTTACTTTTAAATCTTTTGCCAAGGTCACCTTATCACCTTCTTGCAACTGCTTGCCGGAAGCGTCTTTGATGATCAAAGCATCTTCGTCTACTTCCACTTCATTCGGATTCCATTCATGAGCACACTCAGGACAGATCAACATGGCTTGATCTTCATAAACATACTCAGAATTACATTTAGGGCAATTTGGCAGACTCATATTGGTTACGACCTTACATTCGACATAATAAATTTTGCCGCATTATAACCCCATTTTTACTAAGGTTTTTATTTGTCGGTAAAAATTCCTTTTTTATGTGTCACTTCCCCCTAAAAAGCGATCCAAACAACGCCTTGCTGCGTATCGCAATAAGACACTAAGTGAGGGTGTGTGATGAAGATGGGATTGGTATGGTTCGGTAATGACTTACGTTGTGCTGACCAAAAAATGTTATGGCGAGCCGCGCAAGAAGTAGATCAACTGGTGTGTGTTTTCTGTGATGCACCGGAATACAAACGCCCGACACGCTATGCGACTCAAGGCATGTCTGCACAGCGTCGTACCTTTTTATTGCAAGGCTTAGACAATCTCGCACAAGAATTGGAAGGTTTAGGACAAATGCTGTATGTCAGCCAATTGGATCCTTTAAACAGCCTGACATTGATACTCAACGAATTGCCTATTTCTCACGTCTTTTTGAACCATGATGCTGGTTGGAACGAACAAACCAGCCTACGTCGGCTGGCTAAAACCTTTTCTGATGTACATTTTCATATAGATCATGGCCAGACCTTGTTTGAACCATGGCAATTTCCTTTCGCCGTCGCAGATCTACCTAGTAGCTTTTCCAAATTCCGTCGCATCGTCGAAACCATGGACATTGCAGAGCCCATCCCTAAAGTTCGAGAGTTGCCTACTGCCGTGGCTTTTTCTCTGGCACAAGTCGCCCCTTGGCAAGCACAATCCATCTCTTCACAAGGGCCTTTTGTTGGAGGCGAAGAAGCGGCGAAACAACAATTAACCGACTACTTCACCACAGATTTACCCAAGCATTACAAAGAAGTTCGTAATGCCTTGTCAGGCTGGGAAAACTCCACCAAATTTTCCGCTTGGTTAGCACAAGGTAGCCTTTCACCCAGACAAATCTTGGCGTCATTACGCCAATATGAAGCAGACCGTGGCGCCAACGAATCGACCTACTGGATTTTCTTTGAGCTTTTATGGCGTGAATATTTTCATTGGTACGCCGCTTGCTATGGCAAACATTTGTTCATGCCCAATGGCTTGGCGAAACACGCTCCCAAACTATCTTATTACCCTGAGCGCTTCCGCAAATGGTGCCAAGGCAATACGCCTTATCCCATCGTCAATGCTTGCATGAAGCAACTCAATCAAACGGGCTTCATGAGTAATCGTGGTCGTCAATTGGTTGCCAGTTGTTTGATTTATGAATTGGGTGTGGACTGGCGTTATGGTGCGGCTTATTTTGAACAACAGCTTGTGGATTATGATGTTGGTTCAAACTGGGGAAATTGGCAGTACATTGCAGGTGTCGGTGCCGACCCTCGTGGTGGCCGCCGCTTTAATCTCGACAAGCAAACCGAACAATACGACCCAGATGGCGCTTTTATCCGCCAATGGCAAGGGGATGAGTTTGACCGCCAGCTGGACTCTGTCGATGCGGCAGATTGGCCTCTCTATCCAACGTCTTAGCGATTCGTGACTCAAGTTACTTCACAGGACTCAACTCAAGCACCGGTCGTGGTTTGGTTTAAGCGAGATTTACGCTTAACCGATCATGAGCCTTTGCAGCAGGCAATCAATAGCCAGCGTCCGATCATTTTGTTTTATGTGTTTGAGCCAAGCTTAGTCGCTGACGAACATTATGACGAGCGTCACTGGCGTTTTGTGTGGCAGTCCCTAATGGACATGCAGGATCAACTAACGCCTTATAAAGCCCAGCTGTTCATTGATTATCAAGAAGCCTTACCAGCCTTAGAAAGCCTTCACCAAACCACGCCATTTCACGCGTTATACAGCAGTGAAGAGATAGGCTTAGGCTTAACCTTTGAACGTGATCTTGCCCTTAAAGCCTGGTGCCAACAGACGCAAATAAGCTGGCATGAATTCCCCACTGGTGCGGTGATTCGAGGTTTACAAAATCGGGATACTTGGGACAAGGCTTGGCAGCAAATTATGCGTCAACCTATCGCAGAAACGGCACTGGAACAGGCCACTTGGCACCAGATAACCTCCCCTAACATTAATATTCCTGACGCTTGGCAAACCAGTCAAAAAGGCATGCAAACCGGCGGCAGCACGCTTGCTTGGAAAACCCTAACCAGCTTCTATGAGGAGCGGGGACAATATTATTATTGCTCCTTATCCAGCCCGCTAACCAGCCGTTCCGCCTGCACTAGGCTTTCCCCCTATTTGGCATGGGGCAACATCAGTTTGCGAGAAGTGTATCAAGACCTCTTAACCCGTTGGCACACCAAAGGCTGGCGACGCACCTTGATTGCCCTAAGCTCAAGACTGCATTGGCATTGCCACTTTATGCAAAAATTCGAAAGTGAGTGCCGCATGGAATATCAACCCGTCAATCAGGCTTATCAAGCTTTTCCCTATCGCAATGACGAACAAATCTGGCCTGACTTTGAACGCTGGTATCTCGGCCAAACCGGTTACCCCATGATCGATGCTTGTATGCGCGCCTTACATGCCACGGGCTACATCAACTTTCGTATGCGCGCCATGCTGGTGAGCTTTCTGTGCCATCATATGAATCTGGATTGGCGCATGGGCGTGAAGCCGCTCGCTAAGCTCTTTCTCGACTTTGAACCCGGCATTCACTACCCGCAGTTTCAGATGCAAGCCTCGGTAACGGGCACCAATACCATTCGCATTTACAACCCAGTTAAACAGTCACAAGAGCAAGATCCAGAGGGCGACTTTATCCGTCGCTGGGTGCCTGAATTGCATAATGTCCCTGCACCACTGATCCACACGCCTTGGCAAATGTCCCCAATGGAAGAAACCCTCTATGACTGCCAACTTGGCAGCGACTACCCGCAACCTATACTCAATTTAGAAGAAGCGGCTAAATCCGCTCGCGATCGCCTTTGGGGGTTTCGAAAGTTGCCTGAAGTACGCATAGAAAAACAACGAATATTAGCCACTCATGTTCGTTCGCCTAATAGTAAAACCAAGAGCAAAACTCAAAATAAGAGGTCTTCATGAGTCAATTTCACACCCTTCGTTTGATATTGGGCGATCAGCTCAACGCCAACCATTCTTGGTTTAAACAAACCGACTCTGGTGTGCTGTATCTCATTGCCGAATTGCACTCTGAAGCCCACTATGTAAAACATCACATCCAAAAGGTAACGGCATTCTTTTTGGCCATGCAAGGCTTTGCTGACGCTTTACAACAAGCCGGTCATCAAGTTTGCCATCTCACCTTAGACGATACCAAAGGGCTTAGCCTGACCGAACTACTAACACAACAAGCAGACAAAATTGGTGCACAAACCATTCAGCTTCAAAGACCGGATGAATACCGTTTACTTAGTCAATTAGAAGGCTTTCAAAGCACTACCTCCTTGCAGGTAGAGTGGTTTGATACTGAGCACTTCTTATTGCCGTTTGCAGAAATTCCAACTCATTTCAAAGCCAAACACAGTGTGCGCATGGAACACTTCTATCGCAAAATGCGTAAACGCTTTGATGTTTTGATGACAGAAGAAGGGCCTGAAGGCGGACAATGGAACTATGATGCCAATAACCGCAACAAGCTGAAAAAACAGGACCTAGCCGACATTCCACAGCCATTGTGCTTTCAGCACCCTGTAGATGATATTGTTGCGCGCCTCCACCAGCACCAAGTGCCTTGTTTTGGACAAATTGGCTCACACCTTAGTTGGCCAGTAACCCGTCGTGAAGCCCATCAATTACTGGATTACTTTTGCCAACACCTGTTAGTCAATTTTGGTCGCTTTCAAGACGCCATGACAGACCAATCTGAACACGCTTGGAGCCTGTATCATTCACGCCTATCCTTCGCGCTCAACAGTAAATTAATTCACCCCATGACCGTCATACAAGCCGCTGTATCCCAATTTCATCAAGACCCTCAAATAGACTTGGCGCAAATTGAAGGCTTTGTTAGACAGATCCTTGGTTGGCGCGAGTATGTACGCGGCATGTACTGGATAAACATGCCGGACTATCGCCAACAAAATGCCCTCGACGCTCAGCGAGACTTACCTGAGTATTTTTGGACCGGGGAGACGAAGATGAATTGTTTATCGCAAGCCATTCATCAATCCCTCGACTTTGCTTATGCGCATCATATTCAACGCCTCATGGTGACAGGCAATTTTTGTCTGCTAACCGGCATTGAACCTCAGCAAGTAGATGATTGGTATTTGGGTATTTACATCGATGCCATCGAATGGGTGGAATTACCCAATACGCGTGGTATGAGCCAATTTGCCGACGGCGGCTGGATCGCTTCCAAGCCTTACGCGGCAAGTGGTAGCTACATGAATAAAATGAGTGATTATTGCACTTCGTGTCATTACAAGGTGAAGGAAAAGACTGGTGAACAGGCCTGTCCACTGAACAGCTTATATTGGCGCTTTATGGTTAAACATCGAGACTGGCTAAGTAAGAACCCGCGCATTGGCATGATATACGGTAATTGGGACAAGCAAACACCCGATCAGCGACAAGCAGTGTTAGACAGGGCTGATTGGTGTTTACAGGAAATTGAGTCCCTTTAATGGTGAGTCAGGCTACTTGGTTAACCAAACTGATTAACAGACAATTCCACCATCAAGTCGCTGCTGATGTTTTCCAGTGCGGCTTCTAGCTCTGTTAACGGCAAGTTTGCTGGCACAGACAATACCATATCAGTCTTAAACAGCATTTCGGAGCTCATTGGTGCTGGCTCACAACTGGTGGTCAACTCTTTCACATTGACCATCAATGAGTGCAGTACTTGTGATACTTCTTTCACAATGCCTGCTCGATCATTGCCCACCACAGACAGGGATAACGTCGAGCCCTCTGCGACTTTTTCAACGGCGGTTTCAACCGTCACATGAAGCCCTAAACTGACCAAACCTTGCAAAGCTTCGATTAACCCTTGTTGCTCAGCAGGAGGCACCGAAACCGTCAAAATACCAGCAAATTTGTCCGCCAGATGCGCCATACGACTTTCTAACCAATTGCCTTGGTGACGAGCAATCACATCCGATAAACACTCAACGATACCCGGCTTATCTTCTCCAATAAAACTCAATACAAGATGTTGCGACATATGCGTCTCCGTTGACGATGAATCAGTTAAATAAAAGGCTTTCCTTAGCATAGGCGAAAGTCTTTGTTTCGCCATTATTCAATGTTTTTAATGCGTTGTTGACGGTGAAAAAACCAAAAACCTAACAGGGTCGCTAAAGTCCCTGAAAAGCCACACAATAAAATCGACGCTCTCGCACCGTAATGATCCGCAATAAAACCAACAATCGGCGCACCTAACGCAGTACCACCAATTGCAATGGCTAACACCACCGCCATGACACGACCACGATATGCTTTCTCCGTTGCCAATTGCATGTAGGAGGCGGTAGAAGTGGTAAATAATTGAGTACCCAACCCCAGTGCGATCAACATCATGGCAAACAACCAAAAGCTTGGACTCAACGCAACCGCAAAACAACTGACGGCATAAAAGCCTGCGACATAAATCATAAAGTGAAACGAGGGGGAAGATTTACGGCTCGCGGTGACGATAGCTCCCGTAATGGACCCAATCGCCATCATGGACACAAGAAAACCATATTGGTCAGCCTGACCTTCAAACACATGCACCGTCATAGATGATAAATACACAGGAAAGTTCATTCCAAAACAACAGATTAAAAACGACATTAGGCAAATTACCGTCATTTCTCGGTGTTGCCAAATGTATCGAAAACCATCTAAAAATTTTGCTAAATCTGGGCCTGAAGGTGCGTGCTCAGCCTCAACTTTTGGCAAACGATGCTTCAATAAATACAAAGCGGTTAATAAGGGTAAAAATGACACGACATTGATCATGAAAACCCAACCGCTGCCCACCAGCGCGATCAAAATCCCCGCCACAGCAGGACCAACTAAACGCGCACTATTGAAAGAAACCGCGTTTAGCCCAACCGCATTAGACAATTCTTTTTCACTGACAATATCGGAAACAAAAGCGTGTCTTGCTGGAGCATCAAATGCCGCGACACAACCTAAGCCAAGCGCACAAAGACATACTTGCCATAATTCAACCTGTGCAGAAAGCACTAATACCCCAAGAATAAGAGCCAGTATGGCCATTAGAGATTGCGTCACAAACAGCAATTTTCGACGATCCACTCGATCAGCTGTCCAGCCCGTGATGGGCAATAAAAAGATTTGTGGTGCGAATTGCAGAAATACCACTAAACCTACCGCCGCGGCATTTTTATCAGACAACTCAGAGATCACCAACCAATCTTGTGCCGTGCGCTGTAGCCAACCGCCAATATTGGAAATAACAGCGCCACTGAACCAAAGACGATAATTAGGATTAGCAAGGGATCGAAACGTATTGGGCAAATGGCTCTCCTGAGAATGGTAAATCGTCATCGATTAAAGACTAAGCAGAGCACATCCTACAACACAAAAAAAGGGAGCAGATGCTCCCTTCGTCAACATCCTGAGAATTTACGCTTTATCTTCCGACAAACACGCTGCCGCCGTGAACAAAGCATCGGTTGAACTGTTCAATGCGGTTTCCGCCGAATCTTGTAATACACCAATAACAAAACCCACCGATACCACTTGCATAGCCACTTCATTTGAAATGTTAAACAAGCTACAAGCTAGCGGAATCAGTAATAAAGAACCGCCCGCAACACCAGACGCACCACATGCAGAAACCGCGGCAATAATACTAAGCAAGAATGCCGTACCGAAATCCACTGGAATCGCCAAGGTATTAACGGCCGCTAAGGTCAATACGGTAATCGTAATGGCCGCACCGGCCATGTTGATGGTCGCACCAAGAGGAATCGAGACAGAATAGGTGTCTTCATCCAAATCAAGACGCTTACAAAGCGACATATTCACAGGAATATTAGCAGCGGAACTGCGTGTGAAAAATGCCGTAAGACCACTCTCTTTTAAGCACTTAAAGACTAATGGGTAAGGGTTGCGGCGAAGTTTCCAAAACACCAATAATGGATTGGTGACCAAAGCAATGAATAGCATCGCACCGATCAACACGGTCAATAAATGACTGTAACCCAACAAAGCATCAAAGCCCGTTTCGGCAATGGTATTGGCAACCAGACCAAAAATACCAAATGGTGCTAAGCGGATAATGACATTCACTAACTTAGTCACGCTGTCGGCTAATTCCTGTAGAAATTGTTTACTCGACTCTGAGGCATGGCGTAATCCGAAGCCTAAGCCAATCGCCCAAGCCAAAATCCCCACATAGTTTCCTTGCAGCAACGCATTGATTGGGTTGTCCACAACATTGAAGACCAAGGTTTGTAATACCTCACCCAAACCTTGGGGAGCCGCACGGCTCATGTCGGATGCAGAAAGCACCAGCTGAGTTGGGAATAAAAAACTGAAAGCGACGGCAGTCAACGAAGCGACAAACGTGCCCAGCACATATAAAAATAATACAGGGCGAATATGGGTATGTTGTGACTGTTTATGGTTCGCAATGGCGGCCATCACTAAGATAAACACCAGAATCGGTGCAATGGCTTTTAGGGCTTTGACAAAAAAGTCACCCAATAATTGGCTTGAAAGAGCCAGGTCAGGAGCAAACTGTCCAACCAACACACCGCACACTATGCCTACCGCAATTTGCAGCACCAAATTACCACTAAAGAAACGCTTTGCCAGCGTTGAAAATACATCAAATATCATCTGAGGGGGGTCCACTGAATTTTTGAAGTGGGCACCTTACTGTATCGTGACGATAAAATGAACCATTTTAGGGCGTTTTGTCATAAAAATTGAGCAATGACAAGAAATGCCACAGCATCCGCTTTAGCCTATTTGTGACTTCCTCACTTTGTCCATAAAGAACATATTGAACTCCTTCTAGAGAAGACCCATATTGAGAGAATCAATAACATTTCCATTAAGGACCCCTCATGTCAGATTTGCTAGAGAAATTGAACTGGCGTTATGCCACCAAAAAAATGAACCCAAACAAGGAAGTAGAGCAGGAAAAAGTAGATCGTATTCTGGAAGCGGTTCGTCTTACTGCCACATCAAGTGGGCTTCAACCTTATGAAGTCATTGTGGTTACGAACAAAGCATTACGTGAGCAAATTGTGCCACATGCTTGGAATCAAGCTCAGATTACCGACGGTTCTCACTTGTTGGTATTCGCTGCATGGGACAATTACACCGAAGAACGAATTAATACCATGTTTGACCTAGTAAACGACGAACGCGGCTTTACCAATGAAGGTTGGGAAAACTACCGTCAAATGCTATTGAGCACTTACCCACCACGTGATGCAGAAACCAATTACCAACATGCTGCACGCCAAGCTTATATTGGCCTAGGTACTGCTTTAATCGCTGCCGCAGAAGAAGGTGTCGACAGTACACCAATGGAAGGGTTTGACCCAGCTAAGGTTGACGAAATTCTTGGTCTGTCAGAACGCGGTTTGCGTTCTGTGATCTTGTTACCTTTAGGTTACCGTGCAGACGAAGGTGATTGGCTTAAAGATTTGAAAAAAGTACGTCGCGCCAAGCAAGACTTCATTACTGAGATGAACTAATTATTTACCTCATACGTAATAACAACATTTTATAGTGAAACGAATGTGACGCAACGCCGACCAATGAGTCGGCGTTTTTATTTTTGATACTAATAGCACCCATTAATAGAGTTTTATGGAACTCTTTTCAAATGAAAGACTCTATTTCCAGTAACAACAAACGCATACTAAGGAGATCATTATGATGAAGCGATTAGGCTTATTACTGCTTGCCAGTTTAGTCAGTGCCTGCTCTAGCGACGGATGGCGTACGGCAAGTCGAGAGCCTGCTGGCATTGCGCCTTCTCCTGAAGTGCAAAAAGACGCTGTTATAGAAGTCTATGCTGCCGATGCATACAGTTGGCGAGGTTGGTTTGCTGTGCACACTTGGATTGCCACTAAAGAGCAAAATGCGGATCGTTATAAGGTATACGAAGTGGTTGGTTGGCGACTCAATCGTGGTTTGCCTGCGCTCACTGAATACCAAACGCCGACACCGGACCGTTACTGGTTTGGTGCCAAACCAGAAAAACTCTTATCCATACAAGGTGAACAAGCTCAAACGCTTATTCCACAAATAGCGCAAGCCGTGAATGCCTACCCTTGGAAAAATGAATACAAGGTGTTTCCTGGACCAAACAGCAATACCTTTCCAGCATGGATTGGTCAGCAAGTGCCTGAGCTTGGACTAAAACTGCCCTTTAGCGCCATCGGCAGTGGTTATGCTGACAATACCCCATAAAAAATGGACTCATTAGAGTCCATTTTTTGTGTACTGCCGCGCTGATTAGTGTTTGGTGTCACCCGGATTAGGTATGAAATTAATCACCATTTCTTCCGCTTGTGGCGCACTGGCGTGAGGTTGATTAACGCGAGTTGCCAATTCAGGGGCTTGCGCCTGTACATTGGTCGACTGCTCATCTTGATAGCCACAAGCCACACATTCTCTGTGCTGCTTCTCTGCATCATCATCACGCCAAGCGCGGATCTTGTCCATCTCATTGCAACGAGGGCAAACCGCGCCAGCAATAAAGCGTTTTACTGTCATTTTGATTCCTCATCAAAGCCGCCGAAGTGAACACTAAGGCGACTTAATGCTGCCTTGTTTTAAGATTACACGGCGATACCACTGTGTCTTAGCAAAGCCTCTGTGCTTGGTTCACGACCACGGAAAGCGGCAAATAATTCCGCTGCTGGTCGTGAGCCACCATTTGCCAATATGGTATCACGGAAGTGCGCGCCCGTATCTTGGTTAAAGATGCCATCTTCCTCAAATTTTGAAAACGCATCCGCTGACAAGACTTCAGCCCACTTGTAGCTGTAGTAGCCTGCCGCGTAACCACCTGCGAAGATATGCGAAAAACCATTTTGGAAACGATTAAATTCTGGAGGAATAACAACCGCTACGTCATTACGAACTTGATCCAATACCGACTGAACCGATACACCTGCCTGATACTCTTTGTGTAATTTGAAATCAAACAATGAAAACTCCAACTGACGCACCATTTGCATGGCCGATTGGAAGTTTTTCGCCGCTAACATTTTATCCAACAAATCCTGAGGTAAAGGCTCGCCAGTTTCGTGATGACCAGCAATATAAGCCAGTGCTTCTGGTTCATAACACCAGTTTTCCATGAACTGACTAGGAAGCTCTACCGCATCCCAAGCCACGCCATTAATACCTGATACGGCCGATTCTTCGACTTGGGTCAGCATGTGGTGCAAACCGTGACCAAATTCATGGAATAAGGTGGTCACCTCATCATGAGTTAATAACGCCGCTTGTTCACCGATTGGTGGCGTAAAGTTACACACCAAGTAGGCAACCGGCAATTGCAAACGCGCGTCACTCAAGCGACGACGAGTACGACAGGCGTCCATCCAAGCGCCACCACGTTTGCCTTCACGGGCATACGGGTCTAGATAAAAGCGCGCTATGTCTGTACCTTCTTTGCTAATAGTAAACAGCTTGACGTCTTGGTGATAACGGTCAAATTCTTGCTCTTCACGAATGTCTACCGCGAATAAAGTTTGTGCCACGTGAAACAATCCAGACAAAACTTTGTTCATTGGGAAGTAAGGGCGCAATGCTTCTTGGGAAATGCTGTACTTATGCTGACGCAGCTTTTCTGCGTAATACATCATGTCCCAAGCGTTTAACGTCGCTACGCCATTCTCTTCTTTAGCAAAAGCTTGTAGGTTAGCCAAATCTTGCTCTGCAGCAGGTTTAGACTTTTCGGCCAAGTCTTCCAAGAAGTCGATTACTTGTTGACCATTGTCTGCCATCTTAGTGGCAACCGACAATTCTGCGTGATTTTCAAAGCCTAAGATTTCTGCCATTTCATGACGCAGAGCTAAAATCTCATCGATCAAGGGCGCGTTATCAAAGCTTGAATCCGCTTGGTCCGACGCACGAGTGGCAAAAGCTCGGTACATTTCCTCGCGCAAAGCCGCATTGTCTGAATAACTCATCACAGGTAAGTAAGAAGGGAAGTCCAAGGTAAACAACCAGCCTTCTTGCTCTTTTGCCTGTGCCATTTGTTTGGCTTGCGCTAAGGCCGACTCCGGTAGTCCGGCTAATTCAGCTTCGTCAGTAATCAACTTACTCCAAGCTTGCGTAGCATCTAATACGTTTTCACTGAACTGACTGCTCAGTTCCGACAAACGCTGGCTGATTTCACCATAGCGCTGCTTCGCTTCGCCTTCTAGCCCCACACCTGACAGCTCAAAATCTCGCACAGCTTGTTTTAACGTCTCTTGTTGAGCCACCGATAAATCCGCCGCTTCAGAGCTTTCTGCTAAGGATTTATAAGCTTGATAAAGCGCTTTGTTTTGACCCAATTCTGTGTAGTACTGAGTTAATTTAGGTAGGCAGGCATTATAAGCCGCGCGCAGTTCTGGGGTATTTTGCACCGCATTCAAATGACTGATCGGCGACCAAAAATTACTCAGATCGTCGTCCAGCTGATCCAAAGGCAATACTAGGCTTTCCCAGCTAGGGTTTTGGTTCGCTTTTACACAAGCATCAATTTGTTCTTTATTGCGCGCTAAAATCGCGTCTAGATCGGTTTCTATACGAGACACTTCCACGCTGGAGAAATTGGGTAAACTCGTCGCATCCCACACGGATTGAGACATATCATGGTATCCTTTTGACAATGTAATTAGGCCTTCGACTGAGGGAGCACATCCTCTTTCAGCGATAAGGTACAAATAAAACTAATGCTTAATAAGATAGGTAGTCTTTTGCTTTTTTCAATGCATGAGAGACTATTGCCTTAATAGTTACCTTGATTATGCAGGTTATGTACGTAGGAGTGTGCAAATGGTGATGAAATCTTTTCGTGGCAATACACCACAATTAGGTGAGCGAGTTTGGGTTGATGACAACGCCGTGGTGATTGGTGATGTGATTATTGGCGATGACAGCTCAGTTTGGCCTTTGGTGGCTATCCGAGGTGATATGCACCGCATTCGCATTGGCAAACGCACTAGTATTCAGGACAACTCATGCCTGCATATCACCCACGCCAGCACCTATAAACCCGAAGGTCATCCATTGACCATTGGCGATGACGTCACTGTCGGTCATATGGCAATGTTACATGGCTGTACCATTGGCAGCCGAGTCTTAGTTGGCATGGGCACCACGATTCTTGATGGCGCGATTATTGAAGATGAAGTCATTATTGGCGCAGGTTCTCTAGTACCGCCGGGGAAGGTCTTGGAGTCAGGATTTATGTATATGGGCTCACCGGTGAAACAAATCCGTCCTCTTAAGGTCAAAGAAATCGAGTACTTTCAATACGCTGGCCTAAACTACGTTAAATTAAAAGACGAATACCTGGCTGAGGCGGAACAACAAGCAGCGGAATGAGTCGATTAATCAATCCGCTAACCTTGTAAGAAAGTTGAACCCATTACGTCTAATAGCTACGGTAAAGAGGTTGAAATGATTGAGGCAAACCCTTCATTAAGTGCATCAGAGACGCCAAGTGCGGCCTTATTTTATGACCCTGAGTTCATGGAAGAACTACGTAGCCAGATGGTGAAATTCGCTACGTTACAGGTTCAAGATGCGCAGTTAGCAGAGGACGCAGTGCAAGAAGCTATGTTATCTGCGTATCAAAATATCGACAAATTTGGTCGTCAGGCCGCGTTGAAAACCTGGGTATTTTCTATTCTAAAAAACAAACTCATTGATTTGTTGCGTAAAGAAAAGCGTACCACGGTCGCCAGCCAGCTTGAAAATGGGCCAAATTTGCATGGTGATGCGCTGATGGATCATTTATTCAAAGAAAACGGTCACTGGCAGAAAAGTGAGCGTCCACAGAAATGGGATGACCCTGATCATGGCGTGGAAAACGAGCATTTTTGGCGAGTATTTGATGCTTGTCTAACGGCTTTGCCAGAAAAGTACGGTCGATTTTTTATGATGCGCGAATTCTTAGAAATGGCAACGCCAGAAATTTGTCACAACGAAGACATCAGTGTCTCTAGTCTCAATGTCACCTTATACCGTGCCCGTTTACGCTTACGTGAGTGTTTAGAAGATAACTGGTATCAGGCAAAGGAGTCTGGATCATGATGAATTGCAAAGAGGCAACACAACTTTTGTCGGAAAAGCTCGACCGCCCCTTAGACACGAAAGAAAAAGTCATGCTAGGAGTTCATACTGCTATGTGTTCATCTTGCAAACAGTTTGGCAGGCAGATGGAAGACATTCGTAGCCTTGCCAAACAATACTCAAAAGGCGATCAAACTGACGAAAAAGAATAATTTTGTGAATTGACTGTAAGAAGTTTAAAGCCGTCTACGTCAAATCACTGTAACCAAAAGGACATGTGTCTTTCGAATCACTAACAATGAGGCTTTAACAATGAAAAATTCAACCGCTACTTTATCCGTTGCTCTAGGTACTGCCATTGCGTTATCTGCTGTAGCGATGCCAGCTCAGGCGGCTAGCAAAGAAAAATGCTACGGCGTGGCATTAGCAGGTCAGAATGACTGTGCAGCAGGTCCAGGAACATCTTGTGCAGGTACTTCAAAAACAGATTACCAATCAAATGCCTGGAAACTAGTTCCAGCAGGCACTTGTAATGATATGGAATCAAAAACCTCTCCAACAGGCCATGGTCAATTGAAAGCGTTTTAAACGACGCGACTGATGATGACCAATTCTTTGTTAAACGAGACTCAAGCAAAGCAAGAAGCGCCATGTTCAGCTTCTTGTTTTGCGTCTCATTCTGGCGTCAGTCTCAAGCCGGTCTATTATCAGACGATTTTAGAGCACCGACCAGCCATAGGATTTTTTGAAATACATGCAGAAAACTACCTTAGCCAAGGTGGCCCTGCTGCCTATTTTCTCCGCCAAATTCGCCAAGAATACGACATGACAATCCACGGCGTTGGTTTGTCGATTGGTGGTGAAAATCCCCTCGATATTGAGCATCTGAATAAAGTCGCACAGCTCGTTGAGGAGATTCAACCGGCTTATTTTTCTGAACACCTAGCTTGGTCGACTCATGACCATCACTTTTATAACGATTTATTACCCATTCGTTATAACAAAGACAGTCTAGATCGGGTGTGTCAGCACATAGATCAAGTTCAGACCCGGATGAAGCGACCGATTTTAATGGAAAATCCATCGACTTATTTGGCGTTTGCAGACAACGACTTCAGCGAAACGGATTTCATTAGAGAAATGGTAAAACGTACTGGCTGTGATCTATTGCTGGATATTAACAATGTTGAAGTATCCTGTTTTAACCAAGGCCGCCAAGCCATTGAGTATCTTGAGGGTTTTCCGTTAGAAGCCGTGAAGCAAATTCATTTGGCTGGTCATACATTAGATGACAACCCTATCGTCCCTTTAAAAATAGACAGCCATGATGACGCGGTTAGCCAAGACGTTTGGTCCTTGTATCAATATACCTTACAACGACTCGGCGATTGCCCAACCCTAATCGAACGAGACGGTAATTTACCCGAGTTGGTGGAATTGATCGCTGAAGCAGAATTTGCGGATCGCATTCGACGAGCGGTTAAACAAGGAGGGTCGGTAGATGCATAATGACTTTATCCAAGCCTTACTATCACAGGATCAGAGCCATCTTCACCCTAAACTCGAAGGTGACACGGTGGAAAACGCCGTGCGCTTTCAAGTCTATCAAAATAACCTCGTCGTATCCTTGCAAGATGCCTTGGCGGATATTTTCCCCATCACGCAAAAGCTCGTTGGCGAGACTTTTTTTCGCGCCATGGCACGAGAGTTCTTACTTCAGCACCCCCCGACATCGCCGATTATCAGCGAGTATGGTGCGAACTTTTCAGATTTCATTAGGCACTTTGAGCCAGCTCAAAGTGTTGGTTTTCTACCAGACGTAGCCAGCTTAGAATACCAATTACTGCAACTCACCCATGCGGCCGAGGTCGAAACATTAGATCACCAATCGATTTCGACAACCTTTGAAAAGACACAAGACCCAAGCCAACTCGTGCTTGAGCTCACACCAAACTGTCAGCTTTTGCATGCCCCATTCGCGGTTGGTTCTTTAATACTTGCGAATCAACGAGATGTCTCAAGTAATCACATCAATATTAATGAAAGTGAGTACATACTTCTCCACAAAAGCTTTCTATACGCTAGACTGAGTGTCATCTCATTTGATCAAGCCTGTTTTATCAAGGCCTTGCAAGAAGGCGTAACCTTAGCAAACGCGGTCCCTGAATCAGAAGGTTTTGATCTTGGTGGCAGCCTTGCCAAACTCATTGAATGGAAGCTCATTCGTAATATTGCTCTGCAGCCTGACTAAGAGAGACAACACTATGCTATCGAGATTATTTAACATGATTGAGACCACGTTAAAGATGATTCCAGAATCTCTGATTCTACTCATCGCCCGCTTCTCCTTGGCGGCAATCTTCTGGTTGTCGGCCCAAACAAAAATTGATGGTTTTGCCATCAACTTCATCACCATGCAATTTCAACTCGGATGGCCGCAGATTACCGACACAACCTACTTCTTGTTTGAACATGAATACGCTTTACCACTATTGCCACCGGTGTTTGCGGCAATGACAGCCACCCTTGCAGAACACCTACTCGCGGTGCTGGTGTTGATCGGCTTATTTACCCGTTATGCGGCACTCGGATTGGCACTGATGACCTTAGTGATTCAACTCTTTGTGTACCCAGATGCTTATGCCACACATGGTACTTGGCTCGCCATCAGTCTGTTGTTGATGCGCCAAGGGGCAGGGAAGTTTTCACTTGATCAGCTGAGACGTCCATCATTAAGCTAAGCTTTTTAACGTTTGCTTGTAGAATGCAAAAGCGTCCGTCGCTCCCTTAACGGCTTCCATCTCTTGCTCTTCGGTTAGGCTCAAAGCATCAAGTTGAGCGACAAACTTTCGCCAATGCGGTGCTCGCCCTTCAGGATGCGCCGCTAAGTGTTTGGCACCATACTGCGCATCAAAATTGAGTTTCTGGGTTTCCTTGTATAAAAACGAAGCGCCAATATTGGAGCCTTCAGCACAATACAACCAACCAATCGCTTGAAATAGATTAGGGACTGTTGCAACTTGATCCGGCGAAACATTCGGCTCTAATTGCAGATCATTTAGGTCAGACTCCACCGCCGACAACCTAGGTAAATCCGCTAGACCTGGAAACCATTCTTGCAAATCGTCATTCTGATACAAAGGCGCAACGCTTAAGTGGAAGATGTGCTGTAAACGCAGAAATTTTGCGTAATTCTCGTTGTTCAAAAAAGGTTCTGATTGCATCACAAGTTGATCAACGCTGTCATGATTGGTTCTGGTTGAATATTTCAGTTTTTTGGCAAAGCTTAGCGTTTCCGCTTTATCTTGAAGGGTTTCCATTTCACACCTCTTTCGTGTTTGAACGTTCCCAAATCATAAAAACGCCACACTAAAAAAGCTATGATCTTTATATTAAGAAAAACTCATAATTCTTCATCTATGTTAATTCGACTTGGCCGAGACCAAACTAAAATAAAACTAATACAGATACCAAACAAAGCCAAAATAACCAGATGTTCATTAAGTTCGCTGTACAATAAAAAAACAACGCATAACAACATACTGATCGATGAAATGATTTTATTATTAAATGAAATCACTTTACCGTGCTTCCAGTTGTATAAAACAGGCCCCGTTAAACGGTTGGTGTGTAAGAAAGTATGAATTTTAGGCGATCCTTTTGCAGAAGACCAAGCACATAACAAAACAAACTCGGTTGCCGGAAAACCTGGCGTAATCACGCCAAAAATCGCCAAACCTAAACTGATTACGGCGATAATTTGATACATAATGGTTTTACTTCTTTTAAAATATATATTCATATAAAACAATGTATTTTAGTTATATACCACCTAAAACCTCACCAAAAATATGACGATATTCATGCTGAAAAGAACGTCCTAAGCCAAAAAGTATCGGTAAGGGGGTGATGAACTCTTCAGTAAAAATGATATTGCAGTTTATCACTGGAATAGAGTAATAATCGTCACTTCCCTGTATTTCACTATTTAGATCGTAGAGACTTTGGATCTCTATTTCTAAGTCTTTAGCACGAATTATTCCAAATGAATTTTTTACTATTTCTTCCCTTATATCTTCAGCTGCATAAGCTTGATTAGAAATAATACGATCTTGAGAATGATCAATAAGGCTTCCCACTGAAAAATCAATTAAAAAATAAAAGATAAAGAAGCGAAAAATCTCAATAGACATCATCACCACGAATATAAATACAGGTAATAAAAGTAATATCTCAAATGAAAATAATCGCTTTATTTTTTTAACAAGATAGAAAGGCAAACCATACGCCCTCAGCAAAAATTATATTAATCATTAGATATGATTAACGATCAACCAAAAGAACATTAAGAATGCTTAATATCTTTACAATAGTCCTTCAAGGCATCAGGTTGCTATGATGAAACCTCAATGAACAAGATAATACATCAAATTGACGATATTGATAATCATTATCATAAAGTATAGTATGCGTACGGATCTTTGTCTTTTTTAGTCTGTTAAGAGGTTATGAACATGCGTATTCTAATCGTTGAAGATGACGCCTCCGTAAGCCATTGGATCAGTAGTAAGTTGCACGGTTCAGGACATTCTTACAAGTGGGTCGATAATGGTGAAGACGCTCTTAAACTCATTAACGAAGAAGTTTTTGACGTCATTTTATTAGACCGTGTTATCCCCAAAATAGATGGCATACAGCTTTTAGGTTTAATCAAGGATCGGCCGCATCCTCCCGTGCTAATTCTGTCAGCCAATGATCAAACCTCGGACAGAATTGAAGGCTTAAGAGCTGGCGCAGATGATTATCTTGGAAAGCCTTTTGACTTTACTGAATTACTACTTCGCCTCGAGCGCTTGAATTGCAGAACCAAGCAAGTCACATCCACTAACTTTATTAGAATTAAAGACATGATCATTAACCTTGAACGTCATGAAGTCACACGTTCAGGGCAGCGAATTGATTTGACGAATAAAGAATTCAAACTTCTCTATGTATTAGCAGAACACCCAGGGCAAACTGTGACACGCAGTATGTTGCTCGAAAAAGCATGGGGGTACCAGTTCGACCCGCAAACAAATGTGCTCGATGTTCATCTATCAAAACTCAGAAACAAACTGGATGCCAGTTCTACCATGCCTATTATTCGAACCATTCGCTCAGTTGGTTATGCTTTAGGCTAAGCCATGCAGATCAAGCCACTGCTTCACAGTAGTAGTTTTCGGCAAGCGGCTACTATTGCTTTTATCTGCCTGCTGATCTCCTCTGCGGCCATTATCATTTGTGATAATGTGCTGAATCGCATCATGAAAAGCCATGTACGGGGGATGATCTTTGAAAACTTAGAAAACCAAGCATTAAAAGGGTTATTTAATCATTCAACACAACTTGCCCATCAGCTTAGAATTGAATCTCCAATAGATCATAGAAAAGATCACTTCATTTTTATTATCAACCCGAATGGCAACATCCTTTACGGTCCACAGCATTTAATCCATCGACAACAGATCGATGTTTTACAACAAAAGCGTTCCGTCGCACCAACCGTGTTATCGCTAAAAACCCTGGATCATGAGCTGTTTGGATTACTTGTCCCATTGACCGATGGCGGACTGTATTTTAATGCTTATGACATTCAACCCATGATACAGCAAACTCGAATCATTCCTCTTATGACGGGCGCAGGTTTGCTGGCTATTCAGTTGATGATACTACTGATTAGTTTTCCTTTTAGCCTTCATAACTTATTTCGAGTAAACCATATCATTGAGGTATTAACACAATATGCGCAAGGCAAACATGATGTCAGAGTAAACTACCGAAATAATGGCGATGAGTTTGGACAGCTTGCCAGAGAGATAAATCTAGTACTGGGACGCACTCAAACGCTCATGGAGGAGGTAAGAACCATCACCAGTCATGTGGCACATGAATTAAAAACGCCACTGACACGTTTGCAACACAAACTCATCAATGTATCCGAGTCATTAACGGATAAAGAACTTACCGAACTAGAAAATGCCATCAAAGAAACCGAACAAATCCAACAACTATTTCGTTCGATTATGCGGCTATCCGAAGTGGAGACGGGTCAGGTTAGTCACCAAAAAAACAAAATCAATGCTTACGATATTTTGTATGAAGCTTATGAGTATTATCAGCCTTTAGCCGAACTTTATAACATTCAGCTCAAATTGAGCGCCAGTAAAAAACACTACTTTTACGCGGATAAGATCTTAATCTTTCAAGCCATTAGCAACTTAATCGACAACGCCATCAAGTATGCCCCTGAAAGCCAAACAATCACCTTAGGCATCAAATCTACGCCTAACAAAACACTCATTTCAGTAAGTGATCAAGGCAAAGGGATTAGGGACGCAGACAAGCAGACGGTCACCAAACGATTTAAGCGACTCACGCATAAAAAAGAGGTATTTGGTCATGGACTTGGATTGACATTAGTAAAGGCGATTACCACGCTACATAATGGTGAGTTAACCCTCGAAAATAACCATCCGGGTCTTACCGTTTGCCTTTCCGTTAATTAAAAAAAGCCTCTCTAATCAAACCACTAGAGAGGCTTTATCGAAACAAGGTGCCCGCGTAAATCGAGCTTATATCATTGACTACACTTTAAAATAGGACAATGAACGTTTTTGGGATTCAGCAAGTTCGGACAACTCATGAGAGGCTTGTAGAGTCTCGTTAATGGAAGTCATGTTCTGACTCACAGACTGATAAGTCTGATCCGTAATACGAGCAATGTCCTCGGTCACACTTAATTGTTCATGAGACGCCGCTGCGACTAAGGTGTTCACGTCTGAAATAGACTGTACCGCATGAGAAATGTCCTCAAACGATTCTTTCACTTGCGTTGCTAAGCTAACAGACTCTTGAATCAGTTCGACATTGCTGCCCATGTTGTTATTAGCACGCTCTGATTGCGACTGCAGTTTTTCGATGATCTCTTGAATGTTCACCGTCGACTCTTGAGTTTTCGACGCCAGATTACGTACTTCGTCAGCCACCACAGCAAAGCCTCGACCTTGCTCACCCGCACGTGCCGCTTCAATGGCCGCATTCAATGCCAACAAATTTGTTTGCTCAGAAATACCGCTAATGACTTCCGTCACAGTGCCGATCTCAATAGCAAATTGACGTAATTCGTCAACAATCTGTGCCGTCTCTGAGAAAGAAGCGTTAATGCGGTCCGTTAATTCAATGTTTCTGTCTAGAGTCAGCTTACCACTGGCGGCATTTTCTTGTGCGCGTTTCGCCTCATCTTCCGCAACAACGGCTTTTTCGCTGACTTCTTGTGAAGCCGAGTTGAGTTCTTTTAACGAGGATGTGATTTGCTCAATTTGGGACAGTTCTTGCTGTGCGTTGGATTGTGTTCCTTCCATCACTGAATTCAGTTGCAACGAGGCCGCGGCAACGTTTTCTGAAATACCATGAGAGGTTTTAATTAAGTTAGACAGCTGTTCAGACAAATCTACAAAAGACTGATAAATGCCCGTTTCTTTACCTGTTTTGTCGAAACGCTGAGTCAGATCCCCTTTCGCCATCACTTCAATTAACTCGGCAATTTCTTCCGGTGTGCCGCCCACAGGTCTGAGCACCAGTTTGTTGATCACCACGTACAAAATACCCAAGGCAAGCAACGTGCTGATCACCCCTAGCACCAACGCAAAGATCAGCTGCTTATTGGCTGCCGCGTAAATATTATCGTCTTCAGCCAACACGACGAACTGCCACCCCACCGTATCCAGCTCGCCCCAGAATCCAGTCAAAGACACGTCACGTCCAAAGCTTTTAACAAATATGGTGTAATTCAGTTCGCGGTTATCTTTATTTAAACCCTTGTAGTATGGGCGTAATTCAAACAGGTTCTTACCAACATCGTTAGGGTTAGGCGACACCAATAAGGTCCCATCTGACGTGTATAAATACATACCATCGCGCTCGGCATACTGTTCCAATACTGCGCTTAGCAATATGGTCGAGACAACGGCAAAACTGTCGTTTACTTTTTGTGTCATTGCCACGATTTCGTTGCCTGTTAACTGTGATTTAAAAGGCTTGGAAACAAATTCACTCTTACCATCACGAAATATTGCGTTGTAAAAAGAACGATTGAGTTCTTTCGCATTAAAATTGAATTTTTTCCCTTCAGGCCCACCGTATAACTCACCTTCTTTGTTCAAAATGGCGATAGAGTCTGTAATACCTTGTTGGGAACGAGTCAGGGCTTCCAATTGAGATAGTGCATGTGCAGATAGTTGATCGCCCTCTATTTCATCGTAATTGAGATCGATCGAGGTCAGCATTTTTTGATAACCTTTAATACGAGCGGTAAGCTCGGCGGCAATGGTTTCGTTCTGCGCCTTTAATATGGCCTTGTTTAAGGTTACGGACTCGCCCCGAAACGACACGTAGTTAATCGCCGTAAACAAGCCAACAATGACCACGATAATGGCACCCAGCGTGCCAAAAATTTGCTGTTGAAATCTATTCATAGACCCAGATACCTTCTGCATTAGACGCCCACAAGAGTGGTTAAAACATTCTCAATTTCATTGTCATCTATAACAATAGAAAAACTCTACAGTTATACAAGAATTCTATTACAAAGACAGTTAAACTGTGTAAAAAATGGGCATCTAGGTCAATAAAATGGCACTTGATGTTAATTTAATTCTGAATCACAAAGCTCGATGTCACCTCATAGGTTTGTTCCGCCGCACCGGATAAGTCATCGGTTAATGCCCCTAGCTTATTCGACGTTGCATCGTTGTTCGCCGACACTCTGACTATCTGCTCCACATGCTGTGCAATGCCGGTCGCTTCTTGCGCTTGCTTAGCAACTAACTCCACCAGACCTTGTAAACGTTGCTTGGCCATATTAGCATCGACTTCAAGTTGGCTGAGTGGTATCACCACGTCTTCTATCTGCTTCACACCCAAGCGCATTTTCTCTTGTCCTTGCGACATTTCCGTGGATATTTGTGTGGATAGCGAACTAATTTGCGTGATGATGGTGTCAATTGAGCTGGTCACTTGCGCGGTATTATTGGCAAGATTACGAACTTCATCCGCCACCACCGCAAAACCTCGACCACTCTCGCCAGCACGAGCCGCTTCAATAGACGCATTAAGAGCCAGTAAATTGGTTTGTTCAGCAATATCACGGATACTGTTCACAAACCCTGTTACCTGAGCCGAGCTTTCATTCAATTTGGCAACGGAACGAGCCGTTTCTTCAATGTAAGCGGCCACATCAGTAATGTCGGTAGAGGCTTGCGTTATGACACTTTTACCATGCTTAGCAAGATCGTGAGCAGACTCTGCTTGCTGGCGAGATGCACTGGCATCCTCCACCATAATACTCGCCCCGTCAGATAAAACACTCACCGCAGTTTGAATCTCTGCCGCCATGTCCATTTGCGAGGACGAACCTTGTTGCACATCGTTGACACTGACGCGAATGTCATCCACCGCCAGTACTACGGTTTTGGCACTGGCATCAATGTTACGCACCAAGTCGGCTAAACTGGTTCGCATGCGATTCAAACTGGTTACCAGATGACCAAGCTCGCCGCTGTAAGACTGGGTAAACTCATTCGATAAATCCCCGCGGGCCACTTTGTCGAGAAAAGCGATGATATGATCTAATGGATTCACTATGCTGCGAGTAATAAGAGTCGACATGATACCGCCCACTAATAGCGCGATTAACCCCAAGCCTATGATCAAATAAATCGCCAATTCAGAGTCTGCAAGCACGTTTTGTTGTCGTGTCTGCATTTCACTGCGTTGGCGCTCAGCTAGGGTATCAGCTTCATTCAAAAAGGTTTGTAGCTGAATTCTCGTATTGCCTGCCATTAAGGATTTTGCTTGCGCCAACTCGCCAAATTCCAGCGCTTCAACCGTTTCTTGCAAGGCATTTTGGTAAATGATTTTTTGCTCTTTTAGCTGGGCAATCAAAGCCTTGTCTTGTTCTGTTCGAACCAGCTCTGTCATGATGTCTAAATTGGTATCGAGACGTTTATTTCGCGCATCAATTTCCTGATAAATGGCGACACGCGCATCGCGCTCTTCTAAGACAAACAAGAGCAACAGACGACTCGCTAAACTTTCCGCATCCAAGTTGAGCTCACCACTGAGTTCAACCAGCGCCGCATTTTCATCAACAATAGTGCGAATATTGCCAGACAAAGCTTGGAAACGTGTCACAGACAAGAGCACCACCAGCGTCAGCAAAGCCAGCAATACTAAGAAACTGGTTCTCAGTCTTCCTTTAATGGTCGCAAATCCCAGCATAAAAACTTCTCCCAAAGAATACCCAATATGGCGACAGACCAGTCGACTTTAAGATTAGACGTTGATGAGAGAAACTTCTTACAAAAAAGCCAATCTAATTTAGATTGGCTTCGCAAACTAGGATTCAGCGTTCACCTAACCGTTTAAAGGGAAGGGTATAAGCGATCAAAAACAATAAGGCCGCACAGACCACAACACTTGGGCCGGTAGGCGTGTCCCAGCGATAGGAGCTCCAAAGCCCACCACACACAGCGAGACAACCAATAACGCTGGCAATAAACGCCATTTGTACTGGCGTTTTGGAGAGTTTTCTTGCCGTCGCAGCCGGAATAATCATCAGTGACGTGATCAAGAGCACACCGACAATTTTCATTGCTACCGCAATCACCAATGCCACTAACAACATCAAGAGTAAGCGGATGGATTCGACAGGGTAACCCTCTACTTTCGCCAGTTCTTCGTTCACCGTTACCGCAAGCAAAGGCTTCCAGAAGATCACCAACAAAGCGATTACAGCCAAACCACCAGCATAAATCCAATACACATCCAGTTGGCTGATGGCCAGTAAATCACCAAATAAATAGGCCATCAAATCAATGCGAACATCGTCTAAAAAGCTCACCGCGACTAAGCCTAGAGATAAAGAAGAATGCGCTAAGATGCCCAACAAGGTGTCCGTGGCAATAATGTGTTTTTTCTGCAAGGTCACTAACACAGCGGCTAGCCCAACACACAAGACAATAATGGCGAGATTAAGGTTAATCTCAAAAAGCAAACCAAGCGCCACGCCCAATAAAGCCGAATGTGCTAACGTGTCGCCGAAGTAGGCCATGCGACGCCATACCACAAAAGCCCCAAGAGGACCGGCGACCGAAGCCACTCCCAACCCTCCGATCAAGGCTCTAAATAAAAGATCTAGCATGTTGTTTTATCTCTCCAATAGAAAGGAAGCACTGTTCGTTCAGTTATTAATGATGGCAATGTGTGTGATCGTCTTGCTCAAGAATGTCACCATGCTCATCGTGTACGTGGTCATGCTGGTGAGCATAAATAGCAATGGACTCATCTGCTCCTGGCACACCAAACAAAGCCTGATAAGCAGGGTGCCCAGTCACATGTTGGGGCGTACCAGAACAGCATACATGCTGATTAATACAAACAACCGTATCGGTTTTCGCCATCACCAAATGAAGATCATGAGACACCATCAACACACCACAGCCAAGCTCATCGCGAATGCCTTCGATCAGGTTGTAGAGTTCTACCTGACCATTCACATCCACACCTTGTACCGGCTCATCCAACACCAATAAATTCGGCCGATTTAATAAGGCTCTGGCTAACAGTACGCGTTGCGTCTCGCCACCAGACAACACATGAACCTGAGAATTCAGTAAATGAGCAATACCCAGTTTGTCTAAGGTTGGCTCAATGGCTTTTTTATTGACCCCTCGAACCAAAGCAAGAAAGTGCTTTACCGTTAGTGGTAAGGTTGGATCAACGTGCAACTTCTGTGGCATATAGCCAATTCGTAAGCTTTCATGACGAATCACACTACCCGTTGTTGCCGTCTGCAACCCCAACAAGGTACGAATCAGCGTACTTTTACCACTGCCATTGGGGCCAATCAGAGTCACGATTTCCCCTTCGTTAATGGTCATATTGATGCTGTCTAAGAGCGCACGCCCATCAAATGAGATGCCGATTTTATCAAACTCCACCAAACACTTACTCATGCTCGAACCTCATTAGCTAAACCACGGCAATCAGCGCATAAGCCTGTTAATTCAATGGTTTCCGATCTTAACTCAAAACCATGTTGAGCGGCTTTGGCGATCAATGAGGCATGAATGTCTTGATAATCAAACTCCATGACGTTGTGGCACTCATCGCAAATCAAAAAATAGCCTTTGTGTTCTTTATCCGCATGAGCGCAACCCAAATACGCGTTCATGGATTCCACTTTGTGAATCAGTCCAGCATTCATTAAAAAATCCAATGCTCGATAAACGGTTGGTGGCGCGGAGTTAAAGCCTTCTTCCGCCAACTTTGCCAACAACTGATAAGCCCCTAGTGGACGATGACTCTCCCAAATCAACTCCAAAGCACGACGACGAACTTTCGTGAGTCGCTGCCCCTGCTCTAAACATAAGGTCTCAGCCGTTGCTAAAGCCGTATCGATACAATCATTATGGTTGTGTGCGTGTTCTTCGCTCATCAAAATGCCCTGCCCGCATTGCTCAAGTAGCTCCAAATCATTGAGCTACTAATTAGAATCAACGCCAAGGCAGCCACAAAACCAAAGCCCCTTGACACTCGTTGACGCCAAACACTTTGCCCGCGACTCAACATAAAGCCCGTATCCCGAACTAATACACTCACTGCAGCTAATCCTGACACTGTAATGGCGGTTCCCAACGACATCGCAAAGGTGGCGGCTAAGCCCCACTGAAAAATTCCTGCACTCATAGAGAAAAGCAGAACCAAAACGGCGCCAGTACAAGGACGAATGCCAACGGCTAAAATCATCGCCCAGACGCTACGTTGCGCCACTTTACTTTCCTCTGCGTCATGCTGATCACAGCACGCATGATCGCCATGCTTATGGCTATGGTCGTGGTCGTGGTCGTGGTTGTGGTTGTGGTTGTGGTTGTGGTTGTGGTTGTGGTTGTGGTTGTGGTTGTGGTTGTGGTTGTGGTTGTGGAGATGGTCTTTTGAGTGGTCATGCCCACAACCCGATTTACCACGCAATAGACGCGATAAAATCCACACACCGATCAAGCCAACCGCGGCAAAACTGGCAATTTCAAAAAAGCGCGAAATCTGCATAGCGCGACCGGCTAAAGAAAAAATCTGCCCCAATACCAGAATCAAAGCGACTGCCATGACCCCTTGTACGGCCGCACACAAAAAGGAAATGATCACGCCCTTCCGCATAGAAGCTCGACTGGCCAGCATATAAGATGAAATCACCGCTTTGCCATGACCAGGTCCTGCCGCGTGAAACACGCCATACAGAAAGCTCACGGAGACTAGGCTCCACAACAAGGCAACACTGCCACCTTTGCTGATGGCACGCACGAGTGACACCAATTCACGGTGAAAATTCGCCTGTTGTGCAATAACCCACTGAATAAAATCCTGATACAGGGAAAAATCCGCTGCATACAAAGGTGAGGTAAAACAGAAGAAAGACAAAAAGACGATGACAACATTCTTCGCCATACTGGTACTCACTTAAGGTTAGACTAATTTTGTTATGGTATAACAAGTCTAACCTTAGGAGAAGTCGTTGCGCAAAATCGCCACATTATATGACTTTATTGAGATAACAGAGGCGTCAAAAAGCCTGTCACACCGCTCATAAAAATCTGTGCAGCCATCGCGGCTAAGATCAGACCAGTGATTTTGGAAAGGACATTTAAGCCAGTACGGCCCAGCATTTTTTCGATCAAAGAACCGGAATACAAAATGATCGCCAATGACCCGAACGCCAACAGCAAACCACAAATGCCGATCACCAGATCCCAACCTTGCAACTCAGCACCATAAACCAATATGGTACCTATGGTTGCCGGACCAATAATAGTCGGCACAGCAAGCGGCACAACCGATACATCGTCACGCTCTTCGCTAGGCATCCCCACAGCATGGTTACGCGTACCGTCACGCACCAAACTCAACGCCGACATGAACAACAAAATACCAGAGCCAATTCGAAACGAATCCAAGGTAATGCCCAGTACAGCAAACAAACTGCTGCCAAAGAACAATAACACCAAGGCAATGACGACCGCCGCAATAATCGCCTTGTTGGCGACTTGTTTACGTGATGCCGATGTTTCGCCACGCGTCAGCGCAAGAAACATCGATAACACAAAAAAGGGAGCGAATAGGAAAAAGAATTTAATCCAAGTAGAAATGAGTAGACTCATTGATAGCCTTACCAAAAAGCATTACACCACACGATCAGCGTTGGCTTAATGCGAGTTTTACACCAAAGCTCACCAGCAATGCACCAGTTAAGCCGTCCATAACTTGCGCCACTTTTGGTCGCGCCAGCCAAACTCGCGCTTTATGAATCATCAGCGCAAGAAACATTTGCCACACCATCGCTATAATAAAATGAAGCGTAGCCATAAATAGAGATTGAGCCAAAGCAGAGTGAGTTGGATCAATGAACTGTGGCAAAAATGCCATGTAAAAAATAATGGGTTTCGGGTTTAACACATTGGATAAGATACCTTGACGGAAACTTCCCCAAGCACTAACAGACTGATTACCCTTGGTACTAAAACTCAAGCCCACAGGATTTGCAGCACTTCTAAGCGCCTGGACACCAAGATAAACGAGATAAGCCGCACCCAACAATTTAAACGCCGTAAATAACCCCGCCGAGCCCAGTAGAATTACCGACAGACCTAATGCTGAAACAGTCGCATGAGCAAACAAACCCATGCAGATGCCCAAGCTCGTAAGAAAACCTAGACGCCAGCCACCTAGCGCAGCATTACGCATCACTAAGATGGTATCGACACCAGGGCTCATGGTTAATACGCTGATGGCCAATAAGAAAGGTAACCATTGAAAGTGTTCTAACATAGACATTATTCCAAAGCCGTCATTAAGGCTTGCAAGTTAAATCGACCCAGAAGGCGACAGACGTTTCTTCGGCTTCACGTTCAGCAGGCGTACAAATTTCAGCGTAACGACCAGTCAAACGAACCAAACCTTCTTCCACAGGTTCCATGGCAAAGTACAGCTCATCATCGCCAAACGCGAGACTCAAGGTCGAGGTTTCCAAGTTCACCGCCTCAGGCAAATGAATGGCCATTCGAACCCATAACATTTGATCACGAATGCGTACATCCATAACCTGTACTTCATCAGGAACAAAGTCCGCACCATCGCGCTTCATTTTGATGAAATAGCCGTAGGTTTCGAAGCTTTTAAGCACTTCCAGCATATCAAGCTTTTCTTGCCCTTCCAGCTCACCATTGGCATCAATATCGTATTCTGCAATCAAGCTCGTAGAGGTGAATAAATCCAAGCTCCAAGTCGCTTCTAATTGATCAATACTGGTTGTATCAACTTTGACACGATATTGAGTGTCCACCCAAACATGTGGATGGGCGAAAGCCTGTAACGTCATCAAGCCTAAAATGGCGGTAAGAATAAATCGAAACATCAGAACTCCATCAAGGCTGGCGTATAACGTAGCCTTGCTTCTAAGATACGCTGTAACTCACGCGGATCATGTTGTTGAGCAAGGCGCTCAGGGTCATCCTTCGCACCGTGCCACGCTTCTAAACGAGACAGCCAAAAACGCACCGCTGCTATGCGCAACATATATGGCCAAGCTTTAATCTCATCGGCACTTGGCTCTCTTTCGTAAAGGTACGCCTTTAATAATGCACGATACTTAGCCATATCCAATTCACCCGTCTCAGTATCTGAACACCAGTCATTCACAACAATGGCTAAATCATACATAACCCATGAATAGCACGCGTTGTAAAAATCGATAATAGCCGACAATGAATCGCCGTCGAACAAGGTATTGTTAAAAAACAAATCCCCATGAATAGTGGTTTTCGGTAAATCATCATGTTCGGCGATAAACGCATCAAATTCGGCAATTTGTGAGGTCAATAACGTCGCTTGTTGCGGCTCTAACTCTGGTAAAATCGCTTCACTGGTTGCATGCCACCAAGCCATGCCTCGATGACTCTCCCGATGATCTGGAAAATCCTCACCCGCTATGTGCAATTTTGCTAAGGCCGCGCCCATTTGACGACAACTCTCAACGGAGGTTTGTTCCAAACCCTCACCAGGGAAACAATCCACAATAATCGCTGGCCGTTCTTTGACCATTCTCAAACGCTCACCGTGAATATCAATTAACGCGGCTGGTACATTAAAGCCTTTGTGTTTCAAATGTGCGACCACATCCAAGAAATAAGGCACTTCATCGTACTCAAACTCTTCAAATAAGGTTAATACGTACTTCCCTGTTGTGGTGGTTAAAAAGTAATTTGTATTCTCAACGCCACCAGAAATGCCTTGAAATGATACTAGCTCGCCTAAATAGTAATCTGCGACTAAAGCCCGCATGTCAGCGTCAGAAAGGGAAGTGTAAACTGCCAAGTTGTGCTACCTATTGATAATCAGAAATTGAAGCGATACGAAACTACTTATGCTCCACAATAAGCACTAAAAGGTCAATCTAAGTCACGCTTAATTCGTCTCTTTCGTCCCAAAAAAAGCATCATTAAATTGCAAAAGCTCATATCGAGTAAGTGATTTGCGACATTTCTTCACGAAAGCACTACAGTGCCTACACTCAGTATTTCTTAAAATGGTATCCAATATTGATTGGATAGCGCTATGCAACGACAGATTGACGAAGAACAAATTACCATTTCCGCTTTACGCAGGCTGTTGTGGGCTTCTTTTTCTAGCAGCCTAATGTACGCTTTGTTTTTCAATGCATTCCCTACTCCTTTAATGGCAGACTCACTCATGCCGGCCATTATCAGCTGTCTATTTCTCGCCTTAATCGTCTATTTTCATCGGGATCCACATCACCGAACACCCAAGGTCATCAGCTTGTATCTCGTACTGAACTTATCCGTTTTTATACCAACGGCTTGGATATACATTTGGTTGGCTTGGCAAAGCGAACAAAAATTATTCGACTTTTTCCCTCCCGCCTCAGGTGTCATGATTGCAATACTGACACTCGGTTTGGCCGTATTGCCCAGAAAGTACAAAAAATACATTATCTTAGGCTGGGCCAGTACTGCTATTCCCTTGCTGCACTACCTCGTTTCTCATCCGTTAGAACTTCACACTAGACACAGTTACGAACTGCTTGGACTATGGGGACCAGCCTGTGTATTGCTCTACATGGTGGCACCCTATCAAAAGAGCATGCGCAATCACATGAATCGAGTCACCACAGACTTACGCCGTTCAGAGCAGGAAGCGGATCGAGACTTTTTAACGGACATTTATAATCGACGCGGCCTGCAACATTGGCTTGGACAACGCCAACATGGCGATTTAATCAGCCTAGCGTTAATAGATATTGACCATTTCAAACGTGTAAACGACATATACGGGCACGATATAGGGGACCAAGTGTTAATTGAGTTCGCCTCTCGCTTACGAACCATTTACCGCGGTCCCCATATTATTGCTCGTTGGGGCGGTGAAGAGTTCATTGCGGTGTTTGTGAATCCAGAAGCCAACTCAATCGTGCATATTGCTGACCAATTCCAAAGCAAATTAAGTCGCTTACCTTATCAGGACGTTGGTGAAATCACCGCCAGTGTCGGCATGTCGCAAATTGCCCACCATGAGCACTTTCTTGGCCTTGTCAGTCAAGCCGACAACGCTCTCTATCAGGCTAAACATAATGGCCGTAACCAAGCTGTGCTATTTTCCGATATTGAAAAGGCGTCGACATCCCTCAATGGCCAGAACTAATTTCCTTATTGGCACTGAAAATTAATCCATAAACACATAGAATAGAGCCAACTTTGCCATTTTTTATAGAGGTTTCATTTTGGCTACGGATTCGACAACTCAAAACACGCCTATGATCTTGGTGGACGGCTCGTCTTACCTATATCGAGCTTTTCATGCCATCCCACCACTTACGACCAGCCAAGGCCAACCAACCAACGCGGCTCGTGGTGTCATCAGCATGATTCGTAGCCTCATTAAAACCTACCCAGATTCCCCTATCGTGGTGATTTTTGATGCCAAAGGCAAAACCTTCCGCGACGATATTTACAGCGAATACAAAGCACAACGTCCCCCTATGCCAGACGACCTTCGTCTACAAATTGAACCCATTCATCGCATGATTGAAGCCATGGGGTTACCGCTGGTGATTATTGATGGTGTGGAAGCGGATGACGTCATTGGCACCATTGCCAAACAAGTGGGTGAGACGGGGCGTGATGTGATCGTTTCGACTGGCGATAAAGACATGGCGCAACTGGTCACCGAGAAAGTCACCTTGGTCAACACCATGACCGACACTGTGATGGACATTCAAGGCGTGAAAGACAAGTTCGGCATTCCACCTGAACTCATCATTGATTACCTAGCGCTAATGGGCGACAAAGTCGATAACATTCCTGGCGTACCGGGTGTGGGCGAGAAGACAGCGCTTGCCTTGTTACAAGGGCTTGGCAGCATAGAGGACATTTATCAGCGTTTGGATGAGATCGCCGCCTTGGGCTTTCGTGGTTCAAAAACCATGAGGCAAAAAATGCTCGACAATAAAGAGATGGCAGAGCTTTCCTATACTCTAGCTACCATCAAATGCGACGTTGAGCTGCCATTCAATGCCTTGGAGTTAACAAACAATCAGGCGGACAAAGAAGCTTTGCGTGAATGGTTCACCACACTGGAGTTCAAAACTTGGTTAAAAGATCTGGATAAAGCGCCAAGTGTCGAAAGTCCAGATGATACGGTCGGTAATTTGGACGGACAGGCTACTGCCAGTAAATCTGACATTGAAGTGCAGTACGACACTATTTTAGACAAAGCCAGCTTCACGTCATGGTTTGAGAAAATCCAACAAGCGGACTTAGTCGCCTTTGATACAGAAACCACCAGCTTGAATTACATGGCCGCCGAATTGGTTGGTGTGTCGTTTTCCATCGAAGCGGGCAAAGCGGCATACGTGCCGTTAGCTCACGACTATGAAGGCGCACCAGAGCAATTGGATCGCGATTGGGTATTAGCGCAGCTTAAACCTTGGCTAGAAGACGAAACAGCAGAGAAAGTTGGTCAGCATCTAAAATACGATGCCAATGTGTTGAACAATTACGGTATCACCTTACGCGGCATTGTTTACGACACCATGTTGGAGTCCTACGTCTTTAACTCGGTCAGCTCTCGCCATGATATGGGCAGCTTAGCCGAAAAATTCCTCGACCATAAATGCGTCAGCTTTGAAGACATTGCCGGCAAGGGCGCGAAGCAAAAGACATTCAATCAAATCGACTTAGAACAAGCGGCGTTTTATGCGGCGGAAGACGCGGACATTACCCTGCGCTTGCATCAAGCCATTTGGCCTCAGTTAGAAAAGACACCCGAGTTAGTAAGCATTTTCAAAGACATTGAGTGCCCATTGGTGCCCGTATTGGCCAAGATGGAACAAACTGGCGCATTGATTGACCCAGAATTATTGCATGCGCAAAGCAGCGAAATTGCCGCCAAGCTGCAAGAGCTGGAAATCAAAGCCCATGAAGAAGCTGGGGAAAGCTTTAACCTGAGCTCACCAAAACAACTGCAAGTCATCTTGTTTGAAAAGCTGGAATTGCCCATCATCAAGAAGACACCAAAAGGGCAGCCTTCCACCGCGGAACCGATTTTGCAGGAGCTGGCTGAAAAGTATGAGCTGCCTCGCATCATCATGGAACACCGTAGTTTGTCTAAGCTCAAGTCCACTTACACAGACAAGCTGCCGGAAATGCTGCAAAAGACAGGTCGCATTCATACTTCTTACCATCAAGCCGTCACAGCGACTGGGCGTTTGTCTTCTACCGATCCAAACTTGCAGAACATTCCGATTCGAACTGCAGAAGGTCGCCGTATTCGTCAGGCCTTTGTCGCACCAGAAGGTTACAAACTGGTGGCGGCCGACTATTCGCAAATTGAACTGCGTATCATGGCGCACTTGTCACAGGACAAAGGCTTGCTGGACGCGTTTGCCAACAATGCCGATGTACACAGAGCCACCGCTGCAGAAGTCTTTGAAACCACGCCAGAGGAAGTCACCACAGAACAGCGTCGTCGCGCCAAAGCCATCAACTTTGGTTTGATTTACGGCATGTCGGCCTTTGGCTTAGCCAAACAGCTTGGCATTGGCCGCCCAGAAGCACAAAAATACGTACAACGTTACTTTGAGCGTTACCCAGGCGTGCGCACCTACATGGACAACACACGCGAAAACGCCAAAGAAAAAGGCTTCGTTGAAACCATCTATGGCCGTCGTTTGTACTTACCGGACATCAAAGCGAAAAACGCCATGATGCGCCAAGCCGCCGAGCGCACCGCGATCAACGCACCGATGCAAGGCTCCGCCGCCGACATCATCAAACGCGCCATGATCCAAATGCACCACTGGCTCTCCGACACTGACCTTGATGTGCGCATGATCATGCAAGTACACGATGAACTCATCTTCGAAGTTGCAGAGAAAGACCTAGCCGCTGCACAAGCCAAAATCGTCGACATCATGCAAAACAGCAGTCAGATTGACGTGCCTTTGTTGGTGGAAGCAGGGGTTGGGGACAACTGGGACGAGGCGCATTGAGCGCCTCTTATTCAAAAGTTAAACACTTCAGAGGAAGCTGAATGTATAACAAACCATGGCTAAGCTATGAACAGCAGCTTGATAGACTCATCCAAAACGGACTTATCATTAATAACAGAAGCGAGGCTCTTTCATATTTAGAACGGATTGGGTATTACAGGCTCAGCGGCTACTGGTATCCATTCAGAAAAAGATCTGAACTTTGCTGTGTATACAACCCTGCTATTAAGAAACCTAATAAAAGGCAAAAGCGCACCACAAAGTTAGTATTTGATAACTTTTCTGAAGGTTTTAGTTTTCAAGATGCAGTGAATTTGTATATTTTCGATAAAAAGCTGAGAGTCCTAACACTAGACGCCTTAGAGCGAATAGAAATCGCCCTAAGGGTTGATATATCTCATACACTTGGAAGGCATAGTCCTTTCGCCTACCTAGAGCCCGACCATTTTAAAGATCTGTTTAGTAAACAGGTGGATGCTAAAACAGGAGTTATTCCACAACATGCTTGGCTTCAAAATCATGCCAATTTAATATCACGCTCTAAAGAAGATTTTATTCAACATACGAAAGAAAAATACGGTTTACCAGTCCCAATCTGGGTTGCTTGCGAAATTTGGGACTTTGGAACACTCTCTAGACTTTTTAAAGGAATGCTTCCTGATCAGCAAACCTTAATTGCCAATAAATACAGAGTAACGAAGGGAGAAACTCTAGAATCTTGGCTGCGCTGCTTGAACTATCTACGCAATGTATGTGCACACCATAGTAGATTGTGGAACCGAAATATGATTGAGCAACCCAAGCATGATGGACTTATAGATATATATGGTATAGAAAACACCCTAAGTACTCATATCCTCGCGAGACCATTTCTGCAACTTTGCCTAATTAAGCACTTACTCACAACAATAAACCCAAATTCTACATGGTGGGAGCGTTTGAAAACGCTTCTTGATGAATTTCCAGAACCAAGCGGTCAAGGCATTACTCTTGAAGCAATGGGCATTATTGAAGGTTATAGAGACTGGTAACAATAAAAAACCCCTAAGCAGATCTGTCGCAAGCAACATCACTGAAAGGGGCCATGTTGTAGTGAATTATGTACCAATGGTTTACTGATCGCAACACCGAAATCACAAAATATACGATGATCAACATACAGAACAGGTTCACGGAAACCGTTCCGACACCACACAAGCCAAAATCGTCGACCTCATACCAGCGCAGAGCAATTGGGGTCAGATAAAAAAGTATTCCTCTGCACTGATGGTACAAGATTTAAATCGCCTCTCCCACAGTGCGCAAGTATTTTGCTAGGTGTCGTTGAAGTAACGGACATAGCACGATGAACTCATCTTCGAAGTCGCCGAAAAAGACCTAGACGCCGCACAAGCCAAAATTGTCGACATCATGCAGAATATGCTTGTGGAAGCAGGGGTTGGGGATAACTGGGACGAAGCGCATTAGTGCTCTCAGGGGGCTGAGCCCTTTGCCCAATACGGGCAAAATAGTCTGTTAGCTGAATCATGTCTTATTCCTGTTCATGATCAAAATGTCAGAGTTGCTTATGCATAGCCATAGTATTTGGAATTAAGATAGGAAACAATTCTAAGCAGTCATATTAATCACAGAGCCATTTACCTTGGCCTAACCATGCGTATAATCTAATTAGCTAAGTATGCGATTAATGGACTGTTATCAAGGAGGATATCATGCTCAATCCGTTTGATTCTGAACTCACCCATGCAAAGTCTAGACTCAGATTTCTAGTAAAATTTTCTGTCTTTTCGGCCTTGTTCGCGACCTTTACCTTTGATGGTGCTTATGACTATGTCATAAAAGACCAAGTGGACTACGAGATCACCTTTTATTTATTCCTCGTTAGTGTTTTGAATATCTTACTGTCCACCTACTCTCTATACCATACTGCGAAGGAGTACCAGCAGCTCAAAGAAAATTAACTTCATGTGTAGAAGTCATCTTAGCCACAGATAACAAGACTATCAGTCCTCCATACTGCTAGCTCATCTGCCAAGGCTTAAAAAGCACTCAGAAGTGGTCATCAGGTGATCAGTTACCGAGGTATGAGAGCTACTTCATTCTACAAATGGCGAACAAAAGAACCCAAGGAATAAGAACTCTTCCATTGATATGATCTTCTCGCTAGCTTCGTCCGTATATGTGGATATGGCTCACAAGAAACCTCACTTACCCGAAAAAATCTGCTTAGCTTGTCAGCGTCCATTTACTTGGCGTAAGAAGTGGGAGCGGGATTGGCATCATGTCAAATACTGTTCTGTGCGCTGCAAAAGACAAGGCGCAAAGGTAACTTCAAGTACGACAGACTAATCGTCTTCTGAGATGACTCCATCATGTGCTTGTGGTTTACTTTGTGTACAGCAGTCGATGTACTGAGCCGTTGGACTTAGGGTTAATGCCGAAAAAAAGTAAAGGTAAACAATTTCGTAAAGCATGGCGTCGTTTGATCCGCAAACTCTGGACGATTGTCTGGCGTATCTCGTTATTGCTGATTTTGGTGACATTTTTGTTCCGTTTCATTCCTTTGCCAACGACGGCTTTTATGCTGCAAAGCGATTATCCCGTAAAGCAAGAATGGATCAGTATTGATAAGTTACCTAACCATGTTCCCTTGGCGATGGTGGCCTCAGAAGATCAGCGATTCCCTGAACATTATGGTGTGGATTTCGCGGCCATTCGCAAAGCAATCGACCAATATTATGATGGCGAGGGTTTACGAGGCGCCAGTACGATTACTCAGCAAACCGCTAAAAATATTTTTCTATGGCCTGGACAAAGTTTTCTACGCAAAAGCCTAGAGGCCGGTTTAGCGCTTGGTCTTGAGGCGCTTTGGGGCAAGCAGCGTATTCTTGAAGTGTATTTGAATATCGCCGAGTTTGGCAAAGGCATTTATGGTATTGAAGCCGCCAGTCAGCATTACTTTGGCCGTTCCGCTGCACGCTTAACGAAAGATCAAGCCGCCCGTTTGGCGGTGCTGTTGCCCAGCCCTCGCACTCGCGACCCCGTTAATCTTACTCGTTACTTGCGCAAACGCGCCGTCTGGGTAGAGTTACAGATGCGCCAATTAGGCGATAATTATTTGGCCACTGTGTTGAAGCACGAATAAAAAAGCGACACAGCCAAAGACTGTGTCGCTTTAAAAAAGTTGCTTGGACTATTCTTACTTGGTCGCTACCAGTATTTTACGCACGATATCCAGTGTTAAATCGCCTGTTTCCGACAACGCCGTCAAGCCCATTTTCTCCATGCTGTTCACTATGCTGTCGATCCCAGCATCATCAATACCGTAATGCGTCAGGTTAGTTTCGATATCTAGAGAGTTGAAGAAAGCTTCGGTCTTATCAATCGCCAGATCGATCTTCTCATCCTCAGACCCGTCTGTTAGATCCCAAACTCGCTCCGCAAATTGCAATAACTTAGCGCGCTTGTGTGCTTTACGCTCACGCAATAGGTTAGGCAAAATAATCGCCAAGGTTCGACCATGCGCAATGCCATATTGTGCTGTCATTTCATGGCCAATCATGTGAGTTGACCAGTCTTGTGGAACACCCACACCTATGATGCCATTTAGCGCATTGGTCGCTGACCAAATAAAGTTTTTACGCGCGTCCATATTGTCATTATCAGCTAGGGTTACTGGGCCATCTTCAATCAAGGTTTTCAGAATACCTTCCGCCATTCTGTCTTGAACTTTGGCATTAACAGATTGCGTAAGATACTGCTCTACAACGTGAACAAAGGCATCAGCAACACCATTGGCGATTTGCTCTTTCGGCAAGGTTTTAGTCAGATCAGGGTCCAATACAGAGAACTTAGGAAACACCAACGGCGACATGAAAGGGTATTTTTGCGCTTGATAAGTAATCACGCCACCCATGTTCATTTCAGAACCGGTCGCAGGTAAGGTCGCTACACAAGCCAAAGGTAATGCTTTTTCAGCTGGCACTGGGGCAAAACCATTAAACAGAATTTGTTGGTACTCTTCGCTAGCAAATTCCGCAGCTAAGGCAATAAACTTGGTGCCGTCCATGACAGAGCCACCACCAACGGCCAACAAGAAATCCACTTGTTCGGCTTTTACGACTTCAACGGCTTTTACCAAAGTATCGAACTGTGGGTTTGGCTCTATGCCGCCAAATTCAACAATATCGCGAGCTTGCAAGGCGGTACGTACTTTATCAATCGTGCCGTATTTTTTTGCACTCTGGCCACCAAAAGTAATCATGACTTTTGCGTCACTAGGAATGAGCTTATCCAACTCTGCCAAACGGTCTTGGCCGAAAACGATGTGTGTTGGATTGTAGTAATCAAAATTGTTCATAGTTACCCTCGTAATATTGGAAACAACAATATATGCACTATAGTTCTGATTTCGTTTTTATTTAAGGCCTATTTTCGCTTAATGCATGCCTATTCGTTCAAACTTTGTTTTTAGTAGGCATTTATAATGTTTGCTATTATCATTCGCAATTAGACTCAACATATCAGGTAAAAGCGATGTCCAATATGCTCACTCAGTTTCAGCAGGCATTAACACAACATGCCCTCCAAGACGGTTTTACACCATCCTTGATGCCAAATTTTGGGGTTTTCCGCGCTTCCCAGCAGCAAACCAAAAACCACGCTTTTTACCAACCCTTCATTTGTTTAATGGGACAGGGAGTAAAGCGCTGTCATGTAGGTGATCATGCTTACACTTACGAAACAGGCGACTTTTTTATTAACTTTTTACCCACTCCGGTCACCAGTGAAATCCTCCAGGCCGACGACAAAACGCCGATGCTATCGGGCTTATTGGAAATTAACCTAGTGAGTTTGGCGGATATGGTGTTGCGCATTGAACGCTGTGAACAACATACTAAGGCGCATTCTAAAGAGGGGTTATCTGCTTTGATGGTGGGTAAAGCCGATGATCGGCTGTTGGCTTTATTCAACAAATTAATCGGCATCAGTTATCACCCATTGGACGCCCAAATTTTAGGTGAATCCGTTGTGGACGAAATCTATTATCGTATTTTAACCAGTCAGTATGGCGATGCCTTGCGCCATTTGTTAAACCAGTACGGTGGTATTCAACCCATATCCAGAGCGATTACCTACATTCATGACCACCCTAATCGCATGATTCAAGTTCAAGAGTTAGCAGAAATCGCGAACATGAGTAAGACACGCTTTTTTAATGCCTTTAAACAAGTCATGCATGTGCCACCAATGCAGTACATCAAATCAAGCAAGTTACAAAAAGCTCAACTCTTGTTAAAACAAGGCCTGAGTGCCACCGAAACCAGTTTCCAGGTGGGTTACAGTAGCTTTTCTCAGTTCAGTCGCGAATATAAACGCTTTTACGGTTTTCCGCCGTCACAAACCCAGCACAACCCAAATCAAGTAAGCAAATAACTGATTGATTAGTGAGACATAATTTGTCCCTTTTCGCTGACTATTTTTTAAGCTACCCTTTAACCATAGGTCGTTTGCTAGGAGCGCAAATTTGTTTAAACCAAACTATTTTCTATTGGTCGCTGCCGCTTTTGTTTTGTTGGCAGTGTTTACCAGCCACATCTATTTCAAATTGGCGTGGGCCTGGTTTGCCTTATCGTTTTTTACCGTCAGCTTGGCGTACTTACTGAACAAGCCAACCATATTCCGTAAACGATCTGATGGCACAGTTCCCTTTTATATTCGCTGGGTGTTCATGCCCTTTTTATGGAGCACTCAGCTCTATAATAGTTGGGCACGTAGCAATGACCCAGTACCCGCCCTGCAAAAAATAGACGATGGTATTTATCTCGCACGACGCCTCTTTCCTTCTGACATTCATGCCATTAAAAGTGAAAACATCAGCGGTGTTTTGGACGTTACAGCGGAATTCAGCTCACTAAATTGGATGGCTTTGCAGAGCAATATCGATTATTTGAATATTCCCATTCTCGATCATTCCGTACCGACAGACACACAAATTCAACGAGCATTAAATTGGATACACACTCATAAAAAGAACGGTCGCTCGGTTGTTGTGCATTGCGCGCTTGGTCGTGGGCGTTCAGTTTTCATGGTAGCGGCTTATCTATTAAGCCAATACCCAGAGGCCAAACCGAAAGAGATCATGAACAAAATTCGTGAAATTCGTTCTACGGTCAGACTCAACAACAAACAGTTCAAGCACCTCAATAAAGCCTTTGAAAATAAAAGCCTAGTGGTTCATAACAGCGCATGGGTTATTGCCAACCCAGTCGCAGGCAAACGTCAGTGGGAAGCAGAAAAAGACGAAATTCTAAAGCTGTTGTCTGGCTATTATAATCTAACGGTGAAAACCACCACCCCAGAAGTTAATGGAACGGAATTGGCCAAGCAGGCACTCAAGGCCTCGCCCGATTTGGTCATTGCTTGTGGCGGTGATGGCACTGTCACGGAAGTGGCAACCGCCTTGGTTGGTACCAAAGTAAAGCTTGGCATTATCCCATTCGGTACCGCCAATGCCCTTAGCCATGCCTTATGCGGAACCATGTCGAAAGTGGCGTCCACCGAGACCATATGCTTAAACATCATTGATGGCTGTGAACAACGCATTGATACCGCAACCTGTAACGATGAATTGATGCTGTTGTTAGCAGGTGTCGGCTTTGAACAACAAATGATTGAAAAAGCCGACCGTGAAAAAAAGAACAGCAGCGGACAGATCGCGTATTTACAAGGTTTATGGGAAGCCATTAGTCAAAACGATATCCATACTTTTAAGATTTCCCTCAATGACGATGATGCCTTTGAGATAGAAACCCCCAGTTTGACCATCGCCAATGCATCGCCCGTTACCACCCTATTAGCACAAGGAAAAGGCGTACCAGACATTGAAGACGGTGAGCTCGATTTAACTTGGTTAGACCCAGAGCGCATGCAAATTCTCAATCTTGCAGAGCTGGCTATGTTGGGATTAAGCAACGATGAAACAGACGAGAGTGGCAAACAAAACGACTCTGGCGTGTTTCATCGTAATGCGCAAAAAGTCCGCGTCGATATTAGCCAAATCGGTCATTACGTCATCGACGGCGAAACCCGTGAAGCGGATTATCTAGAAGTGACCGTACAACCAAAATCCTTGAGTGTGGTGGTTCCAGAAGCCGCGTTAAAATAACATCGGCGGCCATTAAAAAAGCCTGTCCATCGTGATTCGAAGGACAGGCTTTTTGTTATATGTACGAATGAATTAGTGTTGCTCTGCGGTTTGTAGGGCTTTCATTTCATCATGGCACTCTTTCATGCGCACTTTGACGCGCTGCAAGGTCACTTCACAGCTTTGTGGCTGTGGTTTTTCCAGAGCCGTATCGACTTCATCCAATACCTTGTCTTCCACTTCTTCCAGTTGATCAACATAGGTAAAGGCTTTGTTGTCCGATAATTTCGCCATCAACTTGGTGTAAGTCTGACGGGCTTTCACTAGATTATCTGTATCCAGTTCTGCATAACCTTGTTCAGCAATCGCAAAGGGTTGAAGGTCATCAACGGCTTCGCGTTTGGCGTCTATCATACGATTAAAAAAGGCTTGATAACGCGCGCCTTGAAGTTTGTCTTTCGCTTCTTGGTAGAACTCAATACCACCCTGCATGACTTGAATAATATCGGCAATGTGTTTGCTCTGTGTCGTTTGGGTTTGCATGTTTTCCTCCTTTTTGCGTTTCGAATTCAATCTCTAACGTTTTCTATGGTTGAGGATGGCGGATGAAAAAACAACCGTACCAATTAGGTTGCACTGAGGTTGCATCTTTACTGCATAAAATTGAAACCTACTTTTGACCATCACAGACCTAATCCGTCACTGTTTATTCGTCTCAAAAGCAGAGTACAATAGCGACCTTTCAATTTTCATGGGAACGAAAATGTATACCTCAGACCGCCAAGTAGGATTCTATAAAATCGCCATCATTTTAGGCTTGTTGTCAGCGATTGGCCCCTTTGCCATTGATATGTATCTACCTGCCTTGCCGCAAATCAGCCAATTTTTCACGGTGGGTGTGGCTGAGGTGCAATTCAGCTTGACGGTTTTTCTAATTGCGCAGAGTGTGTCGCAACTTTTCTATGGGCCCTTGTCCGATAAATTTGGTCGCAAGCCTCCCTTGTTCATTGGTATGGGTATTTTCTTTCTCGCCACACTTGGCTGTATTTTTGCGTCTTCATTAGATGAGTTAATCGTCTATCGTTTCTTGCAAGGTATTGGAGCGGCCGCCGGTGTCGTCATTGCTAGAGCCATTGTTCGTGATATGTATACTGGCGTGATGGCGACGAAATTGATGTCTTTGCTCATGCTGGTATTCGGGATTTCTCCGATTCTCGCGCCTCTGGTTGGCAGTACCATTCTGACCTTCACAGATTGGCGTGGCATTTTTGTTTTAGTCGCCATTTGTGCAGGCCTAGGATTGTTATTGATTCAATTTGGGTTACGCGAAAGTCAGTCCTTAGAAGAGCGCCAACATACTCGCTCACAAGGCAGCAGCTTAAAAGCCTATCTGACCCTGTTAAAAGACAATCACTACATGGGCTTGGTGTTTGCCGGTAGTTTCGCATTGGCTAATTTCTTTATTTATCTGGCCAACTCCCCTTTTGTACTAATCGAACATTATGGTCTCAACGAAACCCAATACGGTTTAGCCTTTGGGTTAAACGCCATGTGCTTTTTCTTCGCCGCGCAATTTAACGGCCGCCTATGTGCTCGATATGGCATTGAAAGTGTGATTCGGGCTGGTAAGTGGATTGGCGCGATTGCTATGTGTTGTATGAGCAGCCTATATCTGATTGGCTTCGATTCTTTGTATTTGTTTATGGGGTGTTATCTGATCGCCAGTGCAGGCGTCGGCTTAGTGATACCCACCACCTCGATTCTTGCCATGGAAAACCACGGCCGTATTGCTGGCACCGCATCAGCTTTATTAGGTACGATGCAAATCGCCATTGGCCCCATTTTTATTGCCGTTTTAAGCCCACTTATGGACAAAACACCTTTGCCTATGGTGCTGGGCATGACCAGTTGCTCGCTGATTGCTTTATTATTCGTCACCTTCACCTTATCGAAAAAAATACCTTTCGCTAAGGCGTAAATTTGCTATAAAGAAAGTCCGACAACGTCATAATAAAAAGTGGAGGTGCAAATGTCACAGCATCATACTGGTTCTTGTTTATGTGGACAGGTAAGTTACGAGCTAACTGGAGAATTTAAAAAGTTTTTCTTGTGTCATTGTAGTCGTTGCCGCAAAACCTCAGGTACATCACACTGTGCGAACTTGTTTGCACCGGGTGCGGAATTAACATGGACAAGTGGCGCAGAGCACATCCGTTTTTATCGCCATCCAGACAGCAATTTTGCACGCGCTTTTTGCCAAACTTGTGGTTCCAATGTGCCAATTGATGCGAAAGCCCGCGGCTTGGTTGTGGTGCCCGCTGGTAGTCTGGATTCCGATTTAGACATAAAAGCCCAAGCCAATATTTTCATGGGCAGCAAGGGCAATTGGGATGATAACCTTAACCAGGCGCCTTGCTTTGACGCCATGCCAAGCTAATCTCATGACTCTTTAAAGCCGTGCCAACTTCTGCGCGGCAGAGAGCAAAGTCGTTTCATCTTTAGCAAAACATAAACGAATGAGCCGTTGTTCTGTTGGTGGGTTCTGATAGAAAACACTGACAGGAATAGCGGCGACGCCGACCTCTTTCACCAAGTACTGACAAAACGCCACATCGTCTAGGTCGCTAATCTCGCTGTAATCCAACAATTGGAAATAGGTGCCTTGGCAGGGTAGAAGTCGAAAACGACTGGAAGCCAAGGCCTCACGCAAGACGTCACGTTTCGCTTGATAGAAGGGCGATAGTTCAGCACTGGCTGTTGGAGTACTCAGTAAATGCTCGCCAATCGCTTGCTGTAGTGGTGTGACAGTACTGAAAGTAATGTATTGATGCAGCTTTCTCAATTCGCGGTTGATGGCTTCTGGGGCCACCACATAGCCCACTTTCCAACCCGTTAAATGGAAGCTTTTGCCAAAAGACGACACCACCATACTACGTTCAGCCAATTGATGGTGACGATGCACACTCACATTTTGAGTTTGATAGTGAATAAACTCGTACACTTCGTCGGATAAGACATAAACGTCTCTGTCTTTTATCGCTTGCCAAAGTTGTTCTAAGTCGTCATCTTGCCAGCAAGTCCCCGTGGGGTTATGTGGCGTATTGATTATCACCAAACGAGTTTTATCTGTGATCAATGAAGCAAACTCAGACCAATCAGGTCGAAAGTCTGGTGCTTTCAACACCACTCGCTTACACACACCACCAGCCAAAGAAACAGCTGGCTCGTAAAGATCATATGCAGGGTCAAATAGGATAACGTCATCGCCTGCATTCACTAGGGCAGTAATACCATCAAAAATCGCTTCCGATGCGCCACTGGTGACTGTGATTTCAGTATCAGCATTGACCTGACGATTATAATGGCGAGCAATAAGGTCTTGAATCGCTTGACGCAATACAGGCAAGCCTGTCATGGGGGCGTACTGATTATTACCATGCAAGATAGCCTGCGAAGCTCGCTCCAATAATGCTTGGTCTGCCGAAAAATCGGGGAAACCCTGTGACAAATTAATCGCGCCATATTGCGCCGCAAGGGACGACATTTGCGTAAAAATGGTGGTGCCAACTTGCGGCAATTTAGAAGTCAAATTCACGATGACAGCCTTAAAAAACTAGTGATAAGCGATACGTTAAAAGACCGACACAAGCAGGGTCAACCTTTCTTTTACAAGATGGTATAAATGCCTAAATTGAGGCAAAAAAAAGCCAAGACACACTTAGCCTTGGCTTTCGCTTGCAGACTGTTTTACTAGCCGAATTAGCTTGCTTGTAAGCTTGGGTAATCCGTATAACCTTCTGCCCCTGGCGTGTAGAAAGTATCAGGATTCGGTTGGTTCAATTCTGCGCCTTGCTTAACACGAGTGACGAAATCTGGATTCGCCAAAATTCCCGTACCAAAAGCAACACTGTCCGCTTGCTTATCTGCAATCACTTGCGCAGCTTCCTCTGGTGTGTATCCCATGTTAACCATCAAGTGACCTTCATAAACGTCACGAACCGCAGGCACAACGTCAGCTTGTTGCAAACCAAAGAAGTCAGCACGCATTAGATGTAAGTAAGCTAGGTTGTAACGGTTTAAGGCTTTAGCAAGGTAAGTTACCAAGCCCACTGGATCACTGTCTTTCATGCTTTGGAAGCTGTTCAATGGCGATAAACGCACGCCTACTCGGCCGCTGCCCATCACTTCCGTTACCGCATCCAAGACTTCCATCAAGAAGCGCGCACGATTTTCAAAGGAACCACCGTATTCATCATCACGCTGGTTGGCACTGTCTCTTAAGAACTGATCAATCAAATAGCCATTGGCCGCATGTACTTCCACCCCATCAAAGCCGGCTTCTTTGGCATTGATCGCAGCCTGCTTGAAGTCTTGCACAATGTCCGCGATTTCCGCTTTCGTAAGAGCTCTTGGTACGGTGTAAGCTTTTTTACCTTCAGGTGTATGTGTCTCACCCTCAATGGCAATAGCGCTTGGAGCCACCGCTTCTTTACCAGCATTCAGTAAAGGATGTGCCGCACGGCCTGCATGCCAGATTTGCATAAAAATACGACTATCGGCTTTATGAACCGCTTCTGTTGTCAGTTTCCAACCTTCAACTTGTTCAGCCGAATAAACACCAGGATCGTTCCCGAACGCCGATGTACCTTCACTGACCATAGTACATTCTGTAATCACTAAACCCGTTGCAGCGCGCTGTGAATAGTATTCCGCCATCAACTCGTTCGGCTGATGTTGTGGCGCACGACAACGAGTTAAAGGTGCCATGGCAAAACGGTTCGGTAGTTCTAAATCACCCAGTTTGACTGAGTTAAAAAGCGGATTCTCGGTACTCATGTTGGTCTCCAAAAGAATATGTTTGATATCAAAGATAGCTAGTTAGTGTGGCTAAGTGGTGATATTTCAATCGCTTGCACGCTATTTACTGAATTGATATTGCTGACGGCTATTAAGGAGTGGTGCTAGCGACTTGATTCTTATCGATAGGTTTGTCACCACTTTAGGATCAAATGACGTCATCTTGGAGACTAGCTTCTTTGTGTTGGAAACTTCATTTCATACATGGCCTTGTCTGCCCGAAGAAGTAATTTCTCCAATGATTCACCAGGTTGAATAATACTCTGACCGAAACTGAATTGAATTTCTTCTAACTGCCCTTGAAGCACAACCGAGAGTGGCGTTTTAGAGGCTTGTAAATGACGCCAAATTCTCTCTAAATTGCCATCTGCTTCTTTTGCTAATATCAAAAACTCATCGCCGCCCCAGCGCCCCACTACACCCATGTCACCAACTAATGCTGTGAGATAGTTGGCAATTTCTTGCAAGACTATGTCTCCTGACAAATGACCAAATCGATCATTAATGGATTTAAATTGGTTCACATCAAGATTAATCAGACCGAAAGATTCGTTATGAGCTTCCCAATCCGTCATATACAGATCCATTTGCTCATTAAAGCCACGACGGTTGAGTAAACCCGTTAACGCATCACAAGATGACAGACGCTCTAATTCAGCAGTCCGAAGGGCCACTTTTTGCTCTAATTTATTTTGTTGATCCAGTAAGGCTTGAGACATTTTTTGGTAGTGTCGTACCAAGCGCTTTATTTCTGAGCCAGCAAAGCGCCCTAAGGATGGCTTAACTTGATGCTGCTGAGCCAACTTTTGGATCGATGTATCCAGCACTTTGAGAGGACGAGTGACCACAAAGGAAATCAATAGATAAAACAACACCAATGAACCCGCTAAACTAATCAGAGAAATGATTAAAATATTTAAAAACTCTTCAAGCGGCAGAAAACGCTCGATGTCGATAAAATTAACCTGATACCAATCAATCTCTGGAATATAGATCACACTAGCAAGTTGACGAACACCATTGCGATGAACAAACGCCATTTGCACTTGGTTCGGTTCTTGTTTGGCGGCCGCATAATGACGTTTTAAGGTCTGTTGAGAAGCGTCATCATCTAGTAAATGAAAAACTTGTTTTTTATCCAAGGTTTGCTTAGTAATTGAGGCGTAATCAATCAATGATGCCTGCTGATATAACTGGATTGCCCCTTTATAATTGGTAAAGACAATGGCTGAGTAAATGTCTTGTTTTTCGACCATTTGATTCAAAAAATCGGTTAAATTCAGCCCAGTACCGACCACCCCGAGTATTTGCTCGCCATCGCGAATGAGAATATCACTCCAAAGTTTTATGACCCCTAATTCAACATCTGGATTCACATTCAAATGCCGATCAAGTTGCTTCTCAACGAGACTGTAAAACCAAGCATCAGAGGCTTTATCTGGGTCTAAAGTGTATCGATAAAAATCGTTTTTGGTCACCACTTCGCCTTTGCGACTAACTTGCTCATCGCTGTAGTAGTAGCGACCATTTTTGGTTAATGCAATGCAATAAAATAAGAGCGATCAGAGAAGTAGGGGCGAAATTGCTCTGTAGCTTGAAATGCTTGTTGTTTTAACAAGAGATCATCCGGATTCTTAGCCCAGGCTTTTAACGGAGCCAGCTGCGCAAAATCTTGAGAGAGCTTTACCTCTTGAATAAGAGGCAGTAAGGTTCTAACTTTATCGAATCGTAACTGCTTTTCGGCATAGCGCTCTATCCAGCTGACCACGATGTCCTCCACGACTACCCTCATGGAAGTCCAAGCTAAAAGCCCAACGGGGATAAATACCAGTAACGCGGCAATAAGCAATCGGGCTTTAATCGTCATAAGGTGTCAGTATGCTATGAACAGAATGTTTAACATTAAACCGTATGAAAACAGATACACAATGCCAAAAAGCCCGATAAAATATTATTTTATGTAACCTGAGTCACCATGCGAGCAAACTGATTAAATGAGCCACTGCAACAAACAACCGCCAGTACGACACCCGCCCATTATGGAGCCAAAGGTGTTTCGTCGCTTGCTATTACTGGCTTGTGTTAGCTTTATGCTGGTTTGGTTAATTGATGAAAGCAGTGGCATTATCTCCCCGTATGATGCTGCAGCCTATCCAATTTGCATTGCTGCTTTTGCGGTCATTTATGTGGCGAGCCGCTACTCTTCTCATTTACATCAAAGCAATCTCCATTTACTAGCGTATCTCATTGTGGCGGGCTACTTAATCAGCACCAGTATTTGGCACCACATCGGCAGTAATGCCTTATTTTCTAACGCCGCACAATGGCTAGGTCTAAATTACGTCATTGCTTACTTATTTCTGGAAGTAAAACGTGCAGTATCCACTACCATAGTGGTCTTGGCAGCCACTCTTATTGGTCATTATGTGGTACTCATTCAAAATCATAGTTTGGAAGATACGATGGGAGTGGTATTGAATATCGCGGTTGCTCATGTTGTCTATATTGTTCTGCTGTGGACGGTTGTACGATTAAGAGTAAAAGCAGCACAAGCCAATTCACGCATCAACCTACTAGAAAATTATGCTTATGTAGACTTATTGACGGGGATTTTGAACCGTAGAGGCCTAGAAAGAGTCTTTGATGAATTGGGCATTGATCAGATTACAAAAGACTCTCAACGATATGCTCTGATGATTATAGACATTGATTATTTTAAACAAGTAAACGATCAATTTGGTCATACGATGGGCGATAAAGTCCTCGCCAAAGTTGCCGCTAAATTAAATCGAGCCATCCGTCCAGAAGACATTATTGGGCGCTGGGGAGGCGAAGAGTTTGTGGTCTTAACATTAAACCGTACCCCCCAAGAAGTGTTAGCATTAGCGGAACAATTACGACTTGGGATTAGTCAGTTATCGTTGGACGATGTCTCTGGCATAACGGTTAGCATTGGTATTGGCTTCTCAAACCTAGCCAAAACACGACAGGAAGTGTTCAATATTGCGGACAGTAATCTGTACGAAGCCAAGCAGTCTGGCCGTGATAGCGTACGTTGCAGTATCTAATTATTTGTTCATACACATTTAATTACATAAAATTTACGATCGATGCTACCATGTAGGAAAAATGGAAGCCGATCATAAGGCGAAAGGAATAACGATGTTCAGAAGTAATGTTGATGTTGAAATCTTAGAAGCCAACTCAGACCGTGAATGCACCTTCTACGCTGACTATTTGGTTCAGCAAATTCGAAGCACTGCCACTAAAAATCTTCAAGGAAGAACGGTAGAAGAGCGAATTAAAAACATCAATGCTGAACTCGATTTACTGATCCGTAAAAAGAAAGCCCCTAAAAACTTTGCCACCCAAATGACCACAGCATTTGCTGCGACTCAACTACCCCATAGTTACTTCCGCTGGATTGACAAACTGGATAGCCGCTTATGCCATTGGCTTTGGTGTTATTTAAAAAAACATACCTTAGACAAAGATCAAGAAAACGCTGATCAAGGCATCCATCGTTCGCTTAAACGCCTCTCAAGCCAACCTTTTTTAATCGAAAAAGACAGTAATGCAGATCGTCACACGGACATCTTGAATGCGTTTTATCATAGTGAGCTAGACGCAAAGCAGCAACAGGATCTGCTCGACACCCTAAAAAGCATGTGGTTTGAAATCGAAGAAGACACCTCTGTTACGTCTTGGCTGGAAGACAATAATCTTGCTCAATGGCAATGGGCATATTCGTATCTGCAGAATGTTAAAACCCGTCCGCTGCCGCTTGCTTGGACCAGTCATAAAGACAGCGAGAAACGAGACATTGTTATTGCGACAATTGATTTATCGAACAACCAAGACCGCAAAGCCTTACTGATTGATAAAATGAAAAAGGCTTGGAGTCAGAAGAAATTCCGCGAAAAATCGAATGGCAAAAAACCATACAGCATCAGCATGACACAAAATACCAAGCAAAAGCTGAATGCCCTAGCGGAAGAGAATGAGTTAAAGATTAATGAAATGGTCGAGCAGCTCATCCAGAACGAATACCAACGACGCAATCCATCTGCCTAAGCCTCTCAGCGATTTCCTATATAGAGCAACAACCTCGTAACACAGACAGCGTTGTTACGAGGTTGTTGTGATACACAGGCTCTACCTAAGTTGTGTGTTTTTTAAACAAAAGATTGCACTCTGATGACACTTCGCTATAATCGCGCCTCGTATTTGACCGCTGGGTCAATTCTCTCTTAACCGATTTGGGTTCCCTCACCCCAATAAAACGAAAAAGGTACAACATGAGCACATTTACCCCAGAGCAGCAGGGCAAAGCCCTAGGCTACCTCGCAATGTTCCATTTATTGGTGATTGCATCAAGCAACTACCTAGTTCAGATCCCGTTTACCCTGTTTGGTTTCCATACCACTTGGGGAGCATTTACTTTCCCTTTGATCTTTGTGGCTACCGATTTAACCGTTAGGATTTTTGGAGCACAGCTTGCCCGTCGAATCATTTTTACGGTCATGATTCCGTCCTTGATCATTTCCTATGTGCTGTCTGTTCTCTTTGCCCAAGGCGCATTCCAAGGCTTCGCCGCTTTATTAGAATTCGACACTTTCGTGGCGCGCATTGCCTTTGCCAGCTTGATGGCTTACTTACTTGGTCAAGCCTTAGACATTCAGGTTTTTAATCGACTGCGTCAATTAAAACAGTGGTGGGTTGCGCCAATGGCGTCAACATTGGTTGGTAACGGTTTGGATACCTTGGCTTTCTTTGGTATCGCTTTCTATCGCAGTCCAGACGACTTCATGGCTACGCATTGGCCTGAAATCGCCATGGTAGACTTTACTTTTAAGTTGATCATTAGCTTAGGTTTATTCGTACCAATGTACGGCGTGCTGCTTAACTTCTTAGCCAAGAAATTAACACAGATTCAGCCCAACTTTAGCTTGGCAAGCTCTACAAGATAAAGAAAAGGCCTATTTCATGGAAATAGGCCTTTTTTATAAAGGGGATGTCACGTTAAATATTGCTATAAAAGGGGATTAATAGCTGTATTTAACACCTAAACGGTAGCGAGGACGCCACTTGTCATTTGCAGTCACCTCATCACCATTAAAACGATACGTGTCACCCGACTTATAAGGCTTCAAACCAAATTCCACAAACGGATTCCAGCCACTTTTGAGCCCCTTGTATTCACCTTTAAAGTTCACATCTGAAAACCAAGACTGCTTATCTTCCCAGCGCGGTCCAGAAGCTTCAGGGTTGAATGTGTAGTCTACAGACGTACTTAATGACCAGTTCTCAACGCCTTTATAGCCAGCAGAGAAAGTCCAACGGTTGTAGTGGGAATTATCATCATCTACTTTGGCTTCGTAGTTATAGCGGTGTCTAAAACCAACCGACCAGTCATTGCTGACCTTATAACCAAAACTAAAGTTAAATTGATGGCTCAGTTTATTAGAGCCAGATTCCCATTTGTATTGAGGGGTGAAAGTTAAATCGTCAGATAATTTAATACGGTAGCTGATGTTACTTTGCTGACCGTTACCTGATAACTCTCCAAAAGCATTTTCATTGTTGCTTTTCCACTTTGCTTCAACACCAAAGCCAATGCCATTAGAAAAACGATGACTGACTTCAATACGATCTGAATGACTGGCTGCCTGACCATCATACTCAGGCACGATTTCGTGCCTCATATTAATGCTTGTCGCATGCGCTGATGCACACACCAATCCTGACAAAACAACGGCAGATATAATCTTAATATCCATATAGAAACACCTTTTTATTATTATTGAACAGATATTTTAATATATACCCAAGATAATAAAATCGAAAGCATTTTTTGAATAAAAAATAACCAGGCGTAAATTCAATAGACAAAAAAAGGCTGAGCGAAACACACTCACCTGAAAAATTAATTCATTAGATCAAGGAATTAATGAATGAGAAAATAACGAGAAGGGAGATTAAATTTGATGCATTAGGATAACTAAAACAACATTTCCTGACTTTGACACTCTAGTACTGAGACACAATTTCGGCCAGCAGCCTTAGATTGATAGAGAGCCTTATCTGCACAACTTAACATTTCGTCAACCGAAGATTGCCCTGTCGACTTATAAGCAACGCCAATAGAAACCGTAAAATAAATTTTTTGATTATCACCGCTGAGCACCATGCAACTCTCCATTGTCATCCTTAAACGCTCAGCTTTTTGTGTTGCTTCCGCTTGCGTTGAGGCAGGTAACAGCACAATAAATTCCTCACCGCCAATACGTGCAAGCACATCCTCTTCAGCCAGCACACTTCGTCCCTGTTCTGCCAATGCTTGTAGCACTAAATCACCGCTTTTATGACCATATACATCATTCACTTGTTTAAAGTGATCCACATCCAACATAATCAAAGCGATCGGCGAAGAAGTCGTAAGCGCCAGACCCAACGCTTGCTCACACAATTCAAAGAAGTAACCACGATTTACCAACCCAGTCAGGTGGTCGTAATAAGCTCGTCGCTCAAGCTCTTCTTGTGCCCGACAGTTCTCAATGGCAATACTCGCTAGGTTACTGGCGAAGTGAATGAGTTCCAACTCTTTACTCGAAGGTGTAGATGGCATGGGCTTATATATGGCAAATGTCCCCAACAAAGCTCCCTTTGAGGAAATAATAGGATCGGACCAACAGGCAGAAACGCCCGCCAACCTAGCGGCGTCTCTAAAATCTGCCCAATAAGCATGCGAAAATACATCTTCCACGATAACTCGCTGACGCAGAAACGCCGCTGTTCCACAAGAACCGACATTTAAGCCAATCTTGACCCCATCAATCGCTTGGTTATAAGTGTCAGGCAGATCCGGCGCGGCCCCCAGTTTTAAACACTGTGTCTGAGAGTCAAATAGTAAAACGCTGCAAATCGCTTGCGGCGTTTCATATTGGATTTGTTTTACCAGCATATGCAAGGTGTCACCCAAGGCAGAACTTTTTGCCACCCTTTCCAGCATATTACTGCGAGCACTCAAACGCTGTTCAGCAACACAGTAGTTAGTAACATCATTGAAGTACCAGAGACGCTTCCGCCCAATAATTGAAAAGCACAAATTGACGAAACAAGCTGAACCTTGCTTATCGAATAACTTTATTTGAATGTCTCGAATGGAATAGGGCAAGTCTGTTTCATCCAACCAGGGTGCAATCACTTGTGAATAGGAATCAGACTGACGTGATGCCAGATGATACCAAGAACGCACGTCAGACAGGTCGGTTAAAACAAAACCAAATAAGCGCTGAAAAGCAGAGTTTATATATTCGATCGAGCCACTATCCATACTGGACCAAAAAGCAGGGATGGGTGAGGAGTCAACCAAAGTCTCCAGACGAAATAGCTCGTTTTCGGGGTGCGTCATAACAAATACCATGTATACACTCGTGTGATCTAAATCCAAGGATCACGATGGACACAAGTAAAACTCAACCCCTCTTTCTGACACAAGCCAAGAAGGGTGGCTTTTTGTATGGTTTTTGTACAAGCTCTATTCATTAAGAGAAGAGAAATAGCTTAAAAGCCGCAACAGTAGACATGATTCGAATTAACCATTTGAACTGGGCTGGCTGCACCTTCTTGAGAAAGTGATAACCAATAAAGGAACCGACCAACAAACCAGGAATAGCGTACAAACTGGTTTCAGCACTGTTAACCGTAAGCAACCCTAACCCAATGTAGAGAGGTAATTTTAATAGGTTGATAATAAAGAAAGCCCAAGCCCTTGTACTTACATAGGTATTTTTATCGAGCTTTTGCTCTAGTAAGAATAAGCTAAACAATGGTCCTGCTGCGTTCGCAATCATACTCACCACACCACCAAAGAACCCCATTGAATAAGCGGCCCAAGGACGACGCATGAAAGACGCGGGACGCACATCCAGATACAAACCTAAGGCAATCATCGCAATGATAGTAAAGCCTAGAAAACCAATGAACTGATCCGCATTAATATTGGCCAAAAAGTGACTGGCGGTAATAACACCAATAAAGGCTAAAGGTAAAAAACGCGCCAGTACTGACCAAGCAATCTTACTTTTATAGCTCGATACCGCCATCAAATCCGTAATGATATACAAAGGTAACAATACCCCTAATGCTTCTGGACCTGGAAATGCAATCATCACAATCGGCAGCACTAAAAGCCCCATGCCACCAACTGAAAATTTTGAAAAACCGGTTATTAATCCTGCGAGGAATAATACCGCTATGGATGTGTCCATATAAACCTCCTACACATCTGATCTAATCTGTATTTAATGAGGTTATGATAAGGTAATTAATGAAAAATAAATAATCTCGTTTTACTATTAAAACGATATGAAAAAATGATCATCTTGGTGGCCCTATGAAAATCGATCAAATCAAAGCTTTTATCGCAGTGGTAGAAACTGGCAGTTTTCGCTCTGCCGCTGAAGCCATTCATAAAACCCAACCAAGCGTTAGTGCCGCCATAAAAGCGCTAGAAAGCCAATATGACATTACCTTGTTTGATCGCAACAGTTATCGTCCCGGCTTAACACCAGAGGGACATGCTTTTTTCAGACAATGTAAAAAACTGATGTCACAGGTGACTCAATTGGACTCCTTGGGACACGATTTGGCGAAAGGCGTCGAAACGCCACCACTGCACCTTTGCCTGAGTCAAATGAGCCTAGATCAAAACTGCGTAGAACGCATTCAAGCCTTTCAGCAACAATACTCTGACGTCGACATCGACATTACAACCGACCATTTATACGGCTTGCAAGATAAGCTCGCCAAAGGCAAGTGCGATATCACGATTGGCCCAAGATATGGCTTAGATGACCGTCATTCTTTACTAGAGCTTTATAAGATGGAAATGATTACAGTGATGAGCTCAAACTTGCTAGAGCAGCTCAACCTCACCGCCAAGAAGGTAAAGCAAACCGCACTGCAGTCCGTTCCACAGATTCTCGTCATCAATACTGCCAGCGATGGTTCCAGTCATGGACACAGACATGTTTTAACAACAGGAAAACGTTGGTATGTGAACGATTTTCAGGCTAAAAAGAGCCTGTTACTCAATAGCATGGGGTGGGCGAGAATGCCAAAACACATGATTCTTTCGGAGTTGGAAAACGAGCAGTTAGTGCCAATAGAAGTAGACAATTTCATGTCACGTAATCACGTGCCTATCTACATGGTACGACTACGACAGCAAACTCATAGTTACCAAGTTAATTTGTTCTGGGAAATGATGCGATCTTTTACGTCTCGATAATATTAAACAAGACGTAAAAATCAGATTATCAAGGTATTACATTCAAGGCCCAATCATAATCTAGATAGACAATATCCAGATCACCATTTTTCAACGCCTGAATAGCCCGTGCGTCCAATGACAATTCAGCGAGATAATCCAACAAGAACGACTCTAAGGAAGCATAACCTGACCAACCTTTCTCAAAGTCTTGTTTATACCATTTGAAGATTGACGAGAGTTTCAACTCACCGTCTTCTAGTCGATTACGACTAACATCGGATAAAAATAGGCGCGTTTGATCAATGAGTTGGACCTCTAACCTTTGGCCCTGATAGGCTTCAGCCCGTAACGCTGGGCAACCAATGCTGGCACAATTGACGACAAAGTGTATGCGTGGATCTTGGTAACGATCCGACCCACGTATCATCTTGTGCTCGATGTCATCCAAAGAGACCATGTCACCAAAGAGTGACACCATGTCTTTTGACCAAGGCGAACGGAAGAGGCTTCCGAGATCTTTGATCGACTCAAGATCAGGCCATTGCGTGAGGATCAAGGCAACCGTCCAAGCATTATAAGCATTAATCAAGAACGCCAACTGCTCCGCTGTTGACCAAGTATCAAAATGCGAACGTGACACATCAGACAAACGATCTAAATAAGCATTGAGATTCATCTTCTCCTCAGCAAAGCCCTGATAATCTACCTGTGTCGTTTGTCCGCCCTGTAACACTCTCACGTGCTGTTTGAGCAATTGATCCCATTCCGTATGATCAAAACCACCCTCTGCTGCGCTAAGCGACTGACTGAATAAACCAAACAGCATAGACGTCACCAATAACCAAGTTTTCATCAGCCTAGCCTCGACGCCAACTGTGGTACTTCTCAAGCCAGCTCAGTATTTTGGCAGGTGCATGTGCACGCTTCCATTCTCCAGCGGCATATTTATTGGCTTCCGCCCAAGTAGGATAAGTGTGAATCGTGCCTAAAATCTTATTCAAACCAAGACCATGCTTCATGGCTAAGACAAATTCCGCCAACAAATCACCAGCGTGTTCACCAACAATGGTGACCCCCAAAATTTTGTCTTTGCCAGGCACAGTCAAAACCTTCACGAAACCCGTTCGAGCCCCATCTGCAATGGCACGATCTAAATCATCCAAGCCATAACGCACCACTTCGTAGGCCACGCCTTTGACTTTCGCATCCTGCTCACTTAGGCCAACACGCGCCACTTCTGGGTCGATGAAAGTCGTCCAAGGAATCACTCGGTAATCCACACGGAAACGTTTTAACGAACCAAACAATGCATTCACGGCGGCGTACCAAGCTTGATGCGCCGCCACATGGGTAAATTGATATGGTCCAGCCACGTCACCTGCGGCATAAATATTTGGGTACAGGGTTTCTAAATAGTCATTAGTAACAATGGTGCCTTTTGTTTCGATGCCCAGATTTTCCAAACCATAACCTTCTAATCTGGCTTCACGACCCACCGCACAAATCAGCTCATCAAATCCAATAACTCGCTCTTCACCTTCATGCTCAACCACAATGCGCTTTACGTCGCCATCACGCTCACAACGCAACGCCGTGTGAGACGTCAGAACCGACACACCATCTTGACGTAAAGAGGTTTCCGCTAGCTCCGAAACATCTTCGTCCTCTCGTGCCATTAAGCGTTGAGAACGTTCCACCTGAATCACCTCAGACCCAAGTCTGGCAAAGCTTTGAGCCAACTCACAACCGATTGGACCACCGCCAAGAATTACCAATCGCTTAGGCGGTGTATCACGCTTAGCAAAAGCCTCCCACAAGGTATCACTGGTTAAGTACCCAACGTCTTCAAGGCCTTCTAATTTAGGAACAAATGGTCGAGCCCCAGTTGCTAACACAATACTGCGCGCGGTCATGCGTTGCGTACCGCCCTCGTTTAACTGAATTTCCACTGTCCAAGGGTCAATTAACTTGGCATAACCCTGAACCACATTCACCCCTAGCTCAGTGTAACGCTCCACACTGTCATGAGGTTCCACTTGGCGCACCACATCTTGAACTCGCGCCATCACCTGTTTAAACGAAAAGCTTGGCTCACTGCTCTGCAAACCATAGTGCTCAGCGTGGCGAATTTGGTTTGCTACCTTCGCGCTTTTGATCAATGCCTTACTCGGAATACAACCATAATTTAAGCAATCGCCGCCCATTTTGTGGGCTTCAATCAAGGTCACTTTCGCCTTAACCGCAGCAGCAATGTAAGCACTTACCAATCCACCCGCGCCCGCACCAATGACAATCATATTTTGATCAAATGCCTTTGGCTTAGAGTAGCCCGCGTAAACTCGTCGCCCTTTTAGCCAATTCAAGCTCTTTTTGGCAACCAAAGGAAACACACCCAAAAGCACAAATGACAACAACAATGAAGGCGATAAAATACCGGATAGACTGTCAATTTGACCCAATTGCGTGCCCGCGTTCACATACACCAGAGTCCCCGCTAACATGCCTAACTGGCTCACCCAGTAAAAGGTCAACGCACGGATACGTGTTAAACCCATCAATAAATTAATTAAGAAGAAAGGGAAAACTGGCACCAAACGTAGGGTAAAAAGATAAAACGCACCCTCTTTTTCAATACCTTGGTTAATCGCCGCAAGGCGATCGCCAAACTTGGATTGCACCATATCCTGCAACAAGTATCGGGACACTAAAAAAGCCAGCGTCGCACCAATGGAACTGGCAAAAGACACAATCAACAGTCCCCAGCCTAAGCCAAATAAGGCACCCGCTGCCAACGTCATGATAGCGGCGCCAGGCAAAGAAAGCGCTGTGACTAACACATACATTAATAGAAAAACGCCACCCACTAGAATCGGGCTGGCACTGCGCCATTCTTCAAACTGTACTAAACCAGATTTTAAGCCAGACAGCGTCAACAACTGGTGCAGATCAAAGTAAAAGAAGCCTGCAGCCAATAAGGCAATAAGCACCAATAAACCTATTTTTTTCATTCATAACCCCACAACACCTGATTAAGGTCGTTAATTTAATTCTATTATTAACAGGTTAGACTGACTGAGGTCGGCCATTCTTACAGCATAATGGAAAAACAATGAGAAAAGGAAATGAACTCTTGAACACCATGACAAAGACAGAAGACCTTTGTCATGGCAGTAAGACGCGGTCAATAAAGGCTAGACACTTGCGTTGATTCGATTGGCCAACAGACTGAACAACACCCCAAAGACGCAAACTAAAAGCACCAAGCCAACAATGCCAGGTAAACCAAATACAGTCATTAAAGCCGCATAACTTGGCGGGCCAATGGTCGCCCCTAGATTACCGAACTGAGCCAGCAGTCCATACCCTTGAGCTTGCTCCGCAGGGTTACGCGCCAATGTTGGAATCATCGCCAGTGATGCACCTGGAATCATCCCTAAGCACAACACCATTGCCCCAAGTAAAATCGCAAACAACCAAGGTGTATGTGCTGCAGCCAACAAACTAACGCCAGCGATTGCCACACCAAGGTAAGCAAGAAAAGCCACCCTTTGTGGTCGCATTAAATACTGGGCTATGGCCCCAGCGAGAAAGGTGCCGCCCGTGCTTAACAAGGGAAGAATCACCAACATGCTTTTATGCAAGGTTTTGTCTTCAATCAGACTTGGAACATACGTTAAAACGGACACTAGGGTGCAGGTGTAAAACAAGAAAACCAAACTTGGTAACAGCGCTCTTGGGTTCTGGTAGATGCGTAACATTTGTGCCAATACACTGCCTTGATTCGGAGCCACAGGCGGTAAAACCAACACCGGATTGTTTTTCAAAATCAAAAATAAAATCAGCCCCATGCCGGTGATCAAGAATCCGTGATTCAAGAAAACAGCACTCAATCCATGGGTGTCTAAAATATTCTTACCTAAGCCACCACACACGGCAAAAGCCACCCCAAAAAAGGTGCCCCAAATCCCCATCGTTAAAGATTTATGTTTGGGAGCGCTTAATTTTGCAATCAAGGTTGGCGCTGCGACCACAACCCCTAACTGAGAAAAACCTTCCAGCAAGCGGGTTAGTAATAACACATTGAAAGGCGGCAACGTCGATTGGATAAACGACAAAACCCCACCCAACAAAAGCGCCCCGACTAATACTCTCAAATAGCCAAAGCGACTGGCGATCATGCCCGCCGACACACCAAAAATAAGTCCAGCAATACCCACCACAGAAAGCGACATCCCCGTTAAGGTTGCACCTTGTTGATAGTGTGCCAACAGCGCATCAAAGGATACGGAAAACTTGGCAAACTGCATCGCTGCCGACACCCCAGCCACCCATAACAAAGCGACTTCTAACCACTGAGTTTTCTCGACGGCAACGGGGGATTGAATCTCTGACATTCGGTTTCCTATACACTGGATCTGGGCAAATTGAAATAATTGACCCCTTGGACAAATTTTATTGCGCTATTTTAGTTCAAAGCCCGAAAGAAAAGACAGATGAGGGCACTTCATTCTTGCAAGAAATGAGGAAAGGTGAGTAATGGACGACGACTTACCTCACCACACAACCAAGTAAATCATCGTCCACACTGAAGTTCGTTACTAAGCGCTTCGGGAAACCGCGTTCAACTCAGTCTTACGCAGCTCTTTCATACGCAACCCAATGTTACCAAGAATCAGCATTAGTCCACCGATGATTTGATAAGCGGTTAAACTCATATCCAAAAACAGCCAATTAATAGCGGCGGCAAAAACAGGAAATGAAAGCTCTGCAAGGGTTGCCAATTGCGCTGGTACGGTTTTTAACCCTTGGTAATAGAACCACATGCCAATAAAACCACTCAACAATGCCATTAATATAGCCAGCCCTAAATCTGAGATCTGCATACTCACTAAGGTCTCTGTTTGCACTAACGCCAGAGGCGCCAACACCAACAAACCGGCCACAAAGCGACCTGACATAATGGCATTTGCCGGCACATTTTGATGAGATAAATACTTACCACAAACCGTTGCGGCGCCCCAAGCAATGACAGCAATTAAGGTAAATCCATAACCCTTTATAATGCTGACGCTGTCATTTGAATAATGCCATTGAGCATCGCCTAAGTGACGTAGATCTGGCCACATCATCACAAAGCTGCCCAATAATATGACCGCGGCCCATTGCACAAACTGCCCTTCAATCCGCTCTTTGAGAAACCAAAAAGCCAGCAAAATAGCCACAATTGGTTGCAGTTTTTGCAATAAGATCACGACCGTTGGGTTTAAATATTGAAAGGCCTCGGTAAATGCCAACGTACCAATGGCAGAGCCAACACCACCAATAAAAAACAGACAAGATAAGCTCACCAGCGACAAATGCCGATAGACATGACGATAGCGCCACAACATAGGAGCAATAAAAATAACCAGTGTAAGGTGTTCGATTAGAACGATTTGCAGAGTGCTATAACCCGCCCCCAGCAAAGGGTAACGAATTAAGGTATCCAGTGCCCACGTGAAGCACGCGATCATGATAAAGAATGTTCCTGCCATCTTTGCTTTCTCCAAAAAAATAAGATGCACAGGGGTGATGAAACTGACTACACCAAGTTGCACGCACAGTACGCACGCAACAGCACAAAACCCTCCTGTAAGGAGGTTCTTTTGCCTTGGTCGATCTTCTATCATCCGGACTGTAACCGTCGGCTCTGGAATCACACCAGATCTGCTGACCTTAAAAGCCCATTAATGGCTTTCAAGCGCTCGCGGGCTGTTTGAAAGCTCATCACTTTCAAAGTCACCGCCGGTGGGGAATTTCGCCCCGCCCCGAAGTTCGATGTTTATGAAATTTACCTGCCAACTTTAACCTTATCGCTCTAGATAGGCAATATAGCTTCGCTATGACTAAGGAAAGCCCTGACTATTTCACACTTTTATCTTGAATTCATAAAATACGACTCACAAGACTAGGGAAGTTCTTCATATTCCGCTACACTCGCCTGTCCATTAATAAGGATTTGGAATATCAATATGCCAGCATCTTCAAAAAGCGGACTTATGCTTGCTTTCACTGCATTCTTTCTTTGGGCCATAGCCCCGATTTATTTTAAAGAAATGTCGTTTGTTCCAGCGCAAGAAATCCTTGCTCATCGCGTTATCTGGTCCTGTATTTTGGTCTTTGTGTTGATCTTCCTACTGAGATACAGCAAAGCCCTCATCGCGGCTTTGACCTCAAAAAAAATCATCTTGGCGATGCTGGCCTCCACTTTATTAATTGGCTTGAACTGGGGTACGTTTATTTGGGCGGTACAAAATAATCAAATGCTCAGTGCCAGCTTAGGTTATTACATCAACCCTTTGATCAGTATTCTCCTAGGGGTCGTATTTTTTAAAGAGAAACTGGACCCCATTCGAAAATTCGCCGTTGCCTTGTGTTTTTGTGCCGTGGTGTTTGAAGTATTCCAATTTGGCTCACTGCCATGGATTGCGCTTGTCTTAGCCGTCACCTTCGGCATCTATGGCCTAATACGCAAAAAAGCGGCGGTCGACAGCTTTACAGGCATGGCGATCGAAACCAGTTTCATGCTGCCTATGGCCATCATTTACCTGATTCTTAGTCCATCCCCAACCGCTAATTTGCTAGAAAATAATGCCTCAGTAAATTGGTTATTGTTCGCTTCTGGGCCAGTGACTATGGTGCCACTGATGTGTTTTGCCGCCGCCGCGAACCGTGTCAGTATGACAACACTAGGCTTTATGCAATACATTGGTCCAACAGGCATGTTTATCCTTGCGGTATTTGTGTATGACGAACCTCTCAGCACAGATAAACTCATCACCTTTGTTTTAATCTGGTCGGCTTTGGCCATGTTAATTTTTGACTCCATTCGCCGCCTACGTCACTCTCGACGTAAGCCGATTCCGCCGGTTGAACCAATCTAAAGTAAAAACGTGATAGACAAGTTTGCACTTGTCCTAGAGAGCAAAATGTCAAGATTGCCCGCAGAGCGTCATTAACAAGGAAGCTCTGCGGTAACCTACGTCCAACCCTATGGATATCATGAAAAAACCCTATTGTTGTTTGCACCAGACATAGGGAATACATCATGAAAATCAATGTACAAAAAACTTTCGCGAAAACCTTTGCGACCATTTTCTTTTCATTATCCGGTTTAGTGGTTATCTCAAGCTTTGTTTCCGCCATTCAGCATTTCTTGCAAGGTGAGACCTTAACTCAAGTATTCATCAGTATTATCAATGCCAACATTATCGCCATCGCCGTCTTTGAACTGGCTATGGTCATTAACAAAGAATACGGCAGTGGCAATGAGCACGACCTCATTGTGCTACTGAGACGGACTTTACCTCGGTTTATTGGCACAGTTTGCGTCGCGCTTTCTTTAGAAGGTTTGATCATGGTGATTAAATACAGTCAATTGGATATGGCAGGCAATTTATATTACCCAGTTGCCATTGTTATTAGTGCGGGTATATTGCTGATTTCATTGGGTATTTTTTTGAAGTATGCGCCTCGCGAAGGGTGATTTCTAAGACCGTTTTTGGGGGTTAAATTTTTGTTTCTTTTTATTCTATTTAGCCCCACAATCGCGATCTCTTTTACCATTGAACAGCCCCTATGAACATCATCTCTTTCGACGCGTTAAGAACCCTCCACTTGCCCAATGTGCGCTACATAAAACCCGATGCCATGTACGATCATTTAGAGGAAATCAAACAAGCGGATTGGCTCTTGTTTCCTCAGTATTGGCAATTAAATGCCTTAATCCACGGTCTTAAAAAGAGAATCTTCCCAAGTATCGCCTCTTATCAAATTGGACACGACAAGGTGGAAATGACGCGGACTTTCCAAGCCGTCGCACCACAACATCATCCAGATACTTTCATTGCGCCTAATACGCCGTACGAAGCCGAAAAAATATGGCAAGAAAAGTTCACTCCTTTTGTGGCTAAAATTCCTCGTAGCAGCATGGGAAATGGGGTCTTTCTAATTGAAACCTATGCAGCTTGGCAAGCTTATGTAGCGGTCACAGAAGTTCTTTATGTTCAAGAATATCTACCGATAGACAGAGACATGCGCATCATTTGGGTGGGCGATAGAATTGTTAATGGCTACTGGCGCTTACAATCGGACAGGGGATTTCACAACAATATCAGCCAAGGTGGGCAAGTTGAAATTGCCTTAATCCCAAAAGAAGCGCAGGACTTAGTGTGCTATTTGGCTCAGCACCTTGGCATCAATCACGCTGGTTTTGACATCGCTATGGTTGGATCTACGCCGTATGTAATTGAGATCAATAGAATTTTTGGCAACCAAGGGGTAAAAGGTTTGCAGCATGACGTTAATACAGAGCTGCTAAGTTATCTCAATGAACAACATCTTCTAAGCACAGCAAATTTACTCCATCAAACCGACGTATCCTAGGAAAGATGGCATCACTTTCCCATCAGGATTAGCGTATTCGCAATGGGCTGTGCAACTTGTGAATGCGCTGGTTTGGCTTTAACCAAGCATTTGCTCAACGCCACAGAATAGTCACTCGGAATTTTGTTCACACTATAGTGTTGACTGAGATGCTTGATAAAGGTGTTTTTTTGACGATAAAAAAGGTTCCACATCAACTGTGCCTGAACTTTGTTACCCGCGTACATATCCAATAGCTTAGTCTTAATAACCGTATGCTTCAGATAATATGCATAGATGTTTAAGCCTTTGCGCATGTCGTCGATTTGTTGTTGAGAGTACACCTCTACTTCGAGAGCGATTTTCTCATCTAGAAACTCGGTTAATGCCAAACAAGTGTTTATCTCATTCACTGAACCATTGGCCGACATTAAGACAGGAGAAAACAACAAACAAATAACAATGAGGCCCCGCTTACAGATGTTCATAGCATTTTCCCTTTTTATTATTATAGGAATAATAACTCGTACAACCACAGCTAAAGATTGACGGTTCCTAACCATCAGACTGGTTTATAAAATTAAACTACTGCCTCAATATGCTAATGAATACGGTTGAAGTCAATCAAAATAAACAAGGGAAGACGACTAACAAAAGGAGATCAGATACAAAGCGGGAAGACTAATTTAATTAGAACAATTAGTTAAAAGAATTAAACACGTCACACCCTTTCCCTAACTAATTTTAGGGGCATTTTTATTCAAGCGTTTAGGGTGTTTTTCCCAACGTACTTTGACTTCAAACTGCTGGCTGTCTTCGTCGTCCGAGGCGGTGACTTTTAAACGGAGTAATCCTTTTGGTTCAATCGCTAACGTGCCTTCTTTTTCATCACTGAAGGTCAGTTTGCCCTTACTTAACCCCTTTGAAAGGGCTTTCAGCACATCTTGAATATCATCAGGATCCAGCAAGGCTTCGTATTTAAACTCAGTTTTTGACTTCATGATCTTTCCCTTCACTTTGACCTTCTTGATAAATGCCTTCTAGCTCTTTTGCCGTCATCACTTTGGCAGTCGGGTAATCACAACTCAGCCCGACAATGCCTGTGCTTTTGTCAATTAACGTGGCACCAATGCCATAGTCTGTTAAGCCTTCCACTTTACGAGAATGCGAGTCTAACGTGATGTCAGCCTCCACATGCACCAGACCTTTTTTAATGGTGATACGCTGACCTTCTTGGCGATTGACGTGGCCTTGCACCACCACATGAATCCCAGATTTATGAATCGCCTTCACCCCACGATAGGTCAAAGGTAAATCGGCATCACGGTATTTGGTACGGAACGTGTTGGCGATTGAGCTGTAATAGAAGCCAAATAAATCACGACGCTTAAGGTTACGATGAAATGCTTTGTTGGCGTATTTTGGTCCGCTTTTCAATAGCATTTGTCCCATGTTGTCGTCCAATCCCGCATGTAAGAATAAGAAAGAACCGCGTTTCGCCACCAGTTCCATCTTACGGAAAAACCAGTTGAACTCGCCTTTCTTATGCAAAAACAATTGCTGGCACTTTAGGGACGCGGCATAGACTTGACGAAGGCTTAACCCAGACGCATGGCAATGTTTCTCAAAGCTTTGATTCTTCGACGCCATTTTGCGCACTTCACGGTCAATCCCTTCTGCGGTCAAAAAGCCTGCCGCATGGAATGGAAACTCTTTAAACCAATCTTCACCTGGGAATAAACGCTTTCGGCAAGTGTCTTCATCGGGAATTTTCTTATCCCATTTGGTGTCCACCAAATATTGATCAAACACCTCTCTGAATAAGGGCACCACTTTTTTACCCATACGAACGAACAGGTGCTGATTGCCCACATCTTTCTTACGAGCCAACGCCAGTAGTCCCATAAGAAGGCGCAAATCATGGTTGCCAGCCAACAAGGTTACCCGCGCTTTCAGGCGATAAAGTTGCTGAACGCTGCGCAATAAATCCAAGTTACTTGGGCCTTTATCTAAGCAATCGCCACCAATGATGATCTCAGATTGCTTGCCTTTTTTGGTCAAGGTTAAATGACCAAGATCAGACTTCTTCTTGCGCTCTGCGACACCTGCAGCAATCAGCGACGCTTCAAATGCCATCGCATCTGCATGAGGGTCTGATATAAACACCACAGGGCGTTTTGGCCAACGTAACTTGTGTTTGGTGTAGTGGGAAGGCGTGTCTTCGACATTCAAAACATGGTTGTTGACCGAGCTTTTGTCCCTAGGCCAAGATGCCCATTCTGTCGGTAACCGAGCAATGATCTCAGTATGATGTGAATGGGGCTTAATAGCAGGAATAGGGTTAAGCATGGTATCTCTTACCTTAGTAGATGAATCGTATTACAGCGCCGTTAAAATCACTCTAGCACAATCCATGAGCGTCAAACAGAAGGCCGGATTATGCTAAAGTTTTATGACAATTTGGTGACGAGCGACTATTTTTTGAACATCCTTGTTCCTATTAAGTACGTAAAACTTGGCCTGAAAACCTTTATGCTGTCGCCAACTGACCAATCAATTGATACCCCAAGTCAAAATCGATTTTTCCGGTCAAACGATATACCGCCACATTGGCTAACTGATCGACATAATGGGCAGTCGAATCAATGGCATTAAGGTCTGCAAAAACGCCTTGATTATCCTGATAGAAAGGCCCCGGACGTTTGCGTAGCCCTTCAATCACATCTGGCTCTTGAGACAAGTCAACTTGCTCTAATCGCGTCTCTTTCGGGCTATCCAAAGACCAATCCAGCATAATCAGGTTCACCAGTTGACCAGTTAATTGAACACGATTAGCACCGTAATCGTCTTCAATTTGTACATCGTATTTTTCTTCCAGTGACCAAAGTTCCGAAGTCGGCATAGAAGATAAAGCCTGTTGACGAGCCGCTGGCAAGATATGGCGCAAGCGATCTGAATGCAACAAGGTACCCGGATTAACCCTAGGCAACTTAGCCAAGCCAATGGTTTCTGTGCCGCTGCCAACACGTTTAAGCAAGATACGGTCATTGGTTAAAAAGTCACGCGTACTTTTTTCAAGACAGCGTAACATCAAGGTCGACTTCCCTCCGCCGGAACCCGCCGCAATCGCCGTCACCTGACCTTGCACACTGAACGCTGAGGCATGCCCAAGGGTAAAATCTTGACGTAAGAAGTGATTTAAAAACTGATTATTAATGAAATTAATAATTTGCGCTAAGTTCGCAGCACATGGACCAACCGCCACCAGCTGATCTGGACGCTGTAAAAAAGCCATGCCGGTTTTGAACTTCTTAATCCAACGACCGCCCGACACATCCAAGTAGCCTTCTTTTCTACCTTGCTTGCCTACTTCACGAGGGACTTCCAACCAATCCAGTCCATCCCCAGCAGGAGCTTGCTCCATCACATACAGATCGATGCTCGAAGTAACTGGCTGAGTCTCGTGTAAATAACTTTTATAATACGCCACCAAGTCATCAATCAAAGCCTTTTCTGTGGCATGCACTCTGACTTGCAACTGCGCAAATTGAAACTGAGTTTGATGTGAACAAGTGCTGAAATGCGTTTCTACCTGCGTCAGGTCTAAAATGTTCTGAATCATGACTTAGCAACCTCTTTTAACACGTAATCCGCGTATATTTGAGCAGCGTCCACTCCGCACCCTTCCAACGCGCCTTTGAAACCACCAAATGCTGATACTTCAAACACCACCGGGCCTTGGTCCGTCAAAGCAATGTCCACGGTAGTGAAACTTAAGTCATAACAAGCTTGCGCTTTGCGCCCCAATTCAATCAGTTCAGCATCCGGCTCAAAGCCTTCATAGCGACCACCACTGTTAATCGTCGTATTCCAAGAATCCTTATTACCGACACGAGCATAGGTGCACACATACTCACCTCCGACGAACACCATACCCAAATCACGTCCATCCAGACTGACCGTCTGTTGAATATAATAAATGGACTGAATCTGGCGATATTCTTCTAATGCGTTGCGCACAAACTCATCACTGTCTTCCTGCGTCAGCATAATCATACCGCGGGCTTTGGTAGAATAGAGCGGCTTCAAGATGGCTGAACCAAACGCTCTTACCGTCTCAAAAGCGAGTTCAAGATTTTCGGTAACGCGTGTTTTTGGCATCGGGATCTGCCCATGTTGTAACGCTAGAGTGCCCGCCAGACGATTAATCAAATTGCCTACACTGTGAGTTGGGCTAAACAAACGCACACCCGCTTGCTCGGCGTAAGACAACAAGCGCAGACGGTCTTCCGTTGCAGGAGAATACACTTCACTGATCTTCTTGATAATCAAACCGTCTAACGTGGTCAGATCTAATCCTTGATACATCAATCTTTGGCTGTCCAAACATAATTCAACCTGATTCATATCAATCACAGCGCGAAACCCTGTTTGGGCCTCTAAACGGTCGGCTAAGACTTCTGTGGACCATTTCCCCGGGATACCAATCACCCCAATTTTAGGTTTACTCAAAATAAAGATCCTTTAACGGTAAAGTGAATTTTTCAGCGTCTTCTGGCGTCAGTTTGGCCAGTTTTTCCAATAAGTAGCGCGACCTTAGATGCATTCGTGTCGCCAATTTTTTATCAAAGATAAAGCGCGTTGAGGTCGCAAAGGAGCGAGCCAATCCCGCCGCCATGCGAACCTCAAAAGTGTCATCATCATGCTGTTTGGCAAAACGACGACCAAAACGATAGACCTCTTTCGCACTTGCCATCATACGTTTTCGAGTGGCACCACTGAGCACCTGCAAGCGGTAAATAGACACCATCAGCACGGACAAGTCTTGCACATAATCGAAATAACTCGCTCGATGCAGGTCAATGAAATAAATGCGTTTCTCCAAGCCGTCGTAAATCAGGTTGTCGACGTTAAAGTCTCCATGGGTGAGAACACAAAAAGGCGCCTGCCAATCCTGCTCTAGCAAGGCCACATCCGCCACCAGCGCATCAAAGCTCGGCATAAGATGCTGACAAATCTGGGCCTCTTGTTTAAAAAACTCTGGATGCACCTTGCGACTGTCGCCAATTCGTTTACTTAGCTGCGCCATAAATTGAGCCGAGCAGGACTCCTCCGTCAGAGTGGCTTTCCAAGTTTGATTGAGGGTTTTAAACAGTTTTTTTAACGCTTCCGATAACGCCGCTTCGTCTTCTCCTAGAAGTAAGGCTTCTAATGTTTTCCCTGGAATGTGTTCAATCAGTAACGAAGATTGCTCTCCAGACTCATTGGCTTGCGCTAGTACGCTAGGCGCTAGCTTAGGGTCAATGTCACGCCAGTGATTCACACCCGCCACTTCTTCTTCAATTTTGCTGCGTTCGCCTTCTTTATATACGGCCAGTACTTCTTGACCACTTTGGTCTTTGTGAGAAATCGCAGCAATGGCACTACCAGAACGAGTTAATGCTAAGCGACGCACCTTTAAATCACTGAGGTCATAATTGAGGTTGGCAGCACTGTCCAATAAATGCGGGTAGTTTTGTAAGCTGGCCACTTGGCCAAGGTCGGATTTAATGAGTGCATCTGCGACCACACTAAGTTGTTCGATTAGACGCTTTAAACAAACATTACTAAGAATCGACGCCCTTAGCTCATCATCCCCTAAGGTTAATTTCACTTTCAGGGTATCTGCTTGCAAAGCCGCATAATTCGCCAGTAATTTTTGACTGCGTCGACCTAGCTTAATGCCCGTACGTCGCGGTTCCTGCTCTAAACCGAACTTCACTAAATCGAGACTTCGCTTTACTTTCTTCATGAGCTTGATGCAGGCATCAGCGGAAGGGTGCTCATAGGGTTTATCCAATGTTCCTTCTAGCACACAATCAAAACAGTGCTGAGTCAATGAATCTAACGCCACCGCAAGGGAACGCATTGCACTAACACGAGAATAAAAACGTCCTTTTGTCTTACGTCGTTGCAATAGGCCTGCAGCTTCTAAATCAATCTTTTCACGCAGTGTTTGCACATACCCACGGCGACTGCGAATACGGGGTAAAACATCGGTTGAGCAAGAAGTATAAAACTGAGTAACCAACTGACAATGTGTCTCCACTTCATTGAGAAGGAAATACACATGTTCTTGTAAAGCGGACAAATTCGTAGCCGAAGGCATAACATCTTTTACCTTTAAATAGTCTTCTTCACTTTAATTCAACTAGACAACAACTTAATGACACTAATGTGACAGAAATATGTCAGCAAGCTACCTACCTGAGTCTGGGCCCACGTGCATAAACGCGTTTTTTTATAGTCCAATCAATAAAATAGACCATAAGATCAATATTTTCACATGACTTTTTAAGCAAAATATCGCTACTATCATGATTCACTGCTGGGGAGACGTCACTTAACATGGATATCGATTTTAGGGTAAAAATTCGACCACATAGAATGTATTCTGGGGCTTCACAAGACACAGAAAGAAGAGATCTGGCTGTGTTTGAAAGTGATCGTGGTCGCATCATCAACTCCGCCGCCATTCGTCGCCTACAACAAAAGACGCAAGTCTTTCCATTAGAACGTAACGCTGCGGTTCGCAGTCGCTTAACCCACTCCATGGAAGTACAGCAAGTGGGACGCTTCATCAGCCAAACCATCTTTAAAAATCTATCCAAAGAGCAACAAGAAGCTTATGGCCTAATAGGTCTAGAACGACAGTTTGAGTCCTTGGTAGAAATGTCTTGTTTAATGCATGACGTCGGCAACCCATCGTTTGGGCATTTTGGCGAAGCGGCTATTAACCAATGGTTTAACGAACGAATCACCACCTTATTTCAACGTGATGACATCACAGACAGGGACGCCAATCTCACTGGGTTAAAAACCGATCTATGCCACTTCGAAGGGAATGCTCAGGCACTTAGGATTGTCCATTCTTTGCAGACGTTAAACCTGACTTATTCGCAATTATCCGGCATCCTAAAATACACTCGTCGCGGTGATCAGGCTAAGCCGACGAAAAACGATGACAAACATTATTTGCAAAAAAAAGTCGGCTTTTATTTAAGTGAAGCGCCCATAGTAGAAACCATTAACGACACCTTAAATACTCGAAACCATCATCGCTCTCCCTTTGCTTACGTGATGGAAGCAGCAGATGATATTTCTTATTGCATTGCAGACATAGAAGATGCGGTTGAGAAGGGCATTTTAAAATTTGATGAGCTATTACTCAGATTAAAAGAAGAGTTCCAAATCATCATAAGCAATCAAGGGAAATACCCTAAGATCAATGAAGATGATGCAACACAAATGTCAGACTTGATCGAAAAAAGTCTATGGCAATACAAACGAACCAACATCATCAGTGACTTTTTCGTGCAATTCAGAGTCGCGATCAATACAAAATCGGTACAGTATGCCAGCGAACAATTTATTGAACACATCGAAGAAATTTTCCATGGCTCCTACAACCAAGCCTTACTCGAAGACGGCAGCTTGGTTCATGCCATATTGGACACATTAAAGGCCGTCGCCTTTAAGCACGTATTTTGTTCTGAGGAAGTGCAAAAACAAGAGCTGCAAGGCTATCGTATTATTGCTGGACTACTAGATATCTACCTGCCTTTGTTACAACTGGACCGAGCAAGCTTTGAAAAGATAATCAATAAAGAAGGCCACACACCGCTTTATCAAACCCGCCTTTGCAATAAAATTGCCGGTCGCCAACTGGCGGCTTACCACAAAGCCATGTCGCAATTAGCCGAATTTAAACAAGAGTTTGAGGAAGATATTTTACGCAATCTCAGTGATAATGCTTGGGAGTTCTACTTTCGCTGTCGTCTTATCCAAGACTACATCAGCGGCATGACCGACCAATTTGCTTATGACGAATACCGTGCTTTGCATGTAATTGAGAGTTAAAGACATATGAAGATACGTAAAATTCAATCTCGCGATGCGTTAGCTTGGTCAGCGTTGAGAATAGAATTTCTCCCTGAAATCAAGGATATCAGCCAGCAAGAAGTAAATGACTTTTTTCTAGGCACCTATCCTAATATAAAAGAAGTTTTTATTGCACTTGATGATACCAGCCAAAACATGATTGGTTTTATCGAACTAAACCTTCGCAATAACATTCCCGGCAGTCGCCAACAAACTACCCCCTATATTGAAGCTTGGTTTGTCTCCCCTAGTTACCAAGGACAAGGCATTGGCAAAGCGTTAATCAAAACAGCGGAAAACTGGGCGAGAGAGCAAGGCTTTCATGAACTAGGCAGCGATGCGCCAATAACCAATGAAAAAAGCGTCAATCTTCATAAGCAACTTGGCTTTAACGAAGTAGAGCGAGTCGTTTGTCTACTAAAACGGTTAACCCATGACTCTTAAAGAAACAAAAAACCGCTGCACTTGGGCTGATTCTGCTCCCGACTTTCCTCGTTATCACGATACAGAATGGGGCTTTCCTGTGGCAGAAGATCAACGTTTGTTTGAAAAACTCTGTTTAGAAACATTCCAGTCTGGCTTGAGCTGGCGGACTATATTGGCAAAGCGAGACAGCTTTCGAGAAGCCTTTCAACACTTTGATATTCAGACCGTCGCACAGTTTGGGGAGAAAGAAGTAGCAGAGTTATTGGCAAACAAGCACATTGTCCGTAACAAACGTAAAATCCTCGCTGTCATCAACAATGCTAAACGTGCCCAAGACATGATAAAAGAAGAAGGTTCCATTGCAGCCTTTCTATGGCGCTATGAACCTGACGAAGCCACACTACCGCCCCCAGAAACACAAACCACTTGCCCTGAATCCATCGCGCTTGCCAAGGAACTCAAAAAACGCGGCTGGCAATTTGTTGGCCCCACAACCATCTATGCTTTTATGCAATCTATGGGACTCATCAACGACCATGCCGAAGGCTGTTTTATGCGAGAAAAAATTGATCGGGCGAGGCAAGAGTTTAAGCGACCATCTCGAGCCAATCCCTCAAAATAGCACTTATCTGTCATTTCACGATAGCTGACAGATAGTAGAAGTAGTTATTAACCCAATACTTTGGACTGAATTTGCTCTTTGCCTAGCTCTTTTGCTAATAAAAGTTGTGCATCGGCTTCTTCAAAATACGTCCAAAAGTCTTGTGTCACTTCAGGTAAGCCATGTACCAAACCAATACTCACAGAGATAGACAGGTTTTCTCCCATTGCGCTAAGGTCAATGCTATTCACCGCATCAAGAATACTTTGAGCCTTGGCCTGAGCATAGTCTAGTGTCGCCTTCGGCAAGACTAAGACAAATTCATCGCCACCGTAACGGGCCAAAATATCCGTGGGTTGAAGACAGGTTGAGACGTGACGAACAAAGGTATGCAATACCTCGTCACCACCATGGTGGGTTAAATCCGTATTTAACTGTTTAAAGTTATCAATATCCAACACCAGTACCGCTATCGGTGTACGACCATCAGCAATGAAAAACTGCGACTGCTTGGTTTCAAGGTAGCGTCGGTTTGGAATGTTCAAAAAATCATCTTTAATCACTAGCTGCGCAAGACGCTCTTTTTCCGCTTGCAACAAATCACGAAGTCGACGCTCTTCCGTGATGTCTCGATCCGCGCCGATATAGAGCTCAGGTGTTCCATCTTCGGCGCGATTGATCACTGTTCCTTTATTAGCAATCCAGCGATACTCACCATCCACTAGAAAGCGATACTCCCCCTCAAATACATCACTGTCTCCCTGCACTATGGCTTGCCATGCTTGTTCGGTTTCGGCTCGATCATCTGGGTGTACGTATTCCAGCCACATCAATGGGTCATACGATGTTTGTGCAGAAAAGTCTTCATTCGGTATGAGCGAAGCGCTTACATCTCGTCCGCCTGAATAATGATTAATGACGAAAACATTTACTCTTGCTAGTGCAGCCGAGATCGACGGGTCATTAAACAAGACATCAAGTGCTTTTTGCTTACTCGCCATAACGGCTACCTTATATTGAGTTCATTACGTGAAGCTGAAAAATTTGTTCCGTTTAGGCAACCGATAATAAGTTTAGTCGTTAGTCTTTTCAACGCAGTGAAAACAAACGTTACATATTTTATCCTTGTTTTAAAAAGAAAAATCCTTCTTAGTGCCGGCCCTGCTTTAATCAATCGAATTCACTGTAAAGCGCCCAAATTTAGTGCGGAAATTAAACATTGCATCGAAACATTTTCGGTCTTAACGTCCATTATTGCTGGTCACAAAATGCACGATTAGAGCTTTTAAAATTGCTCTGAATGATGGACAGTGTAAAAACAAGAATGGTGCAGTGTGTTATTTATGTCGATTAAAGAGATAGCTACCCAATTGGATTTGTCGGTATCCACAGTGTCTCGAGCACTAAACGATTACCCAGACATTAGCCCGAGAACCAAAAAACGTGTGTTAAAAGAAGCCGCACGACAGGGTTACCAATTAAAAGGCGCGGATGCGGCACATTGGGTACAATCTAAGCGTGTTATCACGGCCATTGTGCCAAACCAAGACATGCAATATCTCGACACCATTCTTTCGAAGGTACTTGCTGGAACACGATACGCTCTACAAGCAGAAGGTTATTTGCTGCAAGTGGTCACAATCGATACTGGCAAGCAGGAATTGAGTGAATTTGAACGCCTTGTTAAAGCTGGCGATCAAGACGGTTTCTTGCTCCTTCGCACTCGGGTCAACGACCCCAAAGTCCATCGTTTACTCAAGCTTAACGTGCCTTTTGTGTGTTATGGACGCACCGAACGGGCGACGCAGTTTGCTTGGTTGGACTTGGACAATTACCAAGTCGGCCAACTCAGTCTCAATCAACTTTACGAACAAGGTCACCGCCACATTGGTGTGATCTCGGTCAGCGAGCGCTATTTTTTTGCTCATGAAAGACGTCGTGGTATTCAAGACGCCGCGACTCAGCTTGGACTAACAATCGCTCCCGAACACTGTCTAGAAGTTGGCTTTGATGAGGAAGAAAGCTATCTCGCCTGTGCCGAGTTCCTGATCCAGCATCCAGACATCAGTGCGCTGATTTGCCTTACCAGCACCAGCGCACGCAGTGCCGCATTAGCGGTAACACGATTACACCACACCCAGCTCAACCACAAAGCAGAGCCGGTGAGTGTAATTGGTTGTGATACCCCTGCCGATGAGCTGACCGCCAGTATGGGGATCACCAGCATTCAGCAAGCGCCACCCGGACACATTGGTGAGCAACTTGCCAAGATGATGGTGTCGCGCATCAAGGGAACCCCTGTAAAAGAGTTACAGGTCGTGCTAGCACCAGGAGTGGTGAAAACAGGCTTTTAAGCCCAAAAACGTTCGGAAAACTCGTATAAAAATAACATGAGGAAACGACAATGAATCAATCGCTGACGATCACCCGTTCCATGCTGCTCAGTGGCTTATTACTGAGCCCATTATCCAATGCTGCTACGGTTGAGTTCTGGACGGCACAGACTCAATCAGATCGACTGCAAACCATTGAACTCTTGGCCAGCACCTTTGAAGCCTTAAACGATGGTGTCACCGTCAAGGTGGTGGGCGTAGACGAAAACGAAATGGCTACGCAAATGGCAGCGGCCGTTGCAGCTGGGACCACACCGCAATTAATCGAAGTGAACTCCGAAATCATCATGGCATTGGGAGAAGAGGGCATTGTCGACACACAAACTCACCAAGGCGTTATTAACGACATAGGTAAACGCCGCTTCCATACCGGTGCCCTAACCACCTTGACATCTCCACAAGGGCAATACTATGGCTTGCCGTATCATGGTTGGATTCAAGGCATTTGGTACCGTAAAGACTGGTTTGATGAAAAAGGGCTCGCGGCACCTAATACTTGGGAGAACATCGCAACCGCTGCCAAAGCCCTGACCGATAAAGCCAACAATCAATACGGCATCTTAGTTGGCACCAAGCAAGATAGCTACACAGAGCAAGTGTTCACACAATTAGCCCTGTCCAATAATGCCGCCGAATTTGATGCTGAAGGTAATTTAGTATTTAACAGCCCAGCGACCCTAGAAACCATCCAATATTATAAAGACCTCGCCCAGTATAATCCTCCAGGACCACAAAATTGGCGCGCACGAGATTACTACCTACAAGGTAAAATGGGCATGTTCTTCTATTCCACCTATATTATGGATGATTTGGCCCTTGCAGAAGTCGCCAAAGGCTCCTTATCTTCCGAGAACTTCAAAGAGTTAAGCGGTGGCACCTTCGACCCAGAGTTAGTCAAAAACACCGCCTTTGCGCCCATCATTTCCCATAAAAGCGCAGCCTCTTACGGCACCTTATCTGGACTCGTGGCGCTGAAAACCAGCCGCGCGGCAGACGCCAAGGCAACCAAAGACTTCATTGAGTTTATGTACGACCCTGCCAGCTACATTACTTTTCTACATATGGCGCCCGGTGGCATGAACCCTATGTTGAAGGGCATTGCCGAAGACCCAGCCTACTTAGACGATCCAAACGGTGTATTCAAACTCTACGGTGCAGACAAAATGAAGCAAATTGTGTCTGGGTTTGATGACATTCGTTCTTTCTCTGTGGTCGGCGGTAAAACCTTCCCGGCTTCAGGCGCCATTTTTGCCAAGTCAGTTATTCCTCGAATGATTTATGACGTCACGATTGAAGGCAAAGATCCTCAAGCCGCACTAGACAGTGCAGAGGCGGAAATGAAAACCATCATGGGTGAATAGACAATAGACCCCCTCCCAGCCTCCCCCTTAGCAGGGGGAGGAGCAGACTGTTGTTATTCCTTCCCCTTATCTTCAAGAGGAAGGTTTGGGTGGGGTTGTTATTCCTTCCTCTTATCTTCAAGAGGAAGGTTTGGGTGGGGTTGTTATTCCCTCCCCTTATCTTCAAGAAGAAGGTTTGGGTGGGGTTGTTATTCCTTCCCCTTATCTTCAAGGGGAAGGTTAGGATGGGGTTGTTAATTTTTTAACCCCTTCTAGCCAAGGAGAGAGTATTCCTAGGAACTTCTCGCTATCTCCCCTTGTTAAGGGGAGGGCTAGGGTGGGGTCAAATGTAAAAAAGGGAAGCAAGTATGTCTTCTGTCTTAATAAAAAATGAATCTAGATTGGGACTAAAACTGGTTGCTCCAGCGGTCGGTATCATAGGTCTGTTGGTGATCTACCCCATTTTATTCAATCTGTACCTAAGCTTTTTCGATGTGCAGCTCAATGGCAATAAAACCTTTGTCGGACTGGACAACTATACGCAGTTGCTGGGGAATCCACGCTATTACCATTCGGTTGGCGTGTCTGTTATTTACCTCATCGGCACCGTCATCGGCACCACCGTATTAGGGTTGGCGGCGGCCATTCTGATGAACCAGACCTTTCGTTTTCGCAACTTGGCCCGAGGTTTAATTCTATTGCCTTATTTCGCGCCTGTGATCAGTGTGGTGTTTGGCTGGCAATTCATCTTTGATCCCGTAAATGGCATTTATAACCATGTGGTAGTGGACGTATTGAACCTAACTAACGAAAGGGAAAACCTAATTGGCAACCCAGATTCAGCTCTGTTCGTGGTGATCTTATTCGATATCTGGAAACACTTTCCCATAGCCTATTTGCTTTTCTTAGCCAAGCTGCAAAGCGTGCCAAAAGACCTGTATGAAGCCGCCGCGATAGATGGCCAAAACCCGTGGGGACGTTTCTGGCATGTGACGTTACCTGAGCTTAAGTTTGTCATCGCAACGGTAGTTTTATTGCGCGTTATTTGGAACCTCAATCGGTTTGAAGACGTCTACCTGCTCGCCCCAAATGTCGAGACCTTGCCAATTTTCACCTATTACCAAGCCTTCGCTGGGATCGTTGATCAAGGCGCAGCCGCGGCCATTTCAGTGATTCAATTGCTGGTATTAGTTGGCTTAATTTGGTTGTACGTTCGCAAAGTACTCAAGTGGTAGGAGACAACTCATGATGAATAAGCGCACGCCCCTTCAATCCGTAATCTTGTACACCTTAGTGCTCGCGTTGGTAATCTTTTGCGTGTTTCCATTTTTGCAGATTCTATCAACCTCCCTTAAACACCCCATTGATTGGGGCAATCCATCACTCATTCCACGCATATTACACTTGGACGCTTATAAAGAATTACTCGGTTTAATGCCAGCAAAAGAGATTGATGTGCCCGCCAGCATCCAACGCTTACTGGACAATCCAGCCTTGTCAGCAGAAAAGAAACAGATGCTATTGGCGAAATTCAGCTCAGGGGGAGATGTTTTCCCGTTCGGACGTTATATGCTGAATACCTTCGTAATTTCCTTTATTACGGGTATTTGTTCAACCTTTTTAGCCTCACTCGCAGCCTATGCCATTGCCCGATTGCGCTTCCCCGCCCAATCGCTGATGGCCAACGGCGTGCTCTTTGTTTATATGGTGGGCGGCGTTTTGCTGATGGTGCCGCTCTACCAAATGAGTGTTAACGTGGGATTGGCGTCCAGCGCAGGCGGCACAATTTTCAGTTTGTTCTTAATCTATCTGATTCAAACCTTACCCGTTGCCATGTACATGCTGGGTAATTATTTCCGCACCATTCCTTTTTCATTGGAAGAAGCGGCCATGATGGACGGCTGCTCAAGGGTCGAAGCTTTCTGGCGCATTATCATGCCCTTATCCAAACCCATGTTGTTTACCGTGTTTATCTACTGTTTTGTCATCGCTTGGAACGAGTATTTATTCGCCTCAGTGTTTCTAAAACAGTATCAAGATTTCCACACCTTGCCCTTGGCATTACAAACCTTATTCACCTCAAAAAATGCCATCTGGGATCGCATTATGGCGGCCTCCATGTTGACTCTGTTGCCCGTCATTATTTGCTTTATGTTGGCCAATCGACATTTGTCGGGCGGACTCACAGACGGTGGAGTGAAAGGCTAAACAACTAACAAAATAAAAAACGTCACGAGCGAAGATCAGACAAGGAAAAAGTGAGCGAAAAAGCGGAGTTTATAGTTATAAATGAGCATTTTGAGCGAGCTTTTGACGCAGTATCATCGAGCGCAGTCGTTTTGAGGAGTACAAAATGAGTTCTGTGATTTTAAGAAACGTCAACAAATCCTACGGTAATTTACCGATAGTGAAAAACCTCAATTTGGACGTAAAAGACGGTGAGTTTGTGGTCTTGGTTGGCCCTAGTGGCTGCGGAAAAAGCACTACCTTACGCATGGTCGCTGGATTAGAAGACATTACCCAAGGGGACATTCAGATTGGCAATAAGACAATTAACGATTTACCGCCCCATAAACGCAACATTGCCATGGTGTTTCAAAACTATGCTTTATATCCGCATATGTCCGTTCGGGAAAACATCGTCTTTGGCCTGAAAAAATCCGGTGCCGATGCAGACACCATCAAGAACAAACTGGCGGATGTGTCAGAAATGCTCAAACTCAATGAGTATTTGGATCGCAAACCTGCTGACTTGTCCGGCGGTCAGCGCCAACGGGTCGCTATGGGACGCGCGCTGGCTCGTGATGCTGACGTTTACCTGTTTGACGAACCGCTTTCTAACCTAGATGCCAAACTGCGTCACCATATGCGTACTGAGATCGCGCGTATTCAGCATCAATACAACATGACCGCGATTTACGTGACCCATGACCAGATCGAAGCCATGACCCTAGGCGATCGGGTGGTGGTGATGCGTGACGGGATTGTTGAACAAGTCGGCACGCCGATGGACATTTATCTGCAACCCACCAACACCTTTGTTGCGACCTTTATTGGTTCTCCAGCAATGAATCTGATCGAGGCCAAGATTGAAGGCGAAGAGCTGGTATTCGACAATTATCGACTGCCTGCGACAAAAATCGCCAATGTCGACATGCACTCACTCAGAGCGCATGACAGTGTCCTAGTCGGCATTCGTCCTGACTTTTTTGAAGACAGTACCTTATCATCACCAAGCGATAATCTATTTGAATTCAACAATATAGAAGTAAACCTTGTTGAAAACCTCGGCTTCGACAAAGAAATCCTCTTTAAACTCGGCGGTGAAGACGCCAAAGCCCGACTCGACCTACGCTCTCACGTCAAACGCCAAGAGCACATTTCCTTGTCCGTGGATCTAAATCGAGTCTTACTGTTCGACACCAGTACTCAAGGTATGCTGCTGAATGCGGGGGAGGTTTAAAAGCGGGCGATTAACACGACAAGGAGGCGACCATTGAATAATTGATTAATTCTTGGTGGTTCCTGATCACACTATTTTCTGCTTGGATTTCAAAGCCCCTTTTTAGGAAGAAGGACTTAGCGATTTTACTCGCTTCCACAGACATAGTTTGACAGCCATTTTCTATTGCGGTGTTTCTTGCATAATGAAAAAGTGCCTTGGCGACACCTTGACCTTGGTAGTTAGGATGTACGTATAGGCAATCGATATGACCATCTAATTCAAGCTCGATAAAGCCGATAGCAACATCATCTATGGTTGCCACAAAAGGTCTGGTTCTTTCTAGCCGCGCTTCCCACATAGGGTAATCTGGCGGTGAGGGCGACCATGCTGCTAACTGCTCTTGTGAATAGATGTCTAAGCTGATTGCATGCACTGAATCATGAAAAAGATCCGCGATGGCTTTTGCATCGGAGGTTTTGAAATGTCTTATTTTCATATGGTTTTTTTATTTGATTCGACTATGTATCGCCGTACCTCTCTTTCCTGACGAAGCACATACAAAATATAAACGTCTTCCTTTTGAATTTTATAAAAAATACGACAAGGATTAACAATCAATTCACGATAGGCAAATTCTTTTATTTCTTCAGGAATACGACCAGATAGGGGAAACGTATCAAGCCTTTCAACAGCAGCGAAAATGTTTTTTACAAGTGCTCGTGCCGCCTTAGGATTCGATAATGCAATGTATTCGGCTAGTTCATTTAGGTTCTCAAGAGCTGGCTCCGTCCATATTACTTGAGCCATTTAGACATTTTCTCCTTAGCATCATCATGAGAGAGTGTTCGATCATCCTGTATCGCAGCTTCTCCACGAGCAATCCCTTCTAATATTCCCATACGTTCAAGCATGAATTCATAATCTGACACATCAAGAAGATAAGCTGATGGCTGACCATGCTCTGTAATCAATACAGGCTCTTTTGATTGATGCAAATCCGCTAGAACCTTAGTAGCCTGCCTTTTTAAGGTTGTCACTAATTCTGTTTTCATAAAATAAACAGCCTATAAATATAAATGTATCACTATAGTAGCACTTTATAGATAAGGTAAAAAAGATCCGGCTCACTCTTACGCCATCCCCGCACCTATGGTTGCTCTTACTGGTATGCCTTCAATCTCGAAACCCGCCAAACAATAAGCATTGATACCAAAGTAGTCGGGTGATACGCGTTTACAGTGAAAAGGGTAAATTCCGCAAGTTTTGCAGAAGAAATGCCGCGCTGTTTTAGTATGAAATTGATATTCAATCAGGCTATCTTAGCCTTTGATGAGTTGGAATTTGCTTTCATGGACTTTTACCATGAGTGCATTTCTCCGAATACAAATAGAACAATCACAGGTCGTCAACTCTGGGGCATCGGTAATGATTTTGAATTCTACGCTTCCACAATGACAACGTCCTAAATGTTCCTTTTCTTGCATAGCGTACTTCCTTTTCTCTCTAGACGAAGGGATAGCTCACCGTCAATGTGATGATAGTTTCTCTACCAGATAATCAATAAAGACTCGCACACGCTCCGGCATGTGTTGTCCGCCAATGAAAACCGCATGAATCACTTCCTTGTCTTGAGGGTTATAATCTTCTAATAAGGGGATTAATTCGCCTGATCTAATGGCATTTTCAATGTGAAAGTTACCCACTCGTGTGATGCCAATATCCTGCATTGCAAGTTCCACTAAGGTGTCACCATTGTTGGCGATCATGTTTCCAGAAATGGGCAAAATATAATGTCGTCCCTGATCACACATTGGCCAACCAGGTTCTAGGCGATTAAAACTAAAGTCTAAACAATTATGCTGTTCAAGGTCGGCTGGGGTTTTCGGTATGCCAGCCTTTGCCAAATAGTTCGGTGTGGCCACTATGGTTCGCCCCGTTTGCCCTAAACGGCGGGCACTCAAATTGCTATCGGGCAACTGACCAAAGCGAATCGCAACATCGATGTGTCCCCCTTCTACGTCACTGATCAGATCACTGACTTCGATTTCTAGCTTAATGTCTGGATAGCGCGCTAAAAATTCCTGATATAAGGGAACCATAGTTAATCGACTGTGCGCGGCAGCGGTACTTATTTTAAGTAAACCGCTCGGACGTGCTCGATTGGCAATGGCCGACTCTGTCTCTTCAAGGTCATTTAGAATGCGCCGTGCTGCCAAGGCATAAGCTTCCCCCTCACTGGTCAAATGCAAATGACGCGTCGTTCTTACAATAAGTCGTACACCAAGACGTGTTTCCAGTCGCGTCATCATGCGACTCACCGCAGAAGGGGTTAATCCCATTTGTTTACCAGCAGCACTCAAACTGCCAGTGGTTGCCACCTTTAGAAAGGTTTCCATTTCAGTGGTTTTATCGACTTTCAACTGTTTCATTTGTGAATCCAATGCAAAAGAGATTGACACAAACCCTATCTATTCAAAGGAAGCATCTCTAGTTATATTCCCCACAATCATAAATCAACGGGAATTAAGATGAAAATTAACTTACCTCTATTGGCGTTAGCCATTGGTGCATTTGGCATAGGTGTGACCGAGTTTTCGCCCATGGGAATGCTGCCAACCATTGCAAATGACCTAGGCGTCTCCATTCCAACCGCAGGCATTTTAATCAGTGCTTATGCTTTTGGTGTATTGGTCGGCGCGCCTATCATGACCTTGGCTTTTGCCAACATGCCGCGCAGACGTTTACTCCTGTTATCCATGGCAATATTTACCTTGGGTAACTTAATCAGCGCACTTGCAGACAGTTACGCAACCTTATTGATCGGTCGTATCATTACGTCATTCAATCATGGCGCCTTCTTTGGGGTTGGTGCTGTGGTTGCCACCAGCATAGTACCAGCCAATAAACGGGCAGGGGCGGTAGCTGCTATGTTTTCAGGCCTGACCCTTGCCACCATTGGCGGTGTGCCTTTGGCCAGTTACATTGGTAGCACTATCGGTTGGCGCATCGCCTTTTTTGGAATCGCCATTATTGGTGTGATCACCATGCTTGCTCTCAGGTTCAGCTTACCGCCACTGGCCAACACGGAGAAAGCAAACATACGTCATGAGTTGAGTGTATTAACTCGCGGCCCAGTGCTCGCGGCATTATTGCTCACTGTGGTTGGCGCCAGCTCGATGTTTACCGTGTTCACTTACATTGTGCCGATTTTGCAGCAAGAAACATTAGCATCAACCACCTTTGTTACCGCGATGTTAGTGCTCTACGGTGTAGGGTTAGCAGTAGGGAATGTGTTGGGGGGACGCTTTGCTGATAAATCTCTGTACGGTACCTTAATTGTGTCTCTGGTAAGCGTCACTGTCTTGTTACTGTTTTTCTCCATCGCCATGACATCGGCTTGGATTACCGCTCCGCTGATCTTTTTCTGGGGTGTCGGCAGCTTTGCAGTGGTGCCGCCATTACAATCCCTTGTTGTACAGGAAGCCAGCGAAGCACCTAATTTGGCCTCCGCTATGAACATTGGCGCATTCAATCTGGGTAATGCAATCGGCGCGGCTCTTGGCGGTGCGGTGATCAGTGCGGGACTCGGTTTACCTGCGGTTTCCATTGCCGGTGCTGCCACCGCCATCTTAGGGCTAATGATGACAGTCTTCTTAAATCGACGACGTCAAGCAACTCAAGTATTGGCATAAAAGTCCATAACGTCATTCTGACAATCTCAAAAAGACATAACCGCCGACAGTATTATCTCGACGGTTATGTTTTTTTATTTAAGCATCCTACAACTTACCCGCTCCAGCGTTGGCTGTTACATACTCAATGACCTCACTGGCAGGTAAAACCGGAGCAGGGCCATACAAGTTTGGCTGCCAACCCACGTCTTTCGATAAGAACTTACCACTAACTCGATTCGCCTCTTCAATAATGTCCAACATCTGACCGTTGAACATAGAACCTCGATCAAATGCCACGTCACCTTTCATATGACCAATCGCATTCGCTGGCGTGCCATTCGCAATTTCGAATACGTTTGCTTCTGAAAAAATCGCAGAATGTTTCCCCGCACCCAATGCTTGACGCAATATATTGTGTTTAGGCTTCGCCGTTAATGAGTTCAAATGACGCTCATAATTATTGCCACCTTGACCATCACCAGAGGCGTCTCCCACAAAGTAATTGTTATAGCTGTGGACTTGTCCGTAACGCACCCTTGGCATCCGCTGACCTACATTTTCAAAGTAGTTACCATGTAGTGTCACTCGTAAATAACCATTATCTTCTGTCTTTTTATCACTGTTTCCTATGAGCATGGCTTTATCATGATCATGGAAATAACTGTTTGATATGGTTACCAAATCTGCCTGATTGGTAATGTCGATCAAACCATCGTGATGCTGTACTTTTTGAGTGATTTCATTTTGCGGGAAAGGGTAAAAAGGGGGGAACAAGGCGTCAGGTCGATCGCCGTCAGAGAAGGTGCAATGATCAATCCAGATGCGCTTAGCGCCACTAATAGAGATCAAATCGTATTCTGCATTCCAACGACCACCACGGCATTTTTGTGGTCCAATATTGGCATTCACATACTCTGCCTGACAACCTGGGTAACTGCTGTCGATTTTAAAGCTGTCGCCTGGATCCCATCCAGGAAAGTAATCAAAGGCATCTTCAAAATGAATATTACGAATGATGACATTCTCTACACCCACATCGAGGTGAAGCATGCCTTTAACTATTTTTGCATCGTCTCCCAGACCAATCAAACTGGTATTAGAGGGAACCTTTACTACGACCTGCGCTTTTTGTCGGTCTGCAGATGCTTGTCTGGCCTCTTCTTGAGAGCCTGACAATTTACGGTTTGGACGGCCTTTAACCAACGGCTTGATGTTCCAAATACTCGGAGCATAAGCCGCTTTATACTGCTCAAATCGGTAGGGTGCGACACGATAGTCTTTTTCGGTGAGCTCTCGCCCAGAATCATCAGAGGAAAGATTAATGGTGCCACGGATCTGAATAATGCTAGGCGAATCGCCTGATTCAGCTAACGCCGCAACAAACTCTTTGCGATTGGTGACAGTATAAAAGTGCTGTTCACTGGCCTGTGAACCACCCAATAAAGGACCTTCTGCGCCAGCCCAACCATATTCAGCTGGCATAGCTTGCTGACTGATATTGTGTTTAGTAGAGCCTACATCTAGGGTTGAACATCCGGCGATTAAGCCCATCGCGAGACACGATGCGACTAAAAAGTTTCTATTCATGATTTTCTCCAGCTACGCAAAGCCCTCAAGCCTTGCCGTCTTATTGTTATTATTCAGCGCTGACAAAGGCATAAATAGCCCTTGCCAGAGATTAAGACTAGCAGAAAGAAACACAAAAGAAACATTGTTTTATTTTTTAAGGGGTGCCGTTTTTATTAACTCATTAAGGCGGCGACACTGCCACAAACTGTCATCACAAATAAAAACCATTTCAGATGATTGGGATTGGCCTTCAAAGCAAACTTCACGGCAAGGTGAGAGCCCAACATAGTGCCTGACGCTAAGATCAAACCAGGTAGCCATAGAATCTGATCATTCCAAATGAAAACTCCCAAAGCCAACGCCGTAAACCCCAGAGTACACACCATTTTTAAGGCATTTGTGCGCACAAGGTCATAACGTAATGTCCCCGCCAGAGCTGCAATTAGAATAAAACCCACACCCGCTTGTACAAAGCCGCCATACACACCAGCAACAAATAAAGCGACCCAAGCACTTGGCTTTTGTGACACTTTAAACGGCACTGTGCCTTCTGGTGGTGCAACCAAAGCAGGTCGAATAATCATGAGTAAAGTCATGCCAATCATGGCACTGAGTAATAAAGGTTTTAGCCACACTTCGGGCGCATAACTGGCCGCAAAAGCACCGACCACACCACCTAATAATGAGGGAATCATGACTGGTAGAATATCAGCATTATCCAGTTTCTTAGCTTTGCGAAAGCCCAAGGTAGCCGAGACATTCTGTAAAAAAACACCCACACGGTTGGTGGCATTGGCAATGTCCGCCGGCATACCCATTACCATTAGAGCTGGCAAAGTTAGGTTAGAACCACCACCAGCTAAGGTATTAATAATACCCGCTATAAATCCAGTTCCAATTAACAAACTAATCGTAAATACACTGTAGTCCATGCTGCATCCTTAAGAGCACTACAAAAGGGCACTTATCATATAGTGTTGTAAAGGATTAATCCTAATAAAAATACTTGTTCAATTTTCGGTTGTTCCCATTCTGACATTAACGCTACTCTGTTCCTCATATTGAGACAAAGAGACACTCGAGCATGCTGATCACTGACCGCCAACAAGCTGATGAATATTACCAAGCTCTGATAGAGCGAGACTCAAATTATGTGGGTTGCTTCTTCGTTGGCGTAAAAACCACGTCTATTTTTTGCATTTCCACCTGTCGTGCTCGCAAGCCTAAACGTGAAAATGTGAACTTTTACACTCACTTTAAAGACGCCATGGACGCGGGCTTTCGCCCTTGTAAAGTCTGCCGACCAACAGAAAACAGTCAACAAGCACCGCCAGAAGTCGAAGCGGCGATGAATCTAGTAAGAGACTGTACGAAAGCCAAGATTACCGATCAACAATTACGAGAAGCAGGTATTCGACCGATTTTTGTCCGCCGCTGGTTTAATCAACATTACGGCATGACGTTCCAAGCTTTTCAACGCATGTATCGTATCAACTTCGCTTACCACGAACTAAAAAGTGGCAAGACGGCGACCCATGCCGCGTTGGATTCAGGTTATGATTCCTTAAGCGGCTTTGGTTACACCTATAAAAAACTATTGGGTCATTCCCCCACACTAAACCGGGAGCAATCTGTGATTTTAATTGACCGACTTACCACCCCTATTGGTCCTATGTTCGTGTGCGCTACCGACCAAGGTATTTGCCTTCTGGAGTTCGTTGATCGCCGTATGTTAGAAACGGAATTTGAAGACTTACAGCGGCGTCTAAAAACCACCATCATCAATGGTGAAAATCAGCACATCATCCAATTAAAAGCGGAACTCGACGAATATTTTGCTGGCCAACGCCAACACTTTACTGTGCCTTTGCATAGCCCCGGCACCGATTTTCAAAACCAAGTTTGGCAAGTCCTGCAGACTATCCCATATGGTCAAACCGCCAGTTACCAAGAACAAGCGATCAAGCTGGATAACCCCAAAGCTGTGCGAGCCGTCGCTAGGGCCAATGGTATGAATCGCATAGCCATTGTCATTCCTTGCCATAGAGTCATTGGAAAGGACGGCAGTTTGGTGGGGTATGCGGGTGGTTTAGAACGGAAAAAATGGTTACTTGAACACGAAAAGACCCATGCTTAAGTTATCTTTTGTATCTCACTGCAAGGTTTTCTGCCCCCTTTTCAAGGATGCGTCATAGCAAGGTAATTTTTCAGCAAAGCTGTTTCCTGTGGCTTGAATTTCACCTGTAATAAGGCCATTTTGTGCGCTTTTACAGCTAAAGATGGAATTCAACCATGTCTACACACATAGTTGCCGTATATGGAACGCTTCGCGAAGGCTTGTCGGATCATGGCCTAATTGCCGACTGTAAACGCATTGGTTTGGGTTGGCTCACCGGCTTTCGTATGCACAATCTTGGGGACTTCCCTGCCATTGCCCCGACCCTAGACGAAAGTGGGCGTATCCGCGTGGAATGGTATCAAGTAAGCGATGAATTATTGGCCGAATTGGACCAATTACAGGGCTTTGATGAAAGCGCATTAAAACAGTCTACTCATACTCGTAAGCGGATTTTCACCCCTTACGGTAAAGGCTGGATATACATTTATAATCAATCATTTGGTAATGCGCCCTACATGGAAGCGGGGGACTGGACCCGCTTCCTAAAAGAGCAATCTAATCCAGCGCCACAACCGGCTTAGACGAGATTTGAGGAGAAGTTTGAGCTTGTAGTTCCTCAATGCGTGTTCGGCTCTCAGCGACTTCTTGTTCATTTGTGAATAGACCAAAACGAACACTAAATTGTTTTGACTCTCCGGCCTCGATGGTCGGCACTAAACCAAGTGGTCGCTGGTAAGCACGGTTATAGGCAAAACTGGTTCCCGGTTCAATCCCCACTACATAACCCTGTTCGAACGTATCGGTATTTTTCCAGATCGTTAATACCGGCAAGGTGTCGGTTGCATAACACACTTCAATCGCTTGGTTCCCTTGAGCATTGTGCATCAAAGCATACGACAAGCCATCCGAGTCACTTAGAGGGCGGATATTAAACACCATTTCATCAAAGTCTGCCGTCGGCGCAGGCATTTCTGACCAGTCTTGCAAGCCACTTGCCGCATACTCATTAAAAGGCGAGAGCTCAGCCACTGGCACATGCAAACGTGCGCCTTCTTCTAAAATGGGGTGGGCAAAATTATTATGATAAATCGCTTGGTACTCACGAGGGTAACTTCCCTTATTTACCAAACGATCTTTGACATCAAGATAAGCTCGATCGGGCGTCAATGACAGCTCGGTATGCAATTCAAAATTGGTAAATTTAAAACGCTTTTCATCGACTCGACCACGCAGTGTCACCCGATAAGGGGGCGTTTGCTCTACTTCTAGAATCACCTCATCAGCGGGGGTGTTTTGAATACGTCCATGCAAGGTTAGAAATTCATCGCCATCTTGACCTGGGTGCCCTGCCCATTGATAACCACAACGTACCAGCATTTCATTAAACCCATCTAGCCAGCCAAGACCACCAGACGCTTCCTGATTAATAAAACTCGGATGCACGACTTCCTTCACGGGGGAATCCCAACCAAAACGAACGCCGTTACGAGTAGCCTCTAAAATCGCCATGCCACGAGTCGGCACAACTCGTACAACCGTGTCACCAACCGTCAGTTGAATTACCCGAGAACCGGCTTGTTTTCCCCCTACTAAACAGGTCTGTTCTACCTGTATCGGGATTTCTTTAGGCAATCCCATTAATTCAGCACTCAGTGACAAATTTGCGACATCGACTTGCTGTTTCTGACTCAGCAAAACCAGTTGAAACATTGCATTACTCCCAACAAAATTTGCCACATGCTAACGTGTGCTCAATTTAAATTCTATTAAATCATCATCCGCCTCTTCTTCGAATTGGCACTATGGTTGCAGGGTAAATACTGACACAACGACCCATTATATTGTGTCAGGTTCATCATTTGGGTATGTCGCTCTTTGCTTTAAAAGCAAGCCAGATAGGTTCACATTCCCCCACTCGTTGTCGTAAGAAGATTGAGGTCACTATGAAATCCCCTATCAAAATTCGTCAGCAAATTAATATCGGTCTTATCACGATATTACTGCTTGCCCTCGCTAGTATTTATCTCGTCATTGAAATGAAGGTCAAACCTGATCTTACCGCAGAACGCCAACGGCAAATTTCGGTTAACCAAAAAGCCCTAAGTGATTTGCTCGATGCTAAGTTAGAAAAAATACAACTGCTGACCAGTACCTTAGCTTTAGCCGGTGCCCAGCTCCCAAAGGAAGAAAGCTTATTTAAGAAGATTTTTCCCAGCATTATTAACAATCATAATGATAAAAGCATAGCCGGAGGTGGGATTTGGCCAGAACCCTCAGCGTTTGCGAAGGGTGTAGAACGTCGCAGTTTTTTCTGGGGCCGCGATGGTGCCAATATGACTTATCTGGATGACTACAACGACCCAACAGGGTCCGGCTATCATAATGAAGGTTGGTATACCGTGGGGAAAACCGCAGCGGTGGATCTGTGTGCTTGGTCTGAAGCTTACATTGACCCCGTCACACAAATTCCAATGGTCACCTGTACCATTCCAATGAAAGAGCGTAATCAGTTTACCGGGGTCACCACCGTTGACATGATGCTCGATGGTGTCACACAAACACTGGAACAATATGGCAAAGAAAACCAAGGATACGTTTTTGCCATTGACCATACCGGGCAAGTATTGAGCTTTCCAAAAGGACAAGCTGATTTGGTTAAATCTGATGGCAGCATGTTGACTCGCCAAGAATTAGCAGAGCAACTCCCTTGGCTCAAACCCGCATTAATTAACGTAACAGACAAAGAAACCGTCATCTCTTTAAGTCACGACGGCATACTCGGCGGAGCGGCCTATGTCGACCTCGTTCGTCACCCCGAAACAGGCTGGACTATAGGCCTCGTCGTACCCAAAGCTCGTATGACTGAAATTGCCCAAAGCATGGGGCTCTTCTTAATGCTGGTCATTGGTGCGTTATTAATTGTCGTCAGTCTCATTGCCATTACCTTCTTTAGACGCTTATTAAGTCAAATCGATCAGACCAAAGCACAAATTCAAGAACTCGCCGATGGTGGCAGCAATCAAGCACTCTCTGTTGGCAAACTCAATGAGCTGGGTGAGCTACGCCAGGCCGTAAATGCTTATGGTGATAAGCTCAAACAACTCTTGGCACAAATCCACATTGAATCGGCTAACTTGGTGAAAGATGCCGGAAGCCTAAACGACTTTAGTAACAACTTCCTTGCTAAAGCCAATAGTTTAAGTGATGAAAATACCACCTTAGCCGCGGCCACAGAAGAGCTAGGGGCAACCTCTCACGATGTGGCGATGTATGCCAATGAGACAAAAGAAACCGTTGAACGCATTCACCAAGATGTACGTAGCAGTGGCGAAGAAATGAATACCGTGATTACCACCATGCGAAGTCTAATGAACGCCATGACCAATGCTCAAAACAGTATATTGAAACTGGATGAAGACAGCCGTCAGGCAAATGGCATGTTAGGCGTCATTCGAGACATAGCCGAGCAAACCAATTTGTTGGCACTTAACGCGGCCATTGAAGCAGCTCGCGCTGGTGAAACGGGTCGCGGCTTCGCTGTTGTCGCCGATGAAGTACGTAATCTCGCAGCAAAAAGTGAAAGCTCTGCCGTGGAAATTGAGCAAGTGTTAGGCCGTTTACAGGTGACATCAAAAGAGTCGGTAAGCTCCATGGAACTTGGGCACAGTGAAACGGAAAGAGCCGTTGCGACCGCCGAATCCACCGCCACACACTTACAACAAGTAGTGAATGCTTTCTCACAAATTACGGACCAAGCCACACAAATCTCCGTGGCAGCCAGTGAGCAACAAAAAGTCTCACAGGAATTAAGCATGTTTGTCGCAAGGCTGCAGGAATTAACTGGTAGCAATGCCACCGACTCCAGTCAACTCAGTCGTATGAGCCAAGAAATTGATGCCATTGCAATACGCCTCAATGCATTAAAATAGCAACCATCAATAAGCTGCTTAGACTGAGGTTTAGTAGACTTATTCGCACCTTCCCTAAGCCCTATGTGTTCTATCTTAGATTCATAGGGCTTTTTTAAAGCCAGTTCGGCATCACAAATGCGGCCAAAATTTCGCCAAAATACGATGCACCCATCGATTATAAGGCGGGGCAATAAGAGTGACCAAATTCACACCTGACTTACGCAAAACCGCTTTATTATGTGAAAAGGTTCGGAAGCCTTCTTCGGCATGATAGGCCCCCATGCCTGAATCACCCACTCCACCAAAAGGCAGGTCAGATTGAGCCACGTGAATCAAAGCGTGATTGATCACCAAGCCGCCACTCGCAATGCTTTGCTCACACCGCTGTTCGTCTTCTTTATACCGTGTAAATAAATACATTGCCAAAGGACGAGGGCGTTGCTGTATGTATTGAAAGCCTTCGTCTATGGTCTGGTAAGTGAGTATCGGTAATATCGGCCCAAAAATTTCATCCTGCATCACCGCGAGTTCTTCTTTAGCCTCATGCAAAACATGCAACGCCAGCTTTCCTTCTAAGGTAGAAGGCCCTTGTGGAAGAAGGTTGTCGCATTGGACGCCAGACGCTTGTGCTTCTTCTAGGTAGCCTTGCAACCGTGTGAGCTGTCGGTCATTAATAATGCTGGTGTAATCTGGGCTGGCAATGCCTTGCGGATATTGATCTGCTAATACCTTTTTAAGGTGTTCAATTAGCTCCGCTTTTTGTGACTCATGGCACAACACGTAATCCGGTGCGACGCAGGTTTGTCCTGCATTCACTAACTTAGCAAACACCAACTTTTTCGCGGTATCCGCCAAATCAGCAGATGGTGTTATCAAGAGAGGTGACTTACCGCCCAATTCCAAAGTGACGGGGGTAAGGTGCTGAGCGGCATTTTTCATCACAATGCGGCCAACATTGGTTGAGCCGGTAAACAGCAAATGATCAAATGCCAATTGACTAAATTGATTGGCGATATCCGCTTCACCTTCTACCACTTCGGCCCATTCATCACCGCAAGCGGTTTGTAAAATTTGGCGTAATACTTTGTTGGTCGCCGGACAAAACTCCGACACCTTCAACATCACTCGGTTACCTGCCGCGATGGCACCAACGATGGGCCCCAAAGACAGCAAAACAGGGTAATTCCAAGGCGCGATCACACCCACTAACCCTTTAGGTTGATAAAACACCTTGCCAGTGGCTGGCCAACTGGTCATATGCAAAGATCGTCGACTCGGCTTCATCCATTTGTGCAGGTGCTTCAAGGCATGTTTGATTTCCCCAAACAACGGCACCAACTCAATCAAACGTGATTCGGCATGGGCGCGACAGCCGAAGTCTTGCTGTAATGCGTCCAACAATGGTGTCTCAAACTCTAATAGGGTTGTTTTCAGGTTCAACAATAACTGTCGTCTCGCCTCTTCAGAAGGATAAGGCTTGGTTCGAGTCAATGATTTCAAACGAGTGAAAGCCGAGTTAAGTTGGGCTTCCGTATCAATAATTGTGCTGGTCATGTCCGCCTCAAAAGCATTATTGGTTTTATTGTTAATCCAAGCGCACCCGACAAAAAGGAAATTGTCCATTTATTGATCAGTATCGTTTCCTAACCCACGGTGGTTGGCTACACTTTAATCTACTAAGAATAAGAGCAAGGAGCGTATTATGGCAACCATACTCTGTTATGGCGATTCTCTCACTTGGGGCAGCGTTCCAAACGGCGGTCGCTACCCTAAACATCTGCGATGGCCTTCCATACTGAATAATTTACTTGGCTCACAACACCAAGTCATTAATTTTGGGTTACCTGGGCGAACCACTATATGGAACGATCCTTTTTTAGAAGGACGAAATGGCTTAGCCTATCTGCAAGCCGCACTGGAAACCTTCGGGCCTGTTGACCTTCTTATCATCATGCTGGGCACCAATGATCTAAAGCGTCACTTCAATGTCGGTGCTTACGAAGCCGCAAAAGGCGTGGAAAAGTTGATCGCAAAGTCAAGAATGCCAAGTGATCATGGATTCCCGAGCCCAAGCCTGTTGATCATTGCTCCACCAAATATTTTATCCCCAAAAGGTGCAATGTCTGAAAGCTTTAGCGGCGCCACTGAAAAATCCCAATACTTTCATCAACATTACCAAGATATTACCTCACAGAATCAATGTCGCTTCTTAAACTCCGCAGGTGTGTTACAACCCAGCGATATCGATGGTGTCCACTTAGATACTCAAGGGAATGAGCAACTTGCCAACGCCATTTTCGAACTGATAAAAGACGACATTTGATATTAAGTTATTGTTTTTATAAGAAATTATAGCGTTTGCTTGATGATTTAGAGACATCAGGTAAACGCTCCCTCGCTTTTTTCTTTCGAGTGCACCTAAAAATTGGCAGAAATTAATGGGGGCTTAGATCTTGACAAAAACACAGTCCTAATAATGATTGTTATGAAAAGTTAAAAATTGTACAAAATATGCACGATTACCCGGCGTTTTTTCGATTCAGATGAAATAATCGGCCATGCTTGCATTTCGTTCACAAAGTTATCCACAAGGTAATGAGTACCAATCCTTCACTTCCAATAAACCGATTTCCCCCAGAAAAACCAACTGTATGTCAGAATTTAATGCATTTTGTACCTCAATTTTTAAAATGATCAACGTATGATACAAGGCACATTTGAGAGAAAAAGGACGCATAATATGAAGGTTAGCTTTATCGGACTTGGTACCATGGGATTCCCAATGGCCGGACATTTAAGTAAAGCAGGTCATTCTGTTGTGGTTTACAACCGCTCAGTCGAAAAAGCGCAATTATGGTGTGATCGCTTTGCCGGATCCTATGCAGAAACGCCTGCGGAAGCGGCAAAAGATGCTGACATTGTGCTGACCTGTGTTGGCAATGACAAGGATCTCAAAGACGTTTACTTAGGTCTAAATGGTGCTTTTCAATTAGCCAAACCTGGCACCTTATTCATCGATCACACGACCGCGTCAGCGGAGGTTGCTAAACAACTGCATCAAGCGGCCAATGAAAAAGGCTATGACTTTATGGACGCACCAGTATCTGGTGGTCAAGCCGGCGCCGAGAATGGAGTATTAACCGTGATGATCGGAGGCGAATCTGCTCATCTCGAAACAGCGAAGCCCGTTTTAGACTGCTATGCCAAAGCCACCAGCCTAATGGGCGATGTGGGTCAAGGCCAAGTGGCTAAGATGGTCAATCAAATTCTCATAGCGGGTGTTTTATCAGGACTTTCTGAAGGCATTCGCTTTGCCCAGCAAGCAGGCTTGGACATCCCAACCTTAGTCGATACCCTCAAACATGGTGCGGCGGGCTCTTGGCAATTAGAAAATCGCGGAGAGACCATGGCCAAGGATGAATTTGATTTTGGTTTTGCCATTGAGTGGATGCATAAGGACCTTGGTCTTTGTTTAGCGCAAGCTGAAAAAATGGGACTGAATTTACCCCTGACACAAGAAGTTGATGAAAAATATCAGCAACTGATCAACGCAGGTCATGGCCGCCAAGACACGTCAGTTTTAATTAAAGCACTCGAACAAACATCCTAATGCTTTCTAAACCAGAGAGGTGATACCTCTCTGGCAAAGCCCGTTTCCCCCTATCGCTTTACACACCTTTTTTCCTCTGAGCTCGTCACTTTTTCGAAACCAAGAAAATGAATTTACACTTTTTTGCCTCATTTAGGTTTTTACCTTTCGCGCTTCAGGCCAGATATAACAAGCCTTTACCTTCGTTATCGAAAATCTCTATTCATTAGACGTATAGGTCATATCGTTATTTCGATTGGTCATTGCTGATTGCTTCAGTACTCTTCAATGACGCTGTTTTGACAGTCTGCTCATCGGACTTGTCATATGGCTAAAGGGGGCTCAAGGATGAGGCAGAACAGCCCCATTTAAACTTGGAGTTTGAATGGGGCTTGTTTTATCAATAAGAAGGCTCTTTCCCACCTGATCACAAAAGTAACGAATACCTTAATTCGACTTCCCACGTGCTGAGCACGAATATAATTATGTTAATGGAGAGTTCAAATGAAAAAAGGGCTAGCAAAACTAACGCTCGCGCTGATGACCGCCGGTGCCATTAGTACTACAGCTCATGCGGCTACTACTTTGGTTTACTGCTCTGAAGGCAGTCCTGAAGGCTTTAACCCAGCTTTTTACACGTCTGGTACGACGTTTGATGCAACATCTAAAAACATGTTCAACCGTTTGATGGAATTCAAACTTGGCACAACTGAAACTGAACCAGGCTTAGCGACCAGCTACGATGTTTCTGCCGATGGCCTTGAGTACACTTTCCATTTGCGTAAGGGTGTGAAGTTCCATTCTTCTAAATCGTTCAAACCAACACGTGACTTTAATGCAGACGATGTCATCTTCACATTTGACCGTCAGTGGAACAAAAACAACCCTTATCACACTGTTTCCGGTGGTTCATACGAATACTTCAATGGTATGGGTATGGGTGACCTAATCAAAGACATCGTGAAAGTAGATGACTACACGGTGAAATTTGTTCTAAATCAGCCAGAAGCGCCTTTCATTGCCAACTTAGCAATGGACTTTGCGTCTATCTTCTCGAAAGAACAAGCTGATTACCTAATGGAAAAAGGCACGCCTGAGCAACTTGATATCAACCCTGTCGCAACGGGTCCATTCCAGAAAGTTCAGTACCAAAAAGACTCTTTGATTCGCTACACAGCCTTTAAAGATTACTGGAAAGGCAAAGCCAAAGTGGATCGCTTAGTCTTCTCTATCACGCCTGATGCTTCTGTTCGCTACGCGAAATTAAAAGCCGGTGAATGTGATGTGATGCCGTACCCAAATCCTGCAGATCTTGAGCAAATGGATCAGGATCCAAACATCAATCTAATGAGTCAAGAAGGTCTAAACGTCGGTTATCTTGCGTTCAACACTCAGAAGAAACCATTTGATAACGTAAAAGTTCGTCAGGCGTTGAACTTGGCCACAGATAAGAGCGCTATCATAGATGCGGTTTTCCAAGGCGCAGGTAAAGCGGCGAAAAACCCAATTCCACCCACTATGTGGTCTTACAATAACAACATAGTGGATTACCCATACGATCCAGTGAAAGCGAAAAAGCTATTGGCTGAAGCTGGCTATCCTGACGGTTTCTCAACCAACATCTGGGCTATGCCGGTACAACGTCCTTACAACCCAAATGCTCGTCGTATGGCAGAGATTATTCAAGAAGATTGGTCTAAAGTCGGTGTTAAAGCAGAAATCGTTTCTTACGAATGGGGTGAATACCTAAACCGTTCTAAGAAAGGTGAGCACGAAACCGTATTACTAGGTTGGACTGGTGACAACGGTGACCCAGATAACTTCCTATACGTTTTACTAGGTTGTGATGGCGTTGGTGGCTCAAACCGTGCGCAATGGTGTAACGAAGAGTTCAACGACCTATTGCTAGCGGCGAAGCAAACCTCTGACAAAGCTGAACGTACTAAGGATTACGAGCAAGCTCAAGTGGTCTTCAAGCGCGAAGCGCCTTGGATTACTGTGGCACACTCTGTTGTCTATGAGCCAATCAGCAAAGACGTTAAAGGGTATAAAATCGACCCTCTAGGTGGTCATTACTTCTATAACGTAAGCAAATAAATTGTCCTAATTCGGACAAACAATGCCTACTTGTTGATGAGGGAAAATCAGCAAGTAGGCATTCTGTTGAGCGAGTGAGTCCTCGATCAATTCGTACCCCGAGAGAGCCCGTCCTATTATGTTCCAGTTTATTTTTCGTCGTTTGAGTCTGGTCGTGCCAACCTTTATCGGCATCACCTTACTGACTTTCACGCTGATCCGCCTCATTCCTGGTGACCCTATTGAAGTCATGGCAGGAGAACGCGGCGTAAGTGCAGAGCGCCATGCCGAGTTAAGCGCTCAGCTAGGTTTTGATCAGCCTCTATATGTCCAATATTTCCGCTATGTTGGTGGTGTTTTACAAGGGGACTTAGGCAACTCCTTAATCACCAAAGAGCCGGTAATGAAAGAGTTTCTAACCCTCTTTCCAGCCACCATTGAATTGGCGTTTTGTGCTGCCGTTTTCGCAATTTTAGTCGGTTTACCTGCCGGTATCTTTGCCGCGGTTAAACGAGGCACCGTGTTAGATCACTCTGTTATGACCTTTTCCCTAACCGGTTATTCTATGCCTATTTTCTGGTGGGCTTTGCTGCTGATGCTCGTCTTCTCCGTGACGTTAGGCTGGACTCCAGTGTCAGGACGAATCGATGTGGTTTATTGGATTGATGATGTGACCGGATTTATGCTCATCGATGCGTTACTTTCCGATGAAGTTGGAGCATTCCGTTCTGCCGTCGCCCATTTAATTCTGCCCAGTATTGTTTTGGGAACCATTCCAATGGCGGTGATCGCCCGTATGACACGCTCTTCCATGTTGGAAGTGCTCAGTGAAGACTACATTCGTACCGCGCGGGCCAAAGGCATTGCTCCTTGGCGCGTCATCATTATTCACGCCTTACGTAATGCGCTGATCCCTGTGATTACCGTGATTGGTCTGCAAGTTGGCATTTTGTTGTCCGGAGCAATCCTCACTGAAACCGTGTTTGCTTGGCCTGGCATAGGAAAATGGTTAATTGAGTCCATCGGACGTCGAGATTACCCCGTGGTGCAAGGTGGCATCTTAATTGTGGCCTGTATCATCATCACCGTGAATTTATTAGTCGACATTGCCTATGGCATTGTTAATCCACGTATTAGACACAGTAAATAAAAGGGCGCCGATTTATGTCTTCTCAAACCGTTACTGCGCCAATACCGAAAACACCACTACAAGAGTTTTGGCATTATTTCAGTACCAATAAGGGTGCTGTAGCAGGCCTGAGCTTTATTGTGCTGATTTGTTTTATGGCTATTTTTGCCGATTTTGTCGCACCACATTCACCATCACAACAATATCGTGATGCTCTCCTTTTACCGCCAGCATGGTTACAAGGTGGTAACTGGTCCTTCGTTTTGGGAACAGATGATGTGGGCCGAGATATTCTGTCTCGCTTAATTCACGGCTCTCGTTTGTCTATCTCAGTAGGCATCGTTGCTGTGACCGCATCACTCATCATGGGGATATTGCTCGGACTGATTGCTGGCTACTTCAAAGGCATGATCGACACCATGATCATGCGCATTGTCGATATCATGTTGGCAATGCCAAGCTTGCTACTGGCGATTGCGATTGTGGCTATCTTAGGGCCAAGCATCGTCAATGCGGCATTAGCCATCTCCATTGTCTCGTTGCCGCATTACGTTCGTTTAACGCGAGCGGCTACCATGGCAGAAATGTCAAAAGACTATGTCACTTCCTCACGCGTTATCGGGGCTGGACCACTTCGACTGATGTTTATTTGTATTCTGCCAAACTGTTTGGCTCCCCTTATCGTTCAAGCGACATTGGGTTTCTCCACTGCCATTCTCGATATGGCGGCCTTGGGTTTCCTAGGATTAGGCGCTCAACCGCCCACACCAGAGTGGGGCTCAATGCTGTCCGATGCACTGCAATTCGTACAGCGTGCTTGGTGGGTCGTAACCTTCCCTGGTTTGATGATCCTCATTACCGTTCTGGCGTTTAACTTAATGGGCGACGGCTTGCGTGACGCCCTTGACCCTAAGTTAAAGCAATAGGAGAGGCCAAATGTCATTATTAGAACTCAACAATTTAAGCGTCAAATTTGGCCCGTTCCAAGCCGTTGATAACATCAGTTATCAAGTTGAAGAAGGCGAAGTGCTCGGCATAGTAGGCGAGTCCGGTTCCGGAAAAAGTGTTAGCTCTCTTTCCATCATGGGACTAATCGATTACCCAGGAAAAGTCAGCGCAGAACGCCTGTCTTTTAATGGACAAGATCTACAGGCCATGCCGGAAAAGCAACGTCGTAAGCTCACCGGCTCAGACATTGCAATGATTTTCCAAGACCCAATGACCAGCTTAAACCCATGCTTTACCGTGGGTTATCAAATCATTGAAGCCTTAAAGACCCACCAAGGTGGCAGCAAAAAAGAGCTTAAGATACGAGCCATTGAGCTGCTGACACAAGTGGGGATTCCTGCTCCTGAGTCCCGTTTAGACAATTATCCCCACCAGCTATCTGGCGGGATGAGCCAGCGGGTGATGATCGCCATTGCGATTGCTTGTAACCCTAGGTTATTGATTGCCGATGAGCCCACCACCGCATTAGACGTGACCATTCAAGCTCAAATCATCGACTTGTTGATTGAGCTGCAGCGTAAACAAAAAATGGGCTTGGTCTTAATTACCCATGATTTGGCACTGGTTGCTGAAGTAGCAGATCGCGTGATTGTGATGTACGCCGGTCAAATCGTCGAATCGGGTCCCGCGGCAGAAGTCTTCTCGACACCAAAACACCCTTACACACAAGCATTACTGGCGTCTTTACCTGAGTCAGCGGCCGGTAAGTCTCGACTGGATGCCTTACCTGGGGTGGTGCCTGGACAATACGATAGACCGCTGGGCTGTTTATTAAGCCCGCGCTGTCCTTATGCCACAGAGCAATGTCGTCAAGTAGAACCGGATAACCAAGGCGACCTTCATCGTCAGGTGAAATGCCATACGCCGTTAGATACAGAAGGGAGACCTGCTGCATGAGTAGTAACCATTTAATTCTCGACGCTCAAGAACTGAAGCAGCATTATCATGTGAAACAAGGAGTCTTCAAGCCTGATGCAGTGGTAAAAGCCGTGGATGGCATCAGTTTTCAGCTGGAAAAAGGAAAGACACTAGCCATAGTCGGTGAATCAGGTTGTGGTAAATCGACTCTAGGTCGTATGCTCACCATGATAGAAACACCGACTTCAGGCCGCCTTGAACATATGGGACAAGACCTGCTTAGTCTCAGTAAATCGGCACAAGCGACGTTACGACAGAAGATTCAGATTATCTTCCAGAACCCTTACGGTTCCCTAAACCCGCGCAAAAAAATTGGCAGCATTTTAGAAGAGCCGTTAGTCATTAATAGCCAGCTTTCTAAAGCCGAACGCAAAGCCAAAGCTCTGAGTATCATGGCCAAAGTGGGACTAAAAACCGAGCATTATGATCGTTACCCACACATGTTTTCTGGCGGGCAACGTCAACGTATTGCCATTGCTCGCGGCCTGATGTTAGACCCAAGCATCATTGTTGCCGATGAGCCGGTTTCTGCCTTGGATGTTTCTGTACAGGCGCAAGTGCTTAACCTCATGATGGATCTGCAAACGGAACTGGGATTAAGCTACGTCTTTATCTCTCACGATTTATCAGTGGTCGAACACATTGCCGACAACGTCATGGTGATGTATTTGGGTAAGGTCGTAGAACAAGGCTCAAGAGAAGACCTGTTCAATAACCCTAAACATCCTTATACCTTAGCGCTGCTGTCCAGTACGCCGCAATTGTCTCCAGACAAACGTCGTCAACGCATCAAACTGCAAGGGGAACTGCCTTCACCACTGAACCCGCCTTCTGGCTGTGCTTTCCATGGTCGTTGCCAGTACGCGAATGAACGTTGCCATCAAGAAGTTCCTGTACTGCGCGAAGACCAAACAGGTCATTTGATTGCCTGTCATGCGGTCGAAGAGCAACGCATTGAACTTAGCCAAGCGGTATAGCTTGGCTTGGCACTAAACTCCCACCGAGTATTTGCGTCCGTAAGGGCGCTTTTTTTTGATCGAACCGTTTGATAAGAGAGGCTTAAACAGCGTATAACCAAAGGGCAATATAGATAAATCAGGACGATTTTTTTAGCCAAAGGATAGGCAAAAATGAACACAAAGCTAGAACAGGCTCAGCACACTCACTCCTTTATTCAACGCGCCACCATATGGCTTATTTTCACTCGCGTGATGTCCGACTTTGCAGGGGTGTTGAATCTCATTTCATTATCCAGCTATGTTTATTTCATCAGCCAAAACGTGTTCACGCTCAGCGTATTTATGGCCTCAAGTGTAATGGGCGGAATCTTAGCAAGTCTGGTTAGCTTTATTTCAAAGCAACCACGTAAGCATACCTTGAGCCTATTAAATACCGTACGACTCACTTTGCTCTTCGTCTTGGTGCTGCTTCCTGCGCAACAACAAGTGAGCGTATTACCTTGGATCGCCTTAATAGGAGGATTTTGCAACGCACTTTTTATGATCACATTAAACAGCCAGGTCCCGCTTTGGATTGAAAAAGCGAAGCGCGTTAGCACCAATTCCTGGCTAACCGCCTTGTCCGCCATTGCATCTGTCATTGCTGGCTTGAGCATCGGCGTGTTGGTGTCCGTAGGTGGTTACCAAGGTGTCTTTATTGTGAATATCCTATTGTATTCCTTAGTTGGCCTTAGCCTAGTCATACTCTCTACCATTCCACAAATTACGAACAATAATAAGGTCTCTGAGCCTCAAAAAATCCAACCCGCTAGACTGCTTGTTCATCCCTTAAAATCACCTTTTCTAAGCTGGTTGTTTGCCATTTCGGCGGGCAGTAGTTTCGCCTGTGCAGCCCAACAAGTCGGCTTTCCTGTGTTATCACAATATCTTACGCCACATAATATTAGCTACGCGATGGGGCTGTTAATGTCGACATGGGGCATTGGTAAATTCATTGGTGCAAGTCAGACGGGGCTTTACCTAAAATACAAACCTATAATGTCATTGGAAACTGTGTTCTGTTTATCCTGCCTAATCATGTCCTGTGGTTTTGTCTTGACGTTTCAGCAGTCCCTATTAAGTTGGGCTATCGTCTTTATAGGTTTGGCGGGGATTGGTGAAGGTGGGGCTGAAGTCAGTTTAACGTCCATCGTTCAGTTTGAATCCAAAGGTTTGCATTTGACTTTATTTAGCGCCGTCGCGTTTATGAAAATGCTCGCCAGTACCATAGGGACTTTATTGGTGAGCCCTTTTTTCTCGTTTTTGGATCTTGGCTTAGTGATTTTACTATTTCACACCTTACCCATTTGTCTTATGGCGTTCATGATACTAAAAAAATGCCAAGCCATCGTTTGATGGCTTGGCATGCTATTCATGACACTCTCTACTTAATGTCGATCATGAGCTGACTAGGGTTGTAACACTTGCTCAATGCTTCGCCAGTCGACTATTTTGAAGTTCTGTTTTTCTGCGTGATATTCCGCGTCTAGGTTGTACCAATCTTGAGCGATAAATAAGCCATTTGGATAAGCTTCACCCAAGTTAGCCGATACCGCATGTATACCATCCGTATCACTGCTGCCATCAATGCCTTTTTCGTCGTCACCAATAATCGCAAAGCTGGCAACATAACGATTGTCGTTATCTAGGTCATAAACTGCATAGGTGTTATTACCTTGGCTGGAAGCAATCAGATAATGGTTTTTACCATTTTGATATAGGGTTAGACCTTCGATGTCATCCACCAGCTGCTTACCATCAACTGCGGCAAATAAACTGGCTTGGGTACTGGCATTTTCATCCGCTTCAAAGGTCCAAATAGCCACGTCTTCCTCGCCAACATACAAAATGCCTGTGCTATCGTCTGCCACACACCCTTCCGGCTGAGAGTCGACTTTCAAACGACGAACAAGGTCACCTTTAATACCCGACTTTGTTGGCGTTAAACGCCATTGTTCGATGACCCCGTTTTTGCCGTTCAAGAAAGAATAAACCTGACCATTTTTCGCTTGGTACATGCACAAACCGTATACTTCATCGACATTAGAAACAAATTCTGACGCCTCTTGATGAACATGGTTACCCACCGCTTTGGCTGGCTGTATTGGCTCGTCACCACCGACAATTTTATATAAAGCCAAGGTATTCAAATCACGATTGGTCGCCGTTGCTAATGCTACTTGTGAGCCATCCCAGTCGGTGATAGTCCGAATGTCTACGTTGTTAGGCTCACCCTCTTCTAGAAATTGAACTTCCTTCCCTTTCAAGTCATACGCCATTAAGCCACCTTTTTTGTTGGTCGCTATGATCAAACTTTTTGACGCGTCTTCTGGGTTTAACCAAAACGCCGGATCGTCCGCCGCGTCTCCGTCTTCACTCACTTCCTCTGTCTCACCAGTAGCCGCGACCAACTTCACCCCCTCAAGGGATAAGTCGCGGTGACTTTGCAAATCATTGAGTGCCACGCCACGCAACTGATTAGCAAGTGAAGACAAGGTTACTTTTTCATAAACAGGGGCTTCTATTTCGGTGTTACCGATCCACAAACCATTGGAAGATGCCGTAAGGAGTTTCGCCTCTTCTACGCCGGCAACATCAAACTTGGCTTTAAAAGCGTGCTCACCTTCTCGGTCATACACCAAGAAACCAGCACCTTCATCGGCGATCAATAAGTAGCCTTTACCGCCTGCTTGATACACCAGATCCATGCTCTCGATTTCTTCTAAATGCCCTAAAGGCGCAACCACATCCATCAATCGACGATCTTTTACATTCTCAGCATCCGCTCCGTACACCCAAACACCGACATTTTGCTCTGCCACATATAACGTGCTCGTTTCATCATCGGCCACACAGGCACTTAACTCACCGCCCACCTGGGTATGGCGAACCGCAATCGGTTGACCTTTCTTATCTACAACCGCACTTTCTATCTGTCCATTACGATGACGTACTTTGTATTGCACTAGGTCACCTTGATCAGAAAGACCGGTCACCGTGGTTTCGCCCGTGGTAACGTTTTGGTAAAGGCAAACGGCTTCTGGCGCGATAAAAGTATCGATACGGCCAACCTGTTGTAGAATTGGTGTTGCTGTTGGATCAATACGATAAAAAGCAAACGCTTCTTCATCTGGTAAACCGACCGCTACAATATCCATACTGCTCTGGCCGTCTTTAAGGCCATAGCGAATATCCGCCCCCAGAATGTCTGTTGAGGCATCGGTCAGCAGAAGACGTCCTGTTTGATCAAACACCGCCAGGCCATCTCCTTCCAGCGTAGCGATTAACAAATCTTTGCTTGCGTCGGTTGGACTCACCCAAACGGCCGCATCGGCAATGTCTTCATAACTCGCTTGTGTTTTAGTCTGGGTTGGCGTTACCGTGGTTGCATGAGCCGCAACGCTCACCGCCCCCATCATCATAGCCATTATCGTCAGTTTTATCGTCATCCTGTCGTTCTCCTAAGAATGGAATCAATTTACTCAGTGAGGCCAACCTAATCAGGGACAGTGTCACTTTTGTGACAACGGCACAGCCTGACGCTTAATGACGACCCGTTTTCCTATTAAACAGCATACTCATAGGACTTTTGAGCTGATTTGAAACTCAACCGATTTAAAATAATGCTTATTATTCAATGAGATAAAATTATCAGACAATCTGAGAGGGCCTTTTTTAAAGGCGGTTGATAAATGATATGAGCTGATCGGACTAACTGACCTAAATCTGTCATAAAGACGTCACATAATAGACGCATTACCAGACAACAACATCAGCTAAGTAGGAGAGCGGTATGGGTCATTGGTTAGACCGCTGGCAATATGCAATCACAGACAATCTTCATAACATTCTGCGACACAGAATATGGTTAGTCGCCCTCAGTGTAACGTGCGCCTTGCTGCTGTTTTGCAATTTTTCTCTAGGTCAATTGAAGCCCGCCCAGCAATGGGTGTGGATTGATATCCTAGGCGAAGGGGCATCCGCACTCTGTATTGTCATTTGGCTATTGTTAGTGCTGTCCATGCGTCAGCCTGGTCCGGTCACCAACTGGTTTGCCCTCGGCTTTATCGGTATTTTTGCCTCTAGCTTCCAAGATCTAATGGATGAATGGGTCCATCTCCCCATCGGCACTCAATGGGACAGTTGGGTGGAATCCTTACCATTAGGGTTGCTCGCTTTGACCGTGGCCATCTGGCTTAAACGAAAAGAACAAGTTCAAATTGATCGTTATTTAACGAAGCGCAAAGCCATTTATCAAGACACAGCGCAATTAGATGAAACCACCTGTTTACCCAAATCCAATCATCTTAGCAGCAAGCTTGAACAAGCCTTCGCAAAAGGCCAAGCCAACTGGCAACAACATGCATTGATTTTAATGGACGTCGCGCCTTTTGCCGACATCAGTTATCGTCATGGGGGGCGTGAAGCCGATCGCTTTCTTATCATCATTAGTGAATTGATCAGCTTAACGCTAAAGAAGGAAGACACCTTGTGTCATTTGGCTGGCGGACGTTTTGCCATTGTACTCAATGATGTCAATCTCAAAACGGCTAAGACCTCAGCCCAAGAGTTAGAGCAACTGATCAAGCAATTCCGTTACCGAATTGAAGGCGTCGATAACAGCATTCATTTAGGCGCCTCCATGGTGATGGTCATGGCCCAGGCCGAGGGAGACTCACCTGAAGACCTAATTGGTCGAGCCTCCTTTGCCTTGTCACAACAAAATCAGCATGTTTTGAATAACGCTTACGAGTAGTGACCATGAAAAAGCGCTGGCTAGAACGTCATGATGCTTATCTATATGCTCATCAGCAATCTGTTATTTTGATGGATCTGCTCATTTCTCGTCAGATAGAACCTAACTATTTTTTACGTAAAACAGGCTTGTTTTACGATGATGTGTGCCGCGGTAACCGCACTTTAAGCGCAGAACAATTCGCCCAATTGTGTGATAACGCCAGTCAGCCGCCTTTAGCTCACGAGCTGGCATTTTTGTTTGGCCAACGAATGCTGCCTGGCTATTTTGGCCATGTGTCTAACTGTCTTCAAAACGCGCCCAGCGTAAAAAAAGCACTTGATGTCATGGTGGAATTTGCCGCGCTCTTATTTCCGTTGCTCACCCCCACCTTGAGAGAAAGCCCCAGCCATGTGTACCTTGATTTTCACAAGGCATTCGGCCCCATCGCTCCCAGCCTATTACTCAATTCGGAGCAAAGTAGAGCCTCACGCTTTGTTAAAGAAATGACCGTATCGGCAATCATTTCTTACACTAATTGGTTAGCAAATACTCACTTACCTTGGTCGGTTAAATTTGACTATCCTGCACCTGACCACCAAGCTGAGTACGAAGTCTTTATTGGTTCACAACGTACCTTTAATCAAGCGACGCTCAGCATGAGCATCGCCAAGGGACATTTATCCACTCCCAGTCAAATGGCATCACAAACCATGTATCAGCTTTCTCTAGAAGCCTCACGAGAGAGCTTTATCGACATGGGATCACCACAAAGCTTACTCTCCGAGATTGAACAAATACTCTATCAGCAAGTTAAAAATCTCCCCAGCCTAGAGCAATTGGCACAAGTACTTGCCATGAGCCCAGCCACCCTCAAACGCAAGCTCAAGCATCATCATACCCACTATCAAAAGTTGTGTGATCAGGTACGAAAAAAAGTCTCGATGCAATTAATTCATGAACAGGGATACGATGAAGGGCAAGTAGCAGAATATTTAAATTTCTACGACGTAAGCAACTTTCGTCGCTCATTTAAACGCTGGTTGGCATATTAGCTGCTTCTGTATCTATTTTAATATTTAAATAGATACAGAAGCAGCGACGGTATTACTTCTTCTTGATTTGGCGGCCATGATACACCGCAAACCCTTTGTCTCTAAATAAGCGGGTGTGACCACCTAACGCGGCATCCAAAATAGGCGGGTAACGAAGAAAGTCATTAGCGACCACAAACAACTCACCATTCAACGTCAGATGATTTTTGACCCCAATGAAAAAGCTTTCAGCCACACTATAATCCGTACTCACCCCCGTATGAAACGGTGGATTAGTAACCACGTAGTTAAAACGCCCCTTCACATTGGCAAGGCCATTAGAAGCAATCAAAGTCAGCGCTTCACTGGCGTTATTTTTAGCAAACGTCAGTGCTGTCGCTTTCAGCGCTAAAGCACTGTCGTCTAATGCTGTCACGTTGGCTTTTGTGTGACCGTGCAACCACAAGCTAATAATGCCGTCGCCACAACCAAAGTCTAACAATCGAGCTTGGCTAACATCACTCATGAAACGATGCTGCTGCAATTGATTCAGCAGTATTTCAGTGCCCTTATCCAATTTGCCGTGGCCAAATACCCCAGGCAGGCTACACAAAGTCATTTCCTGACCAGCAACCGTTAATGTCCAAGAGCGAATCCAATCCGCAAACACAAAAGGCTTGGCAGGACGACGTTTATAGCCTGAGTAAAGCAAGCAATGTTTCGCACTGTCTATCTTACCCACTTCATCTAAACTCGGCTCTAAACGCTTCATAGAGGATTTTACGCCGCTTTTATTATCCCCCACTAACCAAACTTGTCCGCCTTCTTTCACATGAGGCAAAACCGAAGCCAATAGGTAATCCAACAGTTCTTTGGCTTTGGGTTGATAAATCACCACATGATCGAATTCGACCTCGTGATCAGCAGACCACTGTTCAGAGAACAGTAAATGGTCTTCTTCGAAGCCAAGTTGAAGAAGGGCATCATAACGGGTTTTCGATTGACACCAAGCGTACACAGAAGCTTGCCCTGTTAACGTTTGCGGATAAGTGTCTTCGGGATTCGCAAACAAGACATTGCCAACAAGTTGGGTTTCGTTGCGAACCAATAATTGGCTGGTGGAATTAAGATTCATAAGTAACAGAAAGCTCTTTAGTAGATAAGGTAGTAACAGATTCCAGTAACGGATTTAAACTGTCCGTCATTAGGTCTGGCTGCACCCTCGGGTAACGAGGTTGATGTCGATCATTCAGAGTTGGGTAATGCCAACCTTGTGTGAGTGATAAAAAGTCGTCGGCAAAATCCGCGCTGTGTTCCAAGCACCCAGACAAGATCACATCGAGATAACTCAATGCAATTGGACAGTCCGCATAAGGCGGCACCACTTGATCAGTGTGATAAATCCAATACGTACCTTCTGGCAAACCGGTATCCTGATACGGCATTAGGTTCTCAGCTGGTATCCGACTTCGTTGATAACCTCGCTCACGCTCATCAAATAAGGTGAATTGGTCATACGCCACTTCGACCAGAACCCCATTGCAACTTGCATGAGAGGCAGGCACAACGGCCACAGAGCTCATACCAAACTCGGCCGACATAACTGACCAATGACGCTCATAGCCGTGTAATTTAACTGGCCAAACTTGCCCCGTTTCACCGGTTTTTGATCGACTTTCACCGTTAATTAAGCTGCCATAGCCTAAAATAAAATGTCGCTCAGATAGGCTCACTCTTGTCTCCATCGCTGCATTTGCTTGAAAACACGCATGATAGCTTGGCAAGCCAAGGCATACCAGCATCAAGCTCAGACAAAACCATTAATGAGCAGTCTATTTGGGTCGCGCTTTTTCTAGATAGACAACATTGCTACTCGCCACCAAGCTCATGATCACCTCTTCATCCCCATCCTATCAATGCAATTCCCAGCTATAAACGTTAGTCTTGAGAAAACACATGAGGAGAATCTTATGTCGACACCCATTGTATTAATCACTGGCGGCAGTCGCGGCATAGGTGCCGCAACCGCTCGTTTAGCAGCACAACAAGGCTTTCAGGTTGTGATTAATTATCAACACCATCAAGACAGAGCCGAACAGTTGGTTAATGACATTCGAGCAGCAAATGGTCGAGCAGAGTGTCTACAAGCCGACATCAGCAATGAACAAGACGTTCAGCGGCTATTTGACCGTATTCTTAATCAGTGGGGCCCTGTTAGCGGGCTCGTTAATAACGCCGGTATCCTAGATCAGCAAAGTGACTTTATCGACATTCCGACTGAACGATGGCACAGGGTATTTGCTACTAATGTGTTTGGCACCATGATGTGTTGTCAACGCGCCATTGCACAGATGCGAGAACATCATTTAAAAGGCAGCATCGTCAATGTGTCTTCATTAGCCTCTATTTTTGGCGCCCCACATGAATATGTGGATTATGCTGCCAGCAAAGGAGCAATTGACAGTTTTACCAAAGGGCTAGCAAAAGAAATGGCCGCGCAAGGGATACGTGTTAACTGCGTCCGACCGGGTAGTATTTATACGGAGATGCATGCTGATGGTGGCGAGGCCAATCGTGTCGACCGACTGGCTGCCAACATTCCAATGCAACGGGGTGGACAAGCAGAGGAAGTGGCAGAAGCCATTGTCTGGCTATTGAGTGAGAAAGCCAGCTATTGTACTGGTAGCTTTATAGACGTGGCAGGAGGCCGCTAGACAGCTCCACTTATTTGGTCACCACACACTGAAAGGAACTGGCTAAATGCAAGTCCCCCTGACGATAACGAGCATAACTAGGGTAAGGGCACAAAGGGCGCTTTAACCCCACCATTCTTGAGGTCAGTTCCGGATTATTCGCTCGTGTCGCCGCGATTACTTCTCTTGGCGGACGTTGCTGTTCCACCCAATTTACTAAGGGTTGCAACATATCAAACTGATCCGCTGACAAACCACCCTGTTGATGCGGCATGCCTGGCACTCGATAAAAGCGCACAAAATCCGACGCTTTACCCGCTAGACCGAAATCCAGAAAATCATACCAACGCACCGTATCTTGAACAGAAAACACCGGATCGCTGTTACCATGAAACACAATCAACTTACCGCCATGTTGCTTGAATTGGGTCAGTGTTGGCTTTACGGCATCAGGGGGCGTCATTAATGACATAGTGGATTCGGTAAACTCATCGCTCGTTGCAAAGATTTTGCCGGCATCACGATCAAAATCAAACGACTGAAGAAAGTCTGTTAAAGAATAAATATCGCCTTTTACCGCTTGATAAGGCGTGCTGTATAGATTCGCTAACGCACTTGCTCCGATGACCACACTTGCCGGCATGTGCTGCCAAGCGTCTAATTTACTGGCAATTTTCCAACCGCGCCAATTGTTTGATTGCAACCCCGTGTCATAAGGCCAGCTAGTATAAAGCGTTTGATTCTTGGAATTATGCGGACCTTGATGCATTCGAACTAGAGCACCAATTTTCTCTATAGACAAACAGTCCCGATCAAACTCGCTTTTGCAGACCAGGGCTGTCGGTTTAAAACGTTGCTGACAAGCGTCTATCGCAAAGATCAAATCGTCACTGACGCCGTCTAAGTCATCACACTGCTGGATGAGACGACGAGTAATGTATTCTAAATCTCTGTCGCTAAAAGAGGAACGAATGTCCGGTTGAATAGATTGTAGTGCTTGATAATCCCAAGGGTGTTGTAAGGCCGCTTTAGGCGCATTAAACCCAGGTGAAGCTATCAATAAACCATCGAACATCTCAGGAAAACGGCTGGCCGCCACCATGGCAGTTCGGCCACCGTTAGCTTGTCCAATGCCATAACGATATTGCACTGGCGCCCCATAATACTGTTCAGCCAGAGCCTGTGCGATGGGCACAATTTTTACCATCGCATGGTAGGCAAATTCTTCTCTCGCCGTCGCATCACGTCCAAACAAAAAGGGTTTCGATAAGCCGCCAGCCGCTTTTTTAAACGCGTCATTATCATGACCTTCATTTGAGCTGACAACCGCAAACCCTTGATTGATCGCATATTGATTAACGGTTAAGCCGGTGATGTTACCAACAGCAGGAGCAATCTCTCCCCCAAAAGCGGTATCAAATTGGTACGCCAGACGTCCTTGCCAGCCATAAGGTAAACGCAATTCAAAACGCGTCGTGTAAAAAGTACCGTCTTTACCAATACGTCGATTCACGACCCCTTGAACTTGGCAATAGGCTGTTCGAACTTGTTCCGTAGGAGCATACATGGCGGTTTTAATTTCAAGCTTATCGCTTGCTTGAGATCTGAGTGCCTGACACTGCATGGCGTCTGCCAGTACTTGATTACTCATAGCAAATGCCATTAAGGCGATAGAGCTGATCAAAAACCTCTTCATTTCCCCGTCCTTCATTGGAGTAGCAATCAACGTCGTCTTGGCACAAGGCTTGTTTAATATTGAAACAACGACTTAGGTGGTATTCAAAATACCCAATAATGTGGGAAATGGGAAGTTATCAACTTGGGGAAGGGGAAAATAAAAACGGGCTCAAATGAGCCCGTTTTCAATCAAATCAATGTGCCGATAACACCAGCAAATCTGGTGATACTTCATTAAAATCAATCGCCATCGTCACGCTCAAGGCTGTCACAGTTATGATTGAAAAGAAGAACACTTGTCGTGCCCAACCGTTTAAATCAATGTCAGCACGAAAGCCTCTTAACGCCATGGCTAACCACCAAAGGCTAGTTGACAAGGCCACGACCATAAAACCAATTCCGACGTATCCCGCCAGCGGTAATAAGGCCGCCACAACAGCAAAAGCCGCTATGTGTAAGATGATATGACGCTTCGCTTTGGCAATGCCTTGTGACACGGGCAAAACCGGAATACCAGCCGCCTTGTAATCATCAAAACGAAAAATCGCAATCGCATAAGAATGTGGCATTTGCCAAATGCTGAACATAGTCAACAAAATAGCCGCACCAGCATCAAATTGGCCTGCTGCTGCACAATATCCCACTACCGGAGGAACAGCACCAGAAAGACTACCAATGAAAGTACCGTAAACAGACTTACGCTTGAAATATAAAGTATACAAGCCAACGTAAACCACATAACCAAACACAGCAAAAGCCACTGCGACCCAGTTAGTGAAATACCCCAGCAAAGCAAAACCAATTACACCTAAAACAACACCGTGAAAGAAGGCGGCTTTCCCTGACATTTCACCATTCACCGTCACGCGATTGCGTGTACGCTTCATTTTGGCATCAATGTCACGGTCGATGTAATTGTTAATGGCACAACCAGAAGCTACAACCAATGACAAGCCAATGACCGTCATAAGCATAAGCATCCAATCGATATCGCCACGAGCGGCTAAAAAGAAGCCGCCCGCAACAGATATAAGGTTGCCCATAATGATGCCAGGTTTAGTCACCTGTAAATAACGCTTAAACATCGTTAGGGCTCCCTTCGCGGTTTAATTTCCGCATCATCACAATCAACTCGGCTTACATCATCATGGCGTTGGATGCGTAGATAATCCATACGGACAACGCAACAACCATGATGATGATGACAGCGGAAAAGATAAATGAATAAGTATCCAACTTGCCCTGTTCAGAGAAGTCCAAATGAAGGAAGTACTTCAAGTGAACAAAGATCTGAATAATGGCCAATACCACGATCGCGATGTAAGTTGGACCTTTATCAAACGCTTCTGTCATAACCATCCAGAATGGAATACCGGTCAAAATAACAGACCAAACAAAACCAATCACATATGACTTAACGCTACCGTGTGAATGTGCTTCAGAAGAATGATCGCTCATTAGATCGCCCCCATCAGATAAACAACGGTGAATACACAAATCCAAACAACATCTAGGAAGTGCCAGAACAAGCTTAGGCAGCTAATGCGAGTAATCGCACGGCCAGTTAAACCTGTTTTCGCCACTTCAATCATCAAGATCACCATCCAAATCATACCAGCGGTTACGTGCAAGCCGTGTGTACCAACAAGGGTAAAGAAGGCTGACAAGAAAGCACTCGCCTGAGGACCGTGACCATTTACGATCAAGTGATGGAACTCGTAAATCTCTAGCGCAATAAAGCAAGCACCGAACAGGAAGGTTACCGCTAACCAACCCAACGTACCGGCTTTATTTTTACGGTGCGCACTGATCATTGCAAAACCATAGGTGATACTTGAGAAAAGTAGCGCCGCAGTACCCGCAAGAATCAATTCAAGATCAAAAATATCTTCGCCTGAAACACCACCTGCTGTGTTCATAAAGAGCACAGCGTAGGTAGCAAAGATAGATGCGAACAACAAACAGTCCGTCATCAAGTATAACCAGAACCCAAATACGGTATTGCTACCAGTATCATGGTGCTCGTCGTGATGTGCACCCGCTTCGTGAGCATCGTGCGTATTCATTGCAGTACTCATGATTACCCCTTAGCCACGTTGTCTAGGTGCTCATTTTCGATTTGAGCAACTTCATCAGGTTGAACGTAGTAGTCCACATCTTTCGTGTAAGCACGAACGATGAAAGTAGCGACCGTTCCCAACAAGCTAGCAATTGCCAACCACCAAATGTGCCAGATCATAGCGAAACCAAACGCAGTTAATAGACCACCCATGATGATGCCGGCAGAAGTATTCTTAGGCATGTGGATAGGCGCATAACTTTCTTTGCGCTGGTAAGCCGTACCTTTTTCTTTCATATCGGTAAACGCATCGATATCAGAGACAATTGGCAGCTCAGCAAAGTTATAGAACTGTGGCGGAGACGCAGTAGACCACTCAAGCGTATGACCGTTCCATGGATCACCAGTAGTATCGAGGTTTTGCTTACGATCACGGAAACTGACGAACAACTGTAGGAATTGACAGATAATACCTGCGAAGATCACGATCGCACCACATAGAGCAATGTACAACCAGATATTCCAATCTGGATTGTCAGTGTGGTTAAGACGACGCGTCATGCCCAAGAAACCAAGAACGTACAATGGCATGAAGGCTAGGAAGAAGCCGACCAACCAGCACCAGAATGCTGCTTTGCCCAATTTCACGTTCAAATGGAAGCCCATTGCTTTCGGGAACCAGAAGGCAAAGCCAGCTAGGTAACCAAATACCGCACCACCAATGATGGTGTTGTGGAAGTGAGCAATCAAGAACAAGCTGTTATGCAATACATAGTCCGCACCAGGTACTGCTAGAAGAACACCAGTCATACCACCAACGGTGAAGGTAACCATGAAACCTAGCGTCCAAAGAACAGGGACCGTAATGCGCAGACGGCCACGGTACATGGTGAACAACCAGTTAAACAATTTCACACCCGTAGGTACGGCAATGATCATTGTCATGATACCAAAGAAGGCATTCACGTTAGCACTTGAACCCATGGTAAAGAAGTGGTGCAACCATACGATGAAACCAAGAATGGAAATCGATGCAGTCGCCCAAACCATAGATTTGTAACCGAACAAACGCTTACCCGTAAAGGTAGAGACGATTTCAGAGAAGATACCAAATGCTGGTAGCACTAGGATATACACCTCAGGGTGACCCCATGCCCAGAACAAGTTGATATACATCATTGAGTTACCACCACCATCATTCGTGAAGAAGTGGAAGTCTAGGTAACGGTCAAGCGTCAACATAGCCAATACAGCAGTCAAAATTGGGAAGGATGCTGCGATCAAAATGTTGGCCCAAGTACAGGTCCAAGTGAAGATCGGCATATCCATCAACTTCATTCCAGGTGTACGCATCTTGAAGACGGTTACCAAGAAGTTAACTGCGGTTAAGGTTGTCCCTATACCGGATATCTGCAATGCCCATATGTAGTAATCAACCCCCACACCCGGACTGTATTCCAAGCCAGCCAAAGGCGGATATGCAACCCAACCCGTCTTAGCGAATTCACCAAGACCAAGTGAGATGTTTACTAGGATGGCACCAGAAGCCGCCAACCAGAAACTTAAGTTGTTCAAGAACGGGAATGCAACGTCACGCGCACCGATCTGTAATGGCACAACAATGTTCATCAAACCAATCATAAATGGCATAGCCATAAAGATGATCATGATCACACCGTGAGCAGTAAAGATCTGGTCGTAGTGATGCGGCGGCAGATAACCAGGGTCACCATTGGTCGCCAGCGCGAGCTGTAGACGCATCATGATGGCATCCGCGAAACCACGAACCAACATGACGAAAGCCAGTACGATGTACATAATACCTAGCTTTTTATGGTCAACCGAAGTCAACCAGTCACGCCATAGGACGCCCAGTAAATTATTTTTGATAACCAAGAATGCAACAATAGCACCGACCACAGCCACCACACACAAAGTGGTGATGACGATAGGGTCATACGGTAGTGCATCCCAGGATAGTTTGCCTAAGAAACCAGACATTATTTATCAGCCTCCGTATGCATATCATGCGATGAGTGATTAGACTCGTCATGATTCATCTCACCATGGTCCATTTCGCCATGGTTCATTGCACCATGACTGGCGTTGTCATGAATCATATTTGAATCAAAAACAGTTCCTTTAAGCAACTCTACCTTGCCATGGTCTTTCATGAATTTCATAACATTGTCCATGAAGATATCAGGGTCAATCGAGTTGTAGTATTGAACTGGAGTCGGCTCATGATGGTGAGCATCTAGATCGTGTTCAGCCAGCTTGTCATAAGATACTTGATCTAAAATGCCGTTGTTGATTGAACCGGCAATTGACTTAGCTTTCACGCCTTCAACCCAAGCTTCGAAATCGGCTTCTGTATCTGTTGCAATGGCCTTGAACTTCATGCCAGTGAAACCACCACCACTGTAATTCGAAGAGATACCGTCATATGTGCCTGGCTCATTCGCGATCAAGTGCAGTTTCGTCACCATACCTGCCATTGAGTAAATCTGACTACCCAATTGCGGAATGAAGAATGAGTTCATAGTACCTTCAGACGAAATCTGGAAAGCGACAGGAACATTTGCTGGGAATCTAAGCTCGTTCACAGATGCAATTCCAAGATCTGGATAGATGAATAACCACTTCCAGTTCATTGAAACAACTTGAACGTTGATATGCTCTTTCTCATGTTCTAGAGGCTTGTAAGGATCTAGAGCGTGAGTAGACTTCCACGTAATCACACCAAGAATGATGACAATTACAACTGGAATAGCCCAAACAATAGTTTCAATTTTTGTGGAGTGCGACCACTTAGGTTCGTAAATTTCATCGCGGCCTTCACGGTATTTCCAAGCGAAATACAATGTCATGAAGATCACAGGAATTACCACAAGTAGCATTAATAGAGTGGCAACAATAATTAGTTGCTTCTCTTCAATACCAACCTGCCCCTTTGGATCGAGCACACCACCCTGACAACCGGCGAGCAAGCCCACCATTAGCGCCAAAGCGACTTTACTTAGGATACGAGTTAACAAGAGAATCATCCTCTAACCCCGAGGTTCACAAAACTGCTACTTGACCATCAAGTAACAGAACGAAAATCCGGCATAGCCGGGTATTTCAGTAAAGATCACCACACTGAAAACAGCATAAGAATCATTACTAGGCTAAAGTTAATTAACGCGGCAACAATTCTTTTGGATCACCTAAATCTGAAAAAGGTACTCAACATTCGTTTCGTGAATCGAGTCGCAACTCGATTAACTGCTTTCCCACAAAGCAATCACGAAGAGAGCGAATGGCCAAATTTGGCGAGTAAAGGTTGATATCGGTCATAGCGGACCCACATCTAACCAGTAATACTATAGTCAACTTGCACAAAAAGAGAGCATGAATTTTGTCTATTTTGTGACGTGCCTCAGATACAAAAAATCCTTTAAAACCTTATGTTTACTAAGCTTTTAAAGGTATGACACGCCATACAACTGGCTCAATCTAATTATCCAATTTCTATGTCTTCGTGCTCTTAATGGCAGCGTTTACAACGCTGAGCACGAATTACGGTGTGCGGAATATACCAAAAACCAAGCAATCACACAAAGTCTAGTTTAGCCTTTGTTGTCACTTGCTTCACCGAATTTTTACAAAATCCACATTCTCATCCAACACGGAATAAGACCATCTTCGTCAACATTCGTTTGTCTTTTCAAACATAGCGATCAACTCAGAGCGCATAGTGAGCAAAAGGTGTTTCATGGTCGATTCGTCAACACCACTAAAGCCCAAAACAAACCCGACCTTCGCCTTGTTCGCTTGCTGATAATGCAAAGACAAGGGCGACAGACTAATCGCCTGTTGCTTTAAACGCTCCGCAACAACGCAGTCGAGAGCTTGTCGACTATCGTGAGAACGACTCAGCTCGGCCTTAAACTCAATCATCACATGCATACCGCCGGTTGGCTTCTTCCACTCAAACCAAGCCGGCAAATACTCAGACAAATACGCTAAAAGCATATCTCTTTTGAGCCGGTAATGACGACGCATTCGATTTAAATGTCGATTAAAATTGCCCTGGATCAAGAAATCAGCAACAACCGGTTGCATCGGCAACGAAGCTGACATACCGATTTTAGTTTGGGCATGTTCCAATAATGTGACATGAGCCATCGGTGTGACAATAAAGCCTAACCTAAGCCCTCGAAACAAAACTTTCGAAAAGCTGCCCACAAAAAACACCTTGTTTTTCGAAGCTTCATGAGCTTGTGCACTTTGCATAAAAGGCACTTCCATGCGTCCTTGATAGACAAATTCGTTGTCGTAATCGTCCTCAATCACCCACCAAGGAGAAGACTCATCTTGCAGCACTTGCAGCCATTTTTGACGACGTTGGGAGCTGATCGATGTACCAAGCGGGTATTGACGATTTGGCGTCAAGATAGCGATATTTTCGCCCTGACTTGGCTCGGGTAAACACGGACCTTCATGATCTATAGCGATAGATCGCATGTTTGACGTTTGCCCAACTGCTTGCCTAATCGGAGGATAGGTTGGTTCCTCTAACCACCAATTGATCGCTTTATCGTCCTTTGATGACAAAGCATGCTGTAAGAGTTGCAATGCATCTCGATTACCCGCCGTGATCAGGATTTGCTCCGCTTGACACTCCAATCCTCGAACACGGTATAAGTAGTCCACCAATGCCGCCTTGAGAGCGGGATAACCCGTCAGATAACCACCTTGCATCACCTGATAATCTGGTTTCAACCAGCTTCGACGCATACTGGCTGCCCATTCTTTACTGGGAAAGACCTCAACATCAACGCCTGCATCAAAGCCCATGTATTGACTCTGCGGAGAAGACTCAGACACTTTCGAGCCAGAAGGTGAAGACGAATCTGTGTTTAGAGCAGCCTTTCTCTCAGCTCGATAGGCCATTTGTGGCGCCACAAACACCCCACGTTTTATTTCACTGACCAAAATGCCTTCTGCTATTAATTGGTCGTACGCTCTTGATGTGGTGCTTCTGGAAACCCCTAAGGATGTCGCCAATAGTCTTGAAGACGGTAGCTTGTCACCAACAGTCAATTCGCCAGATGCAATGCCTTGCTGAATCTGATCCATCAGTTGCTGGTAATAGGGGCCTCCCTGTTCCTCTATGGCTATACGTAAACTGGCAATGGCATACTTCATTCGATATCTGGCCTGTTTTTTTATTAACATTCTGGCTATTTTTATAAGTGCCAGATTTCACTAAAGTCTCTTACATCAATTCGCCAAGCACAAGTCACACCAACAGAATATGAAGGAGAGCAGCGCATGAGTCAGTCATTAGAAACCCCTTTGAGTAAAGTAAAAAGAGGGCCGAATCGCGCTTCTTATGACAAGAAACAGGCTTGCGCCATTATCGACGCCGCTTTGATGTGCCATGTTGGTCAAACAAAAGACGGCCAAGTGTTTGTAACACCAACCTGTCATTGGCGCGAAGGGGATTACTTCTATTGGCATGCTCATTCTAAAGCTCGCAACGTTAAAGGTCCCATCGATGACCCCGAAAAAGTTTGCATTAACGTCAGTCTATTGGATGGCTTGGTAATGGCCCGTTCGGCCATGCACCACTCTGTAAACTACCGTTCTGTCACATTATTTGGTGTACCGGAACGGGTTGAAGAGCAAGATGAAAAAGTCCGTCAGTTCAAACTATTCTTGGACAAAGTCAGCCCAGGCCGTTGGGAAACGCTGCGCCCAGTCAATGAGACCGAAATTAAAGCCACTGGGGTCGTGCGCATCAAAATCGAAGAGGCCTCCGTTAAATTCCGTGCTGAGCCACCAATTGACGCACCTGAAGATTATAACTGGCCTGTTTGGGCAGGTGTTATTCCTCTCGAACGACATTGGGGGACTCCGCAAACAGACCCTGTTCAACAACAAATTTTTGCCCCAGCCAAACCACCTGAAGCCTTTTAATTGGCTTTATGAGACAGGTTATCTGGCCATAAAAAAAGCACGCGAATTTGCGTGCTTTTTTGCTGGTTTATGAATCACTTAAACTTTTTTCGCTAACCAAGCACTGAATTTTTGAATTTCTGGCGCAGACAAAAAGGAAATGGTCGCCGCCGCAGGCCAAGCCAAACTCCATGCCTTCATCCAAAAAAGAACAAACTCTGGGTGCGACCCAAGGTTAACGAAAGTAATCCAACCTGACATAAAAAATGACAAGATACAGGACATGATCAACGCAAAATACAAACGAAATTTCATTTTTCTCTCCTTGCACTGGCCCATTCGTCTGCCCCGAATAGCACCATTGCCTTATTTGCTTTGATCTCATCTTAACAAACTACTATATTTGTAAATATAGCCATTTATTAAAACCAAATTTGCAAATATGTAAAATGTTAGATGACCTAAAAATCTTTATTACCGCGGCCAATAAACACAGCCTAACGCAAGCAGCGAAAAGCCTGAACATGACCATTGCGACTGTCTCTCGACGGATTAGTGCATTAGAGCAGGCATTGGGCTGTGAGCTGCTGCACCGCTCCACAAAAGGGCTTAAGCTAACGCCGATAGGGGAAGACTATTATCAGGAATGCGCGGAATTCATAGACGCACTTGATCAACGTATTTCGAATCTCGATAAAACCCTTCACAGTTTATCAGGTGAAGTTAAAATCTTAGCGCCAACAAACTTAGGCAGTGGACCTTTAGATGCATTTTGGCAACATTTCGCCTCAAAACACCCAAATATCCAGCTTAATATTGAACTCAGCAACGCCATTCAAGACATGCATGAAAACCGCGCTGACTTAGCCATCCGTTCCGGCCCATTACCTGACTCTTCTTTGATTCAAAAACGGCTCGGCTTCATAGAACCCATTCTAGTCGCCTCGCCCAACACCAGTTTTACTTTACCCAACCGAGTTGAAGACATCACCGAATGCCCCAGTATTGCCGCCAATATGTTTTCCGACTGGCGTCTAATCCATCAAGATGGCAGTATCTGCGCGTTGCAAAAAAATCATCAACACCTAAGTAACGATATGAATGTCAGCCTCAACCTAGTAAAAGCGGGAGCTGGCATCACCCTAATGCCCACCAGCATGGTCTATAACGCCATTCAAGCGGGTGAGCTCATTCAAGTGCTGCCAGAATGGCGAGGACAAAAAAGAGAAATTCGTCTCGTCTGGCCTCACAAACGCAGTTTGTCGGCAAGAGCTCAATTACTAAGGGATGAACTGACTCTCTTTCTACATCAACAAGCTTGGTTTGAACAAGCCGATTAATCAAAGTTAAGGAAGCAAGATGGCGGATTTACTCTGGTGGCAATACACACTCATTGCTGTCATTTTTATTTGGAGTGGTTTTGTTCGAAGTGGCTTAGGGTTTGGCGGCGCGGTACTCGCCTTACCTTTCTTATTACTGGTGAAAAACGATCCTCTGCTATTTTTGCCGATTATTTCCATCCACCTTTTGGTATTTTCCAGCTGGATTGCATGGCAAGGTTCAAAAGTAACCAAACAGCAGGCGAATAAAGCAGCAGAACGAGGCGAAGAACCGCAAGAAGTACAGGGCAATATTGCTTGGGGTTATTTAAAGAAAGCCTTGGGCATCATGATAGTGCCTAAATTAATCGGCGTATTTGGCTTGTTAACCTTACCGGGCAACATAGTCACTGGCGTAATTTTTGTTATCGTCGCCGTCTTTGCCGTGTCTTATATTCTCAACAAGCCTTTTTACACCAACAACCGAATTCTCGATACCGTCTTTCTGATGCTTGGCGGCTATGTTAGTGGCACCTCTTTGATTGGTGCACCTTTGATTGTTTCTGTCTTTGCCACCAAAGTACCGCGCCATCAATTACGCGATACGCTTTTTGTACTCTGGTTCATTCTCGTCACCATTAAAATGGTGTCTTTCCTGATCGCAGACATCGATCTACAACTGATTCACCAACTCTGGTTACTGCCTTGCGCGCTAATCGGCCACGTCTTTGGTCAAAAACTGCATAACCGCATCCAAAAAGCCGAAACACCTGTGTTCTTTCAATTCGTTGGCTGGGCCTTACTCACTGTCTGTGGCTTTGGTTTGTACTCAACCTTTATGCTGTAAATCACCAGCCTAAGGTTTAAACCAAACGCCTTTGCGTAAGTTACCTTGATAGCACCAATAAAGAGTCAGGGCGCGAGCAAGAAAGAGGGCGGCCTGACTTAACCAAAGTCCATGATTGCCTAACCCCTGAGTCATAAACCAAACGGGGAAGAAAACGCCAACCACACAAATGATCATGGTATTTTGCATCTGTTTCACACTGGTGGTGCCAATAAAGACACCGTCCAACATGAAGGACCAAATACCCAACAGAGGGAAGGTTATTAGCCAAGGTAGGTACAGTTTAGCTTCAGCTCGAACACTTTCTACATTGGTCAATAAGTGAATAATATGATCGCCAAATAGCCAAAAAATAAACATCAAAACCAACGCGGCCAGCAGAGCCCAATAAGTTGATAGGCGAATCACCTTTTGAAAGTTCTTCTTATCTTTACGGCCGTAGTATTCACCGCATAAGGCTTCCACTGAAAAAGCAAAACCGTCTAACGCATTGGAAATAATCATCAAAAAAGTCAGTAGTACTGCATTGGCCGCCAAAATAGCGTCCCCTTGACGCGCCCCTTGAGAGGTAAAAAACAGCATCACTAGCAACAACAAAATCGTGCGCACGAACAAATACCGGTTCACTCGAACCAAAGCCACATATTCACGCCACTTTATCAAAGCAGACAAAGGCACATGCCCGTCAAACGTTTGCAGCTTACGCCATGCCAAAAATAAGGCGAATACCACCCCGACGTAATGTGCCATCACCGTCGCCCAAGCAACACCATCACTGGCCATACCCAAACCGTAGACGGCGAAGTAATCCAATATCATGTTGACCAGGTTAATCACCAGCAACATCCATAACGGACCTTTTGAGTATTGCACGCCAAAGAACCACCCCATTAAGGCATAGCCTGCTAAGACGGCTGGCGCACTGTAAATACGAATCTCGCTGTAACTTTTTGCCCAAAGTGCCACTTCCGCACTGGGCGACATGAGGTGCAAAGCCAAATCAAGAATGGGACCACGAAATAGAATCAGTATTAGACCAATCACCAATCCCATTAAAATTGACTGCAACAAGAGTTCACGCACCCGCCGATAATCTTCTTGGCCTAAAGCTTGTGCGGTTAAGCCTGTCGATCCCATGCGTAAAAAACCAAACGCCCAAAATAGAAAGCTAAAAATGCTGGCACCAATGGCGACAGCACCAAGATAAGTGGCCGTGCCTAAATGTCCCACCACCGCTGTGTCGACTAAACCTAATAAAGGAGTGGTGATATTCGACACCATGGGTGGCCAAGCCATGTGCCAAATCCGCCTATTTAGCACCATATTAAGACGCCACGCGGACAATAAAGAGGCAAAAGAAAATTGGGACAAAGGATTCTCACATGTGAAAAAGGGATTCTGTGGATAAAAATCAACCAACTCAGGTCAATTTGATTCCAAAAAACTGTGGAAAATCATAGCAGTTATTCACACTATCTGTCATCAATCGCCTATTTTGCTCTTTTTTTGAACAAACTGGCCTGTTTTTTGCCCATTGCCTCCACTTTTGGTTTACTTGTCCACATATCCCCCGCTGACCACAACGCACCTTAACTCTCTCTAAAAAATTGGATAACTGGTGCTTTTTTCCACAATTCAAGCTACAAGTGCGCGGAATTTTGCTAAACTGGCGCCAACTTTTCATCTCTATTTATCTATCAGGAGAGCCAATATGATGGCGAAAAAACTTAGGCCTTACATTGAAGGTTTAGCAGTGGGCTGTGTCTTCATTAGTATTACCATGTTGTTTCAAATTCCTTTCTATATGAGTTTGATCATTGGCGCATTGGCAGCCATTGGCGGTTATCGCAATTCCATCAAAATGGATAAAGAAAAAGTCGCTAAACAGGCTCCTAAATCGACGGATGAAGAATAACGAATGACGGATCAAATGAAGCCTACTTATGGTGAAGGCGATGCAACATTGCAAGCTGTAGGTGGATTAGACGGTTTAAAACGTTTGGTTGAAAGTTTCTATCGCATTATGGAAAACACACCGGCATACCGCCCTTTGTTTGACATGCATCCTGCTGACACCCAGCTGAGTATCGACAAACTGGTGGCGTTTTTATCTGGTTGGATGGGCGGTGAACGCTTGTATGCTAAGACCTACGGCAAAATTCATTTGCCCCAAGCTCACGCGCATTTAGTGGTCACCGACAAAGAGAAAGCCATGTGGTTAAACTGCATGGCTGAAGCGCTAAACGAACAAAATTACCCTGACGCGCTGAAACACTATTTGATAGAGAAACTGGAATTTCCCGCGGAACGCATTCGACAAGTTAGTGATGCTATGCGGCATAATAGTTGAGAAACGGAAAATGCTAACAGAAAAGTCTAACTACTTCGTTCAAAAGGGATTTTACCCCTTTTGACCCCTAGTTATTCATTATCTGCTTTCCATTAAAACGCTTTGTATTCCCAACTATTCATAATTGCCACCAAAGTCCGTCGAAGATTTAAGAAGGGCACGCCAATCTAAAAATGATCCTAGCGATTTAAGCTGCCCATCATCAATAAATCTTCCTTTTGGAAGCTCTTTGTAACAATCTGCTACATATTTACTAACCACTTTAAAAATTTCTTGGTTACTTGCATCTCGCCCAATGTTTAATTCAGGAGCTAATTTATGAGTGCTATATTCAAATATTTTTTTACGAGTGCGAGTTATTCGTTTAGCCTTTACAGAAAAGTATTCACCTCGTATTTGCGAACCTAAAAAGTGAAGCCTGATGAAACCGACAATCTCGTTAAATTCCCAACACCCACCATACTTGTTAATCAAGTGTGTTTCATACTGAAACTTACGCTCAGGATTTCTTCTATGAAATTCTTTCTGAAAATCAACATGTTCCTTGGATCCTCCATACATAGTTTTTTCAATATAACTAGACCGTTGAATATAATATTTTTCTCTACTCAAACGATACACAGGCAATGTCAGGATTTCAGTACTCATATCTACCCTCAAATATTTTTTGCGCATTCAGCGATGAAGTTGTTTTACTTATTTTCAGAAGTTTATGTCTCTCTTTACTATAAAACCTCTATGTAAGTAGTGGACTGCTACCTCACGCAGAAGCAAAAGATATAAGGGAATAAACTCTCTACCCAGAAAAACGACGTTCGACGCAATCCTGATTGCGCGACCTTATAGTATTTTCCGAGCCTCAATAACAACCGACTTCCCTTAATAGGTTAATCAAATCAATACCTTACGTAATACACCGTTGTGCTAAAGCTTACTCAAGCAAAGCCAATGAGACGTTTGGGGCTGAAAGTCCGACAAAAGATTTTTTGGTTACTTTTGCATCGTTTGGCAAAAGTTACCCGCTCAGCAGAGCGGAAAAAAGCGAATAAATACAAAGCATTTGAAAAGAACTTGGCGAAGCTGATAAACCGTCGAACTTTAACTCTCTTTAAAAGGCAACAGCCCATGAGTTTCTTGATGATATTCCTGCACGGCTTGCGCTTCTTCTTCACAAAAGCGAGCGATGGCGTCACGAAATCCTTCATGGGCTATGTAGTGGATACTGTGGCTAAAAACAGGCTCAAAACCACGGGCAATTTTGTGTTCCCCTTGTGTACCAGGATCAAAATGCTGTAACCCTTTTTCCAGACAAAACTCGATGCCTTGGTAGTAACAAGCCTCAAAATGCAGGCAATCGACTTCTTCCATACAACCCCAATAACGGCCATACAAAGAGTGATCGTCAAAGAAACACCAAGACGCCGCTATGGCGTTTTCTCCCGTTTCTTCTTTACGGTAAGCCTGAACTAAGAGAATTTGTTCACCCATGCTTTCAGCCAATTGCGCAAAGAAGTCTCGAGTTAAATACCCTTGTTGACCACGTTTCGCGTAAGTGGATTGATAACACAGGTAAAAGAAATCAATGTCGGCAGGGCTTAACTCAGAGCCTAACTTGCGCTTAAGGGTCACTCCTTGTGCTGCGACTTTGTCCCTTTCTTTGCGCACAGCCTTCCGCTTGCGACTGGAAAAATGAGCGAAATAATCCGTCATGTCACGGTAATTTCGGTTAAACCAATGAAACTGGCAGGAAATTCGTTCTAAGTATTCCTCATCCTGTTTCAATACAGTGGCGTGCTCAGGTTTGGTAAAGAGCAAATGCCAGCTGGAAAACTCTCTTTGTTGGTTCGCTTGGGTTAAGACATCTGCAACCGTTCGATAGAGATGCATAAACGTAGCGTCATCACCTTTTGGGTCCAGATGAGAAAAGAGCCGAATTCCGGTAACAGGCGAGAAAGGCACCGCCCAAACTCGTTTTGGGTAATATCGAAAACCATAACGCTGAAACGCATCCGCCCAGGCCCAATCAAATACAAACTCCCCTTGGGAATGGGTTTTCAAATAGGTGGGAGCAATAGCGAGGGGGCTGTCATCCTCATCCATAACCAACAAATATTCTGGATACCAACCTGTGCCATCACCAATACTCTGGCTTTTTTCCAAGGCGTGATGAAAAGCAAACTGCGCAAAAGGGGACTTTGTTTCCCCAATGGCTTTATTCCAAAGGTCTTGCCCAATGTCCTCAACGGAAGTAAACCACTGCGCTTTCATCAATTAACCCGCCATTTGTTCTCGTAGACGCGCCACCAAAGAAGCGGTATCGGGGCGTGTTTGTCGCCACAGATAAAAGGCTTCCGCCGCTTGCCCAACCAACATACCCAAACCGTCAGCGCCTGCTGCACCCAGTTCATGAGCCCATTGCAAAAACACAGTGCGTTGTTTGCCATACATCATGTCATAACACCAAGTTTGTTCGCCCACCAGCTCGTCTTTCAATGGCGGTAATTGCCCAGACAAACTCGCAGACGTGCCATTGATGATGATATCGAACGGACCTTCTAACGCTTCAAAAGAAGACGCTAAGCAATCAAAATGATCTGCCAATTGCTGCGCTTTGGCGAGTGTTCTATTGGCAATGGTCACTGACGCTGGCTGTTCATCCAACACAGGTTCCAATACACCACGAACGGCACCACCGGCACCCAAAATCAAGATACGCTTATCTTTTAAACTCTGCTGGTGATTGATTGTAATGTCACGAACCATGCCGATTCCGTCGGTATTGTCGCCGAACAGGTCGCCATTTTTCGCCATTAGCAAGGTATTCACCGCACCAGCTTGTTTGGCTCTTTGGCTCAGCACATCACACATAGCATAAGCGCGCTCTTTAAAAGGAACGGTGACGTTTAAACCTTTTCCGCCTTGTTGGAAAAACTCGCGTACTTGTTGCTCGAACCCCTCGTCTTCACCAAGCAGAGTGGTGTATTGCATGCTTTGTTTTGTTTGCAGGGCAAATTCAGCATGAATCGCAGGTGATTTACTGTGGGCGATGGGGTTGCCTACCACGGCGTATTGATCCACAACACTTCCTCTTATCAATGAATGTTTTAACTGAGCTGGCCAGTTCTTCTATAGATTTTCCAGCCAGTTTCTTGAGGTCAAATAATATTCCGTCAATTTGGCTTCAGGACTATTTGGCTGTACTTGATACTCATAGGTCCAACGCACTTCTGGTGGCAAAGACATCAATATGGATTCGGTACGGCCCAAACCACTTTGCAGACCAAAATGCGTACCGCGGTCAAATACCAGATTGAATTCCACATAGCGTCCACGACGATGCAGTTGGAAATCGCGCTGTTGCTCGGTATAAGGTAAGTCTTTACGACGAGACAAAATAGGCAAATACGCTTGGCTAAATGCGTCTCCGACAGAACGCATCATGGCAAAACAATCGGCAAAGCTACCTTCATTAAAATCATCGTAAAACAAACCGCCAATACCACGGGGTTCGCCGCGGTGTTTCAGGTAAAAATACTCATCGCACCAGCTTTTAAATCGCTGATAATAGCCTTCACCAAAAGGCTCTACCGCTTGCTGGGCCATTTGATGCCATTGGATACAGTCTTCGTCAAAGCCATAATAGGGTGTCAGATCAAATCCGCCACCAAACCACCAAACTGGCGCCATACCTTCTTTGTAGACCACAAATAAACGCACATTGGCGTGAGAGGTGGGTGCCATTGGGTTCTTCGGGTGAATCACCAAAGACACGCCCATGGCTTCAAATCGACCACCCGCTAACTCAGGACGCTCAGCCGTCGCGGAAGGCGGCAGCTTATCGCCCATCACATGGGAGAAATTCACGCCACCTTTCTCAATCACATCGCCGTTGGCGATCACTCGAGTACGGCCACCACCGCCATTGGGTCTGTCCCAAGCGTCTTGGTGAAAGCGAGTGTTAGGTTCCAAACCTTCCAGCTCAGCACAAATCCTATCTTGTAATGACATAAGATAGTCTTTCACCGCTGCAATATCTTGCTCAGTCACGGTTGCCGTTTGGTGGTCAGACATAATTACTCCCCAAAATCATTTTTCCCAAAAACCGGTTGATGATATCGCTATGAAAATAAGACTTCATATCTAATACAAACGCGACCCATCAGGACGCGTGCGCAATAAATTCAACACCCACATGTATTGCTCTGGATGCGCTGAAATAAGTTGTTCTAAGGTTTGATTCATACGCTCTGCGTCGGCTTTTTCGTCACCCGTAGGGAAGTTTTCTAACGCCGGTAATATGTGCAGATGATATTGTTTACTTTGCGCATCATAAGCAGGCAACATAGGCACCACCACGGCATTAGACAACTTTGCCAACTTTCCTAAGCCTTTCATGGTGGCTTTTTCTGTGGCGAAAAAAGGCGCAAATACCGAATTTTGTGGGCCTAAATCTTCATCCGGTAGGTAGTAGCCTAAATAACCTTGTTTGATGGATTTTAAATAAGGTTTGATACCCGAATCACGATGATAAACCCGCGCCCCATATTGAATACGCTGCAAGTGAATCAACCAATCAGTAATGGGGTTTTTCTGATCTCGAATCATAGCGACCGTGTTAAAACCATGGGCGGTTAACATCACGCCAGCATAATCAATTGCCCAACAGTGCGGCACCAAAGCAATGACATTTTGTTGCGCTTGTAAGCGAGGAAACAGATGTTCTTCCCCATGAATCACACAACGCTGTTGATTATGACGCTTGCTACGGATTAAGAGTTCACCGTAGGCCAGAAAGAATTGCGCAGCCACTTGAAAGCTGTGTTTCAGCAAAGCTTCTCGCTCAGCTAACGACTTGTCAGGAAAGCATTCCGCTAAGTTAATTCGAGCACGTTTTAACGCACCGCTTTTGGTATTCAGCAAGCGTCCTGCAATCCAACTGGCCAGCGCATCTCGCCAAACCACAGGCACAAACGCCAGTAAAAAGGTGAAAGCCACACCAAGCCAAGTCAACCAAAAACGGGGGAGAAGGAAGCGCCACTGAAAGGTCGGGTTATAGAGCTTGTTGTCAGCTTTTTCGGGTGATTTCATTAAATTCTTCGCTTCTCATTGAATGCCCGTATGATACATGAAGTGGCGCACTCAACGCCACGCAGACACCACTTGTTCGAAGCAGTCTTCCTTACCAGTTGCCTGAACCAAAACCGAAGCACCGTGTAAGCATGCCAATAAACGCACAGCAGCTGATTCCGCGTTATCACCTGATAAAGCAGGTAAACGCGTTAAGACTTGCTGCAGCCACTGTAATTTCACCTCATAAAAGGCCGCCAAACTATCACTGACTTCGTCAGGCAGCACATGTTTGTCTGCCGTCAGCATAGTACATAAACTCATGTGCTTTTGATCAATCACTTTGGCTTTAAAACCATCAATAAAACCATTCAACATAGCTTGTGGCTCAAACTCAATCGTCATTGGATCGGGCAATTGTGAAGCAAACGCATGGGTGTAACGTTCCATCACTGCACTTACTAAGTCTCCCTTGGTGCGAAAGTGATAGTGAACACTTGCACTCTTAATGCCGATTTGCTCAGCGATATCACGAAAACTAAAGGCGCCATAACCACCAGCAATGATGTACTGCTCCGCCAAATCCATGATTTTGCTTTTGGTATCGACTTTTTTTGCTGTCATTCCACTCTCTCAAACTCATCTATCAACTGATAGGTATTTTATTGACCTAGCGTAAATCCTCAAGTTATATTGTATCTATCTACTGATAGGTAAAGAGGTGCTTTCCTATGAAAACATTTGATTTGATCGTACTTGGCAGTGGCCCTGGTGGTTATGCGGCTGCCTTTCGTGCTGCCGATTTGGGTTTAAAGGTTGCCATGATAGAACGTCACGCGGCCCTTGGTGGTGTGTGCTTAAACGTTGGCTGTATTCCTTCCAAAGCCTTGCTGCATGTGGCCGGTAAAATTCGTATGGCCGATGAAGAGGCTCACGGTGTGACTTATGGCAAACCTCAAATCGACTTAGACGCCATTCGACACCATAGACAATCTACCGTGGATACCCTCACGGGCAATCTCGCTTTGATGGCAAAAGGTCGTAAGGTTGAGATTTTCCACGGCGAAGGACGATTTTTATCCGCCAATCAAATCCAAATAACAAAACAAGATGAAACACAAAGTGATTCCACAGAGGTTTTGAACTTTAAACACGCCATCATTGCGGTAGGCTCAAGAGCGATTCGTTTGCCTTTTGTTCCTTATGACGACCCACGTATTTGGGATGCCACCAGTGCCTTACAACTTGAGCGCATTCCCGAGCACATGTTGGTATTAGGCGGCGGCATTATTGGCTTAGAGATGGCCACGGTTTATCAAGCTTTGGGGGCCAACATTACCGTTGCAGAGCTGGGTGATCAGATCATGACAGGAGCAGATAAAGATCTGGTTCGAGTCTTCGAACAAACCAACAAAGACCGCATGACCTTCCTAACGAACACCCAGGTAACGGATATACAAGCGACACCTGAGTCTTTACTGGTGCAGCTGAAAGATCAAACGGGTGAACGACAGCTAGCAGTGGATGCAGTATTAGTCGCAGTAGGTCGTTCTCCTAATGGCAAAAACGCTGGTATTGCTGACATAGGCGTGGATATCGACGATAGAGGATTTGTTATTACAGATAATCAATGCAGAACATCTGTACCTAATATCTTCGCCATTGGCGATGTCACTCATGGTCCTATGCTGGCCCATAAAGCCTCTCACCAAGGTCATATCGCAGCAGAAGTCATTGCCGGACACAAAGTGGATTTCCAACCCTTGGCGATTCCATCCATTGCCTATACCTTTCCAGAGGTAGCTTGGGTGGGGTTAACCGAAACCGCTGCGAAAACACAAAATATCGCGGTGAAAAGTGCGGTTTTCCCATGGAGTGCCAGTGGTCGAGCCATCGCTTCGGGCATCACTCAGGGCAAAACCAAACTCATCTACGATGAAGCAACAGAGCGTGTATTGGGCGCTGGCATCGTCGGCGCGCATGCTGGGGAATTGCTCGGTGAACTGACTCTTGCCATCGAATTTGGTGCCACCTTAGAAGACATAGCGCTGACCATTCATGCTCACCCAAGCTTGCATGAATCCGTTGGTTTGGCCGCCGAACTCGGGGCTGGCACCATTACCGATTTGCCGAACAGGAAACGTTAAACTCTTGTTTCAGACATTCGAACAAGGGGAAAGCGGATTTTGCTAACGTCTCTGAAGAAAAACGCCACATGATTGAGCCGCCAGTGCCAACAACAACTATTAAGTTTCGTGCGGAGCAAATGAACTAAATATTTTCTTATGATGAAACGTGATATTTAATAACGCTGAGATCAGCTGACATAAATAATGTGCTGGTCGGGGTCATAACAAAAATTTAAACGAATGATAATTTGCTCTTCATTCATATGCAGTTTAGAGGTGAGCCTAGGCACACCTCTGTCTGCCTTGTCTGCAAAAGCGTGCAATTGCTTTTCCAGCATTAACCAAGCCACATTATCCCGTTCCTCTTTAACCGCAATAAAGTGTGGTAAAACACTCCTACGATATTGCAAGTAGTGCAATGTATTTGTTTGTACTTCGCTGTATTCATTTTCATCGACAACTCGATAATCCAGTCCGAATACGGCCATTTCACGCTTTAATTGTGTCTGCCACTGCTTTAAAAATTGATGGAAATAGCTCAATCCGTGCCCCCAAGCAAATTCTCTCGTTATGCCTATAGTATCTCTTAATGCTAATTAAGATGGCAGAACCTCCCATTTCTCTAGAACATCACAAGCAAACACTCTGCAAACATATTCCATTATTAACTTGTCTTATAAGCAGGGTTAACTCGTCGTTCTTCCTGATATTTTTTGTCTAGCCAAACGAACCAAATCCCCCTTCATTGAAAATTTTTTGAACAACTCTGTTGACGCCTAATAAAGCCAAGTGTATTTTGGATACAAAATACACTTTTAATAAAAAACCAACAGGGGAACAAGCACAATGAAATTTCAATTAAGCGCTTTATTGGCAGCAGCAGGCATTATGATGTCGGCACAAACATACGCGGACACACTAGACAATGTGGTAGATCGCGGAACATTACGATGTGGCGTTGTGCTCGATTTCCCACCAATTGGCTACCGAGATGCGAACAATCAGCCAGCAGGGTTCGATGTCGAATACTGTCAGGATTTGGCGAAATCCTTGGAAGTTGAGGCCGAAATCATGCCGGTTACTTGGTCTGAGCGTTTACCTGTCATCGCAACAGGTCGCGCCGATGTGGTCTTTGGCGCGACGTCCGACACACTTGCCCGAGCTCGTACTGTCGGCTTCAGCATCCCTTACGCCATTTACTTTTCTCAAGGTGTTGTGAACGCAAAGAGTGGCATTAGCACCTTTGAAGACATTCAGGGCAAACGCGTTGCCGCTGCATTGGGCACCATGCCAGAACAAGAATGGCTAAAAATCGCCGAGCAATGGGGCGAAACCAATCTGTACCAAAGTTATCAGTCTGAAAACGAAGTGTTCCTAGCGGTTGCGCAGGGCAAAGCGGATATCGGTTTAACCACTAACACGGCGGTAAAGGCCATTACTCAGCAATACGACAGCCTAGACCCTGGTCCTCGCATGCCTTGGACACCAGACTACACGTCGATTGTCGGCAAACGTCAAGACATCACTTGGCTTAATTACCTCAATTTGTTTGTAACACACCAAGTGCGTTCTGGTCGTTACAACGAGCTCTGGAGTAAGTTCGTTGGTGCAGATCAAGCCCCCGAATTACGTATCCCTGGCGTTCTTTACTAAGCAATCAATGGAAATGCGCCTTACCCCTGTGTAGGGCGCTTTACGAGGTAAATCTATGTTTGATTACAACTTCCATTGGCGCCCCGTGCTAAGAACTTTGCCTGACTTGATTCAAGCAGGTCTGACCACGCTAGAAGTAGCAACCTTATCTATGGTCATAGGTATTCTGTTGGGGCTCTGTTTAGCACTGGCCCGAATGAATATGACCGGCCCCTTGAAGTGGTTAGCGGTGACTTGGATTGAACTGGCACGTAATACTCCAGCCTTATTCCAGCTGTTTTTCTTTGGCTTTGGTCTGGGTGCCATTGGTATCAACTTAACCCCTTATACCATCATATTGGCAGGGTTGAGTTTTAACTGTGCTGGCTATTTGGCGGAGAACTTTCGTGGTGGTTTTCAGGCGGTACCCGACACTCAACTCAAAGCGGCACGTTGTCTAGGTATGAATGCTTGGCAAGCCTATACCCGCATTGTCATCCCACAGGTATTTAGAGTGGTATATCACCCGATTACCAATCAAATGGTCTGGGCGGTGTTAATGTCATCCTTAGGAATGTTAATTGGTTTCCGTGAACTCAGCGGCGAAACACAATTCTTTGCCAGCCGAACCTTCCGTATTTTCGAATACTTCGCCGTAACAGCTGTGCTGTATTACGTAATCGTCAAACTCATCTTGGCCGTCAGTCGTTTGTTGGCCATGCGTCTGTTTCGTTACTAGGAGAATACTATGCAAGATTCCATCAGTTTCTTCACAGGCTTTGGCATCAACGACCTATTGTTTCTAGGTGAGGCAGCATTAAAAACCCTATGGATTTCAGCACTTTCTATTGCCATCGGTACTTTATTAGGCACCTTCTTTGGCTGGTTGCTACATGAAGGGAAACTCGTAGCGAGCTTCACTATTGCACCGATCTTAGATGTGTTTCGCTCTGTTCCGCTGATCATCCAATTGGTGCTGTTTTATAACTTCGCACCAATTATAGGGTTGAACTTTGACCCATTCGCTTCCGGCGTAGTGATCCTTACTTTTTATACTGCAGCTTTGGTGGCGAGCGTGGCTCGTGGCGGTATCGAGGCGGTTCCAGCGTCTATGCGTCGGGCATCTCGTTCCCTAGGAATAAGTTACTGGCAAGACTTGTTCTATGTGGTATTACCTATCGGTGGCCGCGCCGTTTTTCCCGCATGGATCGGCGTGGTGCTTGGGGTCATGAAAGACAGCGCCTTGGTATCGGTATTAGGCTATGTCGAACTACTTAAAGCCAGTCAGGTATTGATCACACGTACCCAAGAACCTCTTCTTATTCTCGCAATCGCTGGGGCTTTTTACTTCGCTCTGTCCTACCCGATTTCGCGCTACGCAAACAAGTTTGAACAAAGGTGGTCAAAATGATTCAAATTCGCGACCTACACAAGCACTTTGGCGACTTACATGTCCTCAAAGGCATAAATCTAGACGTTAATAAAGGAGAGGTGCTATCGGTAATCGGCTCCTCCGGCTCAGGTAAGTCCACCTTGTTGTACTGCCTCAATAATCTAGAACAGATCCAACAAGGTTCCGTGCATGTGGATGGCATTAACGTTCATGCTAAGGGCACAGATGTGAACAAACTACGCCAAAAGCTTGGCATGGTATTTCAGCAGTGGAATAGCTTTCCACATCTGACGGTATTGGAGAACGTATCTCTTGCGCCACGCATTGTAAAAGGCAAATCAAAAGGTGAAGCCATCGCCATGGCTGAGAAGCAACTCAAGCACGTGGGGCTAGGCGACAAGCTCAAGCATTACCCTAATTCTTTGTCTGGGGGGCAGCAGCAGCGCCTCGCCATCGCCCGAGCTCTGGCCATGGAACCTGAATACATGTTGTTTGACGAAGCAACTTCTGCTCTGGACCCAGAAAAAGTAGGTGAAGTTCTCGACACCATGCGGCTATTGGCTGAAGAGGGCATGACCATGATTTGTGTTACCCATGAAATGGGATTTGCCAAAGAAGTTTCTGACCGTGTTGCCCATTTCCATCAAGGCATCATGGAAGAAATCGGCCCACCAGAACAGATTTTTGGAGCGCCACAATCCGAACATACACGTAAGTTCTTAGCGAACGTGCGTTAACGATAAAAACACGATATGTTGAGTGTAGAACGCTGCGCTCATCGAAACATTTTCATAAGGTAAATAATCATGAATAAAGATGTATTCAACGGCGTAATGCCAGCTCTAATGACGCCATGCAAAGCAGACCGTACGCCTGATTATGATGCACTGGTAAAGAAAGGCCATGAAATGATCGCTGCCGGTATGTCTGCAGTGGTGTATTGCGGTTCTATGGGGGATTGGCCGTTATTGACGGATGAAGAGCGCATGGAAGGTGTTGAACGTCTTGTAAAAGCAGGAATCCCTGTGGTGGTAGGAACGGGTGCCATCAACACTAAATCCGCTGTGGCCCATGCGGCCCATGCTCAAAAAGTTGGTGCAGCAGGTCTTATGGTGATTCCTCGTGTTCTATCAAGAGGCTCTGTCATTGCTGCGCAGCGTCACCATTTCAAAGCCATTCTTGAAGCAGCGCCAGATGTGCCTGCGATCATCTACAACAGCCCAGTTTACGGCTTCGCAACCCGTGCAGATCTGTTCTTCAGTTTACGTTCAGAACACCCAAATCTAATCGGCTTCAAAGAATTTGGCGGCGATGCAGAACTACGTTACGCTGCAGAGAACATTACTTCTCGAGACGATGATGTTTTATTGATGGTGGGGGTTGATACGGCGGTGTTTCACGGTTTCGTCAATTGTGGCGCTGTGGGTGCCATCACGGGGATTGGTACGGCACTGCCTAAAGAGGTGTTACTGCTTACAAACCTTTCTCGCTTGGCTGCGCAAGGTCATGTTGAGGCACGCATTCGCGCTAAGGAATTGGAAGAAGCGTTTAGCGTACTGGCAAGTTTTGATGAAGGGCCAGAGTTGGTTCTATTCTTCAAATATCTGCTTGTCCTCAATGGTGAAGAAGAGTATCGCTTACACTTTAATGAAACAGATGAACTGAATGATGCGCAGCGTCATTACTGTGAACAACAATATTCTTTGTTCAAAGCATGGTTTGCTGATTGGTCTAAACAAGGTGGCGTGCTTTCTACTATCCAGGCAACAGACAAGCAGGTAACGGAATGCTAACCGTCATTGATAGCCATACTGAAGGCGAGCCGACTCGAGTCGTGCTAGAAGGAGGCCCTGATCTTGGATCAGGGCCTTTGTTAGATCGAGCTAAACGGCTCGCAACAGAGCACACAGATTTTTACCGCTCACTCGTGGTGGAGCCATACGGACAAGAAGCCATGGTCGGTGCATTATTAGTGGCACCCACGGACCCAAGCTGTGTCGCTGGCGTCATCTACTTCGATGCGGCCGCCGTGATCGGCATGTGCGGCCACGGCACCATAGGCTTGGCTGCGACCTTAGCTCATTTAGGCCGTATTGGTATCGGCACCCATAAAATAGAGACGCCGGTCGGTATTGTTGAAATCACCCTCCAAGATAAAAATACGGTCACAGTACAAAATATTGAAAGTTACCGTTTTCAAAAAGCCGTGACATTAGATGTTGAAGGCGTTGGTCCGGTTACTGGGGATATCGCCTATGGAGGCAATTGGTTCTTCATTGTCGACGAAAGTCCTACTCCAGTGTTGCCCGACAACATCCGCACTCTAACCGAAGTGGGCATAAAAGTTCGAGAAAGCCTCTATGCCAATGGTATTGAAGGAGAGAACGGCGGCATCATTGACCACATTGTTTTTTATGGCCCAGCTTTAACCAACAAAGGACACACACGCAACTTCGTGCTTTGTCCAGACGATGCCTACGATCGCTCTCCATGTGGCACAGGCAGTTCGGCACGCCTATCTTGTTTAGCGGCGGACAAGCGTCTTGCCCCGGGTGAAAAAATCTACCAAGAAAGCACCATAGGTAGCGGCTATACCCTAAGCTATCAGCAGGGCAGCAAACCAGTTGGCATCATTCCATCGATTACAGGACAAGCTTTTATCACGCGTGAAGCAAAAATGATCATCAATCCAACGGATCCACTGCGTCACGGTGTACCTCTATGAAGCAGTCTTACGATGTCATTGTCATAGGTGCTGGCATCATAGGTGTGGGTGCTGGACTGAAATTACAGCAAGAAGGTAAGCAAGTCTTACTGCTCGACAGCAAAGGAGTCGCTGCGGAAACCTCTGCCGGTAACGCGGGGGCTTTTGCTTTTGCCGATGTCATCCCTTTGGCAACCCCCGGTATTATGCGCAAAGCACCAACCTGGTTACTGGATCCTTTAGGGCCGCTGTCCATTCGCCCAGCCTATGGGTTAAAGATTCTCCCTTGGATGCTGCACTTTTGGCGCGCCAGCTGGAAGGATCGCTATGCTGCGGCACTTAAAGCCCAAGCAGATCTAATGGCCCTTTCGAAAGCCGCCCTTGAGCGTCAGATTGAAGGGGTTAATGGCGAGCATTTAATCCGACGAGAAGGGCAGCTTCAGCTTTATGAAGGTGCTGCTGAGTTTCAGGCTGCCATGGCCAGCTGGGAAGTACGTAAAGCGCATGGCGTGCAGTTTGAATTCTTAGATAGCCCTGAGGCCATCGCCAAGATTCAGCCAGGGATCGACCCACGCTTTACCCATGCAGGGTACACCCCTGAGTGGAAGAACGTGGTTGATCCTAAAACTTGGACAGAGCACCTAGCCAATGCCTTCATAGCCCTTGGAGGCAACATTGCGAACCAAAAAGTCACCGCCATCACTCCCCAAGAAGGTCATGTCAGCGTAGAGAGCGACACCACCGTTTTGCGAAGCAAGCATGTAGTAATCGCCACCGGAGCTTGGTCTAAGTCATTATCGGCCGATTTAGGGGACAGTGTTCCACTGGATACCGAGCGTGGGTACAACACCACCTTGCCTGCAGGGGCGTTTGAGCTAAAAACCCATGTAACCTTTAGTAATCATGGCTTTGTTGTCACTAAAGCGGGGGAAGGCATACGCATAGGCGGAGCAGTCGAACTTGGCGGCTTACACCTTGCCCCTAATTATAAACGAGCTGATTTACTGCTAAAAAAGGCCAAAGACTTCCTACCAGAGCTAAACATTGAAAACGGCACGCCATGGATGGGCTTCCGTCCATCCATGCCAGACAGCTTACCTGTGATCAGCTTCGCCAAAAACAGTCAGCAGGTACTCTATGCGTTTGGTCACGGCCACCTTGGGTTAACCCAATCAGCCGGTACGGCAGAACTCATTGCCGATATGATCCAAGGGCGAGACCCAGATATTCCAACCCAACCTTACCGAGCACAACGCTTTTGATGCATATAAAACTATAATGGAGGCCACAATGAGCGACACGATTAACCTTAGCCTTAACCAAGTTCGTGAGCTAAGTGAGTCAACCTTAATCAGCAATGGCTTTAACGAACAGCATGCCCAAGCCATCACTGACATCATTTACACTAACCAGATAGGGGATTGCCAATCCCACGGTTTGTATCGCCTATTTATGTGTGTGGAAAGCATTCGTTCCGGTCGTGTTAATGGTACATCAGAGCCGACCATTATTGATGCCGCCCCATCTGTGGTGCGCGCAGATGCAAACGACGGTATCTCCTTGCTAGCGTTGCGCGCAGCCATGCCCCTGTTGATCAAAAAAGCCAAAAACAATGGCGTGGCGGCTCTCGCGATTAATCGCTGCTTCCATTTTTCCGCCCTGTGGCCAGAAGTCGAGATGTTGTCTACCGAAGGACTCGCGGGCATGGCCATGCTACCCAGTCACGCTTGGGTCGCACCTGCTGGAGGAACGCGAGGGTTACTCGGCACCAATCCTTTTGCCTTTAGTTGGCCGCGAGATGGTCAAGCCCCTTTCACTTTTGACTTCGCCACCAGCCAATTCGCTCGTGGTGAAATAGAACTGTACCGACGAGCAGGCAAACCTCTACCAAACGGTGTCGCTATTGATAAAGATGGCCAACCTACCACGGACGCCGAAGCGGCCATGGATGGAGCCATGTTGACCTTCGGCGGACACAAGGGTTCCGCATTATCTCTGATGATTGAATTAATGGCAGGCCCGCTAATCGACGACCTAACCAGTAAAGAGAGTATGGAATTCGCCGAAGGCAAGCCAGAAGCACCTTATCATGGGGAGATCATCCTAGCTTTCGACCCAAACCTTCTCAGTGGTGGCCGTGTCCCTCAAAATCACGATCGAGCCGAACGCTTATTTGCTGATGTTCTCGACCAAGGTGCCCGCTTACCTTCCCAGCGTCGTCAGGCAGCACAGGCAGCTAATCAAGCCAAAGGTTCTGTTGAGATATCAACAGCCCTCTATGAAGATTTACTTAAGCTGAAACAAGCATAGTCTTATCAGTATTAATAAGGTGCGTTTTGCTGGCAAGAGAAGATTAGAAGCCCAACAAAAAAGCGGTGTTCGCTAATAGCCAACACCGCTTTTATTTTGTCTTAAGAAAGCGCTACTGCATTATTGAGCGAGGTCTTTTGGTAAGAGTCTATCTGGGATATCTTGGTAACAGACAGGTTGTAAGAAGCGGCGGATGGCCATAGTACCTACCGACGTTGCTCCAAAGTTCGTGGATGCAGGGTATGGCCCACCGTGAACCATGCTGTCACATACTTCAACACCGGTTGGGAAAGCATTAGCAAGAATACGACCCGCTTTGCGCTCCAGCACAGGCATAAACGGCTGAGCTTGGATTATGTCCTCATCATCAAGATGTAAGGTACAAGTCAGCTGGCCTGCCAAATTTTTCGCTACTTGCAACATTTCACCGATGCTAGAAGCCAATACCACAATACCCAATGGGCCAAACACTTCATGAGCTAGATCGCCATTTTTCAGCCATTCACCAGCTGTTGTGCTGTACAAACAGGGTGTCGCGTTGCGATCACGGCATTCTGTAGTAACCACTTCACGCACCTCTGATAGATCAGCAATGCGTTGTTGACCTTGACGGTAAGCATTCGCTATACCATCCGTCAGCATGGTTTGAGCAGGTACAGACGCTAAAGCCTCAGCGGCTTTGGCAACAAATTTATCCGCTTGAGGACCCGCCAACATAACGGCCACTCCTGGGTTAGTACAAAACTGACCTGCCCCCATGGTAAGCGAGCCAGCCCAACCCGCCGCCAGCTCATCACCGCGACTGTCTACCGCATGAGGAAATAGAAACATGGGGTTAATAGAACCTAATTCACCAAAGAAAGGGATAGGCTCAGGGCGCTGGGCACATAAATCAAATAAAGCTCGCCCCCCCCGTAAAGAGCCAGTAAAGCCAACCGCTTTGATCAAGGGATGTTCTACTAGAGTTTGACCGACTTCAAAACTTTCGCCACTGTCTTGAATCACGCTGATCACACCCGCCGGCATAGCGCAACGCTGTACCGCCGCATACAAAGCTTCCGCTACGATTTCAGCGGTGCCTGGGTGAGCAGGGTGACCCTTCACAATGACCGGACAACCCGCCGCTAAAGCTGACGCCGTATCACCACCCGCCGTTGAGAAGGCCAACGGGAAATTAGACGCTCCAAACACAGCCACAGGACCAATAGGACGCTGCATCAGGCGCAGATCCGCACGGGGTAAAGGCTGACGGTCAGGTAGGGCGCTGTCATGGCGACGATCTAGATATTCCCCATCCAGAATGTGCTGAGCAAACAGACGTAGCTGGCCGCAAGTACGGCCACGCTCCCCTTGTAGTCGAGCTTCTGGCAAGCCAGTCTCCGACGAACCAATAGCGGTAATGGCGTCTCCGCGAGCATCGATTTCATCCGCTATAGCATTTAAGAACGCCGCACGCTCTTCACGCGTCTTGCCGCTGAACTCATAGAATGCGTCTTCAGCTGCATTCACAGCTTGGTCAACCAATGCTGCCGAACCGCTAGAAAAGGTGTGGGCATCACCATGAGCAGGCGATGAGGTAAATTTCTGTTCCGATTCGATCCACTGACCCGCAATCAAATGCTTACCATGAGGCTTGAAAGACATAAGATGGTCACTCCAATAAATAATGTATTTTGTATCCAATTTTAATTGAACACTATTTTTGGGCGTCAAACAAGGCTAGAGCACTGATAGGAAGACATCACGGAATAAAGATTGAAGTAACAGAAAGATAAGCCCTAGATAGGCTTATCTCTTTTAGGAATAGGGAGAGAGTGCGCTACTGAGCCGCGCGAGTGGCCTCAACAAGGGCGATGACTTGTTCTTTGGTATTCACAAGGTGATCTCGCAAGCAGGCTGTTGCCCCTTCAATATCGCCCGCTTTGGCATAATCCAGCAACATTTGGTGGTCATGGCTGGCGCGGTCACGATTATCCAGCTTATCAATGTGCATACTCACGTAACGGTTGGCCTGTAAGGTGACACGGTCGAGCAGACTTTCGGTCATATGACGGCCAGCGGCACAATAAAGTAAACCATGGTATTTCGCGTTTAATGGCCCCCACTCGGCGACGTTTCCAGCATGATAGGAAGCTTTCATCTCTGCAAGAATGTCATCACATTCGGCAAACAGGGTGTCTGTCATATTAGGAATGGCTCGAGCAAACAAGTCCACTTCGAGTAACGTTCGCACATCGAAGATTTCGGCAATTTCTTCAATAGAATGTTTCGTCACCGTGGCCCCGCGGTTATTTTGAAATACCAATAAGCCCTCAGCATCCAAACGCTTGAGCGCTTCACGCACAGGCATACGCGACACATCATATTCTTCCGCCAATAATTCTTGACGAATTAAAGCCCCTTCTTCTAATTCACCCGAGAGAATACGCTGACGTAAATCTGCCACTATGACATCCGGTAGACTTTGACGTACCACCGCTCTTTTTTGAGCCAATTTCATTACCTCATCTTTTTCATTCTAGCCATTATATCAATACAAGCAGCAGAGTAAGAGCTTGTGGATCAGACGAAGCAAACCCTTGCCACATTGTATCAAACCTCGCCCTTAGGCAGTACGGTAATCTAATAATGTATTTTAACCAAGCTTACCAATGGCTGGTACAGAGCAATACCTCCTGATGAGTATTATGTTTGAATATCATCAAACAAAGCATTGATAGCTTCTCATTTTTCAACGCTTTGCCTTTGCCTACTATCGAGAACTACAAGTAATCGATTGCAACTAGCAGTACCGTTTTTGTTATGGTTAGTTAGGTACTGAATTTTTCTCCACAGCCAAGTCTGGAGCTTATTATGAATGTCACACTTTCTCAGCCTGAATTGTTGAAAAGCCACTCTTACGTTGGTGGTGAATGGATTGCGGCCAAATCTGGAAATACTTTTGCTATTACCAACCCTGCCAATGGCGAGCACATTATTGATGTAGCGGACCTTGGAGCAGAGGAAACCACTCAAGCCGTGGAAGCGGCTGAAAAAGCGCAAAAAGCATGGCAAGCACTGACGGCCAAAGAACGCGCTACGTTATTGCGCCGTTGGAATCAGTTGATTCTGGACAATCAAGATGATCTCGCCAAGTTGATGACCCTAGAACAAGGTAAACCTTTTGCCGAAGCCAAAGGGGAAGTGGCTTATGGTGCGTCTTTTATTGATTGGTTTGCGGATGAAGCTCGTCGTCTATACGGTGATGTGATTCCTACTTTCGCGAACGATCGTCGTGTCCTTACCATCAAACAAGGCATCGGCGTTGTGGCAGCGATTACCCCTTGGAACTTCCCAATTGCCATGATTACCCGTAAAGCCGGCCCAGCGTTGGCAGCAGGTTGTACCATTGTCATCAAACCGTCTGACGAGACTCCTTTGTGCGCCCTTGCTCTAGCAGAGTTAGCTCATCAAGCAGGTATTCCAGCTGGCGTACTGAACGTTGTTGTGGGCAAAAATGCCAAAGACATTGGTGGTGTACTAACAGGTAACCCCATTGTCCGTAAGTTAAGTTTCACAGGCTCAACGCCGGTAGGGAAGTTGCTACTGTCACAATGTGCGCAAACCGTGAAACGCACCTCTATGGAATTAGGCGGAAACGCACCTTTCATCGTCTTTGATGATGCAGATCTAGACGCGGCAGTGGAAGGGGCGATTAACTCTAAATATCGCAATGCTGGTCAAACCTGTGTGTGTGCAAACCGCATTCTTGTGCAAGAAGGCGTATACGATGCTTTCGCTGAAAAGCTAGCTCAACGTGTTTCTGGCTTTAAGACAGGTGATGGCTTCGCAGAAGGCGTCAACATTGGTCCTCTTATTAATGGCGCAGCCATCAGCAAAGTCGAGCAATTGGTTGAGGACGCTGTCTCAAAAGGTGCTAAAGCCCTTATTGGTGGCGGTGTCGCGCAAGGTGCTGGGGCGCAATTCTTTGAGCCTACAGTACTTACTGGCGTGACCGAAGCAATGGACATTTTCTCCAATGAAATCTTTGGCCCTGTTGCGCCGTTGTTTAAGTTCAAAACCGAAGAAGAAGCCGTTGCCATGGCTAACAATACCCCATTTGGCTTGGCATCTTATTTCTATTCCCAAAATTTAGGTCGTATCTGGCGTGTTTCTGAAGCATTGGAATACGGCATGGTTGGCATCAACGAAGGCTTGATCTCCAGTGAAGTTGCGCCATTTGGTGGTGTGAAAGAGTCCGGAAGTGGCCGTGAAGGTTCTAAATACGGTATCGATGAATACGTTGAAACCAAGTATTTATGCATGGGTGGCTTAGCCTAAATAAGTACCTGAGCCATTAGGCTCAATCAGTAGATTTAATGACAAAAAAGCCAGACTGAGTTGCTGGCTGGTATAACTCTTTCATAGCTAAGGTAACGTAAATGAAAAACGCTGATTTACAAAAACGCAAAGAAGTGGCCATTGCTCGTGGTCAAGGCAACATGGCTCCTCTGTACGTTGACCGTGCAGTGAATGCGGAAATTTGGGACGTGGAAGGTAAGCGTCACATTGATTTTGGTGCGGGGATTGCGGTGGTCAATACAGGTCACAATCATCCTAAAGTGAAAGCCGCTGTGCAAGCACAGCTAGAGCGCTTCACACACACTTGCGTTATGGTTAGCCCTTATGAATCAGCGGTTGAGCTGGCGGAGAAACTTAATGCGGCGGCCCCTGGCGACACACCTAAGAAATCCATCTTTGTGACAACGGGTGCAGAAGCAGTTGAAAACTGTGTGAAGATTGCTCGTGCTCATACTGGCCGTCCAGGCATTATCGCGTTCAACGGTGGTTTCCACGGTCGTACCAATATGACCATGGGACTAACAGGTAAAGTAAACCCTTACAAAATTGGCTTTGGTCCATTCCCAAGCGATATTTTCCATGTCCCTTTCCCGAATGACTACTTAGGCATTACAGAAGAACAAGCACTTGCTGACCTGCAAATGCGCTTCACTTGTGACATTGAACCTTCTCGCGTTGCGGCTATTATCATTGAGCCAGTGCAAGGTGAAGGGGGTTTCTACATGGCGTCTGCCAGCTTCCTACAGAAGCTTCGTGCTTTGTGTGATGAACACGGCATTTTGTTGATCCTTGATGAAATCCAAGCGGGTTTTGCTCGTACTGGTACTATGTTCTGCCACGAACAAGCAGGCATTGAAGCGGATCTAATGACAGCGGCGAAAGGCATCGCTGGCGGTTTCCCAATTGCTGCTGTTGTTGGTAAAGCCGACATCATGGACGCTCCAATTCCCGGTGGTTTGGGCGGTACGTACGGTGGTTCTCCAGTGGGTTGTGCAGCAGGCCTTGCGGTATTTGATGTCATCGAAGAAGAGAAACTGTGTGAACGTGCTGTGCAAGTGGGTGACCACTTTGTCAAACACCTAACTGAAATGCAGCAAGCCTACCCGAACATCATTGGTGATGTGCGTAATGCCGGCGCTATGATCGCGGTAGAATTCGTTCACGATGGCGATGTAAACAAGCCATACCCAGAGTTAGCGAAACAATTGTCAGCGAAAGCTGCTGAAAACGGTTTAGTACTTCTGTCTTGTGGTATTCGCGGTAACGTTATTCGTTTCCTACCAGCCTTAACCATTGAGATGGACATCATTGATGAAGGTATGGAAATCTTCAAGCGCTGCTTCAAAGAGCTTGTTTAACGACCTTCTTAACGGTCTTCCGTTCAGCTTGTCCTTTTTAAGGTAACAAGCCTCTAAGCCACTTACTCTGTAAGTGGCTTTTTTTATGTCTCAGGGAGACTATAAATGATCACGTTTATCGTATGAATCATAAGGCGGAAGACCCAAATCCTTTCTTAAATATTCAGGTAAATTACGGCTCTCTAAATGCACTTCACGTAATTCTTCGCGTCTTTTTCTTTCCTCTTTTTTCGCTTTTAACTTATTGTTTAAGTTTAATATTTTCTGGTTTAGCCACAACAATAATGCCCACATGCTCTCACCTCCTGTTGAATTATTACTTTATTCTGGTGGTAAAAGCGGGTAAAAACGAATGTTATATTCTTACGGTAAAGATTAGAAAATCTTATGGAAAAGCCTATGAGCCACAGAGTGACGCACCTCAAAGCCAGTCATTATTTCTCCGTTGCTAGCCAGACCTTAAGCTACACCAAAGCGGCAGAACAACTGAATGTCTCTCAAGCAGCGGTTAGCCAACAAATTCGCTTATTAGAAGAGTATCTGGGCGTGTCTTTATTTTATCGAGTTGGGCGAGAAATGCGTCTTACGGTACATGGCCAAGAGTTGGCGCTTCATCTAACACAAGCTTTCGAACACGTAAGTAAAGGCTTGGAAAGCGTCAAACTCGAACCACTGGAAGGTACCTTGCGGGTATCCGGTTTACAAAGTTTCGTGTCGCTTTGTTTGATGCCTAAATTATGGCGATTTTCTGATCTGTACCCTGGAGTGAATGTGAAACTGTTTTCTTCTGACGAAAGGGAAGACATCCACTCAGGTAAAGTGGATGTCATTATCGATAATCATAAGAATACAGACAGCAATGCTGAGCAAGCGTTACTCCTATCTTCCGAAGTCATCCCTGTGTTTTCACCCGCCTTAGCAAAGAGAATCGGTGTGCAGCAGCCAACCGATTTACTGCGTTGCTGGCTCATTCAAGTGGACTTACCTCAGTATCGTTGGCGTACTTGGTTCAATGAACAACAGATTTCCGCTCTCAACAGTGACAACTTACTGTGGGCAGAAGTCACCTCTTGGTATATGGGCATTAGTGCGGTTAAAGCCGGCCATGGCGTATTTTTGTGCCCTAGGTTTATGGTACAAAAAGAATTAGATGAAGGCTCTTTGTTACAGGCTTACCCTAAAGCACTTAACACGCCCATTGAATTCTATTTATGCTACGCCAAAAGCTCACCACGGAAAAAAAGAATACAGTCTTTTGTTGATTGGCTATTGGCAATAGACAACCAATGCGGCTGTTAAGACAAGTATTCCCGCTATCTTAGCTTCAATAAGGCGCGACGATGAGTTCTTCTACCGTCTGATGTAATACTCGAAGGAATAACTCACGAGGTTTATTCGGCTGAGTGGTTTTCTTACAAATCACGGCGACCCCCAAAGTATAGGACTTACTGTTGGGTGCAACCGCAAGGATATCGCCTCTATCCACATAAGGTTGGGCGTATTGTTCCGGCAAAAAGCCTATGTATTGACCTGATAAAATGAGTGCTAAGCGACTATCGTAAAAGTAAGATATGGCGGTGAGATTCATGTGTGAAATTTGTTCACTCACGGCTTCATGAGGTTTTAAACCAGCATGAGTTGCAGGATAAATGTCGGCTTGCTCTACTTGTTCAGCTTCAGACAAACTCGCTAGCGGATGGTGCTTACCGCAATACAGATAGCAGTCGTCGCTGTACAAATGTACGTAATCCAGACCATCTAATTTGCGATGATAAGGAATAAAACCAATATCAGCTTCATCGTTTAGTATCATTCTCTCTATATTCGACATGGATGATACATTAGTGGTAATGGATACCTCTGGGGCATCACTGACGAAACGTTGAATTAACTCCGGGAAGTGACTACGCGGATCCAAGCTCACTTTATCTGATAAGGCGAGTCTTAGCTGACCTGTCAAACTGGCATTGAGATTATTCACTGTGGTTCGGAACGCATCCAGAGACTCCAGTAGCTTTTCCGTCATCTCATAAATAATGATGCCTTCTTCGGTCAGGGAAAATCCCCCTCGGCCACGTTTGCACAAGACTAAGTTCAAGCGCGCTTCTAGGTTCGAAATATGCAAGCTGATGGTTGAACGACCAATGTTTAATGAAGTTTCCGCTGCTGAAAAGCCGCCACAGTCCACTACCGTCTTGAATACTTTAAGCTGTTTGATTTCATAATCACCAACTTGTCCTAGTGAATAGTTTTTTGCGCTCATCTCTGCCTCATTCGCCTTCGTGATTCATTATTATGAGTCAATTATCCTTCTTCTGACCTTAACAGGGTAGACACTGACATCCCTTATTCTTTGCTATTTTAACAACTAAGTTCGTTGATCCTCTAACTTTACATTGATTGATCCTGCTTTCATCAGGCTTAGGGCTTGATTAAGGTAATACAGGTCAAACACGCTCATGATCTCAATGATCTGATTACTGGCGAAGTAAAGTGTTTGCTCGGTTATACCTTAGAAATGGACTCTTGCCTATCGCATCTTTCATTTCGACCTTCCAGACTATTTATTTTGGCCTGTCTATCTATTTTAGGTAGGCGGGCTTTTTTAATTGAACAAATAGCCTTTTGAAAAAGCGATTCTAGGGAGCTTAATATGTCGATCGCGTTGTCCGTACGTCAGAAACTCATCGCCATAGTGATCATGGTATCTATCGGCTATGGTGGTTTTGGGGCCTATGCTATTTATAACTTGTCGAAAATGTCGAGCGCCGCAGACGATGCCAGTCAATTAAGCGCTCTGACCACTCAAGTTAAGAACATTGAAGTGGCACTGTTGAAATTTGAACGCACCATGTCGAGAGTAACACCGAATAACTTACCCCAAGTTCGTAATACTCTCGCCTCTATTCAGCAAAACACGGCAACCGGATTTGATATTGAAGCGGACCTCGTCGGAGAGCGTGGTACAAACTACCTAAATCAAAGCCAAGCCATTTTACCAAAGTATATTGAGACGTTAGGCCAGCAACTCACACAATTAGAAGCCTTAGGATTGGATGAAGACTCTGGGGCGTTGCGAGAGCTGAATCAATCCGCACAGGTTTTAGAAGAGCAATTCAGTACTCTAGCGAGCTTTGCCGCTAGTTTTAAAGAAGTTCGTAATCAGGAAAAGAACTTTCTAGCTTATCGAGATGAAGATCATAGAAGCAGCTTGTTTGAGGCCATTAACCAACTAAAAAATAATGTTAATAACATAGGTTTTGGGGATGTTTTTAACCCATTTATTAAAACTTATGAAGACGCCTTAACTCCCGTTATTCAACGTGCCATGGCCATTGAGTCTCAACAAGTCACACTGGCTAAATTAAGTCATGACTTTACCGAGTCGATGGATCAAAGCGCGGACTATTTACAGGGCACGCTACTGTTGCAAGCTCAGCAACGCTCCAAACAGACAGCGCAACAAGCACGTAACTCTTTAATCATTGCTTGCTTGTTACTGACAGCCTGTATTGGCTTTGTGTTGATTGGCGTCATGCGCTCATTAAATCAGAACCTGTCTTCTGTATTAAGCGTGTTGAAACAAGTCGCACATGGTAAATTGACCTCGCAACGCTTTCAGGCGAAAACCAATAAGCCAGATGAATTCCAGCAACTTTCCATCGCCTCTTACCAAATGTCGAATGAGTTACATCAATTAGTGGGCCATTCACTGTCCAGTAATCAGCACCTCATTGTCACCGCCGATGAGTTAGATGCTGGCATTCAAACCATCGTCACCGGCAGTCAACGTATTCGTGATCGAAGCCATACTTTAGCCGCCTCGACGGAAGAGATTTCGGCCACAGCCGACACCGTCCGTAATATGACGCAAGCAGTCGAAAGTGGCGCTCAACTGGCCTATGAATCGGCTAGCCAAGGTGCGAAGACAATGGAGCAAGCCATGACCAGCATTGGTGATGTAGCAGACTCTATACAGCAAACCAATAACCGAGTTGATCGACTGGGCGCGTTATCAAAAGAAATTGATGTAGTGATTGAGCTAATCGTCGGTGTCGCTGAGCAAACCAGCTTGCTCGCCCTTAATGCCGCTATTGAAGCCGCCAGAGCTGGTGAGGCCGGTCGCGGGTTTGCCGTGGTAGCGGATGAAGTCAAAGCCCTGTCGGAACAAACGGTTAAAGCCTCAGGAGACATCACCAGCAAGGTAGAAAACATTCAGCGAGAGACACAAGCTGTCATCGAAGCCATGGTTCAAAGCTTGTCCAAAGTTGAGCAGAGTCGGAATCAAGGTGAGAACGCGGTCACCACCATACATCAGATTGAGAAAAATACCTTAGACGCCATGAAAAACAGCCAAGAAATCAGCCAAGCGATTCAAGAAGTGGCGTTAACCACCACACAAATGGCACAAGACATGGATATCATCGCCCAAGAGATCAAAGAAAATCACTTTGCCACAGAATCCATTCAATCTGCTAACGATAATATTCACCAACAAACAAAACAATTGGCGAAACAAATCCAGGGGTTTGAGCTGTCTTAATGGGCTTAAATGATTGAATCTCAAAAGCTAATCACTCAACAAGCACCAATTTGGGGCAATAATACATCGAAACGATTGGCTCGCTATTCGTCTTGAAATTTGCAAAAAATATGCAGACTTTTCAATGCGATAGAATAGATTTACTCATGTTATTATTGACTTAAAATAAATCTTATTTTGCACCATATTGATGCACAATGGCATCTTTGTGGTGCAGTTTTTCATATAGTTAACTGATTTTAAAAGGCTTTTTAATTTTCCAATAGTTTGATGATGGCAAAACTTTAGATGGATTTTGTATGCTTTAACGCCTGTTGGCTTTTTGAAAGTATCCAATACAAGTTGTCACAACATCTGGTTGATGACCTTTTTCTGCAAACTTTGTTTATGAGGTAGTTCATGTTAAAGACGATTCAAAAAGCAAAAAAACGTTTGGTCGCAAGTTCGTTAGCAGTGGCGCTTGGCTTAGGAGCTGTGGCTTCTACCGCGGCTCAAGCAGCAGACCACAACTGGCGTTTCGCTAACCTATACAGCCGTGGTAGTGCATTCGGTGAAGTATACGAGAGCTTGGCGAAAAACATTGAAACTATGTCTGAGGGCCGTATTAAGGTCCAAGTTCTTTACTCAGGTGAAGGTGTTGGTACAACAGGTATTCTAGGTGCCGTTAAATCTGGTCTAATCACTATGGGCGCGCCTTTCCAATCTATGCACGCTGGTGAGCTTCCTGCAGGTATCGTAGAAATCGGTCTACCAGGTGGTACAGACGACGCTGCTGAATTGACAACCTTGTTCCAAGAAAAGGGATGGGCACCAATTCTTAAAGAAGCATACGGCTCTCAAGGTCTTGTTTGGCTTGACCCATACATCCAACCTGCCGTTTATGTACTGACCAAAAAACCAATCAACTCTATTGAAGATTTCCAAGGTTTGAAAATCCGTGCACCAGGTGCTTACGGTAAATTCCTTCGTAATCTAGGGGCGTCTCCTGTTTCTCTAGCTTGGGGCGAAATCTACACGTCACTTTCAACTGGTGTAATCGACGGTTCTATCGGTTCTAACATGATCGACCACCGCGACGGTAACCACGTTGAAGTAGCGAAATACATGTACCCACTTCCTCTAGCTGGCGCTCAAGTGTTACCTATCATCGTAAACCGCAGTGCTTGGAGCAAATTGTCTCCAGATCTACAAGCGATTGTTTCTGCAGCGACCACTGTCCACGCTCGTGATCAATTGACTAAGTCTAAGCTTTGGGAATCTCAAGCGGTAGCCGAAATGGAAGAGAAAGGTCTACAGTGGAGTCCTGCACCAAGTGATGCAGATAAAGCCGCTTGGCAAGCTGCTGGTGCTGGCTTGTGGGATGAATACGCTAAATCTGACAAATACAGTGCTGAGTTGATTGAAGTACTACGTAAAGAAGCGAACTAATACTTCTTTTCATCAAAGGATTGATACAATAGACAAAGGAGACATATTTTATTGTCTCCTTTGTTTTTAATAATTTGTCATAACGCACAACCAACCCTTCCCATCCTTTTAAGGTATTACACAATGATAGAGACAGCGATTAGGCGCTATTGCCTAGCCATTCATGCGCTGGTGGCCTTTGTCGGCAAATCCATATCTTATTTGATGCCGGTTTTGGCGTTTGTGGTAGCCTTCGAAGTGTTCTCACGCTACTTTCTAAACAAACCGACCATCTGGGCATACGACTTATCCCTATTTATTTTCGGTTATATTGCCGCTTTAGGTGGTGCCTACGCGCAACAGCAGCGAGCACACATCAACGTCGATATTCTTTACAACAAAGTATCGCCACGTATGCGCAGTTTGTTCAATATTATTTCTTTCTGCCTCGCCATCTTCTTTGTCGCCATTATCTGCAAAATGAGCATCGGCAAATTCGAGGAAGCCTTACAGTTCAACTATCGCCGTCAAAGTGAGTGGGCTCCTCATATGCACCATTATTGGGTAATGATGGCTGTTGCCAGCTTTATGCTTGGTCTGCAACTAAGCAGTGACTTACTAGAAGAAGGTTTTCACCTGATTACTGGCAAGACATTACTCCCAGATTCCATTCGAAATGTAGAGGAAACGCCACATGATTAGTATCGAACTGCTTACCGGCGTTTTATTGCTTTGTATCCTTGTGACCTTCGCGCTGGGTGCGCCAGTTGGTTTGGGCCTAGGCGGTATTGCTATGGCGGTAGGTTACATTACTTGGGGGGACGGTTTATTCAATGTGATTCCCACCACTTTGGAAGCAACGCACTTTAGTTTTATCTTGTTGGCCATTCCTTTATACATCTATATGGGTCAGCTACTAACACGTTCTGGTATCGGCGATGCCATGTTTAACGCCAGTCAGATGTTGATCGGTAAAGTACGTGGTTCATTAGCCATCAGCGTTATTATCGTATGTTCTATGATTGGTGCCATGGTTGGCATCATAGGCGCCGGTATTATGACGTCCGGCAGTATCGCCTTACGTCCTATGTTAGAACGTGGTTACAACAAGCGTTTAGCCTTGGGTGTGATCATGGCGGGTGGTGGCTTGGGAATTTTGATTCCCCCTAGCATCCCAATGATCATGTTTGCTTCTGCCACACAAAACTCAGTAGGGCGCATGTTCATAGCGGCCTTGGTACCGGCTTTAATCACCATTGTGTTACTGATCACTTATGTGGTGATTGCTTGTAAGCTAGATCACAGCAAAGCTCCTTTAGATAAAGCCCCAGATGTACCACCAACATTAAAAGAAAAATGGTTTACGGCTCGTGATGGTCTGTTGTCATTGCTACTGATTGTGGCGGTACTGGGCAGTATTATCATGGGGGTTGCGACGCCAACAGAGTCTGGCGCAATCGGTGTCGTGGGTGCCATTTGTTTGGCCATCCTATTTAAGCGTTTTAAACCTCGTATGGTTCGTAATGCTGGCATGCAAGCAGCCTTGTTAGTCAGTGTCGCCATGTGGATCATTTTTGGTGCTACGGTCTTCAGTAACTTCCATCTTTTGATGGGGGTACAGAACATGGTTGCCAGCTTCACACAAGACCTTGGCTTATCGCCGATGATGGTCATCATTATGTTCCAGCTAATCATGTTATTGCTGGGTTTCATTATTGATGAATTCATCATTGTTTTAATGTGTGCGCCAATCTTCACACCAATTGCTGTTTCGTTGGGTTTTGATCCTATTTGGTTTGGTATCTTGATGATTCTTAACATTGAGATAGCGGTACAGACACCGCCTTATGGTTTTGCTTTGTTCTATTTGAAGGGCATCGCACCACCAGGCATCACCATGTTAGACATCTACAAATCCGTAACACCCTTTGTTCTTATCAAACTCTTGGTGTTGATCATTTGTATGTGTTTCCCAGAGTTAGTCATGTGGTTACCGAATAAACTCATGGGATGACGGTCCTATACTGGTCAGTCTGAATAAAAAAAGCGGCTCTGTTTTTATAACAGCGCCGCTTTTTTAATGGCTTTATCTTTTAGTATTTTACTGGCTATGAGCCATTTTTATTGCTCAAACCGCTTTAAAATAATCGCAGCATTCACCCCACCAAAACCAAAGCTGTCAGACAACACATAGTCCACCTGTTTTTCACGTGAAACCAATGGCACCAAATCCATGTCTGCGATGCTGTCTTCCGGCTGATGTAAATTCAGTGTCGCTGGCAACGTACCAGTGAGAATACTTTGCGCACTGAAAATGGCTTCCACACCACCCGCAGCACCAAGTAAATGCCCAATAGAAGACTTAGTAGAAGAGACCGCTACTTGGCTCACAGAGTCGCCAAAGATACTTTTTAGCGCATTAATCTCACCACGATCACCAACAGGAGTTGATGTTGCATGAGCATTAACATACCCAATTTGGTCAGCGCTGATACCAGCCATGGTCAAGGCGGCGGAGATCGCACGAGCGGCACCTTCACCGCTTTCCGGACCAGACGTTAAATGATACGCATCGGCACTGGTGCCATAACCAACCACTTCGACTAATGGCGTCGCACCTCTTGCCAGAGCATGCTCTAAGGTCTCCATAACAATGAGACCTGCTCCTTCCCCCATCACAAAACCATCTCGTTCAGAGTCAAAGGGTTTAGAGGCTTGCTCAGGGTGATCGTTATTGGTTGATAATGCCTTCAAAGCACCAAAGGCAGCCAATGACAAAGTATCAATACACGCTTCTGTGCCGCCAGCTAAGGCTACCTTAGCTTCACCAGATCGTAGTAAACGCATTGCATCGCCAATGGCTTGAGCACCAGCAGCGCAAGCTGTAACGGGTGTACCAATAGGGCCTTTGAAACCATACTTCAAAGACACATTGCCTGCGGCGAGGTTGGCCAGAAAGGCGGGCACCGTAAAAGCGGAAATGCGTTTGGGGCCAGACTCTTGTAATGTGGTATGAGCTTTGGTGATGGTAGGAAACCCTCCGATACCCGTACCAATCACAGTAGCTGTCGCTTGTTTATCCTGCTCTGTCTCAGGTAGCCAATTTGCCTGTTTTAAGGCTTCATCAGCAGCCGCTAAAGCAAACAGGGTAAACAGATCTACTCTTTTTCTTTCTTTTGGTGACAGATAGTCGGATTCATTTAATCCATTCTCTTGTTCCGTAATACTCGGCACTTGCCCGGCAATCTTAGTTGATAAGTTTGCGGCTATGGAATCGGGTAAAGTGCGAATACCAGATTCACCAGCAATCAGCCTTGCCCAAACAGATTCGACGCCAACGCCCAGTGGTGATACGAGCCCCATTCCGGTAATAACGATTCGGTCTTGTGAAGACATGAGTTAACCCTCTGTATTTCAAATAGGTGGCTTTGCATGTTTGATCCTTTTGTAGGACCTCTGCAAAATGACCTTACCCATGCTAGAGTGAGACTTGATATGATCAAGATAATATTTTGTTTACGGCAAGATGATTTAAAGCAAGATGGCTAAATTAAGGAGGAGACAAGATGCCTTATACTCAGCAACACAAAGAACAAACTCGCCAACGCATTTTAGTCGCGGCGGCAAAATTGTTTTGCTCTAGAGGATTTGACCGTGTGACTTTGACGCAAATTATGTCGAAAGCCAATATGACACATGGTGCTTTTTATGGGCACTTCTCCGGAAAAAGCAGCCTTTATGAAGCCGCCATGCAATTCGCTGCATCTCATGCTTTTTGGGCACGAGATGATAAACGAACGGAAGGCAAAGAAACCCATCTAAAGGCTCTTGTGACTCGTTATTTAAGTTGGAGTAAGACAGATCAGGATCACCCTTCACCTTTGGAGTTTCTTGTGACGGATGCGGCCCATAAAGAAGAAAAAGTCAGACAAGCTTATCAAGCTTGCTTTGACACCTTGGTTGAACGTCTAGCAAGCATTTTAAAGAAAAGAGGCAACCCTGAGCCACAAGCTTTAGCAGAAGAAACGGTGGTCTCGTTAGTCGGAACTGTTTCTATTGCACGATCCATCAGTCAACCATTACAAAGTGATTTCTTGAAGCGTGCTCATGAACGCATTGTGTCTCGACTGAAAATGACTTGAATAATGTTAATGACAACTCTCTGGTGTGAATAAGTCACATAAGATCAATAAGATAAAAGCCATGTGTTTCACGTGAAACACATGGCTTTTCTTATTCCTCTCTGCGAACTATGAATCAGACAGCGGTTCACCAACACTAGTCGGCTTCACTGTCTTTGTTTTCATACCAGCGCATGATGTGTGGGGCAATTTCATCACCAGAAACAAAGAAGTGGCCGTTTAATAAGGTCTCTCTTTGATTATAGCGGAAAGGTTTGCCTTCAGGCGTGACCAGCATGCCACCCGCCGCTTCGATAATAGCCTGTTGCGCTGCTGTATCCCATTCACTGGTAGGACCGCGGCGAAGGTGTAAATCGGCAATGCCTTCCGCAATACGGCACCCCTTAATTGAGCTGCCTTTTGGTAACTCTCTTACTTGCTCATAATTGGCTTTTAGCGTGTCTTTTAAATCAATAGGCAGGGCAGGGCCATGACTGCGACTGGTCATGACAATAATAGGCTCTCTTGGCTCTCTGACATTAATGGATTCATACGTCGCTTCACGTTCTGCGTCGTCATGCCATTTAATCGCGCCAACCGGCAAATCACGCCAAGGTTCCGTTACACCAAAGTAACCTTCTGATGTGGTTGGTAAATACACCATGCCAACAATGGGTTTGCCATCTTGCACCAATGCAATGTTGATGCTGAATTCACCATTTCGTTTAATGAACTCTTTGGTACCATCTAAAGGGTCGACAATCCACAGGCTTGACCATCTAACACGCTCTTCAAAACTGACCGTCCCTTCTTCGGACAACACAGGTATGTCCGGTGTAAGTACTTGCAAACCCGCAATAATCACACGGTGAGCTGCTAAGTCGGCCGCAGTAACTGGGCTATCGTCCGACTTCTGTTGAATTCCTAAATCGGCACTTTGATAAATTTCCATGATCGCTGTGGCTGCATCGTGTATTATTTTTTGTAGTGCTTGAAAAACGGGGTGTTGATTAACGTCCTGCATAACAGCCTCAATATGACAACAATATAGGTCAATGTATTCCTTATGAGTAAAACAGAAAAACAGTCAGAACTACAAGCTGTTCGTTTAGATAAGTGGCTTTGGGCGGCACGATTCTTCAAAACTCGCTCACTCAGTAAAGACGCCATTGACGGTGGTAAGATTACATACAATGGCAGTAAGGGCAAAGCCAGTCGTAATGTTGAAGTCGGCGCTTTGATCGGCATTCGAATAGGCTGGGATGAGAAGGTCGTCGAAATCAAAAGCATTAGCGGGCAAAGAAGAGGCGCACCAGAAGCTAGGCTGCTTTATGAAGAAACACCTGAGTCCATTGAGAAGCGGGAAAAGAGAGCATTGGAACACAAGTCTTTTGGTGGTCGCATCATGGCTGATCATAAGCCAAATAAGAAAGAACGTCGTGACATCAAACAGTTAAAAAAAGACATCTTTGGAGGCATGGATTAACAGACACTCCAGCCATATGTATCCGCTTATACTTCACTAATAAGATCCAGTGCAGCTCTATTAAATACGCACATAGCAACCGCCTTTATTTTTTAAGCAAGCATTCAACTCTAATTCCATGAGTGCTTGCATTAACCCACTTGCATTGAGCTTAGTCACACGAGCCAATTCATCAAAGTCCATTGCTCTTGCTTGATCCTCGATACACTTTATTATCTGTTTCGCATCTGATGAGAGTGATTTTGGAATCGGCGTAGGCTTGTTATCTTGTTTGAAGAGAACCGTCTGTCCAGCATATGCCTCCGATGAAGAAGCCTGTGTCTGCCTTTCTTCGGCAGCAGGCGTATCATGCTCTGTCATCTTATGCACTGGCAAACAGTCACTAGGACACTCATCAAGAATGTCTTGAACATTACGAACCAGGGTCGCGCCTTGACGAATAAGCTGATGACAGCCTGCTGAATTCATATCGTTAATCCGACCAGGTAAGGCAAACACTTCTCGATTCTGTTGTAGCGCATAGCTGGCGCTGATCAGTGAGCCACTTTTGAGAGACGCTTCAGCCACCAAGACCCCCATGCTCAGACCACTTATAATTCGATTCCTAGGAGGAAATAAACTGGGCCTTGGTGTTGTCGTTAGTGGGTATTCACTTATGAGCAAACCATCTTGATCTAATAGTTGTTTAAACAGAGAGGCATTCTTTTGCGGGTATAAATGATTGAGTCCAGTCCCCATCACCGCAATGTTAGGGGCCACATTCGATGCCAATGCTCCTTGGTGTGCTGCCGTATCAATGCCCATTGCTCCACCACTGACAATGGCGATGCCTAAGGCAGACAATTCATAAGCCAAATGAAACGCCATATCTCGTCCATAGGTTGAACAACGTCTCGCACCGACAATCCCAAACTTCGGTAACCTTAACGCCGCTACATTCCCCTTTGCATATAATAAAATGGGAGCAACAGGGATCTGTTTTAGCGCCTCAGGATAAAAAAAGTGCGTTGGTAAGATAAGATGATGATCCTGCTGCTCTAACCACACTAGGGTATCCTGACGTTTCTTTTCTTGTGCATCATTCAAGGTACCTGTCGTTAAATACGCCATGGCTTCACGTGCAGTGACATCAGGCCACTTTAAAGATCTCAGAACATCATAAGATAATACGTCGTCAATTTGCTTCGCTGGGGAATGGCTCACAGCATGAGGCTCATCCGATGCGAAAGAGTGAGCGTCAGGGTGCTTTGAATCCTCTAAATGCATTAAATAAGTAAAGAGTCGAGATAGGCGAGCAGGGCCAATACCTGATAAAAAGCTCAAGCAAAGCCAATCTTCTTGGCTCAATAGAGAAGGGCTAGACATTTTTACATCCTTGCAAAACAAGCGTGGGCCATTGGCTTCCTGCCAAGTAGCATTTTAGTGACTCAATAGGGTTTAAATAGAGCGCAACTATTAGGCCCATTGAATCATATTGGGTAAAAAACCGCCACGAGAAGACTGCCCAATTCAGTCACATGCGTTACAATACACCTATTAACCTATGCAGCGCATGGAGACTAACCCTTTCACTCTTTGTTCTCCTTTTGCCTGCCCACTTATTTGAAAGAGATTATTGGAATACATCATGGCGGTTTTACCTGTACTTGAATACCCAGACCCACGTTTACGCAAAGTAGCGGAGCCTGTCAGCGATTTTACGGACGAGTTGCAAATTAAAATCGATGACATGTTAGACACTATGTATGATGAAAATGGCGTTGGTTTAGCGGCGACTCAAGTGGACTATCATTATCGAGTGGTCGTAATGGATCACTCTGAAGAACGTAATCAACCCATCATTTTTATCAATCCTGAATTTGATGTTTTAGATGATGAGCCGAATGAATTTCAAGAAGGCTGCTTATCCGTTCCAGGTTTTTATGAACACTTGTATCGAGCAGCAAGGGTCAAAGTAAAAGCTTTAGATCGACATGGTAAACCATTTGAAATGGATGTTGATGAGCTTATGGCAGTATGTGTACAACACGAAATTGACCACCTAGATGGCAAATTGTTTGTTGATTACTTATCGCCACTTAAGCGTAATCGCATTAAAAGCAAGCTCGAGAAAGCCCATAAACTGGCTCAGAAAAACGCTAAATAACATAATGCATTGTCGTTCAGTTATGCTGCGACATAAAACAAAGAAAGAACATTTGAACTTCGTGGGCATTATTCTCACGGTAACTCGTTATCAAAATCAGGCCTATGGCCTGATTTTTTCGTTAAGGAATCCACATGACTTCTTCACCGCTTCGCGTTGTTTTTGCTGGAACACCCGATTTTGCAGCAGCCAGCTTACAGGCTTTGATTGCACATAAAGACCATAATCAATATGAGTTAGTGGGTGTTTACACTCAACCGGATCGCCCTGCAGGTCGAGGACAGAAACTGGTACAAAGCCCAGTCAAACAATTGGCAGTAAAGCATGGCATTCCGGTTTACCAGCCTATTAATTTCAAACAAGAAGACGATAAGAAGCAGTTGGCTGAGCTCAATGCCGATATCATGATTGTGGCCGCGTATGGCATCATTTTGCCAAAGGACATTCTTGAGACACCTAAAATGGGTTGCATCAATGTACACGCCTCCTTATTGCCTCGTTGGCGTGGGGCGGCTCCGATTCATCGCGCTATTATTGCAGGAGATAAGGTAACAGGAATTACCATTATGCAAATGGATGTTGGACTCGATACCGGCGACATGCTGCTAAAAGCAGAGTGTGAAATTGGTGCATCGGAAACCTATGCTTCACTGCATGATAGATTAGCCACTTTAGGTGGCACGGCTCTAATAGACGCCTTAGAAAAACTGAAAGCATCTGAGATCATCCCTGAAGCACAAGACGAAGCCGACACATGTTATGCGGCTAAACTCACCAAACAAGAAGGCAACCTTGACTGGTCTCAAGCATCGGCCTTGCTGGAACGTCAGGTTAGGGCATTGTCACCTTGGCCAGCAGCCTATACTTTTAGCCAAGCAGGCAGTTTGAAAATTCATGCAGCAAGCAGCTTAAATGCATCGTCAGTATCCACAATGTTAACCTCCAATACAGAGCAGCTTCCTGCTGGCACTATCCTGAAAAGCGATAAAAGTGGTGTCCTTGTTAGCACTGGTGAAGGCGCCTTGCTGATTAGTGAATTGCAGTTTGCTGGCGGTAAACGCATGAAGGTACAAGATGCTCTAAACGGCAAACACGAAACAGCATTAGATGTCGGTAAGCAATTCAGCACCACTGAACAGGCAACGCAATCATGAGTCAAATAGAACAAGTCTCAACACAAACTCCACGCCAAGTCGCGATACAAGTGTTAACCAATGTCTTGCTTCAACAGGGCTCCCTAAGCACACAACTAAACCGATTACAGGGACAACTGGGTACAGACCAACAAGCCTTGCTAAAGGAGTTTTGCTTTGGCGTTTGTCGTCAATACCCAAAACTTAACAGCATAGCTCTGAGTTTGTTAGCGCATCCTTTTGAAGAGAAGGATACAGATCTTTATGCGATTCTTCTTTTAGGTCTATATCAATTGTCCTACATGAAAACGCCAGATCATGCCGCGGTAAATGAATCTGTTGAGGCCTGTCGAGAGCTTAACAAAGACTGGGCGACCAAACTCATCAATGCCGTCTTACGTCGTTATCAGCGAGAAGAAATTGAGATTATCGATAACCTTAAGCAAATGCCTTCGATTGAATTCAATCACCCAAAATGGCTCGTTAAGCGTTATAAAAAACACTGGTCAGACAACTTTGAGCCGATAATTGAAGCCAGCAATGCTCATCCGCCAATGTGCATTCGAGTTAATCTGGATAGAGTTTCACGTGAAACATACCAGTCGACATTAAGTGAATTAGGTATAGAAACAACAATTGGTCGTTTATCAAAGGCTTCTTTGTACCTAACTAAGGCCGTGTCAGTAAATCAATTACCAGGTTTTGAAGATGGTCTCTGCAGCGTACAAGATGAGTCTGCGCAATTGGCTGGTGAGATATTAAAGCCGACCATGGGTGAAAGGTTACTTGATGCCTGCGCTGCACCAGGAGGCAAAACAGGCCACTTGCTAGAATGCATGAGCTTGTCTCAAAGTGAAACGACCAACAGCCAAATGGCCGATCAGAAGAGCAGCCATCAATTTCCCTCTTTGACGGCCATTGAGTTAGAAGACTGGCGTCTTGAGAAGATCGAATCCAATCTAGAGCGTCTTGGTTATTCTGCCGAGTTACTTTGTGCCGACGCTGCCGAAGTCACCACTTGGTGGGACAATCAAGCCTACGACAAAATCCTTCTGGATGTGCCTTGTTCCGCAACAGGAGTTATTCGTCGTAACCCAGATATTAAACTCAATCGTAAACCTACGGACATTGAAGAGTTGACTCACATACAGAAAAACATTCTTAACGAAGTGTGGGCAACACTAAAACCGAATGGCTATTTGCTCTACGCAACATGCTCGTTAATGCCTGAAGAAAATGAACAACAAATAGCGGCATTTTTGTCTGAACACGCAGATGCTAAGGAAGTGGCTTTAGACCATTTGAATGCAGACTTAGCTCTCAATTGGGGACGAGATGTCAGTCATGGTAAGCAATTATTTCCGACTCTAAATGGAAACGATGGTTTCTATTATTGCTTACTGCAGAAGTCTGCTTAAGACGAGCTAAGGAAGGTAGGAATACGATTTCTTATCTTCAGTCTTTCCTAGAGTTGGTTATAAACACAAAGCGATCAACAGCAAATCGTAACTTAAAAAGCCTCTTAACCTCACTCCATGAGACTCTGTGTTTCATGTGAAACACAGTTAAGAGGTTTTTTATATTCATGGAAACAGATTCAAATCACTTTAAACAAAGCGGATTAATCCCCTCTATAATGAAAATAATTGATCTCTAAAAATAATTATCAGTATTTTGGCAGATCAAGTTAAATAATCTTGCTTATGTAGGTAGACTTTACCCATTAGACAATGAGCTTGTACTTGCCGTGTGCAATAGGCCGATTCTCTAAACTTACTTGTTAAAATAATTACTTGTTAATAATAAGTAGTACTAGAGAGCAAGTGATGAATAAGCAGGTCAATGGCGTTCTGATGGTCTAACAACGAAACTCTCGGACAAGTTCGAGTCAACCTTAATAAAACTGAATTGAACAAGAAACAGTAGGGCAATCGATAGGCTCTGCTAAGGCGAAGTATGAAAATCATCATTATTGGAGCCGGTCAGGTTGGCGCGACTCTGGCTGAGAATCTAGCAAGCGAAGATAACGACATTACGGTCATTGATACCGATTTAAATCGCCTTAGAGAACTGCAGGACAGACTCGACATCCAAACGGTAGAAGGTAGTGGCTCGCACCCTGATGTTCTTGATCAAGCAGGCTGTAACGATGCTGACATGCTCATCGCGGTGAGTAATCAAGATGAAACGAATATGGTCGCCTGTCAGGTTGCTCATACTTTGTTTAAAACCCCGACTAAAATTGGTCGTGTACGCTCTAGCGCATATTCAAACTACCCAACGCTCTTCAGTGATCAAGCTTTGCCAATGGACGTACGTATCAGTCCTGAAAAAGAAGTGACTAAACATTTGAGCCGTTTGATTCGCTACCCAGGTGCTTTACAGGTGATGGAATTTGCTGAAGGTAAGGTGCAGCTAGTCGTGGTCAAAGCCGAAAAGGGCGGCCCGTTAATTGATCAGCCTATCAGCTTTTTAAAAGAACACATGCCCTCAATTCAAACTCGAATCGCCGCCATCTATCGTGACGGCAAATCCATTTCACCTGACGGCAACACTTACATTCGTGCCAATGACGAAGTTTTCTTTCTGACAGCACAACGAGATGTACTGGATGTCATGAGTGAATTGCGTCCATTGGATACGCCTTATCGTCGTATCATTATTGCCGGTGGGGGTAACATAGGTGAACGTTTGGCACAGAGTTTAGAGAAAGAGTACCGCGTAAAAATTATCGAACGTGACGCCGAACGTTGCCGCTACCTTTCTGAAACCCTCGACAACACCATAGTGTTGAATGGCGATGCTTCTAAACAAGAGCTGTTATTAGAAGAAAACATTGAGTCTACGGATGTGTTCTGCGCACTCACTAACAACGATGAAGCCAACATCATGTCATCCATGTTGGCGAAAGTGTTGGGGGTTCGTACTGTCATGACCATTATTAATAATCCGGCCTACGTAGACATAGTTCAAGAAGGCATGATTGACATTGCCATCTCGCCGCAACACACCACCATCAGTTCTTTGTTAAGTTATATCCGCCGTGGCGATGTAGTGAACGTTCACTCCATGCGTAAAGGCGCAGCAGAAGCACTAGAAGCAGTGGCGCATGGTGATCATCGTTCATCAAAAGTAGTCGGGCGCAGTATCGCCAATATCAATCTTCCTGAAGGCGCAACCATTGGTGCGATCGTGCGCGGTGACGATGTGATTGTTGCGACCAGCGAATTGGTGGTTCAGGCAGAAGACCACGTCATTATTTTTGTGACGAACAAGAAACAGATTCCAGCCGTTGAGCAGCTCTTCCAAGTTGGATTGACCTTCTTCTAAGAGAGGTCGTTCTTTACTTTTAAGGACATGCTTAAGCGAAATGAGTCATTGAGATTAACATCAGATTACAGCCATTGTTCGGCACTACCGTCTCAGCCAGTAGCCGAATGTTAGGACATAGATATGCATTTTAAGGTCATCTTACGGGTCATCGGATTATTGGTCATGGTGTTCAGTGTATCGCTGATACCACCCATTATTGTTTCTCTGATTTACGACGACGGTGTTTTATCAGCCTTTCTGTATGCATTGACCATTAACCTAGCCGGTGGCTTTATACTCTGGTTCCCCGTGCGCAAAGAAAGAGGGGAATTGAAAATTCGTGATGGCTTCTTAGTAACTGTTTTATTCTGGTCAGTACTGGGGCTATTCGGATCTGTGCCTTTCTTTCTTGCTGAAACACCAGACTTAACCTTTACCGATGCCTTGTTTGAATCCATCTCTGGTTTAACCACAACCGGTGCCACCATTTTGACCGGCATCGATGTGTTACCCAAATCCATTTTGTTTTATCGCCAGTTACTTACTTGGTTAGGCGGCATGGGTATCATCGTCTTAGCCGTTGCCATTATGCCAATGCTCGGCATTGGTGGTATGCAGTTATACCGAGCAGAAACGCCGGGGCCAGTAAAAGACACCAAACTCACACCACGGATCGCTGAGACAGCAAAAGCCTTGTGGTATATCTACGCCACCTTAACGTCCGTATGTGCTTTAGGTTATTGGATTGCAGGCATGAGTTTGTTCGATGCTATTTGTCATAGCTTTTCCACTGTGGCAATCGGCGGCTTCTCAACCCATGATGCCAGTATCGGTTACTTTAACAGTGTGGCGATAGAACTGATTTGTACCTTCTTTATGATCGTATCAGCCTTTAACTTTGCGTTGCACTTTTATGCGTGGCGACACAAAAGCGTATGGCATTATTTCAAAGATCCTGAGGCGCGCTTCTTCCTACTGATCCTATGTAGTACTGTGATATTGTCCACCTTAGTACTGGCGATGACAGCCACCTTTGATTGGACCACTTCATTGCGTTATGCCTTGTTCGAAAGTGTGTCCATTGCCACCACATCCGGTTTTGGTACTTCCGATTTTTCTACCTGGCCGCATTTCTTACCTTTCTTGCTGATCGTTACTTCGTTTGTGGGTGGCTGTGCCAGCTCGACTGGTGGTGGTATGAAGGTGATTCGTATTCTATTAATCCTCAAACAAGGCATACGTGAGATCCAACGCTTAATCCACCCTAACGCAGTGATTCCCGTTAAAGTCGGCGGTAAAGCCGTACAGGAAAGAGTGGTGTCCGCTGTGTGGGGGTTCTTCTCGGCTTACCTATTGGTCTACGTCATCCTAATGATAGGGCTCATGGCAACCGGATTGGATCAAGTGACCGCTTGGTCAGCCGTAGCCGCCACTTTAAATAACCTAGGCCCTGGATTAGGTGAAGTGGCCAGCAGCTTTACCAGCATTGGTGACCCTGCTAAGTGGATGTTGTGTTTTGCTATGCTGCTTGGCCGTCTGGAAGTATTTACCCTATTGGTATTGTTCACGCCTATGTTCTGGCAGAAATAGTAACTTGATGAATTTCATTAGACTGGCTCAGACATGACACCCGCCATTGATCAGCTTAAAAAACACAAAGTGTCTTTTACATTGCACGAATACGAGCACGATACACATTGCCAAAATTTTGGTGAAGAGGCCGCAAGCAAGCTGAATCTAGCTCCAGAAACCGTGTTCAAGACATTATTGGTCACTGATGAAAAGCAGTTTTTCGTCGCCATTGTTCCGGTGACAGGACAGCTCAATTTAAAGCGCGCTGCCAGTGTGTTTGGCGTTAAGAAACTGCGCATGGCGGAAGCGAAAGAAGCACAACGAATCACTGGCTATTTAGTCGGTGGCATCAGTCCAATTGGGCAAAAGAAAGCACTGATTACCTGTGTCGATGAATCCGCTCAGGCCTATCCTAAAATGTATGTAAGCGGCGGACAAAGAGGATTGGACATAGGGATAGCACCGCAAGACCTTAGTCAGCTATGCCGCCAGACTCGCTTTGCCAACATTGCGCAAAACACATAAAACATCAGCAAGAGAAGACTCATGCCACAAATCAAACCCATTATCCTGTTGGACAGAGACGGAGTCATCAACCAAGACTCCGATGCCTATGTAAAATCCGTGGACGAATGGCAGCCTATCCCAGGCAGTATCAAATCCATCGCCGCATTATCAAAAGCAGGGTATCACATCTTTGTTGTGACCAATCAATCAGGCATTGCCCGAGGCTACTATGACGAAGCCACATTACAGGCCATGCACAACAAGATGACCGCCTTGGTTGCCGCAGAAGGCGGAAGCATTCAGGGTATTGAATATTGTCCTCACGGGCCAGACGACCAATGTCAGTGCCGTAAACCCAAAAGCGGCATGATCGAAAAGATCGAAGCTCAATTAGGGGTTAACTTCAAGCAAACACCCGCCATCATGGTAGGGGATTCTTTACGGGATTTAGAAGCGGGACATGCCAGAGGCTGTCAGCCAGTATTGGTTCTAACAGGCAAGGGACGTCAGACTCAGTACAAAGACATTCCATTTGCGTTCGAGGTGTATACCGACTTAGCCGCCTTTAGTATTGCGCTACTGCATAAATACAACTGATCAACATAGCAACACATATCAGCCAGTATGTAAGTGCTTACACACTGGCTCTGTATTCATTATCGGGTCATGCTGGACAATCGATACCAGCTCACCACAATCATACTGATCAAACACGCCAGTAAATAAGGAAAAGCGTTAACACTGAACAGCTCAATGATCGGGCCAGTCAAAGTGGGTGCCACCAAAGCCCCTAAGCCACAGCAGACAAACACAAAGGCGGTGCGTTTACCATTGAGTGACATGATGCTGTTCGCGTAAGAGAACACCATAGGAAAGAAAGCAGAGCAACCCAGTCCCAACCACAATGCCACCAGTACGAATGAAGCATCCGTCAGCATCATGACTAAGACCCCAGAAACCGCTATGCACAAATGCAGGTTCACGCCTTGTTGCGGGCTGATAAAACGCAATAAGGGGACAGATAGTAAACGACCAATAGAGATACTAACGAAGAACCAGGTAACCAAAATGGCCGCCGCATTTTGTTCTACTCCAGATAGCACCGCATAGGTACTTATCCAGCCAGCAATGGTAATTTCAAAACCAACATAGAGGAAAATCACCGTCACAAAGGCCAAAAAAGTGGCTTTCTGTTTCGTCTCTGGCACCACTTCTTGCGCTCTGGCTTCAAACCTTGGACTAGGCTGTCGCCATAACAACAAAGGTAAGAAGACAGCATAGATAGCAACTAACCAATAACCCGCTCCGTAGTCTTGACCTAACCATCCAGAAAACACCAAAATCAATGGCGCTAACATAGAGCCGGCACTGTGACACAAATGCAATACGGTAACATAGGAGCCCACCTTCTCCTTATGCAACCAAATCATCATCATATTGCCACCAGCATTCGCTGACACTTCCGTCGCCCCCAGCAAAAAGAACAACACCATCAACATTGTTAAACTGGTTGAGAAGGGCACCAGCACCAAGGCGACAATCATAATGCCCAACATAAGCATGATGTAATGATGCCCTTGCCAGCGTTCGTACATGCGTCCCGCCAACAAAGCGCCGAGAATATTGCCGATAGCGCGTGCTGTAAACACAACAGAGATCTCTGCTACCGAGGCATCAATCAGATCGGCTAAATAAATTAAGCTCGGCCCCAGCAAACCGGCAACGGCACCAATCGCTATAAACATTGCGCAATACAAGCTTGTACGGGAAAGTTCTTTCATCGCTGCTCATCCAAAAGTATTCATCTGCTCGTCTTTCAATGACTCACATGAGGTTATTATTGTTCACAATCTGCTGGATTTAATCATGCAAGCTGATTAAATCCTAGGGCTTTTCAAAACTCTTTAAACAACTGAACATAGGTCATTGGCAGCGTCGCTTAATTAGATGATAATAGTTATTATTTGATGTTGTGCCAGATGCCCATATGACAAACCAAGACAAGTTGAATCGCATTGAAAAAGTGCTCGACTATATCCATGACCATTTAGATGAAACCATCCATGTGGCCGAGTTAGCCGAGAAAAGCTGCTGGTCACGCTGGCAGTTTCAACGCGTCTTTGGTGAAGCCACTGGACTAACGGTGGCACAGTACACTCGAGAGCTAAGACTTAGCCATGCTGCAGAACTGCTTCTGTCCAGTCAGCAACGACATTTAGACATTGCCATGCAATGTGGGTTTGATTCGGAAATCAGTTTTTCCCGCGCCTTTAAGCAAATGTTTCACACCACACCAAGAGACTATCGTCAGCGCGGCATACGCCAAGGCTTACGCACTCCATTACAATATCGACAAGCTAATCATAGAGTCGAAGCGCCAAAAGCCTTTACCCAAATTCGCATCGAAAACCGCGATGCTTTTCAACTGAAGGCGCAATCCGATTGGATCTATGGGCCTTTTTCCAATCAACCCGATTTTCAAAAGAAAGTCAGGGAGTTATGGCGTAAAGTAGACAGTGAATTGCAGAGCAGCCCCACAGCAGAACAGCCCATAGGTGTGATAAATACTCAGTTTTGTGCCAAGCACCCTGAACAAATGCAGTATTGGGCCAGCTATGCAGAACAAGCTATGCTGCCTGACAACTACCCAACACTGACCATTCCCTCTCAAGAATACGCCGTTATTCCCGTTCACGGTAAGGTTCAAGCCATTGAAGAAGCGGTTCGTTGGTTTCTCTTTCATTGGCTACCAGATTCTGACTATAACGGCGTGTCTGGTTATGAACTGGAAATGTATCAATCCAACTATGATCCTGCCGACCCAAACAGTTACATGGAATATTGGATGCCGATAAAACCGAGAAAGTAAGATAAGTGTCATAACTTGCACCAAATCGTTAAGTTTTCCAAACACGAGACCAATAGAATGAGATTCATTCTCATAACTAACATTATTCTCGGAGCAACAATGAAATCGACTCAGTCATTTCGACCAACTTTGATCGCCTTGGCAATCGCCGTTGCGACAGGTCACGCCATCGCTGAAGATACCATCGATACCAATGACCTAAGTACCCTTGAGGTAAAAGGCCAAACCTATCGTAACACGGCCACCAAAACCCAATTGGATGCAGAAGAAACACCACAGGCCATCAGTATTATAAAATCAGAAACACTTGAAGAGCGTGGTGTAGAAAGTTTAGCAGAAGCCGTGCGATACAGCTCTGGAATCAATACTGAACTGCGCGGCGGTTCCGTAACACGCCTAGATTTGTTTAACATTCGAGGTTTTGATAACGACACTGTTTTATTAGACGGTTTACCGCTGCTATTCAATGGATGGAACTTACAACCGCAAATTGATGCCGCGGTGGTCGATCAAATTGAAATATTTAAAGGACCAACTTCAACCTTATACGGTGAAATGCCACCAGGCGGTATGGTCAACATCATCAGTAAATCCCCTCAAGAGGACTCTGCCAACAGTGTGGAAATCACTTTGGGCAGCGATAATAAAAAACAGGTACAGTTTGATTCAACTGGAGCTATTAGTGACAAAGTAAACTACCGCGTCATTGGTCTAGCGCGTCAAAAAGACGGCCAATCCGTAACTGCGGAAGAGGAACGTATCCTTATTGCACCATCCTTGGATATTCAACTTAGCGATTCAACTTTCTTGAATCTGAATATGTATTATCAGAATGACCCTGAGATGGGTGTGTATTCGGCACTTCCATCCAAAGGCACAGTGAATAGTAATATAAACGGGAAACTCAATTCAGATGCCTATGCCGGCGATGAGAACTGGGAAACCTACGAAAGAGAAGAGTTGTTACTAGGATATAAACTTGAACATGAGATAAATGATACTTGGAGCTTCCTACAGAATACTCGTTTTACTTTTGCCGATGCGTATCAGCAAAATACCTATTCCGGTTCAACCAGTTTGAACTCTGATGAAAGAACGCTAAACAGAAGAGCCTACATAACAGACGAAAAATCTCAAGGCATCAACCTTGATAACCAATTCTCCGCCATTTTTGATACAGGGTCGTTAGAACATAATATTCTAATCGGATTAGACTATTTAAAATTAGAGTCAGACATCAAATACGAAGACGCCGTTGCGCCAAGTATCGATTTATACGATCCTGATTACAATCAAATTGTTGCATCTCAATTAGATTTTGCAGCATCTGGTTATTCCAGTGATTTTACTATCAATAAAGAACAAACAGGACTCTACCTTCAAGACCAAATAAGAATGGATCAATGGGTCTTCATTATGGGTGGCCGATACGACAATTACAAATATTCAGAAACCGGCAGGGGTAGTACAGAAGCAGATGATGATCAAAACCAGCTTAGTGGCCGAATTGGCGCATTATATGAATTAGACAATGGTTTCTCACCTTTTATTAACTTCGCACAAAGTTTCGAACCCGTTTCTGGTTCCGACAGATTAGGTAATGCCTTTAAAACCTCCACGGCAGATCAAATTGAAGCCGGCATAAAATTCCAAAATGCAGACACACTCGCTTCGGTCACAGCTTTCAACATTGTCAAAAGCAATGTACTGACCAGAGACCCAAATGGTGGTACCTACGACAAAGTCCAAGTGGGCGAGGTCACCTCAAATGGCTTGGAAGTTGAACTTACAAAAGCGCTTACCGAAGAACTGAATGCGACCCTTGCCTATACTTATCAGGATGTCGAAGTATCAAAGAGTAACGACGGTATTCAGGGCAACACACCTGTCTGGACACCAGAGCAACAAGTTAGTGTTTGGTTAGGTTACCAGCCTAAACAAGGTTCATTACTCGGTGCTTCTTTCGGCGCAGGCTTAAGATATGTGGGTGAGATGCAAATGGATGCAGCTAACTCGGATACCGTGCCTTCTTACACATTGGTCGATCTGTCTATTGGTTATGACTTGGCACAATTATCAGCGAACTGGCAAGGCGCGAGTGTGCAATTTAGCGTATCGAACGCTTTTGATGAAACCTATTACACCTGTTATGACACCAGTAGCTGCTGGTTCGGAGCAGACCGTTCTTTTGAACTAACAGGGCGTTATGAATTTTAATGAGGTTAAAAACTAGATGGCGTCTTATCTAGATGAGTTATTTCACACTGCTCGACATTTGATTCCCGTGTTGGATGGTCAACGACCCAACCAAACGCATCATTTAGAAGCGGCCAAGACACGATCGGATTCCCCCGAGTCTTGGCCTGACGTGGCAGAACTCATTGCTTCTCTTCATCACACGATCAATAAGGCGCATCCGGAAACGGGTGCGCCTTATTGGCGTATTCGCAGCTGGGGATTACTTTGCTGGCAACCCATTTATTTAGCCCTAATCTGTGTTTATCACTTACGCGCCGTGCCAAGTAACATCGCCACTATCAAACAAAAACAAGTGGGGGAAATGGTTTGCGGTTATCAACTGGCAGACGATCAATGGCTCGACCAAAGCTCACATGAGGCGTTGATAGCTCATCTAGGCGAGGGCTTACATAGATTATTCCAATCCTATCAGTCAGAGCTGATTGTCCAGCAGGGTGGTCGTCCAATCCTTTATCAAGCCTTATTGGCTGATCAACTGATTGAAACCATGCTGTATCTACAAAGCTATGTGCAGCAACAAGATCAACAGAATCACCATCACTTCGATTTAACAGCAGAATATCTTCTCTGGGCAGACGTTTTAGGCCTACCAACGAAAGCCTTACAGAGATTACAAATCGATCAAACAAGCCAAGGGCCCCAATTTGTGCGGCAAACCTGTTGTTTACATTTTCGCAGAGAAGAGGGTAACTTCTGTGCTTCTTGTCCTAAAACCAATAAGCCAAAGAAAAATAAGGTTTTATAAGTCCTATTCAATAAGTGAGTACTCACTTATTAGTATAAAAATATCCTATCTGAATCATTTTATTAAAAAATTATAATAAATCTCATACTTACCTTTTTGTATGTACTTACTAAAAGTTTGTTAGCGATGTATTCTGCTCTGCATCAAGTTTAAAAATGACTCAATAGGAGATACATTATGATTTTAGTTACAGGTGCAACAGGTCAACTAGGCAACCTAATCGTTAACAATCTGATCAAACGTGGCACACCAGCCAATCAAATCGTGGCTGCGGTTCGCTCTCCAGAAAAAGCGCAATTGCTTGTCGAGCAAGGTGTTGTGGTTCGTAAGGCGGACTATTCTGATCCAGCGTCTCTAAATGCCGCTTTCGAAGGGGTTAAGCGTGTGGTTTTAGTATCTTCCAGTGAAGTTGGCCAACGTTTCCCTCAGCACAAAAATGTCATCGATGCTGCTAAGCAAGCTGGTGTAGAGTTATTGGCTTACACCAGCTTGCTGAATGCGCAAACGTCTCCACTAGCACTGGCACAAGAGCACGTACAAACCGAAAATGCTTTGGCACAATCAGGCCTTCCTTTCGCTCTATTACGTAATGGCTGGTACTCAGAAAATTACACTGCATCAATTGGTATGGCATTAGAGCACGGTGCCGTATTAGGCAGTGCAGGCGAAGGCAAATACGCTACCGCTACTCGTCAAGACTACGCAGAAGCGGCCGCCGTGGTGATTACTTCTGATAATCAAGCAGGTAAAACCTATGAATTGGCCGGTGATCAAGCCTTTACCCTAGCAGAATATGCAGCCAAGATTAGTGAAGTGACAGGTAAAACCGTCGTCTACCAAGACATTCCTGCAGAAGAGTACACTAAGATTCTAGTAGGTACTGGTCTACCAGAAGGCTTCGCCGCTATCCTTGCAGATTCCGATGTTGGGGCTTCAAAAGGCGCTTTATACAGCGACAGCAAAGATCTAAGTACCTTAATTGGCCGTCCAACCACACCAATCGTGGAAAGCATCAAAGCCGCTCTATAATTCGGGTAACCCCTTAGCACGTTTTAATAGAGTGAAATAACACAAAGCCCAATCCTCTGTTCAGGGTTGGGCTTTTTTTCCACATAAAAAAAGGCTAGACACTGGGTCTAGCCTTTCTGTTTTTATGCACTTTTTATGCACTAACGACAGCTTATACGTCTAGGTTCGCCACGGTTAATGCATTGTCTTGAATGAAGTTACGACGTGGTTCCACTTCGTCACCCATCAAGGTAGTGAACATTTGATCCGCTGCAACGGCATCATCGATGGTCACACGCAACATACGACGCGCGTCTGGATCCATCGTGGTTTCCCATAACTGATCTGGGTTCATCTCACCCAACCCTTTGTAGCGCTGGATGGTCATGCCACGAGACGCTTCTTTCATCAACCAAGCTTTCATCTCTTCGATTTGCGTCACTGGCTGACGACGCTCGCCACGCTGGATGTAAGACTCTTCACCAAACAATTCCGCAATGGTTTCGGACATGGCCACAATGCGCTTGTATTCAGGTGAATTGAAGAAAGCCGCTTCAAAACGGTAACGATTCGACACACCGTGAGACATGATGTCGACAACTGGCAAGTAAAGACTGCGTTCTTCGTCTTTTTCGACAGCAAAGTCAAAACGGAAACCGGTACGCGCATCTTGTGGCATTTGTTGGCGAATTTCTTCTACCCAAGCAGACACTGCCGCTTCGTCTTTCAAATGCTCTTGAGTCAACTCTTTGCAGTACAGAAGTTTACCCATGACATCTTTAGGGTACACACGAGCCAGACGATCCACATCATCTTCGATGTGAATGTAATCACGTACCAGCTTCGCCAATGGCTCACCTTGAATGCCCGGTGCGTCTGCATTGACGTGCATATGAGCACCGTCTAACGCCACTTCAATCAAGTGTTGATCAAGCGCTGCTTCATCCTTGATGTACTGTTCTTGCTTACCACGCTTAATCTTGAACAGAGGTGGTTGGGCAATAAAGATATGGCCACGCTCGATGATTTCAGGCATTTGACGGAAGAAGAAAGTCAGTAGCAAGGTACGAATGTGAGAACCATCCACGTCCGCATCGGTCATGATCACGATGCTGTGATAACGCAATTTGTCCGCATTAAACTCGTCACGACCAATACCACAACCCAATGCAGTAATCAGTGTGCCAACTTCCGCTGATGACAGCATTTTGTCAAAACGGGCTTTCTCTACGTTTAGAATCTTACCTTTCAGAGGCAAAATAGCTTGAGTACGACGATCGCGGCCTTGCTTAGCAGAACCACCAGCGGAATCACCCTCCACTAGGTAGATTTCAGACAAAGCAGGGTCTTTTTCCTGGCAATCCGCTAATTTACCTGGCAAACCAGCAATGTCTAACGCTCCTTTACGTCGCGTCATATCACGTGCACGACGCGCCGCTTCACGAGCGCGCGCCGCATCAATCATCTTGTTAACAATGATTTTGGCTTCGTTTGGTTTTTCCAGCAGGTATTCAGCGAAACGTTTTGCCATTTCTTGCTCAACCGCGGTTTTTACCTCAGAAGACACCAATTTATCTTTGGTTTGCGAAGAGAACTTAGGATCCGGCACTTTCACCGAGACAATGGCGGTCAAACCTTCACGAGAATCGTCACCCGTTGTCGCCACTTTTTGTTTCTTCGCCAAGCCTTCTGACTCAATGAAGTTATTCAAAGTACGTGTCAAAGCGCCACGGAAACCGGCTAAGTGAGTACCACCATCGCGTTGTGGGATGTTGTTGGTGTAACAGTAGATATTTTCCTGGAAACCTTCATTCCACTGTAAAGCCACTTCCACAGCGATACCGTCTTCTAGGTCATCACGTTGACAAATAAAGTGGAAAATATCGTTGATTGGTGTTTTGTTGGTGTTCAAATGCTCTACAAAAGAACGTAAGCCACCTTCGTAATTAAAGAACTCTTCTTTGCCGCTGCGTTCATCTTTTAAATGGATCGCTACACCAGAGTTCAAGAAAGACAATTCCCGTAAGCGCTTCGCTAGAATATCGTAGACAAATAAAATGTTGCTGAAAGTGTCTGCAGAAGGTTTGAAGTGAACCGTTGTACCAGCGCCATCCGTGTCACCAATAATGGCTAATGGTGCTTGTGGCACACCATGAACATAATTCTGTTCATAGATTTTACCATTTTTTCGAATGGTTAAGGTCAGGCTTTCTGATAGGGCGTTTACTACCGAAACACCCACACCATGCAGACCACCCGAAACCTTGTAAGAGTTATCGTCAAACTTACCGCCAGCGTGCAGTACTGTCATGATAACTTCCGCTGCCGATACACCTTCTTCTTCGTGCATGTCGACAGGAATACCACGACCGTTATCCGAGACAGAGATAGATTCGTCTGGATGGATCAATACTGTAATGGTGTCACAGTGACCCGCTAAGGCTTCATCGATGGAATTATCGACCACTTCAAAGACCATGTGGTGTAAGCCCGTGCCATCGTCCGTATCACCAATATACATTCCGGGACGTTTACGAACGGCATCAAGCCCTTTGAGCACCTTGATACTGGACGAATCATAATTATTTTCACTCATTTAACTCTCCTGCAAACCTTTGCTCAATAATGACAACTCGCCTTGTTGCATAACAAATTGACGAACGTCTGTGCTGTCGGCCCAAGTAAAATCCGTTGTGTCAGGCTCAACACTGGTAATAAAAATTTGACTGTTTAAGGACTCCAACAACTGACACAATTTTTGTCTGTGTTGGCTATCCAGTTCAGCCGGTAAATCGTCCACTAAAAACACAAGGGGACGACCCATATCAATTAACAACTGCCCTTGGGCAATCTTCAACGCCGAGACCACAAGCTTTTGTTGGCCACGAGAAAGCGTATCCAATGCATCTCCCGTCGCGGTTTTTACCCGTAAGTCCGCACGCTGCGGACCAGTATGGGTGTAACCCAGCTCGATATCTCGTTCACGTCCGGCTTCAACAGCCATTTGTAATGTTTTTTGCGCATCCCAACCTTGGAAAAAATTCAGATCCACCTTGAGTTCATCCGTAAGCAAAGATAAAACTCGGTGAAAATGTGGCGTCAGCTTCTCAACGTACGCTTTTCTCGACAGATTGACTTGCTCTCCCAGTCGGATCAATTCTTGATCGAAAGCGGATAACAAACTAGCCGATATTTTACCACGTCTGAGCAAGGTATTCCGCTGTTTTAATGCTTTTTGCCAACCTCGCCAAGCAGAAATAAACTCATGATCAAAATGAAACGCACCCCAGTCGATAAATTGTCGTCGAATACTGGGGGAACCCTCTAATAATCGAAACGCATCAGGGTTAATTAATTGCACAGGTAGGCGTTCGGCCAGCTCGATCACAGATTGCGCTCGTTGTCCTTGGATCCTTACGTCAATTTGGCCGTCACGGTGACGTTGCAGTCCCACACGAGTGATACGCCCATCCGCTTGCTCGAGCTGAGCGAAGATCAAGCAGGCTTCATTTTCGTGCTGTATGTAGGTTTTGTGTTTGTGGCTGCGAAAAGAACGACCAAAAGATAATAAATGAATGGCTTCTAAAACCGAGGTTTTACCACTGCCATTTTTTCCGACAATAAGATTCACTTGCGGCGAAGGTTCAAAGCGCACACTAGAAAGGTTGCGAACATGGGAAATGTCCAAACGCACCAGCGGCATAATCGTTAAACCTTGATCAGGAGAGGGACGACCCGCTCACTGACGTAAGCGGGCGAGAACATTTGATAATCAATACGCCATTACAAGCGCATTGGCATCACAACATATTGAGCCGCATGGCTTTGTGCTTCTTCAATCAAGGCACTGGAATTAGAGTCGTTCAGTGACAAACGCACTTCTTGAGAGTCCACGACGCCCAGTACGTCCAACAAGTAACCGACGTTGAAACCCACTTCCATATTGTCGCCTTGGTATTGAACCAACACAGATTCTTCCGCTTCTTCTTGTTCAGGGTTGTTCGCGAACACTTGCAACATACCATTGGACAGAATCAGACGAACACCACGGTATTTTTCATTAGACAGAATAGACGCTCGCAAGAACACCTGACGCAATTCCAAACGGTCAGCAATGACGATTTTTTCGTTATTACGTGGAATAACTCGATGATAGTCTGGGAACTTTCCATCTACCAATTTCGACGTGAACACATAATCTGCTACTTTGGCGCGAATGTGGTTAGCACCTATGGTCAGCTCTACGGTTTCATCTGTGTCACTCAACAAACGATTGAGTTCCAATACCCCTTTACGCGGCACGATTACTTGCGTTAGATCACCACTGACTTGAGCGTCTTCCACTGCGGTCGCCAAACGGTGACCGTCTGTTGCCACCACGCGTAATTGACCATCTGCCACTTCTAACAACATGCCATTCAAGTAGTAACGAACATCTTGGTTCGCCATGGCAAAACCAGTACGATCAATCAAACGACGCACACTGTTCTGCGCAATAGCAACGGTCAGATCACCCTGCATATCTTGAATATTCGGAAATTCATCTGCAGGTAAGGTAGACAAACTGAAACGTGAACGTCCAGAACGGATCACCGCTTTTTGCTCATCCAAAGTAAATTCAATCACGGCGCTGTCTGGCAGACTTTTACATATGTCCATCAATTTACGAGCAGGTACCGTAATACGACCTTCTTCGCACTCATCGAGTGGCACATGACCAACCAATTCGACTTCCAAATCGGAGCCCGTTAGGGTCAATATTTGGTCTTTAACTTCCACCAAAACATTGGCCAATACCGGCATGGTTTGTTTGCGTTCTACAACGCCAGCCACTAGTTGAAGTGGTTTGAGAAGTGTCTCGCGGACGACTGAAAATTTCATTATTTTCCTCGTAAACTCAAAGTCTTAGACCATTAGGTGGTCAGAATTCGCATCAATTGTTTGTAATCTTCACGGATATCCGAATCCGTATCTTGCAGCTCTTTAATCTTGCGAATCGCATGCAACGCCGTGGTATGGTCTCGACCACCAAAGGCGTCGCCAATTTCCGGCAAGCTGTGATTCGTTAATTCTTTCGCAAGTGACATGGCCACTTGACGTGGACGTGCCACAGATCGACTACGGCGTTTCGATAATAAATCACTGATTTTGATTTTATAATATTCCGCTACGATGCGCTGAATATTATCAATGTTCACTAGCTTATCTTGCAAGGCCAAAAGGTCTTTTAATGACTCGCGAACAAAATCCGGTGTGATGGCTCGACCAGTAAAGTGTGAGTTTGCAATAACACGCTTCAACGCACCTTCTAATTCTCGCACATTAGAACGAATCTTCTGCGCAATAAAGAAGGCTGAATCATACGAAAGCTTAATACCGCTTTCATCCGCTTTACGCATTAGGATTGCCACACGAGTTTCCAACTCAGGAGGTTCGATGGCGACCGTAAGGCCCCAACCAAATCGCGACTTCAAACGATCTTCTAACCCTTGGATTTCTTTCGGGTAACGATCACAAGTCAGGATCATTTGCTGGCCGCCTTCTAATAAGGCATTAAAGGTATGGAAAAACTCTTCCTGCGTACGGTCTTTACCAGCAAAAAACTGAATATCATCGATCAACAAAGCATCGACCGATCGATAATAACGCTTAAAATCATTGATGGCGTTAAGTTGTAACGCTTTAACCATATCCGCCACAAAGCGTTCAGAGTGCAAATAGACTACTTTGGCATTAGGGTTGTGACGCATTAACTCGGTGCCCACGGCTTGCATTAAGTGGGTTTTACCTAATCCCACGCCACCGTAAATAAACAATGGGTTATAAGCACCACCAGGGTTTTCCGCTACCTGTAATGCAGCAGCATGGGCCAATTGGTTGGATTTACCCTCAACGAAGTTATCGAACGTAAAAGAGTTGTTGAGGTTTGCACCATGGTTAATCCCACCTTCAACTTGCACCTTGCGTTTCGGTGGTGTGAGGGGCAATTGACCTTGTTCGTATGGTTCTGGATCGCCTTTTAAACCTGCTGTTGATAGGGTTAAAGGGGCTTCAAACTCCAAATCCGCATGCGGTGTGTCTTCTTCGTCCATTAATCCAAAACCCGGACGATAACCCGATTCAGACACGGTTTCCGTATTAAGCGAATTCACTGGTGGATTCTGATGTATCGGTGGCGGCGGTGGCGTAGGGGATGCCGTTGCAAAACCTTGTGACTTCACCACCAAGCTGAGCGCTGGTGCAGGGTCATCTCCCGCAAATTCGGACAATAACTCTTTTATACGAGTTTGATACTTGTTACTCACCCAATCCAACACAAATCGATTAGGCGCACTTAAGCACAGCTCACCACCGGCCAGCATTTCGGCTTCAAGTGGACGAATCCAAGTGTTGAACTGAGATGTGGAAAACTCACTCTGCAAGCGTTGCAGACACAGATTCCAATGCTCCAAAGACACTGTAAACGTACTCCCTGGTTGAGTGACAGACAAGAAGCGGATTTTACCTTGGATAACTTGAGTTATCCACACATTAAATAAAAAAATCCTCTCCGCCAAATAAACGGATATTTGTTAATAACAGCCAGAGTTATACACAACGGTAGATAAAAGATAGATAATGTGCATAAAACACCTAGTTATACACATCAAAATAAGACTTTGTTTTGCCTTTTTTCACAGCGGTGATAAATTTCAACATAATGTTTTATAAACAAATTTTTATTAAATATCCCTTTCCTGTGTATATTTTCCCATTTTTTGGAAAATCTTATCCACTTTCTTTGTATTAAGCTGTGTATAAGCACGTTAATGCTTTTGTGGTTAAATTTTTACCAATAAAAAGTCAGCAAAGCATTGAACTTACTATGGAAAGGCTCTAAAATCCGCGCCCTGATTTGACAATCAAATGCTGAGGCTTGGCGATCGCTAACCCTCAAAACTGAAACACTGCTTCAGTGAGAGAAACTAAAATGAAAAGAACTTTTCAACCTAGCGTATTGAAACGCAAACGTAACCACGGTTTCCGTGCTCGCATGGCAACTAAAGGCGGACGTCAAGTTATCGCTCGTCGTCGTGCTCGCGGCCGTAAGGCTCTAAGCGCATAAACACGCTGATGACCGATTATTGTTTTCCCCGGCAAGTCAGGCTCCTGAATGCCGGGGATTATCAATCCGTTTTTAACGACACTTCCGCAAAAGTCTTTGCTGGCGAATTCCTTTTATTGGCTTATAAACGTAACGATGACCAAACTCGGTTAGGTCTCATTGTGTCTAAGAAAACCGATAAAACCGCTGTAGGTCGAAACCGTATCAAACGTTTGGTACGCGAGTCTTTTCGTCATCATAAATTGACGACGACGGGACTAGACATTGTCTTCTTAGCACGCAATGGCATTAAAGAAATTGACAATGAATCGTTAAGGCCAAGACTGGATAAGGCTTGGTCACAATTGGCTAAAAAAGCAAAAAACCCTTCCCAAATGAAAAAACGCTCGCATTCTAAGCAGAAATAGGCTGAAAAAACTGCCAAAGGCTGGTTTAATAGCGCGTGATTTTTCTAAAGGTTCACTGAACCTACTTTGTCTAACCAAACAAATTAGTTGAATACCATGGATTTCAGACGTTACTTTTTATGGGGCGCGCTTTTTATCAGTGGCTACCTACTGTTTTTACAGTGGAACCAAGATTACGGTCAACAAACGACCCAAAGTGTGGCTCAAAGCACCCAATCTCAAAACGAGACAAACCCTCAATTAAATGATGATTTGCCTCTAGCAACTCAAAACGATACGCAAGCAAACAGCGAAATTCCTCAAAGCGTCAGTAAAATCGCCCCAGGAAAGTTGATTGAAGTCACCACAGATACATTACGTGTGGCCATCAACCCAGTTGGTGGTGACTTAGTGGAAGCAGCTTTATTGGAATACAAAAAAGAATTAGGGCAACCTGATCCGTTTGTTATCCTGGAAGATGGTTCCGACAGAACCTATGTCACTCAAAGTGGTTTGATCGGACGAAATGGTCCCGACGCTTCAACAGAAGGTCGTCCAGTATACCAGTCTGAACAAGCTTCTTATCAATTAGCTGACGGTGAAGATTCGCTGGATGTGAACCTGTATTACACGGATGCAAACGGTGTTAAATACACAAAAACCTTCCGCTTCATGAAGGGGACGTACCGTATTCGTCAACTTATCACTGTGGATAACACCTCAGCGAATACTTGGCGCGGTAATTTGTTTGCTCAGATCAAGCGTGATAACTCTCCAGATCCAAGTAAAGCAACTAGTATGGGCTTACAACCTTATCTAGGTGGTGCCATTTCTAACGAAGAAACCAAGTACAACAAGATTTCTTTCTCTGATATGGAAGAAGAACCTGTCAAAGTCACCACCACTCAAGGTTGGGTTGCCGTACTGCAGCATTATTTTGTCTCGGCTTGGGTACCTGAACAAGGTCAAAAAGTCACGCTACAAGCACGTACTAACAATGGTTATAACATCATTGGTTTTACAGGCTCAGCAGTTGAAATTCCAGCTGGCAAGCAAGGTACTATGAGTTCGACTTTCTATGTTGGTCCTAAATTACAAGATCAACTTGAGGCAACAGCAGAAAACCTAGACTTAACCGTTGATTACGGTTGGTTATGGTGGCTTGCAAAACCACTGTTTTGGCTACTGACCTTGATCCAATCTTTTGTGATCAACTGGGGTGTTGCCATTATCTTAGTCGTGGTTGTGGTAAAAGCCATCTTCTTTAAGTTGTCTGCGACCAGTTACCGTTCCATGGCAAAAATGCGTAAATTTGGCCCTGAAATTGCCAAATTGAAAGACAAGTATGGCGACGATCGTCAGAAAATGTCGCAAGCCATGATGGAATTGTACAAAAAAGAGAAGATTAACCCTCTGGGCGGCTGTTTGCCTATTCTAGTGCAAATGCCGGTATTCTTGGCCTTGTACTGGGTATTGATGGAATCCGTTGAATTGCGTCAAGCACCATTTATTCTTTGGATTAATGACTTGTCTGTGATGGACCCATACTTCATCTTGCCGATCTTGATGGGCATCAGTATGTTTGTTCAGCAAGCATTGAACCCAACGCCGCCAGATCCAATGCAGGCGCGCATTATGAAGATCATGCCAGTGGCATTCTCTATCTTCTTCCTATGGTTCCCAGCCGGTCTAGTATTGTACTGGGTTACCAACAACACCTTGTCAATTCTTCAGCAGTACGTTATTACCAAACGTATTGAAAGAGAAAACTAGGACAAGACCTGTTGTGAACAACATAAAAAAGGCTTCCTACATGGAAGCCTTTTTACGTTTCACTTGCTATATTTCTTTTGCATACACATTCAGTCCACTTTGACAGACACAGAGCCTAACTATGACGGATTTTCATTACACCACTGACCAAGACACGATTGCCGCTCAAGCTACCGCGCCTGGCCGAGGAGGTGTAGGCATCATTCGATTATCTGGTCCTAATAGCCTTGCCATTGCCAAACACATCATAGGTTTTGAACCAAAACCACGTTATGCCCATTATGTGCCTTTTAAACAAGCTGATGGCGAACAACTGGACATGGGCTTGGCCATTTACTTTCCTGGGCCAAACTCTTTCACTGGAGAAGATGTATTTGAATTACAAGGCCATGGTGGCCCTGTCATCATGGATATGTTGCTCAGTCACTGTTTGAGCCTAGGCGCACGCTTGGCACGCCCAGGAGAGTTCTCTGAACGGGCTTTCATGAACGATAAAATGGATTTAACGCAAGCGGAAGCCATTGCTGATTTGATCGACAGTACCTCTGAGCAAGCCGCAAAATGTGCTTTGCGTTCCTTACAAGGGGCATTTTCTAAACGTGTTGATGAGTTGGTAGAAGCCTTAATTCACTTACGAATTTACGTGGAAGCCGCCATTGATTTCCCCGAAGAAGAAATTGATTTTATTGGTGACGGCAAAGTCGCCAGCGAATTAAAAGACATCCAAACAAAACTGACGGATGTCCTAAAAGAAGCCAACCAAGGCGCTTTAATTCGTGAAGGGATGAATGTGGTGATCGCAGGTCGACCCAATGCAGGCAAATCCAGTTTACTCAATGCATTATCTGGTAAAGAGTCCGCCATCGTCACCAATATTGAAGGGACTACCCGTGATGTATTGCGCGAACACATTCACCTAGATGGTATGCCTTTACACATTATTGATACGGCAGGGCTACGAGACAGTCCAGATGAAGTTGAGCGCATCGGTATTCAACGGGCCTGGGATGAAATTCAAAAAGCCGACCGAATTTTAATGATGGTTGACAGTCAGTCCATCGACAGCAAAGACCCCAATGAAATTTGGCCCGAGTTTATGGCCAAGTTGGGCAACCAAAATGCCATTACCGTGATTCGCAATAAAGTGGATTTGACGACAGATAAAATTGGCTTAGAAGAATATCAGGGCGTGCCTGTAATCTCCCTATCAGCTAAAACAGGCGATGGGATTCAACACCTTACAGATCATTTAAAAACTGTGATGGGCTTTGATAGCACAACAGAAGGCGGTTTTATTGCTCGTCGTCGTCATTTAGAAGCGCTAAACAAGGCCAACCGTTTTCTTGCCGCTGGCCATGAGCAATTACACGGTTATGGTGCTGGGGAGTTGTTGGCCGAAGACTTAAAAGAAGCTCAACAAGCGTTAAGCGAAATCACTGGCGCATTCACCAGTGATGACTTACTTGGTCGCATTTTTGGCTCTTTCTGTATCGGTAAATAGTACTAGAAAGGCTTTCCTAATTGCAGACATGCCGCCACATTCCGCGCTGTGGCGGTCACATTTTGTTGTGCGTCCGCCAACACCTGATCCAACTCTGCTAAGCCTGGAATAATCGGGAAAATGGCTTTCATTCCGTGAGCCAATATCGCCTCAGCATCTTCCCCAAAACAACCCGCAATGCCAATCACTGGCACACCAGCCGCTTTGGCTCGCTGTAACACCCCCATAGGCGTCTTACCAAACACCGTTTGCCCATCCATTCGACCTTCACCAGTAATCACTAAATCCGCGTCTTTTATTTTGTCAGCAAACCCCATGCAATCCATTACGATGTCGATACCTGGCTTTAATTCTGCGTTCAATAGGGTTTTCATGGCAAAGCCCATTCCACCCGCCGCCCCAACACCAGCAACAGCACGTTGATCAGTAAAGCCAGCTTTGACCATCACATCAGCAAAATGACCGAGTGCCGCATCCAATTTATTAATCATGTCTTGGCTAGCGCCTTTTTGCGGCCCAAAAACCGCTGATGCACCATTTTCACCACATAAAGGATTGGTCACATCACAGGCCACTTCAATCTGACAGTGCGCTAATTTAGGGTGACCTTGACTGACATCCACCGTCTCTAGGTCCATTAATGCCAACCCCCCCGCATTTAAAGGCTGTCCAGCCGCATCTAAAAAACGCATCCCCAAGGCTTGTGCCATGCCTAAACCTGCATCATTGGTCGCACTGCCACCCAAGCCTAGAATAATGTGCTTGATACCACGGTCTAAAGCATCTTTGATTAGTTCACCAGTACCATAGCTGGTGGTGATGTAAGGATCTCGTTGAGTTCGAGGCACCAAATGCAATCCAGATGCAGACGCCATCTCAATCACCGCCGTTGCCATTGATTGCTCATCAGTCCCTCCTAAAATGCCATAATGTGCTTCGACTTTTTCCCCTAGAGGTCCCGTCACTTGGAGGAAAACCATTTCTCCTTGTGTCGCATCCACCATAGATTGCACGGTTCCTTCACCGCCATCAGCCATGGGTAATTTGATGTATTCGGCTTGGGGAAATATTTGCCGAAAACCCATTTCAATGGCAGTGGCAACCTGCATTGCCGTAAGACTTTCTTTGAAGGAATCCGGTGCAATTATGACTTTCATAGGTATCCTTGTTTATTAGCAAGATGACTCATCAGTCTTCGGTCAGATTTACCAACACGCGACCACGTACTTCTCCATCAAGCAATTTATAGGCCGTTTCGATGGCTTGGTCTAACGGAATTTCTTCGCAAATCTCTTGGTAATCACTGTCTTCTAATAATTCACTCAAGTTTTGCCAAGCTTCTAGACGATCCGCAATAGGGCGCATGACACTGTCGATGCCAATCAAACGCACACCACGAAGAATAAATGGCGCTACTGACGCTGGAAAGTCCATGCCTTGAGCCAAACCACACGCGGTCACAACCCCACCATATTGGGTAGAAGCACAGGCATTCGCTAAAGTATGACTACCAACGCAGTCCACCACACCAGCCCAACGTTCTTTTTGTAAAGGTTTACCACTCTCTGACAAACTGGCTCGATCAATAATGTCCGCTGCGCCTAACGATTTTAAATAGGTTTCTTGACTCATTCGTCCAGTAGAAGCCACCACTCGGTAACCAAGGCGGCTTAATAAGCGAATTGCAAAACTCCCCACGCCACCGTTAGCCCCTGTCACTAAAATATCACCGGATTCCGGCAAGACGCCCTGTTTTTGTAACGCAAGGACAGACAACATAGCGGTATAACCTGCCGTTCCCACCATCATAGCCTGCTGTGGTGTCATATTTTTAGGTAATGGAATCAGCCATTCACTCTTTAGACGGGCTTTTTGAGATAACCCTCCCCAGTGTGCTTCACCCACTCCAAAGCCATTCAGTAAGACCAACTCTCCAGATTGAAAACCATCACTATCAGACTCAATGACACGTCCAACTAGATCAATGCCTGGCACCATTGGGTAGCTACGAGCAATACGACCTTTTCCAGTAATGGCCAAAGCGTCTTTGTAATTCAACGTACTGTAAAGCACATCCACTAACACATCGCCATTAGGTAACTGATCTTCATTTAAATTTGTCAATGTACATTGCTGCTGACCTGACTCTGTCTGCTCGATAATTAAACTTTTAAACATGTATCACTCCTTTTAGACCGATCGTCTAGTTAAATGGTTAAAAAAACCAGATGAATATCATCTGGTTCACTCCCCGTTACTCTGGCTTGAAAATATTTGCTAAATAAAAGGCCATGTAGCTTTCCAATGGCTGACATGACTTTAGTAATCTTGCTCGATGCACTGCGCCTTCCCAACCTAGCCAAAATATTTGTGCCATTTGATTAGCATCGTTGGTAAAAGAGAATGCTCCTTCCGCTTGTCCAGCCAATAAATACTGAGCTAATTTGTCTTGCCAGCTCTGATAACACGCTTGAATTTGTTGATTGAAAACGTCAGACAAGAGCACAGACTCTTGTTCAAGGTTGCCCACTAAACAACCGCGTTTAAAGTCGTGCCGAACCATGCCTTCACAAGCATCTTTTGAAAACTCTACTAACCGTTGCTGGTAGGGGATGTCTTCATTCAACAGAAAGTGATCAAGCTTACGCTCAAAATATTGTTGGTAAGCCTTCAATACAGCTAAACCAAACGCTTCTTTATTGGAAAAATAATGATAAAAAGACCCTTTTGGCACCCCTACGGATTTTAGAATCGGCTCAATACCACTGACCGTAAAGCCTTTTTCCGTCAACATGGCCATACCAGCTCGCAATAACGCAAATTTGGTATCTTCTATGACCGATGCTTCATTTCTAGGTCGACCACGAGGTCGCTTCGTATTCACTTCAACCATGACACAACCCACTGATTCAATGTTATTAAAATAGACTAGTCGTCTATAAAATTCAAATGTGAATAAAGCGTCACAAGGATTCAGTGAATACACTGTATTTATCAACAGTAAAAAAGCATTTCAACTTACTTTTTGACTTTATTTTCAATTTGTTTTCTGTGGATTGTTTTCTTTTGTTTTTTCGCAAAAACACGCTTAAAAATAATTTTTTTACTTAAAAAACATAAGCTTAATAAAAAAACTATCTTATAGAACGACTGTTGATAACTTAGGTGATAGGTTGAAAAAAAGTTTTGCACAGTTTTTAATAAAAAAGGAACCTAAAATCCTTTCTGTATAACTCACTTACTTATACACAAGAATGAATTATCGACATAACAGGAAGAGAAGCCCTTTTATCACATCTTGTTATGTTTATAACTTAATGAAAATAAAGATTTTTTAGTGCTTATTAACAGATTTTGGCTTGCTATATAGACATAACATTAATAAAAAACACTATATATACTTCTTTATTTAATAATATTGATGACCGGATAAAGCGGACGTGCATCCCTTTCTTTTTCAAAATTAGCCTTTATACTAGGCGCCCTTATCCGAAGTTGATCGTTTTTTATTCATTTATTCTACTTACTAGTAATATCGAGGTTCCCGTGGATTTCCCAAGCCGCTTTGATGTGATTGTGGTGGGTGGCGGACATGCCGGCACTGAAGCCGCTTTGGCTGCTGCTCGTATGGGGGTGAAAACCCTTCTGCTGTCGCACAACATTGAAACTTTAGGACAGATGTCCTGTAACCCAGCCATAGGTGGTATTGGGAAGTCCCACTTAGTGAAAGAAATTGATGCTTTGGACGGCGCAATGGCACTGGCGACAGATCAAGCTGGAATTCAATTTCGAACCTTGAATTCCCGCAAAGGTCCGGCAGTTCGCGCTACTCGTGCTCAAGCCGATCGAATTTTGTATAAAGCGGCAATACGTCACCAACTTGAAAACCAAGAAAATCTTTGGTTATTTCAACAGTCTGTTGAAGACTTGATCGTTGAAGACGGTGCGGCTCGCGGGGTTATTACTCAAACAGGCATTCGTTTTAATAGTAAAACCGTCGTATTAACCGCTGGTACATTCCTTGGTGGCGTGATTCATATCGGTCTGCAAAATCATGCTGGTGGTCGAGCAGGGGATCCTCCTTCCATTGGCTTGGCGGAAAAATTGCGAGCACTGCCTTTCCAAGTAGATCGACTAAAAACAGGAACGCCTCCTAGAATTGATGCGCGATCAGTAGATTTTTCTCAAATGCAGCCACAGCCTGGCGATGACATCACGCCGGTGATGTCTTACATGGGAAGTCGAGATCTACACCCTCGTCAAATTGAATGCTTCATCACGCATACCAATGAACGTACTCACGATATTATTCGTAGTGGTATGGATCGTTCTCCGATGTACACAGGTGTGATTGAAGGGGTTGGTCCTCGTTATTGCCCGTCGATTGAAGATAAAATTGTGCGTTTTGCGGACAAGAATTCCCATCAAATTTTCATTGAACCGGAAGGACTCACGACGCACGAATTGTACCCAAATGGTATTTCGACTTCATTGCCATTCGATGTACAAATTGAGCTTGTTCGTTCAATGAAAGGTATGGAAAACGCGCATATAACGCGACCAGGTTATGCCATTGAGTATGATTATTTTAATCCACAAGGCTTAAAATATTCGCTAGAAACCAAACACATGCCAGGTCTGTTCTTTGCCGGTCAAATTAATGGTACGACAGGCTATGAAGAAGCGGGTGCGCAAGGCTTATTAGCGGGTGCAAATGCGGCGTTATTGGCACAAGAAAAAGCCCCTTGGACACCTCGAAGAGACGAAGCTTACCTCGGAGTTTTGGTTGACGATTTGATTACCATGGGTACCAAAGAACCGTATCGCATGTTTACTAGTCGTGCGGAATATCGCCTGATTCTTCGTGAAGACAATGCGGACATGCGTTTAACTGAGAAAGGGCGGGAAATTGGCTTAGTGTCTGATGCTCGTTGGGCGGCTTTCTGTCAAAAACGCGAAGCCATTGAACAAGAAACACAGCGCTTAAAATCCAGCTGGATTGTGCCAAATTCTGCGGAAGCTGAGGCCATTAATCCTAAATTAGAAACGCCAATCAGTCATGAATACAGCTTATTGGATTTATTGAAACGTCCTGGCATTGTTTATGAGGACATTGCAAATCTAAAAAACAGTCCTGAGCAGAGTGTTGATGAACAAGTTTCAGAACAAGTTCAAATTACCGTGAAATACGCGGGCTATATCGCTCGTCAGGCAGAAGACATTGAGCGCTTACGTCGCCAAGAAAATACGCCATTACCTGCGGATTTGGACTACAGCCAAATGGAAGGTTTATCGAATGAGATCAAACAAAAATTAAACGAAGCGCGCCCTGAAAGTCTTGCGGCTGCGTCTAGAATACAAGGTGTGACGCCAGCTGCGGTGTCCTTATTGTTAATTCATTTGAAAAAGCGTGCCATTGCTAAGAAAAGTGCCTAAAATCAGCAATCGAAATTTGCCAATTTAAACGGATCGATTGTGACGCACTTTGATACCATCCAAAAAGGCGCCCAACAAATGGGCGCTGCTTTATCCGAAGACACCATTCAACGCCTTGTAAGTTATCTTGCAATGTTGGAAAAATGGAATAAAGCCTATAACTTGACCGCTATTCGTGATGTTGAACAAATGATTTCCTTGCATTTGCTCGACAGTTTGGCGACCTTACCTTACATTACTGGTGAAAAAATCATCGATGTGGGCACTGGACCAGGTTTACCTGGTATGGTGCTTGCTATATGTTATCCTGACAAAGCTTTCACTTTGTTAGACAGTAATGGCAAAAAAACTCGATTTTTAACTCAAGTTAAAATGGAATTAGGCGTTGAGAATGTCACGGTAGCCAATGAGCGAGTTGAAAAGCATCCGCATCAGGGTGACTACGATCATGTTATTTCAAGGGCCTTTGCCTCTTTGCAAGACATGATCAATTGGACTTTGCCTCTTCCTAAACAATCGGGTAACTTTTTAGCGATGAAGGGTGTATACCCTTATGAGGAAATAGCGGCACTGCCGAAAGAGGTAGAAGTACTTTCGATAGATCCTCTTTCCGTGCCAAGTGTTCAGGCAGAGCGCCATATGGTTGTAATGGCGCGTAAAGGATAAAGCATGGCTAGAATCATCGCAGTGACAAATCAAAAAGGTGGCGTAGGCAAGACGACAACATGTGTCAACTTGGCAGCCTCTCTGACCGCTATGAAGCGTCGAGTATTGCTTATTGATTTGGATCCACAAGGAAACGCGACAACAGGCAGCGGTCTCAGCAAAGAAGAATTAGACACCAGTGTCTATGATGTGCTGGTGGGGTCTCATGGTGTCAAAGACGTTATGAAAAAATGCTCACCTGGTGATTACTGGGTGTTGCCTGCTAATGGTGATTTGACGGGAGCGGAAGTGGCTCTGTTGGATTTACCAAGTAAGGAAACTCGCTTGCGAGCTGGTCTTTATGAAGTGGACAATGATTTCGACTACATTTTGTTGGACTGTCCGCCAGCCTTAAATATGCTGACCGTTAATGCCCTCGCTGCATCGCAAGGCGTGTTGATTCCAGTACAATGTGAATACTATGCCCTTGAAGGTTTAACCGCATTATTGCAAACCATAGAGCGCATTACCCAAGCATTAAACCCTTCTTTAGAGGTCGAAGGTATCCTACGAACCATGTATGATCCCCGTCCTAGTTTGACTCATGATGTGTCGGTACAGTTGCATAAATACTTTGGTAATAAGGTGTACGACACTGTGATCCCAAGAAACATTCGATTGGCTGAGTCACCCAGCTATGGTCTACCAGTACTGCATTATGAAAAGCAGTCTCGTGGTGCCATCGCGTATTTGGCGCTCGCTGGTGAATTTATTCGTAAACGAGCGGCGTAATTAGGTTGAAATCAAACCTGCTTTAATTGCAATTAAGGTTAATGAAATGACGATGAAAAAAAGAGGCCTAGGTCGAGGTTTAGATGCGTTATTGGCACCTCAAACGAGTGTGACCAAAGACATAGATAATGACTCGGCAGAAGATCAGATTAAAGGGCTGACTTATTTACCTGTTGATTGGCTGTCTAAGGGTAAGTTCCAACCTCGTCGTGACATGAATACCGCGCAACTTGAAGATCTTGCGGCCTCCATTCGCACTCAAGGCATTATGCAGCCTATTGTGGTACGTCCAATCAGTGGTGGCGGGGCAGATCAATATGAAATTATTGCTGGTGAGCGTCGCTGGCGTGCGGCGAAATTAGCTGGTTTAGAGCAAGTGCCAGTGATTGTGCGTCATGTGGAAGACGCTGATGCAGTGGTGCTGGCGTTGATTGAAAACATTCAACGTGAAGACTTAAACCCAGTAGAAGAAGCCTTGGCTTTACAGCGATTGGTTGAAGATTTCCATTTAACGCAACAAGAAGTCGCGGATACTGTCGGTAAGTCTCGTTCTGCGGTCGCTAATCTATTGCGTTTACTTGGTTTGACGCCAGAGGTTAGACGTCTGTTGGAGCATGGTGATATTGAAATGGGTCATGCTCGTGCTTTGTTACCATTAGAGCACGATAAACAAATTCAGGCTGCGTCACAGGTGGTGACGAAATCTTTGTCGGTTAGAGAAACGGAAAGATTGGCGAAGAATTATCAGGTCAGTAGTGATAACTCGACTGAAAGTAAGCCTACTCTGCCTGATTTGAGTGCAGAAGCCGAACGCATTAGCCAAAAAATCAATGCCGCGGTGAAAATTCAGCCAAGTGCGAAAGGAAAAGGCAAGTTAGTCATTGAGTATCGTAACCCTGAACACTTGGAGCTCTTAATTAGCGAGTTATTAGAGCAAAAAGGCTAATTTATTAGAAATGTGTATTTTTGTATCAAAGATCAGAGCATTTTAAAGTGATTTAGCCGATCACTTTAAGTTGAACCTCGTCGCTATTACCCCTATAATGCCTCGAATTTTATAAATCGCCACATTGGTTGCACTTTTTTAGTGCGATATAGAGAGTTTAGAAATGGGGAATCAAAAACCGCGTCGCGCTAGTGAAATCCTTAGCGCAAAAAAGAAAGCGGTGTTGCGTTTCTTGCTGTTACAAGTATTTTTTTCTATTTTTACTGCGCTGGGAATTTTTTTTATTGCCGGTGGTTTGTATGGGTACTCTTTTATTCTGGGGGCCCTGTCCAGCATTATCCCGAGCATGTTTATGGCATGGCGGATGTTTGGTAAAAAAGGCACGCAGCCGGCGAAAGAAATGGTCAGAACATTTTATCGTGGAGAAGCAAGTAAATTGGCTATGACAGTGTGTTTGTTGTCGCTGGTTTTTCTACTGATAAAACCCTTGTCTGCGGGGGCTTTTTTCGCAGGTTTTGGGATCGCTATATTGAGTCACTGGCTCAGCCCTATTTTATTGCGAAACGCATAAAATTTGTGGGCATAAAAAGAATTTTAATCATTGAGAGAGTGTGGGTATTAGTATGGGGATTGAAAGTCCAAGTGCTGCATCTTATATAAAGCACCACCTTCAGAACTTGACCTTTGGTCAACACCCTGATGGGACATGGGGATTTGCTCATAGTGCGAAAGAAGCCGCTGAGATGGGATTTTGGGCCATCCATTTAGACACATTGGCCGTTTCGGCTGCTTTGGGTCTATTGTTTTTATGGTTGTTCCGTATCGCAGCGAAAAAGGCGTCGACCGATACACCAACAGGTCTACAAAATTTTGTAGAACTAATGGTTGAGTTCGTAGATGGCAGTGTTAAAGAAACCTTCCACGGAAAGAGTAAAGTGATAGCGCCTTTGGCGTTAACCATCTTTGTGTGGGTATTCTTGTTGAACTTGATGGACTTGGTTCCGGTGGATTTCTTACCGGCTGTTGCTCAGTTTATCGGGGTGAATGTATTTGGTGCGGATCCGCATCATGTCTACTTTAAATTTGTACCAACAACCGACTTGAATGCCACTCTAGGTATGTCTTTGTCTGTCTTCGTATTGATTGTTTTTTACAGTATTAAAGTAAAAGGCATCAGTGGCTTTGTTGGCGAATTAACCTTGCAACCATTTGGTAAGTGGATGATTCCTTTTAACTTCTTGTTGGAAGGCGTTGGTCTACTTGCGAAGCCAGTATCACTCGCACTACGACTATTTGGTAACTTGTATGCTGGTGAATTGATCTTCATTCTGATTGCTCTTTTACCATGGGGTCTACAATGGGCGCTCTCTGTTCCATGGGCAATCTTCCATATTTTGGTCATCGTGCTTCAAGCTTTCATCTTTATGATGTTGACTATCGTCTACCTGAGTATGGCGCACGAAGATCACTAAAAGTGTGTTCTTAAAGTAATAATTTTTTAAATCTAAAACTGTGAAAATGTAGGAGTTAAAATGGAAACTGTAGTTGGTCTTACTGCGATTGCTGTAGCCCTTCTGATCGGTCTAGGTGCCCTAGGTACTGCGATTGGTTTCGGTATCTTAGGTGGAAAATTCTTGGAAGGCGCTGCGCGTCAACCAGAGATGGTTCCAATGCTACAAGTTAAAATGTTCATCGTAGCGGGTCTTCTAGATGCCGTAACTATGATCGGTGTTGGTATTGCACTTTTCTTCACGTTCGCGAATCCTTTTGTTGCTTTGGTCGCTGGTTAATATTCTGCAAAACTTTGCAGAAATAAATTTTAAACGACTAAAAGCGAGGGTATTAGCGTGAATTTAAATCTCACACTTGTAGGCCAAGCTATCTCGTTTGCCATTTTCGTCTGGTTCTGCATGAAATTTGTGTGGCCACCAGTGATTGCTGCGCTTGAAGAGCGTAGCAAGAAAATTGCAGACGGTTTGGAAGCAGCGAATCGTGCCTCACGTGATCTTGAATTGGCTCAAGAACAAGCCGATAAGATTTTACGTGACAGCAAAGAGAACGCGGCCGAGATTATTGAACAAGCCAACAAACGTGCGAACCAAATGATCGACGAGGCAAAAGAGCAAGTAATCGCTGACGGTAAACGTCTGCGTGAAGCGGCTCAAGCTGAAATAGAGCAAGATGCATTGCGTGCTAAAGAAGCATTGCGTGCTCAGGTTTCTGCTCTAGCATTTGCCGGTGCCGAGAAAATTTTGGGAGCCACCATTGACGAAAAAGCACATAGCGAGATCGTTGAACAGCTCGCCAAAGAGCTTTAAGCGAGGGTCTAATGGCTGAATTAAAAACAGTCGCGCGACCGTATGCCAAAGCGGCTTTTGAAGTAGCGAAAGAGCAAGGTCAGATTGCACAATGGGCGGATATGCTTGGCATATTGGCTGCTGTGACAACCGAACCTAAGCTTCATCAAGCACTTGAAAATCCCGCTTTTAGTGCGGAAGAAAAGGCAAACGCTCTAGCTGATGTTTGTGCAGAAGTAGCAACAGAGCAAGGAAAAGCATTTTTGCTAGCCCTTGCTGAGAATAAGCGTTTAGCGCTTCTTCCAGCTATTTCAGAACTTTTTGTTTTGTTTAAACTGAATTATGAGAAAGCCGTAAATGTTGAATTTACAACGGCTTTTGATTTATCAGCAGAACAAACACAAGCATTAGCGGATTCATTGAGTAAAAAGTTGGACCGTACTGTCAACTTAACCAGTGAAACAGACGTAAGCCTAATTGGTGGCGTGGTTATCCGTACCGGTGACTTAATCATCGACGGTTCAGTACGCGGTAAATTAGCGAAACTGTCCGAGGCGATAAACTCCTAGTGTTCCGTTAAGTCGAAACCAGGGTTGAGGAATTTAGCATGCAGCAACTGAATCCATCTGAGATCAGCGAGATTATCAAGAAGCGCATCGAGAACCTCGATGTTTCTTCTGATGCCCAGAATGAGGGCACAATTGTCAGCGTGGCAGACGGTATCGTTCTGATCCACGGTCTGGCAGATGTTATGTACGGGGAAATGATTGAATTCCCTGGTGGTGTTTACGGTATGGCCTTGAACCTAGAGCGTGACTCTGTAGGTGCGGTTGTATTGGGTAACTACCAAGACCTAGTTGAAGGTCAAAAAGTAAAATGTACAGGTCGTATTTTAGAAGTTCCAGTAGGACCTGAATTGCTAGGCCGCGTAGTTGACGCTTTAGGTAATCCTATTGACGGCAAAGGCGCAGTTGACGCAAAACTAACTGACAAAGTCGAGAAAGTTGCGCCTGGCGTAATCGACCGTCAGTCAGTTGATCAACCAATCCAAACGGGTTACAAGGCAATTGATGCCATGGTACCGGTAGGCCGTGGTCAACGTGAGTTGATCATCGGTGACCGTCAGGTCGGTAAAACGGCTTTGGCGATCGACACCATTATTGCTCAGAAACACAGTGGCATTAAATGTGTGTACGTTGCGATTGGTCAAAAACAATCTACTATTGCAAACGTTGTACGTAAGCTTGAAGAAGCTGGCGCGATGGAATACACCACTGTGGTTGCAGCTGGTGCTTCTGATCCTGCGTCTATGCTGTTCCTTGCGCCATACACCGGTTGTTCAATGGGTGAATACTTCCGTGACCGCGGTGAAGATGCATTGATCATTTATGATGATTTGACCAAGCAAGCTTGGGCTTACCGTCAAATCTCTTTGCTACTTCGTCGTCCACCAGGTCGTGAAGCTTACCCAGGTGATGTTTTCTATCTTCACTCTCGTCTTCTTGAGCGTGCTTCTCGTGTTAGTGCAGACTATGTTGAGAAGTTCACTAACGGTGAAGTAAAAGGCCAAACTGGCTCTTTGACTGCTTTGCCTATCATCGAGACACAAGGTGGTGACGTATCTGCGTTCGTACCAACTAACGTAATCTCCATCACAGATGGTCAGATTTTCCTTGAAACGAGCTTATTCAACTCTGGTATTCGTCCAGCGATGAACGCCGGTATTTCCGTTTCTCGTGTAGGTGGTGCAGCGCAAACTAAGATCGTTAAGAAACTTGGTGGCGGTATTCGTCTTGCTTTGGCTCAGTATCGTGAATTGGCGGCGTTCGCTCAGTTCGCATCTGACCTAGACGAAGCAACTCGTAAGCAGTTAGAACACGGTAAGCAGGTAACTGAACTGATGAAACAGAAGCAGTTCTCTCCAATGCCTGTTGCTGATATGGGTGTTGTTCTTTACGCTGCTAATGATGGCTACCTTGAAGATGTTGAAACAAGCAAGATTGCCGGTTTTGAAAGTTCTTTGTTGAGCTACATGAACAGCGAACACGCTGATCTAATGGCTGACATTAACAAAACAGGTAATTTTAACGGCGAGATTGAAGCGACATTTAAAGCGGCAATCGAGAAGTTTAAAGCGACACAAACTTGGTAATGTTGTTGGTGACAAGTCTTTGATCTTGTCACCATCTTCTTGCAGTTTGTGAAATAACATTCTCACAAGGGCAGTTCTATTATGGCAGTCGGAAAAGAGATACGTACTCAGATTTCGAGCATTAACAATACGCGTAAAATTACTCGTGCCATGGAAAAAGTGGCCGCTAGTAAGACGCGTAAAGCTCAGGATCGTATGGCCGCTTCTCGTCCGTATGCGGAACGAATTCGCCAAGTTGTTGGTCATTTGGCCAACGCGAATCCTGAGTATAAACACCGTTACCTTACCGAGCGTGAGGCGAAGCGTGTTGGTTATATCGTAATCTCTTCTGATCGTGGTTTGTGTGGTGGCTTAAACGTAAACGTGTTTAAAGCGGCTATCAAAGATATGAAACAGTTTGCTGATTCAGGTGTTGAAATTGACATCTGTGCTATTGGCTCAAAAGCCGTTTCATTCTTTCGCAACTACGGCGGAAATGTAACAGCCGCCTACACAGGTTTAGGTGATGCACCTAAAGCCGACGATTTAGTCGGTAGTGTGAAGGTCATGTTAGACGCATTTGATGATGGTCGAATTGATCAATTGTTTGTGGTCTCTAACGAGTTCGTGAATACCATGACTCAGAAGCCAACAGTTGAACAGCTTTTACCATTAAAAGCGGAAGAGAATACAGAGTTACAGCACCACTGGGATTACATCTATGAGCCTGAAGCCGTTGAAATTTTGAACGAGTTATTGGTTCGCTATATTGAATCTCAAGTGTATCAATCAGTGGTTGAGAACATTGCATGTGAACAAGCAGCTCGTATGCTTGCGATGAAAAATGCAACGGACAACGCTGGTGATATCATTGATGAATTACAGCTGGTGTACAACAAGGCTCGTCAAGCAGCGATTACTCAGGAAATTTCTGAGATAGTCAGCGGCGCGGCAGCGGTTTAAGGTATTAGGTATTAAGAGGATCCGAACATGAGTAGCGGACAAATCGTACAGATTATCGGTGCGGTTATCGACGTGGAATTCCCACGTGATAATGTGCCAAAAGTATACGACGCCCTCACAATCGAGGGAAAAGAGTTGGTGTTGGAAGTTCAACAACAACTAGGCGACGGTGTTGTTCGTACCATCGCCATGGGTTCCACTGACGGCATGAAGCGTGGTTTGGTAGTAACCAATACTGGCCAACCTGTTTCTGTCCCTGTTGGTACTCAAACACTAGGACGTATTATGGACGTTCTAGGTAACCCAATTGATGAAAAAGGCCCAATCGGCGAAGAAGCGCGTTGGTCTATCCACCGTTCAGCTCCTTCTTACGATGAGCAAGCGTCTGGCAATGAATTGCTAGAGACGGGTATCAAGGTTATCGACCTTGTATGTCCTTTTGCTAAGGGTGGTAAAGTTGGTCTGTTTGGTGGTGCCGGTGTTGGTAAAACCGTAAACATGATGGAACTTATCCGTAACATCGCGATCGAGCACAGCGGTTACTCAGTATTTGCTGGTGTTGGTGAGCGTACTCGTGAGGGTAACGACTTCTACCATGAGATGACGGATTCGAACGTAATCGATAAAGTATCTCTAGTATACGGCCAAATGAATGAGCCACCAGGTAACCGTTTACGTGTTGCTTTGACAGGTTTGACCATGGCGGAGAAATTCCGTGATGAAGGTCGTGACGTACTTTTCTTCGTAGATAACATCTACCGTTACACGCTTGCCGGTACTGAGGTATCTGCATTGCTAGGTCGTATGCCATCTGCGGTAGGTTACCAGCCAACTCTTGCTGAAGAGATGGGTGTACTACAAGAGCGTATTACGTCAACTAAGACAGGTTCTATCACATCGGTACAAGCGGTATACGTACCAGCCGATGACTTGACTGACCCGTCTCCAGCGACGACTTTCTCTCACTTGGACGCGACTGTTGTATTGTCTCGTGATATCGCTGCTTTGGGTATTTACCCAGCGATTGACCCTCTAGACTCTACTTCTCGTCAGCTTGACCCACTGGTTATTGGTCAAGAGCATTATGACGTAGCACGTGGTGTTCAAATGGTATTGCAACGCTATAAAGAGCTAAAAGACATCATTGCAATTTTGGGTATGGACGAGTTATCTGAAGAAGATAAGCAAACGGTTAACCGTTCTCGTAAAATCCAACGTTTCTTGTCTCAGCCTTTCTTCGTAGCGGAAGTCTTCACTGGCGCACCAGGTAAGTATGTTTCTTTGAAAGAAACCATTCGTGGTTTTAAAGGCATTCTTGATGGTGAGTACGATGAGCTTCCAGAGCAAGCCTTCTATATGATTGGTAGCATCGACGAAGCGGTCGAGAAAGCTAAGAAACTTTAACCATTACGCCTAGCAAGAGTGCTGTTTGAGCACTTTTGCTAAGCATGACTAAGAGAGGCAACTTATGGCTATCACAGTACACTGCGATATCGTAAGCGCTGAGCAAGAGATCTTTTCCGGTACGGTTCAGTCTCTTGTGGCTGCAGGCAGCTATGGCGATCTAGGCATTATGCCTGGTCACGCGCCATTGTTGACGACTCTGCAACCAGGTCCTGTTCGTGTGGTTAAAGAAAACGGTGATGAAGAGTTTATCTTTGTGTCTGGCGGCTTTTTAGAAGTTCAGCCACACCGCGTTACTGTTTTGGCTAACACCGCCACTCGTGCCAATGATCTGGACGAAGAGGCAGCACTAAAAGCTCAGGCACATGCCAAAGAGCTTTTAGCGAATCAAAAACCTGATGTTGACTACACTCGTGCGACAGCTGAGTTGGCGGAAGCCGTTGCTCGTCTGCGTACACTTCAGCAGTTTCGTGATCATAAATAATCGAAACGCTTGAGTAAGTGTCAAAAAAAGCAGCCTATAGGCTGCTTTTTTTATGCCTGATGAGCCAAGCAAATGGGTTTAAAGCATTTTCCATAAGGTATCAAAAATGATTTGTTGAGCCTTTGCTATGTCTTGTGATTCCAGTACCACGGCGGAAGGAAAGTTATTACTGGCGAGGGAAATAATGGCACATTTTGGTGGGTAAATGGCAATGTAGCTGGCATCAACTGCGCCTTCTGTTTTAATCCATTTCCGTTCGGACAGTTCCGCGTCTTCACCACCGTCCCCTAAAGCGATGACTTTTACATTGATCCCGAGTTTAATGCGCTGCTTGGTATAATTTGGAAAAGGGCGATACAAATACGGTCTTATGGGCTTGGAAGAAAATACACAGTATTCTTTGTGATCTTGATCGGACACCACGTTTAAAATGTCCCTTAAAACCCACTCAATGCCATCATCCCCTTCATAATATCGCACATTTGTCTGATGATAATCGGGCTGTTGCTGGTGTAAATTTGGAATAATGGTGTTTTTCAAGGATTCAATGGTTTTGTCCAAACGTTGACGTTTTTCCTCGGCCAAATCGAGTAAAATGTCTGGACTTTCAGCGGAGAAAAAGCGGCGTTTGCCTTTGGGGAAGTAGCTCACCACCCCTTTGCTTTGCAATTGTTTTAGGGATTCATAAGCACTACCACGGTTGACACCACTGTGCTCAGCGATATCGCGAATCGATGACGGGCCCAATTTTAATAGGGTCTGATAAAGCAGCGTTTCTCGTGGCGTTAGTCCGAGTTGTTCGAAAGCATTTTGGCTCATGGCAGATAGGGACACCTGATTAAAAACAAATAAGTGAGTAGAATACACCGAATACGCGTTACACGCAGGTCTATTGTCCATGGGATAGACAAAGCGTACAGAGAAAAGTTTGGAGAGAAAAGTGACAGATGATCAAAGGTTTGGTGGCATTCGCCGCTTGTATGGCAATTTAGCTTACGAGGCTTTTCAACGTTCGCACGTTTGTGTCATCGGCATTGGAGGCGTGGGCTCGTGGGCGGCAGAAGCGTTAGCGCGCTCTGGGGTTGGTCATATTACCTTGATCGATATGGATGATGTTTGTGTCACCAACACCAATCGTCAAATTCATGCGTTAGAGGGGAATGTCGGTAAAGCCAAAGTCGACGCTATGCAAGAGCGTATTGCGCTGATTAACCCAGACTGTCTGGTGACGTGTGTCGAGGATTTTATCACCCCTGATAATCTTCCTGAGCTGCTCTGTGAGCCGTTTGACTACATTGTTGATGCAATTGACAGTCTCAAGCCTAAAGCCGCTCTGGTGGCTTGGTGTAAACGTAACAAGCGAAAAATCATTACGGTTGGTGGTGCGGGTGGACAAATTGATCCAACGCAAATTCAAATCGCGGATTTATCGCGCACCGAACAAGATCCACTAGCGGCGAAATTGAGAAACTATCTGCGCCGCCATTACAACTTTCCTCGCAATACCAAGCGTCGCTTTGAAATTGAATGTGTCTACTCCCTTGAGCAGCTTAAGTACCCGCAATTGGATGGTACAGTTTGTGAATCTAGACAGAAAGGGGATACAGAAACCAAGATGAATTGTGATACCGGTTTTGGTGCCAGTACTGTTGTTACCGCGACCTTTGGTTTTGTGGCGGTATCGAGAGTATTAGCGAAGCTTGCTAAGGCTGCCGAGTAAAAGCGTTAGATTAGTTTTGCATGGCGTGCAAAATGCCGAGCACGCCATTGCTTCTTGAACTGGTGAGATAGCTTCCTAGATTAAGTTCTGCCAGTTCGTTCGCTAAATCCATTGCTTGAATGTCGGCTTTGCTTTTGCCATTCACCAGATTCAGTAAAGCCACTAAGACACCACGCATGAGTTTGGCATCGCTGTCGGCTTTAAAATAACAAGCGCCGTCGATGTCTTGCTCAATTAACCAAACAGCGCTTTCACAGCCTTTAACCTTATGTTCCTCGGTTTTCTCTTCCGCTGGTAAGCGTGCTAGAGACTTGCTTAAGCTTACTAAGGCTTTAAAGGTCTCTTCTTTAGAACGGCAAGCTTGTAATTGTTGTTTTATTGTCATGCTATTCCTCGGCTAATAAATCAATGGCTTCGATTAAAACATCGCAGAAACGCTCTGCTTCTTGCAAAGTATTATAACAAGCAAAGGATGCCCTGAGTGTTCCCGTGACACCAAGTTGCGCCATTAAGGGTTGGGCACAGTGGCTGCCTGCTCGAACAGCGATACCTTGGCTATCCAGATAGGCGTTGAGGTCCAATGTGTGGACATTGGGTACAGATAAAGAGACTAAGGTTGCATTGTGTTCAGGGGAGTAGATTTCCACATTGGCGGCCTTTTGTAGGGTCACCCATACATGATTCGCAAGCTGTTGCTCCCAAGCTAGCATGCTTTGTCTGTCTTGTTGGTCGACAAAGTCGCAGGCGGCGGCTAGGCCTATGGCACCTTCCATATGAGGTGTCCCCGCTTCAAGACGATAAGGTAAGACATTGAATTCAGTGGCTTGATAAGACACCTTAGACACCATTTCACCACCGGTTTGGTAAGGCATTAACACTTCTAAAGCGTGGTGCTTACCGTACAACACACCAATCCCCGTTGGGCCATACATTTTATGGCCTGAAAACACATAGAAATCACAATCAAGTTTCGCCACATCCACTGGGTAGTGAGCTACGGCTTGTGCGCCATCGACTAAGGTAAAAGCGCCGTGTTGTTTGGCCTGTTGGATAAGCATCTCAATGGGAGTATGAACGCCAATAGCATTAGAGACTTGTGTAACGGCAAAAATCTTAGTGCGTTCAGTAAAATAGTGAGTCAATTCCTCTTGCCATTCAGCATCCGAGGTCAAGGGCAACACTCGCAGTCGAGCGCCTGTGCGAAACGCCAATTGCTGCCAAGGTACTAGATTAGCGTGATGTTCTAAGCTGGTAATGAGTATTTCGTCGCCCGCTTGGATGAGGTGCTCTAAGCCATAGGCCACAAGATTAATGGACTCTGTGGTGCCTTTTGTCCAAATAACCTGACTTTGTTGTGGCGCATTAATGAATTGCGCCACGCGCAGTCGCGCATTTTCAAACTGGTCCGTGGCTTTATCACTCAAATAATGGGCGCCGCGGTGTACATTGGCATTGGCGGTTAAGTAGTAGTTGTGCATGGCTTCGAGCACACTTAATGGTTTTTGTGTGGTCGCGGCATTATCCAAATAAATAAGGGGATTGTCGTAGGCCTGCTGAGCCAAAATAGGAAACTGCGAACGAATAGAAAGAGGGTCGAATGCCATAACTGCCTAATATCGGTGATTCTTAGAAAACATCCGTAAAATTGTACCTTAATAGCCATAAAATTCAGGAATTAATGGCCTTTTACTTGCGTTTTTTTTAGACAGAGATAATGATTGATAACAGTTATAAATTTATTGTCTTAAAAAGGTACAAAGCCGTGGCGGATTTTTTATATAAAGGTGTCGTAGACTGGTTTTTGGAGCAAGTGTCGCAAGATGTACTCAATCCTGGCGATAAAATGCCGTCACTGCGCGCTTTATCTAAGCAGCTTGGACTCAGTTTGAATACTGTCATTCATGGTTATGAATTATTAACTAAAGACGGTTGGATCGAGTCTCGCCCTAAATCTGGCTATTTTGTCTGTCATCGAAGCGAAGTAAAGCCCGCTTTGTTACTTGCTGGAGAGTCTCAACATGTCTCAACAGGGCAAGAGACAAAGTCTGCTTGGGCATGTTTAGCGCATCACGGTGCTCTTGTGGATCAAGCCAATGCTTATGGTCAAAGCTCTTCTAAACAAGAAGACGATGCATTGCCTGTCTTGGGTAAAGGCCATTTGGCTGTTCGGGAAGTGGTCAATGATTACTTGAAAGACATGGGCATTAAATCAAGAGCGTCCCAACTTTGGTTAGGGCGTTCCCCACTGGCGATGTTGACTCAAAGTATTCAAACACTGACAAAGAAAGGGGACTCGGTTTTAGTGATCACGCCTTGTGACCCTAGATTGACCAGTACTCTACAAAGCTTGGGCCGTCGCGTCATTACCATCTCAGCTGGTGATCGTGGTGTGGATTTGGATTTGGCCATTCGTTGTTTGCGAGACGAGCCGATCAAACTCATCGTTTTACCAGGCCAGTTTGCTTTCCCTGCAGGGCAATTGATCAGCAATTTGAGTTTACGTCGCTGGTTAGCCATTATCGAAGAAACTCAATTACCAGTTATTGAATGGGACTTGTGTTCACATTTGGCTTATCGCAGCGGGCCATTATTGACCTATAAATCGTTAGATCAATCGGATCATATTGTTTACATAGGTGGCGTTGAGAGTAAAACCTCTGAGATGACAATGGCGTGGTGTTTGCCTGGTCGCCATCATGAAGTATTGGACGGGGCTTTTTTAGCGGCTGACATGGCGTTGAATGATGTGCAGCAGGCTTGCCTGAGTGACATGCTTAAGATCAATAGCAAAGCGTCTGTTATACGTCGAGCAAGAGACGTTTGGGCGAATGCAGAACGAATCAAAGCCTATTTAGATGAACAATTAGGAGACCAGATTAGCCTAGTTAGCAGTAAAGGTGGGATGGCGTTATGGATGCGCTTAGCAAAACCAGTCAATAAAGAGACCATGCCCGCTTTGATTGCGAGTTTTCGTCATGTCATTGTCCCTGGTGGCTTATTAAGCCCAGAGCAAGACGCAGATTATTGGCTTGCTTTGAATGTGACGGTGGACGAGGTAACGCCTGTTGTAAGCCTTTTAAAAGACTACTTATTACCGGATTTAGGCGCTTCTGAAGCGGCCTCTGACTCGAGTCTTGAGGCCATCTCAGCGTCATCGCAAGCAGCTTTGGCGGAGCAAAATGTACCTGAATTAGATCAAGGTCAAACGACAACGGAAGCGGAACGGTCATCTGATCAGGAAGACGTGCAGCCCTCCCAAGGTAACAGTACGTCGGAAGAGGAAAGAAAAACGCCAGAGCCTCTCTATAACCCCATGTTGGATTTAATTAACCATGATTTTGGTTAGTCCAATCCCAATTAAGCCGCTTAAAGCGCCTTTTTTATGCTCTCAAGCATGCTGAGATGGTTTTGATAATCCAACCGGATGGAAATTAATTGATCACCTTTTAATAAAGCCAAGGATGGAAAAGAGTTTAGGTTTAAATGCCTTGCTTGCTCAATTTCTTCTTCTAACAAGCCTTCTTTTTCTATGTGCATCATGGCTTTCTGAAAGCCCTCTGCTTTTAATCCTATGTGTTCAGCGCATTCAATTAAGGTGTCTAAATTAGAAGGGTTTTTGGCGTCCAAATAATAGGCCTGCTGAATGGCATGGTACATTTCTTCTTCCAAACCAAAGTCACGAGCCACATAGCAAGCACGACAAGCAGGATAGGTAGAACGTCTGGGTTCGTTAGTTTGCCAAAAATCGAAATTGAACTCTGTGCCGAGTTGCTGATGAATGTTTTGCCAAGTCGCTTGTAACTTAGCACGCATTTCATTTGGCATGGGCGCATCAGAATCCATTGCTAAGCCACCTAGCATTGGCTGTATTGATAGCTTTTCTTCGTCAATGAGACCTTGAAGTGCCTTTTGTAGCTTGCTCCATGTGGGGCGAAATCCCCAACACCAGCTGCACATTGGGTCGTAACAATAAATTAGTGTGGCGGTCATTTTGCTCTCCTCTGTAGGCGAACTATGGTTACGCCAATAAAAAATACAGCATGACAAATTAGCAAATCTGAACCAGAAGCGAAACAAAAAAGCGGCCATCCGCTGTATGCCGATGGCCGCTTTTTGTCATTATTTTCGTCTGAGTTACGCTTTAGCCTTTAAGTACTTTCGCGATGGCGTCACACAAAGGCGCCATATTATCGTGCGTCATACCTGCGACGTTAATGCGTCCAGAACCAACAATGTAAATACCAAACTCATTACGCAATTGGTTGACTTGATCTGGCGTTAACCCAGAGAAAGAGAACATACCTTGCTGCTGTGAGATGAAAGAGAAATCTTGTTCTACGCCTTTGGCTCTCAAGGTATTCACAAACAGACTACGCATTTCGTGAATTCGTGTGCGCATGGAGTCCAGTTCGTTCTCCCATAAAGCATACAGCTCAGCATCGTTTAAAATTTCAGCAACTACCGCTGAACCATGGGAAGGCGGGTTCGAGTAATTGGTGCGGATGCAACGTTTGATCTGAGTAAACGCCGATTCGGCTTGCTCACTGGTTTCACAAACAATGGTTAACGCCCCAACACGCTCATTGTATAAGCCAAAGTTCTTAGAGAAGGAACTGGCAATCAGCATTTCAGGCACATGATCCAAGAAGGTTCTTAAGCCTTGAGCATCGTCGTTTAAGCTTTGTCCGAAACCTTGGTAAGCAAAATCAAACAGTGCTAAGAAACCCTGTTTGCTGCATAGCTTCGCTAGTTGGTACCACTGTTCAGGGGTCGGATCGATACCGGTTGGATTGTGACAACAACCGTGAAATAGCACCACATCGCCTTCAGGTACTTGCGATAGGCTCGCTAGCATGGCTTCAAAGTCTAATGTTTTGCTGTCGGCGTTGTAATACGAGTAACTGCCCACTTCTAAGCCAACCGATTGGAAAACCGATTGGTGGTTTGCCCATGTTGGGTTACTGACCCAAATAGTGGCTTCGGGAAGGTGCTTTTTAATGAATTCAGCCGCAACACGAAGGGCACCAGTACCGCCAGGCGTATGGGCAGTCTGAGCAAGTTGCTTGCTAATAATTGGGTGACCTTCACCAAACAATAAGGTTTGTACGGCACTGCGGTAGTTAGGTCTACCTTCAATGCTCAAATAGTTTTTAGATTTTTCCTGGAACAACAAACGCTCTTCTGCTTGTTTTACAGCCTTTAGAATAGGCGTGTGGCCTTGTTCATCCTTATACACACCAACACCAAGGTTAATTTTGTTTGGGTTGGGATCTTTTTTGTAAGCGTCGTTCAGACCTAAAATTGGGTCCGCTGGAGCAGCTTGGATATGTTCAAACATGTTAACTCCCCAAGAGGGTTATTTTCTTTTTTATTATGGATTAGAAGATATTAAAAATCAGACATATGGTACTCGAAGACGTGAGTAACCGCTATAAATGAGGTCAAAAAGCAGGGTGAATTACTGTATTAAAATGTCATTTAACGTTAGAGCTTGTTTTTTTATGGTGAAGGGCACTCTCCAAGTACCAAATTGGCTTGGTTGACGAGGCATCTAGCATGCTACACCTAGATTAGGTTAGTGCTAGGCATGTTGGATGAGAGTGGCGATTAACTTAATCGTCCCAACCATTCGATATGTTGTGATGTAAGCGTTTTTGTTCTAGGTGCTGTTCAATAGCGCGTCTCGCTTTCAGCATTCTAGCTGCATCATCTTTCTGATTTCGCTGCTTTTTTTCATTATCCAAACTAATCGAAGCGTGTAGAATATCCGTTTTCACTTCGGTTAGTGTTTCAGACAAATTGCTCATCGTAACCCCCTTTCTAGCCTTTCGATGACGCAGAAATGCACAGAGTGCTGTCATCGATCGTTGAAAAAAGTCAAAATAGACAGACAACTTAGTTAAGGAAGGTGCGAATAAAGGAAAATCCACACGCTGATCCCTATGGGGAATAGAGCAACGCCAAAGCCGTTGCCACCGCTAGTGGACTTGTTTCTACCTTCCTTAAAAACGTATAAAAAACGTAAATCGCTCAAAAATCAATCTATTTTTTACACGTTTTTTATGACAAACACATTAATTTAATCACGGCGGATGGTAATGGACGTTTCTTTTATCCTGGATTCATTGAATGACAAGCAACGCGAAGCCGTTGCAGCACCACTGCAAAACAGTTTGGTGTTAGCAGGCGCTGGATCAGGAAAAACTCGAGTATTAGTACATCGCATTGCTTGGTTGATGCACGCTTATGAACTGTCTCCATACAGTCTAATGGCGGTAACTTTTACCAACAAAGCGGCTCGAGAAATGCAAGGGCGGATTGAAGAGCTGGTTGGGGTACCGCCGCAAGGCATGTGGGTGGGAACCTTTCACGGACTGGCTCATCGCTTGTTACGAGCTCATTGGCGTGATGCGGGTTTGAAAGAAAACTTTCAGATCATGGACAGCGATGATCAGTTGCGATTGATTAAGCGAATCATGCGTGAGTTAAGCATTGATGATACTCGTTGGCCACCCAAACAAGTGGCGTGGTTTATTAACGGGCAAAAAGACGAAGGTCGTCGAGCCGCCCATGTACCAGACAGTCATGACCCTTTCACAAAAGGCATGCGTGAGCTTTATTATCATTATGAAGAAGCCTGTGAACGAGGTGGACTATTAGACTTTGGTGAATTATTACTGCGCGCCCATGAGTTGATGCTCAGTACACCAGCGTTACTACGTCATTACCAAGAGCGTTTTCGTCATGTGTTGGTGGACGAATTTCAAGATACCAACACCATTCAATACGCTTGGTTGCGTGTCATGGTTGGCGATCAAGGTACGATCACCGCTGTTGGGGATGACGATCAGTCTATTTACGGTTGGCGTGGCGCCAAGATCGAAAACATCCATAACTTTAGCAAACACTTTGACCATGTTCAGACCATTCGATTAGAGCAAAACTACCGCTCCACTGGCCATATCCTGAACGCGGCCAATGGTTTGATTCAACATAATGATGATCGATTAGGCAAAGAGCTGTGGACCGACAGCGGTGAAGGGGAACCCATTTCCGTTTACGCAGGTTTTAATGAACAAGATGAAGCGCGCTTCATTTTAGGCATTATCAAAGAATGGCGAGATAAAGGCACATCGCTCACGGATATGGCGATTCTATACCGCTCCAATGCTCAATCCCGGGTGATTGAAGAATGCCTTGTCAGGGAACAGATCGCTTATCGAATTTATGGTGGACACAGATTCTACGACCGTTTAGAAATTAAAAATGCCTTGGCCTATGCTCGTTTAGCGCTTGATCCGAATGACGATGGTGCCATGGAACGAGTGGTGAATGTTCCGCCTCGTGGTATTGGCGAGCGCAGTATTGGTACCTTAAGAGAGATCGCACGTGATCAAGGTTGTTCTATGTGGCAAGCCACGCAAGAAGTGGTGCGACAGTCTCTGATGCCGGCTCGTGCTACGAATGCCATCAAAGCTTTCTTGCACCTAATTGAAGGTCTTAGCACAACGGTTCAGCAGCCAGATTTGAATCTCAATGACATTTTCGAACAGATCATCGATGAAGCGGGTTTGATTCCCTTCCATGAGAAAGAGAAAGGGGAGAAAGGCGAAGCACGTATCGAGAACTTAAAAGAGTTGGTCGGCGCCGCTGGTGGCTTTAGTTGGAATGACGAAGACGAAGAGTTTAGCTCGCCGTTAATGGCCTTTTTAGATCAAGCGGTATTGGATGCTGGCGATCAGCAGGCGGACGAATATCAAGATGCAGTGCAATTAATGACCTTGCACTCAGCAAAAGGTTTGGAGTTTCCTCTGGTGTTCTTAACGGGCGTCGAAGAAAACGTCTTCCCCAGTAAGATGTCATTTGAGGAGCCTGGCCGTTTAGAAGAAGAGCGACGCTTGTGCTACGTTGGTGTCACCCGAGCGATGGAAAAGTTATACATTACTTACGCTGAATCTCGTCGTTTGTTTGGCAGTGAGTCCTTTAACAGTCCTTCTCGCTTTATCAAAGAAATACCACAAGAATGTTTACAAGAAGTGCGTCTGCGCTCGCAGATCAGCCGCCCAGTATCCTTACAGCGCCCTGATTATCAAGCCGAGAAAGAGAAGCTGCAAAACAGCAGTGTCTTAAACCGTTATCAAGCACCAGAAGTAAACGTCAGCATGGGTGATCGTGTAAAACACCCAGTGTTTGGTGAAGGCTTAGTGGTGAATTACGAAGGTCAAGGGCCACAAGCTCGTGTACAGGTTAACTTTGATGATGAAGGCAGTAAGTGGTTGGTGTTGTCGTTTGCCAAATTAGAAGTGATGTAACTTATTGAAAATAAACAATTGTCACTTTTTTGTCGCCTAAATGTCGTGACATTTTTTTGAATGAGTATTTAGTCTGATGAAAAACGTTGAGCGGGATTTAAACATGATAGTAAAAACACTTAGATTGCAAAGAGGTTGGTCCCAAGATCAGCTTTCACAGTTATCTGGATTAAGTGTTCGTACTATTCAGAGAATTGAAAAGGGAAATCCTCCCGGCTTAGAGTCATTAAAATCCTTAGCTGCCGTTTTTGATGTGTCCATAAACTCTCTTCAAGGAGAAAAGGAAATGACTATTCAGACTGAGTATCAGCATGAACAATCCGAAAATTTTGAAGCAAACATCGCTCAAATAAGAGTGAATAAAATCGCTAAATTTTATCAGCGTGCGATTCGATATGGTGCCATTATCTGTCTGTTGTTCGCGATCAATATTTTTACTAGTACAGCGTATATATGGGCGGTTTGGCCCATGCTTGGCCTCGGTGTTAGTTTAGTTATTCGTGGCTTAGACGCATTTGGTTACATGAATTGGTTTGGCCCTGAATGGGAAAAGCGGCAATTAAATAAAAAATGAGGGTTTAGCATTGTCAGTCTGATGCTTTGTATTAGGAATGAGGATGCGTTGCTCATTCCTTTCTCCACTATTCTATTCAGCAAACCTTTTCTAACCCCTGTAAACTAATGCCATAACAAAGATAAAAGTAAGGGAGAGAAGTGATGATTCGAGTAGGACTGATTGGTTACGGCTTATCTGGTCGGGTGTTTCATGCACCTTTTGTGGCAAATGATCCACACATGTCTTTAGCTTATGTTTGCAGTTCCAAAGCGGACGAAGTTACCGCCAGTTGGCCTGATGTGGCAGTTGTGGCGGTGGCAGAAGACGTTTTTACCGCACCAGATGTAGATTTAGTGGTGATTACGACGCCCAATCAGCTGCACTTTGATCAAGCCAAGCAGGCTTTGGAAAATGGTAAGCATGTTCTATTGGAAAAGCCATCTGTCACCAGTGTTAAGCAAATAGAGTCTCTCTGTACGCTTGCTAAGCAGAAAAATTTGATCTTTTGTGTGTATCAAAATCGTCGCTTTGATGGTGATTTACTGCGTTTAAAGTCTCTTATCGACAGTGGTGAGCTGGGTAATCTCAAGCACTTAGATTCTCGCTTTGATCGCTTTCGTCCTTTCCCTCAATCCCGCTGGCGTGAAGAGCCAGGGGTTGGGACGGGGATCTTTTGGGATCTCGGGCCGCATTTATTGGATCAGGCCTTGTTTTTGTTTGGTCCTCCAAAATGGTTACACGCCAGCATTGATAGTTTGCGCGAAGGGAGTCAAACCCATGATTGGTTTGAAGTGGAACTGGGCTATGAAGATAAAAGGGTTCGTTTGGCCTCCACACCGTTTGAAGCAGGTGATATGCGCCGCTTTAACGCAAGGTTTGATAAGGGCAGTTGGCAATGCCTTGGTTTAGACCCGCAAGAAGAGGCTTTGAGAGCAGGACAAATGCCTTGGCAAGAAGGCTTCCCATCACAAGCTCAACAACAGACGAACAAACGTTTCATTGCACATACCCAAGATGATATTGAGACCATAGTAGAGGCATCGACGGCAGGGCAATACGCGTCATTTTACGCGCAACTAAGACAAGCTATCTTAGGTCAAGCGGATGCCCCTGTTTCTATGACCCAAGCTTGCCAATTGATCTATTTGCTTTGTTTAGCGGAGCAATCAGCCGAGACTGGGCAGCGTGTCTCATGGCATTACGCGACTCAATATTAGGAATTTGCTTAAATTCTGACTTTTTATTCAAAAAAGGTTGAGCAAAATTCCCACACTTCTTATTATCTGTCGCCCTTTTCGTGTTTTTTGCAAGAAAAGGGCACTTTTCTGTCTGATCTATAATAAAAAATACAATCGATGGCGCATTTAGGGTGCTCTATTGATTCAACCTATCTCAATGTTTGGTGATGAAGATTACACCGACATGTCACAGACAGCATCTCATCATAATTAAGTAACTGGCTTCCTAAGGGAAAAAAATGCGTAAATTAATGGTAATGGGCAAATTGGCGTTCGCTGGTTTATTCGCCCTTCTTTTGGTCGCTTGTGGCGGCTCTGAAAAAGCTGAAGACACAGCACAAGCAGAACAGAAAGCGAAAACTATCCACTGGAAAATGGTCACGACTTGGCCAAAGAACTATCCAGGTTTGGGCACAGGTGCACAAGCATTGGCTGATAACATTAAGCTGATGTCGAATGGTCGATTGGACATCAAAGTCTATGCCGCGGGCGAATTGGTGCCAGCATTAGAAGTATTTGATGCGGTGTCTCGTGGCACAGCACAAATGGGTCATGGTGCGTCTTATTACTGGAAAGGCAAAGTGCCAGCAGCGCAGTTCTTTACCACGGTACCGTTTGGTTTAACGGCACAAGAATTCAATTCTTGGGTGGCCTACGGTGGCGGTCAAGAACTTTGGGATGAGTTATATGCTCCATTCAACTTGATTCCAATGGCAGCGGGTAATCCTGGCGTGCAAATGGGTGGTTGGTTTAATAAAGAAATTAACTCCTTGGCGGATTTTCAAGGCCTGAAAATGCGTATGCCTGGGTTAGGTGGCGAAGTCTTGAAGAAAGTCGGTGCGATGCCAGTTAACTTGCCTGGTGGTGAAGTATTTACCGCGCTACAAACAGGCACAATTGATGCTACCGAGTGGGTTGGTCCCTATAATGATTTAGCGTTTGGTTTATACAAAGCGGCTAAGTACTACTATTTCCCTGGTTGGCATGAGCCTGGCTCTGCGGTAGAAGCTCTTTTTAACAAAGAGGCGTTTGAAGCGCTTCCTGCGGATTTGCAAGCCATTGTTCGTACTGCTGTTAAGCAAGCGAATCTAGACATGATCAATGAGTTCACCGCTCGTAATAATGCGGCCTTACAGACTTTGATTAATGAACATAATGTGGTCTTGAAAGCGTACCCTGCGGATTTATTGTTAGCGCTGAAAAAAGCCTCTTACGAAACCATTGAAGAGGTGGCTGCACAAGATCCGCAAAGCCAGAAGGTTTATGAGTCCTTTAAAACCTTCTTACATTCTGTCAGCGCTTGGCACGATGTGTCTGAGCGAGCATTTATTAACGCTCGTGCCGCTGAATAGACATCGACTTTAGGTTGATTGTTTCAGCCAACCGTCTAGCGATCTATAAAAAACGCTTTTCTCTGTTGAGAAAGGCGTTTTTTGCTTTTAGGCGGAAAAAATCATCCAAATCAACAATAAATAACAAAAAGGCCTTGAGAGCAGGCTCAGCAATTCATACTATCTCAATAACTTAGTGCATAAAATGTGTCTATCGAATCCTGCTTTTTTGCATATTTAAAAGCAGGCATGTGATTAGGGTTACATAAATAGATTTTTTACCAAGCTAAGTCCTATAAAAATAAGTGAAACTAGCCTCTTGAGGGATAACGAATGAGTAAAATAAAAACCTGGAGTAAGTTGGCATTGCTCGGCTTAACAACCGCTACTTTGGTAGCTTGTGGTGGTTCTGATAAAGCGGAAGAAACGGCGAAGGCGGAAACCAAAGCAGAAGTCATCAATTGGAAAATGGTGACGACTTGGCCAAAAAACTTCCCTGGACTGGGAACGGGTGCTGAAAACCTAGCGAAAAGCATCAATGAAATGTCCAATGGCCGCATCAACATTAAAGTTTACTCAGCGGGCGAATTAGTGCCAGCACTCGAAGTATTTGATGCCGTATCGCGTGGAACAGCGCAAATGGGTCATGGTGCAGCGTATTACTGGAAAGGCAAAGCCCCAGCCGCACAGTTTTTCACCGCGGTTCCTTTTGGTTTCACTGCACAAGAAATCAACTCTTGGATTCATCATGGTGGAGGTTTAGCTCTGTGGGAAGAAATTTACGAACCTTTTAACCTAATCCCTATGGCGGCCGGTAACACAGGCGTACAAATGGGTGGTTGGTTCAACAAAGAAATCAACTCGCTAGAAGACTTCCAAGGCTTGAAAATGCGTATCCCTGGTTTGGGTGGCGAAGTCTTGAAAAAAGTTGGGGGTATTCCGGTTAACCTACCTGGTGGTGAAATCTTCACTTCCTTGCAAACGGGTGCGATTGATGCGACCGAATTTGTTGGTCCATACAATGATCTAGCCTTTGGTTTGTACAAAGCAGCGAAATACTACTACTACCCAGGTTGGCATGAGCCAGGTTCTACTATGGAAGCCATCTTTAACAAAGAAGCGTTTGAGGCCCTACCGAAAGATTTGCAGTTGATCGTTCGTGCAGCAGCTCGTCAGGCCAATGCAGAAATGTTGGATGAATTTACCGCGTTGAACAACTCTGCATTACAAACCTTAGTGAATGATCACAATGTTTCTTTGAAACCTTTCCCTGAAGATGTGTTGTCTGCTTTGAAGAAAGCATCTGCGGAAACGTTAGAAGAAGTAGCGGCAGCGGATCCAATGAGTCAAAAGGTATATGACTCCTTCAAAGACTTTGGTAGCAAAGTTCGAGCATGGCATGAAGTCTCTGAGCGTGCTTACATCAATGCTCGTGAAATTGATTAAGTATCACCGAGTTGATAAAAAGTGCGTTTACAAAACGTAAACGCATAAAAAACGCCTTTTGTCTTAGACAAAAGGCGTTTTTGTTTTTGCTCAGTAAGGCAGGACCAAAGATCAACGGCCGTTTAGTCGTTCATGCTACCCAGTTCTAATAGAGTGGCATTACCACCAATCGCCGTCGTGTTGTTTGACACGGTGCGTTCTGTCACAAAGCGCAGTATGTAATGCGGCTTGGCGATGGTAGACAGTTTTTCGCTCTCTGTCTCTGCAACTAACTGACAAATAAGTCCAGATTTTGCAGCGAGTGTTTTATTCAATACCATGGCTTGTGCTGGTTCACACAATACTGCCACGCCAGCCAAATCGTCTGCTTCAATGAGTGAATCTTTAGCGGACTCGGCAATGTTTTGAATTACCCCTTCAGGGACAAAAGGCGCAATATAATCCATAATTTGCTGACCTTCTGGGCCAACCGTAATGACGGGATTACCAGCGATTAACGCGGTAAAAACTTGTCCAACCAAACCCACGTTTGCTTTATCCGACGCGATCTCGGAATAGCACAAAAAAGCGCCTCGGCCTTGGTTAGAAAGTTCGTTACTTTCACCTGTTGGTCCTGGCATGATGCGAGTTTCAGCGATTTCTTTACGGGCATTTTCAATCTGCCAAGTCGCCATTTGTTTTTGCTCGGCAGTAAAGGCATATAGGCTTTGCAGCAATTTCTCTGCACGGCCATGAACACCCAACATATCCCATTTTTCCAACACAGCTTGCGCGACCTGAATTTGAATAGGTTTTACGATTGTCATGTCTGTCTCCCCTTAAAGGTCTTGTTCTGTCGCGAAACGTTGTAGGTAGTGAGGTCCGCCTGCTTTTGGTCCTGTACCAGATAAGCCTTGGCCACCAAATGGTTGTACGCCAACCACGGCACCGACTTGGTCACGGTTAATGTATAGGTTGCCGACACGAGCGCGATTCGCGATACGCGCACACGTGGTCTCGTTGCGGCTGTGTACGCCCATAGTCAAACCAAAACCAGATTGGTTGATGGTGTCGATGATTTTGTTCAGATCACGTGCTTTGTAGCGTACTACGTGCAATATAGGACCAAACTTCTCATCGGTTAATTGATCAATGCTGTCGATCTCAAAGGCCGTTGGTGGCACAAAGGTACCTTTATTCGCAAGGTCTGGTAATTCAGTCTGTGCGATCAGTTTGCCAACCTTGGTCATGTGCTCAATGTGCTCAAGCAACATCGTCTGTGCTTTTTCGTCAATCACAGGGCCCACATCGGTGCTATGCAGGTAAGGCAAGCCAACACTCTGTTCTTGCATCGCGCCTTTGATCATTGGAATCACGCGATCGGCAATGTCCTCTTGAACAAACATCACACGTAAAGCAGAACAACGCTGACCTGCTGAAGCAAAGGCCGAACGTACTGCATCACGAACCACTTGCTCTGGTAAAGACGTTGAGTCAATGAGCATGGCATTTTGACCGCCGGTCTCAGCAATTACCGGCACAGGTGCAACATCACGTGCGGCTAGGGTGCGGTTGATTAATTGCGCGGTACCAGTAGAGCCTGTGAACGCCAAACCAGCAATGCGCTTATCGTTGGTTAAAGGAGCACCTACGCTGGCACCGTCACCTGGTAACAGGTGTAAAACATCGCCTGGAACGCCAGCTTGATGCAACAATTCGATTGCACGTACTGCGATTAAGCTGGTTTGCTCTGCTGGTTTAGCAACGACTGTGTTACCAACGACGAGCGCGGCAACCACTTGGCCGGTGAAAATGGCCAACGGGAAGTTCCATGGGCTGATGCAGGTAAACACCCCACGTCCTTTCAACTGTGCCAGTTTTTCTTGGCCTAGGAAGTCCGTGTATTTATGTGGTTCCGCAAAGTTGCTACGAGCCTGTTGCGCATAGTAACGACAGAAATCCACGGCTTCGCGAACTTCGTCAATGCTGTCCTGAATGGTTTTACCCGCTTCACGATGACAAAGCGCCATCAATTCAGGGTAATTTTCTTCCATGAGGTCGGCCATTTTATCTAGGCAATCGGCTCGTTCTGAGGCTGGTCGCGCGGACCAAGCAGGGAAGGCCGCTTGCGCTAAATCAATGGCTTTAGCCACGGTTGTTTGGTCTGCCCAATCAATCTCACCAACCGCTTGGCTGTGGTCGTATGGGCTCTTGATGGCGTGTGTTTGTCCGGTTTCGACTTTCTCACCACCAACAATAGGGTAAGCTCGCCATTGTGTATCTTGTCCCATGAAGGTATCAATCTGTGCTTTGAAAGGGCGCCAGTCTGATTCGATCTCTATGTTTGGTCCAAAAGAGTTTTTTCGATCCGCAAACAATTTGCTAGGCAAATTAATATGAGGGTTGGCCAAAGATTGACGGCTTTCCAATGTTGTCACTGGGTGATGTACCAGGTCTTCAATTGGGTAGCTGGCGTCAATCAAACGGTGAACGAAGGAGCTGTTCGCACCATTTTCCAATAAGCGACGTACTAGGTAAGGTAGCAAGTCTTTGTGGCTGCCTACTGGGGCATAAATGCGCACACACAAATCATTTTCTTTGATTAGGTGATTGTATAAAGCGTCGCCCATACCGTGTAGACGTTGGAATTCAAACTCGTCATTTTGGGCACCAAGCTGCTTAGCTAAACAACTGATGGTCGCAATAGTATGTGCATTATGGCTAGCAAATTGTGGGAAGATGTTGGCACGAGTGTGTTCACTCAATAGGAAGTGGGCACAAGCAAGGTAAGAAACATCGGTCGCCTCTTTACGAGTGTACACAGGGTATCCATCAATGCCGCGCTGTTGGCACAGTTTGATCTCAGAATCCCAGTAAGCGCCTTTTACAAGGCGTACAGGAATACGATCGCCTTGTTCTTTGGCCAAGGCTGCAAGCCAAGCTAGCACAGGTAGAGCGCGCTTAGAGTAGGCCTGAACGACCAAACCAAATAGTCCCCAACCTTGTGATACTTCATCACGGTAAAGCTTTTCGAACAAATGTAGGGAAAGTTCCAAGCGGTCTGCTTCTTCGGCGTCTATGGTGATACCAACGTTAAGCGCACGTGCTTTGGCGATTAAGCCTTTGACACTGTCGAACAGCTCGCTCATCACGCGTTCTTTGTTACCCACTTCATAGCGAGGGTGAAGAGCCGATAGTTTAATCGAGATGGTTGGACGATGACCCTTGTTGTAAGTGTCTTTACCAACGGATTCAACGGCTTGCTCATATGAGCGTAAGTATTTTTGAGCGTCGTCAGCGGTTAACGCGGCTTCACCCAACATATCGAAAGAATAGGTATAGCCTTTATCACGATAGCTTTTACCACGAGACAGTGCTTCCTTGATGCTGCGACCTAGGACAAATTGATGTCCCATGATTTTCATGGCTTGGTTCATGGCTTTACGGATAACAGGCTCTGACACTCGATTAACCATGCGATTCACTAGGTTAGCAGGTGTGCCATCTTGGCGCTCATCCATGGTGACGATTTTACCCGTGAGCAGCAGACCCCAAGTGGATGCATTAACAAAGAAGGAGTCTGAGTTTTGAGCGTGAGAAGCCCAGTCGGCAACACTTAATCTGTCTTTGATGAAGGCGTCCGCGGTTTCTTTGTCAGGCACGCGCATTAGTGCTTCAGCAAGGCACATTAACAAGATGCCTTCTTTCGTATCCAGACTGTATTCCAGCAGTAGGGCATCAATCATGGACATGCTGTCGTCATCTTTACGCACTTCTGCGATCAATTTAGAAGCGGCATCAGTATGACTCGCCAGCTCTGTCTCCGTGGGTTTTGCCAAAGGCAAAAGCTCTTTTAACCAGCTTTCTTCGTCCGCTTTGTAAAGAGGGGATATGAGCTGCCACAACTCATTGAGTGGCTTCTGAATGAAGTTAGGTTGTAATACCTCAATCGCTTTAAACATGGTTGTATTCTCCCGCGGGCAGCAATAAATCTCGTGTTAATTTGACGGCCGCACATTGTGATAGAGCACATAACACCTTGCGATTGACTTGCATCCCTAAGTCAGCAAAGCGCATGTCTGGATAATGGGCACACTTTAGTGACAGAAGGGGGAAACTGTCTTTCGAAAAAATCGTTTTTTTTTATAAGAAAATCCGGCTCATGGGCGACGATAGGGTATTTTGCCTACAAGTTCGGTTTTTATGAGGGATATAGCGTAAAAAAGAAACCTGCCTGTCACCTTCTTAAAGATAGAAGAAAAAGACAGTTTGTCTATTATCGAACGCTAAATTGCTTTTGATAACGCAAGGGAGTGATGCCGAGGGTTTGCGAAAAAATATTGGTCATCGCACTTTGGCTGGAGAAACCGCACATTTCGGCCACCTGAATCGGTGGAAAGCCTTCTTGTAGTAAGGTTTGGGCTCGTTCTAGACGTTTACGCATCAAATATTGGTGAGGCGTCATGCCGGTGCGATCTTTAAAGCGTTCATGGAATTGACTGACACTGAGGAAACAGAAATTCGCCAGTTGATCAATGTGCACTTTACGAGACAGGTTAAGCTCAATGAATTGGTCCAGTTTATCGATGTCCAACTGGTTACCACGAGTACGTACATCTTTGCTGTTAACCTGATGGCGAATGGCGCTTAGTAAGGTATTGCCACAGGCACGGGCTAAAATTGGGTCATCTGGGTACTGTTGTAATTCCCCTGATAAGGCTGACGCTAAAATTTGCAGACGTGGACTGAGCTCGAAATAAGCCGCTTGGTCAAAAATACGCGAGACGATCTCGTACTCTTCATCGGTAATGCTTTTTTGTGGGGGGACTGGCAGATTGACCACCATGATGCGGTTTTCACCCAGTCCTGCGAAAGCATGGGAATTGGCCGAGGGTAAAATACAGCCTTCACCTGAATGCAGTTCTTTGCCTTTTCCCTGGATGTCGAAGTCCGTATTGCCGTCTAACACAATTACCAATTGATGGTAGTCGTGGTCGTGGGCATCCGCTTCATTTGGGAGGCTAAATACATCGGATTCAGACGAGGTCAAAATTCACCTATAGGATTTAAGTAAAGAAAGAAGTATAGCCCTGTTGGATTGGCTTTGACAGAGTGTTTTTTTGGGAGATGGCGCATTTTTCATCCTTTTCCGTCGAAAAAACGACAATAAAAAAAACGGCGTGGTCAATTGACCACGCCGTTATGGATTTTGCGCCGGTTAACTTAGCTTACTCGGACAACAAGGTTTCCTAAGGCGCCTGACTTGAGAACATCTTCATGAGCTTGGGCTAGCTCAGTGAGTTCATAGGTTCGGCGAATCACTGGTTTCAACACACCTTTTTCAAACAAAGGTTTAAGTGCTTTGGCAATCAATGCCAGCTCGGCAGGTTTGACGTTGGCAAGTGCAACACCAAATACTGCGGCATCACGTGCCATTAAGTCACGTGGATTGATTTCGACCGTACCACGGTTTCCGACCACCGCAACTCGACCACCAAAGGTCAGCGCTTTTAAATCTTGATCTAAATTGTGGTTTGCCAACATTTCAATGATGACATCGAAACCAGTTGGCAAAGACTGAAAAGGTGCCAAGTGATCGGCTTCATTGTGCATGATAACGGTTTCAACACCTTGCTCACGCAACAGTTTGGCGCCGTCTTCCGTACCTGTACTGGCAACCACATCCATACCTGCTGCAAGAGCCAGTTGAACCGTTGCGATACCAACGGCCCCTGTGGCGCCGTGTACCAGTACTTTATCGCCAGTTTTGGCATTGGCTCGACCAAATAACGCGCGATGCGCCGTCGTATAAGGAATGCCAACACAAGCGCCTTCTTCGAAACTCAACGCATCCGCTAATGGGTAGGTATGTGTTGTCGCACAAACACAATACTCTGCCGAAGAGCCGCTTAAGTTGCGGCTAAAGTAAACCCGTTGTCCTACTGCAAACTCGGTGACATCACTACCGATGGCAATAATGGTGCCTGCACCATCACTGCCCGGTGTATGAGGGAAGTTTGCAGTGTAATTATTCGTGCCTGAACGAATATAGGTATCGACAGGGTTCACCCCAGCGGCACCGACTTTCACCAAAACTTGGTCAGCCGCTGGCGTGGGTTGTGGAGCCTCTGTCAAAGCAAGAGCGCTGGCAGGACCGTATTCTTGAATTTGCATTGCTTTCATAAAACTATCCTCAGTCTGCATAGACTTGTTCAGGTAACCAAGTAGCAAGGTCAGGCCAGATTGACAGCATCAGCAGGACGACCAACTGGATGATGATAAATGGCAAAACCCCTTTGTAAATGGATTGCGTTTTGACTTCTGGTGGCGCCACACCACGTAAATAGAAGAGGGCGAAACCAAATGGTGGTGTTAAGAATGAGGTTTGTAGGTTAATGGCCATCATAATACCAAGCCATACCGGATCAAGTCCCATCGCCAACAGCACAGGCGCTACGATCGGCACAACAACGAAGGTGATTTCGATGAAGTCTAGGATGAAGCCTAGGAAGAACATCAATAACATCACCACAATCATGGCACCAACAACGCCACCAGGCAGTTGAGAGAAGAAGTCTTGAATCAGTTCTTCACCACCGAAACCGCGGAACACCAATGAAAATAACGAGGCACCGATCAAGATCATAAAGACCATACAGGTGACTTTCGTGGTGGAATATACGGCTTCTTTTAATGTTTGTAGACTCAATTTACCACTTGCCCACGCCAGTAAAGCCGCGCCTAGTGCACCAACGCCTGCCGCTTCGGTTGGGGTCGCTATACCGGTTAGGATGGAACCCAGTACGGCAAAAATCAGAATCAGTGGTGGCAATAAGCCTTTGAACAGTTGCAGTGCCAGTGGTTCAGTTGAGCCGCTGCGCAATTCTTCTCGTGGCACCGCTGGGGCTTTATGAGGCTGTAGCCAAGCAACGATGATGACGTACAAAATGTAGAAAGCGACCAGGATGAGACCTGGAATTAAGGCACCAACAAACAAATCGCCGACGGAAATGGTTTTAGGTGAGAAGATCCCCATCTCCAGCTGAGCTTTTTGGAAAGCATTGGACATTACGTCGCCCAGTAATACTAAGGCAATGGATGGTGGGATTATTTGTCCAAGTGTGCCGGTTGCACAAATGGTCCCGGTTGCAAGCGCTGGATCATAACCACGACGTAACATGGTAGGTAATGAAATCATCCCCATAGTGACCACGGTAGCCCCTACAATCCCGGTACTGGCGGCCAACAACATACCGACAAGAATAACGGAAATACCTAAGCCGCCGCGCATGGTGCCAAACAGCATGGCCATGGACTCCAAAAGGCGTTCGGCAAGTTTGGATTTTTCCAAGAGCACGCCCATTAACACGAATAAGGGCACGGCAATGAGGGTTTCGTTACGAACAATACCGAATAAACGGTTTGGTAGGGCTTCTAGGAATACGCCATCAAACGTCCCAAATAATGAGCCAAACGCGGCGAAAATTAAGGCCGTGCCGCCAAGAGAAAATGCCACTGGGTAGCCGAATAATAAGCAAACACAAACGCCTGCAAACAGCCATAAAGGTAAAAATTCAGCCATGGGTTAAGTCCTCTGAGCAGCGCGAGCGGCAGTAATAACGCCAAGATTTTTTAAAATATCGGCCATGCCTTGAATGATGAGGCTAACCATCATTAAAGGAATCAGGGTTTTAAGCAGATAAACGAAGGGTAAGCCACCAGGCTCTTGGGAGGTTTCTAATACACGCCAAGAAGCGCCAACATATTCTAGGCTTAAGTATGCGGTATACAGAGTAAAAGGTAACAGGAAGAAAACCCCGCCGATCAGGTTGACCCAGGCTTTTTTGGTGGCAGAGAAGTCGCGGTAAAACACATCCACTCGAACGTGTTCGTCTTCTTTAAAGGTATAGGCCGCGCCCAACATAAAGACCAGAGCATGAAAATAGAGAACCGATTCTTGTAATGCAATGGAGCCAATACCAAAACCATAGCGTAGTAGCACGATGAGGCAGGTAAGTAGCATCATCATCAATGTGAGCCAAGCAACGCATTTCCCCGTGTATTGGGAAATGGCCTCAGCCAAGCAGATTAGTTTGTTAAACATTAAAATACCCACAGTTTTTTTAATCATTATTGTCGGATGCTTCCCCCACAGGAAAAATCCGACCGTTAGTCTATTGGATAACGTATCGCTTGGGAATATGAATGGCCTTTTTACCGCTAGGAATGAGGAATACCCACTATAAAGTGAGTGATTTACAAAGCTTGTGTTGATCAAAACTGGATCGGGCTTCTATCACTGAGCCTTTAATGAATATTGACGCTTTGCGATGAAAAACTTTGAAATATTTCAATCTTTAACATTTTTGTCATATTTGCCTTTTATAGTTAACAGCATCGAACGAGCTATGGGCAGTTGCTCATAAATATTTGATTACAACCACTGAGGTTTATGTGATGAAAAAACTAGTTGCAGGTCTAGCAGTAACAGCAGCAATGGGCGTTTCTGTTAACGCTGTTGCAGATGTTGATCCAAATTTGATGTCTTACAGCAAAGCAAGTGGCGTTTCTGGTAACATTTCAAGTGTTGGCTCTGACACATTGGCTAACTTGATGACATTGTGGGCTGAGGATTACAAGCGCCTATACCCAAATGTTAACATCCAAATCCAAGCAGCTGGTTCTTCAACTGCGCCACCAGCGTTGACTGAAGGTACGTCTAACTTCGGTCCAATGTCTCGTAAAATGAAAGACAAAGAAGTAGCAGCTTTCGAGAAAAAATACGGTTACAAGCCAACTGCTATTCCAGTTGCGATTGATGCTCTAGCGGTATTCGTACACAAAGATAACCCAATCAAAGGTTTGTCTCTTCCTGAAGTAGATGCGATTTTCTCTTCTACTCGTAAAGGTGGTCACAAAGAAGACATCACTAACTGGGGTAAAGCTGGCCTAACAGGTGCTTGGGCGAACCGTGACATTCAATTGTTCGGTCGTAACTCAGTATCTGGTACTTACGGTTACTTCAAATCTAACGCTTTGTTCAAAGGTGACTACAAAAACTCTGTAAACGAGCAGCCAGGTTCGGCTTCAGTTGTACAGTCTGTTTCAACGTCTCTTAACGGTATCGGTTACTCTGGTATCGGTTACAAAACATCTTCAGTACGTGCTCTTCCTTTAGCGAAGAAAGAAGGTGGTAACTACGTTGAAGCAACACCTGCAAATGCAGCAACTGCTAAGTACCCACTGTCTCGCTTCCTATACGTTTACGTAAACAAAGCGCCAAACAAACCACTTGCTCCACTAGAGCGTGAGTTCGTTAAGATGGTACTTTCTAAAATGGGACAAGAAGTGGTTGTGAAAGACGGCTACGTTCCACTACCAGCGAAAGTGGCTAACAAATACCTACAAACTTTGGGTATTAAATAAGCCGTTGCTATAACGAGCTTATGAAATGAGAATTAAAAGTAGGAGGGCAGAAACGCTCTCCTACTTTTCTCTGTTTCATAAGCTGTCACAAAAATGTCACACAAAAAGATGAATGCGGATGACTAAATCAACTGACCATCAGATGCCGGAGCTGGATTTTGATACACCAGCATTAAAGCGTCATCGTAAAATTCGCGCCCTGAAAGACCGTATGGCTGGAATGGGTATCGCAGTCGGAGGCAGCAGTGTCATTCTCGCTGTTCTTTTGATCTGCTTCTACTTACTTTATGAAGTTGCGCCTTTGTTCTCAAGCGCTTCCATTGAACCAAAAGCGAACTATAGCTTACCTGCGGCAGATCAAGGTGAAAGTCTATATTTGACCACCGAAGAGCAAGCTGAAGTAGGGATGCGTGTTGCGAGTAACGGCAGCATAGTATTCTTTTCCGTCGCCGATGGTAGCGTCATAAAAATGGTAGAAAACCCAAGAGCTGAAAAAGTAACGGCTTTTGCGGTGGAATCTGATACCAGTCAATTACTCGCCTTTGCTTACGAAGACGGTAAGGTCATCATTTCGAAACACGTTTATCGAATCACTTACCCAGATGGCAAACGTAAAATCACCCCTGTTGTTGAATACCCATATGGTAAAGACGCGATTGATGTTGCTGATTTCCCGATTCAACAGTTGTCTTTTAGAGACGGTGATGAAAGCTTTACGTTAGCAGCCATTGGTGCAAACCAGAGTGCTGTAACCAAGGTAACCAAAGACGTTAACTTCATCACAGAAGAAATGGAATTGAGCGAACAGCGAGAGCCGCTTCCTTTTGTAGCAGAAGTAACCAGCCTTCTGATTAGTGGTGATCAACGCTATCTTTATGTGGCGACTCACTCTGGTGAACTAAGCGAATTTGATCTACGTGATTTCAGCGACATTCGTTTAAAAGACAATATTGCGTTACTAAGTGGTGATGCCAAATTGGTATCGATGAGCTACTTACTTGGTCAGTCATCTATCATGGTGGCGGATTCTACCGGTCGCGTAAGTCAGTGGTTTAATGTTCGTAACAATGACACGAATGAAGAAAAGCTGACCTTTATCCGCGACATTAAACAACCAGTTTCATTAGTAAATGTCGCCATGGAACAACGTCGTAAGGGCTTTGCTACCTTAGACGATCGTGGTGTGGTCGCCATTTATAACGCCACCTCTACTCGTCAGGTGATTGATGAGAAGTTGAGTGATGAGACAGCGAAGCTGATCAGCTTTGCACCTCGCGCTAATGGCTTACTACTGGAAGACAGTAAAGGTTTGCATTTCTTCTATGTAGACAATGAGCACCCTGAAGTCTCTTGGTCGTCTATCTGGGGTAAAGTCTGGTATGAGGGTTATCAAGAACCTACTTATACTTGGCAGTCTTCTGCGGCAAACAACGACTTCGAACCTAAGTACAGTTTGATGCCATTGGCCTTTGGTACATTAAAAGCGGCCTTCTATGCCATGTTAATGGCGGTGCCATTAGCTATTTGTGGTGCTATTTATACTGCTTATTTCATGGCGCCAGCCTTGCGTCGTAAAGTTAAGCCTGTGATCGAGCTGATGGAGGCTTTGCCGACCGTTATCTTGGGCTTCTTAGCAGGTTTGTTCTTTGCTCCTTTCTTGGAAGAAAACCTAGCGGCGACCTTTAGTGTGCTGGTGGTATTACCTTTGGGTATTCTACTGTTTGCTTACCTTTGGTCTCGCTTGCCGCAAAACATTCGTTGGTTGGTGCCAGAAGGTTGGCAACCATTGCTGTTGATTCCTGTCATCGTGTTCCTTGCTTGGGGCTGTTTGGCATTGAGTCCGGCAATTGAGTTGAACTTCTTTGATGGCAATATTCGAGGTTGGATTACCAACGACCTTGGGATTACCTTTGACCAACGTAATGCCTTGGTAGTGGGTTTCGCAATGGGCTTTGCGGTTATTCCGACTATCTTCTCGATTACCGAAGATGCCATTTTCAGTGTGCCGAAAGCGTTAACTCAAGGGTCTTTGGCATTGGGTGCAACTTACTGGCAAACCATGGTTCGAGTGGTACTACCAACGGCTAGTCCAGGTATTTTCTCTGCAGTAATGATTGGTATGGGTCGTGCTGTTGGTGAGACGATGATTGTACTTATGGCAACGGGTAATACCCCAATTATGGACATGAATATCTTTGAAGGTATGCGTACTTTGGCAGCCAACTTGGCGGTAGAAGTACCGGAATCTGAGGTGGGTAGCTCACACTATCGTATCTTGTTCTTGGCGGCGTTTGTGCTCTTTATCTTTACCTTCGTGGTAAACACAGTCGCTGAAACCGTGCGTCAGCACCTACGCAAAAAATACGGGTCGCTATAATGAGTACTGATATGAAAATGAAGAAAAAGTCCGTATCTGAATGGGTTAAATCCGGTGATCCTTGGGTTTGGCTTAATGCGGGTGCGGTAGCCATTTCCGTTATTATGGTCATTGGCTTGTTATTATTGATCGCGGTGCGTGGTCTTGGTCACTTTTGGCCAGCCGATGTGGTGGAAGCGCGTTACGAACTGCCTGGCACTCAAGCTTACAACATAGTCGCAGAACGTGTTGAAAGTGTTGAGGTACCTGCTGCTCAGTTACGCGAAGCAGGGATTGATATTCCTGATCATCATCAACTGATGCAACGTACTCTGATGAAAACCGGTAACCGTGACATATACGGTTCTGATTTCCGTTGGGTGATCGATGAGTACCTAACTGATGTGAAGCGTCCAGAAATGCTGTTTACCGCTGAGCGTCATGAATGGGGTAACTTGTACGGCTATTTGAAGTCAGTAAAACAAGATGGCCAAGTGGTGTCTGAAACGAATGATACGACACCTACTGAGTCAGCGTTAGCTACTTGGGCTGCATTTGAAAGCAGTATTGATCGCGCGACAGACATTTTCGATGAAATTCATGAAATCGAAAAAGGCGACATTGGTAAGATTAACTATGGCCTTGAACGCATTCGTTTAGAACAGCGTCGCTTGGAGCTAAATGGTGAGCTTACGCCTGCTGCAGTAGCGGATCTGGCTGTTGAACGCAGTCAATATGATGAAGAATACAAGCAGCTGCAACAGAGCTTGATTGACCTGTACGCGAAAATTAATCGCGACACTTTTGTCGTGCAAGCAATGGACGGTACAGTCCATGAGCTTCCCGTTGCAAAAATCGTTCGAGCTTACCGTGCCAATGCGATGAACTTCGGTCAGAAGATGGCGTTTTACTTTGCGAAGTTAGGCGAGTTCTTATCAGCAGAGCCACGTGAAGCCAATACCGAAGGGGGGGTTTTCCCAGCGATTTTCGGTACGGTAATGATGGTATTACTGATGACAGTCTTGGTAACGCCATTTGGTGTTGTGGCAGCGGTTTACTTGCGTGAATATGCAAAACAAGGTGCGTTGACGCGTATTATTCGAATCGCGGTAAACAACCTGGCAGGTGTGCCATCGATTGTATATGGTGTCTTTGGTCTGGGCTTCTTTATTTACTTCCTAGGTTCCGGCATTGACCAAGCGTTCTTCCCAGAAGCGTTACCGTCACCAACCTTCGGTACAGGTGGCCTAATGTGGGCGTCTATTACCTTGGCCTTGCTGACTGTGCCGGTTGTTATCGTAGCGACGGAAGAAGGCTTGTCACGTATTCCACGCAATGTGCGTGAAGGTAGCTTGGCTTTAGGTGCGACCAAAGCCGAAACCTTATGGCGTGTCATTTTGCCAATGGCCAGCCCTGCGATTATGACAGGGGTGATCTTGGCGGTGGCTCGTGCCGCGGGCGAAGTGGCACCATTGATGTTGGTGGGCGTGGTGAAACTAGCACCGTCATTGCCATTAGATGGTAATTACCCATACATTCATTTAGATCAGAAGTTTATGCACCTTGGTTTCCATATCTACGATGTGGGTTTCCAAAGTCCAAATGTGGAAGCGGCACGTCCATTAGTGTACGCAACGGCCCTATTGTTGGTAGTGGTGATTGCACTGTTGAACTTAGCAGCAGTGACCATTCGTAACCACCTACGTGAAAAATACAAATCGCTGGAAATGTAAGCGGCGGAGAAGAGATTATTATGAGCGACGTAAAAACACACTCAATTGATATTTCAGCGATGCAACGCAGCCAACAGGCTTTGCGTATTGAAGATGAATCCGTTTGTCTTTCGGTGAATGATTTACACCTTTTTTATGGCGAAAAAGAAGCGTTGAAAGGGATCGATATGATCATCCCTGAAAAGAAAGTGACCGCTTTTATCGGGCCTTCAGGTTGTGGTAAGTCCACCTTGTTGCGTTGTTTTAACCGTATGAATGATCTTGTAGACAGCTGCCGTATTACGGGTGAGATTAATCTACACGATCAAAACATTTATGCGAAAGGCACAGACGTTGCGGAACTGCGCCGTCGTGTTGGTATGGTATTCCAAAAGCCAAACCCATTTCCTAAAAGCATTTATGAGAATGTGGCCTACGGTCTTCGTATCCAAGGCATCAATAAAAAGCGTATTTTGGATGAAACGGTTGAGTGGGCATTGCGCTCAGCGGCATTGTGGGACGAAGTAAAAGACCGTTTGCATGAAAGTGCATTGGGTATGTCAGGTGGTCAGCAACAGCGTTTGGTCATTGCCCGTACTGTTGCGGTGAAACCAGAAGTACTCTTGTTGGATGAGCCTGCTTCCGCGTTGGACCCTATCTCAACCTTGAAGATTGAAGAACTGATCCACGAATTGAAAAAAGACTTCACCATCGCCATCGTAACGCACAACATGCAGCAAGCGGCGCGTGTATCGGATTATACTGCGTTTATGTACTTGGGTGATTTGATTGAGTTTGGTGATACCAATACGCTGTTTACTAATCCTAGTAAGCAACAAACGGAAGATTACATCACAGGACGCTACGGCTAGGTGGAGGATTTATCATGCAAGAATTAACAACAGATCATATTTCTCAGCAGTTTAATAATGAGCTTGAACAGCTTCGCCAGCACTTTTTGACCATGGGTGGCGTGGTAGAAAATCAAGTTCAAGACTCGATTCAAGCACTGTTAGACGCGAATGGCTCGCTAGCGGAAGACGTGAAAGACAAAGATACAACCGTGAACCAGTTAGACGGCTTGATTGATGAAGAGTGCACACGCATTCTAGCTAAGCGTCAACCTGCGGCATCGGACTTACGTATGATCTTATCGATCAGTAAGGCCGTGAGTGAATTGGAGCGTATGGGCGACGAAGCAAAGAAAATTGCCAACTTGACCCTAAATTTGATTAATGAAGGTGAGTCACCACGTGGTTATGTGGAGATTAACCGTATTGGTCAAATGGTGTCACGTATGATTCACGATGCGTTAGATGCCTACGCTCGTCTTGATATTGATACGGCGATTAAAGTGGCCAAACAAGACCGTGCCGTTGATCAAGAATACAATACAGCATTGCGTTCTTTGGTGACTTACATGATGGAAGATCCGCGTAGTATCTCTCGCGTGATCAATGTTATTTGGGTGCTTCGTTCTCTTGAGCGAATTGGCGACCATGCCCGTCATACCTGTCAGCATTTGATTTTCATGGTGAAAGGGGTCGATGTTCGTCACGTACATGTGAACGATTTGGCGGGTGAAGTCAAAGACGCATAAGCCTTTCAAACTCTGGTCTTCTGTTATGGAGACCAGAGTTTATCTACTTTATCGCATTTAGCTCTGCCGCATCATTTGCTACCATCAGCTTTTCTTTTTGATTGGTTGGGCACAGATGTTTACCCCAGATACTTCTTTCTCTGAATCCTCAGAACATTATTATCAAAGTTTAAATGAGCAGTTAGCCGCTTTATTGGCCGGTGAAACCGATTTTATATGTAATGCCGCTCAGTTTTCGGCATTTATCATGCAGACTCTTAATGATTTGAATTGGGCGGGTTTTTACTTTGCTCGTGATAACGAGTTGGTGCTTGGCCCTTATGTCGGCAAAGTCGCTTGTACACGCATTCCTTTTGGTCGAGGAGTATGTGGTAAAGCTGCGATGACGGCGACCACTCAACGAATTGCGAATGTTCATGAGTTTGAAGGTCACATTGCCTGTGATGCGGCATCAGCGTCTGAACTGGTTGTGCCGTTATTCGTTGGCGAGAAATTGTTTGGTGTGTTTGATATTGATAGCCCTAGTGTCGATCGATTTTCTGAGATTGATCAGGCTGGAATTGAAGCGTTACTGGCGACTTTCTTGCAAGCCACGACTATTCAGTGGTCCATCTAGTTGTTAGTGAAATAACCGCTTGTGGAGATTGAAGTCGATGTTATTTGAGCATGGAAAAGTAGCCGGAAAGCGCCATTAATGTCTCTTTATGAAGATCTGAAACATGCTCAATAGCATTTTGAATCGGTGCTTCGTCTTTTTTCTCTGCAGACTTTTCTATGATCTCACATTGTCCAGCAAACTGTTTAGCTGCCATGTTCAGACTGGCCGATTTTAAGGAGTGACTGATCTGTTTTAGTGCCTCGAAATCCCGATTATCCCATGCACTCAATAATTGATCTAATTTACTGGAACTGTCTTGAACATACTCAAGACGAATCTGATTGACAGTACTTTTTCCCAGTAATTCGGTCAGGGAGTCTAGGTAGGCCTTGTCTATCATTTGCTGTCCTTCTGTGTTGGTTGATCTAAAAATAAAGCCTTGATCAGTGGTGATAACTTCCTTTGTGTTAGAGGGAAGGAGAGTGCTTTAGGGTCTAATGAGGTGTGCCTAAAGTCTAGTGATTGATAGCTCCATAGGGTAGTGCCTGTCTTAATACAGTCTAGTAGACGTTCTTCTAAATGACTGTCTAAACCTGAGAATTTCCCTAAGAGAATCAGGTCATACTGATCGAATGAACTGTGTCCATCGTCTTCTTGGGCTAGGCTAACCTTAATGTTAGAGCTGGTTAGCTGTAGCTCAATGATTTTGGCCAAATTCATGTCTTGTTCAAGAATCAATGCCGTCTTTTGCGATTGAGACGATGGCATAATTGGCTCTTTGGGAATAGGAAAGCCTTGTCCTGCTGGAATATAAAAGGGTAAATCGATCCAGAACTCACAACCTTCATTTTCGACACAGGAAAAGTGCATTTCGCCCTTCATTAAATAGATGAGCTTGTGGCATAAGGCCAAGTCTAAACCGACGGTATTGGCATCTGGGCTGTCTTTTTGGTTTGGTAGGTTAGGGTTAACCCGTAGGCTTTGCTGCAGGTTGTTGGGCATGCCTAAGCCAGTATCTCGTATGGCCAACTGCATCACACGCGTCTCATAAGTACCATCTGGTAACAGGACAGTTGGTGCGGCCAAGGCCGAAGGTCGCAACTGAATGCTGATACTGCCTGCAGGACAATGAGCAATCGCATTTTGTAACAAGGCTAAGACAATTTCTTTAAAGCGCCCAAAATCCAAATGTATAGAGTCAGGTAAGGCTGGATCAATGTATAACGCACAGGCTAAGTTTTTGCGTGACATTTGCGCTTCAGTTAATTCAACAAAGGCTTCCATTTGTGCCTTTAAATCGTCGGTAGTTGGTTGGAGGCTGAGTTTTTGCGCTTCTAAGAGTGATAGGTCAGAAAGCATTTCAATGGTATGCAGCAATTGCTGTCCTGACTCTTCAATGTGTTTGGTTAGGGCCTCAGGCACCTTTTGAGATGACTGATTGAGGGTTTTTGCTGTACCCAATATCGCATTGATTGGGGGGCGAACTTGTTGGTTAATAAAACCTAATAAATCGGCTTTATCACTGCGAGAGTTTTGCATATCCGCTTTGAGTTGTTTGTTACGTTCGTGAGCAAATTTCAATTGAGAAAAGCTTTTGGCCATAAAAAAGCATAAGCAGAGTAAACAGAGTAATAACGCAATGGATAACAGCTGAATGTAATGCAGTTTAGACTGCAGAATCTGGTGCTGATTGTTAATGAAGGCATTACTACCATTGTTTACCAAGCCAACAAATTCATTTAATTGAGGGTCCAATTTTTGGATGCGGTCAATAAGGCTGGGCAGGTAACTTAAATCCCCTTCTTCTAGTTTGCTAATATGAAAGCTAAGCAATTCTAGCTCGCCGTTCATGATGTTTAATAAGCGCGTTGTTCTGCCACCTTCAAACTCCCTAACCAAGGTGCCCACTTCGCCATCTCTCAGTAAGTCAATGCGACTCATGAGCAAATCGTATTCGAAATAGGCTTGGCCATTGAGTGGAAGATCTGGTGCTTTCAAAAGTACCAGATAATTTAGCAGGCGATAGGTCTGTACTTGTAATTGTAGGGCATTCCAAAGGGCGCTTTCGAACACTCGGCGGCTATTTTGTTTGGCGCTGTCGCTGGTGTAAGTAATGATGCCGAATAGTGCGATGGTGATGACGATGATTAATACAATAAAACCGTACATCATCCATTGTTTGAATCGTGATAACCAGTTATGTCCTTTTAACATTGGCAAGCTTCCTTACTCAGCCAACGGGGCGATTTTGATGTGTCGGATTTGCCAAATGGAGCGGCCGTAATAGACCTCTGACTTTAACTCTGGATTTTGGTCAAATGGGTAAATCACCATGATGGGCCCAAGATTACGGATACTCATTGGTACTCCGTCACGATGGGTAGCGAAGATAGCACCATTGGTTTGAAAGTCCTCAACAGGCACTTTGGTCATGTATTTGTTTAGCGCTGTGACCTCTAACATTGTGCCTTTTGCTTTGAGTGTTTCCAGTAAGTCGACTGCAGAAAAGCCCTGATAAGAGTGGACGCCTTTTGCCCAAGGATTTTTCGTGGTGACAGAGTATTGTGGCAAGGCGGCTAACATAGGGAGATCGAAATTGGCCGCTTGCTTAGCATTGGTGTTTTCGAAATCACCTTCGACTGTCAGTATGATTCTTTGATTCGGTTGTTCTAGGGCGAAGCTTGATAAGGAAGTGAGGCCAACGAAAATCAGAAGTGTGGTGATGACTGAGTTCATATTTGGCCTCTTACTAACGGGTGAAAAGTGACATTAAGTGAAAGTGATTGACACAATGATCAACTTATCAAGAATGCTGTTTAAAAGCCAGTTTGCGTCATGTCTTTTAAGGACTGAGGAGGCTTGGCTACCTTCCATGGCAGCCAGTTTTGACCCGCTTTAAGCCAACTCAAGTAGCCTAGAGCAGGCTGCTTGATGCGAGCTGTCATCGGTAATGGTGCTAAGCTGTGGTTTGTGTTCTGCACATTGTTCATTGGCATGAGGACAACGAGTTCGGAAGACGCAGCCAGACGGTGGACTGATCGGAGAGGGTAAATCCCCAGCCAGAAGCTGGATGCTCTTATTGCGTTCTATTTTTGGATCTGGAACCGGCACGGCCGATAATAGCGCCTTGGTATAAGGGTGCTGAGGGTTATCATACAAGTCATGTTTTTCGGCCAGTTCAACGGCATTGCCAAGATACATGACTAACACACGATCTGAAATGTGTTTTACCACACTTAAATCGTGAGCGATAAACACCAGCGATAAGCCCATTTCCTTCTGTAAGTCTTTCAATAGATTCACAACTTGAGCTTGAATCGACACATCCAGAGCAGAAACAGGCTCGTCACAGACCACTAACTTTGGTTTCAAAATAAGTGCTCGCGCAATGCCAATTCGCTGACACTGACCACCTGAAAATTCATGGGGATAGCGATTAATAACGTTAGGCAGCAAGCCAACACGGGCCATCATCTTACGTACTTGCTGCTTTACTTCCTGTTTGCTCAACTGAGGTTGGAAAGTATGCAGAGGTTCGGCAATGATGTCGCCAACGGTCATTCGTGGATCCAGTGAGGCCAATGGATCTTGGAAGATCATCTGCAATTCTTGGCGCTTCGCTCGCATTTGCTTCTTGTCTAGCTCAGTCAAATTCTCACCTAACCACACCACATCTCCTTGGGTAATGGGTACAAGGCGCAGCAAAGCGCGTGCTAAGGTGGATTTACCACAGCCGGATTCCCCCACCACACCTAAGGTTTCCCCAGGATAAATGGACAGGTTCACCCCATCCACGGCTTTCAGTGCTTTGGCTTTGGTCCAAGGCCAGGCATTATCTGCTTTGATATTAAAATGGACCTTTAAATCGCTGACTTCCATTAAGGGTGTTTTGCTGGTTTGTACGTTCATGATGCCACTCCCCAATCGGCAGATTTATGACAGGCCCTTAATTTTCCAACTTGATACTCTTCTAATGTCGGTGCTTCTTTCACACAGCGCTCTTCTGCAAATTCACAGCGCGAATGGAATGGGCAACCAGAAGGTAAGTTCAGCAGGTTGGGCGGGTTACCAGGAATGGTCGTCAGTATGTCTCCTTCACTGTCCAATCGTGGAATGGCTTGCAATAAGCCTCTGGTGTAAGGGTGAGTGGGTTGATAGAAAACATCTTCTGTGGAGCCGTATTCCATGGTTTGCCCTGCGTACATCACTAACACCTTGTCGCATAAGCCTGCCACCACACCCAAATCGTGGGTGATCATGATGATGGAGGTGTTGAAGTCATTTTTAAGTTCATTCAACAAGGTCAAAATCTGTGCTTGTACGGTCACATCCAGCGCCGTTGTTGGCTCGTCAGCTATCAATAATTTCGGCTGACAAAGTAATGCCATGGCGATCATCACACGTTGGCGCATACCACCAGAAAATTCGTGCGGATACATGTTCATGCGTTTTCTTGCTTCCGGCATTTTAACCGCATCGAGCATCTTTACGGCTTCTTCAAAAGCATCGACCTTGCTCATTCCTTTATGCAGCATCAAGACTTCAATCAGCTGCTTACCCACTTTCATATAAGGGTTAAGTGAGGTCATTGGGTCTTGGAAGATCATGGCGATCTCCTTCGAACGAATGCGATTCATCTGTTTGTCGGATAAGCTCAGGATGTCTTGTCCTTTAAAACGCGCTTGTCCCCCGATAATGCCGTTTTTGGCCAACAGCCCCATTAGAGCAAAGGCGGTTTGACTCTTCCCCGAGCCTGATTCACCCACAATGCCCAAGGTTTCCCCTTGTCCAAGGGTAAAATTTAAATCATTGACCGCGGTCACAAAGCCATCTGGGGTGCGGAAGTTTACTCGTAAGTTATCCACTTCTAGCAAATTCATAAGGCCTCCTTAACGGTCTTTTGGATCAAGGGCGTCGCGTAAACCGTCGCCGAGGAAGTTAAAACAGAATAGGGTGACCACTAAGAAACCCAATGGCCAAGCCAGTTGCCAAACCGCGATTTCCATATTCTGCGCGCCTTCTGAAATCAACGCCCCCCAACTGGTCATAGGTTCTTGTACGCCCAAACCAAGGAAGCTGATGAAAGACTCAAGCAGAATCATATTCGGCACCAGCAAGGTGGCGTAAACCACCACAATGCCCAGTACATTTGGGACTATGTGTCGCAAAATGATTTTTGGGGTGGAGACACCGCAGGCATAAGCCGCTTCAATGTACTCTTTGTTTTTCAGACTTAGGGTTTGCCCGCGTACGATCCTCGCCATATCGAGCCAGGAAATCGCACCAATGGCGACAAAGATGAGAAATATATGTCGGCCAAATAAGGTCATTAAGATGATGACGAAAAACATGAAAGGGAACGAATTTAAAATTTCCAGAAAGCGCATCATCACGCTGTCGACTCGTCCACCAATATAGCCAGACGCGGCACCATAAAGTGTACCAATGACAATGGCGACGGCACTGCCCATGATGCCGACAAGTAAGGAAATTTGCCCTCCTTGTAAAGTTCGCACAAAAATGTCGCGGCCTAAGGTGTCTGTACCAAAGTAATGACCGTTTTCAATGTTAGGACGGCCCAAAACAGAAATGTCTGATAAGGCTTCCCAGTCAATGTCGTCGTAATTCCATTGACTGAATAAAGGGCCAAGCAATGCGATGGCGGTAATCAGGGTTAATAGGACTAAGCTAGTGACTGCCGCGTGGTTAGAAAAAAAGCGGCGTCGGGCGTCTTGCCATAAGCTTCGACCTTCAATTTCCGTGACTTGTTCGGCGAACTGTTCAACGGCCTGGATTTTGTCTTGTGTAGTGATCATATTCGGTTGGCCTTAATAACGAATTTTAGGGTCAATAACAGCGTATAAAATATCAACAACCGCGTTGAACAATATGGTCAATGTGCCCACCAAAATGGTGACCCCCATGACCATGGAGTAATCGCGGTTAAGAGCACCATTAATGAAATGTTGACCGATACCGCCAGTTCCGAAATACACATCAACAATCACCGAACCGGTAACAATACCGACGAAAGCAGGGCCCAAATAGGAGATGACTGGCAGCATGGTAGGACGCAAGGCATGTTGGAAAATGATGCGATGCTTTGGCAAGCCTTTGGCATGTGCTGTGCGAATGAAATTCGAATGCATGGTTTCAATCATGCTGCCACGAGTAATACGGGCGATCTGCGCTATGTAGCTGGTGGACATGGCAATCACTGGCATAATCAGATAAGGCCATGCACCACCATTCCAACCACCAGGTGGGAGCCAGTGGTTATAAATCGAGAAAAATAGGATACACAAAGGAGCCAAAACAAAATTTGGTAACACAATGCCTAGATTAGCGAAGGCCATCACAGAGTAATCTATCCAAGAATTCTGCCTTAGGGCTGCAATAATGCCGCAACCTACGCCAAGTATCAGAGCAACAAGAAACGACCAGATGCCTATTTCGGCAGAAACCGGAAAGCTCTGGGCAATCAGTTCATTAATGGTGAAGTCTTTATAACGAAATGAGGGACCTAAATCCCCTTGTAATAAACCGCCTAGGTAATAGAAGTACTGATTAATAACAGGCTCATCCAAATGATATTTGGCATTGATGTTCGCTAATACTTCAGCAGGTAGAGCGCGTTCACTGGAAAAAGGGCTGCCGGGAGCGGCATGCATCAGAAAGAAGGATATCGTAATTAATACCAACAAGGTCGGAATCGCTTCTAAAATGCGCTTTGAGATAAATGTAAACATAGTTATTACCGGATTATTAGATCCGCCAATAGACGGCTAATATTTGGAACTTGTAGAGTTCAAAAGATGCCCAACGACGTTAGCCGTTGGGCATGGTTTTCAACAGACGCTTGATGTTAAACGAGAGTCTTAGTGCTTGATGATGTACATGTCGCGTACGTACACGTTATCTTCAGGGTTAGGCATGTAGCCACCTAAATAGCTTTTTACTAAGCGCTTCTCGGTATATTGATAAATGGGGGCGACCGCCATGTCTTGCTCAATGGCAATCTCTTCTGCCTTGTTATAGTTTTCAGCAGGGTTTTGCATGGTGCGAGCATCGTGTAACAGCTTATCGTAGTTGGCGTTGCTGTACTTACCGTCGTTATTACCGTGAGTGGTTGTGAGCAGATCAAGCATAGTGGAGGCTTCGTTGTAATCCCCAATCCAACCGGCACGAGCAACGTCAAATTGCTGATGTTTTTTGGTTTCCAAGTAGGTTTTCCATTCTTGGTTTTCCAAAGTAACTTGCACACCTAAGGTTTTTTTCCACATGGAAGCAATTGCAATGGCGATCTTCTTATGGTTCTCGTTGGTGTTGTACAGAAGCTTGAAGGACAGCGGGTTGCTCTTATCGAAGCCGGCTTCTTCTAGTAAGGCTTGCGCTTTTTCATTACGTTCTTTTTGTGACCAAGTCGCGTAATCCGGTGTCTCTGGGTTAAAGTCATTGACCACTTCTGGGGTGAATGAATACGCAGGGATTTCACCAACGCCTGTGACGTATTTGGTAATCACATCGCGATCAATGGCATAAGACAATGCTTTACGGACGCGGACGTCGTTGTAAGGCGCTTTGGTGGTGTTAAATTGGTAGTAATAGGTGCCCAATTTAGGCGTGACCACTACCTCGTCAGGAATGTCTCGGAGAAGTTGCTTGTAATGATCGTTGGGTAATTCGTAGCTCAAATCCATCTGACCAGCTTGGAAACGTTTTAGCTCGGCATTAGGGGACTCAATTGGCAAATAAGTAACTTTGTTGATGACGGTTTTCGCATCGTTCCAATAGTGTTGGTTACGAGTAAAGACCATCTTCTCGTTGACAATCCACTCGTCCATTTTATAGGCACCGTTTGAGACCATGTGCTCTGGCTTAGTCCAATCATCGCCCCACTTTTCGACCACTTTTTTCGGCACAGGAAACATGTTTTGGTGTGAGGTCATCTTCACGAAGTAAGGCACTGGACGCTCTAATGTGACTTGGAAAGTATAATCATCAAGCGCTTTGACACCTAACGTCGATGGCTCCGCTTCGCCCGCGATGATTTTTGATGCGTTCACAATGGATGGAATCTCCATGAACCAGGCATAAGGAGAGGCCGTTGCTGGATCAACAGAGCGAGTGAAGGCAAATACAAAGTCTTCTGCGGTAACTGGTTCGCCGTTAGACCATTTTGCGTCTTTACGAAGGTGGAATGTGTATTGAGTGTTGTCCGCGTTAACGTCGTAACTTGTCGCGACACCTGGGATTTGGTTGCCGTCGCCGTCTTGGTTGTACAAACCTTCAAACAGGTCTTTAGAACGAATAGAGCCTGGTGTGCCTTCAATTTTTTGTGGATCAAGCGTGGCTGGCTCAGAACCGCCGCCACGGACCAATTCTTGTTTGTCGGCAAGCACTACGCCTGCAGGTACGTCGGCAGCTTGCACTTGCAAGGCACTAATAGAAGCGGCGAGTACGGCGCTGGCGATGAGCGTTTTTGAGATTTTCATATCGTTCCCTTTGTTGGTTAGCTGTTAGATGTGCTCTGTTATTGTGAGGCGTTTGAATTGCACCATTCAGATTCGCCCTTAAGCTTCCATAGTTCATTAATTAACAAAAGGTCACAATCGAAATTCCGTATCGCCTCATACGTCTAGTAAATGTGGAGACGTGAAGGGGCTCGTGATATTCTCAAACAGGTTTGATAGGAAAGATTGATAGGGTTGAATTTATTTTGATTACACAACCATTTAAAGCGGCAGGGGCATTTTTGAAGGCCTTGCCATTAATTGCTTCAAAAGAATTAAGGCTGTTTATTTTAGCGCCGCTATTGGCAAATTTTTTGTTGATCGCGCTTATCTACATGGTGGCGTTTAGTTATTTTCAAGACATATTAAATTGGGCGATGGGCTATCTACCGGATTGGCTGTCTTTTATCAGTTGGCTTCTAGACTTGATTTTTGGGGCAGTCATTGCGGTCTTATTGTTTTACAGTTTTTCAATAGGAGTCAATATATTAGCGGCTCCATTTATGGCGTTTCTAGCGGAAAAAGTAGAAGAGAAGACCACAGGGAAAGTGTTTGATGAGAGTTTAACGGCCAGTGTGATTTTGGCGGTGATTGGCCGTAGTTTGCAACGCGAAATGCAGAAAGTATTGTATTTTGTTCCGCGTTTTTTACTGCTGCTGGTGCTGTCTTTCATCCCGTTAGTTAATGTCATTGCGCCAGTTCTGCTGTTATTGTTTTCTGCTTGGATGCTTGCTCTGCAATATATGGACTATGCTTTTGATAATAATAAGGTGTCGTTTTACGAGATGCGAATGGCCCTTAGAACTCAGCCACTGTTATGTTGGACGTTTGGTGGCATAGTAATGGTGTCTTTGACCATTCCACTGTTTAATTTGTTTGTGATGCCAATAGCTGTAGTGGCAGCGACTTTATTGTGGGTATCCATCTTTAGGGTAGAGAATGGAGATTTCTCTGCGTTGTTAAACTCTCATAATGGAATGAAATAATGTCGCTTAAAATATTGGTTGTGGACGATGCTTCGTTCACACGGGATTTGATTCGCAGAACCTTACGTAAGCAGTTTCCAGCCGTGGAGATTGAAGACGCAGTCAACGGCCGTAAAGCTCAGCAATTAATGAATAAAACCCAGTTTGATATGGTGCTATGTGACTGGGAAATGCCTGAGATGACGGGCGTTGAATTGTTAAAATGGTGCCGCGAACAACCTAAGTATCAAAAAGACGATGTGCCTTTTGTGATGATTACCAGCCGAGGCGACAAAGATCATGTGGTGGAGGCGGTACAAGCTGGCGTCACAGATTATTTGGGCAAGCCCTTTTCAGGTGAACAGCTGGTCAACAAGGTGTTAGGAGCGGCGAAAAAGCATAAGTTGGCTGGGAAGCTGACGGCACAAAAACCTAGGGCGGCGAGCGGTTCACCACAGGGTATCGCGGCCGCTTCCATTGATGTATTGATGGGTGGAGGAAGCGGTGCGACCAAAGCGGCGAAAACGCCTAAAATCGTGAACCCAAGTGAAGCAGAAGTCAGCGTTAAAGATGTTAAAATTCCAACCTTAGTTCGCTTTGAAAATAAGCAGTTTCGTTGCATGGTGATTCAATTCAGTAAGCAAGAAGCGTCTATGCTGATTAAGAGTGATGACGTGGTGCCTCAAGTATTAGGGCAAGCAGTACTGGATTTAGAACACAAATCCACCATTAATCGCCTAAATTACTACGTACAATCTGTGGCCACGACAGAAAAGAAGCATGACTCAACTTTCTTAACCGTTGGTTTGCGCTTAATAGATCAAGATGCAGAGAAAGAAACCTTCATCAAGAGTTTGTTTGACGCTTTATAAGTCTCGACATTGAAAACTCATACAGTGAGCAAGAAGGCGCTACAGGTGACGGTAGCGCCTTTTTTTATTCACTTAGGGTGCTGGTGGTTTGGGTGACGGTATCTTTGCGTACACGGCTGGCTGGGAAGTGACAGGAGAAGGTACTGCCAGTGCCAGGCAAACTGCGGATTTGTAGTTTGGCTTCATGATGTAAGAGAACGTGTTTCACGATGGCAAGCCCTAAGCCAGTGCCACCCGTTTTTGAGCCACGTCCCTTATCAACCCGGAAAAAACGCTCTGTGAGCCGGGGGATGTGTCGAGGATCAATTCCTAACCCTTGGTCTTTTACTGAAAAAATGCCATTCAACTCACTGGATTCCCATTTAATATTGATCTCGCCACCGTCAGGTGAGTATTTGACAGCATTGACAATTAAGTTGGAAAAAGCACTGTAGAGTTCTTTATAAGAGCCATAAATTCGAGCGTCTTCAGAGATCTGAGTAACTAACTTGTGTTGATCCGTCATGATGGCCGTGGTGGTTTTTAGAATCGCCTCTACGATGTCTGATACGCGATACCATTGATTCTCTTCACGTTTGTCATCGCTCTCAAGACGAGATAGCAACAATAAGTCTTCAATCAGTTGTTCCATCCGAACAGACTGCTCTGCCATGTTTACGATGCCTTTTTGCATGCTTTTGGGCAGGTTGTCTTTAAACATGTCTAAGGTTTCAACATAGCCTTTAATGACGGTCAGAGGGGTTTTTAACTCATGGGAAGCATTGGCGACAAAGTCTTTGCGCATCTGCTCTAACAGGTGTAATCGCGTCACATCACGAACGAAAATAAGATGATCGTTTTTATCGTATAAAGTGGTTTGAACTTCTAGGTAGACACCGTCTTTTGCTGGAGACTTAATGACCAGAGGTTCGCCAAAACGCTTTTGCGTAAAATAGCGGAAGAATTCTGGGCTGCGCACAATGTTGGTTATCACTTGCCCACGGTCAACGGGTCGCATTAAGCCTAAGAAATGAGCAGCTGAATTGTTCCACCATTCGAGGTTGCCTTGGTTGTCCGCCATAATCACACCTTCTTTAAGTGCGCTGGTGGAGCTTTCAATCCGCGTTAAGGCTTGTCGCATACGACGTTTGGATTTTCGCTGTTTCTTTTGCAAGCGATATACTGCGTCAAACACTTCTCCCCAAATACCACTCGACTCTGGCGGAGCGGCACGTCCTGAATGACGTAGCCAGTTATGGAATTGATACAGCTGGTATAACTGCCAGTATAAGGTTCCTAGGGTATACAGCAGTAGAACAGCCAAAAAATGGCCAAGGATATAGCCAATTACGCTACAGGCGATAAAACCTGTTAACCAAGAAAGAATGGTGTTCCGCCAAATGGTTTTCATACCGACCTTTTTGCTGAGAAACGGTAACCTGTGCCTCGCACGGTTTGAATCAAGAAATCATGACTGTCACCAATGGCTTTACGTAAACGACGAATATGCACATCAACGGTACGTTCTTCGACATAGACGTTGCCTCCCCAAACTTGATCCAATAGCTGTGCTCTTGAATAGGCTCGTTCTTGGTGAGTCATTAAAAATTTGAGTAAACGATATTCTGTTGGTCCCATGTCCAGAGGACGTGCGCCAATAGTGACACGTTGACTAATCGGGTCCAGAGTGAGGCCTTCGACTTCGATGGGTTCATCAATGCCTTGTGGCGTCGCTCGGCGTAGTACGGCTTTGAGACGCGCGACCAATTCACGTGGTGAAAAAGGCTTGGTGATGTAATCATCCGCGCCGACTTCTAAACCTTGAATTTTATTGTCTTCTTCACTTTTTGCCGTCAGCATGATGACTGGGATTTCAGCTGTAGTACTGTCTTTCTTGATACGGCGCGTTAATTCGATACCGCTACCGCCAGGCATCATCCAGTCGACCAAAATTAAATCTGGTCGATGGTCCACGATAATTTCGTGAGCTTGCTGAATATTTTCGGCTTCCATGTATTCATAGCCAGCCATCTCTAAAGCAATGGCAATCATCTCGCGAATAGAAGATTCATCATCAATAATTAAAACTTTTTTACCGGTCACAGGATCTACCCTCATCTCAGGAACGGTTTTATTAAAGCGAGCAATTATGACAATTTAGTTAAACTGTCATAACTTTGCCACATATTAAGCAAAATAGCTGATAACTAAACCGATAAAGACACAGCATCCAATGCGGTTGTTTTCAAGAAAAGAGCGAAAACAAGCTTGCCTATCTCTGTTTTTTGCTTGCTGGTATTGCTTGTAAAACAACCAGATACAAATCAGCAAGGCCAGAAAATAGGGCCAACCCAGTGTGGCGAAGAAGCCGATCCATGTCAAAAGGGATAAGGTTAAAGCTTGTAAACACACAATGACCAATAGATCGTACTGGCCGAAGAGTATTGCGGTCGATTTGATGCCGACTTTTAAATCGTCTGGTCGGTCGGTCATCGCATAGTAAGTGTCATAAGCGATCGTCCAGAAGCAATTAGCCAGAAACAGCATCCACAGAATAGGGTCGCTTAAACTGCCCCCTTGGGCGCTGTAAGCCATAGGAATGGCCCAAGAGAAGGCTAAACCAAGAAAAAGCTGAGGCAGATGGGTATAACGCTTCATAAATGGGTACAGAGCAGCCAAACCAAGACCGACAAAAGACAGTAATATGGTTTGCCAGTCAGTTAGTAGCACCAAACAGAAACTGAGTAAGGACAAGCCTGTAAACAGAGCAAGGGCTTCTTTTTCAGATACTCGTCCTGAGGGGAGAGGACGGTTCTTCGTTCGATCAACATGACCATCTACCTTCCGATCCGCATAGTCATTGATCACACAGCCTGCCGATCGCATGCTAAATACCCCTAAGACGAAAATCACCAACAAAGACCAGTCTGGTCGCCCTTCGGCGGCTAGCCAAAGCGCCCATAAAGTAGGCCACATTAAGAGTAATGAGCCGATCGGGCGATTAAAGCGGGTGAGTTCTGCGTAATCTTTTAGCTTGTTCATAGCAATCCAAAGGGCGATTTGAAATGAGAGATTGTGTCAAATATGGCTTCATTTACCAAGATACCAACGCCATATTGATGAAATACCGAGCGTCTTGCCCAAACACTATGAGGTTGATCTGGAAACATCGCCGCAGGTAATTCCGTAATTTCAATCGGGCTACGGGAGAGGGTGCGATGTTGGAAAAGATAACCGCCTAATGGCTTGTCTTTTAAATGAGGAACTTGACGCCAGTGACCAAGTAACGAGCGAGCAGGAATAATTGAGCGAGCATAGATCACGGTTTGACCATCCAGTTTTAACAGGACAGTGCGGATTCGGACGGCTTCTCTGGGCTTTAATTTGAGCTTACGCCTTTCTCGGAGGCTGGCCGTGCCCCACTTGTCTTCAATCACCTCGACACTGAGTTTGCCAGCACGTTGTAATTTACTGGTTAATGATTTATCTGTGGTTAACCAAGGCCATAAATAGCTGGGTATTTTGGTTTTACGAACACAATGAGCAGGTTGCCAACGGTAGTCAAATTGCTTGGTGGCAAGTGAATTAAGGCGAGTCATACAGTGTTAGGCATTCATTTTATCGATAAGAGAAACCATTTTATGTAGCTCATGAGAAGACTGATATACCTCTTCTCGGCATGCTTCTGCTTGCTCAATGTCTAAGCCTACCTCGACCAACACCGATGGATCTATTTCCAAATCATTGCGCAGTTGATGAGAAACATAGAGAAGTTTGGCTAATGTAGCGTGCTCACCATAATAGTGTGGCTTTTTGCTGTAGCGAATGGCTGTCCAAATGTTGTCTGGTAAACTCCAGTAACGTAACAGCCAAGACCCTAGCTGTTCCTTGGTAAAGTGCAGGATTTGCATTTCGACCAGTTCACTGGGTAAGTGTGCATTGGCTTCATAGTATCGAGACAAGATCGAAAAATGCGGTGGTAAAATGCTACTGATGGCCAAATAACCGAAGTTTTGTAAAAGACCGGAAAGATAAGCATGACCCAGTTTAGGGCGCTTATCGTTAGGCATGGATTTTACTAAGGTTTCCATTAAGACAGCATTAGAAACTGAGTCCAGCCAGAAGTTCTCATAATGTCTTGGGCCATTGTCTGGGGCGTGGAAAGCATTCCCCATCGATAAGCCCAATGCTAGGTTCATCACCATATCAAACCCCAGAACTCGAATAATGGCATCTTCGACTGACTCAATTGTTCCAGGAGCGCCATAGTACGGAGATGAAGCCCAACTGATGACCTGTGCCGCTAAGCTTGGGTCCAGTGCGATGACCTCACACAATTCATCTGTGCCTGCGGTTTGGTCAGCAGACAAGCGGATAATACGGTGAGAAGACGCGGGTAGTGGTGGAATTTCTAGGGTTTCTTCAAGGCGTTGTTTAAGGCGAATCGATTGAAAACGGCCAAGCGCCTCTAATATCTGCTCTTCATCATTTTCGTGGTTATCCGCTGGGCGCTTAATCTTATCAATGTCGAGTGAAATGTCTTCAAAACGATTTAAAGGGCCACTAAACATGGTTTTCAATTCATCCGAGCTGACTTCATGGAACGGACCGTCCGATTTTAATCGTATCTGTACTTTTGGCTCGGTGAGTAAGCTGGATTCGATAATGCTCGACACACTGTTGGGTTTGATGAGCGGGTCGCCGTCACTGTTGAAGTTAGTGATGGGCTCAAAGCGTCGTTTGGTAATCCGAGAGACTGCAGCGATGTCTAACATATGTTGTTCAGGAAAAATCACCTGTAAACGGCCAGTATGGTCTGCTAGATGAACCACTCGCAGTCGCTTGCTGGGCTGTTGATCGGCTGAGATTTCCATATATTTTCTCTGTTAGAACAAGGATTAATTAAACTAAAAAAGCCCCTATGATAGGGGCTTTTGCAAATATAACAGATTTTAAAGACAAATATCGAATCAGTGGTTCAAAATTTGGCTCAAGAACATTTGAGTACGATCATGCTGTGGATTGTCGAAGAACTCATGTGGTTCATTGGCTTCAACAATTTCACCTGCGTCCATGAAGACCACTCGGTCAGCAACGGTTTTCGCGAAGCCCATTTCGTGAGTCACACAAACCATGGTCATGCCTTCTTCTGCTAACTGAACCATAACGTCCAATACTTCTTTGATCATTTCTGGATCAAGTGCTGAAGTCGGTTCATCAAACAGCATGATACGTGGTTGCATACACAAGCCGCGAGCAATCGCCACACGTTGTTGCTGACCACCAGAAAGTTGACCTGGGTACTTCAAGGCTTGGTTCGCGATTTTCACACGTTCCAAGTAGTGCATGGCCATTTCTTCGGCTTGTTTCTTTGGCATTTTACGAACCCAGATTGGTGCCAAGGTTAGGTTCTCTAGAATGCTTAAATGTGGGAACAAGTTGAAGTGTTGGAACACCATACCAACGTCCTTACGGATCGCTTCGATGTTCTTCAAGTTGTCGTTCATTTCGACGCCATCGACTAGAATCGTCCCTTTCTGGTGCTCTTCTAGGCGGTTAATACAGCGTGTCATGGTGGACTTACCGGAACCGGAAGGTCCACAAACAACGATTCGCTCACCTTTCTTAATGCTGAAGTTGATGTTCTTAAGTACGTGGAAATCACCGTACCATTTATTAACATCATTAAACTCGATAATTGCTTCTTCGCCCTGCGCTAGTTGGGCACGAGCCATATTGGTATTTGTCATTATATAGACCTCAAATTCTTAACTAATTTCGCTTGTGCCCAGTTTCTAATTTACGCTCGATTCTCATACTGTAGCGAGACATACCAAAACAGGCTGCCCAGTAAATAAAACCGGCAAAGGCATAGCCTTCAATGGTCATTCCTAGCCAGTTAGCATCATGAGTGGCGGCTTGAATACGACCAAGTAGGTCAAACATTCCCACAATGTAAACCAGAGTGGTGTCTTTAAATAAACCAATGAAGGTGTTTACGATCCCTGGAATCACTAATTTTAATGCCTGCGGCAAAATGACCAAGATCATCGACTGCCAGTAGGTTAATCCCATCGCATCAGCGGCTTCATATTGACCTTTCGGGATAGCTTGTAAGCCACCACGAATTACTTCGGCCATATAGGCTGCAGAGAACAAGGTAATGCCGATCAGTACTCGTAATAACTTGTTGAAGTTCATACCTTCAGGTAGGAACAAAGGAATCATTACGGATGCCATGAACAAGATAGTGATCAGAGGTACCGCTCGAATCGTTTCAATGAAGACGATACATACCGACTTTGCTATTGGCATTTTAGATTGACGACCAAGTGCCAACAAAACGCCAAGCGGGAAAGACGCCACAATACCGACAACCCCTAACAGGGTTGTCAAGAATAAGCCGCCCCACAAAGATGTCTCAACGATTTCTAGACCGAATACGCCACCTGCAAACAGGAAGTAAGCAATAACAGGATAAACCACCAAAATCACTAGGGATAAATAGAGTTTATTCACTGTTTTAACAGCGTATGTACCTAATAAAATCACCAATAGAATCAAGGCTAAATTAATACGCCATGTTTCTTCTGATGGGTACAGTCCATACATAAACTGTTTAAAGTAGACCCCGATAAATGCCCAGCAGGCACCGTCACCAGTACAGTCGGCTTTTGACGCACCAGTAAAGGTTGCTCCGACAATACCCCACTCGATAATGGGTGGGATCAGCAAATATAAAATATAAAAGCTAAACAGGGTTAAAAATACGTTTAATGGGGACGACAATAAATTTTGACGAACCCAGGCCACCGCACCAACAGAATTCACTGGTGGTGGAAGGCTTGGTGATGGTTTGAATTCAATAGCCATGTTCTTCCTCCTAGCGCTCTATTAGTGACATTTTTTTGTTATACCAGTTCATAAACATTGAGATAGATAAGCTCAATGTACCGTAAACCAACATACACAGACCGATGTTCTCAATGGCTTGACCTGTTTGGTTTAGCGTCGTACCCATAACAACAGCAACCAATTCTGGGTAAGCGATAGCCGCACCCAATGAAGAGTTTTTCGCTAAGTTTAGGAATTGACTAGTAAGGGGTGGAATAATGACTCGTAACGCTTGAGGTAAGACAATTAAACGCTGCGTTAGACTGTCTTTCAGACCCAAAGATCGTGCCGCTTCTGTTTGCCCCCAGTTTACGGACAAGATACCTGCACGAACGATTTCCGCAATGAAGGCACCTGTATAAGTCGACAATGCTACTAATACCGCCACAAATTCTGGCGGTAGAACCATACCTCCAGTGACGTTAAAACGGCTTTTTTGTGGAAGGTCGAATTCGATAGGGAACCCAGAAACCACCAAAGCTAAAAAGGTAATGACAATGATAGTACCGAAAGACGCCCAGTAAGCTGGAAACCAGAGACCTGTTCTAGTTTGACGCTTTTTGGCCCAAACAACCAAAGCAATGGATGCGATGATGGACAGGATAAAACCTGCGATCACAATACCAAAACCGTCTTGGGTGATTGGGTTGGGAGAATAGATACCACGTTTGTTTAAGAAGAAATCACCAAAAATGATACTGTTTTTAGGGATAGGTAAGGTTGCTAAAACTGCAAAATACCAGAAAAACATTTGTAGCAATAATGGGATATTACGCAATGTCTCAACGTAAACAGTGGCTAATCGAGCAACCAACCAGTTATTAGAAAGACGAGCTAAGCCCATCACAACACCAATAACAGTGGCTAACGCGATCCCCAGTAAAGAGATAACAACGGTATTAATCAGGGCAACAACAAACGCTCTTCCGTAGGTGTTGGCCTCAGTATACTCAATTAGGTGAATAAGGACGGGAAATCCAGCTGGTTGGTTTAAAAATTCAAAGCCAGTAGAAATACCTTGGTCTGCCAGGTTGGCTTGTAAGTTACTAAATAAGTAATAACCTACGAAAACTACCACGGCCAGAAGTAAAGCTTGAAAGATAAGGGCTCGGTTGCCTGCATCATTCAAAAAATTTTTTATACTTGAACTATTTTGATCGCTCATCTTGTTTCAGGCAGTTGAAATGCTCGTCAGATGTGTAAGGAAGGGGGGAGAAATCCAGCGACTCAGTGGAGTCGCTGGATAAATACCCGAAGCAGGTCGCTTTAGGTATTAACGTACTGGTGGCGCGTACATAACACCACCTTCTGTCCATAGATTGTTAATACCGCGTGGTAGACCAACTGGTGTGTTTGGTCCAACGTTACGCTCAAACACTTCACCGTAGTTACCTACTTCAGCGATGATGTTGTAAGCCCAATCAGCACCAAGTCCTAGAGACTCACCCATGTTACCTTCAGCGCCTAGTAGACGACGGATACCTGGATCGTTTGACTCAGATTTGATTTTAGCAACGTTTTTAGAGTTGATGCCCATTTCTTCAGCGTTAACCTGAACGAACATAGCCCAAGTTACGATGTCTTTCCATTGGTTGTCACCGTGACGAACAACAGGGCCTAGAGGCTCTTTAGAGATCGTTTCTGGAAGGATTACGTGAGCGTTTGGATCAGACAATTTTGAACGGTGAGCAGCAAGACCTGATTTATCCGTTGTGAAAACGTCACAACGACCAGAAGCGTAAGCAGCTAGTGCTTCGTCTGCTTTCTGTACGATAACAGGTACATAGTTCATTTTATGCTTACGGAAGAAATCCGCCATGTTCAATTCTGTTGTTGTACCTTGCTCAGTACAAACAGTGGCACCATCAAGATCTAGGGCAGATTCAACGCCTAAGTCTTTACGAGCCATGAAACCTTGACCGTCATAGAAGTTAACTGCTGTAAAATCTAGACCTAGAGACGTATCACGTGTGTAAGTCCAAGTCGTGTTACGAGACAGCATGTCGATCTCGCCAGACTGTAGGGCTGTGAAACGTTCTTTTGCAGAAAGAGGAGTGAATTTAACGGCTTGCGCATCACCAAAGATAGCAGCAGCGGTTGCACGACAAGCATCAACGTCGATACCAGTCCAGTTACCGTTTACATCGGCATTAGAGAAACCAGGAACGCCTTGGCTCACACCACATTGGATGAAGCCTTTTGCTTTTACGTCATCTAGGGTAGCAGCAGCTGCACCTGTGCTGATTGTTGCAGCAATGGCAGCGGTAGACAGTAATTTACCTACATTGGATTTCATTATATTGAGCCTCCCAGGCGATTTTATATGTATGTTGTAATTTTGCAGAATTTCAATAGATTCAATTTGAAATCTATGGGTTTTAAAAGCAAAGTTGATGCCAACATTTAATTATTCTTGTTGTCTTACATATGCAGACGATTCCTCTAGAGGATCATCACATGCCCCTATAGAATTACTCTTTTGCGTCATAGTCAAGAATAAAATATTAAAAACATGTCCCAATGTACTTATTTTTTGCACTTTATTTGACGATAAATGGTCTAGCAGAGGAATAGGGATCAATTTACTTAAGTGAAATTTAATTCAAAGAAAACAATGCGTTAGTATTAAAAAACTTTGTCTTTGTGCGCCTTTTTAGGGCGCGATAGTGTTTTTGTAGTCCATATTTGTGCGCGTGTGGTTTTGATGCTTTATTTTGGTGCCTTTTTGTAACAGCAAAGCCCATACAAAATATAATGGATAAAGCGCTTTCCCAAAATTACCCTCTACATGGTAAACTTAGCCATTCTTAGATGTTTAGTAAGGAGATCCATATCAAATGGATAACTCAACAAAACCACTTGATCGATTGGACAAAAAAATTCTACGAGAGTTGCAAATAAACGGTCGTTTATCCAATGTGGAGTTGGCGAGTCGTGTTGGTTTGAGTGCGACTCCTTGCTTGGAGCGGGTGCGTCGACTAGAGCGGAACGGCTATATTACGGGCTATTGTGCTTTGGTTAACCCCAAAAAAGTGGATGCAGGTCTGTTGGTGTTTGTTGAGATTAGGTTAAAAACCACGTCACCTGAAGGCTTTAATGAATTCAAAACCGCAGTGTCTGAAATTCCAGAAATTTTAGAGTGTCATTTGATTGCTGGGGATTTTGAATACCTATTGAAAGCTCGTGTATCGAACATGGACTCTTATCGACTGCTATTAGGTGAAACCTTACTGACCTTACCTCATGTGCGTGAGTCTCGCACTTATGTGGCGATGGAAGAAGTGAAGAGCACCACAGTCGTCAATATTCCTTAAACATCAAACATTCAAATACTGATCATGATTCGGCAGCCATCGGCTTAGTAAGGGAGGGATGTGATCAGGAAAGTTCTGATGCAATAATCCAGCGGCACGCTGTACATCGTCTAGCAAGGCTTTATCTCTCTGTAAGTCCGCCACTTTAAACTCCCACAAGCCTGTTTGTCGCGTGCCTAAAAGCTCTCCAGGTCCCCTTAGCTCTAAATCCTTCTCAGCGATTTTGAAACCATCACTGGTTTCTCTCATGGTCGATAATCGTGCTTTACCTTGTTGCCCAAGAGGGGCTTTGTAGAGCAGGACACAATGACTGGCAGCTTGTCCTCGTCCAACACGGCCTCGCAACTGGTGCAGTTGAGCCAAACCGAGGCGTTCTGGGTTTTCAATGACCATCAAACTGGCATTCGGTACGTCCACACCGACTTCAATCACGGTGGTAGCAACAAGCAGCTGAATCTCTCCCGCTTTAAATTTTGCCATGATGTCAGCTTTTTCTTGTGCTTTTAAACGCCCGTGAACCAAGCCAATGCGCAGACCAAGCAATTGCTCTTGCAAGAGCTGCGCAGTATCTTCTGCGGCTTGGCATTGCAGGGCTTCGGACTCTTCAATGAGAGTGCACACCCAGTAGGCCTGTTTGCCTTCTTGGCAGGCGCTTTTCACTCGCTCAATGACTTCTTGGCGACGCTGATCAGAAACCACTATGGTATTGACGGGCGTACGGCCTGGAGGAAGCTCATCAATAATAGAGCAATCCAGGTCCGCATAAGCTGACATGGCTAAGGTTCGAGGAATAGGAGTTGCCGTCATGATCAACTGATGAGGCTGAACCCCATGTTTCATGCCCTTTTCCCGCAAGGCCATTCGTTGATGAACACCAAACCTATGTTGTTCATCTATGATGGCCAGTGCCAAACGGTCAAATTCAACCGTTTCCTGAAATAGTGCGTGGGTGCCGACCACAATCTGTGCTTGCCCTGAGGCAATGAGCTTGAGTTCTTGTTCTCGAGTTTTGCCTTTGAGTTTGCCTGTCATCCAAGCCACCTGTAAACCGAGGGGCTGGAACCACTGGGTGAAGTTAGCATAATGTTGCTCGGCAAGGATTTCAGTGGGTGCCATTACGGCAGCCTGATAGCCCGCTTGTACAACAGCCGCCGCGGCTAAGGCTGCGACCAGTGTTTTGCCCGAGCCAACATCGCCTTGTACAAGGCGCAGCATAGGATGCCCCGTCGCTAAATCTTTGAGAATTTCTCCGAATACGCGTTGCTGGGCTTGAGTCGGTGAGAATGGCAATTGTGCTAACAGTTGTTCACTCAGTGCTCCAGCTTCAGCCACCTTGATGCTTTTATCTTGTTTAGCCTTGATTCGCTTACCGATTAAAGATAACTGATGCGCCATTAATTCCTCAAACGACAACCGGTATTGTGCAGGATGGCACCCTTGCTTGAGCGATTCTAGATCGGCATCTCGGGATGGATGATGTAGAAACTGAATGGCGTCATTTAGTGAAGATAGACTGAATTGGTGGCGCAATTCATCGGGCAACCACTCTTGTAAATTGTATGGTGTGAGTCGTTCCAATGCTTGTTCGCATAATTGTCGAATTTTGGTTTGGGTTAAGCCTTCGGTCAGTGGGTAAATCGGCGTCAGTTGAGACGACTCTAAAGGCGCTTCATCGTCTTCAATCAGTTTGTACTCTGGGTGGTACATTTCAAATCCGGCACTACCACGACGAATTTCGCCAAAGCAACGGACTCGCTTACCGGATTCCAGCTGCTTCTTTTGGGCAGCTGAAAAGTGAAAGAAGCGCAGGCACAGACTGCCTGAATGATCTTTAAGGCGACACAATAAGCTGCGGCGTTTACCCATTTTGACTTCGCAGCTCATGACTTGGCCTTCTATTACGGCCTCATCACCAAAACCAAGTTGCCCAATGGGCACGACGCGAGTTCTATCTTGGTAGCGAATGGGAAGATGGAAAAGCAAATCCTGTACGGTATGGAGGTGCATCTTAGCGAGTTTCTCCGCCATGGCTGCGCCCACACCTTTTAATTCTCGGACATCCTGTGTGTCTAATCCATCTATCATCTTAATACACTACTTATAATTCGAGTTGTTTACAGGCGTCGCGAATAGACTGGCTGACAGACTCAATGGCTTTAGGGCGAGGGAAGCTGGCGCGCCAAGCCAAGGCAACGGTACGTTTTGGAACTGGGTCGGCAAAGGGACGTACTGCCAGCATTGAGTGATCAATGTTGGTTACGGCGGATTTCGGTAGTACGGTTACCCCAAGTCCAGAAGACACCATATAGCGAATGGTTTCCAATGAACTGCCATTCACGACAGTGCGACCATTATTGACTTCATTGTCGGTTAACAAAGGACAGGCTTCTAATACTTGCTCACTGAAGCAATGACCTTTACCCAATAGGAGCAGATTGTCGGTCGAGAGTTGGTCGGTATTAATGTTGTCTAACTGAGTCCAAGGGTGATTTTTCGGCATAAGGACAACAAACTCTTCCTCATAAATCGGTTGTGTCACCACGTCAGGTTCTTGGAAAGGCAGAGCGACGATAATCGCATCCAAATCACCATTGCGAAGTTTAGGGCGCAGATTCTCGGTCAGGTCCTCTTCTATGATAAGCGGCATGCCAGACGTAATTTGGCTCAAGGAAGGGATCATCACTGGAAACAAATAGGGGGCGATGGTGTAAATCGCGCCCACTTTAAGAGGGCCTGTTAGCTGGTTTTTACCGGCATTGGCGAGCTCTTTGATCATATTTGCTTGATCCAGTACTCGCTTGGCCTGAGTGATGATCTGTTCGCCCACTGGTGTAATGTATACTGAGCTTTTACTGCGTTCAAAAATAGCCGTTCCAAGCTCTTCTTCCAGTTTTTTAACAGCGACGCTTAGAGTGGGTTGTGAGACATAACAACGATCAGCCGCTCGACCGAAGTGCTTTTCTTCCGCCAGCATTACAATGTATTTTAATTCGGTTAATGTCATGGTGCACCTTGCCTGATAGGCCATTATTACTAATAACTATGATAATACATAATTTAATAAAGTATACTCGTTGATTTTTGTTACAGACATTTTGTGGTGGCCAATTCCTTACTATCATCACCTTTGTAAAGTAGGGCCGTTTTTTGTGAGATGCATAAATTAATCGAATACATTGTTAGGGGGCTCAATGGCAAACATACTGATTGCTGGTTGTGGGGATCTAGGAACAGGCTTAGCCAAGGATTTAGTGGCAAAAGGCCATCAAGTTACGGGCATTCGTCGCAAAGGGACTCTTTTTCCTGAAGGTGTTGAAGGCATCACTGGAGACTTACGAGAACTACCGCACGAGCTTCTACCAGATGTGTCGTTGATCTTCTTAATCATGACGCCAAATGAGCGAAGTGAAGCGGGCTATCGGCAAGCCTACTATGACACCGCGCAAGTATTAGTGCGTCGTTATCAACATTCGGTCAACCCAGTCAAAATTGTGTTTGTCTCCAGTACCAGTGTTTATGGTCAAAACCAAGGTGAATGGATCGATGAACAAAGCCCTGCTCAGCCAAACTCAGTAACCGCCAAGGTCTTAATAGAAACAGAAGCCTTGTTACAGCAGGCGTTTACCTGTGTATCTGCAAGATGTTCTGGTATTTATGGACCTGGTCGTTTTGCGCTCATGAAAAAGGTGATGACAGAGCAAGCATGGGGCGCCAACAGTTGGACCAATCGTGTGCATCGTGATGATGTGGTCGCGGCCTTATTGCTGCTGGCAGAGCGGATGTTAAAAGATCAAGAGGTGCCTGCTCACGTGATTGTGACGGATCAAACGCCCGTTTCTATGTGGGAAGTAAAGCTTTGGTTGGCAACCAGTTTAGAGGCCGCGATTAAAGCTAACCTAGAAGAAGGTTTCGCGCCGCAATCAGGTAAACGTATTGTGGCGGACTATTTACGCCAGCATGGTTGGCAACTTGCTTACCCAAGTTATGTCGCTGGTTATCGAAAATTACTGATCGATTTTCAACAGAGTCTTGAGGGATAGAGGGTAATGTATTGGCATAAAAAAAGAGGCAAAAAGCCTCTTTTTTTATGCTCAGAAGAGCTTAGTCTTCCAACACCATGATGCCTTCAATTTCCACTTGCACGCCTTTTGGTAGGGCGCGAACACCCATAGCGGCACGAGCTGGGTAAGGCTCTTTAACAAATTGTGTCATGACTTCGTTCACCGTAGCGAAGTTGTTTAAATCGGTCATGAAAATGTTGAACTTCACTACTTTTTCCAAAGAACCACCAGCGGCTTCACATACGGCACTTAGGTTTTTGAAAACCTGAGTCGTTTGTTCAACGATGTCTTCACTGATGACTTCCATGGTCTCAGGAACCAAAGGAATCTGACCAGATAGGTAAACTGTGTTGCCAGCGCGTACCGCTTGCGAATATGGGCCAATAGCAGCAGGCGCGTTTTCAGTGTGAATAACCTGTTTTGACATAATAATATCCTTTATAACTAAAGAAAGTTTGGACGCTGTTAACGTCCAACAATGGTCTCTCGTGATACTTTTTCAACACAGCGAACGGCTTTGATGCGACGCATAACATCCGCTAACCCAACACGACTTGAAATGGTGATGTTAAGGCGTAATCGGCTGACTCGACCTCGTTCAATGATGTCTAAATTTGACACTTGGAAGTCGGTGTCACTAATGGAGCTGGCAATCTTGGCAACAGCACCGCGTTCATTGATATAGGTGACAATCAAGCTGATGTGCAGCTCTTCTTCAATCTCTTTACCCCAAGACATATGAATAAAGCGCTCAGGACTGGATAAATGATCTTGTACATTGGGGCAATTAAGGTGGTGAATGACAATGCCTTTATCAACTTGCACATAACCCACAATAGGGTCACCCGGAATAGGGGCACAACATTTCGCATAGGAAATCAGCATGCCTTCAGAGCCGTTGACCTTGAAGGACTTCGGCGTAATTAGAGACTCTTCATCAATATTCGGGAAGAGCTCACGAGCCACTAGATAGCCAACGTGTCGGCCTTTACCAATGGATTCTAATAGGTCATCCATGCTGTCGAGTTGATGATTTCGAAGGACGAGCCCAATTTGTTCTGACGTCAATTCTTCAATATTCGTTTGGAAAGCGTTTAAGGAACGAGTCAATAATCGGTGTCCAATTGAGATGGCGTTTTCTCTTTGTTTGTCTTTCAAGTAATGACGGATATTGGTTCGCGCTTTACCCGTGATCGCAAAGCTCAACCAAGCCACATTGGGTTGGGCGTTTTTCGCAGTGATGATTTCCACCGTTTGACCGCTTTCCAGTTGAGTGCTGAGCGGAGCCAAACGACGATTAATGCGACATGATATACAAGAGTTACCAATCTCTGTGTGTACACCATAAGCAAAATCAACAGGTGTCGCACCAGAAGGAAGCTCAATGATCTGGCCATTTGGTGTGAACACATACACTTCGTCTGGGAAAAGGTCGTTTTTAACGTTATCAACAAATTCGACAGGATTACGCGCTTTCTGTTGAATTTCCAACAGACTTTTTACCCATTTTGTCGCTCTATCATGATTGCTTGGTGCTGAAGAAGCGCCATTAACCTTATAAGCCCAATGAGCCGCGATACCATTGTTAGCCACCAAATCCATTTCTTCGGTGCGAATCTGGATTTCCATGGGAATGCCATTGGTGCCCAATACGGTGGTATGCAAAGACTGATAGCCATTAGACTTAGGCACCGCAATATAGTCTTTAAAACGACCTTCGATTGGCTTAAAGAGCGCGTGAATGACACCTAAAATACGATAACAGCTATCATGACGGTCAGTGACAATACGCACACCCATAACGTCCATAATCTCATCGAGAGAGCGACGCTTTTTATCCATTTTTTGATAAATGCTGTAAATGTGCTTCTCGCGTACGCTGATCTTAGCTTCAATGTAGTCTGCGGCCAGTTCAGAGCGAATGGTGTCTTCCAGTTTTTGCGTGTCTTTAATACGCTGTTGGCCGTACTTTTTGTGGATAGCACGTTGCAGCATTTGCGCCCGCATTGGGTAATACGCCTGAAAGGCTAAAGACTCAAGGTCTACTCTGACATTATACATACCCAATCGATTCGCGATGGGCGCATAGATGTCTAGGGTTTCTTTGGCAATGCGGCGTTTCTTATGAGCTGGCATGGCATCAAGAGTGCGCATGTTATGCAGGCGATCGGCAAGCTTGACGAGAATGACGCGAATGTCATCTGCCATGGCCATGGCCATTTTCTGAAAGTTATGAGCTTGTTTTTCGATCTGATTGTTGAACTCAAGGTGAGTTAATTTACTCACTCCGTCCACCAAACTAGCGACTTCTTCACCAAATTGCGCGGCCAGCGCTTCTCGGCTAATGCCCGTGTCTTCAATTACATCGTGCAAAAGTGCCGCTGATAAACCATCACAGTCCATCCGCAGCTCAGACAATATCTTGGCGACGGCGAGCGGATGAGTGACATAGGGTTCGCCACTTTTTCGCTTTTGGCCATCGTGGGCTTGCTCTGCGTAATAGTAGGCGCGCTTAACTTTAGCAACTTGTTCGTAGGGTAAGTATTGGCTTAACCCTTGTGCTAATTCTTCAATGGTATACATCGCTCACCTCACAAAGGCAAACACGAGGTGCGACGGTTGTGTAATGAGCGATACCATTCATAGAGCTTAAAACTCGTGAACTGGACGTTGTTGCAAGTCTACATTTTTGGCATTGATTAGGTCTTCAGCGATTTCACGCAACGCCACAACCGTAAACTTGTCGCCTTCTAGCGCAACTTGAGCGTCTTCGCCGCCTGTTGCTAGTTGACGGGCACGTTTTGACGCCACCATCACTAGTTCAAAGCGGTTATCAACATTTTCTAAGCAATCTTCTACGGTAACTCGAGCCATTTTGACCTCTGTGTTTAATTTATCTGTTTATCCAAGGGTGATTTTACTTAACGGCTTCTCATAAAGACAAGAGATCATTGATGAGATTGCCATATTTTTCTTGTATTTTCGGGGTTTTAGCGCGCATGGCGGTAAAAATAGCCGACATTTCAGTTAAGGCCTTGTCAAAATCATCATTGATGATGACAAAGTCATATTCATGGTAGTGAGACATTTCATCGGCGGCCTTCGCCATACGGCGCTGGATGACCTCTTCAGAGTCGGTTGCACGCCCTTTTAATCGTTCTTCCAAAGAAGCCAGTGAAGGCGGCAATATAAAGATTCCGATGGCGTCCGGATACAAGTGGCGAACTTGTCGAGCGCCTTGCCAGTCGATCTCTAGAATAACGTCAAGACCCTGTTCGAGCATGCTAAAAATCGATGCTTTCGACGTGCCATAATAGTTATCGAAGACTTGGGCGTGCTCAAAAAATGCATCTTCAGCAATCATGTCCAAAAAATTTTCAACATCAGTGAAATAGTATTCACGCCCATGTTCTTCGCCTTCTCGCGCTGCACGAGTGGTATGGGATATTGAAATTCGAACCTTATCGTCTTGTTTTAACAAGGCTTTGTATAAGGATGATTTACCCGCTCCTGACGGAGCCGATAAGATAAATAAGTTGCCTTTGTGTTCGCCCATAAGACCTTTTTAAATCCGCCAACAATAATCAAATGTAAGCCATTAAGTGTACCACAGTTTTGCAAAAGGATAGCTAGCCTCTTTGTTCGCAAAGAGACCGTAGGAAGCCGTCAAATGTGATCGCGAGTGCAGTTGATGTTCTGCTTACAATGGCGAGAAACTAAGGATTTATAAGGAAAAAAATAAAAAGACGACTAAGCTTCAGAAAAGTATTGTTGCGAAGTTTAATCAAGTTGTAAGGAAGCAAGTCAATGGATTCTACCTCCCATTTTGATTCGTCAATGTTAATGTCTGCACCAAAAGAAGTTTGTAAGGTGTTATCCGTAGAGGACGATGCGGATTATCAAATGGCATTAATGAACAGCCTGAGTGCTCTCCAATACGATGGTAAAAAGGTCGAGTTTTTGAAGGTATCTTCTGCCAGTGAAGCGGCCATCGTCATTGCAGAAAACCCAGACATTGCGGTGATTTTCCTAGATGTTGTGATGGAAACAGACCATGCTGGTTTGGGGTTAGTTGGTACCATCAGAGAGGTGATCGGTAATGATCTGGTGCGCATTGTGTTGTTAACGGGGCAACCCGGCATGATGCCAACGGATAACCTAGTCGGCCAATACGACATAGATGATTATTGGTGTAAATCTGACCTGACTCAGGCGCATTTACAAACAATAGTACTCAGTAATATTCGTACTTGGGAACATTTGCTAGCCATGCAGGAAGCACGTCATAGCATGCAGCTTTTGCTGTTCTCTAGCCAACGCTTGTCTTCAAAAAAAGACATATTGGAATATACCCATTCGATATTAGAAGAAGTTAGCCACCTCCTCAAAATTGAGCAGGGTGGCATTGTTTGTTTTTTTAATTCAGAGCAAGAAAAGCTTGAAGATGCGCTTATTGTGGCCGCCAGTGGCGAGTATGCGCCTTATGTACATCAATTTGCGTCGATGGCCATTAAAGATGAAATTTTAACCGAAGCGGCACGACAGACCAGCTTGAGTAAAAAGCATACTTTTGTAGAAGGCTTTTCGGTACTGTATTTTTCGAACAAAGAGTTGGATGGGCGAGATTACATTGTTGTGGTCAAACTCAATCGAAATTTATCCTGTAACGAAGTGAATCTATTGCAAGTGTTTTGCGAAAATATCAGCGCAGGCTTTCGCAATGTGGCGCTAAACAACAAGTTATCTGAGCTCGCATACATTGAACCAACTTCGGGAATACACAATAAAAACTGGCTGGTTCGTGAGATCCGTCACATGTTTTCTTGGGAGCGAGAAAAGGCCAAACTGCTGATGCTGCACGTGGAGGATCTGGCATACACTGAATCTGTGCTGGGGACAAAATATTGTGACCAATTGACCTTATCTTTGTACGAATATTTGTGTGATTTTTTTGATAACGCGGTGGATGTGGCGTTGTTCGAACGAGACACTATTGTGATGGTAATTTATGATAATAAAGAGTACCACGAGGCCAATTTAGAGCAGGTGATCCACCCCAATGTGATGGTGGAAGACGCCATTCATTCCTTGGACTTAACCATTAGCTTGGTAAACTTTGCCGATTTTCCAAATTACGAGGCCGAGCAGCTGGTCAGTGTTGGCAAAAGTACATTGGAACGTGCCAAGTACGAAGGGGTGTCTTTTTTAGCGTTTTCAGAGGCATTAGCCTCTGCCATGTTTAGCCGATATGAGCTTTTGAAAGAGCTTCGAGATGTGATCTTACAGGATGAAATGCAGGTCTATTTTCAGCCCAAGGTATCATTGATTGATCATAAGTTAATTGGTTTTGAAGCCTTGGCTCGATGGAAGAATCGAAGTGGTAACTTTGTCTCTCCAGAACAATTTATCGCGTTAGCGGAGAGTAGTGGTTTAGTCGACAAATTGGATCAACAGATTTTGCGTAAAACCTGTAAAGCCATCAATGAATTGAAGGCCATTGGCGTCAATGTGCCCATTTCAGTGAACGTGGCGGGTAATGAAATAGCTCGTCCGAGTTATTTTGAGCAATTTACCACTATTTTAAGGGAGGAAAATATTGATAATAATCTGATTGAGTTGGAAATTACCGAATCGCAATTTATTGAAGAAAAAACCACCATCAATCGTCATCTTGATACCTTGAAAGAGATTGGTGTTAGAGTGAATATCGATGATTTTGGTACAGGGTATTCATCATTAACCTATTTATCGACATTATCCGTTTCCACCATCAAGATTGACCAAAGTTTTGTTTGGCGAATGCAAGACTCGGCAAAAGATTGGAAAATATTAAAAATGATTATCGAGCTAGGTCGCTCTCTAGGGTTAGATGTGATTGCAGAAGGTATTGAAACAGAGCAACAAAAAGCGCATTTGCTGACGTTGGGGTGCGAACAAGGTCAAGGCTATTTATTTGCTAAGCCGATGCCTCTGGCTGACGTAATGGCTTGGGTGAAATCATGACAGAAAAACCCCTATCATTTTGGCAAAAAAGGCTGTCGGAAAAGCAGCAATTAATCTTGGCATTGTCCTTGTTGTTACTTGTGGTGGTGGCCATCAGTGCGGCCAGTTACCGTTTTTTTTGGCAACAAAAAGAAAGCCAGTTAGCTTGGAGTGAAACAGAGCTGTTGACCCGGAGTAGCAGTGCTTTTAGTCGCCAATTAGGACACATCAAAAAGAACACTTTATTGTTGCGTAACAGTGTTAAGGATCGTCTGAAAATATCCGCGGAACTGTCAGATGATTACGATTGGAAGGCCGTAATTGCGAATGAATTTCGATTATTTGCGGCGACGTCGGAGTTAATTTCTCAGGTTCGTTGGATGTCTGCGGATGGTATGGAACTGGTTCGGGTGAACTCACAAGGTGGCGTGGTTTCTCGGGTGCCTGAAGCGCAATTGCAGAATAAACAAAATCGGCCTTACATTAAGCAAGCTTCGATTAGACCTGATGATGTCTACGTCTCGCCGCTTGATCTCAATATTGACAACGGTGAGGTCGTTAAGCCCTTTCAGCCAACTGTGCGTGGTGTATTGCGTATTTCTGGACGTGATTCAGGCTTCTTAGTCGTGAATTACAATTTAGCGGACATGTTTGATCAGCTTAAACAGCTGAATAATGACCTTGTTCACCTAGAAGTACTCGACAAACAAGGTGGCTGGATCATGTCCGATGACCAATCATTAGAGTGGGGGCATGTGTTACGCCCTACCGAGGATGGTTTGCGGATGTCGAGTCAGTTTCCCGATGTGTGGCAAAATATTTTGTCAGCAGATATGGAATTGAAGCGTCACTGGGGGCAAGGTCGTTTATGGAGTGTCATGCGCTTTTATTTAGACGAGGAAGACAGTTTACAACCAAGAGAAGTTCCATTTATTTACCTTGTGGCCCATTCCGAACCGACCGCATTTGCTCGCTGGCATCTTCAATTAATACTCAGCATTGTGCTTTCAGCTGGCATTCTTTATGTGTTATTAGCTTGGTGGTGCTGGCGTCATTTGCAAGCGCAATTTACCAGTCGGCGACTGCTAAAACAGCTCAAACGTGAAAAGCGTCAAACGGATCAAGCAAACCAAAAGCTGCATGACATGAATAAAAGGTTAGTTGAGTTGCAAGATGAATTGGTTGAAACCAGTAAATTGTCCTCTCTGGGGATGATTGTGTCTGGCTTGGCTCATGACATTTACACACCGTTAGGCGGGGTTAAATTGGCCCTTTCATCGGGAAGACAGTTCATCGATAAACCAGATTTGACCCCTGAAAATATCGAGCGCGTTGCTGTCTCATTTAACATTGCTGAGAAAAATTTGAATCGGGCGTTAGAAGTAGTGTCAGGTTTTAAGCGGATCGCATCGGATCGTGCCATTCAAGATGTCCAATCTTTCCTCTTTAAGGATGTTTTGGATGACTTGCTCTTTACCTATCAGCCGCGGCTAAAAAAACGTCCGAAGCTGATTGTCATGTCTGAATGCCCCGAACCTATTGAAATGCAGGGGTATCCGGGTGTGATGTCGCAAATTTTGCAGAACCTCCTCGATAATGCATTGGAATATGCATTTCATGAAAATGAAGCCGGTCAAATTCATATTACGGCTCATCAAGTCGGAAGCGATTTGGAGTTGGTGGTGCAAGACGATGGTTTTGGTATTGCATCGGAGATCATAGACACGGTGTTTGATCCGTTTAAAACGACTGGGCGGGATAGACAGCACAATGGCTTAGGCTTGTACTTGGTTCACCAATGGGTTTACAAACTGATGAAGGGGCGATTGAACCTTGAATCAGAGCTTGGTGTTGGGACTCGTTTCACAATAAGCATTCCTTTGCATATCGAAAAATAACCCTTTATTTCAATGACGTTAATTAAAAGCAGCCATTTAGTCTCTGCAGGCTAAATGGCTTGTGATGCTTCTGAACTATGACTGGTCAGACTGAGGTTTAGGGCTAGCAAACCATCCTAACGTCATCCAGATCACACCAATTGACAAGAGCACATACAGAGGCGGTTGCCACGATTGTTGCCAATCATACAGAGCGCCAATCAGTACTGGGCCTAATGCTGCTAAGGTGTACCCAAACAGTTGTGACATTCCTGACAAGCTTGCCGCCTGTTTTGTGGTGTCTGTTCTCATGCCGATAAAAGACAGTCCTAAAATAAAGCCCATACTGATACCAAAACCATAGCTTAACGACCAAAAGCCAGACCAAGTCGGCACATAGAGCCAGCCTAAAATGCTAAGAACGGTGAGGCTAGTCGCAAACAAGCATAAACGTCGGTGGCTACCTAAGTGTTGAATGAAAGGCGCCAAGATGAGCGAAGGTAATGCGCCTGCCAGTTGCAAATAGCCTTGATACAAACCTGCCGTGGTATCTGTGTAGCCGTGACTCACTAAAATGGCCGGAATCCACGCGACAACGATGTAATTAAACAAAGAATTAAACGCCAAAAAGCCAGCCACTTGCCATGAGGATAAACGACGCCAAAGTGTTCCATTGGTTTCACCGCGGGTATTCTTAGGTTGATGATGCTGGGTAATACGGCAACAAAACCACACCACAATCGCAGGTACAATAATCACCGCCTGACAAGCCAAGGCAAATGACCAACCGCTGATGGGAAGTTGCGCTTGATTGGCGAAGTCGCTTAATGGCACAGCAAAACTCGACATCACAAAGCCGCCAACGCCCATCATCAAAACGTAAATGGCGGTGAGCTGTACGACAAACTGAGGAAACTCGCGTTTTAATAAGCTTGGTAGCAATACATTGCCAATGGCAATGCCTGCACCGATCAAAAGTGCGCCCAAGTAAAGGCTACCTATCGAGCCGGTGGTGCGAATCAACATACCGATGGCGATCAGCGCCACACCACTGGCGAGAATCTTTTCAATGCGAAAAAAACGCGTTAGCCAGGAAGCCACAGGGGCAAATAGCGCAAAGGCCAGTAAAGGAATACTGACCAGTAAGCCGGATTGTGAACTATTTAATTGTAATTCCTGACTGATACGATCCAGTAGCGGTGGTAACCCCGTGACTGGGCCACGCAAACACAGGGCAATGAGAAAAATAAAGAGTAGCAAGAACCAAGCATCATGCTTCATTAATTGTTTTATTGTATTCATGGATGTCCTTAATATTGCTTATTACTAGCGCAAGGTCGCCATTATACGCTCAAGCTGCGAACTTAAGTAAGGCCACGCCAAGAATGATCAGCAGTACGCCCATGTAGCGCATTAATGAGGTCGGGTCACCATAAAACCAGACGCCGACGAGGAACGTACCTGCAGCGCCGATGCCTGTCCAGACGGCATAAGCGGTTCCCATCGGAATGTCTTTTTGTGCCATCCATAGCAAGCTGCCACTGATCAACAAAAAGATCACAGCAATGCTGATGCCTAACAAACGTGACTCACTGGACTGGGCCATTTTTAGACCAATGGGCCAACCAATTTCGGTGAAACCTGCTAACAACAAATACAACCAACTCATGACAATTCTCTCCCAATGCAGAGACTATTTGCCGTGCATACTATCAACAACTAAGATGATTAAAAGTTAGTAACTATCGAAATAATTCATATGTTGAATCTAGAACAAATAAACATGCTGGTTTTGTCTGCTGAGCTCGGCTCCTTTTCTGCGTGTGCGAGGAAGTTGGGCAAGGTGCAGTCTGCGGTCAGTCATGGCATCAATAATTTAGAATTGGATTTGGGCGTCACCTTGTTTGATCGCTCGTCACGCAGTCCGAAACTCACGCCCGAAGGTGAGCGCTTAGTACGCAGTGCCAAGGCACTGCTAACGCAATCGTTAGAATTTGAAAAAATTGCAGAATCCATCATACGCAAGGAGGAAAGTGCACTTAGCATAGTATTGGATGACGCTTTGTTGGAAACGCCGGTTGCCACAGTGCTAGCGGATTTTGCCGAGCAATTTCCTCATCTACAACTAGATGTTTTGTCCATGGCGTCGGTGGAGGTGACGCAAGCGGTAGCCGCGGGCGCGTGTGATTTAGGCATCATGTTTTCCGAGGTGGACATTAATAAGCAAGTGGACTTCTGCTATGTTGGCGGTGTGGATTTTATTGCGGTTTGTCATCCTTCTTTTGCCTTGGCGACGAAAAAAGTGGTGTCGGAGTCCGATCTGGCGCCTTATCGACAAATTTCTGTGCGTGGCAAAAGCAAACAAGAATCGCAGATTCTCATCAGTATGACGCCCTCTGTGTGGTGGTGTTCCAGTTATTATTCCGTGTTGGCATTGGTGGAGCGCCAGATTGGTTGGGCTTATGTGCCTGTCTCATTGGCACAACCCAAAATCGCTCAAGGGCGTTTGGTGAAAATGGATGCGGCGTTTGATCACAAGCCTTGGTCAGTACCTGTGGATTTGGTGTTTAAAAAAGGCGGCGAGCGTGGACCGGCGTTGCAATGGTTGTTTGATGCGTTCAAAAATGCCTTTTCTGCAGGATAGAAAAATTTGGTATGAAAGGGGTTTATCTGTAGAATATCACATACAAACTTTTAGTAAGTATGAGAAAGAAGGTGAGTATGGGTGTTTCTATAGAGACGCAAGAAGGCAAGGTTGTTGAATTCACACGCGGGAATGTGCTGTCGACTAAATGCCCTTCACGAGAAATTTTAAAGCACGTTACCAGTCGTTGGGCTGTGCTGATTTTTATGGTGCTGCGAGACGGTGAACGCCATAGATTCAGTGATCTGCGTCGCACCATTGAAGGGGTAAGTGAGAAGATGCTCGCGCAGACTCTGCAAACCCTTGAGCAGGATAACTTTGTACAGCGTACTTCTTATCCTGTGGTGCCGCCGAAGGTGGAATACAACTTAACGCCAACCGGGCTGAAAGTGGCGGATCATGTTATCGAGCTAGTTTCTTGGCTGGAAGACAATATCTTTGATATCTTGCCAGCGGACAGCATCAAGGCATCACAGACTTCAAACTGACGTCTGTGATAGGGCTTTTTGCCCGAGTCGGTTCAGCCAATGGGCCAAGGTATAAATAATCAACAGGGCAATTAACAGCTCTACCGCTCGCAAGGCAATGGCGCTCAAGCCAAAATCATTACTATATCGTGCCACGTAGAGCTGATATGGAATTAAAAAGCCCATCAAGGCGTCCGCATGAATGGCACGATCTCCCACTTCAGCGTAATGACTCCAGTGTAAAATCAAATACACCAGCAGAAATGACACCACAAAATAGGTGAATAAATTCACTTCTGTCCCAGAGTAAATCAGTGAAGCAATCACCGCCAAACTACAGCCGCCAATCTGTGACAGTATCTTCTCGGTAGCGTGTTGTTTCATGTGAGCATGGGTTGGTTGCATCGCTGAGGTAATCAAAGGCACCAAACAAAACACAGCACTGGTGATTTCATTAATCATAATGAAAGCTAATCCACCACCTACCAGTACCAGCATTTTCAAACGATCATTGCCAGTAACGGGCTGTGGAACAATAACGGGCTTAGCTGGCTGTGCTTTCACTGGCATTAAATGATTCACTAAACTGGCTACCAAGGCCGCCAATAGGGCGCTCAATACCACGTCACGGATAATGTTTGGTATGGCTAAGGTGTAATCACTGCTGTTGTGATAAGTGGTAATGAAAATGATCATGAACAAAGGCAGGGTTGCCATGCGAATGCGCAGATTATTGTCGGCGTGACGACGAACGTGATCAAAATACAGAACACAACAAGTCCAAATAATAAAAGGATGTGCCGCAAAGGCCTGATTCACTAAAACCGCTCCGATTGCTGCCACCACCGACGGCGTTAAGCGCTGCAATAGGCTGGATAAGTGCTTAGAAAAGCTGGTGGTTGCGACCACGATGGCGAACAACACCACATAGACACTGACACTAAGGTGCAGCATTTTGCTCAACATTAAGCACAATACGATGATCAGGGTTTTGCGAATCAGTTCGTACATTAGTAGATGTACCTCATCCAACTCAGTATGGTCATCCAAATATCAGCCACATGACTGCCATCGCGGACCATCACACTGGCACGACTTCCCGCCACTAATAATGCAGGCGCTTGATCAGCTTGAATGCGTACCCGAATTTTTTGTTGAGGGCGAATCCAGCGAGTTTCTTCCTCAACTTGTGCCAAATTAGCCGTGCTTTCGGCACCAATGGAAATAGCCGGATCAACAGAACGGATATGACCTCGAAATACTTGATTGGGATACGCATCAAATACGATGTTCACTTCGCGATTGGTGGTCAGTGCCGGTAAGCCTTTTTCCGTAAAGTCGGCGGCGATCCATAAGCCTTGTGGGTTCACTATGTGTACTAAGGTGTCAGCTGGCGTGACATACATTCCAGCCTGATAGGTCAGGTTAGTCACAATACCGTCTTGCGTAGCCGTAATGGTGGTGTGTTCTAGATTACGTTGGGCAATCTTTAAATCGGTTTTAGCGGCTTGTAAATTGGCACTGGCACTTTGCTCATTCGTAAGGGCTTCATCACGCTGCTCCTTGCTGGTGGAGGCCGATTGGTACAAAGACTGAATACGTTGCAAGTAGCGATCCGCTTGTTGCCATTGGCTTTGTGCTTGTTGAAGATTTGCTTGCGCTTTGTCCACGGCCAATTGGTATTGGCTGTCGTCTAACTCAAATAAACGTTGACCGGCGACGACACGATCCCCTTCATTGACTAAAACTGTGGCAATGTGACCAGAGACTTCGGGAGACAAATCTAAGGCTGCCGTTTTAACGCGAGCCTGAGTGGTGAAAGGAACCTCGTTGTCACTGATCACCAAAAAGACACTAAACGCAATGGCCAAAATCAGCACAAAAGACGTTAGGTAAGCATAAATATCACGTTTCATAAGTGTGCCTGTTATTAATAAGAACACCCCACCAGAGGGCTATCAGGAGTGGGTTGATAACCGCAATGGCAGGGTGAAAACGTAAGAGGTTACGCCAGTTGCTTAATCAAAGCCTGCGCCACCGCTTCAGAGCTGGCAGGGTTTTGACCTGTGATTAAACGGCCGTCTTCCACCACATGTGATTGCCAATCAGCTCCTTTTTCATAAAGACCACCAAGGCGAATGAATTCGTCTTCGATCAAGAAAGGCACCACATCAGTCAGTTCCACACCGGCTTCTTCACCATTGGTAAAGCCAGTAACTTTACGACCTTTAATCAGTGGCTCGCCATTGGCGGCTTTCACTCGACGCAATACGCCAGGCGCATGACAAACGAAACTGATTGGCTTGCCAGCTTGCTCAAAGGCTTCGATCAATGAAATCGAGGTGGTTGACTCGGCCAAGTCCCATAGTGGGCCGTGACCGCCTGGGTAAAATACGGCGTCAAACTCATCCTGTGACACGTCATCCAATTTCACTGTATTGGCCAACACTTGTTGTGCTTGCTCGTCTTGCTTGAAACGCTCAGTGGCTGGTGTTTGGAAGTCAGGCAAATCACTTTTTGGATCAAGTGGTGGTTGACCACCTAGTGGAGAAGCGAGAACCAGTTCTGCTCCTGCGTCCAAAAAGGTGTAGTAAGGTGCAGCGAATTCTTCTAACCAAAAACCGGTTTTTTCGCCTGTGTCGCCTAATGTATCGTGTGATGTCAGTACCATTAAAATCTTCATATTATCCTCTCTGTCTAATTTGTATGCTGATGAATTAGCTATTAAAAAATGCTTCTACGGCCGCTTGTTTGTCGCCGTAAGGCGCTCTCAAACGTAGGTTTGATGCCCCTTCTTCGCTTTGAATAACCACGGCTTTAGCGTGTGAGAATTGGCGGAAGCCATGAATGCCGTGATACGCCCCCATACCAGATGGGCCAACACCACCAAATGGCAGTTCATCAATGGAAACGTGTGTCATCACATCGTTGACCACCAAAGCGCCGGAGGTAGTTTGTTGGGCAAACTCTTGTTGTGCTGCGGTGTCTTCATTGAAGTAATACGCCGCTAACGGTCGTGGGTGTTGATTGATGTAATCAATGGCATCGCTTTCTTCTTGGTAGAGACGAATAGGCAGCAATGGGCCGAAGATCTCTTCTTGCATGATGGCCATGTCGTCGTTTACTCCGATGACCAAATGCGGCGCAATTTTTCGGCTTTTGGCATCGTATGCAGGCTCGTCTTGTGGTGCCAGCTTAACGATTTCAGCGCCTTTTTGACGGGCGTCTTCTAACAAGTTCACCAAACGCTGATAGTGACGTTCATTGATAATGGCGGTGTAGTCAGCGTTGTCTTGAATGCTTGGAAAAGTACGCGCCATAAAGTCACGAGCTTGCTCTTTAAAGGCTTGTGTCTGCGCTTCGGGCAATAAGACATAGTCAGGTGACAAGCAAATCTGGCCCGCGTTGAAAGATTTGATGGTCAAGGTGCGCTCAACGGCTTTGCTTAAATCAGCGGCTTTGGCCACCATAACGGGGGATTTACCGCCCAATTCTAAGGTCACAGGAACCAAATTCTCGGCCGCAGCGCGCATCACGTGCTTACCGACCGCCGTACTGCCGGTGAAGACTAGGTGATCGAATGGCAAGCCACTAAAGGCTTGTCCTACGTCCGCATCTCCTAACACCACGGTGAGTTCTTCTGGGCCAAAATAACGAGCGACTAGCTCAGCCAACAATTCGGATGTTTTCGGTGTTAGCTCAGACGGTTTTAACAGGGCGGTGTTACCAGCAGCGAAAATGCCAGCCAAAGGACCGAAAGCCAAGTTAATAGGGAAGTTCCAAGGACTGATTACACCAATCACACCTAATGGTTGAAACTGTATTTCGGTGTGCATTTGTGGGTCGTGCGCGGTGGTTTCTTCCGCTTGCATCCATGAATCCAAATGGTCAATGGCGTGTTGCAGCATTTTGCTGGTAGTGACCATGTCGGCCACATTGGATTGATACAAGCTACGATGACCAAAGTCTTCACTCATGGCTTTGGCGAGTGCTTTATGATTTTCACGAATCAATTTTAAGCAGCGTTGTAGGCGATCTTTGCGTAATTGAGCTGACGCTGGACCGCTTTTTAATTGCTGACGTTTCATACTTTTTAGAATCGTCTCAAGTTCGCCTTGAATAGTGACATTTGACATACATCCCCCTGTACTTGGGTGGTTTGTTTTCGATGTGTGTATGGTAGAAGTGATTGAGGTGAGGGTGGTAACAATGCTATTTTGCATAGGGTATAAATAAATTTATGGGGTGTTTGTGTCTTTACCAAGAATGCGTACTTTTATGGAAGTCTATCGCCAGCGTTCTATCAGTGGTGCGGCACGCTCGCTCAATTTAACGCAACCTGCGGTATCCCAGCACATTGCTGGCTTGGAAGTGGCTATTGGTCGGCCGTTATTTGAACGCTCTCCCAGCGGGGTTGAACCGACCTCTTCGGCCGACGAATTAGCCATGGACATTGGCGACAAATTGGATGCAGCAGAAGCTGCGTTAGCCTCTGCCCGCGCTCGATCCATGGACATTTCTGGTGTACTTCAAATCGTTGGGCACGCTGACTTTATAGCGGAAATTCTCAGTGAACAGATGTTGCCCTTGTTGGAATCTGGGGTGAACATTCGTATGCACACGGGCAACGGCAGTATGGTGTCGAGCATGTTGCTAGAAGGCCATTGTGATTTGGGTATTTCCGCTCTTCCTGTGATAGATGACCGTTTAAAAAGCGAACGTATTTACACCAGTCGTGTATTGCCTGTGGCGGCACCCAGTGTGGTAGAGCGAATCTTATCCGCAGGAGATTTTGCCACCGCTGTTCGAGCGGAACCTTTATTGGCCTACAATTTGGAATTATCTTTGATTGAGCCTTGGTTGATCAAAAACCAAATCAGCGTGGCATCCCTTGTGCCTGCGGTGGTGAGCCAAGATTTACGTGCTCAACGCAAACTGCTGACAAAAGGTTTTGGTTGGTCAGTCATGCCGGAGTTCCTTTGCCAAGAGCAAATTGCCCGCGGTGAATTAATGGAAATTCCATCACCAGTGGGCACGCGTGAGATTCATTACTTTCTGATCTGGGCGCCAAGCGCATTGCGCCAAGTACGTGTGGCGCATGCAAGACAAACCTTACTGACGAAGTTGCGGGAATTAGAGCAACAAAAGCGTTAAATTCAAGTGAATGACGTGCTTGGAATGGCAGCTAGATCGATGTTTTTTCGGTGATGGCATCGCACCAAAATTCAGCGTAGGAGTCACAAAAGAGTTCGATTTTTATGGTGCAGAAATCGCGCTCGGTTTGTACTTCTTCACTAATCGTAATCTGCTGAAAATCCATCATTTCCATCACATTTTGCGGATCATCAATCCGCTCGAAGGCTAAGGTGATGCTTTGTCCTTCACGTTCAAAAGTCACTAACAAAGTGCTTTGCACTTGGTCTAAAGCGCGCTTTACCACTAATTGAGTGACTTTCCAGCTAGCATCAAATTCATACAGGGTGTTGTATTCAGACACGGATTTTCCTTGTAAATAAACAAATTCAACAACGGTGGTTGAAGAATAAAATACGCCTAATCAAAACAATGAGCTAGTGTATTTTACTGGTATTCCTAGTCCGCGACTCATTGAGTATTTGGCAGGTAGCGCCCTATGACTTCAATGGTTTGTTGTGGAGAAACCGCGATAAGAATCATCTCCCCAGAGCGAGGAAATATGCCAGTTAATGCCGTGATGTTGACTTGGTGCGTGACAAACAGAGCTTTTTCTTGTGGCGGCAGTGTGATCAACTTCTGACGTAGCGCTTGCGTTTGCGACTCCGCGGTACTGCGATCCGCGAAAAATGAATTCAACATGGGCTCGGGTTGCACATTCCCCATTGCCATTAACTGAGCGGTCTCTAAACATCGACACCACCGACTACTGAACACATAATCAAAACCCACACCCTGATCTCGTAGCGTTTGACCAATTTGTCTTGCTTGCTCTCGTCCAGTGTCATTTAAAAGGCGCTGAGTGGAACAGTCCTCGACACGAAAATGACTAGGATCACCCGTTCCTGGCGCAAGTGCATGACGCATCAACACATGCACACCTGGCTTTAATAGGGATTCGGTAATGGTTGGCTCGGCTTGTAACCCAGAGCAAAAAAACACCAACGCGACAAATATCCAATGGCGAATTTGAGTCGAGCTTTGCATCCTGACTTTCTCCTAGTAACCGACAGTATTGATTAAGTGTATACGAGAGAAAATGGCATGTTGGGTTAGAAAGAGATGGTTGGAAAGAAATGAAAATACAGACCCGTTTTTGTGATGGGAATGGCCGTCTTGAAAGGCTTTATCGAAAGGATTTCTGTCAACATAGCTTGGTTATTTTCTTAAAAATAAGCTCAACATGGATGCTTTGGTGTCCAAGAGTGATAAATCAAAGTGTCGAATATCATATATCAAGGTCTACAGATTATTACCTTTGAGGTAGCTTTGTGTAGACCTCTAACCTCTGGATTTTCCCGTTCAGTAAAATACACTGACGAGTACTCGATTTGCATTTCACACTTTTACGCGCAGAAAAGTGCGAGTTTTTACATTTTTATGCGCATAAAAGTGTAGCTTGGTTCTGGTTGAGTATAAAACGGCCGCTTAATATCCATCTTTCTTCTTTAAGTTGCCCTTGTTGGTTAAGTTTTAACCATGTGGGCATGGACAAATACTATATGAATATCACGCTCTTATTTTTGTTCAGCAATGTGAATGAGCAGATATGTAAAGTTAAAAAGATATAAAAAAGTGCGAAAGCTATATATTTGATGCGATATATGTATGATTTTTTATGAAATTTATACATTACCTTTTGGCCAAGTATAAAAAAGGAAGGGATTGAATCATGTCTACGCCCATTGCATCACTGCCACTGGATAATATAGAACAATGGGAGACGCGTGCGGTGCTTAAAAAAGCGGCCGAAGCGCATCGCTACTTGGCTGAACTGAAAGGTGTGGCTGCGAGTATTCCTAACGAAGCTATTTTAATAAATACATTGTCTTTGCAAGAGGCAAAAGACAGTTCTGAAGTTGAAAATATCGTCACCACGCACGACGAGCTGTATAAAGCCAACTTGTTCGAAGAAGCCATTGTTAACCCTGCTACTAAGGAAATGCAAGATTACGCTTTTGCTTTAAAACAAGGTTTTCAACGTGCTCGAAACAGTAAATTAATCCGCCTAAGTGATATCTTATCCATCCAGCAAAACTTTGAAGATAACAATGCTGGGTTACGTAAACTACCAGGCACCGACCTTAAAAATGCTCGAACTGGTGAAGTCGTGTACACGCCACCACAGCATGCGGATGAGATTGCTAACTTGATGGATAACTAAGTGCAGTTTATCAATGATGATGAGCTGAGTGATGCTGACCCATTGGTAAAAATGGCGATTATCCATCATCAATTTGAAAGTATTCACCCTTTCTATGATGGTAACGGTCGAACAGGCCGCATATTGAATATTCTGTATTTGGTAACACAAGATCTGCTCAACTTGCCCGTGTTATACCTAAGTCGTTTTATCATCCATAACAAGGCGGACTACCATGCTAACTTGCAGGCGGTAAGGGATACAGGAGAGTGGGAGTCTTGGTTACTGTTTATGTTAGATGGAATCATCGATACGGCACAAAACACAGTATCTCTTATTACAGAAATGAAAACCCTAATGCATAACGTCAAACGGGGGATTCGTGAGCAGCTACCAAAAATTTACAGCCAAGATCTGCTCAACAACTTGTTCTACCACCCCTACACAAAAATAGACTTCTTGGTTGAAGAGCTAGGTGTGACACGCATTACCGCAACGAAGTACTTAGAATTGTTGGTCGAACATGGATTCTTAGTAAAGCAAAAAGTAGGGCGAGCAAACTACTACATAAATGAGCCACTGTGTGCGTTGCTGATAGCGCATAGTTGAGTTTATAAAAAGGTTACTGAGTTAAGAGGCATCTTGAGTAACTTTGAGATCGTATAAAACTCAGAAACTTATGTTATGTATTGCGTGACGATAGAACAAACTACGGTAGCAGTCGAAGTCACTATCACATATAAAATATCCTTTATGATATATGCTAGTTAATCATTTTTGTTTTTTGTGATAATTTGATCTGTTTTGATGTATATTTTATTTTTAAGATATAGAAAGGCATATCGATATGAGCTATGTAACAGAGCAGATACTAGAAAGCCTTCGAGAAGCTCGGATACGTAAGGGGTTTAGCCAAAGAGAGCTGAGCACGCGTTCGGGTGTGCCGCAAAGCCATATTTCGAAAATCGAGTCTGGTGGCGTTGATTTAAGAATATCCAGTTTGATAGCCCTTGCCCGTGTGCTCGACTTAGAGCTATTTGTCGCACCTAAAAAGTCTGTACCTGCCATTAAGTCGATTATCCGCAGTAGCAAGGGTACTCAGAATAACAGCCTTAGCGATGAAGGTGAGCCAGTGTCGCCTGCCTACCAGTTAGAGGAAGACGACGATGACTAATCCTGTCTCTACGCTCAATGTTTTGCTTTACGGTGAACTCATTGCGACGATCACTAATGTGGGCAATGACAGAACGCTATTTGCCTTTACGGATACGTACATTGATGATGAATCGCGGCCTATGTTGGGGCTTGGCTTTAAAGATTCGCTAGGTGGCTTGCTGACTAACTTCAAACCGACCCAAACCAAGTTAACGCCGTTTTTCTCCAACCTTTTGCCAGAAGAAACCATGTGTCATTATTTGGCAGAACGTGCCGGTGTGAACCCTGCGCGGGAGTTTTTTCTATTGTGGGTATTAGGACAGGATTTAGCAGGTGCGATCACGGTTGAACCGGCTGATGGTGACGCGCTGCCGCCTAATGTGCATCAAGATATTGAAGATGAAACAAAAATTGAAGCGCCAATGCGCTTCTCATTGGCGGGAGTGCAGTTGAAGTTTTCAGCCGTGCAACAGGCTAACGGTGGTTTGACCATTCCTGTAACAGGCAAAGGTGGCTCTTGGATTGTGAAATTGCCATCGTCTCGATTTGACGCTGTGCCAGAAAATGAATATTCGATGATGGAACTGGCTCGAATGTTGGGAATGGATGTGCCAGAGACTCAGCTACTTTCCATTAATCAGATAGCAAACATTCCGAAGGGGATTGGTAAATTCGGCAGCTCTTTTGAAAATGCACAGGCCTTTGCGATAAAACGCTTTGACCGTGTTGATGGTCAAGCTGTGCATATTGAGGACTTTGCGCAAGTGTTTGGCGTCTATCCGCAAGATAAATACAAAAAAGCCAGTATGCGCAATATTGCTCAAGTGATTGGTATCGAAGGACAAGACAAAGACATTGCCGAATTTACTCGCAGATTGGTGTTCAATACTCTCATTGGGAATGCTGATATGCATTTGAAGAATTGGTCTGTGATTTACAAAGACAAGCGTACCGCATCGATTGCGCCTGCTTATGACTTTGTCTCGACTATTCCTTATATCCCCGATGATAGTGCGTCGTTAAAGGTGAGTCGGAGCAAGAAGTTCAGCGATTTCACGCTGGATGAATTATCACACTTAGCGGCTAAAGCCATGCTGCCAGAAAAATTGGTGTTGGACACCGCCAAGCAAACAGCGGAAGGCTTTCGTGAAGTATGGGCGAAAGAGAAAAATCATTTACCGCTGACCAAATCCATGATTGAAGCCATAGATACGCACTTAAGAAGCATTCCGCTAGGCTAACATGAGAACCGACGCGTACAGAAATGCTGAGGCGTCGGCCACATTAGGTTTAGGTGAAGAGTTCTGAGAGAGGTAACTCTCAATCTAGGAACCTATTCAATATTCTGGATCTGTTCTCTCATCTGTTCAATCAATACCTTCAATTCTACTGCGCTCTGCGTGGTTTCCACCACAATCGACTTAGACGATAGCGTGTTGGCTTCGCGGTTGAGTTCTTGCATTAAGAAGTCTAAGCGGCGGCCAATCGGGCCTTTTTGTTTAAGCTGACGGCGGACTTCTTTGGTGTGGGTCGCGAGGCGATCCAGTTCTTCGGCTACGTCGGCTTTTTGGGCCAATAGGACGATTTCCGCTTCCACGCGCATTGGGTCGAGTTCGACTTTGGCGGCTTCCAGTTTGTCGGTCAGGTTTTGTTTTTGCGCAGCAATGATACCAGGCAGTTTGTCTTGCACTTCGGCCACAATGGCGTCAATGCTATCAAGACGTTGTTCTATGATGGCGACCAGTTGTTCGCCTTCGCGCAAACGCATTTGGATGAGTTCGTCTACCGCCTTGGCGAAGAGTTCCGCTACGGCTTTTTTGATGGTCTCGGCGTCGTCGCTGGTGTCACTTAAAATGCCCGGCCATTGTAGAATTTGCAGTGGCGATGGGGTTTTGATGCCATCAAACCAAGTGCCAAGTTGTTGTACGGCGTTGGCCAAGGCTTGGGCGTTTTCTGGTTTGATGGTTAAGCTGGTGGCGGCTTTGTCGACCGCTTGGAAGCGCAGTTGGCATTCTAGCTTGCCGCGGTTTAGCTTTTTTCTTAACAGGTCGCGAAAGGAAAATTCCAATTCACGAAAGGCTTCCGGTAAGCGGAAGTTAGGTTCTAAATAGCGTTGGTTTACTGAGCGAACTTCCCAACTGATAGTGCCCCAGTCGTAGCTGGCTTCTTGGCGTGAGAAGGCGGTCATGCTTGCTGTCATTTTGAATACCTAAGTTAAGAAAAATGTGGCGTTATTGTAGCTTATGCCATTGCAAGACGACAGTTTCCCCATTGTAAGGGGGGCAATTTTATGAGGGTTCGTTATAATTGCGGCTTTAGTGAAGATTAACCAATAGAGAGAGCTAGTATGCGTCCAAGTGGAAGAGCCGTTGATCAATTACGTCCCCTTAAAATCACTCGAAATTTTACCAAACACGCCGAAGGTTCTGTATTAATTGAATGCGGTGACACCAAAGTCATTTGTACGGCGACGGTTGTGCCGGGTGTGCCGCGCTTTTTGAAAGGCAAAGGTCAAGGATGGATCACGGCAGAGTACGGCATGTTGCCGCGTTCTACTGGCAGTCGTATGGATCGTGAAGCGGCGCGTGGTAAGCAAGGCGGCCGTACGGTTGAAATTCAGCGTTTAATTGGTCGTTCATTGCGTGCGGCAGTGGATTTGAAAAAACTAGGCGAACACACCATCACCATCGATTGTGACGTGATTCAGGCTGACGGCGGCACGCGTACGGCGTCTATCACGGGTGGTTTTGTGGCTTTAGCCGATGCCATGCGTCATCTTGTGGAGAATAAAAAGGTTAAAGAAAACCCGATTGTTTCTCAGATCGCTGCGATTTCAGTGGGAGTTTACAAAGGTACGCCGGTATTGGATCTGGATTACCCAGAAGATTCTAATGCCGAAACCGATATGAACGTCATTATGAATGACAAAGGCGGTTTCATTGAAATTCAAGGCACAGCAGAAGGCGAGGCCTTTGGCGATGAGCATATGATGGGCATGCTGTCGGTGGCGCGTAAGGGCATCGCCGAAATCATTGAGCTTCAACGCGCGGCTCTCTTTGAAAAATAACAGTTGAAAAGTAAGCGCTGATAAACAAGAAACGAAAACAAGGCTGCGATAAATAAGCCTTTGTTAACGTTGAAAAACCTGATCATCGAACTGGATGGTCAGGTTTTTTTTTGGTCTAAAATTTGTCTAAAAAAGAGAGGTTTGGCGTTAATTGTCAGTCATTTTGGGTGTTTTTGCACCTCACATCATGAAACTTCTCTGCGATGATCAGATGACAATAACAATAAAGGAGAAGGCAAGTGAAGAAAATAGTAACCATGGGTATGTCGGCTATGTTGCTGAGCGGTGCTTTGCAGGCGGCTAATTTAGAAGGTGAGTGGCAGTTGCAAAATGCGGCCAATACGCAAGCTAAGCTGGATGAAGCGGTTGAAAATGTGGTGCAAGAAATGAATTTTTTCATCCGAGCGTTGGCAAGACCTGTATTGAAAAAGCAGACACAAATTTGTCAGCAGTGGCTATTGGCTAAACAAGCGGGCGAGTTCTCTTGGCAATGTGATCAAGAAGAGGCCGACATGATCCCTCTGACCGCCAAGGGCGAAGTCTTTAAAACCGATGAAGAAGACATTGAGATTTCCGGCAGTTTTACCGAGAGTGCCCAAGCCATTGTGGTGGTTGTGGAATCAGAGCGAGGTAAACGTACCAATACTTGGCAGCAAGTGTCTGATAACGAGCTAACCTATACGGTTAAGTTAGAATCTGAAAAACTGCCAACACCATTAACTTGGACATTAACTTACCAACGTTAGGTCATGTCTTTATGCTGCGCAAAATGAATCGTTAGAGCAGAGATTGAAATGGCTTAATACAGACTCCGGACAGATACTGAATAGACGCTAATCAGCGTCTATTCAGATAACAATAAAAAGGAGTTTGATATGAAACCTTTATGGTCTCTACTGGCCTTGTCCATCGGACTAAATGCTTGGGCCGCCGCCCCTATTATCCCTGCTGAGCCTGCTAGCTATGATGATTTCCCCTATAGTCGTGTGGTCATCGATGGGATGGAAAGCTTGGATGCAAAGCGGCTGCGTCGTTCGCTCAATACTGTGTTCAATGTCACCTATGCCCACAAATCTGGAAGAGATTTAAAGTTACATATTATTCGTCCAGTACTTCGAGAGGCATTGGGAGAGAAAGCGTCTACAACGACTTTCCCTATTATTGTCTACGTCCAAGGCTCGGCTTGGTTTAAGCAGGATTTGGGGCTGAGTATGGCGCAGTTATCGCGCTTTGCAGAGAGAGGATATGTGGTCGCTATGGTGGAATATAGACCTTCACCAGTGGCGCCTTTTCCTGCTCAGGTAGAGGATACGAAGTCCGCTATTCATTTCATTACTGAGCATGCCGAGGAATATTATGGTGATGCGAATAACATCATAGTCTGGGGGGATTCTTCTGGAGGCCATACGGCAGCAATGGTGGGGGCAACACTGGATACTCGGGATTTTGATGACGTATCGAAATCGGCCATTAAATTAAAAGCTGTGATTGATTACTATGGCCCGACGGCGCTTGATCAAATGAACGAAGAGCCTTCTACCTATGATCATATACAAGCGAACTCCCCTGAAGGGATGTTATTGGGTGGTGTCAATGTACTGAACAATCGAGATAAGGCAAAGCTTGCTAGCCCAATGCATTACATCTCGGCCAACGAAGACATGCCGCCTTTTTTAATTCTTCATGGCGATAAGGATCGACTGGTACCGTTTGGGCAAAGTGTCAAACTGTTTGCTCGACTGCAACAGGATGGACATCAAGCTAGGCTAATTCGGTTACATGGCGCTGATCATGGAAGGGCACCCTTTTGGCAAGATGAAGTGTTAAATATAGTCGATCAATTCATCCGAAAAGCATTAGCTGCTGGGCCAAGAGGAGCACAGGGTTAATAATCTTGGTGGCAAAAAAAAGCCCTGAGCTTAACAGTCAGGGCTTTTTTATAACATGTTATTGATTGGATTAGCGCTTAACCGCACCGTTTGGTGCGAAGTCTGCAACATCAAGAGGCGTGTTGTTTTGCACGTATTCCACTAAGACATCCGCGTCAACGTAACCTGAGTTCACGTAGTTAGCGTGGTCGATGACTTTAGGGTAACCGTCGCCGCCTGTCGCAACATAGCTGTTGATCGCGATACGGTAGCTCTTAGCAGAGTCTAATGGCTGACCGTTCACCATGATGTTAGTCGCTTTACCGTCTTTCAATGTCAGTGCAACACCGTCAAATTGACCGAAAGCACCTGTACCAGCTTGTTTGCTTGCAACAGCAGATAAGTAGTCAGTCAATTCGGCTGCGGTAAGGTCAACATAAGAAACAGCGTTACCGAAAGGCTGTACTTTTAGGACGCTCTTGTAAGTAATCACGCCAGCTTCCATGTCATCACGGATACCACCAGAGTTCATGATACCAATATCAGCGTTCACTTTTTCTTTCATGGCGCGTGAAATCAAGTTACCTAGGTTGGTTTCTTGGTTACGAACTACGCCACGTTCACCGATGAAATCACCATTAGAGAAGCCAATCTCAACGTTTAGCTCTTCCTGACCTTTTTCTTGGAAAGGCGTCAACATGGCTAGCATTTCTGGGTCTTGAGCAATTTCTTCTTCGATGAAGACGCGTTCTGTTTTACCTTCCGCGTTTTTCACTTTTTTCTTCAAGTTAACTGGGATTAGGCGGTATTCAGACCATACGATGTCACCGTTTTTGAAGACAAAGTCTAGACGGCCAACGTATTTACCCCATTCGTGGGCTTGTAGGATCAATGTGCCGTTTTGCTCATCTGGTTCGAACAGTGGGTTTTGAGAGTGACCACCCACAACCACGTCAATGCCTGGTACGGTACGAGCAAGTGTCACATCACCTGGTGCGTTGCCACCGTAGTTACCATTGTTGTAGTGACCCATGTGCGTCACTGCAATGACGATGTCGGCTTTTTTGCGCAGTTCAGGAACCAATTTTGCAGCCACTTTGATAGGTGATTCGATCTTGATGCCTTCTAGGTACTCAGGATTACCCAGTTTAACGGTGTCGTCTGTGGTGAGACCCATTACCGCTACTTTTAGGTCATTTACTTGGAAAATTTTGTAAGCGTCGAATAAAGGCTCACCGGTTTCAGCGTCTGTGATGTTCGCCGATAGGAATGGGAAACCAGCCCATTCTTGTTGTTGCTTCAGTACGGAAAGTGGGTTATCAAATTCGTGGTTACCCAATGCCATAGCATCGTACTTCAGCATGTTCATGCCGCGGAAATCTGGCTCAGCGTCTTGTAGGTCAGACTCAGGAACACCAGTATTAATGTCACCGCCAGATAACAATAGAGAATTGCCATCGTCCAGTGCCACTTCTTCACGAATGTTATCGATCAGAGTTTTACGAGCAGCCATACCGTATTCGCCACGGCTACTTTGCCAGAAACGACCGTGATGGTCATTGGTGTGCAAAATGGTCACTCGATATTCTTTATCTTCCTGCCAATCGGGTTGTGTTGGGCCCATCATTGAACAGCCTGCAATGGCTAGTACAACACTGGAGACCGCAATATGCGTAACAAAACGCTTCGTTGATTTCATGCTGTGATTCCTTGAATGTGATACTTGGATTGGTTGAACAAACATATTAATCGAGTGCATTTTTGTAATAGCACTTCTGATCAATTATTACAGAAATGTATCTCATATTTGTGACAAGTTCGAGGGATTAAGGAAAAAAACTGACCATTTGTGCAAAATTTAATCATGAATGTAAAAAAGCCCATACAAAACGTTGCGGTTCTGTATGGGCTTAAACGTTAAATATTGTATCGTTAATGACGCAATATTATATGTCTAGACGTTGACCTGAGGCTTGATCAAAGACCACGGCTTTAGAGGTGTCAAACATCATTTCGATTACCGATCCTGGTGCTGCAGGATAAGCAGGGTTAGAGCGGCAGTTGATTTCAGCGTCGTTGACGCGTGTGATGATCATGGTGTCAGCACCCATAGGCTCGGTGACTTCTACCTTAATGTCTGTGGTTGTAACGAAGTCTTGACCCACTTTGTGAGGCTGAGGCTCGGTAATCATTTCAGGACGCAAACCCAGTAATACGGTTTGGCCAATGTGATTTGCTAGGGCTTCAGGTTTCGGGAACGGCAAGGTTACTGTTGAATTGGTTGCCAATTCCAACATAGGATTGCCATCTTGAGAAACCACTTTAGCAGGAATGAAGTTCATCGCTGGAGAGCCCATGAAACCGGCAACAAATAGGTTCGCTGGGTTGTCGTAGATTTCCTGTGGTGTGCCCAATTGTTGTACTTCACCGTCTTTCATGACCGCAATACGGTCAGCCAAAGTCATGGCTTCGATCTGATCGTGAGTTACGTAAACAATGGTGGTGCCCAGTTTTTGGTGCAGCTTTTTAATTTCCGTACGCATTTCCACACGTAGCTTAGCGTCCAAGTTGGATAACGGCTCATCAAACAAGTAAAGCTGAGGACGACGTGCTAACGCGCGACCCATGGCAACACGTTGACGCTGACCACCAGATAGTTGCGCTGGCTTACGGTTTAACAGATGGCTGATCTGTAGTAGTTCTGCCACTCGTTGTACTTCTACTTCGCGCTCTTCTTTTGGCACTTTGCGCATTTCCAAACCGAAGGAAATGTTTTGTGCAACGGTCATATTTGGGTACAAAGCGTAGGATTGGAACACCATGGCGATGTCACGATCTTTCGGACTGGTGTAGGTAACGTCGTTGTCGGCGATTAAAATACGACCTTCCGATACGTCTTCTAGACCAGCAATGGAGTTCATCAGCGTCGATTTACCACAGCCCGATGGTCCAACTAGGATCAGAAACTCACCGGCTTCGATGGCGATATTGATGCCTTTCAATACTTCCGTCGTGCCGTAGCGCTTTTTAACATTATCAATGACTAAGTTTGCCATGTTATTACTCCAAAATTTTGTATTCCCTAAGCGGTTTGTTGCGCTTAGGAAGTGCGGAACGGTATAGGCTTAGCCTTTTACTGCACCGGCTGTTAAACCACGGACGAAGTATTTGCCTGCTAGCACGTACACAGCCAGAGTTGGTAGGGCTGCGATAATGGCGGCGGCCATGTCCACGTTATATTCTTTACCACCGAAACTGGTATTGACTAGGTTGTTCAAGGCCACGGTTACCGGTTGAGTATCAAAGCCAGAGAAAGCCACGCCAAACAGGAAGTCGTTCCAAATTTGTGTGAACTGCCAAATGACAGTTACCACAATGATGGGGGTCGATAATGGCAAGATGATGCGGTAGAAAATAGTAAAGAAGCCTGCGCCATCAAGACGGGCTGCTTTCACCAATTCGCCTGGAATCGCTTGGTAGAAGTTACGGAAGAACAAGGTCGTGAAGGCGACACCGTAAACCACGTGAACGAACACCAAACCTGTGGTGGTATTGGCAATGCCTAACCAACCAAGAGTACGAGCCATCGGCAGTAGGATTACTTGGAAAGGAATGAAACAACCGACCAACAGTGCAGCGAAGAATAAATCACTGCCTCGGAACTTCCATAAGGAAATAACATAACCATTGATGGCACCCAGTAAGGTTGAAATTAATACCGCTGGAATAACGATTTGGAAAGAGTTTAAAAAGTAAGGTGAAATCCCGCCACAGTTATTGCCGGTGCAGGCTTCGCCCCATGCTTTGCTCCAAGCGCTTAAATCTAAAGTGCTTGGTAAAGACAACAAGGTGCCAGTACGAATCTCTTCCACGTCTTTAAGTGAGGTTAATAACATCACCAAGAATGGCATTAGATAAACCGCTGCCATGATCAGTAGAACCGTATACAGGGCAACACGCAGCGCCTTTTCTACCCAGGTAGTTTGGCGGCCAATAGATGCTTTACTCATGGCGTTCACCTCGTAATTCTGAGTACAGGTATGGAATCAAAATGGCTAATACACAGCCGAGCATTACCATGGCAGAGGCCGAACCTAGACCAATTTGGCTACGGGTAAAGGTGTGGGCGTACATGAAGTTAGCCGGTAGGTCTGAAGAATAGCCCGGACCACCGTTGGTTAAAGCGGCAACCAAGTCGAAACTCTTGATAGCAATGTGAGACAAGATCACCATGGCACTGAAGAAAACAGGCTTCAATGACGGCAAAATAATACGACGGTATGTGGTAAAGGTGCTGGCTCCGTCTAGGTGTGCAGCTTTAATTAAATCGCCATCCACGCCACGTAAACCGGCTAGGAATAAGGCCATTACAAAGCCTGACGCTTGCCATACGGCGGCAATAACCAAACAGTAAACCACCATGTCTGGGTTGATTAGCCAGTCGAATTTAAAGTTCTCAAAGCCTAAGTCGACCATGAGTTTTTCAAAACCGTTGGTTGGGTTAAGCAACCACTTCCAAGCGGTACCTGTGACGATGAATGAAATCGCCATAGGGTATAGGTAGATGGTACGAATCGCCCCTTCGGCACGAATCTTTTGATCTAAGAAAATCGCTAATACCACACCAAGGAACAGGCAGATCAGGATGAAAAGTCCGCCAAAAATACCCAGGTTGGTCAGTGCAACGATCCAGCGGTCGTTGTTGAATAAACGCTCATATTGATCCACGCCAACAAATTTATAGCTGGGTAACATACGAGAGTTGGTAAAAGACAGAACGGCTGTCCAAATCATATAGCCGTAAATGCACACTAGTGTCACGACTACGGTTGGTGCCATAACAATTTTTGGCATCCAATCAGCCAAGCTAAGGCGTGCAGGACGTCCTGACTGAGTCTTTTGGGACCCAGAATTGGCAGCTTTTGTATTCATAATTGATGCTTCACTACAGAGAAGAAACGAAGAGGCTGGCTTGAGGGCCAGCCTCGTTTACTTATTGCAAGACAGGCTTGCGAATAGGTGCTTACATGCTGGCTTTGATTGCACGAGCTAGCTTGTCTACGGCTTCTTCAGATGTCATAGAGTCATCGTTGAAGAAGTTAGTCACGACGTCAAAGATAGCGCCCTGAACCATAGAGTTTACTGCCATGCCATGCGCCATACTTGGTACAAGGTTGCCTGTTGTTGAACTGGCTAGGAAAGAATCCATTGCAGAGTGCGCGCAAGTATCAAACTTATCACGAGGCATGTTCAAGCGTGTTGGGATAGAACCCTTGTTCAAGTTAAAGGTTTCTTGGAACTTAGGCTCAAGAATCAAACGAGCAAGGTCTTTTTGTGCGACTTGCTGTTCTTTACCGTCAACTTTAAACATCGCTAGAGAGTCGATGTTGAAGGTGAACGCATCGCTTGTACCTGGTGCAGGGTAGCAAACATAGTCGATACCGGCTTTTTTGCCCGCCGCAGTGAATTCACCTTTGGCCCAGTCACCCATGATTTGCATTGCTGCTTCACCATTGATCACCATAGACGTAGCGATGTTCCAGTCGCGACCAGAGAAACCTGTGTCAACGAATTCACGCATTTGTTTGAATGTGCTGAATACGTCGATCATGTCTTGGCTGCGTAGGGTTTTGTCAGATAGACCAATGAACGCGCTGTTGTAGAACTTAGAGCCTTTAGACAGTGCAATGGCTTCGAACAAAGTCGCGTCTTGCCAAGCTTGACCACCGTGAGCTAATGGTGTGAAACCAGCGGCTTTGATTTTTTTCGCTTCAGTGATGAATTGATCCCAAGTAGTTGGGATAGAAGCGCCGGCTTTACGGAATACTTCAGGGTTCGCCCACATCCAGTTTACACGGTGAACGTTTACTGGTGCGGCAACGTAGTGACCATCGTACTTCATGACTTCGCTGACAACACCAGGCAGGATGACATCCCAATCGCCTGCTTCAGCAACATCGTCAAGGTTGGTTAGGAAACCTAGATCGCCCCATTCTTGAATAGTAGGGCCTTTGATTTGAGCGGCAGAAGGTGGGTTGCCAGCAATGGCGCGAGATTTTAGAACTGTCATGGCCGACTCACCGCCACCACCTGCGACTGCAAAGTCTTTCCAAGTGTGACCAGCGTCAACCATTTCGTCTTTAAGAACGTTGATGGCTGCGGCTTCACCGCCTGATGTCCACCAGTGAAGAACTTCCACTTCACCAGCTTGGCTTTGTGCCGCCGCTAATGAAAGTGCAACAGATGTTAATCCTAAGGCAATTTTTTTCATGATAGAAACCTTTGTTATTGTTATTTCATCTTGTCAAATGCGCGTTGGCTTTGACTATGTTTGATTATTCTTATTTCGTACAAGTTTACTGAAAGTCAGCTTAAGCCTTTATACGAGTTAGTGAATTTAGCAAAGTAAGTCAAGGGAAGGGGTAAAGTAGAGCAACCTAATGTAACAAAGTCTTGCAAGACTGAGGATTAACTATGATTTTCTAGTGGCGAGGCAGCCAAACTTTGGCTTCTAAACCTTGCACTGGTTGGTTGCTCAAGGTGACTTCACCGCCGTGAGCGCGTGCGATATTTCGCGCAATACTCAAGCCTAAGCCCATACCGGTGGGGTGGCCATTGTGTTCATCAATAAGACGAGTATAGGGTTGAAAGACCTTGTCGATTTTGTCGATTGGAATGCCTGGGCCTTGGTCGCAAATACGAATGCAAACGCCTTCTTCATCGTCTTCTATGTGAATGGTGGCACGTTTACCATAGTACAAAGCGTTATCGACCAAGTTGCCTAAGCAACGTTTAATGGCCAAAGGTTTGCCAATATAAGGGTGTTTTAATTCTCCTTTGAGAATGATTTTAATGCTGTGTAAATTGGCCGTTACCTGCATGTCTTTGAGCATGCGGCTAATGTCGACTTCGACACGATTTTCATGAATATCTGTCTCTTTTACGCTTTGTAATGCGCCTTTTACCAGCATGTCCAAATCTTCTAGGTCACGGATCATGGCATCGCGAATGTCATCTTCGTCGAGCATTTCTGCCCGTAATCGTAATCGAGTAATAGGGGTTTTTAAATCGTGGGAAATGGCAGCGAACAGCCTTTCTCTGTCATTTAAATAACGTTGAATTCGACGTTGCATATCATTAAAGGCTTTGGCGGTATTTCGGACTTCGACGCTGCCATTTTCTTTCATCGGGCGCCAATCACCTTGCCCGAAACGTTCTGCCGCTCTGGCCAGTGTCGCCAAGGGTCTGGTCACACGTCTTAGAATAACAATGCTCAATAACAGCACGGTAATAACCGACATGGCCATGGAAAAGAGTCGGTCACCACTGACTGCTGTGGTGTCATCTAAAAAGTAAGGGTCAGGCATTAAGCTGGCAAGATAGAGCCAATCTTTCTCGTTAATGGGGATCTGAATCACAATAATCGGTGGAGTGAGTGGTTTCACAAGCAAACTATGATGTCCCCAACGCTCCGGCAAGTCCATCAAACGGGTCTGGTTATTGATGACATGTAAGTCACTGGGGCTAGAAAAAGCGATTTTGGCGTTATGAATACCAAGTTGCTTCACCAGAGTGTCATTCACTTCCTGTTTTACAACGTCTTTTAACGGAGACGGTTCCAAAGGGTTGATAAGGATCTCTTCTTTGTTGAGAGTAACAAAAAAGCGGGTGCCGCCCATGTCTTGTAATTGGTCTATGACAATGTGGCGATAGTTGGTTGGCAATGAGGTGAAATAGCTGACTGTCGCTGCAATACGAAACGCCATATGTTTAGAGACTTCGCGTACGTTTTGTTCGGTATCTGATTCCAACTGTCGTAGCCAGAAAGTCGAGCTAATAAATTGCGCGCTCGCCACCCCTAACGCCATGATGATAAGGATCTGTCCTGTTAAAGACTGAGACCAGCGCTTTAGTCGTTTGGACAAGAGAGGAGAGGCGTTAGTTGACATGATCGAGGGCGTTGACCGAAGCGGTTAATATATAGCCCTGGCCGCGAACGGTTTTGATTAATTGTGGGTGACGAGCGTCTTCCCTTAGTCTATGACGTAAGCGACTAACATGCACATCGATAAAACGATCAAGAGGCGTACTGTCTCGTCCGCGAGTATTTTCGGCAATGTGCTCTCGGGTAAGTACTTCGCCTGGGTTTTTCAAAAACAACATAAGTAGGTTGTAGTCGGCCCCTGAGAGGGATTCTTTTTCATCAGCGTAATGAAGCTCGCGAGATAAAGTGTCGAGGGTGAAATCGGCGAAATGATAAAAGCGATGCGCTTCGTTCGCATGATGGTGTTCACTGACTTCGATTTGCTCCATGCGACGTAAAATGGCTTTCATTCTCGCCAGTAGCTCACGAGGATTAAAAGGTTTAGCCAGATAATCGTCCGCACCAATTTCGAGACCAATAATACGGTCCATTTCATCGGAATTGGCCGTCAACATAATCACAGGGACTTGTGATTGCTCTCGTAGTCCGCGACAGACAGAAAAGCCGTCCTGGCCAGGTAACATGATGTCTAAAATGACCAGGTCTATGTGTTGGTTCGGATCAAAGTCCGCCAAAAAGGCTTCCCCCGACTCGGCGGTGAAAACCGTAAACTGATGCTTTTCTAAATAGGATTTGAGCAGGGTGCGAATCTCGTCATCATCGTCTACCACATAGATATGTTTGGCTTTGGTCATACTTTTGCTCAGTTACTCGCGGACAAGTTAAATTGTAATTGTTATCGGCTTCGAGTCTAGCAAGAAAGTACCATTGAACCAATTGGCTAAAGAGGGTTTGCCGTTCTGGAATTTAAATAAATTAAATTGATTTAATTTCTTCCCACCTGCATAATTTTTCGACTAATCTTACCCTTGTTTATGAAATTTAAGAGATAAAGACAATGACAACAAAAGTGATGGCGTTCGGTGAAGCCCTGATTGACTTCCTATCTAATGGTGCAACTAAAGCCGGTGAATTAGAGTCTTTCACCAAATTTCCGGGCGGCGCTCCGGCCAATGTGGCGGTTGCTGTCGCGCGTTTAGGCGGTAACAGTCACTTTGTTGGTCAAGTTGGTGATGACGCCTTCGGTCACTTTTTAAAAGCGTCACTAGAAGATTATGGTGTTGAAACCAGTAAAATGCTGATGACTCAAGAAGCGAAAACCGCTTTAGCCTTTGTGAGTTTGGATGACACTGGGGAGCGCAGTTTTGAATTCTATCGCAGCCCGTCAGCGGACATCTTGTTCCGTGAGAAAGACTTTGATGCGAGTTGGTTTGCCGATGCTAAAGGGGTATTCCATACCTGTTCGAACACCTTAACTGATGCTGATATTACTAAAGCTACCTTGGCTGGTATCAAGATGGCGAAACAGGCTAATTGGATTGTCAGCATCGATGTGAATTTGCGTACTAACTTATGGCCGAATGGTCAGGTTGATACGCAACGAGTGATTGATTGGATGCAGTCGGCGGATGTCGTCAAAGCCAGTTTGGAAGAACTGGCGGTTATGGCTGAAGATCCTTTTGCGTTAATTGATGAGTCTTTAAACGCTGGAGTCACCTTATTTGTATTAACAGATGGTGGCAACCCAATTCGCTTCTACACTAAAGGTCAAGCAGAAGGCACAGTCACCACGCCTAAAGTGGAGGTGAAAGACACGACGGCGGCGGGTGATGCATTTGTTGGCGGCTTGTTGTACCAATTGGCTGAGCAGGGTGGTGATCGTCAAGCTTTGGCGAATTTGTCGCAACAAGACCTGCATAACGTGATCCGTTTTGCGGCAGCCTGTGGTGCGGATTCTGTGACGAAGTTGGGTGCGTACCCATCGTTGCCCAACTTGGCGCAAGCGGAAGCGCAACTGAAGCAGTTCTAATGCCGCTGTTTGACCGTGCAATTCGGTTTTTGAGTTAAACGGTTAAGAATAAATTCAGTGTGTTCAGAATTCTATTAAGAGCGTGGCTTGGCCACGCTTTTTTTGTGCCTGTTGGACAGCGTACTAAAACCAAGAAATGTTAGAAAAAATGACCACTTATTCGATTTTACAGGACGTTGAGTGTCTAAAATCTCCCCAAAAAAACCACTCTGTTGTATTTTTGTACAAAAAGTGAAATGAAATATTGCTCGCTTTTTTACCAAAACATACTAAATTGAAAATAGAATTAAGATAATATTAAGGATATCGGAAGCTTGAAGCTGGGGCTTTGATTGTTAATAATCAAAAACCTTCTTAATCCTTATAGAAGAAGTGAGAACCTTGTTTCGACTCATGATAATAACAAACAAAGGCAAGCTTAGGGTTTCCTTAGCGAGTCTGTAAGGAGCAATGATGAAAAAATCCATTCTGTCTATGGCAGTTGCCATGACTCTTTCCGCGACCTCTGCATCTGCAGCCGATCTTGTTTTCAAGCCTGGCGAAGACTCTCGTTTCCATTGGGAAAATTACGAAGCGTTGAAATCGACAGATTTGTCCGGTGAAACCATTTCTGTATTCGGTCCTTGGATGGGCGATGAGAAAGCCAACTTCGATCGCGTAATTGCGTATTTTGAAGAAGCAACAGGCGCTAAAGTAAGTTACGCGGGTTCCGACTCTTTCGAGCAGCAGATTGTTATTGATGCTCAAGCGGGCAGTGCACCAAACGTTTCCGTCTTTCCTCAGCCAGGTTTAGCGGCTGATTTAGCGGCGAAAGGCTTTCTGACGCCACTAAACGATAACGTTAAAGAGGCCGTAGCGAAAGATTACGCTGCGGGTCAATCTTGGGTTGATTTGGCGACCTTTGAAAATGGTCAAGGCAAAGATGAATTCTACGGTGTTTTCTACCGTGCGGATTTAAAATCTTTGGTTTGGTATTCGCCTGATAACTTCGCTGACGCGGGTTATGACATCCCAGAAACCATGGAAGAATTAAAAGCACTGACCAAAGAAATCGTCGCTGACGGTGGTACGCCTTGGTGTATTGGTCTGGGTTCTGGTGCGGCGACAGGTTGGCCAGCAACAGACTGGGTAGAAGATTTGTTACTTCGTACTCAACCAGCGTCTGTGTATGATCAATGGGTTACCAATGAGGTGAAATTTGATGATCCACGTATTGTGGGTGCCATCGAAGAGTTTGGTTGGTTCGCGCGCAATGATGAATACGTTGATGGTGGTGCCGGTGCGGTGTCTTCGACTGACTTCCGTGACAGCCCAAAAGGCTTGTTCCAGTCGCCGCCAAAATGTTACATGCACCGTCAAGCGTCTTTCATTCCAGCGTTCTTCCCAGAAGGAACAGAGCTTGGTTTGGATGCTGACTTCTTTTACTTCCCATCTTATGAGTCGAAAGGCCTAGGTAATCCAGTATTGGGTGCCGGTACTTTGGTGAGTATTACCAATGACTCTAAAGGTGCTCGTGCGTTTATTGATTTCATCCGTTCGCCTATTGCTCACGAGTTGTGGATGGCACAAACCGGTTTCTTGTCGGCTCACTTGGGTGCTAACCCAGAGCTGTACTCAAGCGACGCGGCGCGTAAGCAGGGTGAAATTTTGCGTTACGCTACCACTTTCCGTTTTGATGGCTCTGATTTGATGCCAGGTAAGATCGGTGCGGGTTCTTTCTGGACTGGCATGGTCGACTACACTGGCGGTAAAGAGGCTGAAGAAGTTGCGAAAGACATTCAGAAAACCTGGGATGCGTTGAAGTAATCCCTTTTGTTAAGCCCCCAAGTAATCTTGTTTGCTTGGGGGCTTTTTGTAATTTATTTGCCAGATAAAAGATGAAGGACGTGAGTCCTGTTCATCGTAAATGTACCTTGGAGATGTTATGGCCCAGCTCGCTTCTGCACTAGCGATTATGATAATGGGTGTATTGGGATGCGCTGCCTATTTTTACGGATCTAATTTTTTATTAGATAAACTATTTCCGACTAAAGACCGACCTTATGAGCAGATTGCGCGAAATTTGCGTACTGCGAATATGGTTCGCCCTTGGTTGTTTTTAGGCCCTGCTGTTCTACTGCTAACCTTTTATTTATTCTATCCTGTGATCGATTCTTTCCGTCTGTCTTTCTTTGACCGAACGGGCGATGAGTTCGTTGGCCTTTCCAATTACGTTTGGTTGTTTGGCAGTGATGAGTTCTTTGAGTCGTTCCGCAATAACATGTTGTGGTTGATTGTTGTGCCGACGGCGGCGACCTTTTTTGGTTTGATTATCGCCACTATGACCGACCGAATTTGGTGGGGCAATATCGCCAAAAGTCTGATCTTTATGCCGATGGCCATTTCTTTCATTGGTGCTTCGGTGATCTGGAAATTTATTTACGATTTCCGCAGCGGTGATGATGCGCAGATTGGTTTATTAAATGCCATTGTGGTGTTTTTTGGTGGTGAGCCGCAAAACTGGATCACCATTCCTTTCTGGAACAACTTTTTCTTAATGATCATCCTCGTTTGGATTCAAACCGGTTTTGCTATGGTCATCTTGTCTGCTGCGTTACGTGGTATTCCTGATGAAACCATTGAAGCAGCGGTATTGGACGGTGCCAACGGCTTGCAAATTTTCTTCAAAATCATGGTGCCGCAGATTTGGGGAACCATTGCCGTGGTTTGGACAACCATTACCATTCTGGTACTAAAAGTATTCGATATCGTGTTGGCTATGACGAATGGTCAGTGGGATACACAAGTATTAGCCAATCAGATGTTTGATTGGATGTTCCGTGGCGGCGGCGATTTCGGCCGTGGCGCGGTTGTTGCAATTGTTATTATGGTGTTGGTAATTCCTATCATGATTTGGAACATTAAGCGTGCAAACGCAGAAATGGAGGGACGTTAATATGGTTGCCTCTTCAAAGCGTACGCCGCTGACTTTTTTAGTACATGCCACTGTGTTGTTTTTGGTGGTGCTGTGGACCATCCCAACAGCAGGTTTGTTTATTTCATCGATTCGCGATAAGGATCAACTTTCGGTATCTGGCTGGTGGACGGCCTTATCAACCTCTGAACAACGTCTTGTGGCAAGGGCTTATGAGCCTAAATCACAAGTACAACAAGGTGATCGCTTTGAGATTCGCGGTAACTTGTTGGAAGGTGGTAACGGTGAGATCGCGCGATTTGGTTTTAGCTCACTAAAGCCTGAAGCTTATGCGGCTGGTGACGTAGCCGAGATGAAAAAAGGCCGCACTTTGCAGGTCAATGCAAATGGCGATTATGTTTTGTCTTCACCGACTGAATGGAAAGGCTCTCGTGGCCAGCGAATTTTCTACACCGCCGAAATCCCACCGCGTTTCACTTTAGATAACTATCGCGAAGTGTTGAGTGCGGAAGGTCTAGGCCAATCTTTCATTAACTCTCTGACGGTGACCATTCCAGCGACCATTATTCCTATTTTGGTGGCGGCGTTTGCGGCTTATGCCTTGGCGTGGATGCGTTTTCCTGGACGTGCCTTGCTGATTGCTGGCGTCGTAGGTTTACTGGTTGTGCCGTTACAGATGTCATTGATTCCGTTGCTTAAGAGTTACAACTTGATTGGCGAATTTTTTGGGGTAGGTTCAAAAACCTATGTGGGGATTTGGCTTGCACATACAGGATTTGGCTTACCGCTGGCGATTTATCTACTGCGTAATTACATCTCGGGTTTGCCGGGCGAAATTATTGAATCGGCACGTGTCGATGGGGCCTCTGACTTTGATATTTTCCGCAAAATCATTTTGCCTTTGTCTTTCCCTGCGTTGGCGTCTTTTGCCATCTTCCAATTCCTTTGGGTATGGAATGATTTGCTCATTGCCATGGTGTTCTTGGGCAATAATCAGGAGCATTTGGTACTGACTGGGCAGTTACGTGAGCTCTTGGGTTCTCGTGGCGGTAACTGGGAGATTCTGACGGCGTCTGCCTTTATCACCATTATTATTCCGTTATTGGTCTTCTTTAGCTTACAGCGCTATTTAGTGCGCGGTTTGCTGGCAGGCTCTGTGAAATAAAACCACCTAGGCGAGTGGGTTGAGCCAAGCTCCCCACTCAAGGTAAGCATTTAGATTGAGGCATTTAAATCATGGCTGATGTTAAGTTAACCCATGTAAAGAAAATTTATTCAAATAAAGTTGAAGTCCTAAAAGACATCAACTTGGACATCAAGCAAGGTGAGTTCATTGTGTTTGTTGGTCCATCAGGCTGTGGTAAGTCTACCCTATTGCGCATGATCTCTGGTCTGGAAGATATTTCGGCTGGTACGTTGGAGATCGACGGTCAGGTAGTGAACGACATTCCACCTGCTTTGCGTGGCATTGCCATGGTATTCCAGAGCTACGCTTTGTACCCGCACATGACAGTGTATGACAACATGGCATTCAGCTTGCAAATTGCTAAAACCAGCAAGGAAGACATTGACCAGCAAGTACGTAAAGCTGCTGATATGTTGCAATTGACCCCTTACCTTGACCGTTTGCCAAAAGCTTTATCAGGTGGCCAACGTCAGCGTGTGGCCATTGGTCGTGCGATTGTTCGTCGTCCAAAAGTGTTCTTGTTTGACGAACCTTTGTCTAACTTGGATGCAGCACTTCGTGTCGCAACACGTATGGAAATTGCCAACCTGAAAGAAAGCATGCCGGATTCCACCATGATCTATGTTACCCACGATCAGGTAGAAGCCATGACATTGGCAGATCGAATCGTGCTGTTGTCAGCCGGTAATATCGAGCAAGTCGGCTCACCGCTTGAGCTTTATGAACACCCTGCAAATGTTTTTGTAGCGAAATTTATCGGTTCTCCGGCAATGAATATTTTGCCGTGTCGAATCGAAAAAACGGGCGAGCAAACCGAAGTGTCTTTGTCGGCGAAAATGTCAGTGACTGCGCCAATTACCACTGACGCAAGCGAGCAATCCAAAGCGGCGTTCTTTGGTATTCGTCCTGAAGATCTGAGTGTGGTGGCGAGCGAAGAAGAAGGCATCTTGTCTGGGACAGTGTCTTTTATCGAATCTCTTGGTGAAGCGACCCTATTGTACGTGCAGGTGCCAGGTTGTGAAGACATGGTGATTGCGAAAGAGTCGGGTACTTTGAGTATCCAACGTGGTGAACAGGTTCATTTGTCGACTTCACCAGAGAAAATGCATTTATTTGACGATAACGAACTGTCTTATCGTCGTTAATTTTATAGGTCTTATTGTTGATTGGGATAAGGCGCTGCCTTATCCCAAATTTTTTGTTTTTGGAGAGTCAGTATGACAACCAACTTGAACTGGTGGAAAGGCGGGATTATTTATCAAATTTACCCGCGTAGTTTTATGGATGCGAATGGCGACGGTGTAGGCGACTTGGTGGGTATCACTAGCAAGTTAGACTATGTTGCTTCGTTGGGTGTGGATGCCATTTGGTTATCGCCTATCTTTACTTCACCAATGAAAGATTTTGGTTACGACGTATCGGATTACTGTGACATTGATCCTATGTTTGGTAGCTTGGACGATTTCAAAAAACTAGTGAATCGTGCTCACGATCTGGGTTTGAAAGTCATGATTGATCAGGTGATCAGCCATTCGTCTGACGTGCACCCTTGGTTTGAAGAAAGCCGTCAAGATAAGACCAACCCGAAAGCGGATTGGTACGTTTGGGCCGATCCTAAGCCAGACGGTTCACCACCAAATAACTGGTTGTCGATTTTTGGTGGCAGTGCTTGGAAATGGGACAGTCGTCGTTTGCAATACTATTTGCACAACTTCCTAGAGTCTCAACCTGACATGAACTTCCACAATCCAGAAGTACGCAAGGCGCATTTGGATAACATGCGTTTCTGGTTAGAGTTGGGTGTCGATGGTTTCCGTCTGGATACAGTAAACTTCTACTTCCACAGTGAAGGTCTAGAAGATAACCCACCCGTACCGCCAGGTGAGCCAAAAACCAAAGGTGCACCAGAGGACAACCCTTACACTTACCAGCGTCATGTGTATGACTTGAGCCGTCCAGAAAACTTGGCATTCTTAAAAGAGTTGCGCGCTCTGATGGACGAGTTCCCAGGCAGTACGACTGTGGGTGAAATCGGTGACGATTTCCCTCTAAATCGCATGGCTGAGTACACGTCAGGTGGCGATAAACTGCACATGGCGTACACGTTTGATTTATTGAACAAGCCACACTCACCAGCTTATATCCGCGATGTACTAAAAAACATGCAAGATATTGTTGGCGATGGTTGGCCATGTTGGGCTGTGTCAAATCATGATGTGGTGCGTGCCCGTACTCGTTGGGGCGCAGATGAAGATGGTGAAGCTTACCCATTGATCACTACGGCCTTGATTGCCTCTATTCGTGGTAGCGTGTGTCTATATCAAGGGGAAGAGCTTGGTTTGCCTGAGGCGGATGTGCCTTACGATCGTATCCAAGACCCTTATGGTTTTCCTCTATGGCCCGTTTTTAAAGGCCGTGATGGTTGCCGTACGCCTATGGTGTGGGAAAACAAAGCTCAGGGTGGTTTCTCTACAATCGAGCCTTGGCTGCCAGTGGACAAAGACCATCTGCCATTAAGTGTGGCGGAGCAAGAAGCTAAGTCGAACTCTCTATTGCATAAAACCCGTCAGTTCATCAAATGGCGTCAACAGCAACCTGCTTTGGTAAACGGTGAGTTAACGCAAATCGACGTTGCTAATGGTGAGTTGATTGCGTTTGTTCGTGATTACCAAGGGGAATCTTTACTTGTGGTATTGAACATGACAGGTGAAGAGCAAGTTGCCAACTTGAGTTCTGGTGACATTGAGCTTCTTGAGGGTCACGGTTTCCAATGCCAGTTGTCGGGTCAAACTTTGACCTTACCTGCTTATCAAGCTTGCTACGCGCGTCTGCGTTAAGAAAAATTCACGAAAGCCGCATCAAGTCCTTAAAGTGAATGTGGCTATTCGTACTTTTCAGAAAGCTTGATAGAATGTTTGAGTCTTATCCAGAGTGTCAAATGGACTATTGGGTGGGTAAGACTCTTAATTCTAGTGAGTGCTTGTATGAAAAAAAGTATAAAAAAGCTGACCTTAAAAGACGTTGCAGAACGTTTAGAGGTATCAACGGCAACCATATCCAATGCCTTTAATCGCCCCGATCAACTGTCAGCCAGTTTGCGCGAAAATATTCTTAGTGAATGTGAAAAAATGGGCTATTTTGGTCCAAATGCCGCTGCACGAAGTTTACGAACTGGACGTACAGGGATTGTCGGCATCGTATTGTCGGATGATTTGAGTTACAGCTTAACTGACCCGGTTGCGAATCAGTTCCTGAAAGGCATGGCAGAGGTGTTTGAGGCCAATGAATATAACATGCTGTTGTTGTCTTCAGATGAAGTGGAACAGGATGCTCAAAGTCGCATGCAATCTTCGATGGTGGACGGTTTTATTGTATACGGCCATAAACCTCAACAGTGTATTAATGCGCCTTGGTTAATGCCGAACAAAAATATCATTACCGTTGACAGTTTTATCCCCGGTACGACCTCGGTGAACGTGGAAAATCACAGTGGTGCTTATACCATTGCGAAACATGCTTTGCAGCATAATCCTGAAACTGTGGCTATTCTGGGGTTGAGTCTATTGGATACTGACAGGGTTTGTCGGATTCGTGAGGACGAGTTGTTTGATCGTGCTGCTTCTATTTCGATTCAGCGATTGTATGGTTATTTTGAAGCGTTAAAAGAACATCAAATTACAGTGCCATCTGAGTGCATTTGGAACATTCCTGAGAACAATCATAAATTGGCTTATCAAGCGGCTCGTGAAGCGCTTACTATGGCCAGTCGTCCTAAGTTATTGCTTTGTATGAGTGATTGCATTGCCATTGCGGCGGTTCAAGCGGCATTGCAATTGGGTATTCGCGTGCCTGAAGACCTACAAGTAGTGGGCTTTGATGGTATTGCTGAAAGTGAGAATTTTCATCCATCCATTACGACGATTCACCAGCAAACCGTGGAGAAAGGTCGAGTCGCCGCGGAAGTTTTCTTAGGTCTACGTGAGGCCAAAGACGTGGTACTGGAAACCGAGTTAGTGATTCGCGAGAGCTGTCCAGCCCTGTAAGGGCTGTTAAAGCCAATAATCGCTAATGTCGGCCTCTAGGTTCATGTGATAGGCAATTTGAGCCTGTAGTAACTCAGCAGATGACAGCGCGTCCGTCAGAGCATGGTGCGCTTTATACCTAGGCAAATGATAGCGTTGTCGACAAGCATCTAAACGTAATGATGTTGGCTTGCCAAAGCGTTTCCACCAAGGTTTATGTTGTACCTGCCGCTCGATGTCCATGGTGTCTAATACGGGAAAATATAATGGGTAGCCGTAGCGTTTAAGCGAAGCTTCTAGTAAGAACTGACGCTCAATCGAGACACAATGTACGACAACGACTTGTTGAATTAGAGCGTCCAAAATCTCATCCAAAATACTGTCCAATCTTGGCGCTTCCGCCAATTCAGCGTGAGTAATTTCATGAATGGTAACGGATTCGGCATGTAAATCACGCTTGGGTTTGGCCATCCAATAACGTGCGCCCTGACAACGAATAGCATTATGGGTCATGGGGATTAACCCCAAACTGATGATCTCATCGGTTTTTGGGTCTAACCCTGTGGTTTCCAGATCCAGTGCGAGCAAGGGTGTGTCTTTAAGTGGTGTTGTGCTCTTGATCATCCCTGCTTGATAGTAACGTTTTAAAGCGCCTTCTGGTGCTTCCTCAGCCCATTGTTCAAAGTTAGCTTGCCAATCTTGGAAGGAAACGTCTTTATTTAACTCAATGTTAGTCATAATTTAACTGCGTTTACCGGCATAGCGGAATTTGATGAACTCTTGTTGACGCGACACTATGTCAAAAGCATCCCTGAGGTGGCGCTTTTCGAAAGAGGATAAGTTAGCTGGGTTCACATGATTATTGGGTGTTTCGCCAGCATCAATTTGGTCTTTCTGGTGACGAATACGCACCATACCAATCATTTCTAAGGCGAGAGCCAAATCTTTTGCGCGTCCATCAGGAAGAAGCCCTTCCGCTTCGATGTCTTCAAGTCGTTCTAAGGTATTGAGCTTATCACTGCCAATCGCCAAGGCATGCACTCGTACTATGTCGATAATTGGCGCAATGCCTCTTTCTTTCAAGTTAAAGGTGCGTGATTGTTTGCCTTCACCATCCAAGACAAACTGCCGGAAGAAGCCTAATGGCGGCTTTCTTTGGTTTGCGTTGCGGGCCATAAAGGTCAAGAAGCCCGAATGTGCTTTGGCTTCTGCGCGAATGTGACGATTGAGTTTGGTGGCTAGGGTTTTGTCCCCATAAATACCGCGTAAATCGAAGAAGATAGACAAACGCAGTAATGCTTCTGCTTTGGGCTCACGTATCCAATCCGTAAAGTACTGTTTCCATACAGAAATCGGCTGACGCCAGCGAGGGTTTGACGCCATAATGTCGCCGCTGCATAAATCATAGCCACATTTATCCAGATTTTGACACACCCATTCACTGAGTTTCTCGAAATACTCACCGTGAAGGCTTTCATCGTACTTATCGCTGAGAATCAAAGCATTATCTTGGTCCGTCTTTATGATTTGTTCTTCGCGAGCCTGTGATCCTAGGGCGACAAAGCAATAGGGCACGGGAGCTTTACCAAATTGATCTTCGGCCAATTGTAATAAACGCTTCACAAAAGCTGTTCCGATGTGTGACATGGCATTGCCTATCATCTGTGTATTGGCATCTGCGACGACTAATTGAGTGAAGGTATGCGTCATCTTACGGCTAATGGCTTGTAAACCTTCTATGTTGGATTGTTTGAAGATGTCGCTGATTAAATACACACTGCCGTGACTTTCTTTTTGGACAATGTCACCTGTACTAACCACCCCAATGGGACGATTGTCTTTAATAACAGGTAAATGGTGAACATTACGTTCCATCATTTTGAGTACGGCTTCAGAAGCGTAGTCACGACTGTCCATGACGATAGGATCAGGTGTCATAATGTCTGAAATGGGGGTGTCAAAAGGAAGCCCTTTGGCTAAGGCTCTAGTACGAAGATCTCGATCGGTGACAATGCCAATTAACTCATCCTGTTCGGTTATTAACAAACTGGAAACACGCTTGTCGGTCATGATTTGCGCGGCAGTGAGGATGTCTGAATCGGCTGTTGTGCTAACTGGCTGGCGTCTTAATAAGCTCATGACAGGACAAGTCATTAAAGAGACATCGGAGCTTTGCGAGTCCATGGCAAGACGCAGACGAACTTCTCGCGCGAGTTCGAAGAAGTCAGAGAAGGTATCGTTTTCTTCGTACAGCTTGAGAAACCAACGAGCAGGAATACGGTACAACAAGCTGTCTTCAATGGCTCGCATGGATTGTGAGGATTTGCCGCCGCGTAACAAAGAAGCATAACCAAACAATTCACCTTCGTTCATACGACGAATGAGTTTGTCTTTTCTGCTCAAGGCTTCAATGGCGCCGCTACGAATAAAAAACAAGGTGTTGTTGAGTGTGCCAGGGGAAATAACCCATTCGCCTGCACGAACGTATTGGATTTCGATTTCCTTTGTCATCTCACTCAGCAGGGCTTCTTCTGCAATATCATTGAAGGGCGCGTGCTGACAAATGGCTTCCAAAATTTCAGTTAACTCAACGTCCATAACTAGGCCTTTTAAGTGAGTTGCGGAGTCACAATGGTAATGATGCCGATGATGATAAAGAGTATACAAGCCAGTTTCCGTGTGCAGTTGGCGTCGACTTTATCCATTAACCAGCGCCCAGCAAAAACGACTGGCACATTGGCCATCATCATTCCTAAGGTAGAGCCTATCAAGACCGCCCATACACTGCCATAGTGAGCGCCTAATAAAACCGTGGCGATTTGTGTTTTATCGCCAATTTCAGCCAGAAAAAACAGCATAAAAGTAGCGCAGAAAGCCCCGTATTTTAATAATTGATTGTCCTCGCTATCGTCTTTGTCTGGGATTAACAGCCAAAAACCCACCGCGATAAAGCTGAATCCCACAATCCAGCTAGCGAAATAGGTTGGAATCCAGGCGGCAATGGTTGAACCAAACCACGCCGACACTGCGTGATTCAATAACGTGGCAATGAGAATGCCGAGTACAATTGGAGTTTTTGAGGCAAATCGTGTTGCTAGAAAGAGTGCCAATAACTGGGTTTTATCACCCATTTCAGCTAAGGCAACGGTTGAAGTAGAAGTAAACAGCGCTTCCATTTTGAGATGTTCCTAGGTGGGCGATAATACAAAAGACAAACAACTTGAGCCCACCTGAGTCAAGTTCTTGTCTTAAGTCTCATCAATCCTGCGAATGGCGTCAGGACTTCTTTGCCATGAGCATGTGGCTCAATTATGTTGACAAAGAATCTTTGCAAATAGCAAAGAAGATTACTCCCCTAAGATGAGGTGATGATAGTGTATTTTACGTACTGAAACAAGAAGGGCGGCCGAAGCCGCCCTTGGTATATCTGTTAAGTTTTACTTATACAGATGCATGTCACTGCTTAAGCCTTTCCACAAACTGACACACATAACCAGCATCAATAGGGTGAAAGGCAAGCCAATGGTGATCGCAGCGGCTTGAATTGCGCCCAGCGCTTCAGAGCCACCACCGACTAGTAAGGCAATCGCAATGATGCCTTCCAATACTGCCCAGAACACACGTTGGATCATAGGTGCATCGGTTTTACCGCCCGCAGTAATACCATCAATAACCAAAGAGCCTGAGTCAGAAGAGGTGACAAAGAATACCAAGACAAGAATGATGCCTACGAAAGAAGTGATCGCCGTTAGTGGTAAGTGTTCAAACATTTGGAACATAGCCAAAGAAGAATCACTGATACCGTTTGCCAATTCGCCAACACCGTTTTGAACTTGTTCTAGTGCTGATCCACCGAACACAGACATCCACACAAGTGTCACCAAAGTTGGTACAAGTAATACGGCGATAATGAATTCACGTACAGTACGGCCGCGAGAAACGCGTGCAATAAACATCCCGACGAAAGGTGACCAGGAAATCCACCACGCCCAGTAGAATACAGTCCAGCCATGGTAGAAGGTTTCATCTTCACGGCCAATCCAGTTACTTAGAGGGATAATGTGTTCAACATAGTTCAGTAAGAATGATCCCATCGCGGCAAAGATGGCACCAGTATGGCCAACAATTACGATGAAGATTGCCAATGCTGCAGCAATGATCATGTTGACATTAGAAAGTAGCTTCACACCACCTTCCAGACCACGAGCTACGGATACGATGGCAACCGCTGTCACACCACAGATAACGAAAATTTGTGTGGTGAGGGTGTTTGGAATATCGAACAAGAAGTTCAAACCACTCGTGGCTTGCTGCGCACCAAAACCAAGAGACGTTGCCAAACCAAAGATGGTGGCAATGACAGAAATGATGTCAATGAAATGACCAATAGCGCCCCATACTTTTTCACCAAATAGTGGGTAAAAAGCAGAGCGGATCGTTAGCGGTAACCCTTTGTTGTAAGCAAAGAAAGCCAATGAAAGTGCGACAACTGCGTAAATGGCCCAAGGGTGAAGACCCCAGTGGAACATAGTGGCGCCCATGGCTAGATCTTTTGCTTCAGGTGTGTTTTTCATGACTTCGAACGGTGTACCGTACCAGCCTGTGTAGTACGCAACAGGTTCTGCCACACTCCAGAACATCAGACCAATACCCATACCAGCAGCGAACAGCATGGAGAACCAAGTGATGGTCGAGTGTTCTGCTTTCGCTTCAGTACCACCAAGACGGATACGACCAAAAGGCAACAGAATCAAAGCCAAACAAAATAGAACAAAGATGTTACCAGCGACCATGAAGAACCAATCGAAGTTATTTATCGACCAGCTTTTGGCACCGGAAAGAACAGCGCTTGCATCGGCAGGAAATAAGATACTACCAAGAATGAAGGCCAAGATGATCAAGGCACTGGTGGTGAACACTGGGTTTAGGACGTCCAAACCAAGAAATTGGATATTGTCCTGTCCAACCTTGTAAGACGTGTTGTACTCCGCCCGACCACTGTCAGGTGCTTTATTACTCATAATATTCTCCTGATGAAGTGAAACTTTTCCAATCTCTCAATATGCAACAACATGCGTGAATGTCACGACTTATCGCTTAACCCTATAAGAATAAGACTTCTTAAATTGTTCTTTAAACGACTTATTTTGTTCTGTTTTGGATCATAGGAATGCTTAGTATCGCACTCGGCTTACAAGGAAACTCATGGTTCAAAACAGAACGCAATCATATGCTTAACATTGAGATTGTTGATGGAAACATCACTAATTTGATATTCCAATTAAGCCAAAAAAGGCCATCGAAGACGGCCTTTTTTGAATTATCGGGGCAAGAGTTACATCAATTTAGTTAGATGTCAAATTATAGTAAATGCGATGCACCCTTGTTGCAGGAATTAATGGAGAAAGAGTTCAAGCAGTTCATTGAGAAAGAGTTTGCCTTTTTCTGTGGTTTTAATGTGTTCTTTTTGCCACGCGTCTTCGTCGAGTAAACCTCGCTGTAGACCGGTTTTACAGGCTTGAATCAGTGATTTTGGTAACTCACTTTGTGCATATCTTCGATATTCCTGCAAATCAAAGGATTCAAACAAGCGTAAGCGATTCATCATAAACTCCAGTGGCATGTCCTCTGGGTTAATGGCTTCTTTAATAACGAGTGCCTCTGGTAGGTTGTTGAGATAGTGATTTGGGTGGCGAGTCTTTCGAGTACGAAATATTTGACCATTAACTAATGTGATCTTGCCGTGGGCCCCTGCGCCGATGCCAATGTAGTCACCAAATCGCCAATAATTCAAATTGTGCGCGGCTTGGCGTCCTTGTTTGGCATTAGCAGACACTTCATATTGCGCATAACCTTGCGCAGCCAATAAGGCTTGCCCTGCATCTTGAATTTCCCACAGGGTATTGTCTTCTGGTAAGGCTGGAGGACGACGATAGAACTCAGTATTGGGTTCTATGGTGAGTTGATACCAAGAAAGATGCTCAGGGTTTAGGGTCATGGCCAATGTTAAATCGTCCATTGCCATGTCTAAGCTTTGGTCTGGCAAACCGTGCATTAAATCTAGGTTAATATTGTCGAAGCCTGCGGCTCTGGACTTATCCACAGCGTGAATGGCTTCTTCGCGGTTGTGGATTCTTCCTAGGGTTTTCAACAGCTTTGGCTGAAAACTTTGGATGCCAATGGAGAGGCGATTGATGCCTGCTTGTCGAAAATGACGAAATTTTTCTTGTTCAAAGGTGCCTGGGTTGGCTTCCATAGTGACTTCAGCGTTGTCAGCCCAAGTTAGTTTGTCACGCAAGGCATCCATTAGGCGGTAATAAAAATCTTCGCTCATTAAGCTGGGTGTACCACCACCAATAAAGGCGGTTTGTATTGGCCGCCCAGCGATGTAAGGTAAATCGACCTCAAGATCTGCCAGTAGTTGTGCGAGATAGGCTTCCTCTGGCAGCTGATCGTCTTGGGTAAAGCGATCTGCTTGATGGGAGTTAAAATCACAATAAGGGCATTTTTTCACGCACCAAGGTAGGTGAATGTACAAGCTGAGCGGTGGCAGTAATCGACTCACAAGGTGTTATCCTGCTGAAACGCCGTTAATAGCTGCTGCAGAGCTTTGGCTCTGTGACTGATCTGATTTTTGACTTCTTTCGGCAAACTGGCGGCGCTGCAATCGCATTCAGGTACGAAGAACAGAGGATCATAACCAAATCCTTCTTGGCCTTCTGTTGATGTTAAAATGCGACCTTCCCAAACGCCGTGAAAGACTTTAGGTGTCGGGTCATTCTGGTGGCGCATATAGGCCAGCACACAATGGAAACGAGCCGTTCTTTGCTCTGTTGGAACACCGTCTAACTTTTCCAATAGCAAGTCATTATTGGCTTGGTTATTACCGTGTTCGCCGGCAAAACGAGCGGAGTAAATACCGGGAGCACCCTTTAGATAGTCGACTTCAATGCCTGAGTCGTCTGCCAGAGCGGGTAGGCCTGTCTTTTCACAAGCATGGCGTGCTTTCAAAATGGCATTCTCGATGAAGCTGAGCCCTGTTTCATCGGCGTCTTCTACCTGGAATTCTTTTTGAGGTTTGACATCAAAGCCTATATTGCTCAGCAAAGCATTGAATTCTTTGATTTTTCCGGCGTTATTACTGGCCAGTACGATGGTTTTTTTCACGTTTTTGTCCTCTTGCAACGGCGTCCTAAAATGGCGACGATGTCTGCTGATTTAGGCTTTTCGGCTGATATGGAAAATAGCCGTTTCACTGAATAGATTAGGCATAGAGCGAATCCACCAATGGTCTTTTAGGTGGCCATCTACCGCTGCCCAACGCAATACCTTAATGTCTTTTTCGTGGCACAAGCGTTCAAAGTCTTGAAAGGTGAAAAAGTGAATGTTGGGTGTGTCGTACCAGTTGTAAGGCATAAACTCTGATACAGGCATGCGACCTTTTAGCGCCAGATGTAAGCGACTGCGCCAATGACCAAAGTTAGGGAACGTAATAATGCATTCTTTGCCGATGCGTAGCATTTCATCGATCAACAAATCTGGGCGACGAAATTGCTGCAAAGCATGGGTCATTAGTACGAGATCAAAACTCTGATCTTCAAAGTTTTGTAGACCTTCATCAATGTTTTGCTCCAACACTGGAATGCCTTTTTGAATACAGGTGTTCAGATCTTCTGGGCCAATTTCTAAGCCATAACCACTGATTTGCTTGTGATTGATTAGATGATAGAGCAGTTCACCGGGACCACAGGCTAAATCGAGTACGCGAATATTGGGTTGAATCCATTCGTCTATGATTTCTAAATCAGCGCGCATGTTCAGACTCTCCTTGGCGAGCAGGTAGCGTTACTTGATCCGCGATGCGTGTTAAAAAACTGTTTACCGCCTGCATGTAGCGAGGAATGGGAAATAGGAAAGCATCATGGCCTTCAGTCGCTTCAATTTTGGCATAAGAAACCGCTTTGCCTGCTTTAATCAGCGCATTGACGATTTCTTCACTTCGCTCTGGTGAAAAGCGCCAATCGGTCGTAAAGGACACTAAAAGGAACTCGCATTGAGCACGGCTTAAAACAGCCGCCAAGTCACCATTGGTTTGCGCGGCGGGGTCGAAATAGTCCAGTGCCTTGGTCATTAGCATGTAGGTATTGGCATCAAAACGTTTGGTGAAGGCTTCCCCTTGATAACGTAGGTAGCTTTCGACCTCAAATTCTATGCCGTAGTTGTATTGATACTGCTCATGGCGCATCTGACGACCAAACTTCTCCCCCATGGCATCATCGGACAAATACGTTATGTGGCCTAGCATGCGTGCCAAACCAAGACCATTGGTCGGTACTGATTCATTGTCTAGGTAGCGGCCATCAAAGAAATCGGGATCACGTCGAATTGACTGGCGAGCCACTTCATTGAAGGCAATATTCTGCGTCGACAATTTCGGTGCTGAGGCGACAATCACGGCAGATTTGAGACGCTCAGGGAAACGAATGCTCCACTCAAGAGCCTGCATTCCCCCTAAGCTACCACCAACAATCGCGGCAAAGGTGTGAATGCCTAGCAAGTCAGCTAAGCGGGCTTGGCTTTCGACCCAATCTTCTACAGTCACAATCGGGAAGTCCGCTCCCCAAACTTGATCGGTCTCAGGGTTGATGCTGGTAGGCCCCGTTGAACCGCAACACCCTCCAAGGTTATTTAGCGCAATGACAAAGTAACGATTGGTGTCGATGGCTTTGCCTGGTCCAATGGCCGAATCCCACCACCCCGGCTTTTTATCTGCCATATCGTGGTAGCCCGCTGCGTGATGGTCACCACTTAATGCGTGGCAAATTAAGATGGCATTGGAAGCGTCTTGGTTTAGCGTGCCATATGTCTCATAGATGAGTTGGTACGATGCCAAGGTTTGCCCGCAGGTAAGCGTCAACGGCTTGTCGAAGTGCGCAATCTGTGGTGTGACTAGGCCCACAGAATCGACTGGAATGGCGTCTGGCATGGGTGTTGGTAATCCTAATGAAATACTCGTGTTCCCGTGAAGATAAGCGAGGAACTAGACCAAAAAATGAATCCACACAGTCTAGCGGCTGCATGGTTTACCATCAAGGGATAGAGAAGGAAATCCCCTTTATTTGGTGGTAATAAAGGGGATTCTATATTAGGCCAGAGTGAAGATGTTGGTTTTTTGCGCCAATTGTTCAGAAAGTCGCTGAATTTGTTGGGTTTTGTCCGCCAAAATATCAATCGAACTGGTGTCTTGGCTAAGTTGTTGTGCGATTTGCTCCATTTCGGTGCTCATTTCAACAGCGGTGCTGGCGACGTCTTGGATGGCGTTTGCCATGGAATCTGTTGATTGCGTGCCTGTCATGGCGAACTGCTCAATGTTGCGCATGGCTTCTTCCGCTTTGCTGCCATTCTCACTAATGATGCTGAGGTTTGATTTACCGCTTTCCATCGTAGTGATGGCCGAATGGGTTGAGCGCTGAATGGTATTGACGATTTCAGTGATTTTCGCCGTGGCATCTACGGTTTTTTCAGCTAAGGCACGAACTTCGTCAGCGACCACCGAAAAACCGCGTCCGGCTTCACCGGCTCGAGCCGCTTCAATCGCGGCATTGAGTGCTAATAAATTCGTTTGGTTGGCGAGATCATTAATCATGGCGATGACGTTATCAATGTCTTTTGATAATTGTCCGAGTTGATTTAATTGATCGCTGGTAACTTGGACGATGCTCACCGTATCGTTAATACTGGTCAATACAAGGTTAATGGTATCGGCACCAGACTTAGCGGATTGGTAAGTATCATTAGACTGGTTTTTAAGTGTGTCCGTGGTGTTCGATAATTCCGTTAAGCGATTTGAGATATCATCTGTTGCTGTGGCCAAAGAGTGAGTACGCTGGTTCACTAAATGGTTACTGGTGGTGATGTCACTAATGCTGCTGTTTAGGTCGCTGGACATGGTATTAAAGGTATCCGTTGTGGTGACCACATCTTTGAGAACATCGCCTAACCCCTCGGTCATTTCGTTTAGTGATTGACCTAACTGATCAAACTCATCCAAACGTTTTAGATTGACGCTGGCTTTAGAGGACATGTCTCCTTGCTTCACTTTATTTAAATCACTGATGATGTTTTTGAGTGACTCATTGACACTGCGTCCTATGGTCATCATTAACAAGGTGGCAAATACAATCACAGCAAAGCTTACTGTAAGCAGTGTCGCGTTGGCTTGTGTGGAGCGACTTTCAGCCTCTTGTTCTGCGGCCGTCATAAGTTGTTCGATGACTTGACTGGCGTTGGTTTGACTGTCTCGAAAGGCCAATTTTTGCTGGTTAAACAGGTTTTCCGTTGTCAGCAGTTTTTGGTACTCCTGACCATACTTAAGTATCGCATCACGATAAGCATTGGCGGTGACACCGTGAGTACTTTGGAAGCCAAAATTAGAAATACGACGATCAAATTTTTCAAAATTACCGGTGAATTTTTCTAAATTGTCTGCAGTCGGGTCTGAAAGGTAGCTGGCTTCTGCTTGGCGTACGCTAGAAAATTCACGCTTGAGCAAGCTTAGGTTGCTGATGTCGTCGGTTATTTTATTGCCAAGCTGATCGATCTGGCCACGCATCCCTGATGTTGAGCCGAATCCGATAATGTTTTGTTCGCGAGCGAGGTCTAACAAAATTGCGCTGTATTGGCGGGTAATCTCAAGGTTGTCTTGTAATGTCGTGCTTAAACCAGCGTCTTGGCTTCTTTCAATATTGGCTTGTGTGCGTTCGGCATTTTGTTGCTCTTGGTTTTTGACCTGCTGAATATAGTCTTCGACGTTATCGCTTGAAATTGACCGAAAACGGTCGGCTATGGCCAATAAATTGATGCTAATTTGATCATTAGATGTTTGGATTTTAGACAGTGTTCGAACGTCGCCATTGGCGCTTTGTTGAGCAGACAGTCCTTCAATGGCCACAAAAGTGACAATGACAAAGCCGATAACGGCGGACACGAGCAAAAGCATGAGTTTGATTTTGAAAGAAAGGTTCTTCAGCATTATTAGACCTACCTGCCTTGTGAGCGGCTGATGAAAACATGAATAAGTAAAGTAATCTTACCTATGCAAATACCGTGCACATATCAATGACTTGTGCTGAGGCTGGTGATGTCTAGGGGGGGCTAGTCGATGATAGAGGGCGTTTGCCTCTTAATGGGGCAAACGCATTTGTAAAAGGTTATCAATAGCGCTTATTTAACTTGGCCGCGACACGTTAAATAGTCGGTAAACAAGTTGTCCGGCGACTTTTTCTTTACTGAGTTGCCAGTGTTCCGGTAAGACGGTAAGAGGTGTTTCTTTTTCCATTTCAATGTAGACCAATGCACGTTCGGCTAGCCATCCTTGTTCCAATAGTGGGATGACTTTCTCCAGCCAACCTTTTCGAAATGGCGGATCCAAGAATACGATATCAAATGCTTGATTGGCTGGTTGGCTTAGATAGGCGTCTGCCGCCTGTTGAATGACTTGGGCCTGCGATGCTTGCAAGGTGGCCAAGTTATCGGTCATTTGTTTGGTGACCAATTTGGCGTTATCAACAAAGGTCAAATGCTTGGCACCACGGGACAAGGCTTCTAAACCTAGGGCACCTGAGCCACAAAATAAGTCGGCGCAGACTGCGCCAGGTAGGTATGGGTTGATCCAATTAAACAGAGTTTCACGTACTCGATCAGGTGTGGGGCGCAAACCTTCGACGTTTGGGATAGGTAGCTGACGAGAGCGCCACTCTCCTGCAATAATTCGCAGTTTGGTTACCTTGTTCTTGGTTTTGTTAGCGTGATGGTTAGAGGCGTTTTTTCTCATTATTGGTAAACCTGAATCTCTTGGTAAGTTTGCGCATTGATTAGTTGTTTTAAAGCGGCCTGGTAGTCTTCATAGCGAAAATTATCGACGGCTTCCTTGTAGTCTTGTGCAAAGGTTTCCAGTGTCAGCTCGCTGTCTTGGTGGGTGAATTGCCCTGCAATGACACTCCACCAAGTGGGTGACAAGGTGTTTTCCTCTAACTGAATAATGAGGCTCTCCAACAATTGCTCAAACCTTTTCTTATCCTTAATGGAAGGAACTTGTTCAACAAACACAAAGCTTTTTAGGCTGATGTCTGGCTCTCCTGTCGAAATGTTGCTGACGTCAGCGTGCTGATTCGCAGGGCTGTATTGAACGTTCCACCAGACCCATGGGTGGTGCGGAGATAGGGCTAAGTCGAGTTGAACAAAATCGATACGTTCTTGGGCGTTTAAACTGTCGACAAGGTCGGCGCCCCAAATTTGCAAACTTAACCATTGCTGAACCGTGCTAACAGGGGGCAGAGCAAGCGCGCTTCGGGTTTGCCATAAAATGCCTTGGTTTTGTTGAATCAGAGCACTTAAGGAGGCTAACTCAATGCTTTCTGAATGGCTCTGTTCAGCAGCAAAAGCAGGGGAAAATTGCTCTGTAATCGCATTTAAACCGGCTTTCACAATGTTCTGGCTTTGTTCAGACATGTCACCAACGAGATAAATGGTCGCGACTGACTGCGTCATTTTTTGATAATACTCTTTCACGTCCGTTAAAGAGATTTGCTCAATCGGTGGTGTGTTTTGTTGAAAAAAAAGTATCTGCTCTAACTCATGTTGAACGGTTTGCTGATAAGGGTTGAGCCCTTGCCAATTGTCGAAGGTGCGACTTTTGAATGCTGTTTGCGTTAACCAGTTATTGGCGAGTTTGAGGCTTGGGACGAGGTATGATGGGTTGTTACTGACGGTTAGCCCAAGTATTTGGTTTTCATGATCATAGTAAGTATTCGCCTTCGCTGCCAAAGGGGACAGTCTTTGGTTAATTGAGGCGGTACTTAGTGGCAGTGCATCACTCATTAGCATGGCGAGTGTTGACTGAATCAATTTTGTGTCTGTGGTGACGGCACGAAAAGAAAAACGAATTTCGAGTTTGTCGCTGCCTTGCCAAGTGTCTTGGTTAAGCCAAATAACAGGAATGCCAGAGTCGGTTGTCCATTGCTCAATGTTGGGGGTCGGCAATTTCGCGCTTGGCGCGGTAAGATTGAGCAGCCAAATCGCCAGTGTAGAGAACAACATAATCGCCGCCAAAACGGGGCGGCTAAAAAGAGGTTTATTTTTGTCGCGCATAATGAACCTTTAGACTGCCTGTTAACAGGGTAATTTGTGTAAAACAGGCCTGATTGCGAATCAGAATGATGATAAAATAGTCATTTTCTGCGTCCATCACAATGGCGCAAGTCCTTATGATAGCATTTCACTGGTGTTTACTGCATCAGCCAAAACAAAGAGACGAATTGAATGGAAGTTGTTAATCAGATTATTGTTTTTTTTACTCCCTATCTTGGTGAATACGCCCGTTATGTTCCTATAGTGATTGGCGCCTTGATGGCTTTGTTGGCGTTTGTGATTCGTCGTCGCTTTGTGAAAAAAATGAGTGCAGATATTGCGCAAGCAAAGAAAAAGGATGCAGAAGCGAAAGAATTGCCAGTTGAACCACAAGAAGCCGTTGCATCTAAAGAAACGACTGACTCGCATGAGACCGACAGCGCCTCAGTGGCGTCGCAGCCACAAGAAGAAGCCGTTGCTACGCCAGTTGACGTAACAGAAGACGTCTCGACTCTGTCTTGGTCTGAGCGTATTAAATCTGGCCTAACTCGTACCCGAAGCGGTTTGGGGAAAGGGCTGTCTTCAATCATTAGTGGCAGTCGAAAAGTAGACGATGAACTGATAGAAGAGCTAGAAACTCAATTGCTGATGGCGGATGTGGGCATTGATGCGACTCGCACTTTGATTGAAGGTTTGACGGAAAAACTGAATCGCAAAGAGCTTAAAGATGCGGATGCTTTATTAACCCATTTAAAAGCAGACATGGCGGCGATTCTAGGTCAATCCCAACAGGAGTTAGAGCCGACGAATACTGACGGCCCATTTGTGATCTTGATGGTTGGGGTGAATGGTGTGGGCAAAACCACCACCATTGGCAAGCTAGCGAAGAAGTATCAAGCTCAAGGTAAGAGTGTGATGCTTGCTGCTGGGGACACTTTCCGTGCCGCGGCGGTTGAGCAGTTAGAGGTTTGGGGCGAGCGTAATAATGTGCCTGTGGTGGCTCAACATACCGGTGCGGATTCGGCGTCGGTAATTTACGATGCGATTGAATCGGCAAAAGCGAAAAACATTGATATCGTCATCGCTGATACCGCAGGTCGTTTGCAAAACAAACAAAATCTCATGAATGAGTTGTCAAAAGTCGTTCGTGTGATGAAAAAGCTGGATCAGCAAGCGCCCCATGAAGTTATGCTGGTATTGGATGCAGGAACTGGTCAGAATGCTATCAGCCAAGCCAAGTTGTTTTCAGAAGCGGTTGGGGTCAGTGGTATCACACTGACGAAACTTGATGGTACTGCAAAAGGCGGTATTATCTTTGCGATAGCGAAACAGTTTGGTCTGCCAATACGTTACATCGGTGTTGGCGAGCAAGCGGACGATCTGCGCCCGTTCGTGGCGCAAGAATTTATTGATGCTCTGTTCACAGGGGATCAAGACTAGACTCAAGCCATCTAATAATCAGGACAGTGAAGCAGAGTGGAAATCGAATTTCAGCGCGTTGGTAAGAAATACGACAGTGGTCAAGAAGCCTTATCGCAAGTGAGTTTTCATTTGCAGCAAGGTGAAATGGCCTTTTTGACCGGTCACTCTGGTGCCGGCAAAAGTACACTGATGAAACTCATGATGATGATTGAACGTCAGACTTCCGGACAAATTCTGATCGATGGTGTGGATTTGCGTACCTTAAGTCGACGAGCGATTCCACAACATCGCCGTCGTGTTGGGGTGGTGTTTCAAAATCACCAATTATTATTGGACCGCAGTGTGTTTCATAACGTGGCCTTGCCGCTGCAAGTCAGTGGTGCAGATCACGAACAGATCGCAAAACGAGTGCGTGCTGCGCTAGACAAAGTTGGGTTGTTGGAAAAAGAAAAGTTCAATCCAATGGCGTTGTCCGGTGGTGAGCAACAACGCGTGGGGATTGCGCGAGCAGTGGTGAATAAGCCGCAACTGCTGCTGGCCGATGAACCGACAGGTAACCTTGATCCTAAATTGTCCGCTGAAATCATGAACCTATTTCAAGAGTTTAACCGTGTCGGTGTGACTGTATTGGTGGCGAGCCATGATTTGGCATTAGTGGCGCGCATGCGCCATCGTGTATTGACCTTAAATCAAGGTCGCATGGTCAACGATGGGGGGTTCGCTTAATGGCACAAAAGCCAAGTCAGCGAGGCGCCACTCGTGCATCAGTAAAGGCTTCGAAACATCATTGGCCGACACGTTCCCGTTTTAACGCGAGTCTATATTTTCTACAGCATAAAACGACCTTGAAAGAGAGTTTTATGCGTTTGCTCAGTTACCCTTTAGCCAGCGTGATGACAGTGATGGTGATTGCTATTGCCTTGTCTTTACCCGGTGGTCTTTATGTGGTGCTGAAAAATGTCCAAACCGTGACTGATCAATGGGAAAGGCAATCGGTCATTACGCTTTATCTGTTTCCTAATTTGGAAGACACGGAGGCGCTGGCATTGTCTCACCAGATTTCGGCACAACCTGATGTGGCGTCTGTAGAATACATTTCTAAAGAAGAAGGCTTGCGTTACTTTGAGCGTTCTAGTGGTTATGAGCAGACGCTTTCTTCCTTATCTGAAAACCCTTTACCTATTGTGCTAAGAGTGATCCCGAGAGAGGCTGTGGATGTCACGACCTTGTCGAGCCTACAGGCGCTACGAGATGAGTTAGCGACTAAGCCTGAAGTAGAAATCGCCGAATTAGATGCACAATGGTTACAGCGCCTTGCCAATATACTGAGTTTTGGACAGCGTTTTTCATACGCTTTGTCTGTATTGCTGGTGATTGCCGTGTTGTTAATTGTCGGTAATACCATTCGTGTGGCGGTGGAAAGTCGTCGCGATGAAGTCTTGGTAATGAAATTGGTTGGTGCGACAGATGCCTATATTCGTCGGCCTTTTTTATACATGGGATTTTGGTTTGGTATTTTAGGCGGTGTGTTCGCTAGCCTTTGTATTCTGGTACTTAGCTGGTGGGTGAGTGCGCCAGCAGAGCGCTTGATTGATTTGTATCAAAGCGACTTTCAACTGCAGACTTTTAATGCAGATGAGATTGTTTTATGTTTAACTATTAGTGCATTTGTTGGCGTTTTTGGGGCTTGGATTGCCGTTAATCGACACATTGCCAACATTGAACTGCAGTGACATGAACCGGCGGGTTATGTTCAGATTGGATTCGCCACGTTTTATTCACATTTATGTCACACATACGCAGAATTAACTTGTTAGTATTTTGTCATACAGAGTATGAAAATTAAAAGGTGGAAATAGAGATGAGTAAAGCTCTTCAGCCTATCGATATGATGACTCCAGGTCAAAACCTTGAGTCTTATATACAAACCGTTGGTCGGATTCCAATTCTGACAGCGGAGGAAGAAAAAGCACTGGCAGAACGTTTATATTATCAAGAAGACTTAGAAGCGGCCCGTACATTGGTTATGTCGCATCTGAGATTTGTTGTGCACATTGCGAAAAGTTACTCTGGTTACGGTTTAGCTCAAGGCGACTTAATCCAAGAAGGAAACGTCGGCTTGATGAAAGCGGTGAAGCGTTTTAACCCAGAAGTGGGTGTGCGTCTGGTGTCGTTTGCTGTACATTGGATTAAAGCCGAAATACACGAATTTATTCTAAAGAACTGGCGCATTGTGAAAGTGGCGACCACCAAAGCGCAGCGTAAGATGTTCTTTAATCTACGCAGTGCGAAAAAAAGCCTGTCTTGGTTTAGTAATTCCGAGGTGGAATCGGTTGCCAGTGATCTTGGTGTAACGCCAGATGTTGTTCGTCAAATGGAAGGTCGCTTAAGTGCTTCTGACATGGCGTTCGATGCGTCTGCAGATGACGATGATGATAGCGCGTATCAAGCGCCTTCTCAGTTCCTAGAGGATCATCGCTCTGACCCAGCTATGTTGCTGGAGAATGGCAATTGGGAAGAAGACTCCAATCAACGCCTTGAGCTTGCTATGGCTGATCTTGATGAACGTAGTCGAAATATTTTGGTACAACGTTGGTTGTCTGATGGTAAATCGACTCTGCATGAATTGGCGGATGAATATGGTGTCTCCGCGGAGCGTATTCGCCAACTTGAAAAGAATGCGATGAAGAAGATTCGTGTTGCCATGGGCGATGGTCAATTCGACTAAATAAGCCTGTTCTAAATATCAAAAAGCCCTCCTAGCGAGGGCTTTTTTGTGTCAGTGGTTTGTGTTGACGTGCTTTTATTGGCTGCGCAATTGGTTACCCGGAATGAAGCGCCAGGTGCGGATAATCTCAAGCTTATCCACTTCTTTTTTGAGTTCGCTGGGAAAGACTTGGAAAGGCTCCGCTAAGCGGACGATCCGCATGGCTGCGTCATCCAACACGCGTACGCCAGAAGAGTGTAGCACTTCAATGTCGTCCACATAGCCATTTGGTAAGATAATGACCGCGAGACGAAGTTCACCATATAAGTGATTGCGCTTTGCTTCTTCTGGATAATGGATGTTACCAATCCGCTCAATTCGACGACGCCAGTCGTCTAGATATTTTGCATCGACTGCGGCTTTCGCTGAAACGGATGTTAGACGTCTAATACGAGGGCGTTTGGCGTAGGATTGACGTTGTTGATCGAGCAAAGCTTCTAAGGTAGCAATGTCATTGGACAAATGACTGGGGATTTGAGTTTCCCCTCGAAAACGTTCTTCTAATGTTTTCGGCTCCTGCTCAACTTCTTTTGCGACTTCAAGGATGGCTTGTTGGTCTTGCGTGGCTAATAAGCTGGGTTCTTCAATGGGTTCCGCTGAGGCCAGCTGTGGTTGCACTGGTGGCGAGATGTCTTGAATGTTATCGGATAAAAATTGCGCTTCTTCGGTAGTGGTTAATTTCTGTTTTCGTAGCTCAGTACCACTTGCCTCTTGGTTTGCTTGAGCTATAAAGTCCGCTTCTAATGGTGCTTTGCTAGTGTGCTGAACTAAGGTGACTTCGAGCGTGTTGGGCTTGGGGGCGGGTAATTCGAAGTCGAAACTGACCAGCATTGCCATTAGCAAATGCAAACTAATGGCAATGAAGAGAGTAACGGAAAATTTATCGATAACTCGCATGATATTAGATTAAGCGTTTCTCTATGGCTTCAATCAACGTCATGGCAATGTTTAGATCAAATTGATTGTCTAATTCCCTGACACAAGTTGGGCTGGTGACATTAATTTCCGTTAAATAATCACCGATGACATCTAAGCCAACAAAGAGTAAGCCCTTTTCCTTTAACGAGGGGATCACTTGTTGGCAAATCCAACGATCTCGCTCTGTTAAAGGACGACCTTCCCCGCGACCGCCAGCGGCTAAGTTGCCACGAGTTTCTCCTGACGCTGGAATACGTGCCAGAGCATAAGGAACTGGTTCGCCATCCACAATCAAGATGCGCTTGTCACCTTGCTTGATTTCAGGGATGAATTTTTGTGCCATGATCTGCTCTTGGCCCATGTTAGTGAGCGTCTCAATAATGACGCTAACGTTTGAGTCATCCGGTTTTAGTCGGAAAATAGATGTGCCACCCATGCCATCCAAAGGTTTGAAAATCACATCGCCATGTTCTTTATGAAAGCTTTTTAGCAGATCTGCTCGGCGTGTTACTAAGACTGGTGGGCAGCACTGAGGGAATTGAGTTGCAAACAGCTTTTCGTTGCAATCACGTAGGCTTTTCGGGTCGTTTACTACTAGGCAGCCATCACGTTCTGCTTGTTCAAGAATCATGGTGCTGTAAACAAATTCGCCATCAAACGGTGGATCTTTGCGCATTAAAATAACGTCTAAGTCTCCCAAGGCAATACGTTCTTCTTCGCCAAGATCGTAGAAATGCTCAGGGTCCTTGTGAACGCTTAAAGAGCGAGCCATGGCATACGCTTTGCCATTGTCTAGAAAGAGATCTTTTTGTTCCATGTAAATAAGTTCCCAGCCTTTTTCGGCGGCGGCCCATAACATGGCGAGGGAGGTGTCTTTTTTGTAGTTAATGGATGAAATTGGATCCATTACCATGCCGAGTTTAATGGTCATTGTGGTACTTCCTCAAAACGAGTAGACGGCGATGTTTAGATACAGCCGATTAATATCTATTGATGCTATAGAAATATGGGGGCGCTGAGAAGAAAAAACAGCCCTGTTTTCTCAATAGTTTGAATCAGTGAGATATTCAGTGATGGGGATTAGCTTTCGTAAAGGACATCGATCCTCGTCAACAAAAAGGGCGAATAGAAAATCCGCCCTTTCGATACTTACCAACTCCCTGAGTTTTCATCGGCTTCTAGGAATAACTCACTTTCCTGCGGCGTTTGACTTTCAGTTGATGAGTTGCCTGTTGCGTCAGGGGTATTGTCTGGCAACACATTAGATTCAATGGTTTGTAGGTCCTCTGTCGCACTTTGTTTTTGCTTAGCGTTTGTTTGAGGCGTGACAAACTCGTCTTCAAAACCCAGTAGAGGTGGACGATAAATTCGGAAGGCACGCATTAACTCGCCTTTGGCGTTGAATAAACGGAATTCTGAAAAGAGCTCATCGTAGTCAGCATTGACATAGTCTTGGCGTGCTTGAAAGAGTTCATTTTCACTGTCTAGAACGTCTAGAAGTGTTCGGCGACCAAGGCGAAATTGCTTTTCGTAAGCGACTTGCGATTCTTTGGTGGCAATAACGTATTGACGGATGTGCTCTTTTTGACCTGTGGTGGCTTCAAAGGCCGCCCAAGCGAGTCGAACCGTTAGCTCTGTATCACGTATGGTGTTACGACGGATTTCCGTAGCTTGAATATTTTGCTGTACGGCCGCGTATTTTTTACGCTTATATGAGCCGCCATTATAAAGGTTGTAATTCAATCGAATCATGGCAATCAAGTCTTCACTCGGACCTTCATCACCATCAATATTATTGTTCCACGTTCTTTCTAAGACGAAATTGATATTGGGGTATTTATCCGCTTCAGCAATTTTTTGGATGCTTTCAGTTGCCGCAATATCCCAATATGCACCTTCAATGGCAGGGTTTTTTGCCAAAGCTTGGCTAATGGCACTGTCTAAATCTTCGGGCAATAAGGCGCGATCGGGAACCGGGTAGATAAGGTCTTTTGGCGGCATTTCGCCGACAACTTTATTGTAGTTACTTTCAGCATCACGCAAATTGTTTACGGCGGCCAAATGGTTGGCGTGTGCTTTTGCTAAACGTGCGGTGATTTGGCTGAGATCAGATTGTCGTCCGATACCAGTATCTGTTTTCAATTTGATTTGTTTGTAGATGCGTTGGTGTGTGTCCAAGTTCATTTCAGCCAAATTGACCAATTCACGGAAACGCAAAATGTTGGCATACGCTTGGGCGACTTCAAGGGCGGTATTTTCAACGGATATGAGAGCACTCCAGCGATCGGCTTCCGCCTCGCTGTGTAAACGATCAACTTCATTCTGTGTGGTAAAACCACTAAAAATGGGCTGATTCAGGGATAATGATAGCTCTCGGCGAGTTAAGCCTATATCGTCCGATGAATCGTCATCGCCATAGGTAGTCTCATGGCCAATGCCTGCCGCTAGGTCAACGCTTGGGTAGTAGCCATTACGTCGCGCGAGGTCAGCATTTTCTTTAGATTCGCGGTATTTTGCGATGGCTTGCATGACGGAAGGACTGTTTTCAATCGCGGTGTAAGTGGCTTCTTCTAATGTCAGTGCATAGCTGTTTGCAGGCAGAACAAATGTCCCTATGTAGAGCATGCAAGTTAAAGCAATTCTGTAAAACATATGATCCTGTGTCCTTAAAACTTCACTGATTAAAATCTTAAAGGGATTCTCTTCAAGAATATGTAGCAGTTCTGTTAGCCATTATTAAATTTTACGTTTAGTAGATATCACCCCATAGGGTTTGGATGACACTGAGTGCGACGACAGGCGCGGTTTCTGTGCGCAGAACCCTTGGGCCTAATGTTATCGGATTAAATCCTTGTTTTTCAGAATGTTGCACTTCGTTTTCGGTCAATCCTCCCTCCGGTCCAATGAGCAAAGCAATTTGCTTCTGGCTTGGTAGTTCGAATTGTTTAATGGGCTTGGCACTGTGGTGGTGCAAAGTGAATTTTAACATATCGTTACAATTCTCAACCCATTCGGTTAACTCGATGGGAGGGTAAACGGTTGGCACTAGACCCCGGCCAGATTGTTCTGCAGCGCTGATGGCAACTTGTTGCCAATGAGCAAGGCGTTTTTCCATGCGCTTGTCTTCAAGTTTTACTTCACAGCGCTCGCTTAATAAGGGTTGAATAGCAAAGACGCCTGCTTCAACGGACTTTTGAATGGCGTAGTCCATGCGTTCACCACGAGATAGTGTCTGGCCTATGGTGACCTTTACAGCGGATTCATTGTCTAAGGCTTCAAATGCTCCGATGGCAATGTTTGCGGTGCGCTTTTCTACATCACACAGAGTGGCGTGATATTGACCGCCTTGACCATTAAAGACACGCAAAGGGTGATCAGATTTGAGCCTTAGTACTTTGCATAAATGTTGGAAACTGGTGTCAGGCAAGGTTAGCGTTTGGTTTTCGCTTAGTTCTGCATTGATATAAATTCGTGGGATTCGCATACCTTGTCCTAATGATAAAGAGATAAAAACACAAAAGCCTTCTTGTGGATCAACACAAGAAGGCTTTTTATAGCGGAAATTAACGCAATTATAAACCAGCGGCTTTACGCAATAGCTCGGCTTTGTCGGTTTTTTCCCAAGTGAAGTTGTCACCAGTACGGCCAAAGTGACCATAAGCTGCTGTCGGTAGATAAATTGGGCGTTTTAGGTCCAACATCTTAATCAAACCTGCTGGACGTAAATCAAACAATTCGCGTACCAACTCGACAATTTTCGCGTCGCTGATTTTGCCTGTGCCGAACGTGTTAATGCTAATGGACGTTGGTTCAGCGACACCAATGGCGTAAGACACTTGAATTTCACACTTGTCTGCCAAGCCTGCAGCGACGATGTTTTTTGCCACGTAACGGCCAGCGTAAGCAGCGGAGCGGTCAACTTTGGATGGGTCTTTACCAGAAAAAGCACCGCCGCCATGACGTGCCATGCCGCCATAGGTATCTACGATGATTTTACGACCGGTTAAACCGCAATCTCCAACAGGTCCACCAATGATGAATTGGCCCGTTGGGTTAATGAAGTATTTGGTTTCTTTCGATAGCCACTCTTCTGGTAAAACCGGCTTGATGATTTCTTCCATCACGGCTTCACGAAGGTCTGCTTGTTTAATTGCAGCGCTGTGTTGTGTCGATAAAACCACGGCATCGATAGCGCAAGGTTTGCCATGTTCGTCATAGCGGAAAGTCACTTGGCTTTTCGCGTCAGGACGCAAGAAGTCCAGCGTACCGTTTTTACGAACCTGTGCTTGGCGTTCTACTAGACGATGCGCGTAAGTAATTGGTGCAGGCATTAATACATCGGTTTCGTTGGTGGCAAAGCCAAACATCAAGCCTTGGTCGCCTGCGCCCAGCTCTTTTTCACCCGCTTCATCAACGCCCACGGCTATGTCAGCAGATTGTTTGCCGATGGCGTTCATCACGGCGCACGACTCCCAGTCGAAGCCCATGTCGGAACTGTTGTAGCCAATTTCACGGATCACGCCGCGTGCGATTTCTTCGATGTCGACCCAAGCATTAGTACGGACTTCACCAGCAACCAATACCATGCCGGTTTTTACTAGGGTTTCACAAGCGACTCGCGCTTCTGTGTCTTCCGCCAAAATGGCATCAAGAATGGCATCGGAGACTTGGTCGGCGATTTTATCTGGGTGACCTTCAGAAACGGATTCTGAGGTAAATAATGAATATTCTGACATGTTTAGTGCCTCAATCAAAAAATGAAAAAGCGCTAAAAAGGCATAAAAAAACCCGCTTAGCATGTAGGTCGCTAAACAGGCATCTGTGCTGCTTCTGTTTAGCTGATTTTATATAGCGTCCGCAAGCCGAAACAAATCGACGCTGTAGTGGTGGATGATGGCCGAAAATTGCACAGATGGCAAGATGAAAAACGGATTTATATGAGGCAAGAGGCGGTTTTTTTGTTAGGATGGTGCAGATTTAATAAGAATACTTTTTCTTGGCCCAAAAATGAGGCAAATGTGTAGGGTTGGCATTGCATGCTGGCTTTACCCTATGGAGAATGTTCTTTCTATTGTTCGTTAAGCTACCAGGAGTGGAACCAACATGTCGTCTCGGAAACAACTTGCTAACGCCATACGCGCACTCAGTATGGACGCCGTACAAAAAGCTAACTCAGGTCACCCAGGTGCTCCAATGGGGATGGCTGATATTGCCGAAGTACTATGGAACGATTATTTAAAGCATAACCCTTCAAATGCTAAATGGGTTGACCGTGATCGTTTTGTTTTGTCGAACGGCCATGGTTCTATGTTGATTTATTCTTTATTGCATTTGTCTGGCTACAACTTGCCAATCGAAGAACTAAAGCAATTCCGTCAGTTACACTCTAAAACACCAGGTCACCCAGAATACGGTTATACCGATGGCGTTGAAACCACCACCGGCCCATTGGGTGCTGGTATCAGCAACGCGGTGGGTATGGCCATTGCGGAGAAAACCTTGGCGGCGCAGTTTAACCGCGAAGGTCATGAGGTGGTTGATCACAATACTTACTGTTTCTTGGGTGACGGCTGTTTGATGGAAGGCATCTCTCATGAAGCTTGTTCACTTGCTGGTACTTTAGGCTTGGGTAAATTGGTTGCTTTTTGGGATGACAATGGTATTTCCATTGATGGTCATGTTGAAGGCTGGTTTACAGATGACACACCGAAGCGTTTTGAGTCTTATGGCTGGCATGTTATTGCGGATGTGGATGGACATGATCCAGAAGCTATTAAAGCTGCCATTGATGCGGCAAAAGCGGAAACGGGTAAGCCAACTTTAATTTGTTGCAAAACCGTCATTGGCTTTGGTTCACCTAATAAATCTGGTAGTCATGATTGTCACGGTGCACCACTGGGTGATGCCGAAATTGCTGCCGCTCGTGAGTTCTTAGGTTGGCCACATGCACCATTTGAAATTCCTGCGGATGTTTACGCGGGTTGGGATGCAAAACAAGCTGGCGCGGCTCGTGAAACAGAATGGCAGGAAAAGTTTGCAGCTTACCAAGCAGCTTATCCAGAATTGGCGGCGGAATTTGAGCGTCGTGTGATCAAAGGTGATTTGCCAGCGGACTTCGAAGAGAAAGCGCAGGCTTTCATTCAAGAGTGCCAAGATAAAGGCGAAAGCATTGCCAGTCGTAAAGCGTCACAAAATGCCATTGGTGCGTTTGGTGCCATCTTACCTGAATTGTTAGGTGGTTCAGCTGACCTTGCCGGTTCTAACTTGACACTGTGGTCTGGTTCTAAAGGTATTCAAGATGATCCTGCTGGTAACTATGTATACTACGGTGTGCGTGAGTTTGGTATGAGCGGCATCATGAATGGTGCTTCTTTGCATGGTGGTTTTATCAACTATGGTGCGACCTTCATGATGTTCATGGAATACGCGCGCAATGCAGTACGTATGTCCGCTTTGATGGGTATTCAGAACGTGTTTGTTTACACCCATGACTCTATTGGTCAAGGGGAAGATGGTCCGACTCACCAACCCGTTGAGCAACTTGCTAACTTGCGTATGACACCCAATATGTCAGTTTGGCGTCCATGTGATGCAGCAGAAACTGCGATTGCTTGGAAAGCGGCAATCGAGCGTCGTGATGGTCCAACGTCTTTGGTATTCTCTCGTCAAGGTTTGCCAGCGCAAGCGCGTGATGCAGCAACCCTAGCAAATGTCGCCAAAGGTGGTTATGTGCTGCAAGATTGCACTGGTACGCCAGAGCTTATTTTGATCGCGACGGGTTCTGAAGTAGGTTTAGCTATGTCTTCGGCAGAAGCATTAACGGCGAAGGGTAAGAAAGTGCGTGTTGTTTCAATGCCTTCTACTAGTACGTTTGATGCGCAAGATGCGGCTTATAAAGAGTCGGTATTGCCTGCGGCCGTTACTAAGCGTGTTGCCATTGAAGCGGCGCATGTGGATTACTGGTACAAGTACGTTGGTTTCGAAGGTGCAATGGTCGGTATGTCGACCTTTGGTGAATCAGCACCAGGTGGTGATTTGCTTAAGCACTTTGGTTTCACCGTTGAGAATGTGGTTGCGACGGCAGAAAAAATTCTAACGGCGTAATTCTGATCGACTCTGAAAAGAGACGCGCGTTCGCGTCTCTTTTTTCTTTCCTTTTGCGATGAAGTAGGACTATGTTGCGAGTCGCTATTAATGGCTATGGTCGAATAGGGCGTTCAGTGTTACGAGCCTTATACGAAAACAATTTCCGCGACCACATTCAAGTGGTGGCAATTAATGAATTGTCTGATGTTGAGACAATGAGTTATCTCACTCGTTATGACACGACGCATGGTCGTTTTCCTCAGTCTGTTGCGACACATGGCAATACATTGCAAATTGGTGATGACACCATTCAGTGTTTTTCAAGTGCGCACCCAGAGGGTGTTGATTGGCAATCGTTGGCGCTCGATCTTGTTTTAGAGTGCTCTGGTAGTTTCAGTGATCGCGACGGCGCTCAGGCGTATTTGGACGCTGGTGTACCGAGATTACTTCTGTCACAACCAGCGGGCTCTGATGTGGACAGTACCTTGGTGTACGGCTTCAATCATCATGAGCTAACGGCGCGACATCAGATTGTCTCGGCAGCTTCTTGTACCACCAATTGTCTTATCCCTGTATTAGAGACGATTCAGCAGTTTGCCGGTGTGGTGCATGGAACAAGTCAAACGATTCACTCTGCGATGAATGACCAACCGGTTATCGATGGCTATCACACTAAAGATCTGCGTTTAACCCGTGCCGCATTAAGCTCTATTATTCCCGTGGACACGGGGTTAGCGCGAGGCATTACTCGTTTGATGCCAGAGCTAGATGGCAAAATGGGTTGTAATGCGGTACGTGTTCCAACCTTGAATGTATCTTTAATTGATCTGGTGTTACGAACCGAGCAGCCTGTTACCGTGGCACAAGTCAATGGGCAACTTGAGAGCGCTGCGAATGGTAAATATGCTGGGTTGATGGGCTTTACGCAAGAGGCGCATGCGTCAGTGGATTTTAATCATGATCCACGTTCAGTGATTATTGATGGCACTCAAACACAAGTCATTGATGGTCACATGGTAAAAATATTATGTTGGTTTGATAACGAATGGGGCTACGCCAATCGAATGTTGGATGTGGCTAAGTATTGGGCGAGGGTTATGCATTAAGGCATGACTTAGCAAGAAAACTATTGAGGGCATTCCTATGACAGTAATTAAGATGAAAGACTTGGATCTGGCGAACAAGCGCGTATTGATCCGTGAAGACCTTAATGTGCCAGTGAAAAATGGCAAGGTTACCAGTGATGCTCGAATTCGTGCTGCTTTGCCGACCATTAAGTTGGCGTTAGAGGCTGGTGCTAAAGTAATGGTAATGTCGCATCTTGGCCGTCCGACAGAAGGTCAGTACGAGGAAGAATTCTCTATGTTGCCAGTGGCTCAGCATTTGTCGACTATGCTGGGGCAAGACGTACCTTTGGTTAAGGATTGGCTAGACGGTGTTGATGTGGCCGCAGGACAGTTAGTCTTAGTAGAGAATGTACGCTTTAATCCTGGTGAAAAGAAAGACGATGAGGCTTTGGCGAAGAAAATGGCCGCCTTGTGTGATGTTTTTGTGATGGATGCGTTTGGTACGGCACATCGTGCTCAAGCTTCTACTCATGGTGTGGCGAAGTTTGCGCCAGTGGCTTGCGCAGGTCCTTTGTTGGCCGCTGAACTGGAAGCGTTAGAAAAGGCCTTAGCGACACCAGCTCGCCCAATGGCGGCGATTGTGGGTGGGTCAAAAGTATCCACTAAGCTAACGGTGCTTGAGTCTCTTTCTGACAAGGTTGACCAGTTAATCGTTGGTGGTGGTATCGCCAATACTTTCTTGGCGGCGGCTGGCTTCCCGGTTGGTAAATCACTTTACGAAGAAGACTTGATTCCACAAGCCAAAGCTCTGATGGCAAAAACCAGCATCCCATTACCAGAAGATGTTGTTGTGGCGACCGAGTTTGCAGCGGATGCCAAGGCGACGATCAAAGACGCTAAAGACGTTGCAGCAGATGACATGATTTTGGACATTGGTCCTAAAGCCGCGGCCGCTTTTTCTGCTTTGTTGGAAGAATCGCAAACTATCATTTGGAATGGCCCAGTTGGCGTGTTTGAATTTGACCAATTTGGCGAAGGCACGAAAGCCTTGTCTATGTCGATTGCCAACAGTGCTGGATTCTCTATTGCTGGTGGCGGTGATACGTTAGCGGCAGTGGACAAGTATGACATTGCTGAACAAGTGTCTTATATTTCAACTGGTGGTGGCGCTTTTCTTGAATTTGTTGAAGGAAAAGTGTTACCAGCGGTTGCTATGTTAGAATCACGCGCGCAAAATTAATACTATTAAGAACAGCATAAGACTGTTTTACATAATAAAGGCTAAAAGCCTAAGTCACTGGCCCAGTGAGGCCAGTGACAAATACGAGAGAGTGACCTATTCGACAGTATGTTGAATATGACAATAACGATAAGGCGTAAGCCACATCTCATCTGTTGTAGATAGAAGAGGTGATAACAAAACTGAGTGCACGGGAAACGCTGCACTGTCTGTAATAATAGAATATTAGACAAATTGTCAGAGGAAACCTTTTATGCCTTTAATCAGTATGCGTCAGTTACTGGACCATGCCGCAGAACACAGCTACGGCTTACCTGCTTTCAATGTGAACAACATGGAACAGGTGAAAGCCATCATGGAAGCAGCGGATGAAGTGAATTCGCCGGTGATCATGCAAGCGTCTGCCGGAGCTCGTAAATACGCAGGCTCTCATTTTCTACGCCATTTAATCGCAGCGGCGATTGAAGACTTCCCACACATTCCTGTGGTGATGCACCAGGATCATGGTACATCTCCTGCCATTTGTCAGCGTTCTATTCAGCTAGGTTTCTCCTCAGTCATGATGGATGGTTCTCTTATGGCTGATGGAAAAACCCCAGCAAGCTATGAATACAATGTGGATGTGACTCGCCGTACGGTGGAGTTTGCTCACGCTTGTGGCGTGTCTGTCGAAGGTGAACTTGGCGTGCTTGGTTCTCTTGAAACGGGGCAGGCAGGCGAAGAAGACGGTGTTGGCGCGGAAGGCATCTTGTCGCATGATCAGATGCTGACCGATCCTCAAGAAGCCGTAGACTTTGTGAATGCTACCGGCATTGATGCCTTGGCTGTTGCCATCGGTACTAGCCATGGTGCTTACAAGTTTACTCGTCCACCAACGGGCGACATTTTGGATATTGAGCGCATTGCGACCATTGTTGAGCGTCTGCCGAATACTCATATTGTGTTGCACGGTTCTTCGTCTGTGCCACAAGATTGGTTAGCCATCATTAATGAATTTGGCGGTGAAATCCCAGAAACTTATGGTGTGCCAGTAGAAGAGATTGTGAAAGCCATTCGTTATGGTGTGCGTAAGGTGAACATTGACACTGATTTGCGCTTGGCCGCAACCGGTGCGATTCGTCGTAGTTTGGCAGAGCACAAAGGCAATTTTGACCCTCGTAAATACTTAACAGAAAGTATTAAGGCGATGAAAGCCGTCTGTATTGATCGCTATGAAGCGTTTGGTTGTGCTGGCCAGGCGTCACGCATTAAAACCATTGACCTAGAAGAAATGGCGGTTCGTTATGAACATGGTGAGTACAATAACGGCCGTAATTTTTAAGGTTTACGTTGCTAAGGTCTGAATAGGGTTAAGCGAGCATAAGGTGACTAATCGACTTTTTTTCACTTTTTTAATGAAAACTAGTAAAAAAGAGTTGACCACCAAAATGATTTGCCTATAATGCTCGCCATTCCTTGCGGGAGTGGTGGAATTGGTAGACACGCTGGATTTAGGTTCCAGTGCTTCACGGCGTGAGAGTTCGAGTCTCTCCTTCCGCACCATATTTTAAAAAGCTGACTTTATGTCGGCTTTTTTTATGCCTAAAATTTGCCTCTCTTTTTGTTTTCGCTGTTCTTGGCCTTGGCCTTAGCATTTATTTACACGTTCAAGTGTATTTGTTGTTTCCCATTCGCTGAAAGTTAGATATTTTGGGATAATAATAGGGAATAATTCGATTAGGCTGGAAAATGCGACGATTGCTGCTCATCTTATGCTTGAATCTTGCTTGTGTTAGCGGGCCGCTATTGGCTGCAAGTTTCGCTGAAGAGGTGATGACAGAGCAGGCTTTTTATCAGCTGCTGCCACAACAAAGCCCTTTGTCTGAACAATTTACGACCCTAGTCAACTCTCCACCAAATCCACTTCGTATATCACAGCAAGCTCCTATTCGTGTTGTTTTTCTCTTATTTGGGGAGGTAGCGGATTGGCAAAATCAATTAATGTTAAATGCTTTTAAAAAGCGCATGCGTGAGTTAGGCATAGTGTATCGTTTAGATACTTATGTTGATCGATCGGGTTATGGCACTGATTTTATTGCGCATTTGCCTGTGATTGAAATGGAATCAGACTATATTATTGCCACCAAATTTAATGTTAGTCTTCGTCGGCTGTTTGAGCGATTTTTGATCCAAGGGCAGGGCAAACTTGTTTTATTCGATTTTGCCTCGCCAATCGTGCACTGGGTACCACGCCCACCCCTAATCTATGTCGGGTTTAATCAATTCAAGACGGTACAGATGTTGGCCAGTTATCTGGATCGGCAATTACCACCTTCGGCACGTATTTCCGCCTTGGTATTACCGGAAAGTTATTTGGGACAAATACGCTGTGATGGTTTCCTAGATGAAATGAGTCGCTATGGACGTGAAGTTGAGAGCATTTATGTTGTGGAAGATAATGTCCAGCAAGCGATCAAACGTACAAAAACCTTATTATCGAACCAGGAAACAGATTTTATTTTTAGCTGTTCGCAGAACATTGCGGTAGGTGTGCTACAGGTGTTGAATGAAAATGCAGCCTATAACCGCATTCAAACGAATGTTTGGGGTGCCTTTAATGCGCAACTGGCGGTACTAAAAGATCATCATATCAAAGCGAACATCTTGTTTTATTGGGACGATTTATCGATCGCGGTAGCGGAAGCCATTAAGTTGGATTTAGAAGGGCGAAATCTCCCTAATCTATATGTGGCAAGATCGCCATTACTAACGGAAGACATTGATCCAGAGAGTTTAGGGTTGATGTTGCAACAGGCCTATCATTATTCGGTGCAAAAATGGCAGTAAGCATTAGTTTGAAGGATCGACTTAAGCAGGCCTTGCTGTTTATGACAGCAGCATTAATGGCGTTAATGGTTATCGGTGCGCTGTATTTCACCAGTACTTATGATCGCTCTTCAGCCGAACAAACACTGCGTCTAAAGCACAAAATTGTTGAACAAACTTTGGCCTCTTACTTGGTTCGTGCCGAGTCGGAAATGCGTTTTATCGTACAAGATCTGGCGATGAGGGATTATGACATAGGCCAAGCGTTGGATCTTCTGTTTAGTCATCATGATATTTTATTTACCGGAGGCTTGGATTTCTTCTATATAGATTGGAAAGATGATTTTCATGCGATGGACCCAAGAGCGCGTTTGTTCACTCAGGCTGATTTTCAGCCATTGTTGGCAGAAGGCCAAATTAGTCGATGGGTTTCCGTGGTGACGGAAGATGACGCTACTTTGCTGATGTATAAGAAAAAAATTCTTTCTTCTGAGATGGAAGGTTTGGGGTTCTTATACGGTTTTATTTCGCTGAATGATAATTTAACCTTGGGCAATGAGTTGTTATCAAGTGCTCAGGTGATGGCGGTACGTTTGTTTGATGAGTCGAATAATCGTTTATTGTTAGAAGAAGCCTCATCTGACACGAATGCTTCATCTGTTCCAATGCTGTCTTATGCTTTTCAGTTGGACTCAGCAGTACAAGGTGCATTCCGACTCGAAATAGAGCAAGCAGAAAATCTATTGAGTGATTCCTTACGTGTTGCATTGCCTTTGCTGTTGTTTGTTGCGTTGAGTTTGTTGGCTTTTTATTGGCTGCTTAATATTTACATCAAAAAACTGCTCTTTGTGCCTCTTGAAAAAACGATTTATCGGCGTGAAAGCACGCAACCGTTATTTGATGAGCTGCAACCGATTCAAGAGCAAAGCAATCATTATAGAGCGGCCATCAAGGCGAAGGATGATCAGTTCAGTTTATTATCTGAGTCGGTTCACAGTGCCATCATTTTTAGTAACGAAGTAGCAGAGTTACAGGTGCTGAACACGGAAGCCAAAGAGATATTTCCTGAGGCAGAACGCTCACGTACTCTATTCGATTTTTTACCCATATCTTGCCATCAAATTATTCAAGAAACCTTAAAAGGTGCCGTTGGTCGCAGTTTTGAATTAACCATTGATCGATTGGGGCGAATTTATCAATGGAAAGCGTTTTCTTACCATAATGAGTTTGGTTATCGCGGGATTTTATTGGTTGGCCGCAATGTGACTTTGGAAACTAGCTTGAAGTGGCAGCTTGACCAATTACAGCCTCTGTCGAGCGCCATTGAGAAAAAAGTTGATGCTCAAACGCTGCAACAAGAGCTGGAGTATCTAACCCAGTTACCTAGTACAATACAAACACAGCAATTCCAAGGTTGGTTGAGTTTAACACTTTCGGTTTTGGAGGATATTGGGCGTCCTGATGAGATGGCGCATGGTGTCATTTTGGGGGATGTGCTGATTGCGGAAAGTGCTAAGGTGATGACTGCAATGGGAGTGGAGGCAAATCGTGCGTTATTGGATATTGCCCTACCTGTGTCGCTCAAAACCATCGAGGTGGATAACAAAGTAACGGCCTTGTTGCGATTGCTCTTTATGATGGTGATGTCGAATGATATGGCTGAGCGACGTCTATCGATTCAGATGAAGGGCAATGAATTAGAGTTCGTGGCGATGCATGATATGGCCACAAGGGAGCTCTTTATTTGGATGGTTAAAACGTTAGCAAGTCACCTAGGTGCGCAATATAAGATTTTACGCAACAATGCTTTGCAATTTAATTTGCCTGTAGTGGAGTCAGAGCAAGATCATACCGCCATCAGTTTGTCAGAAGAGCCAGCAACAGCTGATAAGCTGGTGGCTTGGATCGCGAATGATTACCCAAATAGTGCGTTAATTCACGCCGCGCTTGTTCGTTTGGGTTGTAAAGTGAAGGATTTTGTTTCGGCGGACAGTTTTTTTACTCAGTCTACGACTATGGTGAAGTTTGATGTCATTTTAATCGGTTGTGATCAGGACCTTGAAGGTCAGCACAAGATGACCAAGGCTTTGCAGGTAAAACACGATCGAACTGAGTTACCAATTGTCTGGGTGAACAGCACCCCTTTACAAACACTGGATGAGCAAGTCTTTCATTTATTTGGCTGTCCTTTCGATTACAGTCTGCATCAGGTGGTGGTTCAGGCTCTGCAACGTGATGGTATTATGCCGCTTTATCACCCTGAACGAGGCTCATCATGGATTATGGTGGGTGGCAGTCGAGTCACAAAAGCCATTTGGTATAGTGAATTAGAAAAACAGCAGATAACGACACAGTGGTTGTCGGACTTATCCGGTTTTGACTTGGTTCTGCCGTATCATTCTGATGCAGTTATTGTGTTTTTGGAGCCGCAGCCTAAAACACAGTTGGCCCAGTTACATAATCGATTTCCTGAAGCTCGTTTATTTGCGATTCAGGATTGGCCGGACAAACCGGATACGGTGCCGTTGTACAACGTATCATCGCCACATTCCGGCGATAAAATTAAACAATTTGTGCGCCACGTCGTACGTTAAGAAACGCATTGGGAGTAAGTATGAGTGTTATTGGATTGATCGGTGCCATGGATGAGGAAGTGGCTGTCATCAAAGCTTGGATGACGGATGTAACGGAACAAACGATCGCTGGTTGTGATTTTTTTATCGGACAGTTTGAAGGTAAAGAAGTCGTGTTACTGAAGTCGGGTATCGGAAAGGTGAATGCCGCCTTGTCGACAACCTTGCTACTGTCTCAATTTAAGCCAGATTATGTCATCAACATTGGTTCGGCTGGTGGTTATGATCCAGAATTGCAGGTGGGTGATGTGGTGATTTCGGATCGAGTGATACACCATGATGTTGATGTCACCGCCTTTGGTTATGTGATGGGACAAGTGCCTAGTATGCCAGAAGCTTATCAAGCCGATTCGGCTTTGGTTGAAAGTGCTCAACAGGCCGTTGCTTTGGCGACAGATGTTCGTGCTAAGGTAGGACTAATTGGCACCGGTGACAGTTTTATGAGTGATCCTGTGCGCGTGGCATCGGTGCGTGAGACGTTCCCTGCGTTGGTAGCAGTAGAAATGGAAGCGGCAGCGGTGGCGCAAGTTTGCTTTAAATTTAATACACCATTTGTGGTAGTCAGAGCCTTGTCTGATATCGCCGGCAAAGAATCGCCCAAGAGTTTTGAAGAGTATTTGAAAATTGCGGCCGAGAATTCTTCTTTGATGATTCAACAGATGCTGAGAGCTTAAGCTGTCAATGCCGTGTCAATTTCAGCGCTGTCTACTGACGGGTTTGCTTCTTGTGTTGTCCAGCTTTGGTTACGCTGATGAGATAGCAGAGCCTTCAGCTGAGGAGCAAGACCTTGCTTGGTGGCAAAGTACCCACACGAGCATTTCTCGTACTATTGGGCGTTGGTCAAACAGTACAGATGCGTTTTTATCCGGTAAAGACAGTGATGGGCAGTCGGATAGTTTTGTCCGGATGCGCTTTGGTCCTATTTTTGAGGAAGACGATTCGTCGGGCTTCTTCGACTTCAGTGCCCGGATGAAGTTGCCGAATACTGAAAAGCGTTTACGGTTCGTTATTGAATCGAATGGTGACTCGATCACTCCAGAGAATGAGCGTGGCGAATCATCACAGCAAAGTTCTGTGGTTGAGTCGGCTTTAAAAACCAGTTTTTCGGCGGCGGTGAATTTTGTAAGAGAGGATTTAGGCGCGGATTTTGATGCGGGGGTATTGGTGGATTTTCCATTAGACCCTTTTATGCGCCTACGCTTTAATCAAGGTCATGATCATGGTGGTTGGAGCTGGTATCAGAAACAAGAAGCCTTTGCGTATTACTCTAAAGGTGTAGGGGCCCGATATGGTGTGGGCATTTCTGTTTATCCGCAAGATAGATTTCATTACGGGACAGATTTTAGTGTCGTTTGGCTGGATCAGGAGGGTGAATTCTATGGACGTGAAAACCTGTTTGCCTATCATGCCATTGATGACAAAAATAGTATGAGTTATCAACTAAGCTTCTTACAGTCTGGTGAACACAGTCTCGAGTCGGATAGCTTCTTGTATAATATACAATACGAAAGGCGACTTTATCGGGACTGGTTGAGTGGTCAGTTAAAACCACAATTTACTCATGAAGCTGACGACGACTATCAGGGTAAATTTTCATTTACTATGGCCCTGGTCATTCTTCTTGGTCCACAGTATTTAAATTAAAGACGCATTAAGCGGATGCTTTAGATTTTTAATTCGTTCTGTTCAGCATTAGATTTGTAGCGCAGGAACTCGTATAATGCCGCGCTTTTATTCGTCAATGCTACCTGAAATAATCATCGCCATCATAGAGAACATGTCATGAGACCGGATCAGATCCAACCTGAGAAATATCAACAACAGTTAGCTGAGAAGCAAACTGGGCTAAATCAACTAATGGCGGATCTAGACTTACCGGAAATGGAAGTCTTTGACAGTGAGCCTAGCCATTATCGTATGCGGGCAGAGTTCCGTATTTGGCATGATGGTGATGATTTATTTTATGCCATGTTTGATTCAGCGGATCCAAGGACGCCGATTCGTACAGATCAATTCTTAGCCGCGTCCGCTCTGATTAACAAATTGATGCCGGCCTTGTTAGATGCGATTCGTGATGTCACTGTGTTGCGTCATAAATTGTTTCAGGTGGACTTCTTAACTACAACGACTGGCGAAGCTCTGATCAGTCTCTTGTACCATAAGCCAATTGATGACGAATGGAATGCGGCAGCCCGAGAATTGAACAAGGCGTTTCTGGCCTGTCATTTTATTGGTCGCAGTCGTAAGCGTAAGCAAGTGCTTACTCGTGATTTTGTGATGGAAACTTTAACCGTGAAAGGGCAAAAGTTCCATTATCAACAAGTGGAAAACAGTTTCACACAGCCTAATGCGGGCATTAATGAAAAAATGCTCGCTTGGGCACTAGACGTCACTCAAGGTGAGAGTGGTGATTTACTCGAAATGTACTGTGGTAATGGCAACTTTTCTATTCCTCTGGCGCGTCAGTTTGAACGTGTCGTGGCCACGGAAATCTCCAAAGTATCAGTGAACTCGGCGCAATTGAACATTGCCATGAATGGTATGCAAAATGTGCAAGTGGTGAAAATGGCCAGTGAAGATGTGGCGGCCGCATTGAATGGTGAAACGGACTTACCAAAGAGCTTACTGCAAGCCGGTATGGAAACGCTTTCGCCGTCTGTGGTGCTGGTGGATCCTCCGCGAGCTGGTTTGGATGAAGCAACCATTGAGTTGATTCGAAAAGTCGATGCGATTCTTTATATTTCTTGTAACCCTGAAACGCTGAAAGCGAATCTAGAGTCGTTGGCCAGTACGCATCAAGTGGTTCGATACGCTATGTTTGATCAGTTCCCTTATACTCATCATGTAGAAACTGGCGTTTATTTACAAAGAAAGCCTGTCTAAGCCAAGACGAGATAGGATGGCAATTTCAATGCCATCCTATTATTCATGAGTTTTGTTCTTATCATAATGAATCACATTCTAGTATTCTGAATACGACATAGAGCGTTCTGTGTTAACATATTGCCGTAAATTTCCCCCCACCCTAAAAACAGAGAAGTCGAACGAGCCATGAGCAATACTTCATTAGACAAAGCAAAAATCAAAATTTTGTTATTGGAAGGCGTCCATCAATCTGCATTGGATGCATTGCAAGACGCAGGCTATACCAACATTGAATACCATAAAACAGCCTTGGCTGAAGATGAGTTGATCGAAAAAATTGCCGATGCTCATTTTATTGGTATTCGTTCTCGTACTCAGTTAACTGAAAAAGTGCTGTCTCACGCAAATAAGTTAGCGGCGATTGGTTGTTTTTGTATTGGTACCAATCAGGTCAATTTAGACGCGGCAAGTGAAAAAGGGATTGTGGTCTTTAATGCCCCTTATTCTAATACTCGAAGTGTGGCTGAATTAGTGCTTGGTCAATTGATTCTTTTGTTGCGAGGCATTCCAGCAAAGAATGCGGCTTGTCACCGTGGTGGTTGGATTAAATCTGCAGTGGGTTCTTATGAAACACGCGGTAAGCGTTTGGGTATTATCGGTTACGGTAGTATTGGTACTCAATTAAGCGTGTTGGCAGAGTCTCTAGGCATGGAAGTGTGTTTTTATGACATTGTAACTAAATTGCCATTAGGTAACGCACGCCAAATTAAGAGTTTGAAAGAGTTGTTGTCAACCAGCGACATCATCAGTTTGCATGTTCCAGAAACTGCTTCTACTAAGTTGATGATTGGTGAAAAAGAAGTGTCTTACATGAAAAAAGGCTCTATCTTCATTAATGCATCACGAGGCACGGTCGCGGATCTTGACGCGGTGGCTGAAGCCATTAAAGCAGGCGACTTGTCTGGTGCTGCAGTAGATGTTTTCCCAGTTGAGCCAAAAGGTAATGACGAAGAGTTCGTATCGCCACTACGCGGTCTAGATAACGTGATCCTAACACCACACATTGGTGGTAGTACCATGGAAGCACAAGAAAATATTGGTGTTGAAGTGGCTGAGAAATTGGTTAAGTTCTCTGATGTGGGTACGACCATTGCCGCCGTGAATTTCCCTGAAGTGGCCTTGCCTGCACAAGCAGACAATCATCGTATTCTTCATATCCATGAAAACCGTCCAGGTGTGCTATCACGTATCAATGCCATTTTCTCTGAACATGGTATTAACATCACTGGCCAGTATTTGCGTACAACGGAAAAGCTCGGTTACATGGTTATGGATGTGGATGCCGAAACTGGTGAGCTAGCGTTGGAAAAAGTTAAAGAAGTAGACGGTACTATCAAGGCTCGAGTGTTGTTTTAAATGCTTTGATTTTCTCGCTTGAATAAAAAAATCCAGCCTCGGCTGGATTTTTTTATGGGTAAGACTGGGTTATCGAATGCCAAGTGTGGTGGTGATGTCCTGAATTTTCTGTTTAATGTTGTCTGTTACACGAGACATAAAGGCTTCTGACTCATTGGCTTGTTCACGTATCTGAACAACAGCTTCATTGAGTCGGTTCATGCCGGTTTTTTGTTCCGCGGCATAACCTGATGCTTTTTTAGCAAGGTGAGTTGATTGTTGTGATTTGTCTAATACATCCTGAGCGGATTGTCCTAGGGCTTGGGTAAGACTGATTTGCTCGTGAGATGCGTGCTCAATCAGCTCAATGTTCTTTTTTAGCTTACCGGTGGCTGAGTTCAAGGAAGCAAAGATATCCGTAATTTCTTCCAAAGACTGCTGAGTACGGCTTGAAAGTGTTCTGACTTCCGAGGCGACTACCGCAAAGCCACGACCATGTTCTCCAGCGCGTGCGGCTTCAATGGCGGCATTTAAAGCCAGTAAGTTTGTTTGTTCCGAAATATCCTTGATTCCGCCGACAATAGAGGAAGCGCTTGAGACTGAGTTTTCTAGATTGTTCAATGCGTTACGGCTGCTGTCGAGACGTTCAACCGTGGTTTGATTCGCTTGGGCTAATGCGGCTGCCTGATCGACACTGTGTGTCATAGCCGTGTTGGTGTCGGTGGCGTAACTTGCTACTTCTTGAGCACGAACTTCCGCTTTGTTGGCAAGAACTTCTACTTGGCTAGACAAGTCTAGGGTGTTATCCAATTTTTGTTTTGAGTCCATGCCCAGCTTATGTACTTGGCCGAATGCGTTAAGCATCTCATTTAGAGATACTGAAATATTATTCAATTCGGTATCTCTTTGCTGGCGCTGTACGCTGACTTGTTCCAGATATCGGTTTAAGTAGTGGGCGACATCCGATAGTTCATTTTTGGTTTTGCCCACTTTCAATGTTTGGACGTTTTGATGTTCGACCAACTCTTTTACAGCGTTATAAAGGTCTTTGGCGCTTTTAACGACCACTTTATTTTGGAAAATATGCACGACAATGGTGGTGATGACCATGAGTAGCACAAATAATGAAAACGCCATGAGTGTCTGTTGTTGTGTGTCTTCAGCACTTTGCTGAATATTAGTTGTTCCCGCTTTTAATGTTTCTTCTAATTGCTCAATTAGCCCTCGAATTTTTGTTTGCGCTGCTGTGGCTTGTTGAATCCCAGAAAGACTTGAGCTCACGTCTTTAAGGTAGCGGTGTGACCAAGTATGTAACTCACTTTTTGCTTCTTCCAACGGATCGACTATGTCGTCGCTTTCGTCGGTATCCCAGCCCATCAAAGCTGAAAGGTCATCTTCAGTATCAGTATCTTGATCACCTTCTAACGATAGAATAGGCAATTCAGAAAATGCTTTGATATTAGCTTGGAAGCGAATCAGTGCTTCTTTTAAGCGTTGAAGGTTATCTTCGGTCGTTTTCGCTAGGTATTCATTTTTGGCACCATTCACATGAGCAAGGTCGGCATACAAGTAAGCCTGACTAGCAAGGTAAGGTGCAGCATCTGCTAAGCTATTGCTTTCAAGGTAAAGGTTGATTTTATCGGCTAAGGCATCAAGTGAGAGTAAAATTTGACGTTCATTGTTTTCAATTAAAGCAAATGGACTGCCGGACAGTTTCCCCGCCGCTCTGACATCGGATTCTAGGCTTTGCTGAATTTCTGCGAGAGGAGCTTGAATCGGATCTTTAATGTCATCTGGTAAGGTTTCTAATGTTGGATAAATTTTGGTCTGTATAAATTCTTGCGCAGATTGTAAGGTCGAAGCTTCACCAGACGAAAGGTAGCTTTCAATCTGTTGTTTTAAATCAATGGCGGAATATTCCCATACTTGAGTGTATGAATCACTTTTTTCAAAGGCACCACGGAATTGCATTAAGCTCCATAACAATAAGGCGATGAGCATAGCCGCAATGATTAGATAGCTCATGGTTGTCGTGCGAGTGACGTGGGATATTTTCAATTCAAGACCTGCCATTAACAAATTATTACGATTGCAGGCTACCTTAATATCATCTCATGACAGAATTGTTACAGCTGTAGGGAGCAATTAAGATTTGAACTCGACATGAATTTATAGACTATTAACGACAGAATCCTGATTATGCGCGACATCTGTGACATTTATATTGCTATTAGATAATAAAGTGGGCGGTCACTTTATCGTCATGATTATCCGTTAAATTTGATGGATTATTAAACGACTGTTTAATAAATGTTGAATTTCTGTGTTATTTCCGTTTTGATTAGGTGACAACAATTAACGAAAAAGGAGCTCGAACATGACACTTTCACGTCGTCAGTTTGTCAAAGGTGCCTCGGTTGCGGGTGCTGTTGCAGCGACACCATTCTCAATAAACCGTGCTATTGCCGCCAATAAAGAACTGCGCATTTATGCATGGGCGGGTTACATTACCGATGAAATGTTGGCGGACTTTAAAGCCAAAACAGGTATTAATGCCACCTTTACACCTTACGGTACGAACGATGAGTTAATGAACTCATTGCGTGCAACAGATGGCACAGGCTTTGACATCATCATGCCGACAGTCGATCGTGTTCCGGGTTACGTTGATTACGACCTAATTCAGCCTCTTGATGTAAAACGCATCAACTGGAGCGGCTGTCTTGATAGTGCCTTAGAAGGTTCTGATGTCGGCGGTATTGTAAAAGGGAAGCGTTACTTCGCACCTTCTGATTGGGGTACGGAAGCGATTGCTTATAATACAGAATATGCCAAGGTAGACCCTAAGAACCTAAGTTATGGGGATCTTTGGACGCCTGAGAATGCTGGTGGCGTAACAGTTCGTGGTCACTCTGCATTAGTTGGTATTGGTTTATGGTTAGAAAAAGCGGGTAAGCTGCCTTATCCTTTGCTTGACTCGTACAAAAACGAACAGGCAATGCGTGCTAACTTTGATGTTATTTTGAAAGTAGCGGTAGAGAATAAGTCTGCTATTGCTCAATTCTGGTCAACTGAAAATGAGGCGCAAGGTGCATTCCGTGCAAATGGTGCCGTGATCGGCCAAACTTGGGACAGCACAGCCTTCAAATTAAAAGCAGAAGGTGAGCCTGTCGCATACGGCGCACCAAAAGAAGGTGCCTTGGCGTGGATGGAAGGTTTTGTGATTCCTAAAAATGCCAATAATGTGGATTCAGTTTATGAATTCATCAACTGGTACTACACACCAGAAGCGGGCGCAATGTTTGTTAAAGCGACTGGTTACAACTCAACGGCTAAAGGTGCAGACGCTTTGCTGCCGGCTGAAACGAAACAATTCTTCCAAGATTCTTACACACAACAGGATCTTGCTAACCTATGGTGGTGGCCTATCCAAGAACCTTGGTATGTGGCACTTCGTAACGAATATCAAGATCGTTACTTATCAGCGTAAAACGTTTGTTAAAGCCCCTCGGGAGATGTTTCCGAGGGGCTTTTTTTACATTAATTTTTAGTATTTGAGAGAATCAATGGATAGTAGTGTTCATTTAGACAATGTTGTCATGCAATTTGGTGATTTTACGGCCATTCAAAAGTCTGATTTAAAAATTGAGTCAGGTGAGTTTTTCAGTTTTTTAGGCCCTTCCGGTTGTGGTAAAACCACTATTCTGAACATGATCAGCGGCTTTCTAGATCCGACAGAAGGTTGTGTCAAAATTGGTGGGCAAGATATGGCAGGGGTGCCTGCAAATAAACGTCCAACATCGATGATTTTTCAAAACCTCGCGCTTTTCCCGCTGATGACAGTCGCGGAAAATATTGAGTTTGGCCTAGAAGTCCGCGGAGTTTCGAAAAGTGAGCGTAAGAAAGCCTCCGATCGTTTATTGGAGTTGGTCGCGCTAGAAGGAAGTGGTCATAAGAAAGTATCCGAACTATCTGGTGGCCAAAAACAACGGATTGCTATAGCTCGAGCGTTGGCCGTTGAACCGCAAGTGTTGTTGCTGGACGAACCGCTTTCCGCTTTAGACTTAAAGCTGCGCCAGCACATGCGTACAGAATTAAAAGAGATTCAGCGTAAAACTGGCATTACCTTCATCTATATAACACATGACCAAGGTGAAGCTCTGACCATGTCGGATAGAGTGGCCGTGATGTCCGCCGGTCGTATCCAGCAAGTGGCTGACCCTATTACCTTATACCGTGACCCTAAAACGGCTTTTGTCGCGTCTTTTGTCGGTGAGAATAATGCGATTCAAGGCAAAGTAGAGCGTATTGATAGTGGTATTGCAGAGATTCATTGTGGCGAACTTGGCGTCTTAAAAGGCCGAGTACAGTCTTCTGTAGCGGTTGGTGAAGAAGCGACCTTGTTTATTCGTCCAGAGCATTTTCGCTTACAAGCTGAAGAGGGCATGTTGAGCATTGCCGTTGAAATAGAAGAAGTGAACTTTGAAGGGGCATACCTAACACTAAGTACTTCTACCGCTGCCGCTTCAAAACAAAACCTAACGATTCAACTGGGTGCGCACCAATACAATGATGATTTAGCGAAGGGGAAGGCTTTATCACTTTCTTATAACGTGAGCGATGCCATTGTGATTGGAGGTGATAGTAATGCTTAACCAGCTAAAGGCTCGCTTTGGCAGTGGGTTAGCCATTGGCATTGTGGGTATGATTGCCATTTGGCTGATTGCTTTGGTCATTATGCCGCAACTTCTGATGGTGGATTACTCTTTTCGTCCTAATCTGTTGCCAGCGGACATTGGTGGGCCAAAAGACACCTATTCCTTGGTTAACTATGAAACCTTGTTTAGTAACCAGATCCATTTAAAAATCTTTTTTAAGACGATTTGGTCTAGCGTTCTGGTAACGGCATTGACTCTTATTGTGAGTTATCCGATTGCGTTTTATTTGGCAAAAGTGGCAACGCCTCAAAAGGCCGCTTTATGTCTATTACTACTGATTATTCCTTTTTGGATTAATGAAATCCTTCGAACTTTCTCTTGGTACATTATTTTAGCGTACAAAGGGCCCTTAAATGCGGCGCTATTAGGCTTAGGTCTGATTGATCGCCCGATCCGATTTTTGTCGGGGGATGGCGGTGTATTAATCGGAATGGTTTATGCCTATATCTTATTTATGATCTTTCCTATTTATAATGCCATTGAGAGTTTGGACACCAACCAAATTAAAGCCGCTCGTAACCTTGGTGCAGGTTGGATTCGAACCCATTGGCGAGTCATCATTCCACATGCTAAACCAGGTATCGCGACTGGATGTATTATGACCTTCATGTTGGCGGCCGGTAGTTATGCTGTACCTGCTCTGTTAGGTTCTCCAGGAAGTCGTTGGTTTACCCAGATTATTTACAACTGGTTCTTCGAAGGTGGTAATTGGAACCAAGGTGCTGCGTATGCCTTCTTGTTGTTGGTTATCTGTATTGGCTTTATTGCCTTGGTAATGCGTGTGTTTAAAGTGGGCCTAGGAGACATTGCACGATGAGTTCAGAAAGCATTATGCGATTTGGTGTTCGCTTTTATATCGGGGTATTTTTCTTATACCTATTTACACCGCTTATTATCATGGGCTTGGCTACTTTTAACGACAGTCGCTTCCCTACGGTTTCTCCTTGGCGTGGTGCAACGCTTAAGTGGTTTGATGCTTTGGCGCAAGATGGTGCCATGTGGCAGGCTCTATGGACCAGTATCATTGTCGCGGCAGGTGTGTTGGTGGTGGCCGTACCAATTGGTATTTGTTGTGCTTTGTTTCTGTCGACTGTGCAGGGTAAAGGCAAAACCTTCATTTACTCGCTTATGATGTCGCCATTGTTGACGCCCGGTGTCATTGTCGGTATCTCGACTTTAATTTTCTGGAAAGGCCTGTCAGTAAGTGGTGGTGTATTTTTGACCGTGGTGGCTCAAACAACCTTTATTTCCGCTTACGTGATGTTAATGGTCTTGGCGAGATTGCAACGTTTCGATCGCACCTTAGAAAATGCAGCGTTAAGTTTAGGGGCAACACAATGGCAAGCGTTTCGACGCATTTTGTTACCTTACCTAAAACCCGCCATAATTTCGGCGGCAGCGATTGCGTTTTTACAATCGTTTGAAAACTATAATACGACGCTGTTTGTAAAAGGCTATGACACGACGTTAACGGTTTATATCGCATCCAAAGTTCGAACGGGTCTGACACCTGCGGTGAATGCCCTAGGTTTGGTAATGATTACCGTCACGATTTTGCTTGCCGTGGTGTACGAATGGAAGCGCCGCAAAGAAGCCGCGAATGAAACAGGGTCTTAATGGTTAGCTAAACACGCTTAAGATCTATATTAAAAAGGCCTGTTATCTTTTGATAACAGGCCTTTTTGTATGCGGATTGAACAGTTCTGATTAACTTCTAACCTAAATATTAAAAACTTAACCAAAACATCAAAAAAACGAAAAAAATGGTTGCACTAAATCTGTAGATCCTTAATATACGCCCTCGCTGACACGGGGTGCACTTCAAAGCATCGAAGCAACACCAAAACAAGTCAGCACGCTCTTTAAAATAGATAATCAGATAATTTGTGTGGGCGCTCGCTGGGGCTTCAAAAAAGAAATTGAAGTCTTACGAGAGTCTAACACGTCAATTCGCTTTATTAAGTAATTGTTAGTGTTTCGAGATTTGAGTGAGCAAACTTTTTAACTGAAGAGTTTGATCATGGCTCAGATTGA
>NZ_QNRF01000002.1 GCF_003314975.1 Marinomonas aquiplantarum
ACCTGATCCCATCCCGAACTCAGAAGTGAAAAGCGCCATCGCCGATGGTAGTGTGGGGGATCCCATGTGAGAGTAGGTCGTCGTCAAGCTTTAAATTAAGAAGCCCTGATAGGTTATCCTGTCAGGGCTTTTTTACGTCTGTCGGAAAGTCAAACCTAGGATCTTGCAAAGGGTTATACCCCTAAGTCGTTGGCAGTAGCAAGAACCTGATGTAGGTACAGGGATCTGCTCCCTGAGATACCATCGCCGATGGTAGTGTGGGCCTCATGATGAAAGGAAAGCATGTGAGAGTAGGTCGTCGTCAAGCTTTATATTAAGAAGCCCTGATAGGTTATCCTGTCAGGGCTTTTTTACGTCTGTAGGAAGGGCAAAGGTACGATCTTACAAGGGGTCAGACCCCTAAGCCGCTTGCACAGACAAGAACCAGATGATCCCAACCAGCGACGCCTTGCGTCACTGCCGTCGTCAGCGGCTTACGCTGCTTGGGATCTTGCTCATCTAGTCACATGCATAAGTCTTATGGGCTCAAGCTATCCGATATGATGCTTTGTCGACAAACCAAGTCTCTTGTTCCTTCCCCTTATGTCTTCAAGGGGAAGGTTAGGATGGGGTTAGTCCAGCAACCTCAATCCAATCAGATTAACTTCAAGACTCGGTTACTTTGATAGCCTAGCCCGTTTTGTTCTTTCCCAACCAGCGATGCCTTGCGTCACTGCCGTCGTCAGCGGCTTACGCTGCTTGGGATCTGCCCCCTGAAATAATTAAGATGGGGTTAGCGACTTAAGCTACTTTGGATTGAGTATCTCTATCTATTTGTAAGCTTCTTTATTACATAACATAACTAATATCTTACTTATGCCTTGATCCAGCTTGTCTATGCTTAGATGACTTATGACAAGGGATAGGATTATGATAAAAATCGTTAAGATTATTTTGCTGACTGCACTGGGTTATTCCGTGCTGGGAGCACTTGGTCTGGCGGTTGCCATATCTCCAGGTTATTCCACGATTATCTGGCCTGCCTCTGGATTAGCACTGGTTGCTGTAGTCTTTTTTCCTAAATTTGCCCCATTAGGCGTCTTCCTAGGCTCTTTGTTCATCAATGTTTCCGCTACTTGGCTAAATCATCAAGAGTTTGCTCTGGCGTTACTTGCTTGTATCGCCACGGGAGCCGTATTGCAATCTTGTGTAGGTGGCTATTTAGTACGTCGTTTTGTTGATGTCTCTCGTTTGTTTCATCGTAGTCGTCAGGCTCTGCGTTTTGTGGTTCTGGGGGGAGTTTTATCCACCTTAATAGGGGCAAGTGTAGGGGCTTCATCGTTATTATTGTTTGGGGCTATAGATTACGCTCAATATTGGACAAACTGGAGTGTTTGGTGGGCTGGAGACATGATTGGTGTCATCTTTATCGTGCCTTGGTTAGCGGTATTTTTACCTTCTTTGTTTGGTGAATATTTTGATCGTCCAATGCGCTTAATGAGTGGTCTCGTTGTGGTTTTGTTGATGATCGCTATTTTGTCCTGGGGAGGGAGTTACGCAGAATGGAATCGGCAAGTTAAGGAGTTTCAGTCCAACGCAGAACTGTTAGAGGTCTCTATTTCAAATCGTATTAAAAATGCAGTGGATATGCTTTACGGTTTTGTTGCTTTTATTGATAGCAGTGAAGAAATTAATGCGGAAGAGTTTGCTTTTTTTTCTGACCGAGTAATGCAAAGAGATGATTCAATTGTTGGAGTTTCGTTGAACTTTTCTGTGCCGGGTGACGATATTTTGAACTTTGAAAAAAGTATTCAAAACTTTTATCCGGGTCGAGAGTTTAGGGTAAAAGAAAGGTCTTCCACTGGCGCTTTAGTTCCTGTTACTCCTAGAGATCGGCATATTGTAGTGACCTTTATTTCGCCGCTTGAGCGTAATAGTGCTGCCCTTGGATATGACGTCTATTCTCAAGCAGACAGACAGTTTGCTTTGGATCAGGCGATTCAAAGCAAACAGGTTTACCCTACGTCTCCTTTACGGCTTGTACAGGATACGAAAGGGGTTTTGTTGTTTTTACCTTTCTTTGATCAACAAACAGATACTTTCTTAGGCGTGGCTGCGTCAGTCATCGCTTTATCTACGTTAACAGACACCATTGTTCAAAAAGGTCGTTTATCAAATACGGATTTGTATTTAGTAGATGAGTTTGGTCACAGCGGTTCGCCTGTGTTAGTGGCTAAAAATAGAGAGGCGGGTTTAGCTGTTTCTGATTTGGTGCTGGCTTATGAGCAGGGCGATTTTCAACACGCTGTAAAAGTTGACATTCGTGTTGGTGCGAAGACTTGGCACCTTTATCAAGTGAGTCGAAGTTATTTCTTTAAACAGCCTTGGATTGTCCAGTTAGTTATAGCGTTTAGCCTATTTGTGGCGGGCTTATTTGGCTGGTTTTTATTGATTGTAAGCAGTCATGCTGCCGATGTTGAGAATAAGGTTCGGCGGCGTACCAAAGACCTTCAGTTAGCGAATGATAATCTTAAGCTGTCTGAACTTAAGCAGAGCAAAGCTAAAGAAGAAGCGGAACAAGCAAACCGAGCGAAAAGTGAATTTTTAGCAAATATGAGCCATGAAATTCGTACGCCATTAAACGGTGTGATTGGTAGTTTAACCTTGTTGTTGAATGGCAAACTGAGAGCGGATCAAATTCATCTGGCAAGGTTGTCAAAACAAAGCGCTGAATCTTTGTTGGATATTATAAATGATATTTTAGACCTTTCTAAAATTGAAGCTGGCGCGATGGATATTGAAAAAGCACCATTTTCATTAAGCGCTTTAGTCGAAGAAGTGGCTAACATTGCTAGCCTCAAAGCGGAAGATAAAGGTATAGCATTAAATGTACCGGCTAACTTGGTGCCCAATCTAGTATTGCAGGGGGATCGTGTAAGGCTAAAACAGGTCATGATGAATTTGGTGGGCAATGCGGTTAAATTTACCCAGGTTGGCGAGGTGAATTTAACGGTCACTATTGACCGTCAAGCAGGTGACGAGCATGTTTTATCGTTTAAGGTTGAAGACACTGGGGTTGGTATTGCGGAGGACGCGCAATCGCAATTATTTCAGCGTTTCAAACAGGCCGATGGCTCTACGACCAGACGCTTTGGTGGGACAGGTTTAGGGTTGGCCATCAGCAAGGACATTGTGGCGGCGATGGGAGGGGAGATTCGTTTAGAGTCTCAGAAAGGGGTAGGGTCAAGTTTTTATGTGCAAATCCCTATCCAAGTAAACTCAATTGAGGCGCCACAGACAGTGAGCTACGATGCTAGCGTAACGCTCATTTATCAAAATGATACAGGACGCTCTTATGTTGCCAGTTTGCTTGATTCATTAGATTGTAAGGTGACGACTTTCGCGGATTTAAGTGAGGCTTTAGGCAGTGGAAATATGCTGGAAAGGCTGCTTTTGTTAGATTCTGATGTCTTAAAGGATGCCTCATCTGATGAGATTTATGAGTTGGAAAAAGTGTGTCTAGAGAAGCAAATTCAACCCGTTTTATTGCGATCTCGCTCCATGTTTAAATTTAGTGATAAAATGACGGCAATGTCTGTAATGAAGCCTATACTTAGCAAGCCGTTATTAGATGTTTTAGAAAGTTTAAAACCACCCGTTTTAGGAGAAGTTATGGCGACCAGTAGCAATAACTCAGCGCCAGATAATCGCCCTGTTTTTAATGTCAAAGTGTTGTTGGCGGAAGATAATTTGACGAATCAGATAGTCGCGCGGGGGTTATTAAACCTGTATGGCGTCGAGGTAGTGATTGCTGAGGATGGTGAGCGTGCAGTGAGTTTGGCTAAGCAAACCAAGTTTGATTTGGTCTTGATGGATTGTCAAATGCCGGTGATGGATGGCTATGAGGCAACGCGTCATATTAGGCTGTTTGATGGTGCGGAAACACCAGCGAATGTGCCTATCATCGCATTAAGTGCCAACGCAATGAAAGGGGATCAGGATGAGTGCTTTGCTGCAGGTATGGATGACCATATTGCTAAGCCTGTATCCCAGGATAAGCTAGTGGAAGTTCTAACGAAATGGCTTAAATCAACAGACTAGGTAGTAAGACTATGTTGGATGTAATCATATTTGATAGTTCAGACTTTGAAAGTCGCCTTGCTCGTAATGAAGAGCTGATGACTCTCGTGGCGGCGGAGTTCCTGAAAGAGGCGACGGGTCTGTTAGCCTTACTAGATACATATATCATGGAGCGAGACTGGCATAATCTAGGGGTGGTCACAAACCGCTTGAGAGGCGCAGGTTTAGAGGTATCTGGTTACCAGTTTTGCGAAAAGCTTAATGATTTGCAACGTATTATCGACAAGCAAGCGGCACCTCAATTAAATACAGTAATGTCGGCTTTAAATACCGAATTTGATCGTCTCTCTTTGGCTTTAAAACACGAAATTCTAAAATAATTTGTTCACTCGCTATTTTTAGCCTCTTATTTTCTTCCTATTAAGCCCTTTCAAATTAATAGTAAACAAGGTGTAAGCATCTGTTTATCCTCTGTTTTATGGTTTCAATCTTCGTTTTCAATTTCATTTGAGTGTATTTGTGTTTCAAATGAAACTTATCTATCATCAAATTGAAATATTTAGTTTCTATAGTCGTTCTTTCTTTTCTAAAAACAACTCATTGTGAGGAACACGGAAATGTATAAATTGAAATTGGCGTCAGCGGTGATTGGACTCTCTATTGCAAGCTCCGGCTTTGCGGCAACCGATATTGAATGGTGGCATGCAATGGGTGGTGCGAATGGTGAAAAAGTAAATGAGATCGCCAAAGCATTTAATGACTCTCAAGATGCCTATACCGTTAAGCCTGTTTATAAAGGAAATTATACGGAAACCATGACGTCCGCTATTGCGGCTTTCCGTGCCAAAAAACAACCACACATAGTACAAGTATTCGAAGTGGGTACGGCCAGCATGATGTCCGCAAAAGGGGCCATTTACCCTGTTTACGAATTAATGCGTGAGTCTGGTCAATCATTCGATCAAAGTGGTTTTCTAAGTGCCGTTACGGGTTACTACTCTGATCAAGAAGGCAACATGTTGTCTATGCCATTTAATAGTTCAACGCCAGTTCTGTATTACAACAAAGACCTATTTGCTAAGGCTGGTATTCAGAATCCACCAACGACTTGGGAAGAAATGGAAAGTGTTTCTCAGAAGTTGTTGGACAATGGCGTTAAATGTGGCTTCACCACTGCGTGGCAGTCTTGGGTTCAGCTAGAGAATTTCAGCGCTCGTCATAATGTACCTTTTGCAAGTGAAGCAAACGGTTTCGGTGGCTTGGATACGAAACTGACATTCAATGGTCCATCGCAGGTCGCTCACATTGAAAAAATGAGTGAATGGCAACAGAACGGCATCTTTAGTTATGGTGGCCGTCGCAGTGACTCCGCACCAAAATTCTACAGTGAAGAGTGTGCGATGTTCATGAACTCTTCAGCGGGTTACGCTGGTATTAAGAAAAACGCCAAGTTTGATTTTGGTGTGTCACAGCTTCCTTATCAAGGCAGTGCGATCTCTGAGCCGAAGAATACCATCATTGGTGGTGCGTCTCTTTGGGTGCTGCAGGGTCATAAAAAAGAAGAGTACAAAGGCGTTGCGTCTTTCCTAAGCTTCTTGTCTCGTGCAGAGGTGCAAGCAGATTGGCACCAGTTCTCAGGCTACTTGCCAATTACTCGTGCTGCCTACGACCTAACCAAAGGGCAAGGTTTCTATGCCCAAAATGTTGGTACAGAAACTGGTGTGTTGCAGATGACTTCAGGTACACCAACACCAAACTCTAAAGGTTTACGTTTAGGTAACTTTGTACAAATTCGTGACATCATTAATGAAGAGTTAGAAGGTGTTTGGGCAGGACAAAAATCTGCTCAGGCTGCACTAGACGAAGCGGTTAAGCGCGGTAACGTGTTGCTGCGTAAGTTTGAAAGAGCCAATAAGTAATTAGCGTTAGTTAATTACGGTGTGACCCTCGCTCATAATGAGCGAGGGTTTTGTATTTGAACTTATAGCAAGGCGCGGTATTAATGTCTGTGTATTTTCCTCATAAAAAATTACCCTATCTGTTGGTTTTACCTCAGCTTGTTATCACTCTTATCTTTTTTTTATGGCCAGCAGAGCAAGCGTTTGAACAAGCTTTCTATCAAGAAGACGCGTTTGGCTTAAGCCGAGAATTTGTTGGCTTCGATAACTTTGTTTATCTGTTTAATGATCCACAGTATTACAAGTCTATTTGGGTCACTTTAGTGTTTAGTTTCTCCGTTGCCTTCTCTGGTTTGGCTATCGCGCTTTGGCTAGCGGTAATGGCGGACAGAGTCATTCGCGGCAAACTGACTTATCAAACTTTACTGGTTTGGCCTTATGCAGTCGCGCCCGCTTTGGCTGGTGTACTTTGGTGGCTGTTATTTGATCCTAGTATGGGGCCGGTTGCTCTTTGGTTGCAGTACTTTGGTGTCGATTGGAACCATTTCTTAAACGGTGACCAAGCAATGACCTTGGTGGTCATTTCGGCCACATGGAAGCAAATCAGTTATAACTTTCTGTTCTTTTTGGCTGGCTTACAAGCTGTGCCTCGTTCTCTTATTGAAGCAGCATCGATTGATGGTGCTAGCCCGTTTAAACGCTTTTGGACCATTGTTTTCCCATTGCTTTCACCGACGACCTTCTTTTTGTTGGTGATTAATCTAGTGTACGCCTTTTTTGATACCTTCGGGGTAATTGACGCGACCACTCAAGGTGGCCCTGGTGTGAGCACAGCCACCATGGTGTACAAAGTCTTTAATGATGGTTTTATCGGTTTAGACATGGGCAGTTCAGCGGCTCAGTCTGTGGTGTTGATGTTTTTGGTTGGCGTTATGACGGTGATTCAATTCCGTTACATTGAACGTAAGGTGGAATACTAATGATAGAAAATCGTCCTTGGCTTACCTTCATCAGTCATTTTTCATTATTGCTCGGAATTGGTGTCGTCGCTTTGCCTGTTTGGGTGGCGTTGGTGGCATCGACTCACCCCAGCTCAGCATTTGGTGCCGGTGAAATTCCATTGTGGTTTGGTGATCAAGCGCTTGAGAACTGGCGATCTGTGTTTTTAGGGGAAGCCAGCTCCGGTGTGGATGTGCCTGTTTGGTATATGATGCTGAATTCTTTCATCATGGCGCTTGGTATTACCGTTGGTAAGTTGTTTATTTCATTGCTATCGGCTTACGCCATTGTGTTCTTTCGTTTTCCCTTTCGCGGGGCGTGTTTTTGGGTGATTTTTATTACCCTGATGCTACCCGTAGAAGTACGTATAGTACCGACTTACGAGGTGGTGGCGAATTTGGACATGTTGAACAGTTATTCGGGTTTGATCTTGCCTTTGATTGCCAGTGCGACGGCGACTTTCTTATTCCGACAATGCTTTATGACCATGCCAGGAGAGTTGATTGAGGCGGCGCGAATTGATGGTGCGGGCCCGATTCGATTCTTTTTCGATATCCTGCTGCCTATGTCTCGTACCAACATCGCTGCCTTGTTTGTGATTATGTTTATTTACGGTTGGAATCAGTATTTATGGCCTGTGATCATCACCACAGACGATGCTTACTACACCTTAGTTATGAGTATTAAACGTATGTTGGCAGTGGATCAGGGCGATATCGAATGGAACCATGTCATGGTCACGACGCTGCTCGCCATGATTCCACCAGTCGCCGTCGTGATTGGTATGCAGAAATTGTTTGTGAAAGGCTTAGTGGACGCGGAGAAATAAGAAAATGTCAGATGTAGTATTAAACAATATTGGTAAAACCTACCCCAATGGGTATCACGCGATTCCAAGTATCGATCTGACGATAGAAGAAGGTGAGTTCATTGTTCTGGTTGGTCCGTCAGGTTGTGGTAAGTCAACTTTACTGCGAATGGTGGCAGGGCTTGAGACCATTTCTCAAGGTGATTTGATGATCAAAGGGGCAAAGGTTAACGATAAAGAGCCCGCGGATCGTGACATTGCCATGGTGTTCCAGAACTACGCCCTTTACCCTCATATGACAGTGTATGCCAATATGGCTTACGGCTTGAAGAATCGAGGTGAAAGTAAAGAGGTCATTGCTGAAAAAGTCACTTCTGTAGCGAACATGCTGGGGCTAGAAGAGCTGTTAGAGCGTAAACCTAAGCAGTTATCAGGTGGTCAACGTCAACGTGTTGCTATGGGGCGTGCGATGGTGCGAGATCCCAAGGTGTTTTTGTTTGATGAACCGTTATCGAACCTAGACGCTAAATTGCGAGTGCAGATGCGAGTCGAGATTCGCCAGTTACAAAGAAAATTGGGTACGACCACTTTGTATGTCACCCATGATCAGGTAGAAGCCATGACGCTGGCTGATCGACTGGTGGTGCTGAACAAAGGCAAAGCTGAGCAAATTGGCACGCCGATGGACTTGTATAATAAACCTGCCACGCCTTTTGTCGCTGCCTTTATAGGCTCACCTTCAATGAATTTGATTGGTGCCAATTTAGATGAGCAAGGTATCCGTTTATCACAAGACCTTCACTTACCTTTGGTGCATCAGCATAGAGGAAGTGTGGTATGGGGCATTCGCCCTGAGCATTTGGACGTCGTGGATGAGCAAAATGCGGATTTCGCTTTGCGCATTCAGGCGGTAGAATCGTTGGGAGCTGAAACCTTAATACACGGCACTGTGGATCTGGGCGTCAAGCAAGAGCCTATTGTGGTCCGATTATCCGGTCCTCATTGGCCAGAAATAAATTCGTTATTGTGGTTGAAAGCACCAATGGAACATTGGCATGTTTTTGATGCAGTAACTCAACAACGTTTGTGAGAAATATATGACGACCAATACCGTCTTAGACACCAAAGTTATGGGGCATCGTGGTGCGGCTCTATTAGCACCAGAGAATACCTTATCTTCTATCCGCGCAGCAGCAAAAGCAGGCGCGACTTGGGTAGAGATAGATGTGTACTTGATCGCCGAAGGCGGTTTGGTGATATTCCATGATGATACCTTAGAGCGTTGTACTGATGGCGCGGGTGAAACTCGTTTGGCCTTGCCTGCTGAGGTGGCAAAACTGGATGCCGGTGGGTATTTTTCAGCGGAGTTTGCTGGCGAAAAAGTCCCAACCTTATTGGAAGCATTGGAATGTATTCAGTCATTGGGTCTTGGTTTGAATTTGGAAATCAAACACGATGGAGCAGACGTTGAAAACATTGTGCCTGCTGTTATGGCGGCTCTGCGCGAGCATTGGCAAGACAATGATAAGCTGATCATTTCAAGCTTTAATCATTCAGCCTTGTTGCTGTGTTATGAGATTGCTGATGGCCGTCATCTTGCGCAACTGTATGAAGCCATTCCTGAAAACTGGCAGACGGAGCTTGCCAACATTGGCGCCTATAGTTTGAACTGTGATTACTCCTTATTAACCAAAGAACAGGCGCAAGCCGTGAAAGCGGCGGGCTACAAGTTATTGTGTTATACCGCGAACGATGCCGATTCTGTTACCGATCACTGGGATTGGGGAATGGATGCGGTGATCACAGATGACCCTAATAAGTTTGCTGCCATGATGGTTGGGTAAGGGGTGATTGTGGCTTTAAGCGACCGTCAAAACCAGATTCTTAATTGGGTTCAGCAAGAAGATGCTTTATTGGTGGAAGACATGGTGGCGCACTTTAATGTGTCATCACAAACCATTCGTAAAGACATTAACTTGCTGGCGGAGCGTCATTTAGTTCGCCGAACGCACGGCGGTATCGCACCCTTATCCAGTTCCGAAAATTTACCATTTGATCATCGCCAACTGCTAAACGGTGATGCTAAAAATAGGATCGCTGCCGCGGTCGCTGATGTTATACCTGATGGGGCTTCGGTCTTTTTGGGGATAGGGACAACCGTGGAGTATGTGGCGAAAGCATTGATTCGACACCAGAATTTGCAAGTTTTTACCAACAACCTGACGGTCGCAAGTATATTTGGTGGGCAGCCAAATATTCGAGTGCGTGTTTTCGCAGGTAAATTGCGTCATCAACACTATGATTTAGTAGGAGAAGAAACGCTTTCTGGTCTGAGACAATACTATTTTGATTATGGTGTGTTGGGTTGCGGAGGGTTAGATGAAGCGCAAGGAATCTTAGACTTTGACCCAGAAGAGGCCGCCGTGAGTCGAGTGTTGGTGGAGCAAAGTCGACACAGCTTATTGGTGGTGGATAAACATAAGTGGGGACGAAAAGCTTCGGCTAGAGTGCACAACTTCTCCTCGATTGATCAAATTTACACAGATGCACTGACAGAAAAACAAAGTCAGTTACTCACCCTTCATGGTGTGAAGATAACCCTTTGTCATTAGGAGACTATGCCTATTACTTCTCTATCTGCGCTGACAAAGCAGGATTGTCAGCAGGTACGCTTCGTATTAACTGATTTTGATGACACCCTGACGTGGCAAGGGCAATTGCCGGTAGCGACATTACAAGCATTGTCTGAATTGGCTGCACATGGCATTAAGGTGATACCGGTTACCGGAGGCTGTGCCGGTTGGTCAGACATGATTGCCCGCGCTTTACCTGTGGAAGGCGTGATTACCGAAGGTGGTGCTTGTTTTATTGGTCGTGATGCAAACCAAGCATTGCGCTATCAATTCTGGCGTGATGAAGCGCTCATGAAGGCTAATAAAGAAGAGATTCTACAGCAAGTGGAAGAGGTGTTGATCGCTTTTCCATCGTTACGTTTAGCGCAAGATCAGGCGTATCGTTTAACCGATGTGGCGATTGATTATGCGCAAGATGTCCAGCCGCCAGCGCTAGCAGAAAAAGAGGCCTGTCTTACCAAATTGCTTGAGCTTGGCTTAAATGCACGTGCCAGTTCAATTCATATCAATGTTTGTTCACCAGGATACGACAAGTTTTCCATGGCACAACGTGTACTCAGTGACATCTACGGCTTGAGTCAATCCGAACAGCAACATCAAGTTTTATACGTAGGAGACGCACCAAATGATGAAAGCATGTTTGCGCGTTTTCCATTGAGTGTGGGAGTGGCAAACATTGCACACCATCTGCCGCAAATGACACATCACCCCAAGTACCAGACAAGCCAACCCGGCGGTTTGGGGTTTGCTGAACTCGCCCAGGTCGTTTTGGCATCTCGTTCAATTTGAGTACTTACTCTTCATCAGAATAGTCACATGCCCCGAGGTGTTTTGAAATCACTTCGGCGGCCAACTTTACCGATTTTTTCATCTCTTCATAAACATCATCATGAGTACGAAATGCAGGGGCAGTCACACTGATGGCTGCAACAACTTCATGACGTGAGTTAAAAATAGGGGCCGCGGCACACTTGATGCCTATTTCGTGCTCTTCAAGGTCAAGTGAAATACCAGTGTCTTTTATTTGTTGTAAATTGTCTTGCAGCGCTTCTGGTGTGGTGAGTGTATGCTCAGTATGGCGGATAAAGGCCTGTTCACTAATGATTTGTTGTTGTGTTTGTGTTGGTAAAAACGCCAACATCGCTTTGCCGACACCAGTGCAATAAACAGGGCCTTTTTTGCCAACAGCGGAATACAGTCTGAGGCTTTTAGGGCTTTCTAATTTATCAATGTAGATGACATCAGCACCATCAAGAACCGCCAAATGAATGGTTTCTTGAGTGCTAGACCATAAATCACGCATTGGTGAGGCGGCCACATCGCGGATATCTAAGTTAGCCCAAGTGCGATGGGCTAAAGCCAGCAATCCATACCCTGGATAATAAGCTTGCTTGTGTTCATCAAAGCGCACTAAGCCATGCTCCAATAACGTATTGAGCTGGCGATGGGCTGTGGCTTTAGGTAGTTCAGACAGGTCAACCAGTTCGGCAAAGCGTAACGGCACTGGAGAAGTACACACATGATTTAGCATAGTGAGTGCTTTGCTAAGAGAAGAACCAGTTGGTTTTTTTTCCATGATCTTTCCTGTCTGTAAAACATGTTATGGTTAGAATGCGTTTTATCTTAACATTGTCAGTTAAGAGAATATATTTTAAAACGCTTTTTCGTTTTCGGTAGGGTCAAGAGTCAATAGACGGAGTGGTTAATATGGCGGATGCTTTACGTATCTGGCGACGCATGGTGATGCCAGATCTTGTTCGTGTGCATCGTTATCAGAGTTTGCCTGAGCAAGGGCCAAAGGTGCTGTTTTTTAGTGGTGGTTCTGCGCTGAATAAAATCAGTCGAGTCTTTAAAGAATACACCCATCATTCTATACATTTGGTGACCCCATTTGATTCTGGTGGCAGCTCTGCGAGGTTGCGAGCGGCGTTTGATATTCCTGCGGTAGGAGATTTGCGAAGTCGCTTGATGGCATTAGCGGATGAAACCGTTCTGGGACAACCAGAAGTGTATGCGTTGTTCACCCATCGTTTAAGTCATACGGGCTCCATGGCTGAGCTAAGTGCGCAATTAGATGCCTTGGTGAAAGGTGAGCATGAACTAATCGTTAATATACCAAATCCGATGAAGGCTTTGATTCAAACCCAATTGGCTGTGACTCAGGCTGAAATCGATGAAGCGTTTGATTTACGTGGAGCAAGCATTGGAAATCTGATTATGGCGGGTGGCTTTTTAAACAATCAGCATCAGCTTGACCCAATCGTATTCTTGTTTTCTCGTTTGATCAAAGCGCTTGGGGAAGTGAAAACCACTCTGGATGCTGATTTGCACTTGGGTGTTGAGTTGGAAAATGGCGATGTGGTGTTAGGGCAACACAATATAACGGGCAAAGAAACGTCGGCGCTGGCCAGTCCGATCAAACGTATGTGGCTGAACAAGGGATTGAAGCAACCGCAACCAACCAATTGTCAGATTGCCGATGATCGAAAAGATGCCATCGAAACAGCGGACTTGATTTGTTATCCTCCCGGTAGCTTTTACAGCAGCTTATTGGCTAATTTAATGCCGCAGGGCGTTGGTCAGGCCATTTGTCAAAATCCCAACCCAAAAGTTTATGTACCGAATTTAGGGATGGATCCTGAGCAGTTGGGTTTGTCTCTTACGGAGCGGGTTGAGCGTCTCATCGCGGCCATCATAAAAGATGTGCCAGAACATGCGAACTATTCTGCATTAGATTACGTATTACTTGACGATCGCTACGACTATGGCGAATTGGATTTTGATAAACTCGCCCGACTCAATGTGGCGGTGATTAAAACCCCTCTTATCACTCACAAACCTGAAAAGTACGATGAAAGGCTGGTAACTAAGGCCTTGTTGTCTCTTGTGTAAAAGCGACTGTTAACAACTTGTGCTACTTTTTAGTAGGAAGAGAATAAATATTAGTAAAAAGGCAACGACACCAGATTGAAGTGGGATAAAAAAAATTACGAGACGTAACACTTTTGTGTTTTTCGAAACATCACCTTAGCTGCCATAGTAGAGATACTAGATAACAAGAGAACTGTCATGAGTACAAAGGTACTGATATGTGATGATTCAAAAATTGCAAGGAAGCAGCTGGCAAAGGTTTTGCCAAATGACTGGAGTGTCGAAATTGAATTTGCTGAGAATGGTCAGGATGCGCTGGAGCAAATAGCAGCGAATGCGTTTGATGTCTTATTCTTAGATCTGAATATGCCGGTAAAAGACGGCTACGAAACCCTCGAAGCGCTTCAAGAGGTTGCTGATGCACCTGTGGTGATTGTGGTGTCTGGTGACGTCCAGCCAAAAGCCATTGAGCGAGTAAAAACCATGGGCGCCGCCGCGTTCCATAAAAAACCCGCGGCAGCAGAAGACATACGCACATTACTGTTAGCGCTAAAGCTGTTCTCGCCAAACGCTCAAGCGAGTGAGACGCCAAATGACGTGGTCACCGCAGCAGAAAGCTTTACTCTGCAAGAAACGCTACAGGAAGTGTCTAATATTGCCATGGGGCGCGCTGCCAGTGTATTAGCGGAAATGCTCAATGTGTTCATTAAGTTGCCTGTGCCTAGAGTCAATATTCTAGAAGTGGGTGAACTGCAAATGGCACTAGAATACAGTGTGAAAGAGGACAGTTGCTCTGCCGTATCACAGGGCTTTGTAGGCTCTGGCATTGCGTTTGAAGCTTTGTTAATTTTTAACGATTCCAGTTTTCCTGACATGGCCACGCTACTGGGAATGACGGATGCAATTTCTCGTGAACATGAAACGGAACTCTTAATGGATGTGTCTTCTGTGCTTGTTGGGCCTTTTATGGCCGCAGTGGGTAAACAGTTGAACATTGATTTTAGTCATGGCCACCCAACCTTGCTTGGTCAGCATGTCAGAATTGCGGATTTAATTAATGTGAAAAAAGCGTCGTGGAAACGTACCTTAGCGGTCGAGATTGTTTATGAAGTGGAGAACTACCAGATCAATTGTGATTTGATGTTATTGTTCACAGAAGATTCTGTACCAACATTAGAGCACTTGTTGTCATTTCTGGCGGAGGACGAATGAGTATGCAGTCTGATGGCTTAGCCGATTTTCACTGGATGTTTGATCTACTACACCATATTGACGTGGGGCTGGTGGTATTAGATCGACAATATAAAATACAGTTGTGGAATAGCTTTATGGAGAATCACAGTGGTGTGAGTTCTTCTATTGCTAAGCAGCAATCTTTATTTACGGTATTTTCTGACCTTGAACAAAGTTGGCTGCAACAAAAATTGGATAATGTGTTTGGTTTGAAAACTCCCATCTACATTTCTTGGGAACAGCGACCTCATTTATTCAAATTTAAGTGTTATCGCCCACTGACTAGTATTGCAGATTATATGTACCAAAATATCGCAATACGTCCTATCTCTGGCCCTAATGGGGCGATTAATCAAGTCTGTTTAGTGGTGTATGACGTCACAGATGTGGCGACTAACAAGATGGCCTTCGAGGCCATTCGTCAAGGTTCAAGCAAGGCCTAACGAAAAAAGCCACCTTAAGGTGGCTTTTTTTATGATACGGCACAGGCAATAAACTTAGCCTTGTTGGTGAACTTGGCTGGTTAGGATTATTTCTTGTGCAACAGTTGCTTCTCAATCGCCATAATCATTCGGCTTGCAATGTCTTCATTCGTCGCGGTTTCTATGCCCTGTAAACCTGGAGACGAGTTTACTTCTAACAGCAATGGGCCTTTATTGGAGCGAATGATATCGACCCCAGCTACTCGTAAGTCCATCGCTTTTGCGGCCTTGATGGCGATGCGCTTTTCATCTGGCGTGATTTTAACCAGCTCAGCATGACCACCTTGATGGATATTGGCACGGAACTCTCCCGGTGCGGCGACTCGCTGAATGGACGCCACGACTCGACCATCAATAACAAAGCAGCGTAAGTCTTTACCACTGGCTTCTTTGATAAACTCTTGGACTAGAATATTGGCGTTTAAACTCTTAAACGCATTAATCACACTGTCTGCCGCTTTGCGGGTTTCAGCCAGTACCACGCCTTTACCTTGAGTGCCTTCTAAGAGTTTGATGATAAGCGGTGCACCGCCAACCATATCGATCAAGTCGCCTGTGTCTAATGGTGAGTTAGCGAACCCTGTTGTGGGGATGTCTAAACCGTTATCCAGTAGCAGTTGTAGGGAACGAAGCTTGTCTCTTGATTGCGAAATAGCAATAGAAGTATTCAGGCAATAAATGCCTAAGGATTCAAACTGACGAAGTAAGGTGCAAGCGTAAAATGTCATGCTTGGACGAATGCGTGGGATGACGGCATCCAGATCATTCAATACTCGACCGCCTCGGTAGTGAATTTCCGGTGTGGTTGCATCCAATTTCATATAGCAGTTTTTGATGTTTAAAAACTGGATCTCATGACCACGAGCTTCGGCGGCTTCAATAATACGACGATTACTGTATAAGTCCGGGTTGCTAGCCAATAGCCCGATTTTTAGACCGCCGGTACGAATATCTGGTGACTTGTATAACTCTGCAAGCACGTCTTGAGAGCGTTCACCTAGTAGACATTGACCTTCTGGATCGACCAAAATGCGTCCTGTCATGGCCTCTCGGCCCAACAGCATGCGATATCCCATGCTGTCGCGATCAGTCAGAGTTACTTCCACTGACCAAGATTTTTCCCCCAAAGAGATAGGGACGCGAATAACATGACGTTTTTCTTTGTCACCGTTGGAGCTCTTGATAAAGCGTTGGTCAATGATCTGAGCTTCGCAGTGGACTTTTGTCTTGCGATTGTCTTGTAGTGGGTGGACATCAAAGCTCACCCACTGCTCGCCATTGCGCGGAAAACTTTGAATGTTCACGGCATGTAATGACGAGGTTTTGGCTCCTGAATCCACCTTGGCTTTGATGGCGGGAATATTAAGTGACGGAAAGGCACACCATTCATCACTGCCAACAACCATTTTGGCTTCGTTCATTTGGTTCATAAACTTTTAACTCTATAGGAAATAAGGAAGAGACAGGAAGCCTAAAATGACCCTTATGGCCATCTATTCTTCCCGTGCTTTATAGCCTAAAAGGTGTGTCAGGTTAAGCGTTTTTTCATTCCTTTTGTAATAATTTTGAGGTTCGAATTTTCGTTATAAACACAAACTATTGTAATCGTCATTTGTGGGGTTACTATGTGCGTATAAGAAATAGCAACTGGGGTGATAAATGAATGGCCAACTAATGAAAGAGTTGGAAGAGCTGGGTGGGGAAATACGTCCAGCCAGCTTAAAAAAGTGTGATGAAATCATCATAGATCAACCAGGCTTTAGCGCCGTTATTGCTCTATGGGGCGGGCACTTGGTGAGCTTTACGCCATCAGGTCAGCCTGATCTCTTGTTTCAATCAGAAAATAAAGGCGGTGAAGGTCGCTTTGGGCGTCGCCATTTTGGGGTGCCTGTGTGCTGGCCTTGGTTCGGTGCCAATGAAGAACAGGAAGATTTTCCCGCGCACGGATTGGCGCGTTATTTTCGTTGGGAATTTATTGAAGCAGGGCGCTTTAAAAACGGCGATGTAAAAATTGTCATCCGTCTGGCGTCAGAAGACCACCCATTGATTGAAGAAATGTGGCCTTATGCCTTTGAGCTGCGTCAGGTGTTTCGTTTCTCTAGCAAAGGTTTTCGCATTAACTTTACCGCGGCCAATCTATCCGATAAGCCAATGCCGGTAAGCGAAGCCCTGCATACTTATTTCCATGTAGCGGATAACAAAACAGCGCAAGTGCATGGTCTAGATCAAGTTACTTATATTGATAAGTTTGATGAAGGGCGTGAGTTTCAGCAGCAAGGCGTGGTGACGCCTTGTAACCACATGGATCGAGTATATGTCTCTTCACCAGAAGAATGCGAGATACATGATCCAGACTTGCAGCGCCGCTTGATAATTCAAACGGAAGGCAGTGGCAGTACGATTCTTTGGAATCCAGGCGGGAAATTAGCAAAGAAACGAGCGGATATGGACAAAGAGGACTATCGTCGCTTTGTGTGTGTTGAAGCCGGTAATGCTTTGTCTGATGCTTATGTGATTGCGCCAGGTGACATTCACCAATTGAAGCTAAAGGTGAAACATAAGCCGTTAACGGAAGACTAGACTTTCTGTTGGCTGTCCCATTAAAAAAACCGCTGGATACTTTATGCATTCAGCGGTTTTTTTGTGATCTCTTAAACACTTAGTCTAAGTTGTATTCCATAATCAATGGCGCGTGGTCAGAAAAGCGCTGACCTTTGTAGATGGTGCCGCCTTGAATTAAGTTTTTCAGACCTGGTGTGGCGATTTGATAATCCAAACGACCACCTTCATCTAACTTCCAAGCGCGCTCATAGTCAGGCCACCAAGTGTATTGCTTGTCTTGCTTATTCACTTGACGGAAAGCATCGATGTATTCCAGCTCGTTAAAGATTTCATTAATCCATTTGCGCTCTTCTGGTAAGAAACCAGAGTTACGCTGATTCACAAACCAGCTACTGACGTCGATCGGAGAGCGAGCCACATTCGCTGTGCCGCAGAAAATAAATTCGCGACGCTTACGGCGAGTTTTAATCAAATGATTCTTAAAACCTTCCATAAAGCGATATTTGTGTTCTTGCAGCGCTTCTTCGTGATTCGATCCGTGCGGTGTTAAAAAAGCACCAATGCTCACCTTATCAAAATCTGCCTGAATGAAACGACCTTCAAAGTCACATTCAGGAAAGCCCATGCCAGTCATAATGGCTTTTGGCATGCTCTTACAGTAAATGGCAACCCCAGCTTGATCTGGGTTTTCCATCGAATCAAAGAAATATGTGTTGTATTCAGGTGGAAAGAAAACGCTGTCATTTAGGCTGCGTTCATCGACCTGTATGTCTTGTAGACACACAACATCTGGGTTCTGACGAACCATCCATTCAAAAAAGCCGCGATCGGCTGCTTGTTTTATACCGTTTACATTAAGGCTGATGACCTTCATTTCTGGTCCCTACAATTCCTAGCCGTGTGTTATATTAGCGCCTATCCTAAGTTAGCATGGCTTTTTATACCATCTTGGTGACGCTGTGTTGTGAATTTTTATCTTTCTGGAGCCGGTATGAAACCTTACCAAAGAGACTTTATCGAATTCGCTATTGAGCAAAACGTTTTGCGCTTTGGCGAATTTACACTTAAATCAGGCCGCGTAAGTCCTTACTTTTTTAATGCAGGCTTATTTAGCTCAGGCCAAGCATTAGCGAAGTTAGGCCGTTTTTACGCTGCCTCTCTCATGGAAGCAAATGTTCCATTTGATGTTCTTTTTGGCCCTGCTTACAAGGGCATTCCATTGGCTACGACCACAGCCGTTGCCTTGTATGATCATCATAATCTAGATACACCATACGTATTCAACCGCAAAGAAGCAAAAACTCACGGTGAAGGCGGCTCTCTAGTTGGCGCTGCTCTTGCTGGTCGCGTCATGATCATTGATGACGTGATTACCGCAGGAACCGCCATCCGTGAAGTCATGGCCATTATCCAACAAGCGAACGCGTCGCCTGCTGGTGTTCTTATCGCATTGGATCGTCAAGAACGAGGCCAAGGCGAATTATCTGCCATTCAAGAAGTTGAACGAGACTTTGGTATGCCGGTTATCAGCATCGTGTCGCTCAACGACATCATGACTTATTTGGCTGAGCAGGACTCTCCAGAGTTTGCCCAGCATTTGGACGCGGTAAAAGCTTACCGAGACCAGTACGGAATCTAACTATAGTGCTAAGGCTCAGCGTGGCTGAGTCTTAGCGATTCTGCATCAAGTTTTGTGCCAAGATAGGCCATTGCTCTTGCCAAGCTTCCATAGGCTTAGTTTTGAACTCACTGCGTACGTAATGACGCACTTTGCCTTCAATCACGGCCAATAAAAAATCTGCCGTTGGTGCGACCCCCATTTTAGATCGTAAGCCTTGCTTCAAGTCGGCTTCGCGAATCACCTGCTTCAGCTGTGTTTCGATGCGATCAAACAATTGTGCAATACGCACTCTGAGGCGTTCCGTCTCACCAGACAAAGCGTCTGCTGTGAGCAATCGACACATGCCTGGGTTCTGCTGAGCAAATCCGAGAATCAAGGTCATCATCATTTCAATACGAGACACTACGTCACTTTCTTCTTGAATAATACGGTTGATACGAGAAAAAAGAGATTCTTCAATAAATTCGATCAAGCCTTCAAACATCTTCGCCTTACTTGGAAAGTGGCGATATAGCGCAGCTTCTGAAACACCGACTTGCTTGGCAAGTGCAGCCGTTGTGATGCGAGCACCTGGGCTGCTTTCTAGCATTTGTGCTAATGCTTGCAAGATTTGAGTGCGGCGATCGATTTTTTTATTGCTCATGGTCTCGTACCCAGTAATAACCTATTGTCGACATTTTGTTAATGATGTGAGCCTGACTAAACGCTTGCTTTGGTATTCGAGATCAATGTACCCACACCTGTGTCGGTAAAGATTTCCAATAGCGTAGCATGTGGTACTCGACCATCAATAATGTGTGCACTTGTCACACCAGAATTCACCGCCGATAACGCACAACTGATCTTTGGTAGCATGCCACCATAGATGGTGCCGTCAGCAATCAGAGCATCAACTTGTGCTGTACTTAACCCAGTTAACACATTGCCTTGCTTGTCCTGAACACCAGAAATATTTGTCAGCAACATCAGTTTTTCAGCTCCGACAGCTTCTGCGACCTTGCCGGCGACTAAATCCGCGTTGATGTTGTAGGCATGACCTTCTTCATCTACGCCAATAGGCGCAATGACAGGGATCAAATCACTGCTTTCAAACAGCTTAAGGAATTTGGTATCAACACTGGCGACTTCACCAACATGACCGATGTCTACTTGTTCTGGCGCGCTTGCGCCTTCGACTTGTTGTTTCACAAAAAGTTTTTTTGCTTTGATGAAACGGCTGTCTTTACCTGTGATACCAATGGCTTTACCACCGGCTTCACAAATTAGGTTAACGATTTCTTTGTTAACTTGGCCGCCAAGAATCATCTCCACGACGTCCATTGTCGCGGTATCGGTAACGCGCATGCCATTGATGAATTTTGATTCAATGTTTAGTTTTGCCAGCATATCACCAATTTGTGGACCACCGCCGTGCACCACAATTGGGTTGATGCCGATGGCTTTCATTAAAACGATGTCTCGAGCAAATCCGGCTTGTAGTGTTTCATCCGTCATAGCGTTGCCGCCGTATTTAATGACCAATGTTTTACCAGCAAAGCGTTGAATATAAGGCAGAGATTCACTCAACACCTTAGCAACATCTAAAGCAGACTCGCGAGAAAAAGCCACGTTTTAATTACTCCTGTTAGCCAAACGAAAAGGTTGCCTGTATCTAGTTCAGTAGATTGGAAGAGAGCTAGACATCCAGCGTTTAAATAGATTACTCCGCCAGGTTAAAACGATGACATACAAGGCGGGTAACGAGTGTAAGCAACCACTTAGGGTTGAAATAATAACGTGAACTTGGCGGATTAACTACAGAAAAATGTATGAAAATTACCAATTACTGACTTATGAAAGTAAAAAATCAGGCGGCGGATGAAGATGGTTGAGCTAGGCTGATCAGCAAGGGAAAAAGGGTGAGTTTTACTCACCCTTTTGGAGTGGGTTTTATTTTGTGCCAGTATGACCGAAACCGCCGGCACCGCGTTCGGTCTCTTCAAATTCCTTCACAATATCAAACTCCGCTTGTACTACTGGAAGCAATACAAGCTGTGCAACACGTTCACCAGGCTCGATGACAAAACTAGTGTTGCCACGGTTCCAACAGGACACCATTAGTTCGCCTTGGTAGTCTGAATCGATTAGGCCAACTAGGTTACCTAACACGATACCGTGTTTATGACCTAAACCAGAACGCGGCAAAATAGTCGCCGCCAGATTTGGGTCTTGAATATAAATGGACAGACCAGTCGGTAATAAAGTGGTTTCACCTGGTGCCAATTCGATGGACTTATCTAGGCAGGCTCTTAAGTCCAATCCTGCTGAGCCCTCGGTGGCATAGGTTGGTAATGGAATTTCGTTACCAATTTTATCGTTAACGATTTTTAGTTGAATAGCTTGTTTCATGAGAGTCTCTTAATCTGCTGATGAGGATTGAGTGTGTTGGTAAATATGTTCTACCAGCTGCATGGCCAGTTGTTGTTTGCTGGCTTTTTCTGGTGACCATGTTTTCTCGTGTGTGATCACGGTGACTTGGTTTTCGTCCTGATTAAAACCTATGTCACTGCGTGACACGTCATTGGCAATGATCATATCTAAGCCTTTGCGTTCAAGTTTGCCTTTCGCGTAGGCGATTACGTCTTGTGTCTCAGCGGCAAAGCCAACCATACAATTTGCGCCTTTCTGTTCGGCAATCGTGGCAATAATGTCAGGGTTTTTCACTAAGGTCAGTTGCAGTTCATCCCTGTTGGTTTGCTTCTTCATTTTTTGATGGCTTTGGGACTTCATTTTGAAATCCGCCACCGCCGCCGCCCCGATAAAGACATCTGCTGTTTTTGTCATGGCTTGTTGGCAAGCCGTTAACATATCATCGGCACTTTTTACCTTTACCAATGTCACGCCTTGAGGAGCGGAGAGAGTCACAGGTCCAGAAATTAGGGTGACCTTAGCGCCGCGTAATTGTGCCGCTTGAGCCAATGCATAGCCCATTTTACCGGAACTGTGGTTGCTGATATAGCGAACCGGATCGATGGCTTCCATAGTGGGGCCTGCGGTAATCACCCAATGTTGTCCGTTTAAGTCTTGTGGTATTGACTCTGCAGCCAGGTTGTCATTTAAATAGGTGAAAATATCGGCGGGTTCGGTCATGCGGCCAGGGCCTACATCGCCACAAGCTTGCGCACCATCGGCTGGGCCTACGCTCAGTACGCCTCGTTGAGCCAAGGTGTCCGCGTTTGCTTGAGTAGCAGGGTGTCGCCACATAGCTTGGTTCATTGCTGGAGCCAGTAGTACCGGCGCTTCAGTTGCCAAGCATAGCGTGGTCAATAAATCATTCGCCATGCCTTGGGCATAGCGTGCCATGAAATCCGCTGAGGCGGGAGCAATGACAATCAAGTCTGCCCATTTGGCGAGCTCTATGTGACCCATACCAGCTTCGGCTGTTGGGTCGAGTAGCGTGCTTCTGACAGGCTTGCCTGAGACGGCCTGTAATGTCATTTCCGTCACAAAGGCTTTGGCACCGTCTGTTAATACCACTTGAACGTCGGCGCCAGCTTTCGTCAGCAAACGAATTAATTCAATGCTTTTATACGCGGCAATGCCGCCAGTAATACCTAATAAGATGCGTTTTGCTGCTAGGTTTGACATAAAAAACTTCTCAAGTCGTTCAGTGATCTATATGGTTAGTTTTGTAGGCAGGAAGCCGAATACAACAAGATTATCATGGATCAAGGAGTAGATCATGAGTATTAAACACTGGCCAGAGCAGGAACGGCCTCGTGAAAAACTTATTCACCAAGGTGCAGCGTCGCTTTCAGATTCCGAGTTGCTAGCGATTTTTTTGCGTACGGGGTCTCATGGTTTAAGTGCCGTGGAAATGGCAAGGCAATTGTTACATCATTTCGGCGGTCTACGCGCTTTGCTGTCTGCTAGTCGAGAAGAATTTTGCCAAGGCTTTGGGTTGGGGGACGCGAAATACACTCAGTTGCAAGCCGTGCTTGAAATGTCAAAACGTCATTTACAAGAGCAACTCATGCGCGAAGCGGTGTTTTCCAGCGCGGAGCAGGTTCGTACTTATTTGTCCTCACAGTTACGTCATGAACAAAGAGAAGTGTTTGCCGTGTTGTTTCTAGATTCACAGCACCGTCTGATTCGTTATCAAGCACTTTTCCTTGGCACCATAGACGCGGCTGCGGTTTACCCCAGAGAAGTGGTGAAAGCTGCACTGCAACATAATGCGGCCGCCGTCATCATTGCCCACAATCACCCTAGCGGTGTCGCCGAACCCAGCCAAGCAGACATCAGTATTACGAGCCGAATTAAATCGGCGTTAGAGTTAATTGATGTGCGTTTATTGGACCATTTTGTAGTGGGCGATGGTTCGCCTGTGTCTTTAGCTGAGCGAGGTTTAGTATGAGGTTACTTGCTTCAATGAGCCTTAGAATCGGCTTGTTAAAACTAAATTGATCATTTTTTGATAAATGATTTGATTGAAGCTCAGTGCTGTGAGAGAATTCGCGCCGCTATTCCTCGGTACGGGATTTTTTTGGATCATCCGGATTCATGCTCCGCCTGAGGAAGTGAAGCACACTTCCAACAATTTCTGGATAGCAAAAGGTATTTAATATGTCTCGCGTATGTCAAGTTACTGGGAAGCGTCCTGTTACAGGTAACAACGTTTCTCACTCAAAGCGTCGCACTAAGCGCCGTTTTCTTCCTAACCTTCACTGGCACCGTTTTTGGGTTGACAGCGAAAACCGTTATGTTCGTATCCGTGTGTCTTCTAAAGGTATGCGTATTATCGATAAAAAAGGCATCGATGCAGTTCTTGCTGACATGCGTGCTAACGGCGAAAAAGTATAAGGAACTGAATCATGGCTTCTAAAGGCGCTCGCGATCTAATTCGCATGGTATCTTCTGCTGGTACTGGTCATTTTTACACAACTGACAAGAACAAGCGAAATACTCCAGACAAACTTGAAATGAAAAAGTTTGATCCTGTTGTACGTAAGCACGTTATGTACAAAGAAGCGAAAATTAAATAATTTTTGTTTCTTGCAAAAGAAGACCGACTCAATGAGTCGGTTTTTTTGTATCTAGTAGATATACTTTGTTCATTCGGTCAGTATTTTATCGGTCTTGTTATTGAGGTTTGTGATGCCTGAATTACCTGAAGTGGAAACCACGATGCGCGGTATTGAGCCACACTTGGTGGGGCAAAAAATCGCAAAAGTAGACATTCGCCAGCCACAATTACGTTGGTTGATTACTCCTGAATTAAGCCAAGATATTTTAGAGCAGGAAGTGGTAAAGGTATCTCGTCGTGGTAAATACATAGGTGTTCATACGGCAAAAGGTACTATGATTATCCACTTAGGCATGTCGGGCAGTTTGTACTTTGTGCCAGCGAATACGCCACCTTTGTTTCATGATCATGTGGATTTTCAAATCGCTGATACGGATCAATGGTTGCGTTATACAGATCCGCGTCGTTTCGGTGCTATTTTGTGGACCACTGATGACTGGCTAGAGCATGATTTGTTAAGTCACCTAGGCCCTGAACCTCTGTCGGATGAATTTGATGTGGATTACTTCTATGCCAAAGCCAAAGGCCGTAAAGTACCCATTAAAACCTTTGTAATGGACAGCAAAGTAGTGGTGGGTGTTGGTAATATTTATGCGAATGAAGCTTTGTTTATGGCCGGGATTCGTCCAACGCGTATGGCTGGAAATATTTCTAAAGTTAGAATGCGTAAATTACTTGAGTGCATTAAAATAGTGCTTGCCAATGCCATTAAGCAAGGTGGCACTACATTGAAAGATTTTGTTGGTGGTGATGGTAAGCCTGGGTATTTCAAACAGGAACTGGCGGTGTACGGCCGAGCAGGTTTGCCATGTACCCAATGCCAACAGGCTTTAACGGAAGTTCGTCAGGCGCAACGCAGTACTGTGTATTGTGTAAAATGCCAAACTTGACCTCTTGTTCAATTTAGGCACAAGAATTGCTGTAAATTAGCTTGATTTAGTCAATCAAATGGAAGTTTTTCGGGTGCCACTCGATGTTTGCGCAAAAACCTTGATTAAAATGTGCATATTTCGTTGCGGTATTGTTTGAATAGGTTTATTTTTGACCAGTTAGGCAAGGTTGTATTGCCTAGATTAATTACATAAAAAGAGGAATAGGAATGAAAGGTGTCTTTATTGCGTCAGTAACGGCGTTGGCCATCTCTGCAAGCATGGCTCAAGCAGCTGATCCAGCTGTGGTATACGACCAAGCGGGTAAATTCGATAAGTCTTTTAACGAAGGCGTATACAATGGCGTGAAAAAGTACACGTCTGAAACCGGTATACAAGTTCGTGAATTTGAGCCAAAGAACGAAGCTCAGGTAGAACAGGGTCTTCGTCGTTTAGCAAAACGTGGTTACTCTCCTATTGTTGCTGTTGGTTTCAACATGTCTTCTGCCGTTGAGAAAGTCGCGAAAGACTTCCCAGAAATTCATTTCAGCATCATCGATAGTGTGATTGATCTACCAAATGTTCAGTCTATCGTTTTCAAAGAGCACGAAGGTTCTTTCCTTGTCGGTGCGCTAGCGGCCATGGCTTCTAAAACTGATGCAGTCGGTTTCGTTGGTGGTATGGATATTCCTCTTATCCGTAAATTTGGTTGTGGCTACGAGCAAGGCGTGAAATACGTAACCTCTGGCGCAACAGTGTTACAGAACATGACGGGTTCAACGGGCGCAGCCTTTAACGATCCGACCAAAGGTTCTGAGCTTGCTAAGAGCCAGTTCTCTAAAGGTGCTGACGTTGTCTTCGCAGCGGCTGGTGGAACCGGTATCGGTGTTTACCAAGCAGCAAAAGACGAAGGTAAATTGGCAATCGGTGTTGACTCTAACCAAAACCATTTGCAAGCAGGTACTATGCTGACGTCTATGGTTAAGCGTGTTGATTTAGCCGCATACAACACTTACAAGAGCGCTGCAGATGGTTCTTGGAAGCCAGGTGTTGTGGTTCTAGGTTTGGCTGAAGGCGGTGTTGACTGGGCGCTTGATGACAACAACGCAAGCTTAATCACGGCTGACATGAAATCTAACATCCAAGATATTCGCGGTAAAATCATCGCTGGTGATATCCAGGTTCATGACTACATGTCAGACAACACTTGTAACTACTAAGTTATGATGAAGACAGTTGCCCGCTGCTGCGGGCAACTGTTTTTTTTGTGTAAAGTATTTCATTCATAATGCTGGACGCTGTTGAATAGAAATGAGAAAAGCCAACCTTATCCATGTTTTGATAAGTATGTGCTTTTTTAACTTAAGAGAGACTTGTAATACAAAACACCCTAAGGTGTTTTCGCTTTAGAGGTAGACTCTAAGCGTTCCATTTAAGCAGACGAATAACTTTTTGATATGACGAATAATACAGTGCCATTCGCAATAGAATTGCGAGATATCAGCAAACGCTTTGGTGCCGTTCAGGCCAACAAAGACATTTGCTTACAAGTTCCGGCTGGTACCATTCACGGCATTATTGGTGAAAACGGTGCGGGTAAATCCACTTTGATGAGTATCATTTATGGTTTTTATGAAGCCGATACCGGGTTCATCGAAGTAGACGGCAAACGAGTTGATATTCGTAGTTCACAAGACGCGATTGATGCTGGCATTGGCATGGTGCATCAGCACTTCATGTTGGTGGAAAATTTTAGTGTACTTGAGAATGTTGTCTTAGGTGCAGAGGGCGGTGCTCTACTAAAAGGTGGTTTGACTGCTGCTAGGGTGGAGCTTCAACGCCTAGCGAAAGAGTACAGCTTAGACATTGATGTAGACGCAATCGTTGAAGAACTTCCGGTTGGTTTGCAGCAACGAGTGGAAATCTTAAAAGCCTTGTATCGCGGTGCTCGCATCTTGATATTGGACGAGCCAACTGGGGTATTAACACCGCAAGAAGCAGACCATCTATTCCGTATTTTGAAATCCCTTAAAGAGCAGGGGGTGACGGTACTGTTAATTACCCACAAACTTCGTGAAATCATGGCCTCAACGGATAACGTTTCTGTTATGCGTCAAGGTGAAATGGTTGCACACCGTGAAACTCAGCATACCAATACGCAAGAGTTGGCTGAGTTAATGGTCGGTAAGAAAGTTCGTTTAACCGTGAATAAAGACGAAGCTCAACCGAGTGACGTTTTCCTTTCAGCGAAGAATTTAACGCAATTTGACAGCCAAGGTGTGAAACGCCTGAAAGAAGTCAGCTTGGAATTGCGTGCGGGTGAAATTCTAGGTATCGCAGGTGTGTCTGGTAATGGTCAGAGTGAGTTACTCAACGTCTTATCAGGTATCACGCCGATGAGCGAAGGCGAAATTCAGTTCGCGGGTCAAACCATTACGGCTAAAGCACCAAAAGATGCGGCGCAAATGCGTGATTTAAAAATGGCCCATGTACCGGAAGATCGTCATAAGATGGGGCTTGTTACAGGCTTTGAGGCTTATGAAGCTGCGGTCCTTGGTTACCATAACTCTGCTTCCTATAACGGTAAGATCCTAATGGATCATAAAGCCATGTTAGAGGAGTGTAAGGTGCGTATGGCGGATTGGGATGTACGTCCACCGAATCCGCACTTAAAAACCGCGAACTTCTCTGGTGGTAATCAGCAAAAAATCGTTATTGCTCGTGAAGTGGAGCAAAATCCAGATGTGTTGTTGATCGGTCAACCGACTCGAGGCGTTGATATCGGTGCGATTGAAAATATACACGAACAAATTGTTAAATTGAGAGACTCAGGCAAAGCTATTTTGCTTGTGTCAGTAGAATTGGATGAAATTATGGCACTGAGTGATCGCATCATAGTGATGTTTGATGGTGCAGTCGTTGGCGAACTTGACGCTAAAGACGCGGATGAACGAACCCTTGGTCTGATGATGGCAAATGCCTACAACAAAGAAGAGCAAGGAGTATCAGCATGAGTGAAGCAAAAGTGCCAGCTTGGGTAAACATTGCGCTGATTCCTTTTTTGAATATTTTATTGGCCTTTATTGTCTCTGGTTTGGTGATTCTAGCGATTGGTGAGAACCCGATTGAGGCGGCTGGCTATTTGGTCTACGGTGCTTTCGGTTATGACGAAGGGATTGGTTATACGCTGTATTATGCGACCAACCTTATTTTTACCGGATTGGCGGTTTCTGTTGCCTTTAAAGGTGGCTTGTTCAATATCGGTGGTGAAGGTCAGGCGTATATTGGTGGCCTAGGGGTCGGGTTAGTGTGTCTGGCTCTCGATCACACAATGCCGCTTTATATCATTGCGCCATTGGCAATTATTGGTGCTGCAGTATTTGGTGCCGCATGGGCTTACATTCCGGCTTATTTGCAAGCGCGTCGTGGTAGCCACATCGTGATCACCACCATCATGTTTAACTTTATTGCTTCTTCTTTAATGGTTTACCTAATCGTAAACTGGCTAAAAGAAGACGGCCGCATGGCGCCTAATAGCCGAACGTTTGAAGAAAACGCTTGGTTACCTTACTTACATGAACTTTTGTCGCCTCTGGGGATTGATATTGGTGATTCGCCATTGAACTTGGCCTTTATTATCGCCCTGATTTGTTGTGTGTTTGTCTGGGGATTGATCTGGCACACTCGCTGGGGTTATCAGTTGCGTACCTTGGGCACTAACCCAACGGCAGCACGTTACGCAGGCATCGATACCGCCAAGGTGACTATCTGGGCGATGTTGATTTCCGGTGGCCTAGCAGGGTTTGTTGGTATCAATGAAATCATGGGTGTAAACCACAACCTGTTGCTGAACTTCACCGCCGGTTATGGTTTTGCTGGTATTGCGGTTTCCTTGATGGGGCGTAACCATCCTATTGGTATTGTGCTAGCGGCCATTCTATTTGGTGCCTTATACCAAGGTGGTGCTGAGTTAGCATTTGAAATCCCGACCATCACACCTGAGATCGTTGTTGTGATCCAAGGTTTGGTGATTCTCTTCTCTGGTGCACTTGAACACATGTTTAAAGATCGTATCGAAGGCTTTTTTATTCGCAGAGCGGTAGCGTAGGGGAACCATTATGTTTGAAACATTAATACTTATGTTAGACGCGACCATGCGAGTGTCGACACCACTGATCTTTGCTGCTTTGGCTGGTCTGTATTCAGAACGTGCGGGCATCGTAGATATAGGTCTGGAAGGTAAAATTTTGGGCAGTGCTTTTGCGGCTGCAGCAGGCGCGGCTATTTTTGGCTCTGCTTGGATTGGTTTATGTTTTGGTATCATGGCGTCCATTTCGCTGGCAATGATCCACGGTTTTGCGTGTATAACGCACCGTGGTGATCACATTGTCTCTGGTGTCGCCATCAATACGATCGTCGCGGGTTTGACGGTTACCTTGTCTATGGACTGGTTTGGTATGGGTGGACAAACACCTACTTTATCAGGTGATGCCCGTTTCCTATCCATTACCTTGCCATTTGCAGACGCTTTAGCGGATGTGCCTGTGATTGGTTTGATCTATTCCGAATTGTTAAGTGGCCATAATATTTTGGTGTATTTAGCTTTTGCCATGGTGCCGATGACATTTTGGGTGGTGTATAAAACCCGTTTTGGTTTGCGTTTACGTGCTGTGGGTGAAAATCCACATGCAGTTGATACGGCCGGTATTTCGGTTGCCTTCATTCGCTACCGAGCCTTAATTGTGTGTGGTATTTTGTGTGGTTTGGCAGGGGCTTACCTGTCAACGGCGCATAATGCCGGCTTCCTAAAAGACATGAGTGCTGGTAAGGGTTATATGGCACTGGCTGCCTTGATCTTTGGTAAATGGCGTCCTGTCCCAGTGTTATTTGCTTGTTTGCTATTTGGTTTCCTAGATGCCGTTGCAGTTCGCATGCAGGGTGTGGTGTTACCTGGTATTGGTGAAGTGCCGGTTCAGGCTATTGAGGTCTTGCCTTATGTCTTAACTGTACTGCTTCTTGCTGGTTTTATCGGTAAAGCAGTGGGGCCAAAAGCGATTGGTCGACCCTATGTGAAAGAGCGAGCTTAATATGTCTGATGTAAAGCAAAGCGAGCAGTTGTTTGATCTTGCTAAAGCCGCGATGAGTCAAGCTTATGTGCCGTACTCCCATTTTACTGTGGGTGCGGCGATTCTGACGGCATCTGGTGAGCTTTATTCTGGCTGTAATGTGGAGAATGCTTCCTATCCAGAAGGCACCTGTGCGGAAGCTGGTGCTATTGCCGCCATGGTTCGTGATGGTCAGACACAGATTAAAGAAATCTATGTGATGGGTGAAGGCGAAGCCTTAGTGACACCTTGCGGTGGCTGCCGTCAGCGTATTCGCGAATTTTCTTCTGAGGACACCATTATTCACATTTGTGGACCAGAAGGGGTTCGTAAGTCTTTGACGATGAATGAGTTATTGCCTTTTTCGTTCGGACCAGAAAATCTCGCTTAAGCCAGCTATTAGTAAGACGAAAAAAAACCAGTTCACTTCATGAACTGGTTTTTTTGTTTTGGTAGACCTTAAAAAAAGCTAGCTTTGTCGTGTGCTATCAGCGAGTTCACTCAATAGTGCTCGTTGCGCACTGCGATATTCACCTTTTCTTGGCTTAGACAATTGGTATGAACCGTCACTTTGCAGAATCCAGCTTTGTGTATTGTCTGTTAAGTAATATTCCAGCTCTTTTTTCACACGACGTACTTGTTTGTAATCCTGTAATGGGAAAGCGACTTCAATTCGGTTATTGAGGTTTCGATCCATGCCATCGGCACTGGACAAATACACTTCAGGATTGCGATTGTTATAGAAGTAATAAACACGAGTATGTTCTAAAAAGCGGCCGATAATACTGCGCACTCGGATATTTGATGAAATGCCCTTAATGCCAGGGCGAAGAGTGCAAATACCACGTACAATCAAATCAATCTTAACACCCGCCTGTGACGCCTTGTACAAGGCCTGTACAAGTTTCTGCTCGGTCAAAGAGTTAACCTTGATAATGATGCGAGATGGATCACCGTTTTGCGCATTTTTTGCTTCGCGGTCGATCATTTCCAAAAGACGATTACGGAGTGTGAAAGGAGCATGTAGAAGCTTTTTCACCTTCAGCTCTTTACTCATTCCAGTCAGTTGCTGGAAAACCCGATGCACGTCATCCCCGATTTCCTTGTTACAGGTCATGAAGCTGTAATCTGTGTACAACCTAGCGTTACCTGCGTGATAGTTACCTGTGCCTAGATGCACATATCGAGTCAGGTTATTGCCTTCGCGACGCACGATCAAAATCATTTTGGCGTGAGTTTTATGACGCACGACACCGTACACCACAATGGCACCTGCGTCTTGAAGACGGCTGGCCAAGGCTAGGTTTTCTGCTTCGTCAAAGCGCGCGCGGAGCTCAATGACGACTGTCACTTCCTTACCGTTTCGAGCAGCTTCAACTAAAGCGTTTGCGATAGGAGAGCGAGCACCAGTACGGTAAAGGGTCTGACGAATTGCCACCACGTTCGGGTCCTTCGCCGCTTCGCTTAATAAATCGATAACAGGCGAAAAGCTCTCGAACGGGTGCATTAATAGGTAATCGCGCTGACGAATTGCTTCAAATAGTCCGCCTGCGCTCGCTAGCTTTCTAGGTAAGCCAGGAGAGAAAGGGGAGTACATCAAATCAGGACGATCGACTAACTCTAATACGGCCATTAAACGACTTAGGTTCACTGGTCCGTCAATTTGATATAAATCTTGTTGTTCAAGATCGAATTGTTTAAGTAAGGAGCTGACAATATGATCTGGGCAATTTTCTGCAATCTCAAGACGCACTGAGCTACCATAATGACGACTTTGTAATTCGGTTCTAAGTGCACCGGCTAAGTCCACACCAATGTCATCGGAATCCACTTCTAAATCGGCATTACGAGTGAGTCGGAATTGGTAACAACCTTTAACCGTCATGCCAGGAAACAATTGATCCGCGTGAGCGTGAATAATCGAAGACAGGAAGACCATGTTGTCACCGCCTTCACTTACATCGTCGGGCAGTTTCACCAGGCGTGGTAAAGAACTTGGCGCCGGAACAATGGCCAGTCCGTTTTCACGACCAAAAGCATCTCGTCCTTCTAGTTCAACCACAAAGTTAAAGGTTTTGTTCGCCAGCCTAGGAAAAGGGTGTGCTGGGTCCAAACCAATCGGGCTGATAATAGGCAGTACATTGTCTCTAAAGTAGCGACGAACCCAGTTGGATTGTTTATCTGTCCAGAGAGTACGGCGAATAAATTGCACATTCTCTTCGGCTAATTTAGGGAAGATGATGTCGTTGAGTATACGATATTGGCGACGTACTAATTTGTGGGCATGCTCACTGATTAGATTCAGCACCTTCTTCGGGTGCATGCCATCAGGGCCATTCTTTTCGCGGCTGTATTCCAGCTGGCTCTTTAAGCCGGCGACACGAATTTCGAAGAATTCGTCCATATTGGAGCTGAAAATACACAAAAACATCAAACGATTGAGAATCGGGTGGTTTTCATCCATGGCCTGTTCAAGCACACGGGCATTGAATTGTAGGTGACTTAACTCTCGGTTGAAATACAGTTCAGGATCGCCCAGATCAATTTCTTCTGGTAAACGTTCCTCAATGGCCATCTTGGTCGGGTCTTGTGGTTGCTCTGGAATTGGCTCAAGAACCAACTCTGCATCCAGTTCCATCGGCGGTGCGGTAGGAACGTCCTTTTTTTCAACTTCGTTAACAGGCTGCTCAGACATGTGCTTCTATTCTCTCCAAATACCTTTATATGTTGTTGGTATTCCTTGTCTTTGCCGCCTTCAATTGTTGAAGGCAGCAATAAACAAATTACACCAATGCCGCCTGCTGGTCACCAGATTCTCTGGTTTTATTTCAATATTTATAAAATTAAAGAAGTAGGAATCAGTCCTTGTCTTCTTTAACCTTTTAGCAGGCGAGCTGCGTCTTTTGCGAAATAGGTTAATATGCCGTCTGCTCCGGCGCGTTTAAATGCCAGCAGCGATTCCATCATCACCGAGTCTTTATCTAGCCAGCCTTTTTCAAAAGCGGCCATGTGCATGGCGTACTCACCGCTAACCTGATAGGCGAAGGTGGGCACTTCTAATTCACTTTTAACACGACGAACGATGTCCAAATAAGGCAGTCCAGGTTTCACCATCACCATGTCGGCTCCTTCGTCTAGATCCAGCATGACTTCTCGGATGGCTTCATTGGAATTCGCCGGATCAATTTGATAGGTGAACTTGTTGCCTTTGCCGAGGTTGCCGCTTGAGCCAATCGCATCGCGGAATGGACCATAGTAAGCTGATGCGTACTTTGCGGCATACGCCATGATCAAGGTGTTAATGAAACCTTCTGTTTCCAATTCTTCGCGGATTTCACCAATACGACCATCCATCATGTCTGACGGGGCAACCACATCAGCGCCCGCTTGAGCATGAGACAAAGCTTGCTTTACTAGCGTGTCTACCGTCACGTCATTTAAGACATAGCCATCATCGTCGATAATGCCATCTTGTCCATGTGTGGTATAAGGATCAAGGGCCACATCCGTTAACACGCCAAGCTCTGGAAAGGCTTGTTTTAATGCACGAACCGCTCGTTGAACTAAACCATCTGGATTATAGGCTTCTTCGGCAAGGAGCGATTTTTTATCCGCTGCGATGACCGGAAATAAAGCCACAGTAGGGATGCCTAACTCGACCAACTCTTTGGCTTCATCTAATAGGAAATCAATAGAGACACGCTCAATGTTTGGCATGGAAGGAACCGCTTCGCGAACTTGCTCCCCTTCAATAATAAACATTGGGTAGATCAGATCGTCTGCAGTGAGTCGATGCTCACGCATCAAACGACGAGAAAAATCGTGCTTACGCATGCGGCGCATACGAGTGTATGGAAAGGTCATCCACATATCTCCTTTTCGCAGTGTAGGAATGTACGTTAGTTATGTGACAATAATAAGACAGAGTCATGAGGAAAGCCTTGCGATTAGGCAATTCGAGAGGCTTTACCCCATTATTTACTCAGTTAGCAGTTTATTGGAGTTCTGCTTCCGCTGCTTCGAGTTCTTCTTGTGCTTCAAACCAAGCTTCTTCGCTTTCTTCTAACGATTTCTTCCATTGTGCCTCGTCGCTGAGTAAGGCTTGTAGAGTGTCTTTTTGACTTGCTTCATACAGGCTGGAATCGGCCATTTTCTCAGAAATAATATCCAGCTTGCTTTGCGCCATTTGTACGGCTTTTTCATGTTGTTCTATTTGTTTGCGAAGTGGTCGTAGCTTCTCACGAAGTTCCGCGGCTTTACGTCGTTCTTCTTTGCGATCAACTTTGTCTACTTTGACTTCCTGCTCACCTTTTTCTTCTCTTAGGGATTGAGCTTGTCGTGCTTGTAACCAAGCATGATACGCGGCCAGATCACCATCAAAAGCTTGAATCTGATGGTCAGCGACCAGATAGAACTCGTCCACTGTACTGTTTAACAAATGACGATCGTGTGAAACCAGTAAAATCGCCCCTGGAAACGCTTGCAAGGCTTCGGTTAAGGCTTGGCGCATTTCGAGATCCAAGTGGTTAGTTGGCTCATCGAGAATCAGCAGATTGGGTTTAGTCCAAGCGATTAACGATAGGGCTAGACGGGCTTTCTCGCCTCCAGAAAAGCCTTTTACAGCACGCAACGCATCGTCTCCAATAAAGCCAAAACCGCCTAGGTAGCGGCGAATATCGCTTTCTAACACTTTGGGTGACAGCCTTTGTATGTGCAAAACAGGGGAGGCTTCCAAATCCAGCGCGCTGAGTTGGTGTTGTGAGAAATAACCAATGGCTAGGTTTTCGCCTGTGACTCGATCACCGGATAAGAGTGGAATTTCCCCCACAATGGATTTGATTAAGGTTGACTTACCCGCGCCATTCGGACCGAGTAAACCAATGCGTTGACCATCACGGATGGCGAAGTTGGTGTTGCCAAGTTGTTGTGTTTGGACTTGTTGTTCTGATGTGTAGCCGAGATTCGCTTGAATCAGGTTAATCAGCTGTTGAGAGGTCTTTTCGGCCACGGGAATACTGAATTCGAATTGGGAATCAATGTGCGCAGGTCCGATGAGTTCCATTTTCTCCAGCATTTTTAAACGGCTTTGAGCCTGCTTGGCTTTGTCTGCTTTGTAGCGAAAGCGATCCACATATTGTTGTAGGTGGGCTCGCTTGGTTTGTTGCTTTTCATAGTTGGCTTGCTGTTGGGCAAGATGCTCCGCTCGTTGGCGTTCGTAGTCTGAATAGTTACCTTTATAAAGCGTCAGCTTCTTCTGGTATAGGTGCACAATGTGGCTACATATGCCATCGATGAAGTCTCGGTCATGGGAAATCAGCAATAGGGTGCCTGGATACTGACGTAGCCAGTTTTCCAGCCACATGACGGCGTCTAAGTCTAGGTGGTTGGTCGGCTCATCAAGCAGTAAAACATCAGAAGGGCACATTAACGCTTTGGCTAGGTTTAGTCGAATACGCCAACCACCGGAGAAATCCGACACAGGTTTGTGCATGTCTGACATTTTAAAGCCGAGACCTTGCAGCAATGTCTCGGCGCGAGATTCTGCTGTGTAGCCTTGCGCGGTTTCAAATTCCGCGAGCCAAGAGGCATGCGCATGATTATCCCCAGTGGTTTCGGCTTTGAGGATGTTCGCTTGTATTTTTCTGAGGTTGTCGTCGCCATCAAGACAGTAATCCAATGCGGATCGTTGTGTTTCCTCAACTTCTTGCGCCATAAATGCAATACGACGTTGGCCCGGCAAGATGACTTCGCCTGTGTCCGCTTGTAACTCGCCTTTGATCATGGCAAACAGAGAAGACTTACCGGCACCATTGGCGCCGATAAGACCGACTTTCTGGCCTTCAAATATGGTTAGGTCAGCTTCTTCCAATAAGAATTGCGTACCACGTTGTAAACTGACTTCGGTGAATTGAATCATATAAGCGAATTGTCTCTTACCTCAAAAAACGAGGACTAATGTCTGTGTGGGGGTATTTTAGAGCGCCCTAATAAGAAACGAAATAGCAAAGGTGATGGTTACACTGTTTTAAAGTGGATGATTGCTTTTCGCGAGGGTAAAATGGCGCGCATCTATGTTATGAATTTTATCATCAGCTTTGAGCTGAGAAGGTGCTTTTTGTGAATAATTTATCAGTGAATGAGATTCAACGCTTTTCGTTTGATCACACTAATGTGCGTGGCGAGCGAGTGTTGTTGAACAGTGCGTATCAAGAAATCATTCAGCGTAAAGAATACCCTTTACCATTGGAAAAACTGTTGGGCGAATTTGTCGCCGCCATTGCTTTGTTGCGCGACATTATCAAGATAGATGGTGTTTTGTCCATGCAAGCCAAAGGGAATGGTTTCCTGTCTACTTTGATGACGGAATGCGATGAATTCCAAAACTTGCGCGGCATTGTGCAATGGGATGAGGAGCAAACCGTACCAGACACGCTTTCGCTGAAAGAGCTGCTGGCTGGTGGGTATTTGGTGATCACCATTCAGCCTCGCAATGGTCAGCGTTATCAAGGCATTGTGGAAGTGGTTGGTGATACTTTGGCAGAATGTCTTGAGCAATATTTCTTGCAGTCTGAGCAGTTACCGAGTCGGGTTTGGTTAGCCGCGAACGGATCTCAATGTGGTGGTTTGTTCTTACAGCGATTGCCGCAAGAGCAAGCCAAAGCGGGTGATACCGATGCTTGGGATCGTTTTACACATCTTGCCTCAACGGTATCAGAAGATGAACTGTTGGGATTGGATACGGAAACCTTGCTGCATCGTTTGTATCATGAAGAAGAAGTGCGCATGTACGACTCGAAACAAATGCAGTTTGGTTGTTCATGCTCTCGTCAACGTATGCTAGATGCCGTAATGTCGTTAGGAGCTGAAGAAATTCGTCAGCTGCTGATTGAGCAAAGTGCCATCAAGGTCGACTGCCAATTCTGTGCAGAGCAATATGAATTCAAAGAAGCCGATCTGGTCGATATGCTAGGAGATCAGGCGCAAACGCACTGAGTTTGCTCTTTCCTATGATCAATACTTGGCGTGGTTGACCAAATCTCGCCAAGTGATGATACCGATTACATGATCTTCCTCGTCGACGACGGGGAAGCATGAAATATCCACTTTTTTTAACCAAGCCAGAATCTCTGTGATTGGAGTGTCGGCTTTCACACGGATTGGCTGACGTGTCATGATTTGATGGGCGGCACGATTCAATGTGTCTAGGTCTCTTGCTTGCTCTGACACACTGTCAATGAATGGGCTTACCAAGCGTAATATGTCTCGGTCCGAGATGATGCCAACCAGACGACCATGTTCGGTAACCGGCAGGTGATGAAAACCATGTTGCTGGAGTAGGTTTTTCACTTCAGGCACTCTTTCGTCCATGTCGACACAGATAACATTGCTCACCATAATGTCTTGGGCTTTCATTGCTTAAGTCTCCATGCCAGTGAAAATTGAATTTCGTGCAGTGATAACGAATATTATGAATTAATTATAGATGCAAAATCGAAGCAAGTTTTTTGTTAATGTCTTAAAAATCCTATTTCTTGTCGCTAAAGTCAATAAAATGTCATAGATCGTGTTGCTCAAAATGTGAATATATCTACAAACTTAGACTAAGGTCTCAAGACATTGGTGACAAAATCCGTATAATCACTTTTTATCCACTTAGAATCCTTTTTGGCTTGTTTATTTTTTAATCTAGCTGCTTGCCAATGCAAACAAAAGCATTCTGAGGAACCGAGAAGAAAGTATTGCAGTACCTCCTCTAATAATAACTAGCTGCTGGCCAAAAGCCCCCTTTCTACATCAGTCTCAACTTTACAATTGGGTATGACACGGCGAAATTTTATGACTTCAAATTTAGTAGACGTTTTACTCGTCGGCGGCGGTGCTATGAGCACCACACTAGGCGTATTGCTAAAACAACTTGATCCTAATATGTCCATCTTAATGGTGGAGCGTTTAGACAGTGTCGCAAAAGAAAGTACGGATGGTTGGAATAACGCAGGGACAGGACATGCCGCGTATTGCGAATTAAATTACACCTCAGAAAATTCAGATGGTTCAGTGAACATTGATAAAGCGGTGAGCATTAATGCTGCTTTTGAAGTGAGCTTACAGTTCTGGTCTTACCTAGTTGAAAAAGGGTTAATGCCAGCGCCGAAAGAATTCATCAATCGCGTACCTCATCAGAGCTTTGTTTGGGGTGAGCGCAATGTCAAAATGCTAAAAGCACGTCATCAAGCCATGAGTGCGCATCCGGCGTTTAAAGAAATGCAGTACACGGAAGACCGTGAGACCTTGGCGCAATGGATGCCGTTAATTATGCAAAATCGTGGTTCAGACGAACCGCTTGCTGCGACCCGTATTGAGCATGGGGCAGACGTTAACTTTGGTGCCATTGCTCGTAACATGAGTAAATTGCTGGAAGGGACTGATCAGTTTGAACTTAGCTTGAAGAGTGAAGTGACAGACCTTGAGCAAGGTTCAGATGGTCGCTGGAAAGTCACTTTGGATGTGAATGGCAAAGAACGAGTTGTAGACGCCAAGTTTGTTTTCTTGGGTGCTGGTGGTGGCGCGTTGCCGTTGCTACAAAAGTCCGGTATCAAAGAAAGCAATGGCTATGGCGGTTTTCCTGTTAGTGGTCAATGGCTGGTTTGCGATAAACCAGAGTTGGTTGAGCAGCACTACGCTAAAGTATATGGTGCGGCTCCAATTGGTGCGCCGCCTATGTCAGTACCCCATTTAGATACTCGTATCATTGATGGGAAAAAAGCCATTTTGTTCGGGCCTTTTGCAGGTTTCACCACGAAGTTCTTAAAAACTGGCTCATTCTTGGATCTGCCAAAGAGTGTTCGCTTCAACAACATCAAACCTATGTTGAGTGTCGGCAAGAACAACATGGATCTGACTCGTTACTTGATCAGTGAGGTGATGCAATCCCATAAAGATCGTTGTAACTCTTTGCGTCAATTTTACCCAGAGGCAAAAGACGAAGATTGGGAGTTGGCGTACGCAGGGCAGCGAGTTCAGATTATCAAGAAAGACGAGAAGGGTGCAGGCAAACTGGAGTTTGGTACTGAAGCAATCACATCATCAGACGGTTCTTTGGCTGCTTTGCTGGGGGCGTCACCTGGTGCATCGACTACGGTGAATACCATGATTGGCATTCTTGAGCGTTGTTTCGCTGATCGTTTAAATGACAGTGAATGGCGAGCGAAAATGAAGCAAATGGTGCCGTCTTACGGCGAGTCATTGGTTGAAAATACGGACTTGTTACTGACGATCCGTGATCGCACCCTGTCAACATTGGAATTAAAGCCATAAGCCGGTTTTAATGTCTTTCAAAAGCTGGGAATGTGGCCCAGCTTTTTTGTATCCGTCAAATAAGTAGAGAGAGATTATGTCAGTAACCTTTGCCGATCGGGCAGATCAGCTGTGTGATAAATTGCGCGAACTAGAGCATCAAGCAGAAGAAGGAGATCAACTCTTTTATTGTGCTTATCTATTAGGCTTGCTGGGGTTGCACAGCAGTGTAGAAGGAGAGGGTGCGGATGAATTTGACTTCGCCTTTGAAGGGACTCTGAAAGAAACACTTGAATCCGAAGGCGTATCAGAAGCGGATCAGCAAGAAATCTTGCAGCTTTGGAAGTCTGTGATAGCGTAAGCAGTCGTTCTTTCTATGCCATAAAAAAAGAGAAGTCTTGGACTTCTCTTTTTTGTTTTTGCTTTGCTGACGTTTTATTGTCTTTGCAGCCAATATTAAAGCTGTGGCTTTTCTGGTCTTGGGGCATACGCAAAGACATCTGAAAAACAATTGTTCTCCTTCAGGCCTTTTGCTTCAAGCTGGTCTAATGTGCCATAGACCATGCCGACTGAACCGCTGATGAAAGCCGCGCTGTCTGACAGATCTGGGTGATCGGCTAAAATGGCTTCATACAACCAGCCCGTACGACCGTTCCACTCATCAGAACCATCATTAACCACAAGGTTCACAGACACATTGTCATGTTGCCTTGCACTTTCTAACCAAGCTTCTGCAAAGGCATCTTGTGGTGTTCTAACGCCCCAATAAAATGATATTTTGCCTTCAAAGTGACGCGCAACTAAGTCACTGAATAGACTTTTTACTTGAGCAAAGCCAGTACCGCCAGCAATAAGTAAGATGTGTTCAGAGGCCAGGCTCAGAGCTTCACTTTCTAGGTGGCAGTCTCCACCTGGTGCTTTTAGGCTGACTTCTGACGATTGTCGAAGATGTGCCACGACCTTGTGAGCAAGGGAGTCGGGATCACTAACAAGAATGTATAAGGTCAGAAGTGGCAATTCGCCAGGCGCACTACCAATGGAATAAGGGACTTGCTCGCCCGTTGGTAGCTGGATCATAACGTATTGACCCGCGATAAAAGAAAAGGAATCCATTTCCAATGTGACTTGATAAACATCTTTATTAACCAGTTCAACAGCCTTTACCTTGGCGGTCACTTCATTCATGTTGTTACTCCGTCGCACATTTGTCAGCCAAAAGACAAATGTCAGTTATGCTTTCTAGAATGGAAAAAAAACCACTTTTAAAAAGTGGTTTTTCAGGTTGTGTATCGACTTACTTATTCTTGCCTTTCATTGACTCGAAGAATTCGTCATTGGTCTTGGTGACTCGAAGTCGATCAATGAGGAACTCGGTAGCGGCAATGTCTTCCATAGGATTAAGTAGTTTACGAAGAATCCACATGCGTTGCAGTTCATCTTCGGATGTCAGTAGGTCTTCACGACGCGTACCTGAGCGGCGAATATTGATAGCTGGGAAGGTTCGTTTCTCAGCAATCTTACGGTCAAGGTGAAGCTCAGAGTTACCTGTACCTTTAAATTCTTCGAAGATAACTTCGTCCATTTTGGACCCAGTATCTACCAGTGCTGTTGCGATGATGGTTAAACTGCCACCTTCTTCAACGTTACGCGCCGCACCGAAGAAACGTTTTGGACGTTCAAGGGCATTGGCATCCACACCACCGGTTAAGACTTTACCTGAAGAAGGAATGACGGTGTTGTAAGCACGAGCCAAACGGGTAATAGAATCTAGCAAAATGACAACGTCTTTTTTGTGCTCAACCAAGCGCTTGGCTTTTTCGATAACCATTTCAGCCACTTGAACGTGACGTGCTGGTGGTTCATCAAAGGTAGAGGCAACGACTTCACCGCGAACGGTACGAGACATCTCAGTTACTTCCTCTGGACGTTCATCGATCAAAAGAACGATCAAATGACATTCCGGATTATTGCGAGTAATGGAATTCGCAATGTTTTGTAGCATAAAGGTTTTACCGGCTTTTGGTGGTGATACCACCAAGGCACGTTGACCTTTACCCATTGGGGCAACCAGATCAATGATGCGTGAGGTAACATCTTCGGTTGAGCCGTTACCCGCTTCCATGGCCAAACGGTCATCAGCAAAAAGAGGCGTTAAGTTCTCAAATAAGATTTTGTTGCGAACACTGTCTGGCTTGTCGAAATTAATTTCGTTTACTTTTAGAAGGGCAAAGTAACGCTCGCCGTCTTTCGGTGGACGAATTTTCCCCGCAATGGTGTCACCTGTACGAAGATTAAATCGACGTATTTGGCTTGGCGAAACATAAATGTCGTCTGGCCCAGCTAGGTAAGAACAATCTGGCGATCGAAGGAAACCGAAGCCATCTTGTAAAATTTCAAGGATACCATCGCCATAGATGTCTTCCCCACTTTTTGCATGACGCTTAAGGATGGAGAAAATAACATCTTGTTTGCGTGAACGAGCCATGTTGTCTAGGCCCATTTCTGATGCGATTTCTAAAAGTTCGTGTACTGATTTCTGTTTTAATTCGGTAAGGTTCATAAACGGGTTTGTATTAGCTCATTTGAGGAAAATTGACAGGATTAAAAGGGCTTTTTATTAAGCCAGACTAATCTGTGTCTGGAAGTATCTAACAATGTATCAGCCACTCGGCACCAAAGAAACGAGCAATGTTTTTAAGGTATGCTCTATTTATAAGGGCCCGGATAGGGCTAAGCCAATACAGCGCGAAACAATTTGATTGGAGTCTTTCAGAGGCCATTTATAGTTGGCTCTTCATCAAGACCATCCATACTATAGATCGACTTAAAGGCAAGGTCTATAGAGAAAACTAGGAAAAAAGCAATTTCTGGTAATTTTTTGATCAAAATAGGGTTTTTAGGGGGGTACAGAGGGAAAATAGTCGTTTGTTCTCTTGATTTTCTTAGAAAAGGTTTGATCAGCGATAAAAAAAGCCATCAATCTTATGGTTTTTATGAGTTGATCCATCAATGCTTCTTCAGTTAACTGATATACTCTCAACTCAACACCTTTTTGATTTCAGCAAGATAAGGTTTACTGGATGCAGTCTCTCTTTTTGCAACAATCTCATGATTTCCCTTTCGAAAAAATAGCCGCCATTGACTTGGGCTCCAACAGCTTCCATATGGTGGTTGCTCAAGTGACGCACGGGCAGCTTCGTATCACTGGCGAGTTTGGTGAAAAAGTACAACTGGCAGCAGGCCTAGTAGATGACCATCTAGATGAGGCATCACAACAGCGCGGTCTGGAATGCTTGGCGCAATTTGCTCAAGTGATTGAAGACATGCCACCTGGGTCTGTACGAGTAGTGGGCACCAACGCCTTACGTGTGGCCAAAAATCGTTATGACTTTATTGGCAGTGCCATGGACATCATGAGCCACCCGGTGGAAATCATTGCAGGGCGAGAAGAGGCTCGATTGATTTACGTCGGCGTCTCCAACACCATGGATCATGGTGAATCAAAACGTTTAGTGGTCGACATTGGTGGTGGTAGTACCGAGTTTATTATTGGTAAGCAACTGGAGCCTATTTTAACGGAAAGTTTGCACATGGGCTGTGTGAGCTTTGCTAAACGTTTCTTTCATGACGGTGTGATTTCAAAATCAAACTTTCAGAAAGCGGTGACGGCGGCTCGTCTTGAGCTACTGAGTATTCAGGATGATTATCTAGATGAAGCTTGGGATGTCTCCATTGGTTCGTCTGGTACTATTAAAGCAGCGTTTAATATAGTGAAGGAAAATAATTGGGGAAAGAAAGGCATCACGCCGAAAAACCTCAAGCAAATCCAAAAGGCCCTATTTCAAGCTGGACATGCAGATAACATTGACCTAGTCGGATTGAAACCCGAGCGAAAAAGTACTTTTGCCGCAGGCATCGCTATTTTAACGGCGGTGTTTGAGTGTTTTGACATTAAGCAGATGGACTTTTCTACTGGGGCGCTCAGAGAAGGTGTGTTGTACGACATTATGGGTCGTTACGCGGAAACCGACATTCGTGAGCGCACCGTTAACTACATGCTGAATCAATACCATATTGATACCGAGCAAGCGAAATTAGTCACTCAGACCGCACTCTCCGCGTTAGCTCAGGTGAAGGATGATTGGGGGTTGAGCAGTATTTCGAGTGAAGACTTATTGCGCTGGGCTGGTTTGTTGCATGAGGTTGGTGTGGGCATTTCGCACAGCCGTTATCACAAACATGGTGCCTACATTATTAGCGAATCTGATATGCCGGGCTTTTCGCAACAAGAGCAACAAGCGCTGGCGAACTTGATCTTGCGCCATCGTCGTAAGTTCACTCAATCTTTGGGCTATCGTTTTACCAAAGGGGATCAGCAGGATCTGGATCGACTGTCGATCTTGTTGCGTTTGGCTATTTTGCTGCACCATGATCGCAAAGAGGGTGACATGCCTATCTTTACGTTGAAGGCGTCTGAGAAAAGTTTGCATGCAGAGTTTTTGGCGGATTGGTTAGACAGTCGACCTTTGACTTTGGCTAACTTACAGCGTGAAGCCGAAGTGTTGGCTCCAAACGGTTACACACTGACGTTTGAATAACCATAAAAAGCTCAGCCAACATCCTTCGTTGTGATGTTGGCTAGTTCAGTTTTTCGATTGTGCGGTACAAGGCCGCCACTTCTTCCCTTTGTAGACCACTGACTCGTGACATTCGGCCAATGCTGGAAGTGACTTGTACGGATTCCTTACCTTCTTCTTCTTTCTCCTGTTTATCTCCTTTGGTCTCATCTAATTGAGATTGGGAGGAGGCTAAAAGTTGTTTCGCTTGTTCAGATAAGTCTACTGCTGGTTCCCGCTCTTGTTGTGATGAGGTTTGCGGGCGCACTTCTACCGCCGGCTGTATTGTCGGTATGGTAAGGCGATTTAGTGGTATGGATGAGATTGACACAGTAGTACCTCGGTAGCCATCTAAGACACAACTTTGCAAATAAGCTTAGTACAAAGATTAACTTTCTGATCGAAATAGTGTAATTTTTTGTTATTAATATGTAAGTATTGTCATCTGTTCTGAAAAATCGCTGTGATTTGAAAGGAATAAGCCTAATTGGAGAGCTTATACAAAAGATTGACGATACCTGACAAAAATTTTGCGTTCTGCCTCATCATGTTCGTGCCTTTGTTATATAAGGATGATATTGTTTGAGTATAGATATTGAAAAAAACGTGCATTTAACAGAGCAAAAAGTTTGTTTTCTTAATGCCTTAGTAGCGATAAGCAGATCGCCTGTTGTAAGTAGATTGCTTCAAAAAAGGATGCCACATGAGTCAAGACAACCTGCCAATAGAACACCTCTATTATACGGAACCGAATCTAGAGAAAATCTTAGAAAATTTGGACGTTGTTCGCGGTCAGATTCACCCACCGGTGACGACAGAAGGACCACAGAATGTTGATCAGGTATTTCCGTCAGTCTGTCTGATTGGCTTAGGGCGTTGTGGCTCTAATATCGCTTTGGATGTGGCGTCTTTGGTATACGATGCGCGTGCAAACTACATGCGTGAAGTGGAAAACCAAGAGCTGCTGGACACCGAACGAGAGTTCCGTCCGATGCGCTGGATTCGCAAGCATTTACCCATCGAAGGCAAAGATGGCTTCAAGCCAGTATTCTTAATTGAACCGATCGTCTTACTGGGTGACTTAGATAAAGACATTGAAGGACGTATTCGTTTTTCAAACCAAGAAGGCCGTGAGCAGTTCTTGGAAGAGTACAAAAAATTACAAATCATGGACTTATCCGAAGTGCATGCTGGTGGTGCTGGTAACGCGCCTATCCTAGGTCAATACCTAGCGAAAATCATTCTAAATAAAGATACGTCGACCTTCCGTAACGAAGATTGGAAACACCTGCATTCTTATTTGGTGGATTCTTGTGGTATCAAAGCCAACCAATCTCGCTTGTACTTCTACATCTTTAGTGCGGGTGGTGGTACAGGTTCAGGTATGGCCTCTGAATTTGGTTTGGCTCAGCAATTCTCCTATCTTAGTAAAACCTTTGATTACCGTTCTGACCAATCGCAATTGGTGGATAAGCGTCACAGCTTTGTCTTTGAGCCTATTTTTACCTCTGGTATTTGTATCCTACCGAATATTTCCGGTAAGAACGTGGAAATCTCAGAAGCCTTGCACATCAATGCTGGTCGTCTGTTGACGAAATACATCTCGGAAGAATGGAATTTCTCTTACAACGAAGAGCGTGAAGAAGACGAAGTGCCTGCCGATGTGATGGAACGTATTCGTCCTTGGAACTCCATGATGCTAATTTCAAACGATATTATGCGTTATGCGGAAGAAGAAGATGGTGGCGATGCCGATAGTATTGATGTGAATACTATGGAGAAATACGCGAACCAATATATCTCTCAGCAGATCTTCAACATCCTGACGGCTCAAGCGGTGACAACGGATTACGATGAGGATTATTTCCGTCGTGCGGGGATTGATATTTCCGAAACCATTCGTCTTGATGCCAATGACTTGTTTATGAGTTTGGCTGGCCCAGTTGCTGTCGCATATGCCGAGAGCGTAGTGGGTCCTGGTGTTCATCAGGATATGGTCGACATTGATGACCTGTTCTGCCGTTCTATTGAGTTGCCTCACTTTAATGAAGACACATCAGCGATTGAAGGGGTGAGTGTATTGCCTGTTGAATCGGATCGTTACCGTCAAGCCATTAAAGATTTCCGTAAGAGTGGCTACGACATTTCTAAATTAAGTGATTTGCACTTCTTTAAGAACTGTTCCTCCATTGTGTCGATCATCTCTTTACCACGCGACTTCAAGTTGTCTTTCACTGCACTAAACCGCTTGAAAATGCACTTGAACCGTCTGTGTCCAAACACCACGCTTAAGCGTTACGCCTTGGTGATTGGTGCGTCAGCGAATCTATCATTAACTACCCTGATTGCTAAGAGTCCATGTTTGAGTGATGACTTCTTAACCCTTATGGTGGCTTACATGAAGCGTTGTTTCGCAAAAGATGATTACCGTTACACGGATGAAGTGGATCAAGCGATCATTGATATGATTCAAATGGAAGACTTTGATGACAGCCTGGTCGATAAATACTTCAATAGCCACGAGAATCCAGCCAAAATTTTGGATACCAACTGGTACGCGATCAAGCCAATGTATGAGAAGAAGTACCGTGAGTTGATCGACAATACGCAGCAGTTCGTTTCCATTAATGACATTCGTTTGGACATTGATAACGTCAGAAACGCCATTAAATATCTGCGTGAAATTTACCGTCACCGTATCAGTAAGACTAACGTCCTTACCCTTAACGGCTAAGGGTTCTGAGCTTATTGAAAACGCCTGCTGGCTCACCAGCAGGCGTTTTTTTATGTCATATGGTTATGAAAAGCAGGGCCAGCAATTCTGTTTTTTTCCTCGCGGGCATTAAGCATAGGATCAATTCATTAGCGTCCAATCACTTCTACCTTCACATCCACAACACCGACACGAGTATCGGCGATACGCTGAAACGCCGCTTTACTCAGATCGATTACACGACCGCGAATAAATGGCCCACGATCGTTCACACGTACAACGACACTTTTCCCATTATCTAAATTGGTCACCCTTACCCGAGTACCAAAGGGTAAGCGCTTATGAGCGGCAGTCATGGCATTTTGATCAAATGGCTCACCGCTTGCTGTGGTTCGGCCATGGTATTTGTCCGCGTAATAACTCGCGCCACCTTCTTCCGCAAAACCAGCGGCATCCTTGTGACTGATTGGCCCGCTGGAACAAGCAGACAATAACAGTAGGGCACCAGACAAACTCACAAACCGAGCGAACATAAAAAAACTCCCAAATAAAAGCCGATGATTCTATGCAGCGAAGCCTATTAAAATCCAGCCTCTGGAAAGCCTTTTAAAAAGCTTTTCAGGAAAGTGACAGAAATAGGCACTCAGTAGACGAATAACTTACTATGGGGCTGTTTGGGAATAGTTGAGGGGATGGAGTCAGATCCCTTAAAGCGCTAATTTATTGAAATGACGGCTGTGGAGGGATCTGACCTCTTGAACTAATGATTTATCAAGCTCAACACATCTCTAATTTGGGTAGATAAGCTTGTTTGCTTGTGCAAGTGGAACTAAATCTTATGAGAATTGAGTGACAGTTCAAAACCACAAGCATGGGCGTATTTTAGTAATGTCGTCCAGCTTGGGTTGGCGTTACCGCGTTCTAATCGGCTGATGTTGCTTTTTTGCGTATTCATGAGTTTTGCCAATTGCTCTTGGGTTAAACCCGCTTGGCTTCTCATCGACAGGAGTTGATCAATAAAAGCAAATTCGCTTTCAAGTTTTTCATATTCAGCTTGAACTTCAGGGTTCGCCAAAGCTCGTGTTTTTAGGTTTTGTAGACTCATAATGACTGAACCTCTTGTTGTCTGCGTTTAGCTAGCTCTAACTCATGTTTCGGTGTTTTCTGTGATTTTTTTACAAAGGCATGTAAAAGGATTATTCGTTGGCCCTTTAAATAGCAAAATAAGCCACGACCAATGCCTTCTTAGGCTTTTGCCCGTACTTCAAATAAACCATCGTCTATCGATTCGGTATGAGGCGGTCCAAGGTTTGCGCTATGCTTTTCCATTAGCTCTAAGAGCCTGATCATTCGCGCTTGTATTCTTGGTGGCATCTTGAGAATGGATTCGTCAACGCTACTATAAAATTCTATTTTCCAGTTCATGGTTCCCTCCAGGCTGTTATCATAGATGATAACTTCGACTTTATTTATTTTCTATCTGTTGATTAATAAAATATAAAACTATATTGTACTAGTACGTGAATACATGAATGGTAAATCCTGCCTATGCAGCCATTAATAGAATTTTTAAGCCAAGTCGATGATCAAGCTTTGTTAGAAAAGCGTCTGCGTGCTTTGTTGACGCCGAATGAAATTAACGAGATGTTGCATCGTCTACAAATTTTGTCCTTGTTGGAGCAGGGTGTGCCTCAACGGGATATTGCCAAACAGTTAGGGGTTGGTATTGCCACAGTGACACGTGGCTCCCGAGCATTGAAGGAATTGAAAGAAAATGAGTCCTGAACAAAACAAACAACCGCCTCGCATCGAGCTGCCGCGTAAACCTAAGTACGTGACCATCAGTTCGGATTGCGATTTTTTTGGTTTATTTAAAAAGATAGAAAAGCGTTTTGAAAACTGCTTTATGTTGGAGTCTCTTGGGGAGGAAAGTTTTATTTCTCGTCATTCCATCATTGGTTTTGATCCTGAAAAATTGTTGTGGGCCGAAGGCAAGCAGCTATTCATTCAAGAGCGTGATGGCGCAACGCAAGCGTATGAGTCGGACAATCCTTATTATTTATTGCGTAGTATCGTGCCACAAAACATCTTGTCTCGAGGCTTTGCGGGTGGCCTGACAGGCTATATTGGCTACGACAGTATGAATTATTTTGAGCCGAGTTTAGACCTCCAAGCCAGTGAGATGTTTGATGCGTTTCGCTTTGGTTTGTACACAGATGGGCTGATTCTAGACAAGATGACTGGCGAGGTTTTTTATTTTTATTATGAAGACAATCGCTTGGATTTGGTCAACCAAATGATGGCAGAAACGACGCCAGAAAATGGGCCTTTGGTGGTGCGACCTTTGGGAGAATCCATGACCAAAGACGATCACGCTGAGGCGGTGGCTAAGGTCAAACAAGACATCATCGAAGGTAAGATTTTCCAGTGTGAAGTGGGCTTTAAAAAGTGGTTCGAATTGGAAGGGGACACCATCAACCTTTACGAGGAATTGCGTGAAGTAAATCCTTCGCCGCAGATGTATTACATCAAATTTGCCGAGCAAAAGGTGATTGGTGCGAGTCCTGAGTTGTTGTTCCGCGTGCGTCAGGGGGAAATGGAAACTTTCCCATTAGCGGGAACGGCGAAGCGCGGTGTGGATGAAAAAGAAGACACGGCGTTGGCGCGCGCTTTGCTGAACGATCCGAAAGAAATTGCCGAACACAATATGATCGTCGATCTGCATCGTAACGACATTGGACGCGTGGCGCGTTTTGGTACAGTGAAAGTACGCTCGCTAATGGACATCAAACGTTTCAGTCACGTGCAGCATATTTCCAGTGAGATCGTTGGCATTATGGCGGAAGAGCATGACATGTTTTCTGCCTTAGCCAGCAATTTCCCGGCTGGTACGTTAACCGGTGCGCCTAAAATTGAAGCGATGAAAATCATCGATGATCTAGAAGGTGATGGTCGTGGCCCATACGGTGGTGCGGTTGGTCAGTTTTCTTTTAACGGTGATTGTATGTTTGCGATTCCGATTCGTACCGTGTTTGCCAATGGCAATAAAGCCTATGTGCAAACCTGTGGCGGGAATGTTTACGATTCCAATGCGGAAGACGAATATGAAGAAATTCAACGTAAGTTTGCCGGAACCAAGCGAGTATTAGACAGTTTCAGTGAAGGAGCGAAAGGGTGAAAATTTACATCATAGACAATTACGATTCCTTCACTTACAACCTGTACCAATTTATTGGTGAAGTGTTGCAGACAGAGCAAAGTCAGGGGCGTATCGAGCAGTTTGACGTTATCGTGAAACGCAATGATGAAGTGACGTTAGAAGACATTCGACAAGCCGCCCCAGATCGCATCATCATTTCACCTGGGCCGGGTTCACCAGACGATAAGGCCTATTTTGGTGTGTGTGCTGATGTCATCTTAGAGTTTGGGAAAACCACTCCTTTGATGGGCGTTTGCTTAGGCATGCAGGGGATTTGTCATGTGTTTGGTGGCAAGGTGGTCAAAGCGCCATTGCCCATGCATGGTAAAACCAGCCCAATTCAGCACAATGGTGAAGGTATATTTCATGATATTCCAGATCAATTGGAAGTCATGCGTTATCACTCGCTGATTGCGCAAGCAGAAAACTTTCCTGAGGTGTTGGAAGTGACCGCCGCCGTGGGCAGTTTGAGTGCCGAAGCGTTTGCCGACCTTAATGGTATTCGTCAAGGTGGCGAATTTGAGATCATGGGTGTGCGCCACAAAGAGTATCCGATCCAAGGCATCCAATTCCATCCAGAATCCTTTGCGACTGAAGGTGGAAAAGACCTGATTAAGAACTTTCTGTTTCAGCTTTGATGAGTTAGAAAATACTCGATTCTTGAAGTAATAGAAAAGCAGTACTCATTGTTGGGTGCTGCTTTTTTTAATTGAAAATATAGCCTTAAGGCTATATAGTTTAAAAGCTATTATTTTATGTAAAAGGGAATTTATGTGGAGTATAGAAACTACGGACGTGTTTGATGAGTGGTTTGAAGCTTTGGATGACACTGATAAAGAAAACGTGTTGGCAACATTGCTTTTGCTACAGCAAAAAGGACCGCAATTATCTAGGCCTTATGCTGATGCTGTGAATGGCTCGAAGTTCACTAATATGAAAGAGCTAAGGACGCAAAGTAAGGGTAAACCTATACGCTCGTTTTATGCATTCAATCCAAGCAGAACGGGTATTTTATTGTGTGCTGGAGAGAAAACAGGGAAAGATAAGCGATATTATGAACAGATGATTCCAGTTGCAGATAAAGAATTTGAAAAGCATTTACTGGATCTAAAAAGTCGAGGTGAGTAATGGCTAGAACACTTGATAAATTAATTTCAGATCAGAAGCCTGAAATAGTAAAAAATGCCCGTAAAAAAGCGGATGACATGGTACTTGGTATTCATCTCGCTGAGTTGCGTGAACGCATGCAAATCACACAAGAGGATATGGCAAACACGCTAGGCGTGAAGCAGCCAACGATTGCAGGTATGGAGCGTAAAGGACGAGATGTAAAACTATCTACCTTAAAACGTTATGTAGAAGGTGCTGGTGGCAAACTAACGTTGGATGTTGAGTTGCCAGATGGCAGCCATTACGGGTTTAAATTATAAAACTGAGTGGGCGCTCAGGCGCTTACTTGAAAGGATGCAGTTAATGAAAATGATGTTTGGTTTACAAATATATATTTCTTAGGTGATGAGCATTTCGAACAGCAGAATTGGAATAAAATTAGTTTTGATCTTGGCGGATTTCAGAATGAACTCATCTGTGATATCAACCAGTCAGAAATAATTAATATAAGAGGAACTAACCAAACAACGTGTATGGATATTTCTGTTTTATAGGCAGAACTCGAAGCACTTTTATATCATCGCTTTCAATACGATAAGCCACTAGCATGGCTATTTCAGGAATGATTAGTAGTCTACCCTTCATGCCAGCCCGTTCAACGCCCATCGATGGTTGATAAGACAAGTTGGGGACTTTATGTAGCGAGGATGTCGTCGGTTTTATCAGCGACAATAGGGTTAAACTGGTATAGATATTCGAAGATTTTCCCTCTGTCTTGCTGGGCTTCCTTTTCCCATAAAATCATCATTTACCCTCTTGCTCTGATTTTGGCTTTGAAGCTTTCCATCTGTGCATTCGCTTCTTCATTTGAAATAAATTCAGCGGAGCCTTTTTCCATTTTTTCGAAGGCGAGATTGACTTGCTCTGTTACCCATGAGTTATGAGACATGCGCTTCCTTTGTTCATTGGCGAGTTGTTCTATCGACGGGTTGTTTCGAATCGAACACTACAAACGGCGTTTCGACGGTCGCAATTAAGCGATTCGCAACTGGCTCCCAACTGGTGAAACCCAGGAAAAGCATAGCTAGTAGAAGAATGGCTTGAGCGGTTCTCGGACGACGATTGATCAACAGCAAAGCCAGCGCCATCATCAGCAAGGTAAGTGGAATAGGCATAAGCCACATGCCGATAAATTTTTTTAAATAAAACAGTATCATGCTGAGTGATTCATGACTTTTGGTCATACTTTTAAAGAAGTTTAAGCATAGTCTGAAGTCGGATCAGCGGCTGGGGATTGATCTTTGCAATTGACTGTGGATTGATAGAGGATGAATGAAAAATACCTAGGCACACCAAGAGAGGGAAGATGTTTATGACGCCTGTATCATTGCAAATGATGCCGCAACAAGCGATATGGTGGCTGCCAAGACACCAAGCGAAATTGCAGGAAAAGGCGGCCATGGATAGAGTTGATCTGGTGTTTCTAGGAGACTCCATTATGCAGGCCTGGGAGAAAGAAGGAAAAGCCATATGGGAAGCCAATTATCGGTCGAGAAACACGCTTAATTTGGGGTTTAATGGCGACCGAACTGAGCATGTATTGTGGCGTTTAGCGCATGGCGAAGTGGATGATATATCTCCTAAGCTGGTGGTGTTATTGATCGGCACGAACAACACGGGTCATCGAATGGACGATCCGCAGGAAACTGCTCAAGGAATTAAAGCCATCTTGAACTTGTTGGCAACAAAATTACCTCATACCAAAGTGTTGTTATTGGCGATTTTTCCTCGTAGCGCACGACCGACACAAAAACTCAGAGTATTGAATCAGCAGGTTACTGACCTCATTAAAGACTATGCGGATGATCAAACGGTCTTTTTTGTCGATCTGAATCATCATTTCTTGGATCAAAATGGTCATTTAACCAGTAATGTGATGGATGACTTTCTGCATCCTAATGCACATCAATACGAGGTTTGGGCACAGGCAATGGAACCCTATATCGAAAGATTAATGTCCTAATTCAGGTTTTAGAGGTAGTCAGTGAAGTTTCGAAAATATCATGCGTTGGGGAATGTGTATTTGGTGGTGTCACCGGATGAGTTTCCAGATGAGCCAGCGGTGTTGAAAATCAAGAACATCTGCCATAGTCATTATGGTGTCGCATCAGATGGGGTGTTAATCGGACCATTTGAATCGGATGTGGCGAACTTCGGTTTGCGTATTTTTAACCCCGATGGCAGCGAAGCAGAAAAGAGTGGCAATGGCCTGCGAATTTTCTGCCGAGCCTTGTGGGATTTGGGGCTGGTGAAGGATCAAGAGTTTACCATTGAAACCCTAGGTGGCGTGGTTAAGGCTCAGGTGCTTGAAAGAGGGAAGCGAGTCAATGTGGAAATGGGGCAGGTGTCCTTTAATAGCCAAGACATTCCGATCTGGGGCGACCCTCGTGAAGTGTTATTGGAAGAATTAAATGTGATGGGGATGCAGCATTTTTACAGTGGTGTGACCATAGGCAATCCTCATTGTGTGATCCTGACGGATGAAGCGACGGAAACCAAAGCGAAAGAGTTTGGCCCATTAATTGAACATCATCCGAATTTCCCCAACCGTACCAATGTGCAGTTTGTGCAGGTGATTGACCGACATCGCATTGCGATCCAAATTTGGGAACGTGGCGCAGGTTATACCTTAGCGTCGGGCAGTAGCAGTTGTGCTGCCGCAGCCGTGGCGTATAAGTTGGGACTGTGTGATGCCCGTATTGAAGTCATGATGCCTGGTGGTCAAATCGACATAGACATTAGTGATGATTTTCGCATCAGTATGAACGGTCCTGTCACGTCTGTTTGTCATGGTGAGATTGATGAAGAATGTTTGGCTCAGGTCTTTCATTAGGTCGATTTAAATGAGGAAAACGATATGAAACCATCTACCCATCCTATTTTCTGGCGAGATGATCGTTTGCCTTTTGTTGAGCTTAGGCAAGTCCTCGATGGGCGTCGGGTGAGTTATGCGCCTCACTCTCATGAAACTTGGTCTATTGGTGCTATCTTAGCTGGCCAAAGTGAATTCCTGTGTGTGAATCGGCTGCATGCAGTGCAAAAAGGGCATTTGGTGATGATGAACCCTGATGAAGTGCATGCCTGTAATCCGTTGCAGGATTCTGCTTGGGCTTATTACATGATGCACCTAGATAAAGATTGGCTCGCCAGTATGTTATTTAATCATCAATTGAGAGATCAGAGCGAGTGGCAAAATACTCGCTTAGATACTTTGTTCGATGAGCCTTTATATGAGGGTTTTGTCTGTCTGTGTGGCCAATTGATGCGTGATGATCTTAACCACAAAGAGAAGCTGCAATCATTGATTAGTTGGGTGTGTTCGCTATTTTGCCGACTCAATCAAAGTGAGGCATCTATGTCGACTAGTTTGCCGCATAATCCTCTGTATCAAGTGGCCAATTATTTAAACGAACATTGCTTAGATGACACGCCCATCGCCGAAATTAGTCAGCAATTTGGCTACAGTACGAGCTACTTGGTGCGCGCATTTAAGCGCCATTTCTATTTAACGCCTCATGCTTATCGTTTAAATCGTCGCGTTCAATTAGGTCAGAAAGCACTGAAAACAGGCCAAAGTATTGTGGATGTTGCTCACAGTGTGGGATTTAATGATCAAGCCCATTTTCAGCGGGTGTTTAAACAGCGTGTTGCCGCCACCCCTGACCAGTATCGTCGTTCTTAAAGCAGCCTAAAATCAAAACCATTAAATCAAGATATAGACACTACTGCCTGCCAATAGCGTCGCAAGACTTCGGTTGAGCCAACGCATTTTTGCTGGGCTTTGGAAGTACTGACCGAGCAGTATGCCCATGGCAACCCAAGCGCCTAAAGAGAGCCAGCATATGGGCAGGTAAAGTCCGGCGAATATTAGGATATCGTTGGTGTCTGCGTTGGGAATATATACCGCAATGCCGGAAACCGAAGCGAGCCAGGCTTTTGGGTTGATCCATTGAAGAATGGCACCGGTCATGAAGCGAGGCGCAGATTGATTTTGATGTATGCTCAAATCCCCTTGATCACGCCATAACTGGAAGCTTAGGTAAAATAAAAAGCCAGCCCCCAGCCATTTTAAAATGTTGGTGAGTTGCGGTAAGACATCGAGAATTTGATGCAAACTAAACCCTATGAGCAAAAACAGTAAAATAAAACCAAGGCTGGCCCCTGTGACGAAATTAAGTCCGGCCTTCGCACCATAGCGAGCACTGCAACTAAGAGAAAGTAGGTTTACCGGTCCAGGTGAAAGGGAAGCGGCTAAGGCAAATAACGACATGGAGATGATGAGAGATAAGGTCATAATGACATCCTTGAAAAGTGAGTAAAAACATACCTCAGTATCTAGCTATCAACGTTTGGGGTATTGAACAAAATTGACCTGATGGTTTTCATCTCAAAATCAGCAGAGTATGCTCAATGCAATGAATGCAAAGAGAGCTCGGGTGTTAATAATCGGATAAATGGTCAGGAATGGATTATGTTGAAACAGGTGTTTTGGGTGGTGATCATCATGTTGTCGCAGGCTGTCATGGCGCAGGCGCAGTCGACAAACGAGCCGTCATCGAGTCTCGATCAAACGGTCTTTGAGCTTGAACGTAGCAATGCTATTTTGCAATTATCGAAAGCTTCTTCGGAAGAGTTAAATGCTTTGCGAGATGAAATGGTGGCGGTAAGCGATCAGGTTGATGTCTTATCAAATCTGCTGTTTCTGTTAGTGGTGGCGTTCTGCGTCTTGGGTTGGCGATCCCACAAGCAAAACCAGCGTCTCGAGCAATTAGAGCGTCAGCTAACGGAAGGGTTGAATGTGAAGGAGTAAATGTCATGAATCACGTTGGTTTAATGATTATTGATATGCAGCAAGGCATGTCTTGGCCACAAGCTGGGGAGCGTAATAACCCGCAGGCTGAGCGCAACATAGCCGAACTTTTGGCTCATTGGCGAGCCAGCCAAGCGCCTGTTGTTCATGTTCGTCATTTATCGACTGAGCCTGATTCCTTGTTTTGGCCGGAGCAAGACGGGGTTTTGTTCCAAGAAGCGTTTGAGCCGCTAGACGATGAAAAAGTGATCGAAAAAAGCGTGCCAGATGCCTTTATCCATTCCGAGCTTGCTGATTGGTTAGCAGAGCAACAAATAGACTCTTTAGTGATTGTGGGTGTCAGTACGAATAATTCGGTAGAGTCGACGGTGCGCTCCGCAGGTAACTTGGGCTTTATGGTCTATGTGGTGGAAAACGCCTGTTTTGCCTTTGAAAAAGAAGACTTTTTTGGTCTGCTACGCAGTGCGGATGAAGTGCATGCCATGTCTTTAGCGAACCTGCACGGCGAATACGCCACCGTGATTAGCCAAGATGAAGCCTTCGCTTTATTGCCAAAAGACAAAGTAGAGTTGGGTGGTTAATAGAAAGACCAATCAAGGAGTTGGTCTTTCTATTAACAAAGAGGTTAAAACTCAGTGGATAAAGAGAGTTTGATTTCTCTTGGGTTGCCTTGGGTTAGATAATTGGTAAATCCTTCTTTCGAAGATGCCCAATAGCTTTCATTGGTCAAATTGGTAATATTTAATCGCCAAGTTACAGGCTGTTGTCCAATAAAGGATTGATAGCGAGCGTTGATGTCCAATCGAGTCCAAGGATCTAGTTTGAAGGTATTAGCCGAGTCAACATACTGAGGTCCACTGCGAATAATCTTACCTCCTAAACTGAATCCAGTGATTTGTGGAAGCTTATATTCTGCCCCTAATACAACGCGATATTGACTAATGTTGGGAGCGTAATTGCCATCATTTGCACCATTTTGCGTGTCTTCAAGTTTTGCATTTAACCAAGTGGCAGAAGTATTAATGCGTAATCCTGTCAGGGGCTCGCCAAAGATATTGAGTTCTAATCCTTGGTTACGCTGTGTGCCATAGTAATCGTAAATATTGTTAGCGCCTGCGTAGGCCTGTGGTTGAGTGATTTCAAACAGTGCCGCACTGGCCCCTAATGTACCGTTTTCAAACTTAATGCCTACTTCATTTTGCTTAGAGTGGTAGGGGGCTAAGTTGCTTCCAGCGTTGGCGTAGCTCTCTGAGCTGGCAATGATTTCACCTTGTTGTAAAGCTTCAACATGGTTGAAATACAAAGAAATTTCATCTGAAGCCTTGTATACCAATCCGTAAATCGGAGATGTTGCAGAATCATCATAGCTGCTTTCTGGATCGCCATCATAACTGTAGTTATCTACATTAATGGTTTGGTGGCGTAAGCCTAAAGTGAGAAGTAGTTCCTCTTCCCAAAAGCCTAGTGTATCGGCAAAAGAAAGCCCTTGGTTATGAGTTGCTGAACGGCGCTTTGGGTTATCCATATTACCACCGGACCAAGTGGTACTTGGGTAACTTCCGTCTACTGGATCATAAAGGTTGGTATTGCTTGAACCAGACATGGTATAGGCTGTGTAGGTTTTATAGGTTAAGTCTGAGTAACTTAAATTTAATTGATGACTAATAGAGCCTGTTTGAATATCTCCGATCAAGCCTAAGGTGCTTGAAATCGTATCTGACTCGTAAGGTACGGATAAACGATACATGGTTGCTGTGCCGTCTTCACTGGACACAGTAGGAGATCCATAATCACCATATTCCTCATTATGATTAATGCCCAATGCTCCCTTTATTGCCCAATTATCACTTAATTGATAATCGGCTTTTAGCATGGTGAAAAGGGTTTCTAACTCAGAGTTAGCCCAAGATGGGGCATAATTTTTCCAGCTAGCTGGAGGTGATAGCTGAGTTAAAGCAGATCCTATGTAAACTACAGAGCGTCCAGCATCGATGGTTTGCTTTTGATATCCCATGTCGGCTGCAATACTGAGATGTTCATGCTGATAATCCATACCAAGGCTAATAGAAGTTTCACTGCGACTTTCATTATCGATGGCACTGTCACCGCCCCTATGTAGAGCGTTGACTCGTACCCCCCATTCGTTAAGGTCGCCATATCGTCGAGCTACATCGGTGCTGACACCTATTTGACCTTCTAGTGTGGTATCTAAAGTAATGGCATTTAGATGTTCTTCTGCCCTTTTAGGCTCTAAGTTAATGGCTCCGCCAATGCCTGTGCCGCCAGGAGTTACGCCGTTCACAAAAGTATTTGCGCCTTTGAGGAGTTGCACGCTTTCTACTGCATTAGTGGAAACGACTTGTCTTGGCAGTATGCCGTAAAGACCACTATACGAAATAGCGTCACTGTCTAATTGGAAGCCTCTAACCATGAAAGACTCAGCATAATTGCCAAAGCCAAAACCAGATTGAACGGAAGCATCATTGTCGAGAACTTCTGCGATGCTTTCTAATTGCTGATCTTCAATCGCTTTATTGGTATAGGACACTAGACTGAAAGGTACTTCTGAGCTGTCTTGCAGGCCAAAAATACCTAAACGGCCGCCAGATTCAATCTGTCCTCCTTTATATTCAGATAACAGTGCTCCGCTGATTTCTTTGGCTGAGATTGCCAGTCCAGACATAGTGTAGTCAGTTTGATTGAGTAGGCGATAAGTGCCATCTGGGCTACTGGTCAGTATGAGAGAGGTGTCTGCTAGTAAAGCATCCATTAATTCAAACGCCGTGAAATCGCCCGATATAGCTTGGTTTTGAATATCTTGTGTAAGTGCAGGATCAAACGCCAAAGGAATTTGATTTTCATACGCTAATTTGGTCAGCGTTTGTCCAAGGTTCCCTGCGGGAACTGACATCTGCTGGCGACTTGCTTGTTGCGTGTCGTTTACTTCAGCCATAGCAGCTACACTGGCCAGCGATAAACAAGTACTAAACAGAGCGGTTGTTATGGTTTGATGAAGTTTGTTTTTAGGGTGAATCTTGATTTGCCTTAATTGCATGGCTAGTTCCTATGATAAGTGGTCTCTTTTAGTAACAGGCCACTTGAAACTGAAAAAAGTATCAGCAAAAAGGAAAAAAGTGCTTTAAAAGACATTATCTTTTTTCTAGTGATACCCAATACCCTGCAAAATGTTTTTTGACTTCAATGGGGTAGGTGTGTGAAAGCATAGTCAGAATGATATTGGTATCTGAGTTCGGAAAGGCCCCTGAAATGGCAAGATCAGCAAGGTTTGGCGACACTCTTATGATGCCATGACGATATCGAGAGACTTCTTTTATGAATTGCGCTAACGGCATGTTGTTGACCGCGATCATATGATCTAGCCAGGAAGTAGACAGGGCTTTGATCGGCGTATTAGAAATAAGTGAGAAGCGAGACAAACTGGCTTCTGTACCAGCAGAAATAACAATGGGGTGGTTTGCCTGTTTCTGGTGAGGCAAGGCGTAAACGTCGCCTTTTAGTGCAACCACTCGGGTGATTTGTTGTTCTTGTCGTACCGCTATATTTTGACCAATAGGAGTCAACTCAACTTCTTGTGTGTTTACTAAAAAAGGGCCATATCTGTGTGGGTTGGAAGCAATTTGAACGTCGATTTCACCCTCTTTTAGGGTTAGTAAACGTTTTTTTTTGCTTAATTCAATATTAAAAGCAGTGGCTGTATTGAGTTTGATGGTGCTGCCATCTGGTAGGGTCACTTTTTTAAATTCCCCTTTTGCAGTGCGATAGTCAGCAAACCATTGTTGATGTTTAACTGCTTGGTAGCCCCCCCATAAGCTTGGACCAGCGGCCAGCAATAAGGCTAATTTACCAATCGCATATCGACGCTCTGAACTGTCAGGACGATTCAGTACTTTAATGGCCATGTCTTTGGGGAGAGACTCTATATCTCCCATGAGCTTTTCAGCCATCAGCCAAGCTTTTTGATTTGCTTTGGATGTATTTTTCCAGTGCTCAAAGGCTATCTTATCTTGATACGACAATGGCGCTTCTTGCTGTCTAATTATCCATTCAGCTGCTTGCTCTAGGCTTGAGTTAGGAGAGGTTTCAGGTGGTTTCAAGGATGTCGTCTTCCATTATACTTAAACACTGAATCAGGGCTTGTTTCATGTAGCGCTTAGCGCTGATAAGAGAAATGCCCATCTCATCTGCAATTTCTTTATATTTCATACCTTCAAGTTGATGCATTAAAAAGACTTTTTTTATATGGCTAGGCATAGCATCTAGAAGAATATCAACCTGCTCCAGTGTTTGGAGCAAAATCAGGCGGTACTCGTCAGAAGAGGCTGCTGCGTCTGGCATAGTACTCAAATAATTAAGATAGCTTTGCTCGAGTGATTTTCGACGATAAAAGTGGCTGATGATGCCTTTTGCGACGGTTGCTAAATAGGGTCTAGGTTCCTTAATCTTATCAATATTATGGCGCGAATGAATGCGCAAAAAGGTATCCTGAGCGAGATCCGCAGCGTCAAAGTGATTGTCTAAGCGTTTACGTATCCATGTATACAGCCAGCTATGGTGATCTGAATAAAGAAAATGCAGCTTTGCATGCGGCATTTTTGAATCCACGAGAGGTGGCATGGAGTAACTCCTAGGAATCGTTAAAAGACAAATGCAAATGATAATGATAATTTATACCATTTAACTATTTGGCTGTTTTTTTGTCAATGTAAGAATATGATTTGCTACTCCACTACGCACATTGGGGTCTTCGCGATAGGATCTTGATGAATTTGCGCCTCCAGTGAGAAGACAGACTTTAGTAGTTCTCGGGTGAGTACGTCGGTCGGCAAACCTTGTTGAATGATATGCCCTTCTTTCATCACGATTAGATGATCACAGTAACGGGCGGCTTGGTTAATGTCGTGCAAGACTGTAATGATGGTTTTACCTTGCTGATTCAGGCGTCGCAACAAATGCATGAGTTCCACTTGGTGGTTGAGGTCCATATAGGTGGTTGGTTCGTCGAGTAATAGATAAGGCGTATCTTGCGCCAGTGTCATGGCCAGCCAAACACGTTGACGTTGACCTCCCGACAGCTCACTCACCAATTGTTCTGCCAGTTCGGATATGCCAGTTTCTTGCATGACCTGATGGATAATCTCTTGATCTGCTTGATTGGTTCTGCCCCAGAATCCTGTGTAGGGGCTGCGGCCATAGGCGACTAAGTCTTTGACCTTAATGCCTTCTGGGATCGGCTGGGTTTGTGGTAACAGTGCGATTTGTCTGGCCAATTGTTTGGAGGGAATCTTATGTAAAGCTTTACCTTGCCATTGAACCTCGCCTTGCATGGGCGTTAATAAACGCGCTAAGGCTTTTAACAGCGTGGATTTACCACAACCATTTGGTCCCAGCAAAGCGATGATTTTGCCTTCTGGTAGGTTCAGATCAATGTGTTTCACAATGGCTTTTTGATGATAGCCAACCGATAACTGTTGAGTGCTAAGTGACATAAATTATTTGGACCTCAAGAGTAACCACAAGAAATACGGTGCCCCAATAATAGCGGTCATGATGCCGGCGGGGAGTTCTATTGGTGGATCTATGGTTCTGGCTGCCAGATCGGCAAGTAACAGCAAAATTGCCCCAACCAACATGGTCGCAGGGAGCAAGGCTTGATGGCGACCGCCGACCAGTTTGCGGGTTAAATGAGGTGCGACTAAACCTAAAAAGCCAATCGGACCACAAATGGCGACGCAAGACGCAGTTAATCCTACTGCAATTGCTAGGGCGGCTAAGCGAACGGTGTTGGTATGAGTCCCTAAGCTGGTGGCGTGTTCATCGCCAAGGTGTATCAAATTAAGTGGTTTGGCGAGCCAAAGTGCTGCGGGTATTAATACCAGCCAGGGCAAGAGAAGGCTCAATTGCGTCCAACCACGTCCCCATAAGCTGCCTGTCAGCCACAAAAGAGCGTTATTAATCTCCAAGGGTTTGACCAGCATAAGAAAATCCACACAGCTGGCATAAAGGGCAGCGAGAGCAACCCCAGTGATGGCTAATTTGACCGTGGTGCTATGTTGGCCGCACAAACGCCATAGAATAATGGCGGCTAAAAAGCTGCCTAATAGGGCAACAAGAGGTAGCCATTCAATGGCGGCATCAGGGAAAAAGGTCATGTAAATCACTGCCGCTAATCCGGCACCATGACTGACGCCTAGAATGTCTGGTGAGGCTAATGGGTTGCGAATAACCCCTTGTACCAATGCCCCGGCCAGCGCCATCATTGCACCAACCAACAGGGCAATGATGATTCGCGGAAATCGGTATTCATGAATGGTGAAGTGGTTTGGGTTGGTATGGTCCCAAAAAGCGTCGACAATCGAATCTAATGGCACAGAGACTGCGCCGAAGAGTAAATTGGCGATGACTAAAAACAGAGTGATGAGGCTGAGAATAAAAAAATAGGAAACGAGTTTCATAAGGTTTTCTTTCTCACCATATAAATGAAGAAAGGCGCGCCAATTAAGGCGAGGATGGCACCCGCGGGCGTTTCCATGGGAAAGATAATGGCGCGACTTAGCGTATCTGCAAGGGCGACTAAGCTGGCACCCAATAAGATCGCGATGGGCAGAAAGCGTCGATGATCTTGTCCGATAAGCAGTTTGGCCATATGAGGTACCAACAAGCCGACAAAACTGATTGAGCCGACTGCGCCGAGCGATGCACCGACTAACAAGAGCACGAGAAAACTCCCGATCAGTTTCACAAACCCGATGGACACACCTAAGTTTCGGGCATTGTCATCACCTAATTGCAGTAGGTTTAGGCTGGGCGACAGTAGGCTTGCCCCCAATAGTCCAACAACAGCCACAGGCCAAAAAGCGTCAAATGTCTGCCAACGAGCGTCCGTTAAACTGCCTGCCAACCAAGTGATGACAGCGGAGGCCTGATCTTCTTCAATAATCACTAGGGCCTTGGTTAAGGCTGCACACAGTGCAGAAATCGCCACCCCAGCAAGAACAAGTCGACCTTGCTCGTTGCCCGTGCGCCAACCACTGCCAAGCAGCATCACTAAGCTCCATGCCAAGCCGCCGCCAATCATGGCGGCCATAGTTGTACCGAGTAAGCCAAACCAAGGGGTGATGGTGGAGACTAAAGCCATGCCGAGAGCGGCTCCCGCGTTAACGCCTAATACGGAAGGTGAGGCCAGTGGATTAAGAGTGAGTCCTTGCATAATGACCCCAGCGGCGGCCAAACAGGCACCAACCAACAAGGCAACAAGCACTCTGGGCAAGCGCAAATCTCGTACTATGTGTTGTGCAATGCTGTCCTGATCAAACTGATACAAGGCTTGCAGCGCATCAAGAGGAGAAATAGTAATGCTCGACCAAGTAAACAAGCTAAGCCAACTGATTAACAGCATAAGACTGGCCAATGCTAGGCATTGGCCAGTGAGCGTAAAAGAAGACGATTTCATCTAGGGTACAAGTATGTCCACTAAGTCCTGGCTCATACGTTCGGCCGCCATAATGCCTCGGCATCGAGACCAGGTATTCTGATTAACTTGATAAATGTGATTTTGACGCGCCGCTTTTAGTACGGAAAACAGTGGTTCGTTGCGCCACTTATCGATGATGCTTGGAGTGACGTAATTACCAATGATGAGGTATTCCGGATTGATCGCAACCAGTTGTTCCAAACCGGTTTGACGATACGCGGTATCATCACGACCGGTTTCTGCATTGGCCAAGCCCAAAGCATGAATGACACCGCCGGCATAAGAGTCTTTAGTGTGTAGAAACAATGCATCATCTCGTGCAACGCCGAATTGTACTTCAATATCTTGAGGTAATTGCTGGGCATATTGCGCCATGATTTTTCTGTGCTGCTGTAGTCGCGTTTGCATGGCTTGGTCTTTACCTATGACCTTACCTATGATGGCAGCGGCCTTTAAACTGTCTTCGTAGGTTTCGCGACGAGAAGGCAGAATTAAGGTTGGGGCAATTTTTTGCAGATCAGCATACACGGCTTCGTGTCGACTAATATCGGCAATGATTAAATCGGGTTTCAAAGAGGCAATGACTTCCATGCTGGGCTGCGAGCGAGTGCCAACGGATGTCCAGCTGCCAATCACTTCTCTCACTTCTTTAAGGACGCGATTGGCCTCTTTGTCATCGGCAATGCCTACCGGACTGACACCAACAGCGGCGAGCGCATCCGCGAAAGAGAATTCTAAAACGACAATACGTTTGGGTTGATAGTCCAGTGTGAAAGAGCCTTTGCTGTCCTCTACCGTCACCGCTTTGGCGGTAAAGGACGTGAGAATAAAGCAGGTAGACAGGATGATGGAAAGCAAACGTTTCATGATTTCGCCTAATAGGTTAAAGAATATATTAATGATAACACTTCTCAATCAATTTTTGTCAGCTAGGTGTGAAGGATTTACGAGTAAAGCGGTGGTCTTTAACCAGTAAGGATGGTCTAAATACTTTCGCCAATATCAATTTTGAAGGGGAGATCGATCACGGCTTGTGTAATTGGGTTGCCTTGTAGCCTTGATAATAAGTGTTCGGCGGCCAGTCGTCCCATGTCTTCTCGTGGCGTGATGACAGTGGCTAATAACGGCACCATGGCGCGTGAGATGTCATGACCATGAAACCCTGCAATGGCAATGTCTTCAGGAATGCGAATGCCAGATTTTTGGCAGGCATAGAGTGCGCCAATGGCTAAGTCATCGTTGGTGCAGAAAATACCATCGGTATCTGGTTGTTGGGCTAGTGCTTCTTTTAGAAAGTTTGCTCCCATGGTAAAGGATGAGGCGCTGTGAGTTTTTAGGCACAAAGGTGTTAGACCGTGGTCTGTCATGGCGGTTTCATAGCCACGAATTTTGAACAAGGTTCTTTGGTCCATTCGGGCAGCAAAATAGACAATTTTTTGGCGACCACGTTTTATCATGCATTCTGTCATGGCATAAGCGGCGGCTTGGTTGTCGATGCCAATGGCTTGCTCGATAGGAGGTGATACGGAATCCATGATTTCGATGACAGGAATGCCGGCCACTGCGAGCATTTTCCGCACACGGTCAGTGTGATAGCTTTCCGAAATGATTAATCCATCCACACTGTAGGACAGCAAGGTCGCAATACGAGACTCTTCGGCCTCTTTGCTATAACCATAGTGGGCCAGCATGGTTTGATAACCAGCGGGTTCCAAGACACTTTCGATGCCTCTTATGACTTCAGAGAAAACCTGGTTGGTTAAAGAGGGCAGTAACACGCCAATGGCGTGGCTTTTTGACTTGGATAAAATGTCCGGTGCGCGATTGGGAATATAGCCAAGAGTTTCTAACGCCGCGGAGATCTTTTCTTGTAAAGGTGCTGAGACAGAGTCAGGTGTTCTTAAATAACGGCTCACCGTCATCTTTGTTACACCGACTAAGTCTGCAACATCTTGTAATGTAGGGCGTTTATTCTTCATCTTAATGGCCATATCCATGATTTGTTACGAGTAACATTACCATAAGCAAATCATGGCAAGGAAGAAAACTCACTCAAATTATGCCTTTTGAGCATAACCTTGGAGTCCATTCATGGCTTCTTTTAAGACGACCTCAGCTTCTTGTGAAATATCAATCACAATGGCTTCTTCTGTAGTTGGTTCAATTAATGTCTCAAACTGGCTTTCCAACATGCCGCGGCCATTGAAGTAATGTCCATTACGTTTTTGATGACGTTGCCAAATGGTATCGATGTCGCCTTTTAAATAAATCATGGCGACGTCATCAAGTCCTCGGCGTAATATTGTCCGATATTCAGGCTTTAAACCAGAACAAGCGATGACAGCGGTAGGGTTTTCATGCAGCAGTTGGTTTAAACTTGCCAACCAGTCTTTGCGGTCTTCATCGGTTAATGGTGTGCCTTCACTCATTTTGGCGACATTTTCAGGGCTGTGAAAATCATCACCGTCAAAAAAAGGGTAACCTAATTGATCCGCTAGGCCTTTACCTATTAAGGATTTCCCGGATCCAGAAACACCTAATACAACAATTCTTTTCGTCATTCTGTTATTCCTTAATCGCCTTGCTAGTTGGCAAGGCGAGGTCTTCGTATAAGCTTCGTCAGACTTTTGGTTTTGTGTTTATTGCCACCAAAGCGCCAATTCTGGGAAGAAAATGACGAGCGCTAGAACGGTGATTTGCAATCCAATAAAAGGCAAAAGTGAGCTAAAAATTTCACCTAAACTGATGTCCTTTGGTGCCACGGATTTCAAATAGAAAGCGGCGGGGCCGAAAGGAGGTGAGAGGAAGGAGACCTGCATATTTAGGCAGAACACCACACCGAACCAAATTGGATTTAGACCCAAGCCGGAGATGATGGGCACAAAGATTGGCATGGTTAGTAGGGCGACACCGACCCAGTCTAGGAACATACCAAGCACTAAGAGTACGAGCATCATGATTAAGACGGTGCCCATAACGCTACCACCACTCAAGGCAAGAATGGTTTCTTCAACGAAATCAATACCGCCCATTAGGTTGTAAACACCGACTAAGGCAGTGGCACCAATGCCGATCCAGATGATCATGCCACAGGTGCTCATGGTCGCCTTGGCACTGTCTTTTAACATGCCTAGGGTTAATTCGCCGCGAATTGCCGCACTGATCATAATCCCTACCACACCTAATGCAGAGGCTTCGGTCACAGAAGCGATACCAGTGTAAATACTGCCAAGTACCGTCATCACAGTAAGTAATGGAAAGAGTAAGGCTTTGAAGTAATTAACATCTTGCTCGGCTGCCAGTTCTTCTTCACTTGGCAGAGGCGCGTAATCTGGGTTTAAGCGACAAATGATGAGAACGTAGGCCATGTAGAAAAAGGCCAAGATTAACGCTGGTAGGAAGGCGGCTTTAAACAAGTCACCGATCGAAACGCTGGCGGTTAGTCCATAAATGATTAACACAATGCTAGGCGGAAGCATGGTTCCTAAAGCGCCACCAGCACAGGTCGTACCGATCGCCAACTTACGGTTGTAGCCCAAGCGTAGCATTTGCGGTAAGGCTAAAATCCCTAGCAATACGGTTTCGCCACCGATAACGCCTGACATAGAGGCCAAGACAATGGCAACCAGCAAGGTTTGTACGGCCACACCGCCGCGCAAACGACGCCCAAATACTTTCATGGCGTCAAATAAGTCACGGGCGATACCAGATCGGTCGAGTAGGGCTGCCATGAGCACAAACATCGGCACAGCGAGGAAAACATAACTGCCGACAAAACCATAAAGACGGCTCGTAATCAGTGGTAGAGCGCCAAAGCCAAACCAACCAATAGCAAACACCAAAGCAACTAATGCGGTGACAAATGCCAGCTGCATGCCCGTTAATAGTAAGAGAATCATAGAGCCAAGCATTAACAGGCTACCGTAGCCAATGCCTAAAGCCGATAAATCAAACATTGTCTTGTTTCCTTAGGCCGTTTAATTCTTGTAGCAGATGTAAGATAAATTGAATAAACATGATGCACAGGGTGACAAAAATCATGCCTTTCACTAACGCTGGGAAAGACGGATCAAAGGCTGAACCTGAGGTTTCAAGACGAATGTCGCCAAACGGTGTAAACCAAGAATCTTGCACCATTTGATAAGCCGCCCAACTGAGTAGACCGGAGAAAACAATGCCCATAATGTGGTGGAAAACATTAAGCCAGCGGCGCACACGATCCGAAACCAAATCGTAAATCAGCACCACACGGACATGCTTGTTGGTAGACAGGGCATAAATACCACCATAGACAAACAAACAGCCGCCGAGGAAGGATGCGGTTTCATGAACCCAAATAGTGGGAGCATTAAATAAATAGCGCATTAAGACTTCGTAAAAGGATATCGCGACAGTAAAAATAAAGAGCAAACTCAACATATTACCAAGCTTATAAATTAAGCGGTCAAGGGCATTGCGAGGCTGCTCTGATGAATCTTGTGAGTCTGGGGGAGTTTGATTTTTCATGATCTTGATCCAATAGGAAAACAGGCGTCAATAAGAAGACGCCTGTTTGGCTGCAAGCAAACTAGTTAAAACAGTCGAATGCTTATAGAAGACCGTTTTGTTCTAGGTAAGACGTAATAGAGTCATAGACTTTCTGTGCATTTTTTGAACTCTTGGCAAATTCTTCCCATTGAGTTCGAGCAATGGCACGAAACTTCTTACGTTCTTCTGCAGACCAATCATGTATGGTGATGTTTGGATCTGCTTGAGCGGCTTTTACCGCTGCTTGGTCAGCAATGCGCAGTTGGGTAGTCATATCCTGAGCAAAATCGCGAACCGAAACGGTTAAGATGGTTTGTAAGTCGGCTGGTAATTTATCCCACTTTTTCTTATTCATCGAAATATCGATTAATGGTAGAGAGTGGAAACCAGGTTGCACTGGGTGAGCGGCAATGTCGTTCATACCGGCTTTTTGGTTAGTTGAGAAAACGGTGTAATCCGCCGCGTCGATGACGCCTTTACTCAAACCAGTAAACACTTCAGAACCAGGTAGGTTAACAGGCGCTGCGCCAGCAGCGGCAAAGACGCGCTGAACCAAACCTTCAGGTGCTCTTAGTTTAAGACCTTTAAGATCTTCAACACCATTTAACGGTACACGAGAAACCAAAGATTCAACACCAGTAGTTGAACCGCCAATGAATTTAACGCCGTAAGGTGCGTACAATTCATTCATTAGCTCGTAACCACCACCGTAGTTAATGTATTGCAGTAGTTGCGAAGTATTTGACCAAGCTCCCACTGTGTTACCAATTAAACCAAAGGCTGGATCTTTGCCTGAGAAAAATTCGGTCGCCGTGATTTGACCATCCAGAATGCCCATCTTGATGCCATCTAATGTTTCAGTATGTTTAAAGATACTGCCAACAGGAAGAAGGTCGATCTCAACTCGGCCACCGGTCATTTCTTTGACACGGTTTACCCATTCTTTTTGAACTTGAAAGTTCTTATCACCCGCTGGGTCAGAAGATTGGAATTTGAAGGTATAGTCTGCGGCGAAGCTAGGTGCGGATAATGCGCAAGCTAGAGTGGCGCTTAACAAAGTGGTGCTGAGCTTTTTCATAGTATGGTTTCCCATTGATTATTTTTTTAGGAAATTCAGAGTTAACCAATAACAAATGTTACCGGTAACTAGCGGGTGAATGTTACCGGTAACTTTTTGTCTTAGTCAAGGTGATTTTGGATAAAAAATTCATATCGTATTGAGATGCTTGATATCTAAGGAAATATTTTTTTGTTTAGACGGAAAACCTAGAGTGATCTTGTTAGACATTGGTCTAAACTGGATTTAGCTCTGTAACAGAAAGGCGCACAATGTGCTTTACACAAAATAAGAAGAAATCAATATGGCCGCCATCGACATTCCTGAAGTGCATAAATTTATTGAGTCCACTCCACCTTTTGCCAGCTTGAGTGATCAAGAGCGCAAGCAGCTTCTCTCTGGCGTTGCCATGTTGTATGTGCGACAAGGTCAGACGTTGGTATTAGAAGATGAGGCGGCGACTGTGCATTTGATTCGTCGTGGTGCCTGTGAAATCCGCACGCCAAAAGATGGTTTGGTCGATCAAATTGCCGATGGCGAGTGTTTTGGTGTATCGAGTGTGATGGCGCAGAATCCTGATGGCTTAAAAGTGGTCGCGATGGAAGACAGCTTGGTGTATCGATTTGATAAGAGTCGATTTCAAGACATGTTAAAGCAGAATGATGCATTTGGGCTTTTCTTCGAACACACTCAACTGCACCGGCGGCGAAAATTGTCACGTCGACGGGACAGTGAGTTGGCTTCACCGGCACTGCAATTATCGACCTCAATTTCACATATTATGACTCGTCAGTTAGTCCAAGCCGATCCCAGTGAAAGCGTTCAAACCATTGCCATGCGAATGACAGAAGCTAGAGTGAGTTCGATATTAATCCTTGAAGAAGACGCCTTGCTGGGCATTGTCACAGATCGTGATTTGAGGTCACGGATATTAGCGTTAGGAGGTTCAGCGCAAGCTGTTGTGGCGGATATTATGACTCACTCCCCAGTCACTTTGTCGCCAGACGCCTTGGTCATGCAAGCGCAAACCCTGATGAGTGAACGCAACATACACCACCTGCCGATTGTTGAAGAAACAGGGGAAGTGGTTGGTATGTTGACGGCAGCGGACTTATTGCGACATCAAGAATTGAGCCCTCTGTTGTTTATTAATCAGATTCATCGACAAACGTCGGTGGAAAGTTTGGCTCGTATTTGCCAGCAGTGGCCAACCTTGATCATCAATTTGATTGTTACCGATATGAAGCCTGCTGACATTGGTAAAGTGCTGGCGACTGTCAGTGATAATCTGACAAAACGTTTGATTGAATTGGCTGTGGTGGCTTTGGGCGAGGCGCCAATGGACTTTCAATTCTTGGTGTTTGGTTCCCAAGCTCGTCAGGATCAATCTTTGGGCAGTGACCAGGATAATGGTTTGATGTTGGAGAGAGAGCCAGATGCGACAGAAGCCGCTTATTTTGCGGATTTATCAGAATTTGTCTGCAAAGGTTTGGCATCTTGTGGCATTCGTCTTTGCCCTGGCAACATCATGGCCAGCAACCCTCAGTGGCGTAAAACACAACAAGGTTGGCAGCAAGCATTCGCACAGTGGATAAAAAGCGCCGCTCCCAGTGCGTTGTTACATGCCAGCATTTTCTTTGATATTCGCTGTGTGTTTGGTGACGATGCTCCGGTAAAGCGATTGATTGAAGGTATGCAGGTCGAGGTTGCGCAAAACAGTATGTTTCTTGCCACACTGACTCGTACTGCGATTGCGACAAAACCGCCATTGGGCTTCTTTCGCCATTTCCTATTGGAGTCTTCCGGTGAACACAAACATCAGCTGGATTTGAAACATCAGGGATTAGCTTTGATTAATGATTTAGGCCGCTTATATGGTTTATCTTGCAAGGTCTATCGGGAGTCGACATTAGAGCGAATAGAACAGGCCATTCGTGAACACCTTATAAGCGTTGATACAGCTCGGAATTTAATGGATGCATGGGATCATTTAAATGGTCTACGGCTTGAAGCGCAAAGCCGTCATTGGCAAGTGTCGGGGACCGCGAGTGCTTACCTGGATCCGAAGAAATTAAGCCCTTTAGAGCGAAAGCACTTGAAGACTACTTTTAGCATCATTAGCGATGTACAAGACATTGCTCAACAGAGATTTCTTCGAGGATACAGTTGATGTGGTGTCGTCTTTTATCATGGATTAAACATTGGCGGCAGCAGCGGCAATCTTTGCTCCGGAGATGGTCGGATTGGGAATATGTGGTGCTGGACATTGAAACGTCAGGGCTGGATGCAAAGCAGGACCATATTGTGAGTCTAGGCTGGGTTTGTATTAAACAAGGGGTGATTGATTTAGACAGTGCTCGTCATCTGGTATTGGACACGGCAGAGGTCGGTGAAAATGTCGGTATTCATATGATTACCGATGCGGATATTCAGCAATACGGAAAAAAACAAGAAAGTGCATTACGCTATTTGAGACATTTTCTGCGAGGGCGAATTTTGGTGGTACACCACGCACCGTTGGAAATTAGCTTTCTTAAGACTGCCTGGCAAAAGCATCTTTTGCCTGCTTATGGATTAACCTGGCTCGATACTTTGATGTTGGAAAAGGTTAAGGCGGATCGAGCGCAACAACCGATTCAAGAAGGTGGCTTTCGTTTGAATCATTGTCGGGAGCGTTACGGCTTGCCAGATTATCAAGGGCACGATGCTTTAACCGATGCGCTGGCGACGGCAGAGTTGCTATTGGCACAAATTGCTTACCAAGGGAAAAACTGCCGCCTTTATGATTTGAGTCTGATGGCGGGAGGGCGAAGCCGTCTATCACCTCGTTAAACAAGGCGATAGACGCTGAAAAATACACTTGTTTTCTTAGTGTCTTCTTAGGCCGTATTGCGTGAATAGCTTGGCGCTAAATCCCATTCTTCTGGCTTAGGTTCGGTGCCAAGGTGCTTAGGGTTTTCAGACCAGTGTAGCAGACTCAGTTCGCCGGAAGAGGACTCGGTGAGAGCCGTACAATGCTCGACCCAGTCGCCGTCGTTACAATACAGAATGCCTTCTTTCATTTGAAAAGAAGCAAAATGAATGTGTCCGCAAATGTAACCATCTACCTTGTGACTTTTGGCGGACTTCAGCGCAGCAGTCTCAAAACGTTCGATGAACTCTTTGGCCTTGCCTATGTGACTTTTAAGGTAGCCAGCAAGGGACCAGTAAGGCAGACCGAGAAAGCGTCGAACGCCATTAATGGATTGATTAAGCGATAACATTAAGCCATGAGCTTTGTCACCAATGGCCAACATCAAAGGGCTAATTTTCACCATCTGATCAAACTCGTCGCCATGGCTAACATAAAAGCTTCGACCATCTGCTGTGTTGTGACGAGCATGCAATTGGATGTCTACGCCAGATAAGGTTTGACCGGCAAACTGACGAAAGAAGGCGTCGTGATTTCCTGGGATGTAAATCACCTTGGTACCGGATTTTGCCATCGCCAATACCTGTTCCACCACTTGATGATGAGCATCAACAAAATACGCTTTATGGCGCATGGCCTGTAAATCGATGATGTCGCCTACCAAGTATAAGGTGTCCGTCTCAATGCTTTGTAAGAAGTTCAATAAATGAACCGCCTGACACGCTTTGGTACCTAAATGTACATCGGAAATGAACACGGATCGAAATCGAGTTTGCATAATCGCCTCCTTAAAGGGTATTGCCCTGTTAAAGAACAGATTAAAGAGGCTTTATGACAGACTTGTGAGTGCTTTATGACAGTTAGATCACAATTCACCAACGGTTTGTTTGGGCTCCGGGATCAAGCGGGGTTGCAGGTGAATATGATTACCGCCTGTCTGCTTCGCTTGTTTTTTGGCTTGTGCGGCCAGTTCCGCTACTTGGTGATGATTGCGACAATGTGTTGGGTGTACAACGCCAATAGCGAGACTTAGGATAGGATGAAAACGAGTGTCACCATGACGGTTTTTGGTCCAAACGCCCCCTTCCGCTAAGGTTTCCTGAGTGTAAAACTCCCTTACCTTAATCGCGAAAGCATCGAGTATTTGTTGACACTGTAATTGCCAGTCGTGATCGCCAAAAATTACCACAAAGTCGTCTCCGCCAATGTGGCCGATAAAATTATTCGGGGCGACTAACTCCTTGATTAGAGAGCCGACTAATTGAATGACGGCATCGCCTTTCGAATAACCAAAAAAGTCATTAAACGGTTTGAAATCATTGAGATCAAAATAAGCGACATAAAAGTCATCTTGGGTTTCTAAACGGCGACTGACTTCTCGATGAATGGGCACATTGCCCGGTAGTAATGTTAACGGATTGGAGTAAGTCGCGTTTTGAATTTTCAACTCTGTAATGCGTTTCAGAAGGTCTTTTAAATGCCCTGTTCCTAAGAACTTACCCTCACGAACCACGATGATCTCGTTGTTTAGGGTATCGGCTTCTTGGTTAGTGACCATAGTAGAAACGCTGGCCAAACTGACATTGCTTTCTACAATCAGTACATCATCACTTAATAAGTTAGTCACAGGTTTGTGTTCATACAAAGCGCGACCATAAGGCGTCGAAAAAAGCTCGTGTAGCTGGTGACGACGAATCACACCGATTGGCTGATTGTTTTGGTCTAATACGGGAATAGCAATTAAATCTGGGTGCTTTTTAAAACACAACGAAGCTTCATCTAACAGACTGTTTTGCTGCAAACTTGGAGTAGGGCGACACAGTATTTGTACCGTTTCGGAATGGTCATGTTGAAACTGTGAGCGTCGTTGTGCTTGTTTTACTAAATAAGGGTGAGTACTAAAGGCCGGTGTTTCGGTTGGGCGACCTAAGAAGTAGCCTTGCCCTAGCGTGATGCCAATCTCGATTAATTGATCCAGTTCTTGCTGATTTTCGATGCCTTCAGCAATTAATATGCAATTCAAACGCTGTGCAATGGTGAGGATTGAGCGTACAAATTCGCGTTTGATTTCATCTTTGTCGATGCCTTGAATAAAATGCTTATCCACTTTGACGATGTCGGGTTGCAACTCAGACCACAGTTGTAGGCCAGAGTAGCCCACTCCCAAATCATCGATAGCCACTTGGAAACCCATTTTACGGTAATGCTCAACACTGCTTCTTGGTAAGCCATTGTGATCGTATGGATGTTGTTCAGATAGTTCGATCACAATGTCTTTTTGATCTAGTCCTAAGTCATTGAGAATACCTAATGTCATGCCTGATTGGTGCTCTGGTGAGCCAAGCAGTGATGCACTGACGTTTAAGAATAGTCGACCTTTAAGGTTGAGTTTGGAGAACTTACTAATGGCTTTCTCGCGGCACAACAATTCTAAGCGGTGTAATTGCTCTTCCTTCAGCGCTAAGCTAAAGAGCGCATCAGGGGAAAAAAGCGCAGAATTTTTAGGACCACGGGACAGGGCTTCGTGACCATAGATTTCACCATTACTCAAATCATAGATAGGTTGAAAATAAGGTGTGATCAGCCCATTGTTGAGTATCTTTTGCAGTAAGGCAGCTTCGTCTATTTGACTCATTTTCCCTCTAATACATCTTGGTGAATAATTAGTAGAGAATTTTATGTCACATTTATGACAATTTAATGAATGGGAAAGAGGAAATAAAGACGATAATAAGGATGAACAGAAAAGGTGAGATAGGGGACAAAAAAGTACTAACCTGTTACCGGATCGATTTTTTATTTTAGCCTTTCGATCATCGGGAACATGAGGTTAGTCGAGCGACACAGAAAGCTTAGTGTTGTGACGCAGACTTGAAAGGACGAGCAATGGTTAGACCAGTGAAAAATGCTTTAACACGAGACGTCACTTTTTTGATTGCTTGTGCGTAGTAGGCACGGCGAAGTTCGTAAGCTTTTTCTACATAAAAGTCAGCGTCTAAGTTACCGAAAGCATCGTATTTGTAATCGTTTTTCATAGTGTATCTCCAGAAAAATTAATGTTTGTTTTTACACTACGAATTATAAAATTTGACCAATTATTCAGCAAACGATCAATTTTCAGCTAATAGGTTAGAAAAATTCATCAAATAGAAGTTTGGTTACTTAATACGCGAAACTTTCCTGGGGGGATGCCGGTGGCACGTTTAAAAAAACGAGAGAAATAGCCAGGATCTTTGAAACCTAAATCATAACTGATTTCATCTACCGAGCGAGCGGTGTAAATTAAGCTGCGTTTGGCCTCAATCAACAGCCTTTCATGCGCTAGTGCCAGCACACTCTTATTGAATGAGGCTTTGCTTAATCGGTTTAAGCGGCTGGTGGAGGTACTGAGTGCTTGAGCGTAATCTTGTGTGCTCCAGTGTTCTCGAAAATGGCTTTCTATTAATTCTTTTAGCCTTTGAATACGGCTACTCTCAGTCACTTCCGTTGCACTTTCATCGCCATTATTTTGCTGTTGTCGATGCAGAATGAGCAAAATGGCTTTGATCAGATATTCGCTCATCAAAGCACGATCTTCTCGAATGTAGGAAGACTCACTTTCCAGTTGTTGAATCAATGGCCATAACTCTGAAAAGCTATTGCGGTTGCCATTAAAATTAATATGACAGGCTTGGCTCAGCAATGGTTTGATGAATTTTGCGGCTTTTTCCTGATAAGCGTCTTCTAGTAATGGTTCCGCAATGCTAATGACCCGCCCGTCGGTATCTGGCGCGAAATGGAAGCTATGTACAACGCCTGCGGGTACGATGATGGCCCAAGCGCCCAGTAAATTTTGTTGTTGATCGTCTAGTTGAACCTTGGCTTGCCCTGACTTTAGGATCAAAATTTGGAACAGCTGAGCATGTCGGTGAGGGCTGATTTTCCAGCCGAGATTGCTGCTTCTGTCTTCTATGTCTTCAATATGGAAAAACTCTGGATCATTGATCCAACTGGACTCTCCATACAAACCGAAGTGTGGAATCTGATTTTTTTTCATAAGCTATTTTTACATTTTTATTTTATATAAGCTGACTTTTATATTGCTTAAAATAGGATGGAAAGCCAACAGTTATAAGGCTTTCACGTAAGAAAGATATTTTCACTCTATTCTTCTGTGATCAAAAAGTACAATTTTTTGATCATTTTTCACCTAACCAAGAGATCCCTTGGCTTCTATGATGAAGATCAAATAGTGCTGTTATTTAGCATCGAAGCTAAAAAGCCAGCACTAAACAAAAACAATAAATGAAGGTGAGAGAGCATGAAAACTCAAGTGGCAATTATTGGAGCAGGTCCTTCTGGGCTATTGCTGGGACAGCTTCTTGCAAAGCAAGGTATTGATAACGTTATTATTGAACGTGTTTCTGGCGAGTATATATTGGGACGTATTCGTGCCGGTGTATTGGAGCAGGGCATGACTGACTTGCTACGAGAAGCAGGTGTTGGCGAGCGTATGGATCGTGAGGGGCAGGTTCATAAAGGGGTTGAACTAGCCTTTAACAATAAGCGCGTACAGATTGAGTTAGAAAAGCTCACCGGTGGCAATACGGTTATGGTGTATGGCCAAACGGAAGTGACTCGAGACTTGATGGAAGCTCGAGCCGAGAAAGGCTTAACCACCTACTACGAATCCAGCAATGTGGTCTTGCATGATGTGAAATCGGCAACCCCTTATGTCACCTTCGAACAGGACGGCAAAGAGCATCGTTTGGATTGTGATTACATCGCAGGTTGTGATGGCTTCCATGGGGTTTCTCGTCAAACCATTCCAGAGTCATCCCGCAAAGAATTTGAGCGAGTGTATCCATTTGGTTGGCTTGGTATCTTGTCTGACACACCACCAGTGAATGATGAGCTGATCTATTGTAAAACCGATCGCGGTTTTGCCATGACCAGTATGCGCTCAGCGACTCGTTCACGTTACTACATTCAAGTACCGCTGACGGACAAGGTAGAAGATTGGAGTGATGACGATTTTTGGACAGAACTTAAGAATCGCTTGCCAGATGATGTGGCTGAAAGATTGGTGACAGGGCCAAGCATTGAGAAAAGTATTGCTCCTTTGCGTTCTTTTGTCTGCGAACCAATGCAGTATGGTAATTTGTTTCTTGTCGGCGATGCGGCGCACATTGTGCCACCAACTGGGGCGAAAGGTTTGAACTTAGCGGCCTCGGATGTAGCGACCTTGAATAAAATTATGACCCGAGTGTATAAAGAAGGCGATAAAGAGTGCATCAATCAATACTCTGAAATTTGCCTACGTCGAGTCTGGCACGGTGAGCGTTTCTCTTGGTGGATGACCAATATGCTGCATGACTTTAGTGATGAAGGCAGTAAAGACGCGGAAACCCACGGACGTTTCATGAGTTCGGAATTGAATTTCTACACAGATACAGAAGAAGGTCGTCGAGTCATTGCGATGCAATACGTAGGCTTACCTTACGAAGATCTCAAATAGTTTGTTGCAGGCCATTTGATGGCATTTAACAGGCTTTTAAACAAAAAACGACTCCTAAAGTGAGTCGTTTTTTTATGCCTGCATCCTGTTTCATTCTAAACGGGTTAGCCAAGTGAACATGGCGCTAATGGCTTGTTTCGACCAATTCTCAGTGGCGGCATCTGCGGCTCTTTGTGCGTCTTTAGCAATGCCTCGGGCGCTGACTGTCCATGAGGCTAAGCGGGCATTGTTTGGACCAAATAAGGCAAGACTGCCTTCCTCAAACACATAATGACGTCCAGATTGCTGTTCGCTGTGTTGACTGGTATTGCTCTCTAAGCGGAACAAGGCTGGGCTTTTTGGTGTCATACCAAATTCGGATAAGGCACTGGCGAGGGCATTGGCTTGTTGTGTTTTTGAAGGATCAACACCGTAGCTCAGCAGTGCTTGATTGAGTTGTTGTTCAATGCGGATAACCTCATCACTGGCACGACCCGCTAGGGTGCGTTCAGTTGAATAAAGTTGTAATTCTTCGACATAAGATTGGCGTTGTGCGAAAGCGGGGATCAATCGCATGTAGGTTTGCCAATCCGCTGGCGCAGCGTCTTCACCAAGTTTTGTAGTGAGTGATTCTGCATTGTTGATAATATTCTGGTCCAGATCGCGAATAGCACTTTTTAGTCGGCTAACAATGCGCGAGCGATCAATGGATTGTAGGGCGTACACATATTGTTTGCCCACGTATCTTTCTTCATTGATCGCTTGTTCTAACTCAATTGGGGCCGTAGCCACTTGTGTATAGGCCGTTTGTACTTTTGATACCTGCTCTTTGCCGTTATTAGACGAGACTTGAGTGTTCTGCGTATTGATTTGGCTGACTTGAGTCGTCAGTTGCTGGGCAATTTGTGCATTGCCGCTTTGTTCTGCCTGATTAAAGGCTAAGGCCAGATTGTCTATTTTAGGCGCACTACCAACACCATAAAGATGTGTTTGGCTTTGAGGTGGCGAGCTGACCCAGCTGGGTAGTGTTTCTGTATCTTTAGACGATTGATTGAAACTGCTGAAACACCCCGAAAGGCTGGCCGCTAAGGCGGCCATAAAGAGACATTGTATGACCGAAGGTTTCGTCATTAGAAGAAACCTTTATCAGCCAATTTTTTGATTTTCTTTTGACCATTCCATACTTCGCGATTAGTGGTCATGTCGATAAGTTTAAGATCGACTTGATAGAAGCTGACACGTTGTTCGCCGTTGGAGTCAACAATGGAGTTGATGGTACCAGAGAGGGCGAAGCCTGCTCCTTGCTCTAGACCAAATTCAGCCGCAGTTCCAGATGCCGCGTTGAGTTCTTGGTCTTCTCGTTCGCTACGAACATCATCACGTTCCGCTCCTGAGACCACAAAGTCCACTTTACCTGAACGAATGAGACTACGTTTGATGTCATTAATAAAGGTATCGACCGGAATGTGCTCGGAGGATTTATTGCGGATCGATTGAACAATAACCGTTGGGTTACCTTTTTGGTTGAAGTTGAAATCTCGGAACCAAGGGAAGGTCAGCATGTCAGACATCATTTCTTCAGCCACCAGGCGAGAGTCTGTGTCGTTCCAGCGATCAGATAAAGCAACTTCTTCGTTATCGCCAAGACGCTTAACACTGCCGCTTGAACAGGCTGTGAGTAACAATGCCATGAATAGGGTAAATACAGTGCGACAAGAAAAAGCTTTCCATGTCACTGATGATAATTGCTGAATTTTCATAGTCTTTTCCTTACATCACCTTAATAGGAGCTTAGTGAATCCGCTCTGGTTAGTTTAATCCATTTAATATGGGTTGCGTAGGTTCCATACTTTTATTTTGTTGGCTTCCAAAGAGATCTCGCCAAGCGAAAAGTCTTTGCCATTGGTCTGATAGGTCGGTTGGTATTGGCCCGCTTTTAGCGGTGTTCGGGTTAGGCGAACTTGTGCTGGTAGTGTTAACCAGTTTCGAGTGTCGGCTGCTGATGTGGCTAAAACCGATATTTGACCAATAAAGTTGAGTAACATGGCTGCGCCTTCGTCTTTGACCTCGGATGTGATGCGAAATGCTAGCCAGCTGCGAATAAACTCACGGACCATGCTTTCGTATATGTCTCTTTGAGCATTCGCTAGTTGCTCTTGAAAAGCGATATCCGCCAAAGAGGTCATGCGTAAGCTGTCATTCTTTTTAATTTGCTTGGAGACGGTTAAGTGGGTGTCATGTTGGTCTAGGGTAAAGCGACGATAATAAGGTACGGTAACACGGATGCTTTGTTGTGTGAGCAGGGTATCAATATTTGACTGTTCAAGTTGCTGCCAGATTCCTGAGCCAAGGATGACGCGTTTAGTGAATACGCCTGAAAAAGCGCCCCAAGCCCCGCCAGCTTTGTAATTGGCAATCATATTCAGCGGGTTGATGTCAGCATATACCATGGTAAACCAACGAAATGCATCGTTGTCTTCCATTCTTCCGCCGCCATGTAATGGCTCAAGTACCAGAGAGTATGCCCAAGGTTCGGCGTATAAAAGGAGTGACATTTCGCTTTTATCGGGCACAAAACCTTGATGCTCAAGTACCACGAGTTCTGCACTGTCTGGTTGATAGGTCTGCAGTGTTTGCTGCATGTCAGGAGACAAGTTTGCTTGGATAGCTTGGGTAATTTCAGCACTGTCGAAGCCTGTTTTTTTCATCATTCGGATGGCATCTAACCAAGCACGTTCAGCAGTGACTTCGGGAAGGTTGTATTGTTCCGCATAGCCATTTTGATACAGCTCAGCGGCTTTTTGATAGCTGATACGAGCATCATCGTACTCGCCGCTAATTTCATATTGTAGGCCTTCCATATATCGTGCCCAAGCATCGTCACGATAGAGGAATTTATCTCTATCTAAACGGCCTGTGTAAAAACGGCTTAACCAGGAAATGGCTTTTTCGTAAAAAGCGCGGTCTTTTTTTGCGTCGAGTTGTTCATAACTTGGCGTTTGAGCTCGGATTTCGTTAAGTTTGATGTCAATGCGACGCGCTTCAACTAACGCGGAATCTAATAGTTGTCGTTGTTTTGGTAATGATTCTGCTTGCTCGGCTAGGGCAAGGTAGTTAAGCGATTTTAAATAACTAATGTAGACCCGTTCGACCCCCGAGCCGCGGTAATTACTTTGTCGTGGGTTTGAGATGAGTGCCCAAGTGCGATTTGATAAGCTTTCTTCGAGGAAGGTATCACTCAATCTTTCGGCTTTTTCTAGTAGGGCATTACTGCGTTCAAAGTCACCTTGGTTTTGCGCTAAACTGCCAATCTCCATATAGTAAAGCAACTGGTCTTGTGAATTGTCCAAGGCATCAGTGAGGTTGTTCTCAGCGGCTTTCCATTCACCTTGCTTGGCAAGCGATAATCCAACTTCAATGTCATCTCGGTAGGTCGCACAGCCAGATAATAAGGTGGTGATGATCAAACAGACAAAGTAAGTTAACAGCTGGTTCACTCTACATCCCTTTTCCTAAAAACTGATTGACCACCAACAGCCCAAACAGAGCGAAACAAGCTAAATACAATAGTAGCCATCGGGCTTTTAGACAATATGGACAAGGTTTCTTTTTCTTTCTCATCACAGCTTCCATTTGAGATATTGATCAGACCTTATGAGTAAAAGGTTTTCTTATGCTATAAAAAAAGGAGGCGCGTGGCCTCCTTTTTTTACACGAACTTGAATCAAGTTCAAATGCGTTTGTTACTGAGCGGTTTCACTTTGCTGTTTTTGTAGGCTTTCAACGTACAATGCATCAAAGTTGATTGGTGCTAGCATGATCGCAGGGAAGCTGCCTTTTACAACCATTGCATCGATGTTTTCACGAGCGTATGGGAAAAGAGTAGCAGGACAAAATGCGCCAAGAGCGTGGTGCAACTGTTGCTCATCCAGACCAGAAATCACAAATAGACCACCTTGTTGGACTTGAACTAGGTAGCCTGTTTCGTTGTTGTTTTTCACTGTTACTGTGATCTCAAGTACCACTTCGTAAACATTTTCACCAACTTGACGGCTTTTTGTGTTTAATTCCAAGCCAACTTCTGGTTTCCACTCTTCTTGGAAAATCATCGGTGCGCGAGGCGATTCGAAAGAGATGTCTTTCAAAAAGACACGTTGTAGAGACAATTGTGGTGCTTGCGCTTCTTGTGTTTCTTGAGTTGCCGCTGTTTCAGCCATGCTAGTTCCTTGTTTAAATCATTTCACGTTGTTATTTGGTTTTTTTATATTGCTTGCGTTTTCGAGCGTATTTTATTGAGACAATAAAGCGTCTAATTTTTGTTCACGTTCAAGGGCGAAAAGATCATCGCAGCCGCCAATATGTTGTTCACCAATCCAGATTTGTGGAACGGTGTGACGGCCACTTTTTTCCATCATTTCTTGTCGTAAAGCACGCTCGCCGTCGACACGGATTTCATTAAACGCGACGTCTTTTGTGTTTAGAAGTTGTTTTGCTCGAACACAAAAAGGGCAGTAATCACTTGAATAGATAGTTACAGTGGCCATATTTCACATTAACCTTTCACTAATGGCAGGTTCGACGATTGCCATTCAGCAATGCCGCCTTGCATCTTATAAACCTTGCTATAACCTTGTTTCTTAAGGTCTTTAGCGCTAGGGCCAGCCGTAATTCCTGACTTGCACACCAAGATAATGGGGGCATCTTTGTGTTTCTCAAGACGGTGTAGGTTGTCTTTCATCTTCGTCGCAGGAATGCTGATTGCGCCAGTGATATGGCCAGCATTAAATTCTTTCTCAGTACGAATGTCGACAACAACGGCTTCTTCATTATTCATCAAAGTGGTGGCCGCCGCAGGAGTTATGCCCTGAGCACCGCCTTTTTGTTCAACAAAAATCAAGGTAATCAGGATAGCGAAAAAAACCGCGACCATTTCCCAGTGGTTGATCGAAAATTCAATAAGTTGATTCATCATAATAGTAAAGCCCATGTTTAAACTGCGAGCATTATACACGGCAAGATGAATCGGTACATACTCTCATGAGCCTTGAAAGGGGCAAATTGCTTGATTACAGAATAGGCTCGAAAATCATGATGCCATTTTGAGCCTATTTTGGGGACGACACTTTTTAAAATACGTATTTTATAAAGCTACTTTGTATTAGTTGAATCGAAAATTTTATCCGCATTACCCTCAATGAAGCTGTCAAATAAGTTGCCATCCGGCATTTTGTGACGTTCTGCAAACTCATAGAAACAGCTTGGGATCAGCGCTTTTTGTCCATCGGAAAATAGGTAGTCGACTTTATCCGCCATGGTTGAAGATTGCTCCAAGTAGGATTGTGGAGAGCCTTTTATTAAACCGCCAACGTCATTAAGTACATAGCCTTGGTTGATTAAGGTTTGGTTAACCGTCGCAATGCTGTCAAATGTGGAAAGGTGATTAATGCTGACCGTAAAGTGATTGGCCTGCAATCCCATGGTGATTAACCAAGCAGCGTATTCACTGTGTTTGGCTAAGGTTAAATAGTCCGCTTGTGTGGGTTTAGGCCAAACTAATCCAGCATAAAAAATACTTGGATCTTGAACGGCATCAGAGGGGATTTGAGCAACATAACGAGCAATAATGTCTTGGCACTCTTGTGGCAGCTCGTCTATTAATAATTCTGAAAGAAAAATTTTAGGCGCGTTTGAATCATCGTTATGACGGTAACAGCGTGCCTTTAAATGTTTGTTTTCAAAACGAAAGGCGCCATAAGCCTGATAACCGAGCGCAATCAATTGTGGCTCAAGTTTTTCCAGAGAGATGGGCGAATTGTTAAAGGTTCGAAAAGCTACGTGATCGTTTATCACTTGCTCCCCATAACCTTCAAAGAGGGTTTGAATGCTCAGCGCTTGTGGTGTGACTTGTGTGTATTTTTGCCATAAAGCAGCGAAAAAATCCTGATAGGTCATGGTGTTGCTCCAAATATATCGTCTTTACATTACTCTACTGCATTACCAAGGACTTCGACAAAAGCTAAAAAAGCATCTGATGATGCAGAAAAGTTGTGCGACCTGAATCAGGAGGTGTGATTTCGCTCTGGACGTAGCGCATTTTCTTTTGCTTTGGTCGGTACGAAGAGTTGCTGTTTTGCCGCTAATATGGTGTTGATTAGGTGAGCGGGAAAGCTTCGAGACTTTTGATGCGCTAAGCCAACCACTCGCTTCAGTTTTACGTCGTTTAAGGGTCTGAGACATAAGTCTTTTCGACCGCGCGATGAATGCTCAGGGATCAATGAAATCCCTAATCCAGCGGCAACCAGATCCAGAGCGTATTCTTCGGTTTTGACTTGTGCTCTGACATCGGTGGTGAGTTCTTGTTTTTGCATTAAATAATGCCATGACTCAAAGATGTCGCATGGTGTTCGAGAGATAAAAGGTTGTTTGTCGATTTGTTTAATGGATAAGGAAGGAAAGTCGGATAACCAGTGGTCGAGTGGCATGGCGATGACATAATCGTCTTCCCATAAAGGGTAAAACACGTCTTCTTCCGTAGTATAGCGATGACAAGTAAATCGTAGGTCGGCACTTTCCGATTCGTCGACCAGTTTTAAGGTCAACCCGGAGACTTCATCCAGCATGGTTTTGATGACTTGGCTTATCAAGGCACCGGATAGAAATGGCGCAAGCGAGATAGACAAGGAGAGCGGAGTTGGTGTCTGATGAAATAGCTGACGCATGCTGCTCATATCATTCACCATTTTACAGGCGTGGGGATAAAGTTGCGTGCCACTGTCGGTGGCCGATACGCCTTTTGAATGTCTCACAAAAAGCTTGGTGCCGAGGTCTTCTTCTAGTTGGCTGACGGTGTTTGAAATCGATGGTTGGGCCACAAAACAGCGTTTGGCGGCAGCGCTAAGGCTGCCTTCCTCGTACACAGCAATGAAATAACGCAAAGATCGAATGTCCATCAGAACCTCAAGGAAAAGCTGAGTCTTCAATATACCTATAGGTTTTGGGGGATGCTATAGGAAAAAACTAGACCACCAGCAGAAAAAGCATATTTCTCATTTCTATCTTGGCTGGGATAAGGTGAAAGCATCTTCCGAATTAATCTATAAAAGAGGCAAAACATGTCACAGACTTGCTTAGAAACCTTGGGCGTCAACAAACTAAAAGAGGGTGATACTTACTATAGCGTGATGACTGGAAATACTATGTCATTAGGCCAAGGTAGCGCTTTTTCTGCCCACAGCCCAATTGATGGAAAGGTACTATCAAACTTTTTGAACGCCACGCCAGAGCAATTAGGTGAGGTTAACGCCGAATTGAAAGCGGCTTTTAAAGCCTTGCGTACTATTCCTGCGCCGCGCCGAGGTGAGCTGGTTCGTCGCATTGGTGAAGAGGCGCGTAAGTATAAACATGAATTAGCACAAGTGATTGCGCTGGAAGCGGGAAAAATTATGCCAGAGGCGTTGGGTGAAGTGCAGGAATGGATCGATGTCTGTGATTTCGCTGTCGGTCAGTCGCGCATGTTGCATGGCTTGTCTATTGTCTCTGAACGCCCAGGCCACCGCATGATGGAACAATGGCAGCCACTTGGTCCTGTGGCGGTGATTACAGCCTTTAATTTCCCTATGGCGGTTTGGTCTTGGAATGCCATGTTAGGGCTAATTTGTGGTGATCCAATCTTGCTCAAGCCGTCTGAAAAGGCGCCACTTTGTGCTTTGGCTATGTATCAAATTGCGCAGAATGTGTTGGCGGATATGCCTGACATGCCTAAAGCCTCTGTTTCTGTGATGATTGGCGACCGTGACCTTGGCGAAGCCATTGCCGCGAGTGACACCTTTCCACTTGTGTCGGCGACAGGGTCGACTGCCATGGGACGCGCCGTGGCTCAAACGGTGGCTGCGCGTTTAGGTCGCTCATTGCTCGAACTAGGTGGTAACAATGCGATGATTGTCTCAGACACAGCGGATTTAGATTTGGCATTACGCGCCATTGTGTTTTCTGCGGCAGGCACCGCAGGGCAGCGTTGTACGACGTTGCGACGTTTGATTTGTCATGACGATATTGTGGATGGCTTAGTGTCTCGCTTGGCGAAATCTTATTCGTCTTTGCCGATTGGTAATCCTTTGGCAGAGGGCACTTTGGTTGGGCCATTAATTGATGCGGGAAGTTATCAACGGATGCAGACGGCTCTTGAGTCGGCGAAGCGACAAGGTGGTGAGATTGTGTGTGGTGGTGAACGTGTCACCGAAGGCGTGCCTCAGGGTGGTTATTATGTCAAACCGGCCATTGTTCGCATTTCACATGACGCCCCAATTGTTCATGAAGAAACCTTCGCGCCCATTTTATATGTTCTAACGTACACAGATTTTGCGGATGCCATTGAAATCCAAAATGAAGTGCCGCAGGGCTTGTCGTCAGCCGTCTTCACAGAGAGCATGCGTGAAGCCGAATTCTTTATGTCGCCAGCGGGATCTGACTGTGGGATCGCGAACGTCAATATTGGTACTTCTGGCGCTGAGATCGGTGGCGCATTCGGTGGCGAGAAAGACACCGGCGGTGGTCGTGAATCAGGCTCTGATGCTTGGCGAAATTATATGCGCCGTACAACCAATACCGTGAACTATGGTGGTGACTTACCGTTAGCACAAGGCATTGTCTTTGAGTGAATTTGGTCCGGCTTAGTGGGGGTTGAAAAATGATGGGATCCGGTTGTCAGTCCCTGTGGCGAGCAAGTGCGACAGATGCACCTCAGTTGAGAGCTTTAGAGGGATCGCATCAGGTCGATGTGGTGATTGTTGGTGGTGGTTTTACTGGGCTATCGACGGCATTGCATTTGGCAAAAGAAGGTATTGCGGTGCTATTACTGGAAGCGGATGAGCTTGGTTACGGTGGCTCAGGGCGGAATGTGGGCTTGGTCAATGCCGGAGTGTGGCTAGAACCGGATTTACTCGATAAACAGCTTGGCAAAGAGGCTGGGCGTCAAATGTATGATGCACTTGCAGCGGCACCAGAGTTTGTATTTAAACTCATTGAGGAATATGACATTGATTGTGAGGCGACTCGTAATGGCACTTTGCATGCGGGCGTTGGTCAGGCAGGCTTGGCGCAATTAGAGCGTCGTTTTGCTCAGTTAAAACAGCGTGGGGCACCTGTTAGTTTATTGGCTGCAAAAGACGCTCAAGCGCGCATCGGCTCAGATAAGTTTAATGGAGCTTTGTTTGATCCCAGAGCGGGAACCATTCAGCCCTTGTCTTATGTTCGAGGGTTGGCCAAAGCCGCTTTAAAAGAAGGGGCGAAATTATTTGAGTGTTCCCCTGTGACCGATTTGACGTCATCGCAAGGCAACTGGTTAGTCAAAACACCGCATGGGGAAGTGGCAGCCAATAAGGTGATTTTAGCCACTAATGCCTACTGCCAACATGGTGTAGCGAATCAGTCGAGTAAATTTGTCCCCATCGCATACTCTCAATTAGCGAGCCAGCCATTAACTTCTTCTCAGTTGGCTCAGGTGTTGCCTAATAAAGAGGGCGTTTGGGACACTTGTACTGTGATGAGTTCTTTTCGTTTAGACCAGCGAGGACGGCTGATTTTTGGCGGCATGGGAGCAGAAGGGCGAGTCTTGTCAAATTGGGCATCCCAAAGAGTAAGAGAGCTCTTTCCTGCGCTGGGCGAATTGGCTTGGGAGTACAGTTGGACGGGAAATATTGCCTACAGTGCAGATCACTTGCCTCATTGTCAGCAGCTGAAAGAAGGTTTGTTGAGCATTTCTGGCTACAGTGGACGAGGTATTGGCCCCGGTACTGTGATGGGGATGGAATTAGCGCAATGGATAACGGGGCAACGAGAAACGTTGTCCATACCGATGACAAAGCTTAAAGACATTCCATTTCGTGAAATTCAACGAATTTTTTATGAACTGGGGGCGCAAACGTATCACCTTGGACAGCAAGTACATGCTTTGCGTTAGCGGTTGTTGAAATGCTTGCATCTTTTTGGTGCGATTTTACGCGTTATTTGCTTATTACTGGTTGGGAATTTTGGCGTTATAGGATACAGTGGTTGACTTATGTTTCCAGCGAATGAGTAGCGCCTAGCATGCGTCGTTATATCCCATCCTCTACGGCTTTGAAGTGTTTTGAAGCGTCGGTTAGACATTTAAGCTTTACCAAGGCTGCAGAAGAGTTGCATTTGACTCAAAGTGCCGTCAGTCGTCAAATTCGCAATCTTGAAGAGTTTCTTTCCCGCGACCTTTTTATTCGGCTTAATAAGCGACTGGTGCTGACGGGAACAGGGGCGGCTTATTATAAAGAAGTCGTACCTCTGCTGGATCGAATGGAAAACGCCTCGTTACGAATGTTACATCGTGAAGACGAAAAAACCACTTTAACCTTATCGGCTTTACCTACCTTAGCATCATATTGGTTAATGCCATTGTTAGCCGAGTTTCAGCGCCTTCATCCACAGTTCCAAATCAAAGTTCGTTCATTAGACGATGCTGCTAAAATCGACCCTGATGCGGTGGATGTGATTTTGCATTACGGTGGCGATCACTGGCCGAGAGCCGTGTCTCACCAGTTAATGAGAGAAGATGTTTTAGCTGTGTGCTCTCCGTTGTTGCTAGAACGAATGGACGTGAGTAAGTCTGTCTGGCAAGCAGAAGATGTGACTCAATTTCCATTTTTGCATTTGTCGTCGAGAATTAATGCATGGCCAGATTGGATGGTATCGCAAGGTTTAGAAAGTGGTTCGTTTGCGGGGGCTTCGTTTGCGCATTTTCATATGCTTTTGGAAGCCGCGAAGAACAGCATGGGGGTGGCTATTTTACCTTGTATTTTAGCGCAAAAAAGTCTGGCCAGTGGTGAACTGGTCGCACCGTTTGGTGGGCCTGTGGCGACGCCCCATGAATACCTGCTGTCGTATCCAGTTGATAAGGCCGACCTTGAACAAGTGGTGGTTTTTCGTGATTGGCTTTTAGCGACGTTAGAGCACCATAAACAAAATTAATGGCCTGAATAGGTTGGGCAGTCTGTAACAAAATTACATGCCTGTGATAGTATCAAATAATAATCATGATCAATTTACGGGATAGATTACCATGAACAAAAAAACCACAGCACTTTTCATCCTTGATGGGTGGGGCTACAGTGAAACCTCTAAATCCAACGCGATTGAAGCAGCAAATACACCTAACTGGGACAAGCTTTGGGCAAATTACCCTCATACTTTGATCAAAACGTCTGGTTTAGCCGTGGGCTTACCTGATGGTCAGATGGGCAACTCAGAAGTGGGTCACATGAACCTTGGTGCGGGTCGAGTGGTTTATCAAAACTTCACACGCATCGGTAAAGCCATTGAAGATGGTTCGTTTTTTGAAAATTCTGCATTGGTGAATGCTGTAGATAAAGCCGTAGCAGCCGGAAAAGCCGTTCATATTTTAGGCTTGTTATCGGATGGTGGTGTACACAGTCATCACGAACAAATCATGGCAATGTGTGAGTTGGCTGCGAAGCGTGGCGCGAAAGCCATTTATGTACACGGCTTTACGGATGGTCGCGATACGCCGCCTCGTTCTGCACAAACGCCAGTTGCAGAACTTGAGAGTAAGCTGGTTGAATTGGGCGTTGGTAAAATCGCGACCTTGACCGGGCGTTACTACGCCATGGACCGAGACAATCGTTGGGAGCGAGTTCAAACTGCGTACGATGCCATTGTATTAGGTAAAGGTGAGTTTCAAGCCGAGACGGCTGAACAAGCGGTTCAAGCGGCTTACGAGCGAGACGAAAACGATGAATTTGTAAAAGCGTCTGTGATTGGAGACGCCGTTAAGGTTGAAGATGGTGACGCCATCGTGTTTGCTAACTTCCGTCCAGATCGCGCTCGTCAATTGACGCGTGCCTTTACGGATCCAAGCTTCGATGGTTTTGCGCGTGAAGTGTTGCCAACCCTTTCTGCTTTCGTGACCTTTACAGAGTATGCGTCTGATATTGCAGCAGATGTGGCGTTCCCACCCGAGTCACTAAAAAATACTTTGGGTGAAGTGTTAGCGAACCAAGGCAAGAAGCAATTACGTATTGCGGAAACCGAAAAATACGCACACGTTACTTTCTTCTTTAATGGTGGTGAGGAAGCGTTGTTTGATGGTGAGGAGCGTGAATTGATTCCATCACCCAATGTCGCAACCTATGACTTACAGCCAGAAATGAGTGCCCCAGAAGTCACAGATAAGCTGGTGGAAGTGATCGAAGCTGGCAAATACGACACCATCATTTGTAATTTCGCCAACGGCGACATGGTAGGGCACAGTGGTATTTTTGACGCTGCGGTAAAAGCGGTGGAAGCAGTGGATGCCTGCCTTGGTCGAATTATGGCGGCATTAGACGTGAACGGCGGACAATGTTTGATTACGGCGGATCATGGTAACGTTGAGCAAATGTTAAGTGAAGATGGTAGCCAGCCTTTGACATCGCACACAAATGGTCCTGTGCCTTTAGTGTTGTATTCAGCGGCTCAAGGTGTTGGTCTTAACGAAGGCTCTTTGTGTGACCTAGCACCCACTTTGTTGGATATGATGGGCATGGACATTCCTAGCGAAATGACAGGCGTGAGTCTTTTAACGCGCTCATGAGGCCATAATGATAGGGTTTATACGTTCATTTCTATTGTGCTTTCTTCTGCTACCAAGCGTGAGCTTGGCGGCAGGGGAACCACAGACGCCAGAGGAAGCGAAACAGCAGATTCAAGCTTTGCAAAAAGATTTGAAAAAGCTCAATAGCTGGCTGAAAGAAATCAAATCAGAACGTTCGGATGTGGAAAAGCAACTCGAAGGAAAAGAGAAAGACATTCAAGAGCTCTTGAAGAAGATCCAAAGCATTCAAGACAGTCTCAAAAAAGGCGAACAGCAGCTGAGTGAGTTGAGGATTCAACAACGGTCTCTGCAATTAAGCATCCAGCAACAAAATGATCAAATAGCCGCCCAATTAAGGGCGGTTTATCGTTCAGGCAAAGAAGAAAGTATTAAGCTCTTTTTAAACGGTGATAATTCAGAAGATGCACAGCGATTAGTGCAGTATAACCGTTACTTTTCGAATGCTCGTCAGTCATTGATTAATGGTTTTATTACCGAAGTGAATGATCTCAATTTGGTTGAAAAAAGCATTCGCAGTCATCGTGCCCAGCAAGCGCGAGAAGAAGTGGAGCTGAAAGCACAACGTAAAAGCTTACTTTCTCAGCAGTCTCAGCGACGTACCTTGTTGGCTAAGTTGGACAGTGACCTTGCCAAAGGGGGTCAAAAAGCTAAGCAGTTGAAACAAGACCAGCAAAACCTACAAGCTTTGTTGCAGCAATTGGAAGAAGCCTTAGCCGATATTCAAATCCCCGACCCTGAAATTCCCTTTGCTTCGCTTCGCGGTCAGTTAGTTAACCCATTAAAACGTATGGCAAAACTGCCTTCGAGTGGCGGTATTGATTTAGGGGGCGTCACTCTAAAAGCTCAAGAGGGTGATCCAGTGCGAGCGATTTCACAAGGTCGAGTGGTGTTCGCGGATTGGATGCGTGGTTTTGGCTTTTTGCTGATTTTGGACCATGGTGACGGCTATATGTCTATGTACGGTTATAATCAAAGTTTACTAAAAGAAGTTGGCGAATGGGTTGGCGCTAATGATATTGTAGCCATGGCTGGTAGTACAGGTGGTCGCCCTGATAGCGCCTTATTCTTTGCGATACGACACAATGGTGCGCCGCTGAACCCATTGTCTTGGGTATCAGGTTAAAGAACAGTTTATAGGAATGAATATGGTCAATTTTCTGCGTTATGGCATGTCGGTATGTTTGTTGGCGAGTTTTACGCCCGTTGCTTTTGCTGCTGACGCAAACCAAGATTCTGTTTTACCCACGGCGGAAATCCAATCCTTCGTTGAAACCTTCGAAACCATTCGTGAAGGGTATGTTGAAGTCATGTCAGATGAGGAAATTCTTCATAAGGCCTTAAAAGGCATGGCGGCAGGGCTTGATCCTCATTCTGAGTACTTTACCAAAACTGAGTTGGTTGAATTTAATGAGCTGACGTCAGGTAATTATGCAGGCATTGGTGTTGAAGTAGAGATGAAAGACAAGCGTCTGACGGTTGTCACGCCAATTGATGGTTCCGCCGCCTCTGAAGCTGGGATTTTACCGGGTGATGTGATCGTGCGTATTAACAACACACTGATTACAGATTTAGGGATGCAGGATATCATCACCTTGATGCGAGGCGAGGTGGGCACTGAGGTGAGTCTAGATATTGAACGCAATGGTGAGATTCAGCAATTTGAATTGACGCGACGTTTGGTTGAAGATGCTAGTGTTTCCTATAAATGGTTGGAAGATGCCATTGCGTATTTCCGTATCAGTCAGTTCCAAAGTGATACCGCTGATGAGTTTAATAACGCCATCAAAGCGTTAAAAGCAGAGAAAAGCATTCAAGGTGTGGTATTGGATTTACGCAATAACCCTGGCGGCGTATTACAAAGTGCCGTTGGCGTGGTAGATGCCTTTATTGATTCCGGCATGATTGTTTATACCGATGGGCGTCATGACATGTCGAAAAGTCAGTTTGTGGCAAGCCGTCGTACGACCTTATTTGAGAAAGTGCCTTTGGTCGTATTGGTTAATGAAGGCTCAGCTTCTGCCTCTGAGATTGTTGCCGGTGCCCTACAAGATCATCAGCGAGCGGTGATTTTAGGGACGGAAACTTTTGGTAAAGGGTCCGTTCAAACGGTGGTGCCACTGTCTAATGGCGATGCTGTGAAATTAACCACAGCCTTGTATTACACGCCAAATGGTCGCTCTATTCAGGCGCAGGGGATTCAGCCAGATTTAGTGGTTCCGCAAGCCAGCTTGAGCTTTGATGAAGGGCAATTTTTTGTCAAAGAGGCTGAGTTAAAAGGCCACCTTGGTAATGGCACTGGGGGCGAGGAGCGAACCAGTGCGGATGTGGAAACCGGCATTGCTGAACTGGCGAAAACAGATTTTCAATTATTCCAAGCGGTCACCTTGTTAAAGACGCTTCCTAAACTCATTCAATAATCGTGATGTACCCTGTGAAAACATGTCTAATGGACGCCGGTGCTAAGCTGGCGTCTTTGCTTATATTTTTTATTTTTAGTAATGCGTTTTTCTTGCCCGCGGCTTGGGCCGTGGACAATTATGTTACTTTGCAACAGCCTGCTAAAACGGAAGAGGTTTTCGATTTAAGTGAGTATTTGGCGCTACCTGAGCAAAAAATGCCGAAACAGCCAGAGTGGCTTGGCCCAGTTTTACCTGTCTCGCCTGAGCCAAAAAGTCTTGAGCAGTCGTATCCTATTATTGATTCAGAGCACACTTGGCAACCTATCATAGCGCCAATTTTACTCTCACCTGAAACAGTACCCAATGTTTTATCGGCACCAACACTGACTCAGCCTGATAAAACGTCTTTCGATAAGGCTGACTTGATGGCCACAAAAAAAATTGTGGATGAGCATCCTAAACCTCCTAAGATTGCGATTCTAATCGATGATTTGGGGTACAACCGTCGTGGTATGGAATCGTCTTTAGCGTTACCAACTGAGGTGGCCTTAGCTATTTTGCCTGAAACACCTTATGCCCACCAAACCGCAACACGGGCGCAAGCGCAATTACGTACAACGTTATTGCATGCACCGATGGAAAATCAAAGAGAGTTAAAGCTTGGGCCAGGTGGGCTTTATGCCAAGATGTCTGAGCAAGAATTAAAAGCGGTGCTGATTAAAGACCTTGAAGGCCTTCCTGGGATTCAAGGGGCGAATAATCATATGGGCAGTTTGTTGACAACGAAGCTAGAATCCATGAAATGGGTGATGGAAGTGTTGAAAGCACGTTCCCTGTTTTTTATCGACAGTCTAACCAGCCCTGACAGCGTGGCGGAGAAAACGGCAAAAGAGCATGGCTTGAGAACCGTTCGTCGAGATGTTTTTTTGGATAACATTCGTACGGAAAAAGCCATCGACAAGCAATTTTCTCGTTTATTGAAGCTGGCTCGTCGTCATGGAAGTGCGTTGGCTATTGGCCATCCTTATCCTGAAACCATGACCTATTTACAGCATAGGCTGGCAGATTTACAGCAAGATGGCGTGCGCTTAGTGGCACTTTCAGAGTTGCTTGAATCGTCAATCCCCTCTGTGGCTGTAAAAAATAAGTGACCCAGACTTTTTCGATATAAAAACCGTACTTTTTTGCAATTTTTTTCCTGCACTTTGTACTAAGTTATAAAGGCTGTATTGATCTATCTTTAAATACAGTGTCCAACAGTCTTCCTTATTTGTCTTCATACCATGTTATGGCGCGGTGCGAAGGCTTTCTCACGTCAGTCATAAATTCCATTTTTCTGTGCTTTTCTAGTGGATTCATCTCGCTATATGTTTTTATGTGGTGGATTATTTTAATTTTGTTGGAAATAGCAGTGCACCACTATTGACCAAACTTTAAACAAACATTAATGTGTAGCTTTATTCTAGTGCACATTTCTTGAATAATTGCATGGCAGTTTCCTTTTTCAATACAAGATTTAGGGTTTAGTATTGATTGGAACGCTTCTTGCTTTTGGATAATAACGATAAAACACAAAACGAGTAGAGGCTTTTCTTATGTCAAATGCGGTAATTAGAAAAACATTGGTATCTCTTGCTGTCGCAGGTTCAGTCACACTGGCGCATGCGGACGTGGTCATCGGCGTTGCGGGTCCTCATACAGGGGCTTATGCAGCATTTGGTGCTCAGCTATGGAATGGGGCTTCCGCTGCTGCTAAAGCGATTAACGACGCTGGCGGTATCGATGGTGAAATGATTAAACTGGTAAAAGCGGATGATGCTTGTGAACCTAAGCAAGCCGTCTCTGTTGCTAACCGCTTGGTGGATTCTGATGAAGCCGTCGCTGTGGTTGGTCACTTCTGTTCTTCTTCTTCAATCCCAGCTTCTAACATTTATGAAGAAGCGGGTGTATTACAGGTAACGCCTGCCTCTACTAACCCTGGTTATACAGATCGAGGCTTGCCAAATGTGTTCCGTGTATGTGGTCGTGATGATCAGCAAGGTGATGTTGCTGCCAGCTATATTGTAGACACACTAGGAGCAAAAAACGTCGCTGTTATTCATGACAAAGGCACTTACGGTAAAGGTTTGGCGGATGCCATGAAATCGACTTTGAATGCTTATGGCGTGAAAGAAGTGCTGTATGAAGGTCTGACTCGTGGTGAAAAAGACTTTAACGCCCTAGTGACGAAAATCCGTTCCGTTGATGCTGACGTCGTTTACTTCGGTGGTCTGCACTCTGAAGCCGGTCCGTTTGTTCGCCAATTGCGTGAGCAAGGTTCCAAAGCGGTATTCATCTCTGGTGACGGTATTGTATCGGAGGAATTTGTGTCAGTTGCTGGCTCGCCTAAGTATGTCGATGGTGTTTTGATGACCTTTGGTGCGGATCCAACCTCTTACGCCGCTGGTAAAGAAGTTGTGAATCAATTCCGTGCTGATGGTATCGAGCCAGAAGGTTATGTGATGTATTCCTATGCTGCGATGCAAGTGGTTGCGGAAGCGCTTAAACAAGCGGATCTGGATCCGATTAAAGCCGCTGACTGGCTACATGGCCATAAAGTGGAAACGGTTATGGGAACCAAGTCTTTTGATGAAAAAGGTGACTTGCTGGTGTCTGACTACGTGATGTACGAGTGGGATGACAAAGGCAAATACAGCATGCTAGACATGTAATTTACTGCTCTCTAAAAATCATGGGCTGGCCGAATATCGCTGGCCCATGTGCCTTTCTGTTTATGTTCCCAAGAGGTTTTTGATGGATATCATTCTCCAGCAACTGGTTAACGGGCTTTCCCTTGGCTCCGTGTATGGGCTTATTGCGATTGGGTACACCATGGTTTATGGGATCATTGGTATGATCAACTTCGCCCACGGCGATGTGTACATGGTGTCCGCTTATGTAACGGCAATTGCGATTGCATTGCTTTCTTTCTTTGGTATTGAGTCTTTTCCTGTTGTTATCCTAGGTACACTCATTTTTACGATTTTTGTGACGGGCGTTTATGGCTGGGTGATCGAGCGTGTGGCTTACCGTCCTTTGCGCGGCTCTAGTCGTCTTTCTATCTTAATTTCAGCCATCGGTATGTCGCTGATTTTGCAGAACTATGTACAAATCAGCCAAGGTGCAAAACAGCAAGGGGTGCCAACTTTATTGTCTGGTGCAATTCGTTTTGATGTGGGTGATGGCTTTGTACAGCTGACTTATATGAAGCTGTTTATTTTGTGTGCTTCCTTTATTGGTATGGGCGTGCTGACCTATATCATCCAGAAAACCAAATTAGGTCGTATGTGTCGTGCTACTCAACAAGACCCTAAAATGGCGTCTATTTTGGGTATAGATACCGACAAGATCATTTCAACCGTATTTGTTATTGGTGCCACTATGGCAGCTTTAGCTGGTGTTCTAGTAACCCTTGATTATGGCGGTTTTGATTTCTATGTCGGGTTTATTATTGGCATTAAAGCCTTCACCGCTGCGGTGTTAGGTGGCATTGGTTCGTTGCCTGGCGCTATGTTGGGCGGCATCATTCTCGGCCTATCTGAAGCCTTGTTTGCTGGCTTGATTAGCTCAGATTATAAAGACGTTTTCTCTTTCTCTTTGCTAGTCATTATCTTGATCTTCCGACCAAGTGGCCTGTTGGGTAAACCTGAAGTGGAGAAGGTGTAATGAGCCAAGCAGTGGTAAGTATTAATTACAAAAAAAGTGTAATAGATGCCGTTATTGCAGGGTTATTGGCGCTCATCGTCTTTGGTCCCATTGTCGGCATTGTGCTAGATGGTTATGACTTTAATGCAGAGCCAGAACGTCTGATGTGGATTGTATTGACAGTGATGGCTGGTCGTTTGGCTGCTTCTGTCTTTTTCCAAACATCGAAAGGGGCTGCATTCCTATATAAACACAGTTCAAAAGAGGAAGGTGTGCATGTGTTGCCACCGGGTCATAAATCCAAATTACGTTGGATTATTCCTCTGACCATTGTCATTGCTTTACTCGTGCCCTTTATTGCTTCGAAGTACATTTTGACCGTGGTGATTTTAGGGTTGATCTATGTCCTGTTGGGGCTTGGCTTGAACATAGTGGTTGGTCTTGCTGGGTTATTGGATTTAGGCTTCGTAGGGTTTTATGCCATTGGTGCTTATGGATTGGCGTTGGGGTATGAACACCTTGGACTAGGGTTTTGGTCTATGTTGCCGATTTCGGCCATTATTGCCGCCATATTTGGAGCCATTCTTGGCTTTCCAGTGTTGCGTATGCACGGTGATTACTTGGCTATTGTGACTCTTGGCTTCGGTGAAATCATTCGCTTGGTATTGACCAACTGGACGGAAGTAACTCAAGGCCCTAATGGCATGAACGCGCCTTTACCAACCTTTTTTGGTATGGAGTTTAAGCGTCGTGCTAGTGAAGGACATGTGCCTTTCCATGAGTTTTTTGGTATCCCTTATAGCTCCGTTTATAAATATATCTTTATTTATTTAGTGTTGTTGTTGGTGGTGTTAGGGGTTCTGTATGTTAAAAAACGCCTTACTAAAATGCCTATTGGTCGCGCCTGGGAAGCCTTGCGTGAAGATGAAATTGCCTGTCGTTCATTGGGTTTAAATCATGTGTTGGTGAAGCTGTCAGCCTTTATGATCGGTGCATCCACTGGTGGTTTGGCAGGGGTATTCTTTGCTACTTACCAAGGTTTTGTTAACCCTTCATCCTTTACTTTCTTTGAGTCTGCATTGATTCTCGCCATTGTCGTATTAGGTGGAATGGGCTCGACCTTGGGTGTGGTCATTGCCGCTTTTGTTCTGACCGTTGCACCTGAATTATTGAGGGAGTTTGCTGACTATCGTGTGCTTGCTTTCGGTATGTTGATGGTATTAATGATGATTTGGAAACCTCGTGGTCTAGTGCGTATGACTCGTACTGGTGTAGAGCAGCGTGAGGGGAATGTAAAATGAGCCAAGACAGTATCTTAAAAGTAGACAATTTGGTCATGCATTTTGGCGGTATTAAAGCGTTAAATGATGTGAATTTTGAAATCAAACGAGGCTCGGTTTCAGCATTAATTGGTCCAAATGGTGCGGGTAAAACCACGGTTTTTAACTGTCTGACTGGTTTCTATAAAGCCACTGGCGGTAACATTATGTTGGATGCTTGTGGTAAAACCACCAGTGTGATTCAAGTCTTGGGTGAACCCTTTCAAGCGAGTGACTTTTTAAACCCAGTTGCTTTTGCGAAGCGTCTTAAATATAAGATGTTTGGTGGTTCGCACTTGGTAAATCGCGCTGGCTTGTCACGTACTTTCCAAAACATTCGTTTGTTTAAAGAAATGTCGGTGGTTGAAAACTTGTTGGTGGCGCAACACATGCGTGCAAATCGCAGTTTAATCGCTGGTATTTTGAATACCAAAGCCTATAAAAAGTCAGAAGAGGAGGCGCTCGAGCGGGCTTTTTATTGGCTTGGTGTAGTGGATCTGAAAGATTTTGCCAATCGCTTGGCTGGAGAGCTTTCTTATGGTCAGCAACGTCGTTTGGAGATTGCTCGTGCCATGTGCACCAATCCAGAAATCGTTTGTCTGGATGAGCCTGCAGCGGGCTTAAACCCTTCTGAAACAGAAGCCTTAACCAAGATGATTCGTGTTTTGCGTGATCAGCACAATACCACAGTATTATTGATCGAGCATGACATGGGCATGGTGATGAATATCTCTGACTACATAGTGGTTTTGGACCACGGCGAGGTGATTGCAAAAGGTGGTCCTGAGGACATTAAGTCGAATCCAAAAGTCATCGCGGCTTACTTGGGAGCAGAAGAAGGTGAAGAGGTGACGTTATGAGCAGCTTGATGGAATTTAAAGAGGTTGATGTTCATTACGGTCCAATTCAAGCTCTGAAAAAGGTCTCTTTGTCAGTAAACGAAGGGGAAATTGTCACATTAATTGGGGCGAATGGGGCGGGTAAATCGACCCTGTTAATGTCGATATTTGGTCAGCCAAGAATTTCCTCTGGTGAGATTATTTATCGTGGTGAAGACATTTCTAAAAAGTCGTCACACTATGTGGCTTCGCATGGCTTGGCACAATCGCCAGAAGGTCGACGTATCTTCCCAGGGATGAGTGTGGAAGAAAATCTGTTGATGGGGACCATCCCAATTGGTATGGATCATGCGGAAGAAGACATGCGGAAGATGTTTGACTTATTTCCACGTCTAGAAGAGCGTCGTAATCAACGTGCCTCTACTATGTCTGGTGGTGAGCAACAAATGCTAGCGATAGCTCGAGCCTTGATGAGCCGTCCGAAGCTGCTGCTATTGGATGAGCCTAGTCTGGGTTTGGCCCCCATTATTGTGAAGCAGATCTTCGAGATTCTGAAAGACGTTGCCAGTACGGGGATGACCATCTTTCTAGTGGAGCAGAATGCCAACCATGCTCTGAAGCTAGCTGATCGTGGTTATGTCATGGTAAACGGTGAGATTCGTATGTCAGGGACCGGTGATGAGTTACTGGTTAACCCTGAAGTGAGAGAGGCTTATTTAGGCGGTCACTAAGTCTGATAAGAGTTAATAAAAACGGCGTCTTGTTATGCACAAGGCGCCGTTTTTTTATGGATGTGAATAACTGTTTGGGTTTTCAACAGTGTTATCAAACATGGAGGGCTTAAGCTCTAAACAACTTGCCTGTCATTATGTCTTTAACTTGAGAGGGTTGATCGGCTTGCCCTAGCGGTGCTTGGTAAATAGCATCGATCTGGTCGCCAAAGTAATGCTGAACCTCTTCTGCTGTCATGGCTGGCTCAAGCCCTGCAGGGTTGGCAGAGGTGGATACCATAACGCCGCCAAACGCCTGACAAAGCGTTTGTACTGGTTGGTGTTGTGTCAGTCTAATGGCAACACTCTGGTGCTCACCACGTACCCAACTTGGCGTGATTTGAGTGTCTGGAACAACCCATGATGTTGGGCGATCTGTGGTGCTGATTAAGCGCTGTGCTGCCTCTTCCGATAGGGTTTTCATCCATGGCTCTAGCTGAGAAGGCTCGCCAGCGATGAGGATCAACCCTTTGGCTTGCGGTCGAGATTTTAACGTTAAGATTCGTTGTACCGCTGCTTGATTAAACGGATCGCATCCTAGCCCCCAAACAGCTTCAGTAGGGTAGGCAATCACACCACCTTGTCGAAGGAGGCTGGCAAGTTCAGTCGTGGAGGTTATGAGTTTCATGATAGACCAGTAAGAACGTTGGAAAAAGGAGGTGAATTGTAGCGATAATGACTGATATGAGCCAGTATTGGCTGGGCTTAGAGCCTCAGCCAATGGGCAGTTTAAGACTCAAGTTGAGTCTTATGACATGGCATCAATTTTTTCTTTGATTTCGTTAATCTTGCTGTTAACGACTTTTTCAAGATGCTCAAGTTCTTTGATTAAATCTTCTTTAGATGCTTTGCTTTCGTGCTGCTTACCAACGATTTGCTCAAGCTCTTCCATGGCTCGTAGGACAACAAGAGAAGGCTCTTGTACTTGACGATAAGTTTGTTGACCACCATCAGCCAATACCGTTTTTGTTGAACGCCCAAACTTGAATTTTTTACTTTTAGGTAACAAAGAGCCTTTTTCACGACGGTAATAGATTTTTAAAACGTCATGGCCAGCTTCATAGCGTAGAGTGAATTTTTCAATGTCTTGAATACTGGTGACGCCCATTGACTGAAGTGTTGGATACATATGAGTTTTCCCTATTTTTAGTGTACAAAGCCTATCCTTAATTAGTATGGGATTGTGGCCGGAAAAGCAAGTTTAAATTGGCTTGAAGATGAGAAGAAGCCAGTCACCTTGATGTGACTGGCTTTTTTTGAAGTGGAGAGAGTTACTCGTCGTCTTGCTCGGCGTGATCTATATTGAGCTCTTTGATTTTACGAGTCAGGGTATTACGTCCCCAGCCAAGCAATAACGAAGCGTCGCGACGACGTCCACCGGTGTGAGCAAGTGCCGTTTCAATCATAATGCGTTCGAATTTAGGCACGGCTTGATCAAGGATGCCTTTTTGACCCGTTGCCAAGGTGCTGTCGACCCAGTTCTTCAAGGCTTCTTCCCAAGAAGAGAAAGGTTGTTCATTCGGAACAGCGGTTAACAACTCTGGTGGTAAGTCTTCGACTAAGACTTCACGACCTGATGCCATAACAATTAACCAACGGCAGGTGTTTTCCAACTGACGAACATTACCCGGCCAGTCTAGTTGAGTAAGGTAGTTTTCCGTTTCTTTTGTTAGCTGTTTAGGTTCAACCGACAGCTCTTCAGCGGCGCGGCTCAGGAAGTGACGGGCCAACTTTGGAATGTCTTCGCGACGTTCTGCTAGTTTAGGCAGGTGGACACGAATAACATTTAAACGGTGGAATAAATCTTCACGGAAGGAACCTTTCTGTACCAAGGTTTCGAGGTCTTGGTGTGTGGCTGCAATGATACGCACATCCACTTTAACTGGCGTATGGCCACCGACACGATAAAACTCGCCATCGGCTAGAACGCGTAATAGACGAGTTTGCGTTTCAGCCGGCATATCACCGATCTCATCTAGAAATAATGTCCCGCCATTGGCTTGTTCAAAGCGACCGCGTCGTTGCGTGTTGGCTCCGGTAAAGGCGCCTTTTTCATGACCAAATAGCTCTGATTCAATCAAATCGTGTGGAATGGCGGCCATGTTTAAAGCGATAAAAGGATTAGCGGCTCTTGGACTGTGGGTGTGCAGGGCTTGGGCGACTAACTCTTTACCCGTGCCTGATTCGCCGTTAATCAGCACTGTAATGTTGGAGTTCGCTAAACGGCCAATGGCACGAAAGACTTCCTGCATCGCAGGGGCTTCACCAATGATTTCTTTATCGACTTGTTGCTCGACTTCTTCTTCCATGTCTTCTGTACTGGGCATGGCGTTTTTATGGTGGAGCATGGCGCGTTTCACTAGGCTTACCGCTTCTTCCACATCAAATGGCTTTGGCAAATATTCAAATGCACCGCCTTGGTAAGATGCTACAGCACTTTCTAAGTCTGAGTGTGCTGTCATAATGATGACAGGCAAATAAGGGTAGTCACTTTGCAGCTTTTCAAGCAGTTTTAAACCGTCCATTCCTGGCATGCGAATGTCACTGATGATGGCGTTGGGCTGCTCTTTGTCAATCATGTGTACTAGGTTTTCAGCGGAATCAAACAGACGACATTGAATGCCTTCTTGTTCTAACGTTTTTTCTAAAACCCAGCGAATGGAGCGGTCATCATCAACAATCCATACGGTTTCTTCAGTTGTCATAAGTGTTTCTCCTGCTCTTGGACTGTCGTCTCAATGGGTATTAATATGTTGAATTCTGTACGTTGTGGTTCGCTGTTGCACTCCACAATGCCTTGATGTTGGTGAATCACGGATTGGGCGATAGAAAGGCCTAATCCTGTTCCATCGGCACGGCCACTGACCATGGGGTAAAATAAGGTGTTTAGAATGCTGTCTGGAATACCAGGACCGTTATCTATGATGCTGATTTTGCAGACTAAACGATGACGCTTTGAGCCAATAGTGAATTGGCGTAAAGTGCGTGTCACGATTTGAATGGTTTTGTTGTGATTGCTGTCATCGGCCATTAAGGCTTGCATGGCATTTCGAGTAATGTTCAGCAAGGCTTGTATTAATTGAGATTCGTCACCGACTAGGTCTGGAATACTTGGATCATAGTCTCGAATGAGCTTAATTTGATTATCGGTTTCAACGGAAATCAATTGTCTGACGCGCTCAATGACTTTGTGAATATTCAGCTCTTTATTCTTGGGTAGTTGGCGTGGCCCAAGTAAACGGTCGACTAAATCTCGTAATCGATCTGATTCCTCAATAATCACTTGGGTGTAATCTTTTAATGCTTCATCTGTAAAGGCTCGACTGATCAATTGCGCTGCGCCGCGAATGCCGCCTAGCGGGTTTTTGATTTCGTGAGCTAAGCCTCGTACTAATTCTTTACTGGTCTCATGGTTGGCAATGATTTCATCTTCCTTCGAGATGCGCTTCATTCTGTCTCTTGGGTAAAGTTCAATGATCAGGCTTTCGGTAAAATTAGAAGAACCCATCACTGGGGTGACGGTGTAGTCACAGAACAACTTTTTGCCATTGCTGCATTCAATTTCGGCTTCGCGTTTAGTAAAAGGGTGGCCGGATTCGATGGCTGACATTAAGGCTTCAATGCTTTCTTCACCTTCACGAAAAGCAGCACTTAAGTCATTTCCATAGATGCGACGACGACTGACCGCTAATAACATTTCGGCGGCTGGATTAAGGTACTCAATCTCTAATTTGCTGTTTAATTCAACCACTGCCGTGGATAAATGATCTATTAATAAACTGTACACACTCATCGCCTCTTTTCTGACCTTAATCTAACTGCAAAAAACGAACCAACATTGGGCAATCCAAAACCGCTTATTTATCAAGTCTTTTATTTTTCATGCAGGGGATGTTTGCACAATTATAGTGCATTTAACGGCGGCTGAATTTTCTAGTGCAAAAAAAAGCCCCGATCTGTGTCGGGGCTTTTGAATCAGAAATTATGACGGATTACACGCTGTAGTAAAGATCGAATTCTACAGGGTGAGTTGTCATAGAAACGCGCAATGCTTCTTCTGTTTTCAGGTCGATATAAGCATCGATCATGTCATCAGAGAATACGCCACCTTGAGTTAAGAACTCACGGTCTTCGTCTAGACACTTAAGCGCTTCTTCTAGGCTGCCAGCCACTTGTGGGATAGCCAATGCTTCTTCTGCTGGAAGATCGTAAAGGTCTTTGTCAGCGGCATCGCCTGGGTGAATTTTGTTTTTGATACCGTCAAGGCCAGCCATCAACATAGCGGCGAAAGCTAGGTATGGGTTAGCGGTTGGATCAGGGAAACGTGCTTCAATACGCTTACCTTTAGGGCTTGCAACGTATGGAATACGGATAGAAGCAGAACGGTTACGAGCTGAGTAAGCCAGCATAACAGGTGCTTCAAAACCAGGAACAAGACGCTTGTAAGAGTTAGTTGAAGCGTTGGTAAACGCATTCAATGCTTTCGCGTGCTTAATGATACCGCCAATGTAGTAAAGGGCTGTTTCAGATAGGCCTGCATATTGGTCACCAGCAAATTGGTTAACGCCATCTTTCCAGAAAGATTGGTGAACGTGCATACCAGAACCGTTGTCACCAACGATAGGTTTAGGCATGAAAGTCGCTGTTTTGCCGTAAGCGTGAGCAACGTTGTGTACGCAGTACTTAAGCACTTGTACTTCATCCGCTTTTTTAACCATAGTGTTAAATTTAACACCGATTTCGTTTTGACCAGCCGTTGCTACTTCATGGTGATGAACTTCTACTTCTAGACCCATTGTTTCCATCGCGCCACACATTGCAGAGCGTAGGTCGTGATGAGAATCTACAGGTGGTACTGGGAAGTAACCGCCTTTAACGGTAGGACGGTGACCCATGTTACCGCCTTCGATTTTAGAGTTAGATGCCCACGCGGCTTCTTCTGCATTGATTTCTACAGAACAGCCTGACATGTCAGCTTTCCAACGAACGTCGTCAAATACGAAGAACTCTGGCTCAGGACCAAAGAAAGCCGTGTCGCCAAGACCTGTTGATTTTAGGAATTCTTCTGCACGCAATGCAACAGAACGTGGGTCACGGTCATAGCCCTGCATAGTAGAAGGTTCGATGATGTTACAACGAACAATAACAGTAGGCTCTTCAGTGAAAGGATCGATAATAGCCGTATCATCCTGTGGCATCATAATCATGTCTGATTCGTTAATGCCTTTCCAGCCAGCGATGGAAGAACCATCAAACATCTGACCATTTTCAAAGAACTCTTCATCAACAGTAACAGCCGGAATTGAAACGTGCTGTTCTTTACCTTTAAAATCAGTAAAACGAAGGTCAACCCACTTCGCGTCATGCTCGGCAATCAAGGCAAGGGTCTTGTCTGACATAGTTATTCTCCAGTCGTTGTTAAAGCAAAATAGCTTTTCGTTTGATAGTGCTTCAATGCAAAGCACGATTTCCCCAATATAAAGCACAAGCTGTGCCAGAAGTTTGTGCGAATGAAAAAAACCATAAAAAACAAATAGATATACTTGTTGGTTATTTTTTGTGCACAGAATGGTGACCACTTAAAGGGCGCAATACGATCATAATGCACCAAAAATGAACATAAAAGATCAACATGTTCTTTTTTGGTGCGAATATAAAGTTTTCGTATCCCTGTCCTTTTCTTTATAATGCGCTCTCTTTTTAACCACTTGGTATTTAACCCGCAAGCTCTATGAAATTTATCGTTAAGTTCTTCCCTGAAATTACCATCAAAAGTCGTCCTGTCAGAAAAGCGTTCATCAAACAGTTGAGACATAATCTCAAGTTGGTGTTAAAGAAATATGACTCGGAGGTGGTGGTCGCAGGAAACTGGGACTTCATCGAAGTATTGTCTAATCGTGATGAGTTACGTGAGGATTTTACGGATGCGCTTTCACGAGTGGCTGGCATAGCCCACTTCCAGTTTGTTCGAGAATTCCCTCTGACGACCTTGGATAACATTGTCGACGAGGCGTTATCTTCCTATGCAGAGGATCTAAAAGACGCGGTGTTTGCGGTGAGAGTAAAACGTGTCGGTAAGCATGACTTCTCTTCTGTTGAAGCTGAGCGTTATATTGGCGGATGCCTAAAAGCCAAAAGTGGTGCGCTGGGTGTGCGCTTGAAAAATCCAGATGTCTTAGTCCCAATTGATATTCGCGATGGTCGAGTTTGGATGATTGAACAACGTATCGAGGGGCTAGGTGGTTACCCATTAGGGTCACAAGATTCTGTTTTGTCACTCATCTCTGGTGGTTTTGATTCTACGGTGAGCTCTTATCTGACCATGAGTCGTGGGTTGAAAACGCATTTTTGTTTTTTCAACCTAGGCGGTGATGCCCATGAAATTGGTGTGAAGCAAGTCTCGAATTACATTTGGGAAAAATACGGATCCTCTTTGAATGTTAAGTTCATTACCATTCCTTTCGAAGCGGTTGTTGGCGAGATTCTGACTAAGGTCGATAATTCCGAAATGGGTGTCATACTGAAACGTATGATGCTAAGAGCGGCGTCAGAAGTCATGGCAGGCGTTGGAGCCAAAGCCTTGGTAACGGGTGAAAGTGTGGCGCAGGTTTCCAGTCAAACTTTAATCAATTTAAAAGTCATCGATCAGGTAACAGATGAGTTGGTGATTCGTCCTCTTATTACGTCTAACAAACAAGAAATCATAGATAAAGCGATTGAAATTGGAACCGCGCCGTTTGCCGCTAGTATGCCAGAGTTTTGCGGTGTGATTTCTGTCAAGCCGACCACGCGAGCCAAGATGCATCGCATTGAACGAGAAGAAGGCAAATTTGATTTCGCAGTGCTAGAAAAGGCGGTTGAAGACGCGAGAGTCATGTCGATTCAAAATGTGATGGACGATGTAGAGAAGCAGTACCAAGGCGAAGTACCTGTGGTACGCATGCCGGTTGGCGATGAAATCATCATAGACATTCGTCATCCTGATGAGGCAGAAAGAAAGCCATTAAAAGTCAGTGGCCGTCCTGTTAAAGCCATTCCTTTCTTTGCGCTGGAATCTGGCTGGTCCGATATGCCTGCAGATACTACCCACTTATTTTACTGTGGCAAAGGCGTAATGAGCCGTATCCATGCGTCTTACCTACTAGGAAAAGGCTATAGCAACGTAGGCATTTACCTTCCTTAAATCTCCTTCCAGATTGCAAAAGCCAACTCAATGAGTTGGCTTTTGTGTTTCTGGGAAGCGTAAACCTAACTCTTCTTCAACGCCAAGTAGTTTTCAATGCCGTTAATTTTGTCTTCAGCATGATGGTTAACGTACAGTACGGTGGTTTCTGAGCCTGAACAGATTTTTTCGATTAAGGCTAAGACCAGTTGGCGGTTCATGTCGTCCAAGCCAAGGCAGGGTTCATCAAGAATTAACAATGGTGGATGTTTGACCATGGCGCGAGCGATGAGTAACAAACGTTGGTCACCGTAAGACAATTTGTTAAAAGGCTGATCTGCTCGATCACGCATGCCTAATAAAGCAAGCCATTGATCCGCGATGGCTTTTTGCTTATCGCTTGGTTTAGTGTACATACCAATGCTGTCGTGAAGCCCTGAAATAATAACATTTCGACAACTGGTGCTGACACGGTATTCCCATTGTAGTGATGTTGAGACGTAACCAATAAACTGTTTAATCTGCCAGATGCTTTCGCCGTTACCTCGTTGAAAACCGAAGACGAAAATATCATTCACATAACATTGTGGGTGATCACCTGTGATCAGAGATAACACGCCTGTTTTGCCACTGCCATTTGGGCCGCTAAGCTGCCAATGTTGCCCTTTTTCAATTGTCCAATTGAGCTTATCGACAATAACCGTGTCACCGTACTTTATGGTGATGTCTGTCAGTTTGACAAGCGGTTGGTTTGGATCAAGTTCGGGCAGTTGGTTTGCTGTATCAATGCCTGGGATGGTGAGTTTAGTGGTCTTTAGGTGGAACAGTTGAGCGAGTTCCTCGAAAGCTATTTTATCTTGTTTATCAATGGTTAATGCCAGACGACCAGAGTCGATATGGTCATCGTTGTGAGACTTTTCCATGTAGGCCACATGGGTGATGAAGTCAGGCATTTCATCAAAACGATTTAATACCAAGACCATAGGTATGCTGTCTACAATGGACGCAAGGTGATTTTGCAGCATCGTTAAAGTGTCAGCATCTAAGCCATCAAATGGCTCATCTAGGATCAGTAGATCGGGTTGACTACAGAGGGCACGAATCAGCATGACCTTGCGGGTTTCCCCAGTTGATAGCTTGCGAAAAGCGCGATCTTGTAGCGTTTGAAGACCGAATTTTTGAATCAAATCGTTGGCTAAATCGGAATCTCGACAATTCTCAAAGAGGATTTCGTGAACCGGTGTCCCTTCTGAAATCACGTCCAAGATGTCGGCATCGTCTTTTTTTAACTCGCGGGCGATAAGCTCCGCTTGTGCTTCAAAAGAAACCAAGGCAGGGCGTTTTGGCAACCCTGTTATGGTGCCATGTTTAACGTCACCAATACCGGCTAGTAGGGCGGCGAGGGCAGACTTTCCAGAGCCATTCGAACCAGTAATTACCCAATGTTGGTTGGCTTGTATGGTCCAATGAATGTCATTCAGTTCAAAGTCTTCATTAAAGTCGACGGTGAGCTGGTTTAAATGAATGCTGGAGTTCATATTCGCCTTCCAAAAAGTAAATGAGTTAAAGTACACACAAAAAAGCCGAGATGTATTTCTATAAATAATCTCGGCTTTTTGATGTTATGAGTCGTTAATATGCGATGTTATGATCGCAATAATCGACTTATACGATTTTCTTCATGTCCGCCATGTGACCGCGAAGAACTCCACCAATGGCTTCCACTGGGTGGCTACGTAGCGCGGCATTTACTTCGATCAAGCGAGCATTGTCTACGCCAGTATCTTCAAGATCTAGACCTTTACCGATCACATCCGTTTTGATGCCTTTCATGAAGTCACCTAGCAAAGGTAGGCAAGCGTGGTTGTATAGGTAACAACCGTATTCTGCTGTATCAGAAATTGTCGCGTTCATTTCGTAAAGCTTCTTACGAGCGATGGTGTTCGCGATTAGTGGCGTTTCGTGTAGAGACTCGTAGTAAGCAGACTCAGCGATGATGCCCGCTGCTGTCATAGTTTCGAATGCTAGCTCAACACCCGCTTTCACCATAGCAACCATCAAGATACCGTTATCGAAGAACTCTTGCTCAGAGATTTCAACGTCACCTGCTGGTGTTTTCTCGAAGTTAGTCTCAGCGGTTTCTGCACGCCAGCCTAGTAGATTCTTATCATCGTTCGCCCAGTCTTCCATCATCACGCGAGAGAAAGTACCGTCGATGATGTCGTCTTGGTGCTTGTTGTAAAGCGGACGCATGATGACTTTAAGCTCTTCAGACAGATCGAATGCTTTGATCTTAGCTGGGTTAGAAAGACGATCTAGCATGTTTGTCACGCCGCCGTATTTCAATGCTTCCGTGATGGTTTCCCAACCGAACTGGATCAACTTAGAGGCGTAACCTGGGTCGATGCCTTCTTCAACCATTTTGTCGAAGCAAAGGATAGAACCAGTTTGCAACATACCACAAAGGATCGTTTGCTCACCCATAAGGTCAGATTTAACTTCTGCGATGAAAGAAGACATTAGAACGCCTGCTTTGTGACCGCCAGTCCCCACAGCGTAGGCTTTTGCTAGAGCAAGACCTTCGCCTTTAGGATCATTGTCTTCGTGAACTGCGATCAGTGTTGGAACACCGAAACCACGAACGTATTCAGCACGTACTTCAGAACCTGGGCACTTAGGTGCAACCATGATAACGGTTAGGTCTTCACGGATTTGCATGCCTTCTTCTACGATGTTGAAACCGTGAGAGTAAGATAGGCAAGCGCCTTGCTTCATAAGAGGCATAACCGCTTTCACAACAGGCGTGTGTTGCTTATCAGGTGTTAGGTTCAATACCACGTCAGCTGTTGGGATTAGGTCTTCATATGTGCCCACAACAAAACCGTTTTCAGTGGCGTTTTTCCATGACTGACGTTTTTGAGCAATGGCTTCAGGGCGCAAAGCGTAAGACACGTCTAGACCAGAATCGCGTAGGTTAAGACCTTGGTTAAGACCTTGAGCACCACAACCGATCACAACAAGCTTTTTGCCTTTAAGCGCTTCTACGCCGTCAGCAAATTCAGAGCTGTCCATGAAACGACATTTGCCCAATTGTTCTAGTTGCTCGCGTAGCGGCAAGGTATTGAAATAGTTAGCCATGATAAGCCTTTCCTAATTTGTTGTGTTGGTATCCGTAATGAAGACACACAGATATGAAATGTTTGTTACCAAGCTAAAAGTCAGTTGGTAACCGATGGAAGTTACTTTAATGGATTGAGATCTTTTCGTAAATTGATATATTTGCAATACAGTATCCCATTTTTTGCAACATGACAGTGTGGACGGTATGATGGTGGTTTAATTAGCTACAAGTGGTGAGTTAGTGTGAATATTAAAGCCATTAAACACTTTTTAGCTTTGGCTGAAAGTCTGCATTTTGGTCGTGCTAGTGAAGAGTGTCACATCAGTATTTCTGCTTTATCACGCAATATTCGTCAACTTGAAGACGAGGTGGGTGTTGCTTTGTTTGCACGAGATAATCGTACTGTAACCCTCACACAAGAAGGTAAAAAATTTCTGGTGTATGCCCGCGAGGCGAGTAGTCAATGGCGCTTGATTCGCCATGAATTGTTAGACGATTCCGATCAATTGCATGGAGAAATTAGCATTTATTGCTCAGTAACAGCCAGTTACAGTTTTTTGTTCGAACTGTTGAATCGTTTTCGTCAAGTGCACCCAGGCATCGAGATTAAACTTCATACTGGCGACCCGGATGAGGCCATTTCTCGTATTTTGGATGGCAAAGAAGATTTAACCATCGCCGCTCGCCCCAACAATATGCCACGCAGTTTGGCGTTTAAAGGTATTAGCTTTTCTCCTTTAGTGTTTATTGCGCCAAATGAGCAACATTTACCCAGTGTGCCTATGACTCCCCCAGATTCTGCTGAGGCATGGGCAAATGTCCCAATGATTCTGTCTGAAGCTGGGGTGTCGCGTCATCGTATTGATGATTGGTTTTATCAGCAAAATATTAGTCCCAAAATTTATGCTCAAGTAGCAGGGAATGAGGCCATTGTGAGTATGGTCAGTTTGGGATTCGGGATAGGTGTGGTGCCTAAGATTGTATTGGACAACAGCCCTTTGCAAGATCGAGTGAAAATATGGCCGGTGCTACCAGAATTAGCGCCCTATGATATTGGTTTGTTTACTCTACAGAAAAACCTTAAAAACCCCATGGTTTCTGCATTTTGGGAACTTATGGCCGAGCGACGTACTTAAATTAAACTTATGGTTCTTTAATTTATCTTAAATCGTCATTTGTCGAAAAAATCCATAATTCGCCTATTTCTTTATTGGTGAAAAAATGGACAATGTGCGCCTCATTTGCACTTACTCTTCGATAGGTTTTTTCATACATTAATATGACTGCGATTCCCCCACTAGAGGAGACGGTTTCCCGCCGTGTCCAATATTTACGTGTCTTTATTCTAGGCTTCAGTGCGTTTATTTTTAATACCACTGAATTTGTGCCTGTCGGCCTGTTATCAGACATCGCCGACAGCTTCGCTATTGCGCCTGCACAAGTGGGTTGGATGCTGACGATTTACGCTTGGATTGTAGCGGTCATGTCTTTGCCTATGATGCTGCTGACACGTAACTTTGAGCGTAAAACTCTTTTATTAAGTCTTTTTGTGCTCTTTATCGTTAGCCATTTGTTAACCGTCTTTGCATGGAGCTATGGTGCTTTGTTGGTCAGTCGGATTGGTATTGCTTTTGCGCATGCGATCTTTTGGTCAATCACCGCTTCGATTGCGATTCGTGTTGCGCCACCAGGGAAAGAAACCTTTGCGCTCAGTGTGTTAGCAACAGGCACTGGCTTGGCCATGGTGCTAGGTGTTCCTGTGGGTCGAATCATCGGGCAATTATTGGGCTGGCGGATGACCTTTGCTGTGATTACTGTCATTGCGATTATAGTGGCAGTGGTTTTGTTTAGCTTGTTACCAAAGTTGCCGAGCTTGTTTTCTGGCTCTCTGAGTAAAGTGCCTGAAATTTTGAAGAACCGTATTCTGTTAGGAATGTATGTTTTTATCTTTGTGATTTTTTCAGCGCACTACACTGCATACAGCTACATTGAGCCGTTTCTCCAGCAGATAGGTTTGGTAAGCGAGCATTTCACTACGCTGATTCTGTTGCTTTTTGGGGTTGCAGGTATTTTTGGCAGTATTCTATTTAGCCAATTAGGTGATCGCGCGAATACTCTCATGCTGGTGATCAGTAGTATTGTGGTTACCTTTTGTATGTTGAGTTTATTCTTTACGGTGCAGCATTCTACCTGGTTGATTGTGGGGATATTGTGTTGGGGAGCAGCGATGATGATCATCGGTCTTAGCATGCAGATCAAGGTGTTAAGCATCGACAGCAGTGCGGCAGACATCATTATGTCGCTGTATTCCGGTATCATTAACTTAGGGATTGGTGCAGGCGCCTTAATTGGTGGTCAGGCTATCTTTTTGCTGGGCTTACCAAGTGTTGGTTTTACTGGGGCGGTGTTAGGTGTTGTGGCTCTGGTGATTTTGACCCTGTTGCTGAAAGCGATCCGTCGTCGTCAAACCACCACACATTAGATTAACTCATTATAGTGCGTTGCTTGATTACGCCCTTGTGCTTTAGATTGATAGAGTGCTTGATCCGCTTGTTTCATTAATCTGTCAGAGTCCGCTGTTTGCTCTGGTGAATGGGTGACGATGCCAAGGCTGATGCTTAGATGATTGGCGATATGGCTTTTCTTATGCTCAATATTGGCTGTGGCGATGGCTTGTATGCTTTGTTGTGCTTTATCTTTAGCGGCGGTCCTATCATGGCTCGGTAGAATCGCTACGAATTCTTCTCCACCGTATCGAGCAACCAGACCGTAATCACCTAGGGTTTGTTGTAGGACATTGGCCACTTTTTGTAAGGCTACATCGCCTTTAAGGTGACCATAGGTATCGTTATATTGTTTAAAATAATCGATGTCGATGAGTAGGATAGAGAGTGGTTCTTGTACTTGCTGACTAGTGGCTAGGTCGACTTGCAGTTTTTGATCAAAAGCACGGCGATTGGCAATATTCGTCAAGCTGTCGGTTAATGAAAGCGTTTCTAAACGATGGGTTTGGTCTTTGATGGTGGTAGAGAAGTGCTCAAATGCCTCAAACAGTTCGTCTATTTCATCCGCCTGAGTGTTGTGTCCGGTCTTTGGTGTGGCCATGCCTTCAAGCTTGTTCGTTAACCGTTTGAGGCGAGAAATCACTCTGCGATAGTGAACTAATATAGCCCCTATCATGGCGGCAAAAATGAGTAAGGCTGTCATTAGCCAGTTCTTTTGTTTTTCTATATCTTTTGTTAAATCCAGCACTTCTTGCTTTAAATTAGCCGTTTCATTGAAGGCCAACTGATCATTTACGTTGGTGTAGTCTTCGACCAATTTGCGAATGAAATGTTCTCGACCTCGGGTACGACCGGCGATTTTAAGATAACTCTTTTGAAGGCTAATTAAGCCTTGTTCCGAGACGAGGGTTAGGCGTAATTGATCATTAAATTGCCGTAAAAATACTTGCAAGTTGGGAGGGGATTGCTTGGCATAGGTGTCCAACGTGTCTAATAAGGTATTGGCCTTTTTTTCGAGTAATGACAGTTCATTCAGGCGTTCCAAATGGGCACTTTGATAAGCTAGCCCATTGCTTTTACTAAAATTAAGTTGCCACAGCGTGAGTGCCTCGCTGTTATAGTGGCTGGCAAGTAGGTGCTGATTGGCATTGGTTTGAAAGTGAATAAGGTGATCCAGCGTATTTGCAATTTGCTCCGCTAGATTGAGTTTTTGATCAATAAATTGTGTCAGTTGGCTGACTTCTTCTTGAAGGCTTTTTAGCTGCAGGGCTTCTGTGGGATTGTTTCTCGCTCTATACGCTTGCTCGGCCGTTTCATTTATTTTGATTTGGACTTCTTGTTGAGCAATACGGCGAGCGGCAGGATTATTTGCTTTGGTTAGCTGCTCAATTGCCAAAAAAAGCTCCGCGGATAAAATGGCCGTTTCGCTGGCATTTGCCATAGAGGGAAGGGTGTTATTAGACAGTTCGTGCAGAATACTCTGGGTTTCTTCGAGTTTTTTCTGCAGCACATAGCCAACCGCAATAAACAGCACAATGACAACGAGTAAGAGTAGGCTGAATTGCTTTTTTAACGTTATTTTAAATGGCCAGTGCAAATGAGGCTCCTCTCTTTTTTTAGTGTATGTCTTGTAATCGGCCATCTATTTTTGGGGAAATGATTTTTTCATTATATATCTTTTCTAATATTAGATCAGACAGGATTAAGCTGGTGGTTTTTTTGTAATCTAAATGCAGGTTTTTGGTAAACATCTCAAATCCATCGCCCCCGTTTTTAAGGTAATCAAGGGTCGCTAATTTATAGCTTAATTCGGGATCGATTGGCCTGCCTTTAAATGTCACTGACACTAATCTGTTTCCAATGGGTTGGCTGCTGTCATAGATCACCTGTAGGCCTGATACTTGAAGAAACTGTCCGCTGGTTGTGGCTAAACCTGATAAACCGTGTTCTAAGGCAGTTAGTATTTGTTGACCTTTAGCTTCAATTAATACCATGGTATTGCGATAAGGCATGATGCTGCGGATGTCTTTGATAGAAAGCTGGCTACCCGCTGGATAGAGTCTATTACCTCGTAATGTGCCACTATTAAATAGACTGATGTCTGCTCCCGTGAAGTCTTTTAGGGTATCTGCTACAAAATTGGCAAAAGCATTTTCTGTGGTTCTTATATCATGTCTGACCAGGTTAATGTTTGTGCTGGTGGTGCCTATATTTTTCGATAATAAGGTGCTTAATCGGCTCCCGTAGTCCATTTCTTGAGACAACACGTCTGCTTTAGATACTAAGGTTCTAAGATCAACTTCTTGCTTAGTAATTTGCCACTCACTGTGTTTCGCATCGGTTGGTGTGATGTCTAAGGTCAGCGCGTAAGCGGCTCGACTTAAGATCATATTACGAGGATGATGCGGGTGGTTATAATAGGGTGTCAGATGAAAGTTTTGATCAACAAATAATGCCAGATCTATGATGCCCTGTTCGAGCCATTCATCTACCTGAGGTGAGTAGGAGGAGTAGTGTAAGATAATAAAGTCTATGCCTTGCTGCCTTAATGTTTGAGCTGTTTTCTGCACAGCGTCCTGTGGGGGCAGAATCTGCACTCGATCAGTGGGGTATTTTTTGGCAATGCTAGGATCAACAACAGACAAAAATCCAAGTCTGACTTTGTTTTGTTGGAGTATGCTGTAGGTTCTTAGACCTTCAAGATTGCCATTTGTTAAAGGGTCGTACAAGTTGCTAGACACAATTGGAAATGAGGCTTCGTAAGAGCGTAATGTCAGCTCATCTTCTTGATAGCTGAACTCGCGTTTTGAGACCCCCATGACACTGGGACTGAGGCTATTTAATAGATCGATAATATGTGAGCCACGATCCATTGACGATAACATACTAGGCCCCAAGCTTTCGCCACCAAAAATAAAAAAGACATTGTCTTTTTGCTGTCTCTGTTGCTTAACCAAGGTTGCTAGTTGTGCATAAGTACCTTGTTTTACATCATTAATGACAGACATTTCAGCGTCGAATATAAGCGTAAATGAAGAGTGTGCCCAAGCACTGTGGGTGATTAGAAAAGAAGCCAATAGGGCAACTAAACTTTTTTTTATGGGTCGCCAAGCTGTTTGTATGATAAGCATAAATTATCTGTTTTAACTCAGTGCAGGGTTCAAAATGGATGCCTTTTTACTGTCTACCCTTCAAGTTATAGCATACTAAGACGCTTTTAGGAGGAGTTTCTCTAAGTTGAGAAAGCATGAGTTAGTGTCGAGTTCAGGAGGTTAATAACTGCTTGCTATCCATCTTTGATGGCTTTAATTAGGCTGGGAAAAAATTGTTTGCTAGCGAGAGCGACGGCCTAAAAAGACGATAAAGCAGAATCAAATCGTCATTAAGAAGGTTTGATTCTGCTGCAAGCGGCATTACTGTGGGGTGAGATACCCTTTTAGGAAGTCATCAAAGTCCAACGAATCGGCCGCTTCAATGGCCTGTTGTTCCTCAATAGAGGCGTCCGCTTTAGTGGCGAATGCTTGTTTTATTTCGGCTGAAAGCGGACGCGTTAACCAGTCAGCTTGTTGCTGCTTTGATAGTTCCAGCATGGCGTTTTGGTAGCCTTGGTGGTTTTCGCAAAGGCTGAGCATTTGTGCTGATGGTAATTTTGCTTCGTCTTGTAGCTTATCTGCTTGTTGTTGGACGGCATCTAGGTATGCTGTGTTACCTGTTTGGCTGGTAAGAAATTGTGCCACTTGCAATAAGGCTTCGATCACAGTGTTAGCTTTGTCACGAAGTTTCACGCCCCCGTGACCAAAGTCGAATGCCATGTCCAGATCTCGTCCATGGGACGCGATTTGTTGCTGCAGCTCTCTCAATTTATTGCATTCATGTGCATCCAGGTGTTCATCACCACGCAACATACAATACAGCAGAAATACATCAAGAAAGTAGAGTGTGGCGGTTTGCATGCCGATTGGAGAGCTTGGATCTAGGTCCATGATACGCACTTCGATGTACTCAACGCCACGAGATTGAAGTGCCGCACTTGGGTGCTCACCGGGTTGAGTGACGCGTTTTGGGCGAATATCGCTGTAGTATTCGTTTTCAATCTGCAATAGGTTGGTATTCAGCTGACGATATTGTCCATCTACCTTTAAGCCAATGTCCTGATACTTCTGATAAGGCGTTTGTAAGGCTTTTTTGATGGTGCTGATGTAAGTATCGACTTCATTATAGCAAACGTATAAATCCGCTTGAGCCTTATTTTGGTAGCCTAAGTCGCTCATTCTTAATGAGGTTGCTTTTGGTCCAAACCAAGTTCTCTCTTGTAGTGTGCTAAGAGCGTCAGGCTTCTCTTTTAAAAAGCTTTCGTCAATGGCAGGCGAAGCACCAAATAAGAGTGAAAGTAACCAAGAGTGGCGTCGAAAGTTCCGAATCAGAGCAAAATAGCTGTCGGACTGAAATTTTTGCTTATCGGCTTCTGAGAGATTGGTATGGCCTTTATAGTTTTCAAGAAAGGACCAAAAGCTCTCATCAAAGGAGAAGTTGTAATGCATGCCAGCGATGCATTGCATAATACGACCGTATCGATTGGAAAGGCCTTCACGGTAAACTCGTTTTAGTTTGCCGGTATTGGATTCACCATAATAAGCAATTGGTACATCCTCGTTACCATCTAAAAAACACGGCATACTGGCCGGCCAGAGGGATTCGTTTAGTTGCTCCAATTCGTGGTTAACGAGGTTATGGATGTCTTCTAGTTCTTGAGTTACCCCTTCCACACTTGGGTGCACTTGTGTAATGAACTCCATAAGCGCTTCAGAGTAGTCTGTTGTAATGGCGCTATGGGTTAAAGCTGAACCAAGACTTTTAGGGTGTGGTTTATGGGAAATTCGCCCGCTTGAACGGTCAACTCGTAACGCTTCTCGTTCTACACCACGATGGAAAGTGATGGCTGTAGAAGAGTCAGACTGCTGGCAAAAATCCGCTAATGCTTGTAGTGCATTGGTTAAGGTGGTCAAGAAGTGTTCCTTCTACAAATACGGCTAAATAAATTTTTTCAGATTGTACTCGGCCTAGCTTGCATGCGGCAAGTTATCCCTAACAGTGTGCACAAAAGTTGCAGACTTGACCTCTGTAATATATAGCAGAAAGACCATAGATTAATGACGGATAAGCCGCTAATCTTCGCTTTTTAATAAATGACCATTTGCACAGTTTTGTGAATAATCCCCTGACATAGCGCGGATCAAATTATCAACCGCACATACCACCATATTATGTCGAGTTTCCAGTGTTGCTGAGCCTATGTGGGGAAAGAGCACCGCATTGTCTAATTGGCATAATGGGGAATCGGCAGGCAAAGGTTCTTGTTGAAAAACATCTAAGCCAGCGGCGCGAATTTGTTTTGTCTGTAGGGCTTTTATCAAAGCCGATTCATCGATCACCTTGCCCCTTGAACCATTGATAAAAATGCTATCTGGTTTCATTAAGGCAAACTCCTTTTCGCCTATCATGCCTGCTGTTTCCGCTGTTAATGGTGTCATAACGCAGACAAAGTCTGAGCTAGCAAGTAAGCTATCAATGTCCATATATTGTGCTTTATAGTCTTGTTCAGCTTGCAAATTACGACGACGATTGGCGTACTGAATCTTCATATCAAAACCTAGGTGCGCGCGTTTTGCCAAGGCTTGACCAATTCGTCCCATACCAATAATACCGAGTGTTTTACCATGTACATCTGTGCCATAAAGTTCTGGACCTATTGTATGTTTCCAGCGACCTTCCTTTACCATGTTGGATAGTTCAAGAGCGCGTCTAGCGGTGCACATAATAAGCGTAAATAAGGTATCGGCAGTGGTTTCATTAAGCACTCCAGGTGTGTGCATAACGGGAATATTGCGACTTGCAAGATAGTCTAGGTCGTATTGATCTGTGCCGACGGAAATAGTGGAAGCGACTTTGAGTTTGATGGCCTGTTCAAGTCGTTCCGTTGGCAGTTTTATACCTGAGCCACCAATGATTCCTTCTGCTTCTCGTAAAGCGGCTAAGAATTCAATTTCATTATCACGATGAAAGCCATCGAACTCCATTATGTCAAAATGCGTTGCAAGACGTTGTCGTTCGTCATCAGGAAGAGGTTTGTAGAGCAATACTTTGGGTTTCATTTTATTCAGCCTTTTCTAATTCGCTTAGTACATTCCTTGTTGGTAAGCCCTCACTGTCGCCTCGAACTTGAACGGTAAGAGAGCCTAGTAAATTACCTCGACGTGCTGCATGGGCCATATCTTTACCTTCTAATAAAGCCGAAATCACACCAACCGCAAAACTGTCGCCAGCCCCTACCGTATCAATCACTTTGGCGACAGGGAACCCCATCACTGTGCCTGATTCACCAGACTGTGTTTTAAAGTAGGCGCCTTTGCTGCCCAACTTTACCACTACGGCTTGACTACCATGGCGCAAATAAAAGTTGGCAATCTCCTCTGGTTGATCGCTTCCTGCTAGAATTTTCCCTTCTTCAATGCCTGGTAAGATGATGTCGCTGGCAAAGGCAAAGTCGTTGATTTCCTTAATCATGGTTGCTTGGTCTGGCCATAATGCAGGGCGCAAATTGGTGTCAAAAGAGACCCGGCAGCCTTGTTCTTTTGCTAGTTTTAGCGCTTGCTTGGCAGCATGCCGGAGGCTTGCTGAAACGGCCACTGAAACACCAGTAAGGTGCAGGTGTGGTTGTTGTAGGAAGAGCTTGGAGTCAATGTCGTCGACGTTTAAGGTGGAGGCCGCTGAGTTGCGACGGTAATACTCTACCTTAGGGTCACTGCCGTCCGTGACGTTGGATTTCAGCATGAAGCCAGTGGCATTGGTGGTGCTCTCTAAAATGTAATTGGTCTGAATCTTTTCATACTGAACCGACTGCTTAATAAAATCGCCGAAACTGTCATTACCGACCTTAGTGACATACGTCGAATGAAATCCCAGCCTTGCCATACCAATAGCGACATTGACTTCAGCGCCAGCAAGAGATCGGGAAAATGAAGTAACTTGTGACAATTCTCCTGGGGTGTTCGCCACAAACATGGTCATGGCTTCCCCTATGGTGACAAAGCTTGGCGTATTTGCCATGGTAAACCCCTTTTAGTTTATCGTTATTATTGGAATAAATGACTATAAATGGAACCGGTTCCATTTTCAATCTTAGTGAAACTCGGTCGGCTTTTTGGTCGTCTATTTAGGTGGATTCTCGAACGATAAGCTCAGCGGAAAGTGTTAAGTGTTGTGGTGCTTCTTGACTGCCTTGAATGCGGGTTAGTAGGCGCTCACACGCAGTTTGGCCAATGATTTTAGAAGGCTGTCGCATGACAGTGATACCGCCTTCAAATAGTTGCGCCCATTCAGGATCATCAATGCCGATTAAACCAATGTCACGGCGGATTTGTAGATTAAGTGTCTTCAAAGCTTTTGCAGTGCTCATCATAGCGACGCCATTGGTGGTGAAGATGGCTTTCTTTTGTTGAGGAAATTCTGCCGTGAATGTTGTGATGGCTTGTGCGATGGAATCAACACACATTTTATCCATTTCAAACACTTGGTGTTGGAGTCTTGTGTTTTGGTCACAAAAGTCACTTATTGCGTCGACTCGTGCTTGCCTTGGCTCAACTTCCAATGATTCTGTGATGACCAATAGTGCATCATAAGATTCGCTGAGTAGATGCTGACAGACTTGAGTAACGGCTTGATGATTATCCAGTCCAACTGAATCATATCCGAGAGAAGTGTCGATTCTGTCTACTAGTACCAATGGGCAACTTAGTGTTTGAAAATGAGTGACTTGTTTTGGGGTCATGCCTGCTGTGTTGATAATTAATCCATCGACACGATGAGCTTCCAATAAACTTAAATATTGTGCTTGTAGATCCTGCTGATTATTGGTGTTGCATACCATCAACATATAACCCTGCTGTCGACAGACATCTTCAATACCTTGCAAAACATCAATGGAATAAGGGTTGGTTACATCTGCTAATAACAGACCAATCAATTTTGATTGTCCCGCTTTTAGCATGCGAGCTGAATGGTTTGGACGGTAATCCAGCGTTTTGATGGCATTAGCAATTTTATCTACCATTTGCTCTGATAGTTTATTCTGCTCGCCGTTTAAATATCGTGACACACTGGTTTTGCCAACATTGGCATGTTTGGCAACATCGGAGATGGTGGCGAAGCCTTTTTTCTTTTGCAAAGCGGTTCTCGATAACAATGAAGAAGGGCATTTACTCTAATGTATGCAGGGTGTTTTAGGCAATTTTTCTGTCATCACTTGTTTGGGTTTATGGGTCAACGTAGCTTAACGTTCCAACAAGAGTGAAAGCTTGATAACCATTAAGGGACTACTAGATCTGCCATTAATAAAATCGACCCTTAATCTCGAATTTGATGATTACTACTTATTGGATAACTTACTTATAGTAGGCGTTATTAATAGCGTAATTTTGTCAGAATTTAGTAGGTGGTTAGGGTGACAGAGAAGAGAAAAATAGGTCTTGGAACTAAGGCTGTATGGGGTGGTGAAGAGGAAGGTCATCCATATCGAGCAACGCAAACACCTATTGTCGCGAGTGCGGCTTACGGCTATCAAGATATCGATCATTGGTATGATGTGGCATTAGGTGACGCTCCTGGTTTTATTTATAGTCGAATGAGTAACCCGACGGTTGAAACCCTTGAAGCTAAAATCTGCTCCTTGGAAAAAGCGGAGTCAGCAGTGGCTTTTAGTACTGGCATGGCCGCTATTAGTAGTGCGCTATATACCTTTCTACAAAATGGTAGCCGTGTGGTGTCCACCAAAGACAGCTATGGCGGTACGAATAAAGTATTCGAAGAGTTTTTACCGCGCATGGGGGTAGAGGTGGTGTTATGTGAGACTCATAGTCATGAGCAGATAGAAGCAGAAATTGCTAAAGGCTGCGATGTACTTTATCTGGAAACACCCACTAACCCGACGTTAAAAATTGTCGATATTAAGCGTTTAACCGCAGCGGCTAAAAAGGTAGGTGCCATTGTCATGGCGGATAACACCTTTGCCACGCCGTTGAACCAAAGCCCTTTGGCTTTAGGGGTAGACATTGTGATTCACAGTGCAACGAAGTTTCTAAGTGGTCATGCTGATGCTATGGGTGGTCTGGTCTGTGGTGCAGAAAATTTGATGGAAAAGGTTAGGCATTACCGAGAAATTAACGGCGCTTCATTGGACCCATTTTCGGCTTACTTGATTATTCGTGGTATCAAGACGTTAGCGCTGCGAATTCGTCAGCAGCAAGCAAGTGCACAAGCCATTGCCGAATTTTTACTGACTGAACCTATGGTGGAGGCTGTGAATTACCCTGGGTTAGCAAGTCACAAGGGACATCAAATTGCTTGTGAGCAGATGCACGGTTTTGGTGCTATGGTTAGTTTTGTGCTCTCAGGAGGTATGGAGACAGTGACGCGTCTACTGCCTCAATTACAGTACGCGCATTGTGCTGGCAACTTGGGGGCGGTTGAAACCATTTATGGTCCTGCAAGAACCACGAGCCACGTGGAAAATACTTTGGAAGAGCGTCAAGCTTTGGGGATTTCTGAGGGGTTAGTGCGAATTTCTGTGGGCATTGAAGATACAGAAGATTTAATTTCTGATCTTAAGCAGGCATTTGAGTTTGTTCGGAATGCTTCTTGCAGGTAAGCTTGCTTGAAGCACTAGGACGCAAGCTCATTTGAACACGTTAGAAATTCTGTATTTCCTAAGGACTGTTTTAATGAATTTATGTATTATGTGCGGCCAGTTATAACACTATGATAATAAATGTTGGGAAGGTTCGAGTAAGTCGTCTTTCTCAATTCACAATTTAAATTGGGGACATTAAACAATGAAAAAAGTACTGATTGCTTTTGCTGCTATGGTCAGCGCAACGGTTGCGTCTGCTTCAGACATTAACCTTTGGGAAAAATCCACTTTGAATGAAATTCTAACGCGTGGCGAGCTACAAGTTTGTCTTGAAGCGGGTTACATTCCTTTTGATATGCGTGATAAAAAAGGCAACATTGTTGGCTTTGACGTGGATATCGCAAAATCAATGGCGAAAGCGATGGGTGTAAAAGTTGACCTACGTAACACAGCTTGGGACGGTATCATTCCAGCCTTGTTAACAGGTAAATGTGACATCATCATTTCTGGTATGACCATCACGGCAGAGCGTAACTTAAAAGTTAACTTTACTGACCCCTACATCGTTGTTGGTCAAACGATTCTGTTGAATCCTGAACTGGAAGGCAAAGTTAAGTCATACCGTGATTTGAATAATAGCCAATACACAGTTGCGACTAAATTGGGCACAACGGCAGATTACGCTGCGAAGAAATACCTAAGCAAAGCGAAACTGAACCTGTTTGAAACAGAGTCTGAAGGTGCTTTGGAAGTGATTAATGGTAATGCTGATGCATTTGTTTATGACCTACCATACAACTCAGTTTACTCCGCTCAAAACTCGTCTAAGGTTGTTCACCTAGATACTCCTTTCACTTACGAGCCTCTTGGTATGGCCGTTCGTAAGGGTGATCCAGACTTCATGAACTTCCTAAACAACTACCTAACTCAGATTAAAGGCGATGGTACTTACGATAAAATTTACAACAAATGGTTCGTAAGTGATGCATGGATGAAAAACATCCAGTAAAATCCGCTCCTGTTATAAAAAGTGGCGCTGTCAGCGCCACTTTTTGTTTTCATAACGGCTAGCGATTCACCTTAGTTAAGGTTGCTAGTGTCCTAGTAGGTTTGGATGCCTATTCTTAATTTAAGTTGGAAACACGACGGGGAACCTCTCATCGATGGAAAATAAATCACACCTGCTTTTATGGAAAGGCTTATTTTTGCTGATCCTAGTTGGGTTGGGCTTTGGCATTTACGCCTCCAGTAAAAGTATTGATTACACTTGGCGTTGGGAACGTATTCCCCAATACATTGTGAGTACCGAGCCGACTGAAATTCGTGCGCCTTTTGATGGTACTGCTTATGTAGACGATGCGACTAACACCATCACGATTGAATCCGATATGGGTCTTGATCCTTTAATCATTAAGGATTTTGATGAGGCCATGATCTATGACGGTGATTTAGTATTTGAAGGGGATGCAGTCGCAGAGCAAACCGGTTGGACCATTGGACCCATTACTTGGGGCTTATGGATTACACTGAAGTTGTCTGTGGTCTCACTGGTTTTTGCGGTCATTATTGGCTTGTTTACCGGTCTGGCTCGTATTTCTCATAATCCAGTACTGCGTTATCTCGCCATTACCTATATTGAATTGATTCGTGGTACGCCGCTTCTGGTACAGATTTTTATCTTCTATTTCTTTATCGGTACGGTATTAAGTTTGGACCGCTTCACAGCAGGCGTCGCCGCGCTTTCTGTTTTTACTGGGGCTTATATTGCCGAGATCGTTCGTTCTGGTATTCAATCGATCCACCCAGGACAAATGGAAGCGGCTCGAAGTTTGGGTATGAACTATGTTCAGGCCATGGTAAACGTGATTTTGCCACAGGCGTTTAAGCGAACATTACCGCCGATGGCTGGTCAGTTTATTAACTTGATTAAAGACTCCTCTTTGGTGTCTGTTATTTCAATTACCGATTTGACCAAAGCGGGTCGTGAAGTAGTGAGCTCTACTTTCGCGCCTTTTGAAGTTTGGTTTACGGTGGCCCTGTTGTACTTGGTGTTAACGGGTGCGTTATCTTGGGCGATTCAATATCTAGAGAAGAGGTTGTCAGCCAGTGACTAAGCAAGTAGACGAGCGTATTATTCGCGCCGAAAATGTCGACAAAATTTATCCAAATGGCTGTCATGCTTTGAAACAAGTGTCTTTGGATATCAAGCGTGGTGAAGTAGTGGTTATTATTGGGCCTAGTGGTTCCGGTAAGTCGACTTTTTTGCGCACCTTGAATCAGCTGGAAACCATTTCTGAAGGTACGATTCGGATTGATGATGTTAGTTTGACTGACAAAAAAACCAACATCAATAAAGTCCGTGAAGAAGTGGGCATGGTATTCCAATCTTTCAACTTATTTCCGCACAAAACTGCGTTAGGCAATGTCATGTTGTCGCCGGTCAAGGTGCTGAAAAAGTCTAAGAAAGAAGCAGACAGCGAAGGCCGTGAGCTACTGAAACGTGTAGGCTTGGCTGAGCGTATGAACAATTACCCATCGCATTTGTCTGGTGGTCAGCAGCAACGTGTTGCGATTGCTCGCGCATTGGCTATGATGCCAAAAATTATGTTGTTTGATGAGCCAACCAGTGCCCTTGACCCTGAAATGGTTGGGGAAGTGTTGGATGTCATGAAAAGTCTTGCCAGTGACGGTATGACTATGGTGGTAGTGACTCACGAAATGGGCTTTGCCCGTGAAGTGGCTGATCGCGTTGTCTTTATGGAAGATGGTGAACTGGTATTTGAAGAGTCGCCAGAGCGTTTCTTTGAATCCGATAACCCGCGTTTACAGCGTTTCCTTGGTCAAGTGCTATAATCGCTTAGACTTTATGTCTACCGTGCTTTAGGTTAAAGTCGCCTTGCTCTCTATGATCAAGGCGACTTGCTAGGCAACGAGTATGAATCAAAAAACGCTCCCTCCTTTAAATTGGCTACATACCTTTGAAGCGTCTGCTCGGCATCTTAATTTTACTCATGCTGCGACTGAGCTGTGTCTGACCCAAGGCGCGGTGAGTCAACAAATACGTTTGCTTGAAAGTCATCTCGGGGTGGCACTTTTCCAACGTTTACCTCGTGGTTTGACCCTGACCAAAGATGGTCGAGCTTATTACCCTGTGGTACAAGACGCCATTACTCGTTTGTCTGTCGGTACCAGCGAGATTTTCTCTCCAGATAATCAAAGTATTGTTAAAGTGCGTGGTAGCTTGTCCTTTTTTAGCTATTGGTTGGCCCCCAAATTAGCCGACTTCAATGCGTTATATCCTCATATAGACATTCGTTATGCGAGCCATATTTGGTTAGCGGAATGGGATGATGAAGAGGATATGGAAATTCGTTGGGGGCACGGTGACTGGCAAGGCTTGTTGTCGCAGCGTCTAACATGGGATAGCTTGATGCCCGTCTGCTCACCTGATTTGTTGCAGAGTAATCGCTTAGCGTCGCCAGCGGATTTGGCTCATCATACTTTATTGCATGTGCTTGGCTATGAAGAAGGCTGGGGTTATTGGCTTAATATTATGGGGGAAGATAAGGTCGATTTTTCCAAAGGCATGCAGTTTGATACCTTAGTCTCGACGCTACGTATGGCGGAACTGGGGCAAGGTGTGGCACTGGCAAGATCGTCTATGGTTGAAGATCTGATTGCAGAAGGGCGCTTGATTGCTCCTTTTGATAAGAACATTGAAGCCAGTGAGTCATTCTATTTAGTGAAAGCGTCGAGCGCGACATTACCTTCCGCAGCACAAGTGTTTTTTGATTGGTTATTAGAACAGGCTCATAGAGGTAAGCCTGTTTAATAATACTATACCAATCAAAATTGCAGATTCACCACTAATATGTGGCGTAACCTAAGCCGCATGACTTAACCTAAGCCGCATGACTTAACCTAAGCCGCATGACTTAACCTAAGCCGCATGACTTTCATCAAAGTTATCTTCTTCAAATGGATCTGAGCCTCCTTCTTCTTGATAAAGTTGCTCCTCATCCGTTTCAATGACTAAGTCTTCAAGTGCAGTGCTTGGTGTTTTCGGCGTTTTATTCAGTGCTAATTCTGTTTGTGAAGCCTGATCATGCTTCTTCTTGCTTACGGTTTTCTTTTTGGGGCCGAGAGCATCAATGACACTGTTTTTATGCTCAGCTAAGTACATAGACAATGACTCGCGCAGTTGGTCGTTTTCAATGAGCTGGCTATCTCTGAGAATCTGCGTTAGTGCTTCAGCGGTATCCAGTAGCTTGTCGTAAGCGTCAGCTTCGGCTTTAGAAGTAAAGGTCATTTTTTCGATTCCATGGCGTTCTACGACGTATTTAATAATGACGGACATAAGTCACCTCACAAAAATTTATACTGTACAAATATACAGTATAAATTTTTATCTTGTCTATACTTTATTGTTGTCGCAGGGAATGATTGTTAAAGTATCGTCTTCCGTACAGAAGTGACTCTTTATGCCTTTCGATTTTTCTCAATTGGATTTATCCATCATCACAGACCATGTAGAGCTAGCGCTTACTCTGGCATTAATCTTATTGGTGTATTTGATTCGACGTTATACCAAACGAGCAATTCGTCTCAATCAACACATTGATCATGATAAAAAGCGTCAAAGAATCAATGCTGCAGACAACTCTTTTAATTTCTTGTTTGTCGTTGGTCTGATTCTTATTTGGTCGTCTGAACTGCAAAATATTGCCATTTCCATTGCGGCCTTCATGGTGGCTTTGGTGATTGCAACGAAAGAGTTTATAGCTTGTATTGTGGGGGCGTTTTATCGAGCCAGTACACGGCCATATCAAGTGGGAGATTGGATTAAAGTAGCCAATTTCGAAGGAGAAGTGACGGACAGTGATTGGTTGTCTACGACCTTATTTGAAGTCGACTTAAAAGGTGGCAGTTATGCCTATACTGGAAGAACAACGGTTGTGCCAAATAGCGTACTATTGGTCCATACCGTTCAAAACTTGAACTATATGCGCCGTTATGTCACGCACAGTTTCTCTATTTCTAGGCAGTCCGATGAAGTGAATTTGTTCGAAATCAAAGAACATATATTGGCTAAGCTTAAAGAATACAGTGAGCATTTTCACGAAGTGGCCATTCGATACAACAGCTTAATTGAAAAGCGTTTGGATATTAATATTTCAGGCCCAGAACCACGCGTGCGCATCACGACTACCCCAGAGGGGTTTAATATCTTTACCGTTTCTTTGTTTTGTCCAACCGATGAAGCGGTGGAAATAGAACAAAAAGTAACGGAAGACTTTATGCGTTTTTGGTTTGATAAACGCCAAGAGTTTTTAATGCAGAGGGCGAACCAGGAAGCATCATGATATTGATAAAAACGTCTCTTCGTCTGAGTTTGTTGGCGCTACTTAGCTTAACCTTGATGGCTTGTAATAGCTTTCGGATTAGCGAAAGTAAAATCAATGAGGATTTGACGAAGCAAATAGAAACCGCTCAAGACACTCGCTTTGAATTGGCTGCTGAGGGACAAGCATTGGCATTAAATCTTGCCATTAAGCAGGCTGATATTGATTTTCTTGAGCGCGATGGTGGTGTCATTGCAATCGCCTTGATGTGTGACTTAACAGGCGAAGTGTCTGCTTTTGGGCAGAATTTTTCATTAACTACACAAGTAAATCCCGAGTTCGAAGCTGGCATTCGTATTCAAGATCAAGACCTGTTTTTAGTGGCTCCAAGGCTGACAGAAGTAACGATCAAGGGCTCCAGTTTTGATGAAAAAATCATACGGACAGCCTTAGGGTCATTACAGGACAGGGTGGAGCAAGTATTGCGTCAGTATTTTGATCAGCATCCTATTTACACCTTGAATCATTCACCGTTTGAGAAATTAGCCGCCTCTTTGGTGTCGGACATTAAAATAAAAGATGATTCCCTTGAATTATCTATGTTCTAGCGGATTGAAGCCCTTATAATGGCGTGATGCATTCCGCAGTAATTTATTGAAATGAGGACAACCCATGTCGATTGCAGACAATCAAGTGGTTCAGTTTCACTACACACTCCGTAGTGGGGAAGAGCTGATCGAAACTTCCGCAGGCAAAGACCCTGTTGCTTACCTTCACGGTCATGGCAATATTATCCCTGGTTTGGAAAAAGCCATGGAAGGAAAAGCCGCAGGTGAAGAATTTGAAGTCACTGTCACACCAGCAGAGGGCTATGGTGAACGCAAAGAAAATCACACCCAACAAATGCCGGTGAAACATTTACAAGGCGCTAAGCGCTGGAATCCTGGTATGGTGGCAACGGTGCAAACGGACAAAGGAGTGCGTCAGGTAACGATTGTAAAAATGGGCCTAAAACACGCTACCGTTGATATCAACCACCCACTTTCAGGTAAAGACTTAACTTTTAACATCCAAGTGATTGATGTACGTGAAGCGACTAATGATGAAATTGCTCACGGTCATGCACATGGTGTCGGTGGTCATCACCACTGATACATCTGATCTCAGAAAGGCCTCTGTTTTACTAGCAGGGGCTTTTTTATGCCTGCTATTTGATGATCTCAATCAAAACGCGAGAGTTAATTACTAAAAATTAATAAGAATCGTTATCAATTTCTTGACAGGAATAGTCTGACCGAACATTATTGATAATAGTTATCATTTATAATGTTTGGAGGGTAGGGCTATGAGTCGTTACTTGGTGCCATTTTCTGTACTTGAACAAACCATTCAGGCAGGCCAATGTGCCGACTCGCCAGAGGTGTTGTATCACTACCTGAATTTGACGGAAGAATATGCAGAGCGTTTAAACATTACCGATGCGGCTGAGTTGCATCAACGAGTGTTTAATGTGTTGCTGGATACCGTGTGTGATACCAATATTGCGCCACATTGGCGACAAACTTGTCTGGATAAAGTGTATTTACCTCTTTCTCATCTCAAACGCCTTATCGTGACCTATCAGGATGCGAGAAATTATTTCAAAATGGAACACAATCTTAGGGTGTTGAGCCATTACTTCATCTCTTCTTTTGAGCCGTAAACAAAGGAACCTAAAACCGCATGAAAACACGCATTGAAAAAGACAGTATGGGTGAACTGGAAGTACCAGAAAAAGCCCTTTATGGTGCCCAAACTCAGCGCGCCATCAACAACTTTCCAATCAGTAATGAAGCCATGCCTGAGGCTTTTATTCGTTCTTTGATCTTAATTAAAGCGGCCGCTGCTCAGGCTAATGAAGCGCTAGAGTGCATTACACCTAAACAAGCACAGGCTATCCAGAACGCTTGTAATGAACTGTTGGATGCGGATGATTTAATGCAGCATTTTCCAGTGGATGTGTATCAAACGGGTTCTGGTACCAGTTCGAATATGAACGCGAATGAAGTAATCGCAACTTTGGCAAGCCAATATAATGGTGAAACCGTCAACCCTAATGACCATGTAAACTTCGGTCAAAGCAGTAATGATATTATCCCCAGTGCGATCCATGTGAGCGCGACATTGGAATTGGCTGGGCACCTGTTGCCAGCCTTGGAGCATTTGAAAAATACCATTGTTGAAAAAGGCAAAAGCCTAGCGGGTTACACCAAAACCGGTCGTACACATTTGATGGATGCGATGCCTGTACGTTTGGACCAAACCTTCAATGCTTGGGCAGCACAACTGCAAGACAACATTGATAACTTAAATTACATCAAGACCAAAACCAGCCAATTAGCACAAGGTGGAACCGCTGTGGGGACGGGTATTAATGCTCATCCTGAATTTGCACAACGTATTGCCCGTGCTTTGTCTGAGTTAACGAAGCAAACTTTTTCACCGGGTCAGGACTTTTTTGCTTTGATAGGTTCGCAAGACACGGCTGTTGCCCTGTCTGGTCAGCTGAAAGCGGTGGCGGTAACTTATATGAAGATCGCTAATGACTTACGTTGGATGAATTCTGGTCCACTGGCCGGTTTAGGCGAAATCACTCTACAGGCGTTACAACCAGGCTCATCTATCATGCCGGGTAAGGTAAACCCTGTCATACCAGAAGCCACAGCGATGGTGGCTGCACAAGTGATAGGTAACGATGCCGCCATTACCATTGGTGGGCAATCGGGTAATTTCGAGTTGAATGTCATGTTACCTGTGATTGCGAAGAACCTGTTAAGCAGCATTAAATTGCTCGCGAACAGTGGTCAATTGTTGGCAGATAATGCCATCGCTACGCTCACGGTAAATGAAGACAAGCTGAATGAAGCGTTGCACCGTAATCCAATATTGGTAACGGCATTGAATCCCATTATTGGCTATGCCAAAGCAGCAGAAATCGCGAAAAAAGCCTATCAAGATGGCCGTCCTGTGATTGATGTGGCAGATGAGGAAACCGACTTAAGTCGTGAAGAGCTGACTACTTTGCTTGATCCTGCCAAATTGACCCATGGTGGTCTGTAAGTTTATCAATAGCTTCGATAGGTTTTCCCTTGCCTGTCGTCAATTCACTCACTATTGATGAAATCAAGCCAGCAAGTTTTGCTGGCTTTTTCTTATTTGTCTAACGGCTGATTGAGGCTACAGAGTTTTGCTCATAAAGGTGCTGTAAGGATCGGGTTGGTAATCGGCGAATGGTCCACATTCTGCAAATCCATATTTTTTGTATAAGGCTCTTGCGGGGGCAAAAAAGTCCTGCGGGCCAGTCTCTAAACTGATTTTAGTCAGACCTTGTTGTTTGGCGTCATTCAATATGTGTTGCAACAAAGTGGAGGCAACCCCTTTATTGCGAGCGGCATTGGATGTGCGCATGGATTTGATTTCCCCTTCCTCAGCGCTGTGCGTTTTTAATGCACCACAGCCGAGTAATTGATTTTGTTCCCAAACGGTCCAAACTCGAATGTCGGCTTGCTTTAACTCAGACAAGTCCAATGCGTGAACGCTTTCCGCAGGAGAGGTCTGATACATGTCATCTAAATGTTCTTGTAATAACGCCTTGATTTCCGGTCCGTTTAAATCGTCTAATCGAATATCCATACTAAAGCTCTCAATGAAAATAAAACCTTGGCTAATAAGATGTTGTTAGCAAAGCAAATTCTGTACCTTTCTACCACCTTGGTAAAGAATAAATGACGGATAAGAGGACGATGTTTGTGTTAGTTGAATTACGGCTTGCGACAATGGAAGACTCAGACTTGTTGCTGGAATGGCGCAATGATGTGGCCACTCGACAAGCCTCTTTGTCTTCTGCGAAAGTTATCAAAGAGGCCCATTTAACTTGGTTACAGGCTTCATTGCATAACAATGACCGTTGTTTGTGGATGGCTCAATTAAATGATTGTGCGGTGGGGAGTTGTCGGGCTGATCGTCAACAAGAAGGCTGGTTGTTGTCCTGGACAATAGCGCCAGACATGCGAGGTAAAGGCTTGGCTTATCCTATGGTGCTGGCCATGCTAAAGACCCTGACAGGCCCGTTCTTTGTCCAGATCAAAAGCGACAATCTAGCGTCTGTTAAGGTCGCTGAAAAGGCGGGTTTTACCTGCCAAGAGGTAAAGGATGAAGTGTTGTATTTTGTTCGCGAAGTGGATTAATTAATCATCAAAGCGAATACGTACTTTGGGTTCGTCTGCCTGAGTTTGCTTGGGCAAACGTAACGGTTCGACTAACTTTTCCAGCCCGTTGATCTTGATTTCTAAGCAAAGCTGTAACCAAGTTCCTAGATTGCCATTTGGCCAACCTTCATGGGCAAACCATAATAAATAAGCTTCCGGCAGATCGATTAAGGTGCGTCCCTGATATTTGCCAAAGGGCATGGTTTGGCGGGCGACTTGGATTAGATCTTCTTGTGCAAACATAGCAAACTCTCAAGCAATTTTGCGGCCTATTTAATCATAGGCCTGCGCTGGTTTAAATGGCGCATTATCTTTAAAGCAGTGGATTAAATAATCGCAAATGGCTTTTAGTTTTGGAGAAGGGTGCTGGACTTTTGGGTACACCAACCAAACGCCACTGTAAGGGTATTGATATTGCGATAATAAGGGTACAAGTCGACCAGAATCGAATTCTTCTTGCACGTAATAATCAGGCAACTGAGCAATCCCTAACCCTTTTTTTACCGCATCTAACAGGGCTAAACCCGAGTTGCTACGCCATTGGCTACTGATTTTAACTTCTTTTCGTTGGCCATTTTGTTGAAACAACCAGTGATTTTTAGAGCCAATCAAACACTTATGTTTACTGAGCTCAGATAAGGTGTGCGGGATACCATATTGATCAATGTATTCACGAGAAGCGCACAAGTATTCTTTGCGATCACAAAGTCGTCTTGACAGTAGACTAGAGTCTTTCATCGCGCCCATACGGATGGCCAGATCGTAGTTCTCTTCAATCAAATCCACGGCGCGGTTAGTAAGGTGCAGGTCCAGTTCGATTTTTGGGTGGGTCGTTAAAAAGTCGTTCATGACGGGGGCTATGTATCGTTCACCAAAGGTAGTAGCGCAAGTCATTTTGAAGCTACCTATTGGCGCTTGGTTTAATGAAGAAATGACTTCTTCAGCGCTAGTGAGGGCGGCGGGTAAGTCACGACAATGTTGATAATACAATTCACCCGCTTCACTTAAGCGAATGCGTCGTGTGGTGCGAAACAAGAGTGTGCAGCCAAGCTCGGATTCCAGTTGCGTTACTAAGCGACTGATGTGAGAAGCCGAGACACTTAATTTGATAGCGGCAGCCGAAAAACTGCCTTGTCGAACGACTTCCACAAAGGCTTCCATTGCTTCCCAGTTTTTCATGATGGCACTCTCGATTGGTCTAATTGAAGTGTTATATTATAACTATATTAGAGTATATTGAAATTATTGTTGCTATATAACAATAATAATTTGCCAATATGAGCATTATCGTCTGAATGATTTACGACTACACTCCTCTTACTTGATGTAGAAAGTATCGAATTCAAACTGATTTTGGAGTACACAATGAAATGTAAAGCAGCAGTTGCTTGGGGACCAGGCCAGCCGTTAAAAATTGAGGAAGTAGATGTACAGGACCCACAGGCGGGCGAAGTATTAGTTCGCATGGTGGCAACGGGTGTTTGTCACACTGATGCCTTTACCTTGTCTGGCGAAGACCCAGAAGGCATTTTCCCAGCGATCTTAGGTCATGAAGGCGCGGGTGTTGTTGAAGCCGTTGGCGAAGGTGTGACAACTCTAAAAGTGGGCGATCATGTTATCCCACTGTACACAGCAGAATGTGGCGAGTGTAAGTTCTGTAAATCAGGCAAAACCAACCTTTGCCAAGCGGTTCGTGAAACACAAGGCAAGGGTCTTATGCCAGATGGCACGAGCCGTTTCAGCATTAATGGCGAACCTATTTTCCATTACATGGGCACCTCAACTTTTTCTGAGTACAGTGTGGTTCCTGAAATTTCTTTGGCAAAAATCCATGTTGATGCGCCATTAGAAAAAGTTTGCTTGCTAGGTTGCGGTATTACCACGGGTATCGGTGCCGTTCTCAACACAGCGAAAGTGGAAAAAGGCGATACCGTTGCTATCTTTGGTCTTGGCGGCATTGGTCTGTCATGTATCCAAGGTGCTCGTATGGCGGGGGCTTCTCGCATTATTGCTATCGATATCAACGAATCTAAGTTTGAAATGGCGGAACAATTTGGTGCGACAGATTGTGTTAATCCGAAAAACTTCGACAAGTCTATCCAAGAAGTCATCGTGGAAATGACCGACGGTGGTGTGGATTATTCGTTTGAGTGTATCGGCAACGTACAAGTCATGCGTTCTGCGCTTGAGTGCTGCCATAAAGGTTGGGGCGAGTCTATTATCATTGGTGTGGCCGGGGCTGGACAAGAAATCTCTACCCGTCCGTTCCAATTGGTCACGGGTCGAGTCTGGAAAGGTTCTGCTTTTGGTGGTGTAAAAGGTCGCAGCCAATTACCTGGCTACGTAGAAGATTACATGAACGGCAAGATCGAAATTGACCCGTTTGTGACACACACTATGTCACTTGAGCAGATCAACGAAGCGTTTGACTTGATGCATAAAGGCGAGAGTATTCGTACCGTCATTCTTTTTGACCAAAAGTAATCGCTAAGATCAGTTGAACCAATCCCGTTAGCCATTTGCTGTGTAACAAGCAAATGGCTAACGTTAAGGAGAAGAGTATGGAATTGCTATCCAGTACCAAAAGCTTTGGCGGTTGGCTAAAGCGTTACAAACATGAGAGTTTGTCCGTTAAGGGCGACATGACGTTTGCGATTTATCTTCCCCCTCAAGCAGAAAATCAATCAGTGCCCGTTTTGTATTGGTTATCAGGTTTAACCTGTACCGATGAAAACTTTACTCAAAAAGCCGGTGCATTTCGCAAAGCAGCGGAACTGGGGCTTGCTATTGTGTGTCCAGATACCAGCCCTCGTGGCACGGATTACCCAGGCGAACACGACAGCTACGACTTTGGCTCAGCAGCGGGCTTTTACTTGAATGCGACGGTCGCGCCGTATTCGAACACGTACCACATGTACGACTACGTAGTGCAAGAACTGCCGCATTTGGTGGAAGCGAACTTTCCGGTCACGGACAAGCGTTCTATTTCAGGTCATTCTATGGGCGGTCACGGAGCCTTGATTTGTGCGTTGAAAAATCCAGGGCATTATCAATCTGTCTCCGCGTTTGCGCCGATTGTCAATCCAACGGATTGCCCGTGGGGTGAAAAAGCCTTTACAGGGTATTTAGGGGAAGACAAAAGTACTTGGCAGGAGTGGGATGCGAGTTTACTGATCGCCAACGCCAAAGAGCGCTTGCCATTGCTGGTGGACCAAGGGGAAGCCGATAACTTTCTTGTCGAACAGCTGAAACCTGAAGCCTTAGAGGCCGCATGTGAAGCCGTAGGTCACCCACTGACCTTACGTCGTCAGCCAGGGTATGATCACAGCTATTTTTTCATCGCTAGCTTCATCGATGAACATCTAGAGCATCATGCTAAGGCATTAGAACTTTAGATTGAGTTTTTGAACCCTAAAAAGCGAGCTAAGGCTCGCTTTTTTTGTTTGCTTTTCCGTTCACTTCTCGCCGTGACTTTCCTCTGACATTTGTTACTATGCTAGCTCATTTGTATTTTGGTTAAAGGCGATGACACACCATGAATAGCATGCAATATTCTGTTTTGATTACGGGCTGTTCCAGCGGTATTGGATTGGAAGCTGTGCGTATGCTGCAACAGCGAAATTTTTTGGTGGTGGCCAGCTGTCGCCAACTAAAGGATGTGGAAGCATTAAAGTCGCAGGGGATTGAGCATGTGGTGCAGTTAGACTTGGCAGATCCTGCGTCTATTGAGGCTGGCCTTGCTGCGACCTTAGAGATTACCGGTGGGCACTTGTTTGCTTTATTTAATAACGGGGCTTATGGGCAACCTGGAGCGGTGGAAGATTTGCCAGTCGCAGCTCTACGAACACAATTTGAAGCGAATGTGTTTGGTACGCATGATTTGACCACTCGAGTAATTAAGCTGATGTTGGCTCAGGGTTATGGTCGTATTGTCCAAAACAGTTCCGTACTCGGCATGGTTGCTGCGCCGTTCCGTGGCGCTTATAACGCCAGTAAGTTTGCTTTAGAAGGGCTGACGGATACCTTGCGAATGGAGCTGCACGATACGCCATTAAAAGTCAGTCTGATTGAGCCAGGTCCAATAGAAAGTCGTTTTCGTGCGAATGCTTTGCAAGCGTTAAAAGACAACATTGATATCGAGGCTAGTCGTCACCAGCAGGGTTATCAAGAAGCCATTGCTCGTTTGAGTAAGGAAGGCGTGACATCATCACAAACTCTGCCAGCCAGTGCCGTAGTGAAAAAGCTGATTCATGCGCTGGAATCGCCGCATCCGAAAGCGCGTTATTATGTGACCACACCAACTTATGCTGCCGCTTTGATGAAACGTGTTTTGCCGACTGTTCTGCTGGATTGGGTGATGCGTCGTCAAGGCAGCTAATCTGTCTCGGTGCTGCTTACTTTGTGGTGGTAAGTTGCGCCAACCAATTGTCCATGGCCTGTAGATATTCCTCTCTCGCTGTTTCATGAGATAAGTACAAATCATGGAAGCCTTTATCAATCACCACTTCTGTTAGGTTGGTAAAGCTTTTTTCAGCGGCTTGCTTCATGCTGTCTACGTCCAACACGCCATCGCCTTGTTGCGTTTCGACAACGCTGTCTTTACCAATGGTACTGATTTTAGAGTGACAAAACAGAGTCGGAATACTCAGACTTTGTTGCGCTAAGTTACGTTGTGCCAGAATAATTTCTCTTAGCCAGTGAAAGGACAAATTAAAGCCTTCAGCGGGTTTCCAATCGAGTCGATAATCCCATTCTCCGCCAAAACGACAGTGTAAGGTCGTGGCATACGTGGTGATTTTCTTAGCTCGTAAATAAGAGAAAGGTAATGCCGAAACCAAAATACGGATCGGCCAACTAATGCGATTTAGTACAGCGGGTGGAAATGGCAGGGCCAGAAAAGGGCTGTTTAGCATTAAGCCAATCACTTCAGGGAATGGCATTTGGTAATGACTCTCTCGCTCTGGTAAAGCATAGGGGTGGGCTAGATAGGTGGAGACCACCAGACCACCTGTTGAGTGAGCCAAAATCACGACTTGCTCAACGCCATCTTGTTTCATGGTTGCTAAAGCGATGTCCAAATCTTGACTGTATTGCTCTACCGAGTCACACCAGTTCGGGGGAGTAGAAGGGCGTATAGAGCGACCATAACCTTGTAAGTCTACCGCATAAAAGCGGTACCCTTGGTCAACAAAGTGTTGTGCTAAACCAGCCTGAAAAAAATAATCCGTGTAGCCATGCACATACAAGATCGCTTTGCTGGCCTGTTGGTTCCCCAAGTGATGAATCAAGGTGGTGTGAACCTGTGTTTTTGGGCCAGCGAAAGCGAAGGTTCGGTAATAGAAGTCCGCGCCCAATTGATCTTCGCCTTGATTTAGTAAACGCCAAGCTTGTCCTAATGGTGCGCTCATGAGGGACTTCTCTTTTGTGTTGTTAAGTATTTGTTAAAAAAATATTAGTTGAACAGGTTTTTGCCTAACTGATCTATCGTTAGTTTGGCTTTACGCACAGTGATTTCAATGCACTCATCACGGTTTGGCATGAGGTCTGAACGAATAAAGTTATGCACCTTTTGTTCTTCTCCTTCCCCTAACGTGATAGTGGCGGCCACGCGATATTGGCCCCCATCTTTCATTGGCGCGGGAAGGATTTGGTAACCATTGTACTCAATGGCGTCTGCGGCTTTTTCTGCTGGCGCTTCACCGCCCGAAAATAGTCCTTTCAGACCAGATAAAATACCCATTGCTTGCTTCTCCTAATTGTTATGGTGGTTATTCTTCGGGGAATTGTCCCATTAGTCAAATACCGATTGTCGGTTGTGTCTCAATCTTAGGTGAAATTCCGTTATACTCTTGGTTGGTTTAAACAAGGTGATGAAATTGAAAGAGACACAAGACAACAACCCTCTTCACGGAGTGACATTAGAGAAAATAGTAACCGATCTTCATGCTCATTTTGGATGGGAAGAATTGGCTTTTTTAGTGAACATTAACTGCTTTAAAAAAGACCCATCGGTCAAGTCGAGCTTAAAGTTTTTACGTCGTACGCCTTGGGCACGTGATAAGGTCGAGACGCTTTATATCAACACATTTCACTAGAGGATTAATTGATTTCATCCGCTAGTTCGCTGTGGTGTACCAGATTACGCCCTTTATGTTTTGCTGAGTAAAGGTTTTTGTCGGCCGCTTTAAGGAATTTTCTAAACGAGTGGCCTTGTTGTAATTTGGCGATACCAATGCTGACGGTAATTTTGATTTGATGTTGGCTGGCTCGAAACACGCTGTTTTCCACGCGTGCACGTATGTTTTCTGCAAAATCATAGGCTTGAGTAGCAGAGGCATCTTTTAAAATAATGAGGAATTCCTCCCCGCCAATGCGGTACACATTGTCTTTATCTGCATAAAACTGCAGTAATTCAGATAATTCAATGAGTACCTGATCACCAACCTCATGACCACATTTATCATTCACGGTTTTGAAAAAATCAATGTCAACGACGAGCAGTCGTGTCGCCCATTCGGTATCAATGTAAAGCGTTTGTGTTTCGCGGTTAAAGTGATCAAAGAAGAGCTTTAAAGCGTGGCGATTTTTGGCACCAGTCAGTGGGTCTTCAAACGCCATTTTTGCCAGTAATTGATTGTTTTTTGTCTGTTGTAATTCATAGAGATAGCAAACGCCGTAGATCATGAAATAGGCCAGCACAAAGTTGAGAATGGAGCGGTATTGAATAAAACTGTCAGTGTCTGATCGGTAATAAATAATAAAGATGGCAGGAAAAGACGCCAAAATGGTGTAGCAAAGTCCCGCTTTTGCACCACCGAGTAAACAGAAAATAGCCGGTAATAGAATAAGCCAGTAGATGGAGCCTGCTCTTAAGTCAGCGAAAGCAAAGGCCAGAATAGCCGTACTACAAAGCGTGATAATAAACACATGTCGATGCCATGCTTTACTTTTGTTGTGATAAGACACCCAGAAGAAATAAAAATTAAGCGCAGCAAGTGCCACTTGAAAGCTGCCTAAGGTTCTCTGCTCTAACATAAAGGTATTGAGCAAGCAGAAAAACAGAATAATGATGCCTGTACTTAAGCTCAGCCATTTGTGAAGCGTATTACGAGTCGCGTTAAATATTGAGTTGGTAACAGGGCTCATTTATCTACATCTCAAAGAAAAACAAGGACGATCAAGTTTAAGCTTCATATTCTCTCTTAAAAGACTAGATGAGTTTTACTTATTTAAGTAACAAATTGTTATCTATTGGCGTGAAGTGGGTTGCGGCTTGGATTAAAGACTGAGCGGTAAGTGCTTCAACACCATACACTTCGACTCTTGTGTGATGCTTTTCCGTCAGTGTCTTTGCTAATAAGTCAAAATCGCCATCGCCAGAGGCCAGTACTAACACATCTGAGTGGATACCGTATTCAAGGGCATCAATCGTAATGCCAACGTCCCAATCGCCTTTCGCGGAACCATCTGAGCGTTGAATAAAAGGTTTTAGCTTCACTTCAAAACCTATGGCACGCAAAATATTTTGAAATTGACGTTGTTTTTCATCCCCTCGATCAATGGCATACGCGATGGCTTTGACCACATTTCTACCGGCCGTTATTTCTCGCCAAAATGCATTGTAATCAAAGGAGCGGCCAAAGCTGTGGCGAGTGGTGTAATAAATATTTTGAACGTCGACTAAGATGGTCACGTTTTGCATTGCAAGCTCCTGTATGGCCCGATTGGTAAGTTAAGCCGCTGTCAGTTAGCTGGCAAGGTGACCTTTAATTTGGCCTGTTGTGCCAACATCTTTTGCTCTGCGATCAAAGCCAATTGCTTTAAATTCATCGCAGTATTGGGTGAAAACGTTAGCGATAGCGTTGCTGGTTCTAATAAATATTGGTCGAGTGTTCGTGCCAGATTGAGAGCATCTAGACTGTCCTCTGGAGCAAGCTTGAGTTGATCTATTATCTGACTAAGTTTGAGCATTCGCCACTCATTTGAATGCTGTGACCAATCATTAAAAAGGTGTTCAGCGAGTCCGGTATCTTGGTAAGAGACACTCAGCTGCTCAATATTTAGCCGTTCACCGTAGAGATATAAAATGGCTTCGGGCTGGCCTAATGCAACGGACGCTAACAAGTCAGTACGAAGATCTACTAATGAAAGGTCCTGTTTTGACAGTTGTGTGTGGCTGATGACGTTTAGCTTGCCCGCGTCTTTGATGTCTAAATACAGATGAGACTCTAGAGTGTCACCGTCTAGTGTTGACTGAAAAGAGCCTTTGCCTAAAACGTGCTTGAGACCTGCTTGTCGAAATAAGGTCGCCGTCTCCCGTGAGAGCTGATTGACAGGCGTCTCTTTTATCCAAAAATCCACATCCAAATTCGGTTGTTTGAATAGGTAAGAGTTGAACGAAATACGAGCGAAATTAAGCCAAGGCGCAGAGTTAGGACCAAAGCGAACGTTTTCCAGTGACGGCGTTAGTGTAAATGGGTCAAGATGCACTGAGTCATATTTGATAAGGGTTTGCAGTCCCGCGGTGGTAATGCGTTGTTGGATTTTTTCTTCGGCGTATTCCGCGCCAAATTTTTGGATTAAGTACAGAGCAAAAATAACGACACAGGCTGCAAGAATTAAAAAAGAGACCGCCTTTGCCATCTTGGCTATAAAATTATTCAAACGTATTTTCCATCGTGATGTTTAGGTTAATTAGCGCAACATAATCCCAACAAGATATGTTGCCAGACAGGCTGTGATCTTATCGGAAAGTACGTAGTATAGGAAAGGTATAGCTCACCATTCTAAGTTAACTGAGGAGGTTAATATCCGTCATTTAGTACCATCGCCACAGGATTTATGGTTTTTACCTTTAGGTGGCACAGGCGAAATCGGTATGAACATGAATCTTTATGGGCATGACGGCCAATGGTTGATGGTAGATTGCGGTGTGTCTTTTAATGAACCTTTATCGTCTCAAGATGCACTGACATCCGAAGTGGTTAGCGCGGATCCTAGCTTTATCAGTGAACAAAAAGAGCGTTTAGCCGGTATGGTGATTACTCATGCACATGAAGATCATGTCGGTGCGGTGCCTTATTTATGGCGGCGTTTTAAATGTCCTGTCTACACGACGCGTTTTACCGCTGAAGTCTTGCGCCGTAAATTGGCTCAAGTTGGTTTAGAGCAAGATGTGCCAATCATCATTGTCGATGATGGTGAGAGTAAACGGATTGGTCCATTTCAGGTCACTTGGTTGGCTTTAACCCACTCTATGCCTGACGCTTTTTCAGTGACCATTGATACGCCAGCCGGACGAGTGTTTCATACTGGTGATTGGAAAATCGACAAACAACCTGTGGTTGGAGAAGGCTTTGTGCCCAGTCGCTTTAGTGCGTTAGCGAAGCAAAACATGCTCGCCATGGTGTGCGATTCAACCAATGCCCTGCAAGCGGGTCATTCCCTTTCTGAAAGCGACTGTTATCGAGGTTTGTTGGCGGCGATCAAAGGCGAAAAAAATCGCGTTGTCGTTGGCTGTTTTAGCAGTAATCTGGCGCGCTTGGTGTCGCTCGGGCGAGTGGCACAAGAAACGGGACGCTACTTAGCGTTAATCGGCCGCTCTTTACTGAATATGGTCAGCATTGCTCGTACCACCGGTCATTGGCCTGAGGATTTGCCTTTAATCGACGCCGCGCACATTGGTTACTTACCTCGTGATGAGGTGTTGGCGGTGGCGACCGGCAGTCAAGGCGAGCCGCGAGCAACCTTAAACCGTTTGGCCGCAAATAACTGTTTTGACTTGACGCTGGAGGCCGGTGATCTAGTGCTGTTTTCCGCCATGATGATTCCGGGTAATGAAAACGACATTATGCGTTTGGTGAGTCAATTTAAAGGGCAAAAGATTCGCACCTTACAACAGCAAGATACGGATCTGGCGATTCATGTGAGTGGTCACCCTTATCAGGATGAATTGCGACAACTGTATTCTTGGGTGCAGCCAGAAATCGCCATTCCTGTTCATGGGGAGGCGGCGCACTTAGCGGCTAATGCCGAGGTAGCCAAAGCCAGTCATGTACCAAGACAGCTGGTTGGGCAAAATGGCGACCTGTATCAACTTGCGCCGAATGTTACCGTGATACGCCAAGCCGTAAAAACCGCCAGAATTGCTTTGCAGCGTTAGTTGGATTCAAAGATTGGAGCAAACACCGTTTTGGCGGTTTTGCCGGGAATTTCTTTGGCGAGTCTTGGTACCAAATAACCAGGCAGTTCTGCGGCCACTTTGCCCATGAGTTGCTGAGCCGCTTCAACGGAAAGGTCGAAATGTGCCGCGCCCGCAACAGGGTCGAGTGTAAACAGGTAATAGGGTAGAATACCAGCTGCGAAAACCGCTTCGCTTAACGCCACTTGTGCTGGGACCGTATCGTTAATGCCTTTAAGCAGCACGCCTTGATTTAACAAAGTGACGCCAACTTTTTTGAGCTTAAAGGCCGCCGCCATTACTTCTTGATCAACTTCATTAGCATGATTAATGTGCCACACCATAACAATGTCTAAACGGCTTTTAGAAAAGCTGGTGAGCAAAGCATCGCTAATACGAGCAGGGATGACCACAGGAAGACGAGAGTGAATGCGTAAGCGTTTGATTTGCGGTAAGGCTTCTAACTTAAGTAGCTTATCCGCCAGTAAGGCATCCTTCATCATCAGTGGGTCACCACCGCTTAAAATGACTTCATTGACCTCAGGATGAGTTTCTAGGTAGTCGATAACACTCTGCCACTCGGCTTGTGCTAATTGGTTGTCTCCATAAGGAAAATGGCGACGAAAACAATAGCGACAATTCACCGCACAGGTGCCAGTGGTAATGACCAGCAGACGGCGTTTGTATTTATGGACAATGGCTTTTTGCGGAGTGTGGTCCGCTTCTTCTAATGGATCTGCCGTATAGCCAGGAACCATCTGCATTTCGTGTGGGCTAGGCAGGATTTGCTTCAATAAGGGGTCGTCTGGGTTGCCATATTCGATGCGTGATAAATAAGGACGAGGCGCTAACAGACGAAAACTTTGGTGTGCTGCCATGCCTTCGGGAATCAAGTCTTTTGGTAATCTTAGATGGTCAACGAGCTCAGGCAAAGAAGTAATCGCTTGAGTTAGGTGTTCGGACCAAGTTAGCGTCTGTTCAGTTTGAATTGGTATCACGTCAAATATCTGCAAAATTGAGTTAATTTAGGTTATGATTGCGCCAACGAATTTCGGCCAATGAGGCCTTTGGCTCATAAAGATCTCTGCAAACGCTATTTTATACCGAATGACATAAAAACGTTTGCAGAGATCTTAGACTGACATGATACGCCAGTCAGAGCTTTTTCTCTAAACATATACGGTGAGGATGTATGGCTAATATTTCTACCAGCGACATGCGCGGCGGCACAAAAGTAATGGTTGATGGCGATCCATGTGCGGTTTTAGATAACGAACACGTAAAACCAGGTAAAGGCCAAGCCTTTAACCGTTTAAAGTTGCGTAACCTGAAAACCGGTCGTGTTTGGGAGCGTACCTTTAAGTCTGGCGATACTTTGGAAGCAGCTGATGTAATGGATACCGATATGGAATACCTTTACACAGATGGTGAGTTCTGGCATTTCATGGCGGTTGACGGTTCGTTTGAGCAACACGCAGCAGATGAAAATGCCATTGCCGATACGAAGAATTGGTTGAAGGAACAAGAAAAATACGTTGTGACTTTATACAATGGTGCACCACTAGCGGTTACACCGCCTAACTTCATTGAGTTAGAAGTGGTAGAAACGGATCCAGGTGTAAAAGGTGATACCGCAAACGGTGGTTCTAAACCAGCTTTCTTAACCACAGGCGCCATGGTTCGCGTGCCTCTTTTCATCAATATTGGTGAAGTGTTGCGTGTGGATACTCGTACGGGTGAATACGTTTCACGTGCGACTGGCAAATAAGTCAGGTTCGCTAGAAAGATTCTAAAAAAGGGAAGCCGTGGCTTCCCTTTTTTATGTCTGCTTTTTATTAAAGGCTCTCAGCCTGACTTGTCATTATGTGCTGCGCTGCTTTGTTCGCAATCGCCAAAGTGGGTGCTGTGGTGTTGCCGCTGACCAAAGTAGGCATGATGGAGGCATCAACCACGCGGAGCTTATCGATGCCGATCACTTTCAGGTTTTCATCGACAACAGACATATCATCTTGGCCCATTTTGCAGGTGCCAACTGGGTGATAAATGCTTTCCGCGTGTTGTCGTATGTAGTCTATCTTTTCTGCTTCTGTCAGTATTTTCTTAGCTGGTCGCCAGGCCTGTTTAGAAAAAGCCTGTAAGCCTGGTTGTAGTAAAATCTCATTGGCGCAATCGAATGCTCTTAGCATGCCCTGCATGTCTTCTTCAGCGGATAAATAATTAGCTTCAATTCTGGGGGCATCGAAAGGGGAGCTGGAATGCAAACCAATATGACCACGACTGGCTGGACGCAGTAAGCAAGCCCTTAGGGTGTAACCAAAGTATCGAGTGGTGGGCCATAAATTTAGACCGTGATCCACTTCAACCGCAGGCAAAAAATGCAGCTGTACATCGGGTCTGGAGTTGTCTTGTTGCGTGGCGACAAAGGCACCGGCTTCGGCCATGTTCGACGCTAGCAAACCTCGACGCTTGGTGTATTGCATCACCGCCTTAATGCCTTGTGGTAAAAAGCTTGGGTGAAAGGAAATGCTAGAGCGGGTTTTGTCTAAGTGAATCAAACTGATGTCTAAATGGTCTTGTAAATTCTGACCGACTCCTGCCAGTTCATGTTCTACTTTAATGCCGTGAGTCGTTAATTCGTGACTCGCACCAATACCGGATAACATGAGGATTTGCGGACTGTGAATGGCACCAGCGGATAAAAGAATTTCTTTATCCGCTTTGAGAAAATGCGACTTACCGTCCTTGCGATACAAAACGCCTGTGGCGGTCTTATCGTGTAGCTGAATCTTTTCAACTTGCGCTTGCGAGATGATGGTTAAGTTCTTTCTGTGTTTGGCTTTATTAAGAAAAGCGTGAGCCGCGCTGCAGCGTTGACCTCGATTTTGCATCACATCATAAAAACCTGCGCCCAATTGCTTGGCACCATTGAAATCAGCGTTAAGGGGTAAACTGTATTCTTGGCAGGCGTCGACAAAAGCTTGTGAAAGCGGGTGCTGGTGTCGAAGTGCTTGTACTTGTAATTCGCCATCGCTTCCATGCCAAGTGTTTTCGCCTCTATGATAATGCTCAGTGGCTTTGAAATGAGGTAATAAGCTGGCGTAATCCCATCCTTCAGCACCTTGTCTTTGCCAATCATCATAATCTTCGGCTTGGCCGCGGGTGTAACACATGGCATTGATGGCAGAACTACCACCTAAGCCTTTGCCTCTGGGCCAAAATAACTGTCGATTGTTTAATTCAGGTTCGGCTTTGGTGCGTAATGCCCAATTAAATTTGCGGCTACGCATTAAACCAATAATGCCGGCGGGAATGGTGACTAAGGGGTGGTTATTTGAACCGCCTGCTTCCAGAAGGGTGACTTGCCATTGCGGGTTTTGAGACAAGCGTTCGGCTAACAAGCAGCCTGCCGCACCGCCGCCAATGATGATGTAATCCATATAAAGCACTCGTTTTGTTATTGGTATCGCGCTAATGAATTGATGTTACCTTATGTTTGTTCATGACAGAACCAATAAAAAAAGGGAAACCATTTTGGTTTCCCTTTCCCATGTGAGAGCAAAATACTACAGCTCTACAATCAACTTACCTTGGTTTTTGCCTTCAAACAGCATGTTAATACCGCTGGTGGCATTTTCTAAACCTTTTAAGGTGTGAGCTCGATATTTCAACTCCCCTTTCGTTAGCATGCCGCCCAATGCTTGTCCGTATTCTGGAATACGATGGAAATGATCCGGCATAGTGAAGCCTTGGATAGTCAATCGACGCTTGATAATGCTTACCCAGCTTGGTCCTGGAGCCGGCTCAGCTTTCTGATAATCAGCAATCAAACCACATACTGCAATACGACCGTGTGGGTTCATGCGATCAAAAATTGGCCCTTGCGCTGTGCCACCGGTATTTTCAAAAAACAGATCAATACCATTGGGCGTGGCATTGTGTAACTGTTCAACAAAGTCTGCGTCTTTATAATTAATGGCGTGATCAAAGCCCAGCTCACTGGTTAGCCACTGGCACTTTTCATCCGAACCGGCCACACCAATTACGGTCAGGCCTTTATTTTTCGCCATTTGTCCTACCAAAGAACCAACTGAACCTGCCGCTGCGGTGACGATAAGCGTCTGACCTGCTTCCGGTTTTAATACTTCAAATACACCGTGGTAGGCAGTGATGCCTGGCAGAGCGATCACAGATAAAATGGCTTCGGCGGGTAATTCTTTCGGGATCTGGTTAAGGTTGTCGCCATTGCTTAGTGCATATTCGGTCAAGCCCATAAGCCCCATTACACGGCTGCCAACGGGGAATTTATCGTTTTCAGAGGCAACGACTTCACCGATACCGCTAGCGCGCATGGTGTCGCCTAATTTCACTGGCGGAATATAGCTGTTTTCATCAGGGCTCATCCAGCCACGCATGGCAGGGTCTAGTGATAAATGTGTTAGTTTTACCAACACTTCACCTTCTGAAGGCTGAGGTATTGCTTGCGTGACCATGTCAAACAAGTCTTCGGTGATTTCAAGCTCAGGGCGTTTCACGAGCTTAATAGCGCGGTAAGACATAGAACATTCTCCTTTATAAATATGCCGAATAGTTTAGCTTAAATGAATGGACTAAATGGTCAATTTTTATGGAGTGAATGTGGTGTTATATTTTAATTGTGCCATTTCTAACATCCATTTCTTGAACGCATTGACTGAAGATAAGTGCGCGACTCTTTGAGGAATGACTAAATAGTAATCCTGTCCTTGGATTTGAAAAAAATAATCTTCTTTACCACACATAAGCCAGTGGTTTTTGAGTGAGTGTTCTGCTGCTACTTGGCCTAATAAAGCGATACCTTGTCCTGATAAGGCTGCTTGTATTGTGAAGTTTTCATCATTGAAGTACTGGATTTTGGCGCGAGGGAAGGTACTAAGTAACTGCTCATTAAAGTCTAGAGGCGCTAATGTCGGATTTTTCCATTGAGTCGCGAAAAACTGTATTGGTGGTTTTTCTTCAAGGCATGTTTGCCAGTAACTTGGAGTGGCATATAGAGAAAAGGACTCAGTAAATAAGGCGTGGCTTTTTAATGTGCTTTTGTGAGAAAGCACAGAAGAGTCTCCATATCGAATAACGACATCAATGCGACGATCATTTTCTATATCGACTATTTCATCTTCGCCCTGTATTTGGATATTGATACCTGGGTTAAGTGATTGAAACAGATTTAAATTTGGAACTAACCATTTCGCTGCAAAGGAGTTTGTTGTGCTGACTGTCAAATTATTGGGGGATTTCTTTAAGGCATTAATTTTTGTTAGTAACCCGTGTAGTGATTGATACGCGGTGTTTGCGAGTATTTTGCCTTCCGGTGTTAGAATGACTTTTCTGGTTCTACGTTCAAAAAGCTTGATATTCAGCTTGTCTTCAAGTGCTCGAATTTGATGAGAGACGGCTGTTAGTGTGACATTTAATTCTACGGCAGCAGCTTTAAAACTGCCAAGCCGTGCAGACGCTTCAAAAGCTCGAATACTCTTGAGAGAGGGTAACTTCTGAAACACGAGATTGTCCTTTATAGATGAATTAAAGTTATTTGTAGAAAAAATCTAATCGTTTGTCATATGCAATGTATGAATGAAAACTGTCCTCTGAGAATTATGAAATAACAGAGGTGTTTTAATGAATAATATACTGCATATTGACTCTAGTGTCCGCTTTGCTGAAGGTGAATCTTCGAGTCATACATCCATTTCCAAATCTTTAGGTCAACATTTTATACAAACATGGATGAAAAAAAACAATTTAACAAAGGTAGTGTATCGAGACTTGGCCAATAATCCGCCTGAGTTTATTTCAATGGATTGGCTGGCGGCTGCGTTTACCGAAAAAGGGGGATGTTCGGAGTGGCAAAAGAGAGTGCTTGAGCAGTCAGATTTGTATTATGAAGAAGTAAAACAGGCTGATTTGATTTTGATAACCGCGCCCATGCATAACTACGGCATGCCTGCTGTTCTAAAGGCTTGGTTTGATCAGGTCTTACGGTTAAACCATACCTTTACCTTCGATCTTAAAAGAGGGGACTTTCCGATTGAGCTTATGTTGTTTGGAAAAGTGTTGGTATTACTAACTTCAACGGGTGAGTTTGGCTTTCAAGTCGGTGGGGTTAGGGAAGAAATGAATCATCTCGGCCCTCATGTAAAACTGCTTGGACGTTATTTAGGGGCAGAGTCTTTTTATGAAATAGGTTCTGAGTTTCAAGAATTTAAAGATGTAAGGCATCAACATTCGATTGCGAACGCAAGAATACAAATAGAAAGCCTAGTAACTGATTTATTAAGACCGTAAAGCAAAAAATTCGACTTCTCATGTGAGAAGTCGAATTTTATTTTTTTGACTTAGGTCGTTTATTTGCTAATTGCTTTGTCTACAGACAAAGGGCCAGCGCCGCTGAAAGCCAATGATAAGCAGGCCACTAGCAAGGTTAGGGCATATTCATAACCATTGTTTGCCATGAAAAGACCGTTGCTGAAGTGCACTGAGAAGATGGCGATCAGCATGGTGAAGGCGAGGGCGATACCAGCTGGACGAACTAACAAACCAATGACTAACGCCAAACCACCAAAGAATTCTGCACTACCAGCCAACAGAGCCATCAGGTAGCCAGGTTCAAGACCAATTGAGGCCATCCATTGCCCTGTGCCTTCTAAACCGTAACCACCGAATGCGCCAAACAATTTTTGTGCGCCATGGGCCATTAAAATCAAACCAACAGGGATGCGCAAAATAGTGCTAGCCCAGCCAGAAGAAGTACGAGTGATGTTTTGAATAAATGCTTGCATAGTTTCTACCTTGAAATGTTTTATGGACGATAGAAATACTATATACAGTTTGTGACAAAATAAGTAACGAAGTATTTTGAGTCAGCTGTTCAACTTTTTTGAACAACTGACTCTTACTATGATGGAAGAGTATTAACGCACGCTATGGTGAATAAGCTGGCAAAGACTCAAAAGCTGCTGGTGAGTATTGTGTTTGTCGGCTTGGGCTTCTAGAGGCCAGCCGCAATTGATACGAAAACAATCGGTATAAAAGTCATGGGTGCTGAAACAAGCGCCGCTGCGAATGTCTATATTAAGTCGCTGAGCATCCTTCTCTAATTGCACCGCATCCAACCCAGGCACTTGTATCCATAACACCATTCCGCCTTGTGGCGTGCTGATTTTAGCTTTTACTGGCAAGGCTTTGGCTAAGACTTGTTGATATTGGTGAATGTGTTGTCCCATTTGATAGCGAATGTTGTGAACATGGCGACGGTATTCTCCCGTGTTAATAAACTCCGCCATACAGGATTGTACTAAACCGTTCACGCCAAAGCTGGTGAGCGTGTGCTTGCGCATGTATTCCGTAAAATAGCGCCCAGGCTGGCACCAGCCAAGTCGCATGCCTTCGGCCAAAATTTTGGAAAAGGAACCGCACCAAATCACATAGCCATGTTGATCCCAATATTTTGCCGGTAAAGGCACTTCTTTAATGTGACTTAATTCAAAATACACATCGTCCTCAATCATGGGGATTTGATATTTTGCGGCCAGTGCGGCTAAGGCTTGCTTTTGCTGATCGGAAAAACTGATGCCATTGGGGTTGATGTTATTCGTGCTGAACAAAGAGGCTTTAACTTTACCTTGTTTTAGCAAGTGTTCAAATTGCGGCAAATCTATTCCATCTTGCCCAATAGGCACTTCGATAACTTGCCTTGATAAAGTGGTCAGCAAATCCAACAGTCCACTGAAACAAGGTGAGCCAATAGCAATGGTGTCGCCCTCATGGGTTAGGGTTTCAATGGCTTTTTTGACACTGTCGATACAGCCATTGGTGATTACTATCTCTTGGCTAGAAAAAGGCAAACCATAGCCACGTAAATGCTCGGTTAAAGCATTTCTCAGTACCATTTCCCCTTGAATATCAGGATATTGAAAAAGCGGCTGACTGGCCCGTTGTGCGACGCGCTTGATACTGCGTTGCAAACCTGTGTTGGGTAATAACTGCGGGGCAATCATAGAGGTGCCCAGCGGACTAAAAAATTCCGAATGTGGATTGTAACCGCGGCTAGGAGCGTACTTCTTGGGATCTCTTTGTTCCATCAATAGGTTAGAAAGGGCAGGGAAAGCGCTGTCCTTGATACGGCTAGCAACAAAATAGCCGGCCTGCGGACGCGCATAAATCCAGCCGGTTTGCTGTAAATAGTGATAAGCACGTGTGGCTGTGGTCATGCTGACCTGATGCTGCTTAGTGACTTTTCGTAAGGATGGTAAGCGGGCTCCCGAGGGGAGTTTTTGCGTGTTAATTTGCTCAATAAAATGTTGAGCCAAGCGCTGATGTTTTGACATAAATGAAGGCTCTCTTCTATGCATTTTCTCTAGCATAGCAAAATTGTACTCTTATTTTTATTTAAAATTGAATCTGTGCTCTTTTTGGTTTTGCCGTGATACTAGGCAGGCTTCTTCGGTATTGAAAAGAGAGAAAGAGATGAAACTCAGAGATTTTTGCTTGTTGTTCGCTTTAATGGCTTTATGGGGATTGAACTTCAGTGTGATTAAACTGGGGGTGAATAACATTGATCCTCTTATGTTAACCGCATTGCGTTTTACTTTTGCGGTATTTCCACTGGTGCTTTTTATCAAGCGCCCTAATGTGCAATGGCGTTATCTTATTGCCTATGGGCTGTCATTTGGGGTGGGGGTTTGGGGGTTAACAACCTTATCGATTCGTTTAGGGCTGTCCGCTGGCATGGCGTCTTTATTATTGGATATGAGCGTTGTTAGTAGCTTGTTGGTAGGCTATTTTGTATTGAAGGAAAGTCTGACACTCAACAAATTACTGGGTGCTGGGCTGGCCTTGATAGGGCTATTCATCATAATACAGGCGGATGGTGGCGCTATTACTATAAGCGGCCTTGTGTTGGTCTTATTGGCTTCGGTGTGTTGGAGTGTGAATGGCGTTATTGTGAAATGGGCCAATACCCGTGAAATTTTTGCCTTTAATATATGGGGAATGTTGTTTGCCCCCGTGCCATTAGTGCTTTTGTCTATGGCGCTGAATGGTCCTAGTGTGGTGACTGATTTGGTGACTGAATTCAACCAGTCAGCTTTGTTCTCAGCTTTGTTTCAGGCTTATCCCACCACTTTATTGGGCTATTGGTTATGGAATAAGATGATAATGAAGTACTCCATTTCCAGTGTGGCTCCCATGACTCTATTGGTGCCAGTGTTTGGTATATTGGGTGGTTACTGGTTTTATGATGAAGTGATTTCACTCAGCCAGATAGTGGCAGGTGGACTGATTCTTGCTGGTTTATTGATCAGTCAAATGACATGGAATGGCGTGCGGCTTAAGCGCAGTACCATTTGATCTTGTTGTCAGCCAAAATCTAAAATTTCGCCTAACAAAGGAAAAGGACAATGCAGGACATTCATTACGGTTTGATTTTAATGGCTGCCTTTGTTGCGGTGGCAAGTCCTGGGCCTGCTACCTTAGCCATAGCCAGTACGGCGATGAGCTCAGGGCGATCTAATGGCATAGCAACTGCATTTTGCGTGCTGACAGGGTCTTTCCTTTGGTCTTTTTCTGGTGCTTTTGGCATGGCTGCTGTGATGTACGCCAATGCGTGGTTATTTGAATTTTTGCGTTATCTCGGAGCTATTTACTTACTATTTCTGGCTTTTAAGTCCTTTAAGTCGGTAGTGCGACCTAAGTCAATCACCTTAGAGCAGACAACGTCAAACTCTTTGCAAAGCGATTATTTACGCGGCTTGGGAATACATTTAACCAATCCTAAGGTTATTTTGTTTTTTGGTGCCTTGTATTCTATGGGCGTGCCAAGCGGCGTGGAAGTCCAAGGCTTGCTTTCGATTATCTTTTTGATTGGTTTGCAAAGTATGTGTTTGTTTCTTGGCTATGCCTTGTTGTTTTCCCATGAAACATTTCGACGTCTTTATTTAAGGATGAGCCGAGTATTTGATGGCCTGTTTACAGTGTTTTTTGGCATTGCTGGAATAAAAATTCTGATGAGTAAATTGAGCGTTTAATTGTTTATAGAAATCGGGAGTGGATTCGCCGCTCTCATTTTAGACGTGATCCATCGCAAGCCCAATGCGTTGGATCAAACGTCGTACTTCCGGCAAATAACGATCTTCATGGTGAGTTACTAGCCATTGATCATGGCTAAGTTCTTCAATGATATTATCAATTCTATGCAAGCTAGTTTGCGTGTCTCCAATAAAGGTTGGTAAGACTGCAATGCCTTTGCTAGCAAGAGCTAAGTCGAGGCTGTTTCTTGGGGCATTCGTTTCGCAAATAATATCCAAGTGTTTTTGCTGATCTAGCCATTGTGCCGAGGGGGTATTGGCGATGACTTTAATCCAGCTATTAGGCGCATTTTTTGTCGAATAAGGAGCGAATTCTACTTTTGCTAATTTTCGACATACCAAAGATTCTTCTGTGGGGCGTTGATTACGAAAGCCTATTACGATTTCTCGATGCGATATAGCGAGTTTCTTTTCTTCTGAGACAAAGCGCAATAACAGATCCGGTGGCGAGCCAATAAACTCATCCAAGTGTTGTATTAATGCAAGAGTGGTCCAACTGCCTGCGGAGATTTTTACCAGTGGACGTGAGGTTTCTGGTGGTGATGTTTGACGTAAAATAAGCGCTTCTATTTGCGTTAATTCGCTGAGTAACTTTTGTCCATCTGCTGTTAATAGATAGCCTCTATCTTGTCTGATAAAGAGTTCTTGTTGCATTTGTTTCTCAAGCTCATACATTCTTCTGCCCAATGTGGCAGGACTGCGTTGGCATTGTTTTGCTGCAGCTGACAAGCCTCCGTGTCTGGCAACGGCAAGGAAAAATTTGAGGTCATTCCAATCCATGTTCTTTTCAATCATGAAATAGTCTTTTTAATATGTTTTGTTGTTGAAAAGACATTACGCCTTATTCTAGGTAAGGGTCAATCATTACTTTTATTTTAGAGAGTGCTGTTGAGGCTGGACATTTCATGCTCAACATATTCGGGAGGCTTTACGATGGAGCAGAAAAATCATCTAGGGTGTGAACAATATAATGGCATCAGCAATATACCTTTTCCATGCCCTTCGAAGACTGAGCAGCAGAAAAAAGAGCAGGCTTTTTATGAAGAGCACAGTAGTGAGGCTTGGTTTGTCGGAACGGGACAGTTTGTTAAAAGTGTGAAAAGAATCTTTGGTTTTAAGTGTCGGAATGGCAATCGGAAAGAGAGTGTTGATTAGTATGATGTCTCATAAATTTATAAAGGCCGGCGCGATAAATTTGCTATGATGGGCTTTATTTTTTAGGACGTTTTCCTATGTATGATGCTGCATCATGGCAACCCAGTGCCGAGCTTTCTGTGTTGCGTCAACGCGCGGACTTATTTGGCAAAATACGACAATTCTTTGCTGAGCAAGAGGTGATGGAAGTGGACACTCAGTGTTTGTCTCTGGCAAGTATTTCTGACCCCCACATAGAAGTGCTCACCGCCCATACCCGCTCTATGGGGCAAGACCTCACCTATTATCTGCAAACCTCACCTGAGTACGCCATGAAGCGATTGTTGTGTGCAGGCGCAGGTTCGATATATCAATTAGGTAAGGTCTTCAGAGCCGAGGAGATGGGCCGTCGCCACAGTATCGAATTTACTATGTTGGAGTGGTATCGCGTTGACTTGGATCATTGGCAATTGATGGCTGAAATCGAAGCCTTGTTGCAAGCTGTGATCGAGCCAAGCCTCCAATGTGAATACCTCAGTTATCAGCAAGCTTTTATCGACTTTACCGGACTAGACCCTTGGCAGGTGAGTCTTGAGGCGTTGCAAGCCTGCGCACATCAAGCAACCGAATACGGCCTGCAAGAAGAGGACAGAGACACCTTGTTAGAGCTGATTTTTGCTAGCGTGATTGAACCCAAAATTGGTCAGAGGCAGCCTTGTTTTATTCACAGTTATCCAGCGTCTCAGGCGGCACTTGCAAAGTTACAACAGGATTCTGCAGGCAATCTCGTCGCCGCACGCTTTGAACTTTATTGGCAAGGTATGGAACTGGCGAACGGCTATTATGAATTGACTGATGCACAGGAACAGGCGGCACGTTTTGCGCAAGATAAAGCACAAAGACAGGTGTCTGAATCGGTTGAACGCCAATTCGATGAACGCTTGATTAGTGCCTTGATCCAGGGAATGCCTGATTGTGCTGGGGTGGCGTTAGGTGTTGATCGTCTGCTCATGCTAATCTGTGGCAAAAAGGACATTGCCGAGGTGTTGGCGTTTGCTCATGAACGGGCTTAATCCAATTGCGTAAAATGAGGTTTTGGTGAGCAAATTATCCGATACGTTGAGTGAGGCTGCCGCTTTATCTGTTGCCCCTAGAAAAATCATCGTCCTGTCTTTGTTGGCGATATTGTTATTGGTGATTGTCATCATCTGGAAGGGCGGTGAGGCACTCAAGAATCGTCAGATTGAAGAATTGCAATTGACGTCAGAAGAGCAACTGGCGCAATTGGCCAGTGTGATCGAAAGTGCCATCGTTAAGTATCAACACATGCCGACTTTATTGGCGACCAACGGCCGAGTCAAAAAAGCGTTGCGAGATGGTTTTTATCAGGATATTTCCCAGTTAAATCTTGAATTAGAGCAAATCAACCGGATTACTGAAGCTTCAGATAGTTATATCTTGAACAAAGACGGCCTCACTATTGCGGCTTCCAATTATCAAAGTGATGCCAGTTTTATTGGTAATAACTTTGCTTTTAGACCTTATTTCCAACAAGCCATTCAAGGCAAACCTGGTCGTTATTATGCCTTGGGAACCATGTCCAATCGTCGTGGTTATTATTTTTCCTACCCTGTGGTGGATGATGAAAAAATCATTGGTGTAGCGGTGGTTAAGGTAGACATAAGCCAATTTGAAAAACGCTTCGCTAATCAAAATTATGATTTTGTCTTACTTGACCCAGATGGTGTTGTCTTTAGCAGTTCGCGACCTAGTTGGCTTTATCAAGTATTACGCGGGCTGTCGTATAGTGAACTTAAACGTATTGCTGAGTCCAAGCGTTATAAAGATCGCCCCATCGAAAAACTGCCGATTGCCTACCAAAAGCCGTTAAGTGATACGGCGACCTTAGTGGATGTGCTAGAAACCAATCCGTTGAATGGGGAGCTTGAGCGCCGCTCTTACTTGAAAATGAGTCGACCCATTCAGCTATTGGGTTTTACCATCTCTATTTTATCTCCATTGCAACTGATCAATGAAGAAATCGCTTTGTGGCGCGCTATTTTTGCCGGTGGCTTAACCATTACAGGTTTGCTCGCTGGCTTGGCGTTGTTACGGCGTCGAATGCTATTAGAGCGTTATAATGCCAATGAGATGACACGTCACAACCAAGCTTACATTCGTGAGGTAATCCAGAATACGCAAGCAGGCTTGGTTACTTTGGATGACAAACATTGCATCGAATCCTTTAATCCAGCGATTGAGCAATTGGTCGGACAACCGCTTAGTGCGCTAATAGGCCAGCCTTTACAGAATGTATTTCACGCGGAAGATCAGCAAAAATTCGCCAATATTTGGCGAGCGGATGATAAATTGGGCATTAAAGTCGTGACCATGGAAGGGTATTTGCAGTTGGATAGGGTCGATTCCGTTCCCGTTGAGATGACGCTTTGTGAAATGAAACTGCCTAACCGTCGTAGTTACTTGGTGACTTTTCATGACATGACGGAGCGTAAACGCTATGAACAAGAAGTGATGCAAGCTCAGCTTGAACTGGAAAAACGTGTTCGTGAGCGGACCTTTGAATTAGAAGAGGCCAACCTGTTGTTGCGCCAAGAAATGGCGGGCCATAAAGATACTCAGCGAGAGTTGATTCAAACCGCTAAGTTAGCAGTGCTAGGACAATTAAGTGCGGGATTAAACCATGAATTAAATCAGCCTTTAACGGCAATTAGAGCGTTTGCTGGTAATGGTTTGAAGTTTCTCGATCGACAAAATTACCAACAAGCTCATAACAATCTTGAGCAGATCAATCAGCTGGGCCAACACATGAGTGATATTATCTCTCGTTTCAAGGTGTTTGCTCGTAAAGGGGATGTGCAGCAAGGTCCTATTGCGGTACAAACCGCCATAATTGGTGCTATCAAGATTATTTCTCCGCGTTATAAAGAAGTTGGCATCGAGCTGCAAGTGCCTGAAGATCAAGGCTTTATTGTTCATGGAGATATGGTGTTTCTAGAGCAAGTCTTGGTCAATTTATTAGCCAATGCGGCGGACGCTATTCAAGAAGCGAAGAAACACTCAGATGACCGTCTACAAAGAGTGTGTATAGAACAAACTGCCAATCAAGATGACGTGACGATTTGTGTTCGAGATTCTGGTGATGGCCTGACCGAGGATGCGATTAAGCATTTGTTTGAACCTTTCTTTACTTCTAAATCTTCTGGAGTTGGTCTGGGCTTAGGGTTGTCGATCAGTCAGCGAATTGTGGAAGTGATGGGCGGGCAGATAAAGGCTCACAATTGTCCTGAAGGTGGCGCAGAATTTGTGGTGGTATTGTCACGTTTCCAATCTAAAAAAATCAGTGAAAGAGAACCGCATGACGGATAAAAATCAGGTAATTTTAATTGACGATGAGCAAGCTGTTCGCATGGCTATTTCTCAAACGTTGGCGTTAGAGGACTTTGCTGTGGCTGAGTTCAGTACCACACAAAGCGTTACTGAAAAGCTATCGATAGATTGGCCAGGGGTGATTGTCAGTGATATTAACCTACCCGGACAAAGTGGCTTGGATTTGTTTGAAGAGGTTAAAAAAATCGATGCGGAAATCCCTTTTATTTTGATCACAGGTCATGGCGACATCAGCATGGCCGTCAGTGCGATCCGTGACGGTGCGTATGATTTTATTGAAAAACCTTTTTCCAACGAAGATTTTGTTGAGGTAGTTCGACGTGCCAGCGAAAAGCGCCGTTTGACGCTGGAAAACCGTAACTTACGCCTTGAACTCGCTGCTCAGAATGCGCCAGGTCCACGAATTATCGGTAACACACCAGGGATTCATCGTTTACGTCAGGCACTTTTGCATGTGGCCGATACTGGCGCCGATATTCTGATTCAAGGGGAAACTGGCACAGGGAAAGAGCTGGTGGCTCGCTACATTCATGAGCACAGTTCCCGTCGCGGTCAACCTTTTGTGGCCATTAACTGTGGTGCTGTGCCGGATTCTATTATGGAATCGGAGTTGTTTGGTCATGAAAAAGGGGCGTTTACGGACGCTAAAACGCAGCGTATTGGTAAGTTAGAGCACGCTAATGGCGGTACTTTATTCCTAGACGAAATCGAAAGTATGCCCATGTCCATGCAAATTCGCTTATTGCGTGTGCTGGAAGAAAGACGCTTAGAACGCTTAGGTTCAAATAAAGCCATTGATTTGGACTTACGTATTTTGGCAGCGACCAAGGTGGATTTGAAGCAACTTAGCGAAGGCGATAGCTTCCGCGAGGATTTGTATTATCGACTCAATGTTGTGCGAGTAGATATACCCCCTTTGCGAGAGCGTAAAGATGATATCTCCCTGTTGTGGCAACACTTTTGCCTAGTTGCGACGGCACAGTATAAACGTGAATCCGAGCCTTTGTCCGCAGCGCGTATGCACAGTTTGTTAAGTTATGATTGGCCGGGCAATGTGCGTGAGCTAAGGAACTTAGCTGAACGCTATGTATTGATGGGGGAGGCTGGCTCCTTTGAGTTTGATCAGATTATCATTAATGAAAATAACCCAGGGGTAATGACCTTACCTGAGCAAATGGAACGTTTTGAAAAAACGTTATTGGAGCAGGAGTTGATTCGTCAAAAGGGCTCAATCAAAGACACCATGGATGCTTTGGGTCTGCCAAGAAAAACCTTGTACGACAAGATGCGTAAATATGGTTTAGATAAAGATTTGTACAAACAATAACCCTCATATAAGTAAAGAAGTGTTAAATTAATAAGGGATTGTTTACTTATGTAACTGTTTTTTGTAACTTAGAAAGTCATGCCAATGCTTCTTATCATGGATGCTTTCTATCGTTCAGCTTGATATTGCTTAGTAGAAACGGATTAATTGAGTGTACATCACTGTGTTTTTTGGATAACAAGTATTGTGCTCACTTAGGTAGAAGACACAGATGCAGTTTGTGGTTCTTCTGGTTTTATCTATCTATTCGCCTTGGGGGCATAGTGACGCCTATTATCCGACATGTACTACGTTCATTAGGGCGTACTGGCTTAGTGCTGGCGCTAACTATCTCTGCCATTCTTATCTCTATACTGTTAGATACTCTCTTTGCGAAATTATTAGGGCTCGCTCTTGATTTGCATCGTGATGTGATGATGATCATCCTTATTGCGGGTTTAACAACGCCTATTTTATCTTGGTATCTGGTGGGGTTGCTGTTGCGTGTCGATGTGATGGAGCGGGAGATGACACAGCTTGCCTCAATCGATAGCCTAACGTCTGTTTACAACCGTGGTTATTTCTACAAAAAGAGTTTGACCGCTTTATCATCAAAAGCCAGCTTAAAAAAATCTGGAGTGTCTGCATTTTTTGTACTGGATCTAGATGATTTTAAACAAATTAATGACCAGCACGGTCACCTCTGTGGAGACCAAGCTCTAGTGGTTTTTGCCGAAGTGTTACGAAGTATCTTTCATTACCCAAACGTCGTTGCTCGTTTAGGGGGCGATGAATTTGCTGTTTTACTGTGCAATGCCACTGAAGCGGAGGTCGCTAGCTTTGCTCAAAGTGTTTTGGATCGTGTGCGCAATGCTGCATTGGTCACCGAACAGGGAACGGTAAACTTCACTGCTAGTATTGGTGTAGCGACGTTTCAAGGGCAAGGCGAACAGGTATTTGAGAAGGCGTTTCAGACCGCAGATAAAGCCTTATATGAGGTGAAAAGGGCGGGGCGTGACGGCTATAAAATTCAAGCCGTCGATCAGTAAATTATTTATCTTAGCTGTGCCAATATAAGCGTTCTGGGTTATCGACAAATATTGCTTGCCTTGTTCTCTCGTCAGGAATCCAGCTCTGTATCAAATCCAGTAGTCTTGCATCGTTTGGTGCTTGCTCTGGTGTACCTGAAACGTGTGGCCAGTTGCTGCCCCAGATAATGCGTTCAGGGGCATGTTTGATCGCTGCCTTGGTCATATCTGCAACGTCTTCATAGTCTGGTCCACCAGTGGCTGAGCTTTCATAACAAGCGGCAATCTTGTAATAGCAATTGCCCTTGTCTAAAAGTTTGAGTACCTGTTTGAATTCGGCGCTGTTGATTTTGACTGGCGGTAAAAACTTACCATGATGATCCAAACTGAAATTGCCTTTGATCTTATTCAATATACTAGCGTGCTCTAAGATTTCTCGACCATTGAACTGTACGATACAACTCCAGCCAAATGTTGCAATTTTATCGTTAACAGATAGCAAGTCCTTTAATCTGACGGCGCCTTGGGTCAACTGCATAATGCGTGCGCCACGGGCGCCCATTTGATGCCACTTTTCCAATTCAGCTTCGCTCGTATCAGGCGTCACCACCACAATGCCACGTGCTTTTTCACCCATACTCTGTACCGCATTGAGCAGTACTTGGTTATTTGTTTGATAGGCGTTGGGTTGCGTAATAACTACCTTCTCAATACCTAGCCATGTCATCACTTGCTGATAATCCTGAAGGTTTGCTGCGTCTACTGGAATAGCTGGTCCCCCCGGTAAGTTTGGATGCTGAGCGTCATAAATGTGTATATGCGTATCAATGCTCCCCTTGGGTAGTGCAATGTTGGGAGCTTGTCCGTTTAATCGTCTTGTCATGTTCATCATTCCTTATACTTTAGGGCGGTACTTCGCCAGTTCCTCTGGGCGGATTTCAATCCCTAAACCATGGCCTTGTGGCACGGTTAAATAGCCATCGTTAAGCTCAAAAGGTTGAGTGACAATACTAGAACGGAAAGGATTATGAGTTTGGTCGTACTCAAAACGTGGGGAATCCGGTGTGCAGCCATAAGAGGGCGGGCTAGGTGGAATGATGGCATGGAAATGCAGACCCGCCGCTAAAGCAACACTCGTCCCCCAAACATGAGGAACGCAGCGCACTCCATAAATATCACACAAGGTGAGCACTTTTTTTGCTTCACTTAGACCACCGACACCGCATACATCAGGTTGCAAAATATCGACAGTATTTTGCTTTAATGCTTCATTGATGCCCCAACGTGTATGCCAAGTTTCACCGCCAGCAAGTGGGATGGCTTGGCTGCTTCTAAGTTTGTGATAGCTGCTTAGGGCTTCAGGAACAACCGGCTCTTCAAACCATAACAGGTCGCAATCACTGACCGCATTGGCAACACGTGCGGCATCAATGTGATCATAACCGTGATTGGCGTCTATCATCAGCTCGATATCCTCACCCAAGCATTGGCGAACGGCTTTGATTGAGGCTATGTCTAGCCCGATGCCAAAACCGATTTTGATTTTTACGGCCTTGAAGCCCGCTTGTTTATAACCTGACACTTCTTCTAATAAGCTTTCTATGCGATCTTGGCCTACCAAACGAAAACCGCCAGTGGCGTACACTGGGATTTGCTCACGAAAAGCGCCCCCTAGTAGCTGGTGAGTTGGACATTGATGATACTTGCCCGCTAGATCCCATAAGGCGATATCAATGCCACTGATGGCATTAATGGTGGCGCCGCGTTGGCCTTGATCACGGAAAATATTGTAGAGCTTGAGCCAGATGGGTTCGATGTTTAGAGCATTTTTGCCAATAAGGTGAGGCTTCATTGCCTGAATGAAGGCATCGTTTACGATACGGTTGCCCAAACATTCTCCCCAGCCGACTAAACCGTTATCGCAATGGATTTCGATCAGTAGGTGATCTCTTGAGGTAAACAACATAGACGCGGATTCGAACGGCTGTTCAAGTTCATGACTGAGGTGATAAGTAACGATCTCTGTGATTTTCATGGCAAATGACCCTGTACATCGGTTTATTCTTGTTAGTTGAGGGAAACATAACACAAGTCATTTTAATAAATCCATAAATTCATACTATGATTTTGCGCGTTGTATGTCGCGCATCAATTTACGATAACGTTCACAACCATTATTAAGATGGACGCGTACCGCTTCTTTAGCCGCTTCTGCATCGCGGGCCTCAATGGCATCCAAAATGGCTTTGTGTTCACGATTTAGTGACTTATCGATTTCTGGATCACGAGGCAGACCCGCTTCTTCTCTTAGTCGTGCCCGAGGGATAGTGCGTTGTCCAAGGACCTCTAAAAAGTCAACAAAGTGTTGGTTGTTAGTGGCTTTGGCAATGGCCAAATGGAACTCGAAATCTTCTTGTTCGGCACTTTCGCCTTTCTGAACTTTTCGTTCGTAGGCGTCGTAACAGCGATAGATTTCTGCTTCTTGGGCTAATGAACATCTCGCAACGGCAAGCCCCACAGCTTCGATCTCTACAGCGGTTCTGAGTTCCAAAGACTCTATCGTATCTGTCAGTGTCTGTGTGCTGTTACGTAGTAAAGATGTGAGCTTTTGCTCTGGTTCGGAAACGAATACACCAGCGCCTTGTTTGGCTTTGACTAGCCCTTCTGCTTTCAAACAGGCAATGGCTTCACGCAGCACGGTACGACTGACGGACAGTTCGCTCATCAACTTGGGTTCCGTTGGTAGTTTATCACCAGGTTTCATATCCAAGGTGGCAATGCGCTGACGAATTTTCTCTGCCGTTTGTTGCGGCAAACTGGCTTTTACGGTTTTACTTGCTGGCATGATCTATTGGCCTTTCTAAAACATAAAGATGTTGCTTTTTATGAGCTTAAATATGTTATCACATAATATGAATACGACTTAATTTACCTGTTAAGTCGTTAAGTTTAAATTAAATTTAAAAAATTCATACTATGATTATTGTCTATTCCTGATGTCTTATGCTACAAATAAAAAAGGTTGGATGGTTATCTTTAAGTCTTAGTCTTAAAGTGGTTATCCAAACAAGTAGAAAAATGACAAGAATAACTGGAGACATAACAATGATAATAAACTTTCCCGCAAAAAAAATTGGCAAAGCACTTGCCTTGATGACTGCCGCTTCGGCTGTGGCGTTTTCTAGCGCTGCGAACGCGGAATGGAAAGGCTGGAACATTCATAATACAGGTTACCCTGTTACGGATGCGTTAGAATCTTTCATTAAGGAAGCAGATAAAGCGACTGATGGTCGAGTAAGTGGTCGCGTCTACAATAGTTCTGTACTGGGCAGTCAGTCTGATGCCATTCAAATGTTACAAGTTGGCGCCATTCAATTTGCTGGTTTTAGCTTGGGGCCAATGGGTGACGCTGTGCCTGAAGTAAACGTGGTTTCCCTTCCTTTTATTTTCAAAGACCTCAATCACATGCACCGCGTTATGGATGGTCCAGTTGGCGATCAGTTAAGTGATGCCATGGCGAAAAAAGGCATTATGTCGTTGGCTTGGTATGATGGTGGTGCGCGATCTTTCTATAACACGGCTAAGCCTATTCAGACCCCAGCGGATGTGAAAGGTGAGAAGTTCCGTGTCATGAATAACGAATTGTACGTTGGCATGGTAGAAGCCTTGGGTGGTAATGCAACGCCAATGGCGTATTCCGAAGTGTATCAATCCTTAAAAACTGGTGTGGTTGATGGTGCTGAAAACAACTGGCCATCATACGATTCCAGTAACCACTATGAAGTGGCGCCTTATTATTCTTTGACGCAGCACTTAATAATCCCAGAGTGTGTCTGTGTGAGCGTGAAAGCGTGGAACGAATTGTCTGCAAAAGATCAGGTTGCTGTCAAAAAGGCCGCTCGAGATAGTTCGGCTTTGCAGCGTAAGTTGTGGGCGCAACGGGATGAAGAAAGCCGTAAGAAAGTGCTAGCTTCAGGTGTTAAGTTCAATGAAATCAAAGATAAAAAAGCCTTTAGTGATGCGATGAAACCTGTCTACGCGAAAGCGGTGAAAGATAATCCATCTTTGAAGCCATTTATCGAGCAAATTCAAAATACCCAGTAATAAAGACTCAGGCTAATCTGTCGTTAGCAGATTAGCCTTTTGATGACATTGCTTGAAAGAGTGTGACTATGGCTTTCTCTTCTTCTATACAACCCAAAATCAAATCTATTCTGGATGGTATCGCTTTTTTAGTGACCGCCTTGTCTGGTGTGTTTTTAGTTTTGTTGGTGGCTTCATTTGGTTGGTTGGTATTTGGTCGTTATGTATTAAATGACACGCCAACTTGGGTGGAGCAAATGGCCATGCTGTTGGTTACAAATATTACCTTTTTGGCGGCGGCTGTCGGCATTCATGAACGCACACACTTAAGTGTTGATATGCTTTCTATGATCGTGCCGGAGCGTGTTGGTCAGATTATTAATATCTTGATTGATGTGTGTATTGTCGTTTTTGGTTATGCCATGGCGCTGTACGGCAAGGAGCTGGTGGACTTTGCTTGGTTTAGAAGCATTCCATTATTGACGGTATTTGAATGGCGAATTCCAGAAGGCATTCGATATTTCCCCGTTGTCGCCAGCGGTGTCTTGATGTGCCTGTTTGCAGGATATCGGGTAATTTATGGCACGCTAAACGTATTTTCAAAACAATCTGTGTCAGCAGATCCTCACTCTTCTGATGTAGCGGGAGATAACTAATATGGGCTTAGCGATTTTACTGGGCTTATTTGCTCTGCTGACCTTTGTCGGTGTGCCTGTGGCGTTTGCTTTAGGTATGGCAGCAATTTCAGCGTTTTTTTACGAAGGCTTGCCGTTAATGATTGGTTTTCAGCGGATCGTTGCTGGAACTTCTACCTTTTCATTGTTGGCGATTCCTTTCTTTATCTTTGCCGGTGAATTGATGTTGCATGGTGGCATTGCCGCAAGGTTGATTCGCTTAGCGTCTTCCGCTGTGGGCTGGATGCGTGGTGGTCTGGGACAAGTTAATGTCTTTTCCAGTATGTTGTTTGGTGGCATTTCTGGTTCAGCGGTGGCGGACGTATCAGCGCTTGGCTCTTTATTGATCCCGGTAATGAAAGAAAAAGGTTATGACGACGCTTATGCGGTCAATGTGACGGTGACCTCGTCCATTGCTGGCATCATGATTCCACCAAGCCACAATATGATCTTATATGTGGTGGCCGCAGGCGGTGGTATGTCGGTGGCCAGTCTATTCATGGCGGGCATTGTGCCAGGGATTTTAATGTGTGTATTGTTGGGCTGTGTGGCTCGTTGGATGGCGATTCGTAACAATTACCCAACTGAACCGTTTGCCGGTTTAAAGGTGATTTTTGTCGCTTTCTTGGCGTCATTCCCTGGTTTGATTACCGCCATTATTGTCGTGGGTGGTGCTTTATCTGGTGTATTCACAGTGACTGAATCCGGAGCCATAGGAGCAATTTACGCTGTGTTGATTACGGCGTTGGTCTACCGTTCATTGACTCTACGTGACTTTTGGGTCGCTGTTATCCGCTCAGTGCGTACCACAGGTCTGGTGATGATCTTAGTCGGTTGCGCGTCTGCTTTTGGTTACATGTTGGCATTGTACGAAGTACCGAAAGTGTTGGCGGCTGGGTTAACGGCCATATCCGATAATCCCATCATCATCTTTTTGATGATGAATTTGATCTTATTGCTATTGGGCATGATCATGGATATGGCGGCGCTGATTCTAATATGTACGCCCATCTTTTTGCCTGTGGCAGTGAGCTTAGGTATGGATCCAATTCAGTTCGGCAGTATGTTGATGATGAATTTGGGCTTAGGTTTGTGTACGCCACCAGTGGGAGGGTGTTTGTTCGTTGGCTGTGCCATTGGTGAAGTGCCGATTCAACGCGCCGTGAAAAGCATTTGGCCATTTTATTTGGCGATTTTGGCCGCGTTAATCTTGGTGACATTTGTACCTGCTATTTCTATGACGTTACCAAACTGGATCAGTGGTTAAGGGGAAAGATATGAAACGAGTATTGCTGACAGGCGCAGCCGGTACTTTAGGTAAAGCCATGCGTCGTACTTTGGCGGGGTGGGCAGAGGAATTGGTGTTGTCTGACTTAGTGGAGATCACAGACTTAAACCCAGGTGAGTCTTTTAAAGCTTGTGATTTGGCGGATTTCGATGCGGTAAAGACACTAGTAAAAGGCTGTGACGGCATTATCCACCTTGGAGGACAATCCATTGAAGGCACCTTTGAGAGCATTCTAAACGGTAATTTGAAAGGCACTTATCATATATATGAAGCGGCTCGCCAACATCAGGTCACGCGCATCTTTTTTGCCAGTTCCAATCATGTGGTGGGTTTTCATTCCCGTGAGACGCGTCTAGATGCGGACAGCCCAATGCGACCAGATAGCTTATACGGTGTATCAAAAGGCTTTGGTGAGTTATTAGCACGCTATTACTTTGAGAAATTTGGTATCGAATCGGCTCTGGTGCGCATCGGCAGTTGTCTGCCCAAGCCGCTTGATCGTCGTATGTTGTCGACCTGGTTGAGCGAGGAAGACATGGCGGATCTGGTGAAGTGTGTGTTCAGCGTTAATCGCTTGGCATGTACCGTGGTGTATGGTGCATCGAATAACCCTTGGTCTTGGTGGGATAACCGCAAAGCCAACTTCCTAGGATGGCAGCCGAAAGATTCGTCAGCACAATTTGAGACCGAGGTATTGTCGCAAGACCCATTAATGGATCGCGACCATCCCGCATTGTTATTTCAAGGAGGATTCTTTGCCACTGCAGGCCACTTTGAAGACGATGATTAACCGTAACTTTAGCTAACGCACTTTTATAAATTTATTTCCTAATAATGAAATTTTTGCCCTGCAACATGGGTAAGGGTTTCGTTTGCCCAAAATTTGGGTATTTGAATAATAAGAGGACCCTTATATGGCACTTTCAATTGAGCAAATTCGTTCATCTTTAAGCGATGGTTTACTGTCATTCCCAATCACGGATTTTGATGCGCAAGGACAGTTTCAAGCTGACACTTATAAACAACGCATAGAGTGGTTTATTGAGCATGGCGTATCGTCTGTATTTATTGCGGGTGGCACAGGGGAGTTCTTCTCTCTTGGGCTGGAAGAGTACAAAGAAATTTGTCGCATTGCAGTGGAAACAGTGGCTGGGCGAGTACCAGTGATTGCCAGTGCAGGACGCAGTGTTGTCGAGGCTAAAGCCTTTGTGGAAGCGGCAGAGGAAGCGGGATGTGATGGTATTTTGTTGATGCCGCCTTTCTTAACCGAGTGCCCAGAAGATGGTGTGGTGGAATATGCCACACAAATCATGCAAAGCAGCTCGATTCAGTTTATTTACTACAATCGTGCCAATGGCATTTTGAGTGCAGAAAGCGTGAAGCAATTAGCGGCACAGAACCCTAACTTGATTGCCCTCAAAGACGGTGTGGGTAATGTGGCGACGTTAAATGACATCATTAAGACGGTGGGAGATCGTTTGGTTTACATTGGGGGCGTGCCGACGGCTGAGATTTTCGCCGAGGCGTATTTAGCCATTGGTGTGAATACCTATTCTTCTGCGGTATTTAACTTTATGCCTGATATGGCGAATCGTTTTTATAAAGCGTTACGAGCGGGTGAAAAAAACACGGTAGAAGCCATTGTGAAAGACTTCTTTATTCCTTTCTGTCGTCTGCGTGATGAGAAAAAAGGTTACGCGGTGAGTTTGATCAAATCCGGCGCTAAATTAATTGGCCGCCCAGCAGGCGAGGTGCGTGCGCCACTGACCATGCCGACTCAAGAGCAAGAAGCGCGCCTGCAAGCGCTCATTAAAGCGAATAAATAACCACAGTCCCAGATCTTCGGGTCTGGGGTTCTTTTAATAAGTGAATTTGTGGAGAAGACAATGCAAATTACGGGACAAATGCTGATCGGGCAAAGCTCGGTACAGGGTCACAAAAAAGCCATTCGCGCGCTGAACCCAGCCACTAATGAGTATCTTCAGCCTGAATTTTTAGGTGGCGATCAACAGCATGTTGATCAAGCCGTGGCATTGGCTTGGCAGGCATTTGATGATTATCGTGCTATGGGTAACGAAAGCCGAGCCGTGTTTCTGGAAACCATTGCGGATGAAATCCTTGCGCTGGGTGATTCGCTCGTAGAGCGTGCCATGGCGGAAACTGGTTTACCGCAAGCTCGCATTGAAGGTGAGCGTGGTCGAACCATGGGGCAATTGCGAATGTTTGCTTCCGTCGTACGCATGGGAAAATTTCTCGATGCGCGCATTGATCCTGCGTTGCCTGAGAGAGCACCACTACCGCGAGCCGATTTGCGTTTTCAAAAAATTCCATTGGGCCCGGTGGCTGTGTTCGGTGCCAGTAATTTTCCGTTGGCCTTTTCGGTGGCGGGTGGCGACACAGCATCGGCGTTAGCGGCCGGTTGCCCTGTAGTGGTAAAAGCTCATTCCGCTCATCCAGGGACGTCTGAATTGGTTGGCCGTGCGATTCAGCAGGCCGTGAAAAAGTGCCAAATGCCGGAAGGGGTATTTTCTTTGTTGTTTGGTGCAGGGGCCGATGTTGGTGGTGCTTTAGTGGCACACCCTCACATTAAAGCGGTGGGGTTTACTGGCTCCCGTTCAGGTGGTGTGGCCTTGATGAATATTGCTGCGAATCGGCCTGAACCGATTCCAGTTTACGCTGAAATGAGCAGTATTAATCCAGTTTTCATAATGTCGAATAAGCTTGCTGCAGAAGCGAAAGCGGTGGCATCGGGCTTTGTTGCTTCTTTGGCGATGGGGGCTGGTCAATTCTGCACCAACCCTGGTTTGGTGGTGGTGATGGATGGGCCAGATTGTGAGGCTTTCTTGCAGCAGGTAGCTGAAGAGACTCAAGCGTTGGGCACACAAACCATGCTGAGTCCGGGGATTTACCAAGCCTATTGTGAGGGCGTGAACAGCTTGACTGAGCATGACGGAGTGAGTTTGTTGGCGCAATCGGCGAGCTCGGATTTGCCAAATCAGTGTCAGGCGCATGTGTTTGTTACGCAAGCCAAGACTTTCTTAGCCGATAAAGGCTTGGAGGGTGAAGTATTTGGTTCGACTTCCTTAGTCATTAAGTGTCAGAGTCTTGAGGAATATCGCCAACTGGCTGAGCATTTTGAAGGCCAACTGACGATAACCATTCAAATGAATGATGCTGACAGCGATGCGGTTAAAGCGCTTTTGCCTGTGTTTGAGCGTAAAGCCGGACGCTTGTTGTGTAATGGTTACCCAACCGGGGTTGAGGTGTGTCAGGCCATGGTACATGGTGGGCCTTTCCCAGCGACCTCAGACAGTCGTTCCACTTCCGTCGGCAGTGCCGCTATTGAGCGTTTCTTGCGTCCAGTGTGTTATCAGGATTTTCCCGCGAGTTTGCTACCAAGCAGCGTGCGCGACGATAACCCGTTGACGATTCCGCAATTAGTCGACAGTAAATTGAAGTTGGCTTAATGGTGTCGACAGTAATCGAATAAAAGTGATATTTGGATAGGTGTCACATTAGCGAGGCTTTGGCCTCGCTTTTTTTTGTCTTGTTTTTATATCAAGAAAAGACGCTAAGGCAGGTGATAGCAGACTTCTAGAGGGAGAAGAAAAATAAGGCTGAAAAGCACAAATCATTTTTTTGAAAAAGCATTTCAAAAAAATGATTAAAGTCATTGAAAAAATGAAATGCCTCCACTACTATCGAAAATGCAACCTTAATAACAACAAAATAGAGTTGATCGATATGTATGAAAACCGACGGTTAGGCTTGGCCTATATCAGCCCCTACATAATTGGATTGCTGGTGTTTACCGCTTTCCCATTTTTGTCGTCTTTGATCATCAGTTTCACCGACTATGATCTAATTAATCCGCCGGAATACATCGGTCTGGATAATTACCGCTATATGCTGGATGACGATACTTTTTATAAGTCGATGGGCGTGACCTTCGCTTATGTTTTTCTGACGATTCCCCTCAAATTGGCTTTCGCCTTATTTATTGCCTTTGTGCTGAACTTTAAATTACGTGGCATTAAGTTTTTCCGTACCGCTTATTACATTCCGTCCATTTTGGGCAGCAGTGTGGCCATTGCCGTTTTGTGGCGGGCCATTTTTTCTCTCGACGGTTTACTGAACAGCTTCTTAGGGATCTTTGGTGTGGAGCCGATCTCTTGGTTAGGTGAGCCAGTATTTGCCATGTTTTCGGTCACTTTATTGCGTGTTTGGCAGTTTGGTTCGGCTATGGTGATCTTCCTTGCGGCTTTGCAAAGTGTGCCACAGTCGCAATACGAAGCCGCCATGATTGATGGTGCGTCTAAGTGGCAAATGTTCACCAAGATCACAGTACCACTGATTACACCGGTGATTTTCTTTAACTTTATTATGCAAACCACCCAGGCTTTCCAAGAGTTTACTGCGCCTTATGTGATTACTGGCGGTGGTCCTGCGAAGTCGACTTATCTGTTCTCTTTGTACATTTACGAAACCGCCTTTAAGTACTTTGACTTGGGTTACGGCAGTGCCTTGGCGTGGGTGTTGTTTGTGGCGGTGGCTATTTTTACAGCAATTTCCTTTAAGTCTTCTAAATACTGGGTGTTCTACTCTGGTGATAAGGGTGGTAAGTAAACATGACAAAATTATTCATAGATAAATCCACCACAGGCGTTGTTGATAATGATCGTTTTTTACGTGTGCAAATGCGTAAACAGAAGATTGGTGCGGTCATTCGTTACTTTATTCTGTTGTTTTGTGGCTTGGTGATGCTGTATCCCTTGTTTTGGATGTTTTCAGCGTCTTTCAAACCCAATCATGAAATCTTTAGCTCGTTGAGCTTATGGCCTAATGAATTCTCTTTGGACGGTTTCATTAATGGTTGGAATACGGGAACCGAATACACCTTCGGACGCTTCTTTTTAAATACCTTCTATTACGTGGTGCCGAAAGTCATCTTAACCGTAATTTCGTCCGTTATTGTGGCCTACGGTTTTGCTCGCTTTGATATTCCTTTTAAGAAATTTTGGTTCGTTACCTTGGTCGCCACCATTTTGCTACCGACGTCTGTGTTGTTGATTCCACAGTATTTGATGTTCCGTGAAATGGGCATGTTGGACAGCTACATGCCGTTGTATTTGCCTATGGCGTTTGCGACGCAAGGCTTCTTTGTTTTTATGTTGATTCAATTCCTGCGAGGGTTGCCAACTGACATGGAAGAAGCCGCTATGATCGACGGTTGTAATTCCTTCCAACTGCTTTGGTACATAGTGGTGCCAATGCTAAAACCGGCGATTATTTCGGTGGCCTTGTTCCAATTTATGTGGTCTGTGAATGACTTCTTAGGTCCATTGATCTACATCTCAAGTGTTGAAAAATACCCCATCGCACTCGCGTTGAAATTATCCATTGATGTCACCGAAGGGACTCAATGGAATGAAATTCTTGCTATGGCATCGATTGCCATCGTTCCGTCAATTGTCGTCTTCCTGATCGCACAAAACTATTTTGTGGAAGGAATTACGTCCGGTGGTGTTAAAGGTTAGGTAGCTATTATGTCAAAAGTTGTATTAGAAAATTTAACGAAAGTGTACTCGAACGGTTTTAAAGCGGTTCATGGGATTAATCTGGAAATTGAAGACGGCGAGTTCTTGGTAGTGATCGGGCCTTCGGGTTGTGCTAAATCCACCACATTGCGCATGTTGGCGGGGCTGGAATCCATCTCTGGCGGCACCATTACCATTGGTGATCGTACCGTCAATAACTTACCACCAAAAGACCGTGGTATTGCCATGGTGTTTCAAAACTACGCCTTGTATCCGCACATGAGTGTGCGTGAAAACTTAGGCTTTGGTTTGAAACTGGCGAAAGTTAGCAAGGAAGACATTGAGAAACAAGTGAATGAAGCCGCTGAGTTGCTGGAATTAACGCCTTTGTTGGATCGTTTGCCTCGCCAATTATCTGGTGGTCAGGCGCAACGTGTGGCGGTGGGGCGTGCCATTGTCAAACGTCCACAGGTGTTCTTGTTTGATGAGCCATTATCTAATTTGGATGCGAAATTACGTGCTTCTATGCGAGTGCGTATTTCAGATTTGCATAACACGCTAAAGAAAACCAACCGTTCAGCAACTAGCGTGTATGTTACCCATGATCAGACGGAAGCCATGACCATGGGGGATCGCATTTGTGTGATGAAAGACGGTCATATCATGCAAGTAGACACCCCTGCTAATTTGTATAAATACCCTCAAAATTTATTTGTGGCCGGCTTCATTGGCGCGCCAGAAATGAACATGGTGGAAGCGGATTTATCGCGCAATGATCAAGATGAATATCACCTGTCTTTGAATGAACAGGGGCTGACGTTGCCTGCTGAAAAAGCTCAGAAAGTGGCGAGTAAATTTGCCTCGGATGTGGTGTTTGGTATTCGTCCTGAATTTATTAAGTTGGCCGATGATAGTTCACCACAAGGTGAGGTGGTGAAAGGTATTGTGATTCGTATGGAGAACATGGGCGCAGAATTTTATGTGCATTTCTCTGTAGACGGTGAGAAGAAAGAAATGTGTGCGCGCATTCCGTCTGACATCGTAGAAGCACAGCTTTGGAATTCAAAAGGTAAGGAGCAATTATTCCATTTTGAAATGAGTAATGCTCATATCTTTGATAAGCAAACCGAGGAGAATATTTCTCTCTAACGGCTTTTATGTGCCGTTAAAGCTTGGCTTGAGCGGTGCTAAAAAGCTTTAACGTGATGTTATAAAACGAGGAAAGCAAGCATGAAAATAAAAACAATAGCTATGTTAGTTGGACTGGCGTCTGCTGGTTCAATGGTCAGCACCCATGCCAATGCAGAAGATCTGCGTATGTCGTGGTGGGGAGGGAATTCCCGACATGCGGCAACTAATGCTGCCGTGAAAGAATTCGAAAAAGTGAATCCAAACATCAGTGTCAAAACGGAATACACAGGTTGGGGCGGCCATTTAGAACGTTTGACCACCCAGATCGCCGGTAATACTGAGCCAGATCTGATGCAGACTAACTGGAACTGGATGCCGATTTTCTCCCGTCGTGGTGACGGTTTTAAAGATCTACGGGATTACAGTGACATTCTAGATCTGAGTCAGTTCGATGAAGCCGCGTTAGCAGCGGGTACGAATAACGGCAAGTTGAATGGCATTCCGATCTCCATGGCGGCTCGTATTTTCTACTTTAACAAGGACATTTGGGACAAAGCGGGTTTGCCTTACCCTGTGACTTGGGATGACTTTATGAAAGCCGGCCCAATATTCAAAGAAAAATTGGGTGATGAATACTTTCCATTAGTGCTTGAAGGTCGCGATGTCATCGCTATGAATCGTTCTTACATGGTGCAGAAATACGGCATTCCAATGATTGACGAAGAGAACAAGCGTATTGCTTATTCCGATGAGCAAATGTTGGAATTCTTCAAAATATACGAAGACATGGTGAAAAATCATGTCGCGCCAAGCAGTAAATACATTGCGGGCTTTGGTGCCGCTAACCTTTATGAGCACAAGCCTTGGATTAATGGTGAATGGGCTGGTTTGTACATGTGGAACTCTGCGATTAACAAGTACAACGATAACCTTAAACCGCCGATGTCACTTGAGTTGGGTTTCTACCCACAAATGAAAGGGGCGACCGATGCGGGTTTGTTTTATAAACCAGCGCAAATGTTCTCTATTGGTAAAAACAGCGACCAGCCAGAAGTGGCGGCAAAATTACTGAATTTCATCCTCAATGAGCCAGCGGGTTATAAAGCCATGGGCTTAGCCCGTGGTGTACCTTTGAGTTTGGCGGCTCGTCGTGCCTTGATGCTAGATGGCACGATTAAAGAGTCAGACCTTTCTGTTGCTGGTTTGGCACAAATTAACGACCTACCGAAGCAATTACAAACCTCGGCTTACTTTGAAAATCCACAATTTGTTAGCTTGTTCCAAGAGCTCATCGAAAAAATGGACCAAGGTCAAATTACCGTAGAAGAAGCGGCTGAGGACTTCATCAAGCAAGGCAATCGTATCTTGCGTCGTGCTATGCGTTAGTCATGGTGTTCAGTGCGGCTTAGATAGGCCGCACTGATACTCAGCAAACAAACAAGGATGTTTGTTTAGTTTTTTAGAGGTGTTGTATTTCATTCTTATGGCAATTGTTCATCGCCATAGTGGTGATTTTTCGTTAACTTTATTAATTGAAATAATGTTTCATTAAATTTAAAGATGTATTTTATTGTGTTATTCTGAATGGACGCACGAACAGCTTCATCACTGTTTGACTAATCTGCGCAGTGAAAATTGATTAGGTGATTTTATGAAAGAAATGTTTGATCTCAGCAACAAGGTTGCCATCGTTACTGGCTGTAATACAGGCTTAGGGCAAGGCATGGCATTGGCGCTAGCGAAAGCGGGAGCCGATATTGTTGGTGTTAATCGTGATGTTCCATCAGAAACCATTGAGCTTATGGCGGCAACGGGCCGCAAGTTTCACAGTGTGATTGCGGACATGAGTAAAGTGGACTCTGTTGACTTAGTGATCAAAGAGGCCGTCTCAGCCTTTGGTCAAGTAGATATTTTAGTCAACAATGCCGGAATCATCCGTCGTAATGATGCGATTGATTTCAGTGAAAAAGATTGGGATGACGTCATGGACGTGAACATTAAGTCTGTGTTCTTCATGTCACAGGGTTTTGCTCGGCAGGTGATCAAACAAGGTACGTCTGCCAACATCATTAATATTGCTTCTATGTTGTCTTTCCAAGGAGGGATTCGAGTGCCTTCTTACACCGCATCGAAAAGTGGTGTAATGGGGATTACCCGTTTACTTGCCAATGAATGGGCACAACATGGTATTAATGTGAACGCCATCGCACCAGGTTATATGTCGACCAATAATACACAAGCTTTGCGTGCTGATGAAGCGCGCTCAAGTGAGATCTTAGGTCGAATTCCTGCAGGTCGATGGGGCTTACCAGAAGACATGGCGGGACCTATTGTATTTTTAGCCTCCGATGCTTCTCGTTACGTTAATGGTTATACCATTGCCGTAGATGGTGGTTGGTTGGCTCGATAAGCCCTTTTTGATTTAGAATACTTTAGGCACAAAAAAAGAGCCGCACCTTCAGGAGCGGCTCTTTTTTTATCAAGGAAAGACTTCCGGAAAAGCCTTTCCTTAGCGTCATTACTGAACGATTTCTGGTCCCATGATGCTGTAAGGCAACGCGGTAGACAGAGCTGGAATGTAAGTGACCAATACTAGGAACACCATCAATACCAATACGAATGGCATAGCGGCTTTTACCACACGGGCCAAACTCATGCCGGTGATGCCGGAGGTAACAAATAGGTTCAAACCAATGGGCGGCGTAATCATACCGATTTCCATGTTCACCACCATGATGATACCCAAGTGAATTGGATCAACACCTAGCTCCATGGCAATTGGGAAGACCACTGGCGCAACAATAACCAAGAGACCGGATGGCTCCATAAACTGACCACCGATCAACAACAGAATGTTGACTGCGATCAAGAAGGTGAACCAGTTGAAACCAACACCCAACATCCACTCTGTGATGGCCTGTGGAATACGTTCCGCCGACAAGGTGTGAGCGAACAACAAGGCATTGGCGATGATGAACATCAGCATTACCGTTGTTTTTGTCCCTTCAAGCATCACTTTACGTGACTCATCGCCGAACAGAGATGGGAAGAAACCGCGTAGCATCAAGCTTAGGTTACGGCCCCAAATAGGCAAGCCTGCGGCTAAACAAGCACCAATGGATTCATCCAGTTTGGCAGAGCGCTTATAAACATAGAAAACCGCCAACAAAACAGACATGATCAAACCCCAAATGGCACGATCGCCACCCGTGATGGTTTCACTGTCTGCAAGGGCGAAGAATGACATGATTTCCCACACTAGGAAGAAAGACACGCCATATACCATGCCATTGAAACCCACACGGGCGTGTGGTGCATCATTGTCATTTGTCCAAGTTTGGCCTTTTAACGGTCCCATATCACGGTAAACAAATAGCGCGATGAACATGGAGTAAACCGCCGCAACAACGGCCGCTTCAGTTGGTGTAAATACACCACCGTAAATACCGCCCATGATGATAACGACAAGGAATAAGCCCCAACCTGCGTCTTTACCACCACGAATTAGGTTGCCAAAACCTTTCCACTCTTCAGCAGGCAGTTTCTTGATACGTGCTACCACATAAATGGCCAGCATCAACATACCGCCAGCCATCAAGCCTGGGATAACCCCTGCCAAGAACATACGACCAACTGATACATCAACCGATGCAGCGTAAACCACCATTACAATCGAAGGTGGAATCAAAATACCAAGCGTACCTGCGTTAGCAATGATGCCTGAGGCAAATTCTTTTGAGTAACCCACTTGGCGCATACCTGCAATGGCAATAGTACCAATGGCAACCACTGTGGCTGGAGATGAACCAGACAAGGCCGCGAACATCATACAAGCCAATACCGATGCCATGGCCAAACCACCACGGAAGTGTCCAACACTGGCAATCGCGAAGTTAATCAGACGCTTTGCCACACCACCTGTCGACATGTAAGACGACGCGATGATGAAAAATGGGATGGCCAACAAAGTATAGTGCTGACCCGCCCCAAACAAGGAAATGGCGACAGAGGACAATGAGTCGTGAGAAAAGAACGTAATAAATAAGATGGACGATAAGCCCAAGGAGATACCAACAGGCAAGCCGATAAACAGCAAGACTAGTACCATAGAAAATAGAATAAGCGATTCCACAATTAAGCTCCTGAGCTAGTCTTTCAAGACGTTTTGGTTTTCTTTGACAAGGTCTTGTGCCTCATGGCCACTGATTAACATGTCGCGTTTGCCGCGGGCAATATTAATAAAGGCTTGTATAGAGCGATAAGATAGAAGTGCCAAACTGATTGGAAGAATGACCAAAACGATCCAACGCTGAATGCGTGGACGTACACCAAACATTTCTTGAATGAATTCAGGGTAACGCAGTTCTTCAGAACCAATACCGATACGGAACATTTTCGACCAGTATTCAATTGCGCCACCGCGCACATCAACACCAAGCATGGCTAACCAAGTTGAATCCAGTAATATTAAACCGTATAGCATGGCTGCCGCCGCGCCAAATAAGGATAGGCCTTTAGCAACTCGTTTTGGCACTGCATTAAGAACAATGTCGACACCTAGGTGAATGCCAGTTTTGATGCCGTAGCTCATGCCCAGCAAGATCAACCACGAGAAAGCAACCGTGTTGAATTCTAAAGCGGCATCCCAGCCAGTGTTAAAGCCATATCGAGCGATAACTTGACCGAAAGACACGGCCATGATGGACGAAATAACAATAATTAGCAGGTTTTCTTCTGCTCTTTCCATCACCTTTGGAAAGCGCTTTTCTAATCCCCAAATAACAAGGATAAAGAAGAGTAAATACAAATGTGGCCAATACGCCATGGGGTTCTCCTAGGGCTTGTGGAGCAAAACGATAAAACAGCAGTGTGTGGCAAGATTGTGAAACTATTGGGTCAACAGAAGGAGACGGGGGTCACATTTAAACCACAAAGAGCTGGCCCGAGAGCCAGCTCACTGCAGGGTAGATCTAACTTACGCACCAGCTGCTGCGTTAATTAAGTCTTTACCAATGTAGTTTTCAAATTGTTTCCAAACAGGCTTCATCGTCTCAACCCAAACGTTTAGTTGCTCTGGTGTTAAGGTATTGATTTTGCCGCCAGCTTTCAAAATGTTGGCACGGTTCGCCGCTTCTTTGGCTTTCACAGACAAGTTAGCTTCTTGAGTCACGTCGTCAGCAATTTGTAGGAATTGCGCGCGATCTTCAGCAGATAGGCTGTCTAGGAATTCAGAAGACGTCATGAACAAGTAAGCCAACAACTGATGGTTGGTTTCTGTGATGCTGTCTTGAACTTCATAGAATTTTTTCGTGTAGATGTTAGACCAGGTGTTTTCTTGACCGTCTACAACGCCAGTTTGCAATGCGCCGTATACTTCAGAGAACGCCATGGCTTGTGGAGAAGCGTCCATTGCCGCAATCATTTGCTTAGCAACGTCAGACGTTTGAACACGGAATTTCAAACCAGACGCATCGCTTGGCTCGATTAATGGTTTGTTGGCAGAGAAGTATTTCATACCAGACATCCAGTAACCTAGACCAACAAAGCCAGCGTACTCGTCCATTTCTAGAAGAAGTTTTTTGCCTTCAGGTGTTTTTGTGAAACGAATCGCATGATCCATGTCTTTAAAAATGAATGGTAGGTCGAATACACCGTATTTATCAGTGTAAGAACCAAATTTAGACAAAGAAGGAGCCAATAGTTGAACGTCACCTAACAATAGAGCTTCAAGCTCTTTTGAGTCGCCGAAAAGCGTAGAGTTAGGGAAGACTTCAACACATAGTTTTCCATTCATCTCTTGGTTAACGCGCTCTGCAAAATTATTAGCAGCAACCACTTTAGGGTGCGTTGTACCACCTGTTACGTGGCTGAATTTTACAACACGCTCACCAGCATCACAGTTCGCTAGGGCAGTGTTTGCAGAAAACGCAAGGGCAAGAGAGGTAAGAGCAAGACTGATTTTTTTCATTTTTATAAAACTCCAAAAAGCGTATTTATTATTGTTGCCGAATTTTAGTCCCAAATGGGACACGCAAAAAAGATTGCTAGGCAGGTTTATTTACACATTTCATGCCAAATCTTTATATTTTTGCTTAACTTGCTGAAAATAAAAGATTTTTTGTGTTTTCATGCTTGTGAAATAAAAAAGAGTTATGTCATTTGTGGGGGAGACTTGGCACATGCTGCATGAGTGAATGGGTGGTTAACCGCCTGTTTTAACTTTTAAAAGGCTTTTGAAAGTTTGATAAATGGCTTTTTTGCCGTCCAATTGTGCCTTTTTTTGGTTGGCAGACAGGTCTCGTCCTAATGCAGCTTCTAACATGAGTAAATGACGCGGGTTTTTGACATCAAGTTGCTGGTTAATGGCTAATTGATAGCATGCCTTTAAAAACACGGGACGTATGCTATCGAAAGGTTTGTGATGACCTATAAACAAGGCGAGCTCGTGACGTTCTTGTGGATTAAGTTGAGCCAAGCTAGGCAAACTCAGTTCGCGATTATTGCCCGCTAGGATTTGTAGTACCACATCACTGGCTAAGTCATGGTATTGCAGCATCAAATTGACTGTGAATTGTTCAATAAAGCGGTTTTGCCATCCTGTGCATATGGTGTTTGCGGACTGATTAAGTGGTTTTACCATCATGATGGAATAGCTGCCACTGGCATGATCTTTCGATGTGCCCAAGCGCACGATCCGATAGCCATTTTTTAGCCAAAAGTGCAGCACGTCTGGGGTTGCGGCAAAACTGGTACATAAAAAGTCACATTCTGATGGTGCTGATTGTGCTATTTTTTCAAGCAGTTGACTGCCATAGCCAAGGTTGTGTTGAGTTGGCTGAGTGGCAATTCGACTAATACGCCAATAGTTCAGTTGCCCAGCTTCCGCGAGGCCTTCGTGTGCAAGTAAAGACTGTGGCACTAAATGGCCTCTAGGTCGGCGTTTACCTTCCATAACCGCTTGATTTAAGCTATCCGATAAGCCGCCTTCAGCGGATACAATGGCAAGAGACAACAAGTCTTGTTCACGGTTTAGTGTATGGATTGAAAGGGAAGGGTCGTCCAGCATCCAACGTAAATTATCCGCTGAAGTTTGATAATGTGCATTGGCCAATAATTGAAAGGCGCGGCTTAGCTGAGCTGGTTGCTGTAGCCAGTCTTTTGCTGACAAAGCTTGGTATTGAAGGGATTTAATAGGCGATTCAATGAGTGGTTCGCTGGCGATATCACCGCCTAAAAAGAAGGTGTTGTTCAGCCAAGCTTCCAGTGGGTCATTTTTCCCCCATCGAATGGGATGCTCCAACTTTAGATAGGCAACGCCTTGTTGGGAACGACTTTTCAGCTGTTTCAAATGTTTGGTAAAACGCATGCTAAAGCCTTTTCCTATCCCTTCATAACCATAATCAGTGGTACTAAAGACACAATGTTTCGCGCGACTAGCCAACTCAATAAGCATGGGGATAGGAAACATAGCGGCTTCATCGACCACTAAAACATCCCAATGTTGTGAGTTAGAAAGCAAAGCGTCAGCGGCATAAAAAGGCCATTTTGCCGAGCTGTCGTGTTGTTGTAGGCTGTGTTCGAATTGTGCTTTTAAGGTTCCGATGGCGTCTTGATTTGGCGCGACTAAAGCAAGTTTGAGTGACGATTGAGATAATTTCGCCAACGTGTCGCCGAGCATGGTGGACTTACCTCGCCCTCGGGCCGCAGTGAGGATGTAATGATCTGCCTCTAACTTAAGAAGTTGGTTCTGTGCTTGTTGCTGTTGCGAGGTTAGTGTGATGTTTTGTGGCCACACGGGTAAGGCCATAAATGGTGTTTGTTGTTCTCCGCTTTCTTTGAACGGGCTGGAAGCGTCCTGTAAGCGTGACCAAAGATAGTCTTTGAAATACGAATGAACATGTTCTGTTTGGTACGGCCAAGGTAAGTAACGAGACAAATCCTGATCAAGGTGTGCGTGCCAGTCTCCATTAGGCAGTCCAAGGGCGAATAGACCGCCACCACGAACGGTGCCAGCAAGAATGGCTAGGGCGCTGGCGGAAACACCTTGGCTTAGATCAATTAATACGGCTTCCTGAGTGCTGCCAAGAAGCTGGCGAGCTTGCTTAAAGTTGCAGGTCTGATACAAGCCTTGATTGAGTTTATCGTACTGCTCAATTTGTTGGCTACAAATCAGTGGGGTGTTGAGTGATCGACTTAAGTTTAGGAATTCTGACAACAGTTGCTGGCTCGTCCCTCTTAAAATGAGGCAATGGCGGTGATGGTCAGAATGGGTCATAAAAGTCTCCTATAGCCACAGTATGATACTGTGGCTATAGGAACACGCCAACGTTATTTTATCGTAAAACTCGATAAGTCTTTTTGTAGGGTGTTGGCCAGTTGTTCAATGTTTTGACTGTGCCCCTGTGAAGTATTGGCCATGGCTTGAGTTTGCATGGCTGCATGTTGCAAGTCTTCTGCGTTTTGGCGAATTTGAGTGGATGCGACACTCTGCTCTTCCGTCGCAGCCGCCACATTACTTATGCCCATTTCGACTTCCTGAATGGACTTCAGAATGTCGTCTAAGAGTTGGTCCGCTGTACGAGTTTGCTCAATGCTATTCATTACTTGTTCAGACCCTTGTTCCATGTCGGTTACTGCCGACTGGCTATTGCTCTGAAGCTGATCAACCACATTACGAATTTCCTCTGTTGAACTTTGTGTGCGCTGGGCTAACACGCGAACCTCATCAGCAACCACTGCAAAACCACGCCCTTGCTCTCCTGCTCGTGCAGCTTCAATGGCGGCATTTAGAGCCAACAGATTGGTTTGTTCAGCAATATTGTTGATGACCGTTACGACCTCACCAATGTCTTTCGAGCTATGCTCGACTGATTTAATGGTGTTGGAGGCTTGCGTAAAGGCCGAGGACAACATGCTGACGGTTTCTTCCACTTGCTTAACGGCATGATGGCCTTGTGTGGTCAGGTGTGACACTTTAGCGGATTGCTCGGAAACTTGATTAGAGCTTTGTGCCACCTCTTCGATTGATGTGGATATTTGAGTGATAGCGGAGCTGACTTGCGCACTCGCGTCTTGGCTAGAATCCGCACTTTGTACTAAGTCCTTGTTTGCATTTGAAATACCAGATGTTGATGCCAGCAAAGCCTCACTTGAGGTTTGAATGTTCGACACCAGCTCAATTAAATTATCGCGCATTTTGATCGCGTCATTTTGCAAAGCATCGATTTCATTTTGACTGTTTTTGCTGGCATTTCTCTGGAATCGGAATGTAAGGTTGCCTTTGCCTAATTCGGACATAGCAGAAGACATCTCTTGTAACGGAGCCAGAGCTTTACGGATAAAGAGTATTAAAATTAGGGTCAAGGCAAGGGCGGCAATGAGAGCAATGACAGTGACAATAAGCAGAACATGATTGACCACTTCGACGTATTCGTCATCGTATGATTTTAACGCCACAACCCAGCCCCATTTAGAGGCTTCTTGGAACACAACCTTAGAAGGGCGAGGTGTTTCGCCTTTACCGGCTATTTTTAAGGTGTAATGAATGACGCCTTTTTCAGACTGGAATAGTTTTTTAAAGGTATCGGTCAGTTCACTACTTAGCTGATAGAGTGTTTTGCCTTCTTCAGAAGGGTGAATGACCAATAAACCTTCTTTTTCCTTGCTGGCCTCAACCACATAAATGTAGCCGGTTTTACCAAACACCATTTTGTTTAGAGAGTTACGCAATGGCTGGACGATGGCGTCAAAAGGGTACAATTGTTCTATGAATACGTTGCTTTGATATTGCACTGGTTGGTATGACGCAAAGTATTCTTTGTTGTTGATAATGGTTCGGCCAACGAAGCGTTTAACCGTTTGTAACCCTGTTATGGCCTTGGAATTGGACTGAAGATCAATGGGCAAATTTACATCCGAACTGGCGGCGCGATAAAATTTACCCTGCTTTGCCACCACTAAACTGATGTCGGCCCCAGCTGCGCTGGCAATGTCTGTCATAACCTGACTATTACCATTTATTTGCTTGTCACCTAATTGCAAGCCGGGAAGCATCATGCCTTTTACTTGTGTGCTGTTCGTTGGGTTCACACGCAAGTCTTGTAGAGTCATATTGATCAGATTGTTGTTAAAGCCTGCGATGCGAACGAAGGTGTCGTAACGGCTGTTCAGGCGTTCGACAACCAGTTCCACTTCTTTCCTTTGGTGATCGGTGACAATGTTGCTGATCTCACGATTGAATAATTGGCCAATGACCAACACCAAAATAGTGAAACAAACCAATACGGCCACTAATGTACCTATACCTAGTTGTTTAGGCAGAGAGGCTTTTTTAAAAGTTGAGATCATGCCAATTACGTCCTCATTGTGTTTAAAGTGCATTGATATCTAAGAAAGGGGCAATATACCGCTCTATAAAAAAGTTCACAAATATTTACTTAAACTTTCTTAATTTAAAAAAATATTAAGATTTTATTTTCGTGTGTAAATTATTGTTATATATGAAAATAAATCTATTTAAATTAGAGTTTTGAAAAAATACCCTTGTTTCTTGTGTGTTTATTTTCATTTAAGAAAAAATTTTGTAAATTTTTATGAACCTTTTTAGGGTGTCATCTTAAGTGAAAAAATGGCTGCTTGGAGTCTGACAAAGGGGTAGGAAACAGTCGTTATTGGATAGGGATTTTTCTGACAAGATTACTCCTTCATTGAGAGGGGAAGCACATCAGCATGGTAAAAATGAAGGCTTGAGAGAATACAGTGACAGAGAGCCTATAATATCGGCTCTCTGTCACTTTTTTATTTACTGGGTGAGTGAAGTCAAATGACAAATAAATCCATGAAGCGATTAACTGGCGTGTTTTCGAGAGCAGCTTGATCTTTGCAAAGGGCAAAAATAGTTTGGCAGCGACCGCTAGGGAAGCGCGTTGCTAAATTGTTTTGGAATTTTTGCTCTAGTAAAGGAATGCCTTCGGCGCGACGGCGACGATGACCAATAGGATACTCTACTACCACCTCATCCGTGCTGGAACCGTCTTTGAAAAAGACCTGAATGGCATTCGCGATAGAGCGTTTATCGGCTTGCAAATATTCCGCGCTAAAACGAGGGTCTTCAACAATGTCCATTTTATCTCGGAGTTCGTCAATAATGGGATTGGCCTGGTGAAAATCGTCTTCATAATGTTCGGCGATTAAGTTACCAAAGGCCAAGGGAACTGCCGTCATGTATTGTAAGCAATGGTCACGATCAGCCGCATTGGCAAGTGGCCCTACCTTGGAGATGATACGAATGGCTGATTCATGTGTGCGAATGACGATTTTCTCAATGTCTCCTAATCGCTCTTTTACCTGAGGGTGCAAGGTAACGGCTGCTTCTGCAGCGGTTTGAGCGTGGAATTCGGCAGGGAAGGAGATTTTAAAGAGAATGTTTTCCATCACATAAGCATCATAGTCCTGTGAAAGAGAAAACTGTCTTTGTTCAACCGGTTTAACGGCTTGATCTTTATTGGTCTTGCTAAAAGACACATCGTAAAAGCCCCATTGTGGAGCCGTTAGCACGCTTGGAATGCCCATTTCGCCTCGCATTGACATGTCGGCCAAGCGCACCGCTCGAGATGTGGCATCGCCAGCAGCCCATGATTTACGCGAGCCTGCATTCGGAGCATGACGATAAGTGCGTAGGGCAGAACCATCAACCCAAGCTTGCGAAATGGCCGCCATGATTTGTTCACGGTCACCGCCCATCATTTTTGTGACAACGGCACTGGATGCCACACGTACGAGCAAAACGTGGCATAAGCCCACACGGTTAAATGAATTTTCCAGAGCAAGGACACCTTGGATTTCGTGTGCCATTACCATAGCTTCCAAGACTTCACGCATGGTTAAAGGAGCTTCTCCTTGCGTAACCTTTTGTTGAGAAATAAAATCCGCTACTGCCAATATTCCTCCAAGGTTGTCTGATGGGTGTCCCCATTCTGCGGCTAACCAGGTGTCGTTGTAGTCTAGCCAGCGAATAATGCAGCCTATGTCCCAAGCCGCTTTAACTGGGTCAAGCTGTAATGAAGTTCCTGGCACACGGGCACCATTAGGAACGATGGTGCCTTGTACAATCGGCCCGAGATGCTTAGTACATTCTGGGAACCGTAACGCTAATAAGCCACAGCCCAAGGTATCCATCAGACAATTTCGAGCCGTATCCAGCGCTTCTTGGCTGCTGACTTGGTAGTTCAATACATAGTCAGCGATGTCTTGAATCACTTTGTCATAATCTGGGCGATTGTTTAAATCAACGTTAGCACTCATATCTTATCCTTATTTTTAATATGTATTCTTTATGGGCGATCTTCTAGATTGATCCACTCAGCGTGATCAGGCCCTGTGTAGTCGGCACTTGGTCGAATAATACGATTGTTGGCTCTTTGTTCCATGACATGTGCTGCCCAGCCCGTAACGCGGGAGCAGACAAAAATCGGGGTGAAGAGTTTGGTTGGGATTTCCATAAAACGGTAGGCACTGGCGTGGAAGAAGTCCGCGTTACAGAAGAGTTTCTTTTCACGCCACATGACTTCTTCACAACGTTCCGAAACCGCATAGAGGTATGTGTCGCCCACAGCATCGCTTAACTGTTTTGACCATTTTTTTATGATGTCATTACGAGGATCGCGTTCGCTGTAAATGGCATGACCAAAGCCCATAATCTTGTCTTTATTGGCGAGCATCTTTAATAAAGCGGCTTCAGCTTCATCTGGTGTTTGCCAATCTTCGATCATGTCCATTGCGGCTTCATTGGCACCACCATGTAAAGGGCCACGTAAACTGCCAATGCCGCCGGTAATGCAAGAATGCATGTCCGATAACGTAGAAGCACACACTCGTGCGGTAAAGGTCGAGGCATTGAATTCGTGCTCTGCATACAAAATCAATGACGCATTCATCACCTGAGTATGCAAAGGGTCTGGCGTATCATCGTGCAGCATGGTTAAGAAATGCCCAGCCAAAGAGGGCTCATGGGCATTATGAGTATCAATGCGCACACCATCGTGTGAAAAACGATACCAGTACAGCACCATAGCGGGCAGGGTAGCGACTAAGCGATCTGCTGTTGACTGTTGCTCTTCTAATGTCTTTTCTGGCTCAAGGTTGCCTAGAAACGAGCAGCCTGTTCGCATCACATCCATAGGGTGCGCGTCTTTCGGAACCAGCTCAAGTACCGCTTTTAAGGCGTCTGGTAAGGGGCGCAAAGCGATCAATTGTTGCTGGTAGGCTTGTAACTCTGACACATTGGGGAGTTTGCCATAGAGTAATAAATACGCCACTTCTTCAAAGCTGGCTTTGTCGGCTAATACATCAATATCATAGCCACGATAAGTCAGTCCTGCTGCCGCTTTACCGACGGTACAGAGTGCGGTTTCACCAGCGCTTTGACCTCTTAATCCTGCGCCTGAAAGTACTTTTGCCATTGCCTATCTCCTTTTTTATTGTCACCAAGCGGCACTCAAGGAATGCGTTGGTGTTATTTGAGAATCGTGTCTAGCGGTTTGTTTCTATTCAATAATTGTCTGATTGTTTGTTGGGCTATTTTTTTTGCTATTTTTTAGTGAAGAGCTGGTCTAGTTTGTCTTCATAATCGTGATAGTTAAGGAACTCATAGAGCTCGTTACGAGTTTGCATTTGGTCAACCACAGCTTGCTGATGGCCATCTTGTAATAAATGCTGATACACATTCAGCGCGGCTTTATTCATGGCGCGAAAGGCACTTAATGGATACAACACCAAATCAACGCCGGCTGTGGCTAGCTCTTCCTTACTGAATAATGGCGTGGCACCAAATTCCGTAATGTTGGCAAGCACTGGTACTTTCACGGCACTGACAAACTCCTGATACTGTTCCAATGTCAGCATGGCTTCGGGGAAGATCATATCGGCACCGGCTTCAACACAAGCGATAGCGCGGTCAATCGCCGATTCCATGCCTTCCACAGCGAGTGCATCGGTTCTGGCCATCACTACAAAATTGTCGTCGCTACGAGCATCAACACAGGCTTTTATGCGATCGACCATTTCGGCTTGGCTAACAATGGCTTTGTTTGGTCGGTGACCACAGCGTTTTTGTTGAACTTGGTCTTCAATGTGAACCGCTGCAGCGCCTGCTTTTTCCATTTGCTCAATGGTGCGAGCAATATTGAATGCGCCGCCAAACCCAGTGTCGATATCGACCAGTAACGGCAGCTCTGACGCGGCAGTTATGCGACGAACATCTTCTAACACGTCATTTAAGTCCGTCATCCCCAAATCCGGTAGGCCATAAGACGCGTTAGCGACACCGCCTCCTGAAAGGTAAATGGCATGATGGCCAGTTTGTTCCGCCATCATGGCACAGTAAGCATTGATGGCACCCACCACTTGTAGTGGGGAATGTTCCGTCACGGCCTGTCTAAATTTGGCGCCAGCAGAGAGTCGGCTCATGGTGTTTTCCTTTTTTTATTGTTTACTGGGTTGAGTGAGTGGATTGCTCCATGGCTTGTTGTAATAAACGGCAAGCTCGGCTGATATGGCGACGCATTAGCAGTTCGGCTAAATCGCCTTCTTGATTTGCAATCGCATCGAGAATGGCTTTGTGTTCGCGCAATGCTTGGCGCGGGTCGCTACGTTGGTCGGCCGTGTGATGACGATACATGCGGATTACTGCATACAGCTCGTGGCTCAATAAACGGATGAGTTTCTGGTTGCCACTGGCTTGGATAATGCGCAAGTGAAAATCATCATTGCCGCCTTGTTGCGCGTAATGTTCGTCTTGGTTGGCGTCTAAGAAAGCCTGATGTTTATCGAGCAGGGCATATAAGCTGTCTACCCCTGCTGATGGCATACGGCTAGCGGCTAATCTGGCCGCCATTCCTTCTAATGCTTCGCGCATAGTGAAGGTGTCTAGCATGTCGGCCAAATTGAGCTCGATGACCCGAGCACCTACATTGGCGGTACGCGTCACCAAGCCTAATCCTTCTAGCTTGACGATAGCTTCACGCAGTGGGCCTCGAGAGATGCCGTATTGTTTCGCTAGCTCTGGTTCAGAGATCTTGCTGCCTTGGGGGATGTCGCCTGTCACAATGGCATTGATCAATTGCTGAGCGATGTCTTCAGACAGTGTGGCAGACTTTATCGGAACGATTTGGCTCATAGGTAAAATATCTATATTGTTGACAATATGTCTCTTTATAGTCGTATTTTTAGGGTTTATCAAGATACATTGTCGACAATAATTGGAGGGATTAGTGTTTTTTCTTCTTTTTGATTGGTCTTTTTCTAGGGTGAAATGCCGGTTTTTTCACAATACTCTATTGGTTTTACTGGGTTTTATGTTTATATGTCGACAATCTGATGCAACACCATTACCAGCAGCAAAAGAAGGTAAGCCAAATGAAAAAAATGAAAAATGAGGCGGCGCTGAGCAAAAAAGCCATTCAAGTGGGAGAAAAGTATGCCCTGAAACGTGGTTATGCTGGTTTCTCAGCGACCATGTCCGCTAATGAAAAAGTGGAAGCAATTTATCGTTTGCTTGTGTTGGATAAATTAGTGGTGGCCCTGCCAGCGGATAAAGAAGATTTGCCAAACATGAAACATAAATTGGCTTTGTGGATACAGAAAAACCTACCTAAAGATGACCCATTATTGCAATAAAGACATGTCGCATTGTATTAGGTACAGCGGAAACGATTAGGGCGAGGCGGTAATGTCAAAGATCACAACTCTGGATTGTTGAATCAAGGTCGTATTAATTGCTTAAGTGTCGGCGATGTGGCCTTGATGAAAGGCGATGATTGGCCGGCTTCACAAGGCCGTGGCATGGTGCATAGATCGCCGTCTGCGAGCAGTGAACAGCCACGCCTTTTTCTCAGTTTGGACATGGTATGACCTTACCAGTCGATTGCTTGATGATTCCAATCCATATAGGCCGCTTGATTATCCATGGGAATGTTATTCATTAAATTGAGCAATTGTTGCGCGACAAAACTAGGAGTGAAAAGTTTGCCTTCCGGAACGGAGCGCTGAAAGGGTTGTGATAAAGGCGTGTCCGTAGTGCCAGGGTGAAAAGCGATTAACTTGACGTTTTTCGCGCGTCTGGCGTATTCAACTGCGGAGGTTTGAATCAGCATATTCAATGCTGCTTTGGAGGCGCGATAGCTGTACCAACCGCCCATTTTGTTGTCGGAAATACTGCCCACCCGAGCACTAAAGACTGCTACTTGTGTCGCTGTTGTGCCCTTTAATACAGGCAGTAGGGATTTTAGCCACAACATAGGTGTAATGCTGTTGGCTTGAAAGCTGGCAGCCATTTGGGCGGCATTAACACTCTCTATTTTTCTTTCCGGTTGCATGGTGTCGTCGTGCAGTATGCCATTACAGATAAAGACCTTATGAATGTGGCCTTGCCAAGCCATCAGTTCTTGGCACACCTGTTCAATGCTTTCTTGTTGATAATCACAGGCTAGAGAGTGAACTTTGCTGGTGTTGAGTTGGCTGTTAGCGCCACGAGAGACCGCAGTGATACCGCTGCATGCTGGGTCTTGCTCTAACATTTCTATAATGGCTTGACCTATTGCGCTGCTGGCCCCGATTACTAACCCGTGAAAAGTTGACATAACATGGCTCCTTAATTAAAGGTCACAACGATCCGTTTGGCAGCTTTCGCAGCGTTTTTTTCCGCTTACAAAAGCGGAAATAGGATGACGGTAACGGGCAAAAAACAGATAGGCTTTATCGGCAAATAAACGAACAACTGGCCATCTTAATATTTGCAACCATGGGTGCTTGTTAACCAGCTTCCATGCCGTACAAGTAACGTCTAAGCCTTTGATGACTCGGCCATCATCAAGCTGGCCATGTAGTACTTGATCTGCCGCGATAGGGTCAATATGAGGAAAGCGTTGTTGGAAGTCATCGGCGTGTAAGTCTTCTAAAATAAGCTGGTTGTTGGTGTCAAACTTAGCCAAGCTCTTCATTTCGGCGGCACACAAAGGGCATTTGCCATCATAGAATATGGTTAACATCTTGTCTCCTTGCAGGGGGAGGCCGCAATTTGCGGCCTTATAAAGCCTTACGCAGGAAAACGAAAATCAGATTAGTAACTTGGGTAAAAAACCAATAGATGCAGTACGCAGACGATCAGCGTCAGCACAAAACGCATGGTCAGGTAAGGCGAATTTTCAGAATGGGTTTGTTTGGCAAATCTGGCTTCGCCCCAAAAGGTGCTAATGAAGCCTAGGAACAACAGCGCGATCGACAAAACTTGAATATCCAGCAACAGAGAGAACCAAGCCGCGACGGCAACCATATTACTGGAGATCAGCAGGTAGACACTTAATGGGCTGGACTCGCGATGAACAAATTGTCCCCACAAGGTGCCGGACAAAAAGCTCAAGATGATGGCACCATACGTAATGAACAAATATAAGCCCGAGCGATCGAAAAATGTTTGATTGGTCCAGCTTAAATAAGTCGCAAACAAGAAGGGAATTAACCCCATAGCGCCTAGTATAAAAGTATAAGGTGAAGCGGAAGTTCGCATCTTTGAGACAGCCTTATGATATAAATGTGCAAATAAGGTGTATTTCTATCCTATTGTGCGTTTAATTTCCAGTTATATAACTCATGCAACTAAGATTTTACATTCCTTTAATCGGCTTTACATCGGCATTGAGCGAATTACGGTCAAAGAGTACAATGGGCGGCTATTACTCCTCTTTGACACTCGCTTAGTGCTTGAGTGTCTATTATTTAACGAATATTGCTTAAGGTGTGTTTAGAAATGCCAGCTAAAACGATGGATGAACTCGTCTCCCTTTGTAAACGTCGCGGATTTATTTTCCAAGGCAGTGAAATCTACGGTGGTATGCAGGGCGCTTACGATTACGGTCCGTTAGGTATTGAATTGAAAAACAACCTAAAAGCGGCCTGGTGGCGTTCCATGGTTTATGAGCGCGATGATGTAGAAGGTTTGGATGCTGCGATTATCCAAAACAAACACGTCTACAAGTACTCGGGTCATGAAGACACGTTCACCGATCCTATGGTGGATTGCCATGAGTGTAAGTCACGTATGCGTGCTGACCACATGAAAGACATTAAAGTGTGTGACAACTGTGGCTCTGCTGATGTGACTGAGCCTCGTGATTTCAACTTGATGTTCAAAACCAACGTCGGCCCTATGGTGAATGAAGAGTCTTACACTTACCTTCGTCCTGAAACCGCGCAAGGTATCTTTACGAACTTTAAAAACGTGGTGGATTCAACATCACGAGCGTTGCCATTTGGTATTGCGCAAATCGGTAAGTCCTTCCGTAACGAAATCACACCACGTAATTTCATCTTCCGTGTTCGCGAGTTCGAACAAATGGAATTGGAATTTTTCTGTAAGCCTGGTGAAGATGAAAAATGGCACGAATTCTGGGTAGAAACCCGTAAGCAGTGGTGGTTGGATCAAGGTCTAGCAGAAGAAAATATCCAGTTTGAATATGTAACGGGTGATGACTTGGCGCACTATTCAAAATCGACTGTGGATATCTTGTACAAGTTTCCACATGGTTTTGAAGAATTAGAAGGTGTGGCAAACCGTACGGACTATGACCTAGGTTCGCACACCAAAGCACAAGACGAGTTCGGTCTTTCTGCGAAAGTGAAGAAGAACGAGCACTCTACTGCGAAATTGGCGGTACGTGACTTGGAAGCCAATAAGTGGGAAGTGCCTTTCTGCATCGAGCCTTCTGCAGGCTTAGACCGTGGTTTGTTGGCGGTGATGACGGAAGCCTATACAGAAGAAGAGCTAGAAAACGGTTCAACTCGTACTGTGCTTAAGTTCAAGCCTCATCTAGCGCCGATCAAAGTCGCTATCTTGCCATTGAAAAAGAACAAGCCGGAAATCGTCGCCTTAGCGAAAGAGCTGAAAAACAAGCTTCAAAAACTGGGCTTGGGTCGTATTCTTTATGAAAACACTGGTAACGTGGGTAAAGGCTACCGTCGTCATGACGAAGTGGGTACACCGATTTGTGTTACCGTCGATTTTGATTCCATCGAAAAAGAAGGTGCACCTGTAACGGTTCGTGATCGTGACACTATGGAACAAGTAGTTGTGCCAGCTGCCGATCTTCCTGCCTATGTGATTAATTACTTCATCAACCAAGACTAAAATAGTCGGTTTATAAAGCAAAATACAATGCCGTTACGATGAAAATCGTAACGGCATTTTTGTTTTTAAAGAGTTAGTTTCCATTCTGCCAGCGCTTGAATGTGGCTGGGTTCAATACCGCAGCAACCGCCGATGATGTTCGTACCGAGTTGGTGCCACTTTTTCGCGAAGCCAAGGTATTCTTCTGGCGATAGATGACGAGACCCTTGTGTTGTTAAGTTGGCCTCATGGCCCTGCGATATAGGGATAAAACTGTTGGCGTAAGCGCCTATGTTTAACGGTCTCTCGTACTTTTCTAACAAACGGGTGGTATCACGTATGGCTTGTTCCATGACTTCAGGTACGGAACAGTTAAAGAAAATACCGTCAGCGTTTTTTATTTGTAATGCTTTTGTCTGATCTGTTTGGGACAGTATGGCGTCTAGTGCAGCAGAGACGGATTCCCCAGAGCGCAATCTTGCCGTTTCTGCCAGTTCATCACTCAAAGTGAAGGCGTAATAACAAGGTTTTGTGGAATCCTTTAGCACGTCAGCAACGGCATGCGCTTCTTCAATACTGGCAATGGTTTCGGCAAGCCATAAGTCCACATATTCATCTTGTGCCGTAAACAGGGTTGTTAAAATGTCCAAGGCTTGTTGTTGTTCAAATAAGTCTGGTCGATAAGAGCCAAGAGGTGGTGGCAGTGAGCCTGCGACTTGAACTGGATGAGGTGCTTTGTTTGCGGCGTCTCTGGCTATGATGGCCGCCTGTTGGGCAAGCTCTGCACCTTGTTGGCGATAGCGTGATTCTCCAAGGTGAAAAGGCACACAGGCATAGCTGTTTACTGTGATTATTTCTGCCCCTGCTTGAATAAAGTTCTCATGTGCTTGGGTAACATAATGAGGGGCTTCTAATAATGCTTGTGCGCTCCACAGTGGTTGTGAGAAGGGCGCGCCAATGCGCTTAAGTTCGCGGCCGATACCGCCATCGAGTAGGGTTACATTATTCATTACTGTCTTTTACTGGCCTAAATTTTATTAGCGCCATTCAACCATAAAGACAGAGAAAAGGTAATGAAACTTGGTCATGATTAGGATAATCCAGATCATCATCAGGCCCAAAGGACAATATGCTTTTATTTAGATACATCGGTAGAGGACTCGTCTCTGTTTGTTAAGGTGATACCTTGCTTAATTCGTGCTTAAGCATTGCGGACGATTTGTATATAAAAGTGTTGGAAGGTTTTAAAAATAAAGCCTCTTGCTGACTGGTGCCATCAAGAGGCTTTATGTCTCTGTATTAGAGTAAGGCGTTTATTCTTGAGGTCAAATTTGTTCTAAAACGGCCTTAATCTAATAAACGTTAAATTAAGTGGAAATGGCACGCCATGCCTTGTCCTCGTAACGGAATCAAAGCTTGATAAGCAGGGCTTTCATACCAAGCCTTTGCACTTTCTCTATCAGGAAACTCAATAATGGCTTTCATAGGATGTAAGGCATCGCCATGCAATACTTCAAGGGCTCCCTTAGCAATAAAATGACCATTAAAAGGGGCAAAAGTCTCTGCTGCTAATGCACTGTATTCTGCGAGTTTATCTTTATCTAACGGGGTTAAGTCAACGACTACGTAACTGGGCATATTGCATCTCCTGAATTGAGTTTGTTGACATAGCTTAGGGTTGTAATTGATAGTGGACAATATCCATTAAATTAACTTGTTGTTTAAATATATGAATACTGTGAAATTGGCTCCATTGCTGCTAATTTTTGTTGAAGTAGCGAACAAACGTTCTTTTACCGCCGCGGCTAAAAAGTTAGGCATGAGTAAATCGGCCATTAGTCAGCAGATCAAGCGTCTAGAGGAGTCGCTTGGTCATCAATTATTAATTCGGAACACAAGAGGCGTTGTCTTAACGTCGGCGGGTGAGCGTTTACTGGAGCGCAGTGAATTATTGAGCGAGCAGTTGAGTATGACCTTGACTGAGCTGGACAGTGAAAAAGACCAGCCCAGTGGACACTTTAAGGTGTCGGTGCCACCTTTTTTTGAAAAAGGCATTGTTATACCAGCCTTGAAGCAATTGTGTTTAGAGTTTCCCAAGTTAACCCCAGAGGTGGTGGTGACTGAGAAGTGGCAAGATTTAATAGAGCATAATCTGGATGCAGCCATTTTTGGCGGTGACATCAAAAATTGCGATTATCGTGCTTTATCCATAGGCACAGTCTCTGAAGTGTTCTGTGCCTCCCCACGTTACCTGAAACAATACGGTGCCGTGACTTCCATTAATAATTTGTCAGAACATAAGTACATAGGCACAGCTTGGCATCGTGCTAAGTTGCAGATTTTTTCCGATGACTATCGTCATGAGCAACGTGTTGCTGTACCACACAGCGCTAAGGTCAACACACTAACAACAGCGTTAGAAGCCGTATTGAACGATATGGGAGTCGCTTTATTGCCTGAGTTTCTTGCTAATCCCCATCTGCAACAAGAAGGTTTAGTGAGAGTGTTGCCCGATTTAAGGGGGCGAAGCTGGCATTTTTACTTCTTGCATCAATATAAAGGTGAAAAGCCAGTTCACGTAACGCGTTTTTATCAGTTGTATCAACATTACTTCAACAAGGGCATTACCTCCTTTGAGCCTTCCACATCGATTTAACCCATAACAAAGTGTTCGTCATAAAATTGACTTTTCGATGTCTTTAAATAGCGTTATATTTTGTAACTGGTTTAAGGAAAAAATAAGGAGATCTATATGAAATTGGTTAAGAACGCGTTGCTCTTGGGGGTTCTGTTAGGATTAACAGCTTGTGCGTCCAAAATTGCAGTGCCTGATAATATGCCCAAAGCAGGTTTTACTGTAACCGTAACTGGCTTTATGGAAGACAGTAGTTTAATGAACAACGAATACGTTCGCATTGATATGAAGAATGCAGACGAAACTTGGGATGGCTATCATATCATTAAGCCCGATCAGACCAGCTACGAGCTTGATATTCCCGCTGATCAAGCCTTAACCATGGTAGTAAATTTGATGCAAGGAGGCGGTAAAATTGAGCTTTTCGGAGGTGGCGGCAGCTTTTCAGCGTCGTGCGGTATGATCATACCGATACAGGTTTCACCTGGTGATAAAGTGGATTTTGTCTTGAATCTTGAGCATGAAAGTAACGAAGATAAGATTGCTGGTGCCGTCATTATCAGTGCTTGTGATGCCGTGTTGACCATTAACGATAACGCGCCTCAAAAAATGGTTGGGGAAGCGTCTTTCACGCAACACACACCTTAAGCATGATACTAAAAGAACAGGCCGCAGATCGGCCTGTTCTTTTATCTAATGTGCTTTTATATACTAGATAAAAGAATAGGGCATTCATTGGGAGCCAGCGATTTGATTCGAATAGAAAAAATGACCACCAAACATGTGGGTCGAGTCATTGATCTCAAGGTGTTGCCAGAACAACAAAGGTTTGTTGGGCCAGTGGTGGATATTCTAGCGCTGGTCAATGCACAAATACGCCCTTATATCATTTGTGATCAAGACGAGATCGTTGGCTTTTTCATATTGGATACCGTGTTCAGCCAATCCCATGATTTTGCCGACATTCATGACCTTGGTTTGAGAAAATTTTTCATTGATCAAGCTTATCAAGGAAAAGGGTTTGCTCGTCAGGCTTTACAGTGCCTAGACGATCACCTTGTGGAAGAATACGCTAGATATAAACATATTTTTTTAACCGTGAACTGCCTCAATACAGCCGCCAAGGCTTGTTATGAAAAAGCGGGCTTCAAGGATACGCAAACTTTATATGAAGGTGGGCCATCAGGCCCACAACACATCATGATCAAATCCTTTTGAGCGATAGAATCTATCCGTTTATACGAATTACACCAATTCACCGCGCGCTGGGTAATCTTTGTTGATGGCAAAATCGATCGCACCAAGCACTTCTTTAAAATGCGGGCGAGCAAACGGCATGGTGCTGATGTTGCTCCAATATAAAGTGTCATCTGGACGCACGAGAAATAAGCCAGGTTCGGTAAATTCTGTTGGTTCTTCAATGCCGATACTGGTGAGCCCGCGACCCGCACTGCGATGTAATCCCCAATCCTGAGACTGCTCAGCCGTTAAGCCGTAAGCCAATGGTAGGTTTTCAATTTCCCATTCTGTTGAAGCTTGTTGAGCACGTTCTTTAGTATCAGAGCTCAATGCTAATACGTTCACGCCTTTGGCTTTAAAATCTTCCAATAAGCGACTGAGTTCTTTTAGGTAGGTTTTGCAGATTGGGCAATGTAGACCGCGATAGACTACCACCATCGTAAAGAACTCTGGTGCTTGGTCGGCAAGGCTCCATTTACCTTGTAATGTGTCGAGGTTGAGCTCTGGAGTGGCTTGTTGTGGTTTTAATACCTTTGTGGTCAGTGTAGACATAATGCGTCCTCTTGTTGATGATTTAACCATGAAGACATCATAGAAGATTAAGTGATACGATAGGTGCCTTAAAGTGTCATAAGTGTTGCAGATCGTATTTTTAATGAGTAATTGATATGGATAGATTGTCTTCCGTGCTAAGTGCCTTTCGACCCAGAGCGACGGCCGTGACCAGTGTGACTCGCGCGATCACTGCGCAGCAATTACCACTGAAAAGTGCCGCGTGTTATTGGCTTTATGGGTTAGAAGGTGAAGTGAGCTTACGTGATCAGCATGGCAAACCGCTGACACTGTGTCATGGCGAAGGGGTGTGGCTTGCATCCGGTATGGTATTTACCTTAACCCCTACTGATGCTCAATCCTCTGCACAGTTATTAATCTGCGAATACGATTTCGCCAGCAAAGCACTAAATCCCTTACTAGATGATGCGTTACCTTGGGTAAAAATTTCACCAAAAGACGAGATTGGACAGCAGCTTCAGCCTCTAAATAGCATTTTGATACAAGAATTTATTCAAGCGCGTTGTGGTTCACAAGTGGTTTTAGAACGTTTGGCAGAAGCCCTGTTAGTACAAATGTTGCGGCTCTTTATGCAAACTAATCGGATACCATCTGGTTTATTAGCAGGGTTAAGTGACGCAAAGTTGGCTCGCGCCATTGTCGCCATACATGAGCAACCGCAACAGCCATGGCAACTTGAGGATTTAGCGGCGTTGGCAGGTATGTCTCGTTCCAGCTTCAGTCGCGCCTTTCGTGAAACTCTCTCGATGACACCTATGGCGTATCTTACCTTGTGGCGGATGCGAGTAGCGGCACAAAGACTCAAAAATGGCGATAAAAATCTAGCATTACTGAGTGATGAACTAGGTTATCAAAGTGAAGCCGCGTTTCGGCGTAGCTTTAAAAAAGTCATGGGCGTCCCGCCAGGGGCTATACGTAAAGCCTCTTAACACATTCATCCGCAGACGATGACATTGCCTCTTTGGCTAATTGCGTGAATTTACTCGCAAAAATGGCATTACAGCTTGGCATCATCATCGCTTGTCGATATAATTCGTTCCGCTTTTCGGGCCTGTAGCTCAGTTGGTTAGAGCATCCGACTCATAATCGGCAGGTCCCCAGTTCAAGTCTGGGCAGGCCCACCATATAAAATAAGCCCTAGTAGGTTAGTACTTACTAGGGCTTTTTTATTTCTATGATTAACTAAAAACCATTTTCTCAAGAGCCTTTTAAAAGCCTAATTCTCATTAAAAGAGTCTTAAACAATGCTCTTAATTACTTTGCTTTTTTTCTTGAAAATTACCTGCCTTTTTCTTACACATTTTTGCGATTTGCTTATTACTTTTCTTTATATAGATTAATGAAAATCGATCTTATCCATTTGGTCAGGCTTTTGTTACCATGGCGCGGATTTTGTCGACCTGTGTCGTTTTACATGGAGTAAAGCGCATTTAATGTCGATGTATAGGATGAATGTTTAAGGTGTAATTATGTTGTATTCCGTTCTCAATTTGGCGGTGTTTGTGGTTTTGTTGGTGGTCTTGTTTCGCCAGCAAAAATCCGAAAAATCCCTGTCTGTACGTGTGTTTACCGGTTTGGGCTTAGGGGTGTTGTTCGGTGCGATATTGCAGTTCATTTATGGCGTTGGTAGTGCTCCTATTACAGACACGCTTGAGTATGTGAACATTGTCGGCTCTGGTTACGTCAGCTTGCTGAAGATGATCATTATGCCGTTGATTTTGGTGTCAATTATCGGTGCGATCGTTAAGGTAAAAGACACGGGCTCTTTGGGTAAGATGTCTGGTTCCATCATTGGTATTTTGTTGGCAACCACGGCTGTGTCGGCTTTGATTGGTGTGTTTGTCAGCAACTTATTCGGTCTGTCTGCAGACGGCATTGTACAGGGCGCTCGTGAAATGGCTCGCGGTGAAGCCTTGGAGACACGTTTAGATGGTTTAGCCAATGTGTCTTTTGCGGATATGATTCGCTCTTTCTTCCCTGGTAATCCGTTTGCGGATCTAGCAGGTAGTCGTCCAACGTCGACCATTGCGGTAGTGATCTTTGCCGCCTTTATTGGTGTGGCTGGTGTGAAAGTAGCGAAAACTCAGCCGGAAATTGGTGAGGTTTTCGAGCGCTTTGTCGACGTATCACAAGCCATTGTTCGTACATTGGTGCGCATGGTATTGAGCCTAACGCCTTACGGTATTTTAGCGCTAATGACCAAAGTGGTTGCCGGCTCTAATGTGTCTGACATTTTGACTTTGTTGAATTTCGTTGTCGCGTCGTATGTTGGTTTGGCGTTAATTCTAGTGATGCATTTGTGCTTGTTGGCGTTTAATGGCATCTCGCCAATTCGTTACCTGAAAAAGGTGTCACCTGTGCTGCTTTTTGCGTTCACATCACGCTCTAGTGCTGGCACGATTCCATTAAATATTGAAACGCAAACTAAGAGCTTAGGTAACGGTGACGGCGAAGCCAACTTCTCCGCTTCTTTTGGTGCCACCATGGGGCAAAATGGCTGTGCTGGTTTGTACCCTGCTATGTTGGCGGTGATGATTGCGCCGACCATAGGTATTAACCCACTTGATCCTTCTTTTATCTTGTCTTTGGTGGCGATTGTGACCATTAGCTCGTTTGGTATTGCAGGAATTGGTGGTGGTGCGACGTTTGCTGCCCTAATAGTATTGTCTGCGTTAGACATGCCAGTAGCACTTGCGGGCTTGTTGATTTCCATAGAGCCTTTGATTGATATGGGACGAACAGCTGTTAACGTGAATGGCGCAATGACTTCGGGAACGATCACATCTAAGTGGTTAGGGCATACCGATGACGATACGTTTGCCAGTGATAATGAAGCCAGTGGCGAGTTGAAAAACGGCTAAAAACGAGTGTTATCACGAAAAAAACCACCCTAGGGTGGTTTTTTTGTGCGTGCTAATCAATTAATGCAGCGTTTGCTTATCTATGATTGGCTCGTATTTGGCTTGTTTACACCGCCGTTCGGCTTGCGATTGCGTCTGGCAGGTGCCAATGGCTTGCTGCGCAAACCTTGACCTGGCGTAACGTCAGCTTTTGGCGCAGGCTTTTTCGTCTTGTTGTTACTGTTGCCTGATCTGGCTGGTGTCTTATTGGCCTTGGGCTTTTTTGGCTTCTTAGGCTTGATTGGACGGGTATCCAGTGTAGTGTCTGGCAACATGTGGGTTGGGAAAAAGTCGTCCACGTAGCGACGTTCAATCAGCTTTTGAGTGAGACGTTCGATGGCTTTAAGTTGATCCAATTCGTCCGCTGATACCAAGGAAATAGCTTGTCCTGTGGCATTGGCTCGACCCGTTCGGCCGATACGGTGAACATAGTCTTCCGCCACGTCAGGTAAATCAAAGTTAACCACGTGTGGCAGTTCTTCAATATCAATGCCGCGTGCCGCGATGTCGGTTGCGACGAGAATACGAATGCGACCTTCTTTAAAGTCGGCAAGTGCACGAGTTCTGGCACCTTGGCTTTTATTACCATGAATGGCGCTGGCGCGAATGCCGGCCGCTTCCAGTTGTTTGGTAATTTTGTTGGCACCGTGTTTGGTGCGGGAAAACACTAAAGCTTGTTGCCATTGACCATCAGCAATAAGATCAATCAACAAATCAATTTTCTGTTTCTTATCGACTGGGTGAAGCCATTGCTCGACAGATTTGGCGGTGGCATTGCGCGGAGTGACTGAGATTTCTACAGGGTTATTCACTAAACCTTTAGCAAGGTCACGGATTTCTGGTGAGAAAGTCGCTGAGAATAAAAGGTTCTGACGTTTTTTCGGCAAAATAGCCAAGACTTTTTTAATGTCGTGAATAAAGCCCATGTCGAGCATGCGATCGGCTTCGTCGAGAATCAAGACTTCCAGTTGGTCGAATTTCAGCGCATTCTGGTTGTATAGGTCTAGTAATCGACCTGGTGTGGCGATCAGTACATCCGCGCCACGACGCAGGGCCATCATCTGTGGGTTGATTTTGACACCACCAAACACCACGGTCGATTTTAGCGGTAAATGCTGACCGTAGTTTTTCACGCTTTCAGCAACTTGAGCCGCTAGTTCACGAGTTGGGGTTAATACCAAGGCGCGAACTTGATTGCTTTTTGCTAATGGTCCTGCGCTTAGCTTTTCAAGAAGCGGCAGGGTGAAACCGGCGGTTTTACCGGTACCTGTTTGTGCCGCTGCCATAACATCCTGACCTTCGAGAACGGCTGGGATGGCTTGCGCTTGAATCGGTGAAGGCTCTGTATAACCTTGTTCTTCAATAGCTTTAAGAATAGGGGCGGACAGACCCAGTTTGGTGAAACTCATAGATGTACTCGTGTAATGACAAAGGCAGGTGTACAGATTGACTGTACAAGATTTGCGCGAAGCTTACCCTATATTCTTCTATGTCGCCATTAAAGATGACGTAAGTCGCTTTTTTTTAACCTTAAATTCGCTACCATGATGAACAGAAGTGACCTCATTGGTCGAGAGCTAAGGGGACAAAGAGATTGGATCAAGTAAAGCGAGCAGTAATTGCAGGTGCCGGTATCGGCGGGCTAACGGCGGCCTTAGCTTTGGCTAAGCAAGGTGTCGAGGTGGTGATGTGTGAGCAGTCTTCACAACTGGGAGAAGTGGGCGCTGGTCTGCAAATAAGCCCAAATGCCAGTAGGGTGTTAATTAAATTGGGTCTAGCTGACGCATTAACATCAAAAGTATTTGAGCCAGCCTATGCCAGTATTCGAGACTATCGTTCAGGAGAATATTATTTGCGAGCGCCGCTGGGGAAAGAAGCGGAGTTTCGCTACCGCGCACCTTATTGGCATTTGCATCGCGCAGATTTGCATGCTGTGTTGGTCGAGGCTTGTCGGTCAGCTGGGGTGAAAATTCAACTAAATGCTGAGGTGTCTGGTTATCGGCAAGAACAGGATAAAGTGGTGTTGCTGCTTACTGATGGGCAATCTGTTAGTGGGGATCTGTTAATTGGTGCGGATGGTATTCGCTCGGCCGTTCGGACTCAGTTACTGGGGCCAGAAAAGCCAAGTTTTATGGGGCAGGTAGCGTGGCGTGGCGTGATCTCAGTAGATGATCTGGCGATGAAAATTGAGCCTGAAGCTTGTGTCTGGGCGGGGCCTGGAAAACATCTGGTGACTTATTATTTACGTGGTGGTCGGGATGTTAATTTTGTTGCTGTCGAGGAAAGGTCTGATTGGCGCTCTGAGTCCTGGCGAGAAGAAGGCGATATTCAACAATTACGTCGAGCCTTTGCGGATTGGCATCCACAAGTAACCGAGTTGTTGGGTGCTGCGAAAAGCAGTTTCTTGTGGTCGCTGAATGGGCGTGCAGAATTGTCGACTTGGCATAATAAACGAGTAGTGTTGTTGGGAGATGCTTGTCATCCTATGTTGCCCTTTATGGCGCAAGGTGCGGCCATGTCAATTGAAGACGCTTATGTATTGGCTGATCAGTTAAGTCAGTATGATGTTCCTATAGCGCTCATGAATTATGAAGCCATTCGTAAACCCCGAGCCACTAAAATCCAACAAATGTCTGCGGCCAATGCTGGTTTGTATCACATGCATGGTGGTGTATTAGGTAAAGCCAAACTCAAAGCCATGCAACTGGCTACGTCTATTGCGCCGAAGATTGTGCAGTCAAAATTGGACTTTGTTTATGGTCATGATGTGATCGGCTAGGATCTTCGTCACGGTCGAAATGTTATTAAAATATGTAAGAAAAAAGTCAATTTGATTGTTTTTTGCTCTATCCATTTAATTTGATCTCTAATCATTTATGGTTGAAAAAGAGTGTACCAACTTGCTTTGCTGCACTCTTTTTAAATCAAATGCGAAGGTTTTTTTAAATCAAATGCGAAGGGATAGTGTCATATGATTTTGCTCTCAGTGTTATTTTTTCTGCTTGGCATCGCGCTCATGGTAGGCGGTGGTTGGCTGCTGTCGCTCGGCGGTAGTCTTTATTATTTATTGGCGGGTGTAGCGTTACTCGCCGTGTCTTTTACTCTGCGTCGTTCCCACAAGTTAGCAAATGGGTTGTATGCCGTTTTGCTCATAGGGACCTTAGCTTGGGCTCTGCAGGAGTCAGGATTAAGCTGGTGGCCATTAGCCACGCGTATGGGTCTATTGTTGGTTCTGGCTATTCCTTTGTTTTTGGTGGCTTGGTTTAAATCAGGCAAAGGTGGCAGAGTCTTGTTCAGTGTTTGGTTAGCGACCGCTTTGGTGACCATTTCGCCTTTGTTTATGACCGCGCCAACGACAGTAGAAGGGCAATTGACCCGTTCTGTGACCTTGCCAGAAGCTAAGCTTGGTGATGCCAAACGAGCTGAGTGGCAAGCTTATGGACGCAGTAATTTAGGTCAGCGTTTCTCTCCTTTGGATCAAATCACCCCAGATAATGTTGAGCAATTGCAACTGGCTTGGCAATATCAAACCGGCGACAAAAAAGGCCCGCAAGACGTGGGCGAAACCACCTATGAAGCCACACCATTAAAGCTCGGTAATGCTTTGTATATCTGTACGCCGCATAACTGGCTAGTGGCATTGGATGCCGATACAGGAGAAGAGCTGTGGGTATACGACGCCAAAGTACCGTCAGACAGTCAGCGTCAGCATCAAACTTGCCGAGGTGTCTCATATTTGCCTGCCAGCGATGGACAGCCTTTACCTGAGATGAAGAAAGCCTCGCAACCGGCAGAAACGCTTGCCACTATGCAGTGTGATGCTCAACTGTATCTGCCAACGTCTGATGCGCGTTTAGTGGCGCTTGATCCGACGACGGGCGCCCGTTGCGCTAATTTTGCAGATCAGGGCGAATTGGATCTAATGCACAACATGCCGTTTAAACAGTCGGGCTATTACTACTCTACGTCGCCGCCATTAGTCGCTGGTGGGGTGGTGATTGTTGCAGGATCAGTCAATGACAATTATGACATCAACTCGCCATCTGGTGTGATTCGTGCCTACGATGTGAAAACGGGGGAGTTGCAATGGAACTGGGATTCAGGCCACCCTGAAGAAACCGCACCCATCGGCGACGATGAAACTTATGCCACCAGTTCGCCAAACAGTTGGTCAATCGCCAGTGCCGATGAAGACTTGGGTTTGGCGTATTTTCCAATGGGTAACCGTACGCCGGATCAGTTAGGTATGTACCGCTCTCCAGCGGAAGAGAAGTACGCGACGTCAGTCGTGGCTTTGAGTCTTGAAACTGGTCAAGTCGAGTGGGTGCAGCAGTTTGTCCATCATGACCTTTGGGACATGGATACCCCAGCACAGCCTTCGTTGTTGGATTTGCAAACGGATTCTGGAATACAGCCTGCTCTGGTCGTACCCACCAAACAAGGTGATGTGTATGCCTTGAATCGCGCTACGGGTGAACCGATTTTTCCAATAACAGAGGAGCCAGCACCACAGGGTGCTATTTTAGGAGATTATACAGCGCCAACCCAGCCAACATCGGCCTTGTCTTTTAAGCCAGAAGATTTAACGGAAGCCGATATGTGGGGGGCGACCTTATTAGACCAGATGATGTGTCGTATTGAGTTCAAGCAATTGCGCTATGAAGGACGTTATACCCCACCTTCTGAGCAAGGCTCCATTATCTATCCAGGTAACTTTGGGGTCTTTAATTGGGGCAGTATTGCGGTAGACCCTAAACGCCAGCAGATGTTTGGTATGCCTTTGTATCTGGCTTTTACTTCTAAGCTGGTGCCAAAAGAAGGGGTGGATTTGAGCCAAGCCAATAAGGGCGAACAAGGTGTTAACTCGAATGAGGGCGCGAATTATGCCGTGGAACTCAAGCCATTCTTGTCGCCAATTGGTGTGCCTTGTCAGCAACCACCTTGGGGGTATGTGGCAGGTGTGGATTTGAAAACGGGTCAGACGGCTTGGCAGCATAAAAACGGCACAATTGAAGACATGACGCCATTTAAATTGCCGATCAAAATGGGAGTGCCGGGCATTGGTGGCCCTATTATCACTGAAGGTGGTGTGGTCTTTATGGCGGCAACGGTCGATGATTATCTGCGTGCCTATGATATGTCGACTGGCGAGGAATTGTGGAAAGCGCGTTTACCAGCGGGTGGTCAAGCCACTCCTATGACGTACCTCAATAGCCAAGGCGAGCAGATGGTGGTGCAAGTGGCGGGTGGTCATGGTTCCATTGGTACGACTATCGGAGATTACGTGGTGGCGTACAAACTGAAAAAGTAGCTGCTTTTAGTCATTAGTACTAAAAATCTATGCTCAGTGAAAATAGCTCAACTTAGGTTGAGCTATTTTATATAGCTAAATCGAATATTTTTTGTTTCAATCTGCTTGTTTTGTTATAACGAATTCTGCCAATCACATGGCAATTTGTTATTGGCGCACAAAATGGCTTTTTACTATTATGTGCCACCTTATTTAAAGACCAAAAGTCTTGTGACCTAATTAATCTGGAATTCAACAGACGATATGACTTCTAAATCTCCTTTGGCGTTACTGCCACTCATTCTTTTTCTTGTACTTTTTGTTGGCAGTGGCTTGTGGTATCAATCCCAAGACGTTGACTTCGCTTTCTATCAAATTTCTGCACCGGTAGCGATTTTGCCGGCGATTGCCTTGGCCATTCTGTTGGCGAAAGGGCATTTTAATCAGCGAATTGAAACTTTTATCAATGGGGTGGGTGATAACACCATCATCACCATGATTCTGATCTATCTACTAGCCGGTGCATTTGCGAGTGTGGCAAAGAGCGTTGGTGGTGTGGATGCGACAGTAAACTTTGGTTTAAGTGTGATTCCTACTTCTTTGCTTTTGCCTGGTTTGTTTGTGATTACCGCATTTGTTGCCACTTCTATAGGAACCTCGATGGGCACCATTGCTGCCATCTCTCCCATTGCTATCGGTGTGGCTGAAGCGGCCGATCTGCCGTTATTACTTACCGTTGGTACGGTTATTGGTGGTGCTATGTTCGGTGATAACTTGTCGATCATTTCAGACACCACGATTGCGGCAACACGAACGCAAGGTTGTGACATGCGCGATAAATTCCGCATGAACTTTAAAATTGCTTTGCCTGCCGCCATCCTTACCTTGGTTTGGCTATTCTTTCAAAGTTCCAATGCGCAAATTGCCGATATTGGCGACTATGAGCTGATCCGTATTTTGCCTTATGTGGCGGTATTAGGGTTGGCTGTTGCGGGTGTTAATGTGATCTTAGTATTGTTCAGTGGCATTGTTTTGGCTGGTGGTATTGGTTTGTTCATGCAAGCTGACTACACCGTAGCGACTTGGTCTAAAGACATTTATGCTGGCTATACTGGTATGCAGGAAATCTTGATCTTGTCTTTGTTGATTGGCGGTTTGGCCGCCTTGATGAAGTCACAGGGTGGTCTTGATTGGTTGGTTGGTGCCATTGAGCGTATTAGCCGTGCGTTGGGTGCCAAACAAGGTTCAACCCGCGCAGGCGAGTTGAGCATCAGTGCTTCTGTTGCTTTGACGAACTTATGTACCGCGAACAACACGGTTTCTATCTTGATTAACGGTTCGGTTGCGAAAAACATTGCCGAGCGTTACAGCGTTGATCCGAAGCGCAGTGCGAGTTTATTGGATATTTTCTCATGCGTGGTACAAGGTATTTTACCTTACGGAGCGCAAATCCTTTTAGCTTCCTCATTAGCTAAGGTGTCGCCACTGGCACTGGTTGGTTATGTGCAGTACTCTTGGTTGCTTGCGGCGGTGGCCTTGCTGTCCATCCTAGTTGGTTGGCCAAAAGCAAAAGCTTAGTTTTACCTCGCAAAACGAGAGCTGTTTCCTGCTCTCGGTAAACCAATATTGTGAAAAGCCTGAATGCCTGATGATAGGGATTCAGGCTTTTTGCGTCATTGCACATCGCTGATTAATAAGGACATCACTTGAAGCACACCAGTCATCTCAAAGCCGAATTAATTTTAATCTTAGTGACCATTATTGCTGGTCTTGGTTGGATTTTCTCGAAAGAAGCCTTGGTTGGGTTGCCACCCTTATTTTTCATGGGCGTGCGCTTTTTGGTCGCGGGATTTGTGTTATTTCTTGTAGGTCAAAAGTTCTTTCGTGGCTTGAGTTGGCAGGGAATTCGTCAAGCTTGTTATGTTGGCGTTTTGTTTGGTGTCACCATGATGTTTTGGGTGACTGGACTGGATCAAGGTTCTAACTTGGGAGTCGGTGCTTTTATCACGAGTTTAGGTGTGGTGTTAGCGCCTTTGGTCGCGCGTTTTATGTTTGCGGAACGGCCTCCGATGAGTATTTGGGTGGCGTTGCCATTTGCTATCGTAGGTTTAGGCTTTTTGGCCTTGAATAATGGCTTGGATTTTGAGGTCGCGCATTTTTATTTCTTAGGCGCTGCGGTAGGGTCGGCATTGCAATTAAATCTATTGTCGCGCTTTTCGATGCGAATGCATGTGTTGGTGCTGACAGCGATTCAGTTGTTTGCTGCTGGCGCGGTATTGCTGGGGCTGTCTTTGCTGTTTGAACCTTTGCCGCACAGTATCAGTATCAGTGTGGCGGGCTGGTTTTTAGCCAGTACCTTGATCGCCAGTAGCTTACGTTTTTTACTGCAAACTTATGGCATGAGTCTCACCCCCGTCAGTCACGCAGCGGTGATTATGAACCTTGAGCCAGTATGGACCGCCATTTTTGCTGTTTTTTGGTTCAATGAAATCATGAGTGCTGGGCAAGTATTTGGCTGTGTGCTGATTTTTGTTGCCATGCTGGTTAGTCGATGGCCACAAATTCGTTCGATACTACGTCGTACTAGAGCAGCTTAATCTGGCAGAATTTGATCAATCACATTGTTGTAGAGTTGAATCATTTCTAAGCTGAGTGGGCGCTGTTGAAACTCCCAACGAGCCAACAAACCTTCGGTTAAGGTCACTAACATTTCGATGCGTGACGCCGCTTCGTTTGTGCTCAGGGTAGGCTGGCGAGTTTGCAGAATTTGAATTGCGTGCTGCTGTAGGCAGTTTTTAGAATCCTGACATATTTCAAAGACCACAGGATTACGAGCGGCTTCGGCTTGGATTTCTGCGTGCATCACACGGATTTTTTTCGTCTCTTCACTATCGTCTAAGAAGTGTCGGTCTAGCCATTTTTCTTTATCCAGAAAAGATGACATGAATTGTAATTTTTTTTGTGTAGACTGCTCTACTAAGGCACGAATAATGTCGTCTTTGTGAGCAAAGTAGCGATAGATCTGACCAACGCTTAATCCTGCTGATTTGGCAATTTCGCTCATGCTGGCTTTGTGAAAGCCTTTAGTGAGTACGTGCTGCTCCGTGGCATCAATAATGCATTGTATGCGTTGGTTTTTAAGACAAGGCTGTTTACTACTTCTCATTTATTTGCACGTTTAGGTCATGTATTTGGGATTTGGCTTAGATTATAGTTTTGTGAATGATCATTCTCAATGTTTCTAAAGGAAGTCTCCTCAATGTTGTCTAAATTTAAATATGCTTCAAGTTTATTACTTGTTTTGGTACTTGTTGGCTGTCAGGAAGAGGCTTCTGAGTCTAAATCTGCAGCACCAAAGGCTCAAAAAGTTCCCGTTGGTGTCGTAACGATCGAACCACAAACTACGGAATTAATTGCTGAGCTGCCCGGTCGAACGACATCAAGCTTGGTCGCTGAAATTCGACCACAAGTTGGCGGTATTGTTGAGAAGCGCTTCTTTGAAGAAGGACAAGACGTTAAAACCGGTGATGTCTTGTATGAGTTAGATGATTCCACTTATGTTTCCTCTTATAAGCAAGCGCAAGCAGACTTAGAATCAAGTAATGCCAGCTTGAAGTCGGCGCAACTTAAATATGACCGCTACAAAGAGTTGCGTAAGCAAAATAACGTCTCACAGCAAGACTTAGACGATGCTCAAGTGGCTTTTTTAGAAGCGAAAGCCAAGCAAAAAGGGTCTGAAGCCGCATTGGAATCGGCCAAAATTAATTTAGGCTACACCAAAATTCGTGCACCGATCGACGGACGCATTGGTATTTCGCAAGTGACGGTAGGTGCGCTGGTAACAGGTAGCCAATCAACGGTCATGACCACCATACGTTCTTTAGATCCTATTTTCGTTGATTTAGCGCAAACCAGCTTGGATCAGTTAAAACAACGTACTTTGCTAAAGCAAGATGGGGTTGAAAAAGGCACCAACAAAGTTTCCTTGATTCTTGAGGACGGCACACAATACGAATATGAAGGGCAACTGAAAGCCCGTGAGGTCAGTGTGGATGAAAGCACTGGTAGTGTGACGTTACGTGCAGAATTTCCTAATCCAGATGATCTTTTGCTACCAGGGATGTTTGTCCGAGGCTTAATTCATGAAGCCACGCACACGCAAGCCTTATTAGTGCCACAGCAGGGGGTGGCTCGTGATGTGAAGGGAAATCCAATTGCCTATGTGGTGAATGATCAGAACATCATTGAGAAACGTATTTTGACCGTGGAACGGGCTATTGATAATCAATGGTTAGTGCTATCTGGAATTAATGCTGGCGACAAAGTAGTGGTCGAAGGCTCTTTGAAAATCCGTTCGGGCAGTGAAGTCATGGCTTCACCAATGGTTCGTGATGAAAAGACTGGTGAGATCGTCGACAGTAATCAGGCTTCAGCAGCACAAGGGAATTAATCTATGTTAGCGCAATTTTTTATCAATCGTCCGGTGTTCGCGTGGGTTATTTCCATTGCGATCATGTTGGTCGGTCTGGCATCGATTAATACTTTGCCGATTGGACAATACCCTAACGTTGCCCCCCCAACGGTGAGCATTTCTGCAACCTATTCTGGTGCTTCTGCTGAAACAGTGGAAAACAGTGTTACTCAAGTGTTAGAGCAACAACTAACGGGTCTTGATGGTCTGTTGTATTTCTCGTCGTCAAGCAGCTCTTCTGGTCGAACCAGTATCAATGTGACCTTTGAACAGGGGACGGATGCGGACATTGCACAGGTACAAGTGCAAAATAAAATCCAACAAGTGACTTCCAGTCTACCTAACTCGGTTCAGCAGAATGGGGTTACCGTTGAGAAATCCAATACGGATTTCTTGTTAGTGGCGGCCATTTATGACGAAACGGATACGGATACGGCAAGCGATATTTCAGACTTTTTGGTGTCCAGTATTCAGGACCCGGTTTCCCGTGTTGATGGTATTGGTAGCGTACAGGTTTTTGGTGCTGAATATGCAATGCGTATCTGGCTTGATCCACTGAAGCTGGCGTCTTATAAGTTGATGCCATCGGATATCTCTGCTGCGATTACGGCGCAAAACACACAAGTTGCAGCGGGTAGCCTTGGTGCTTACCCTATTGTTGACGGTCAAGAATTGAACGTGACGGTGACCGCACAGTCTAAATTGCAAACGGTTGAACAATTTGAAAACATCATATTGGCCTACGATGACAGCGGCGCAACGGTACGTTTGAGTGATGTTGCAAAAGTAGAATTGGGCAGTGAAAGTTATTCTTTCATTCCTCGTTTGAATGGTCACCCAGCCTCTGGTATGGCGGTTATGTTGGCGCCTGGCGCGAATGCTTTATCGACATCGGAAGCGGTTAAAAACGTACTTGCTGGGTTGGAAAAGAACCTGCCTGATGGTTACAAGTTATCTTTCCCAGTAGACAACACCAGTTTTATTAAAATCTCGATTGAGGAAGTGGTTAAAACCTTATTCGAAGCCATCGCACTGGTGGTGATCGTGATGTTTGTGTTCCTACAGAATTGGCGAGCGACTTTGATTCCTGCCATCGCAGTACCCGTTGTCTTATTGGGTACGTTTGGTGTGTTGGAGTTGTTTGGCTTTTCCATCAATACTCTGACCATGTTTGGTATTGTACTGTCGATAGGGCTACTGGTAGACGATGCCATCGTGGTGGTAGAAAATGTCGAGCGGGTGATGGAAGAAGATAAACTGTCACCAAAAGAAGCCACCATAAAATCAATGAAAGAGATTACCAGTGCTTTGATCGGTATTGCCGTGGTGTTATCGGCGGTTTTCCTACCTATGGCATTTTTCAGCGGTTCAACTGGGGTGATTTATCGTCAGTTCTCGATCACCATTGTGGCCGCGATGACTCTATCGGTTGTGGTGGCGCTGACACTGACGCCAGCTTTGTGTGCGACCATGCTCAAGCCCAACCACCATGCGGCTAAAAAAGGCTTAGGTGGCTGGTTTAATCGTAATTTTGATCGTGCGACCAATAAGTATTTTGGTGGTGTCAGCAGCATCATCAAGCGTCCAGTTCGTTGGATGATTGTTTATGGCGCCATTGTTGCTGGCTTAGCTGGCTTGATGATGAATTTGCCGTCAGGTTTCTTACCTACAGAAGACCAAGGTCGAGTCATGGTGATGGTGTCGTTACCGGAAGGGGCGTCTTTGGCTCGTACGGATAAAGTGATGCGCCAAGTGGAACAGCACTTTATGGTGGCTGAGAAAGCCAATGTGGATGCTATCTTCACCATTTCAGGCTTTAACTTCATGGGGACCGGGCAAAATGCAGGTTTGGCCTTTATTGCCCTAAAAGACTGGAGTGAGCGTGTTGGTCCAGCCAACAGTGCAGGGGCCATTGTGGGTCGATCTTACGGCGCGTTTGCTGGCATTAAAGATGCAATGATCTTTTCTTTGATACCACCTTCTATACAGGGATTGGGGCAAAGTAGTGGCTTCACTTTCCAGCTGCTAGCGAGCGGCAACACTGACCGAGACACTCTGTTGTCTATGCGTGATACTTTGTTGAGTAATGCCAATGCCAGTCCGCTATTAACAGGAGTGCGTTTGGGTTCTCAATCGGAAGCGCCACAGTTGCACATTGATATAGACCAAGAAAAAGCATCGGCTTTAGGTCTGTCGATGTCGGACATCAGCTCGACCTTAAGCAGTGCTTGGGCGGGCAGTTATGTAAATGACTTCGTGGATCGTGGTCGCGTGAAAACTGTTTATATGCAAGGTGAAGCGGGATATCGCTCTTCTCCAGAAGATCTACAACATTGGTACGTGCGCGGCAGTGACAACACCATGACACCTTTCTCCGCTTTTGCGAACAGTGAATGGACTTACGGTCCAAAAACATTGAGTCGCTTTAATGGCTCGGCGTCATACCAGATCCAGGGTTCTGGTGCCGATGGTGTGAGTTCCGGTGCGGCGATGGATGAATTGCAGCGTTTGTCTGATGAGCTGCCAGCTGGCACCACAGGGGCTTGGAGTGGTTTGTCATACCAAGAACGTTTATCAAGTGGTCAAACGCAAATTTTGTACGCCATTTCTATCCTTGTCGTTTTCTTATGTTTGGCGGCCTTGTATGAAAGTTGGACTGTACCATTGTCAGTGATATTAGTGATTCCATTAGGGGTGATTGGTGCCGCTGCGGCAGCACATTTGCGTGGTTTGGAAAATGATGTGTATTTCCAAGTCGCCTTGTTGACCACTATTGGTTTGTCCTCAAAGAATGCAATCTTGATTGTGGAGTTTGCCGAAGCGGCTTATCGTCGAGGGGTTAATGTATGGGAAGCGGCGGCATTGGCAGCGCGCCTTCGTTTACGTCCTATTATCATGACGTCCATGGCCTTCATTGTGGGCACCTTGCCTTTGGCCTTGTCTAGTGGTGCTGGTGCCAACAGCCGTATTTCGATTGGTTCAGGCATTGTTGGTGGTACATTGACGGCAACCGTTTTGGCGATTTTCTTCGTGCCTTTGTTTTTTGTGATTGTACGTCGTATCTTCCCAAAACGCCCTGATGGTTTATCTTCAACAGAACATGACGGTTAAGACATAGTCGTTTAAACAGGTCATGAAAAAGGAGCCGATTGGCTCCTTTTTTGTGACAAAATAGAAAGTATGAGGGATTTAAATCAAACGCTTTCGAATATTTACGACAACAATTTCTGCGACGATAACCACAGCAAAAATGGCTAACAAAGACAAAGCGACTCTGTCCCATTGGAATAAGTTCATCGAATCGTCTAACACGACACCAATCCCCCCTGCACCCACTAACCCGAGAACCGCCGACTCACGCACGTTAATGTCCCAACGAAATAAGACGATGCTGAAAAAAGCCGGTAATACCTGCGGCCAATAGCCTTTGAGCAAAATGGATAACCAAGAGGCGCCTGTGGCTTTTAGTGCTTCAATGGAGCCCATGTTAACTTCTTCGATTGCTTCTCCTAATAGCTTGCCGACAAAGCCAATAGAGCGAAAGGCGATGGCTAATACTCCAGCAATAACTCCAGGTCCAAAGATGGAGACAAACAGTAGAGCCCATACCAAAGAGTTAACTGATCGTGAAGATACTAAGAAGAATCGAGAGATCCAGTGACACCAGGCAGAACTCACAATATTGCTGGCATTCATTAGTGCTAACGGAATCGCAAAGATGAGAGTGATAAGTGTGCCCAGCGTAGCGATGTTGAGCGTTTCAATCATAGCGTCGTGCACGGCAACAGGGTAATACGCAAAATCAATTGGCCACATACGCGCAAACATATCGGCCATTTGTTCAGGTGCGTCCAATAAAAACTCGGGAATCACCTCAACGGATTTAATCGATTGAACAAAGGCTATGATGAGTACCAGATAAACAGCATAGCGAGACAATTTCTGCTTTAGTGTAAAGCGCTGCCAGTGATGATCTATTGTGTTCATAATGTATATTCCTAGGTCAGGCTAGCGAAAAATGCGACGAACGATGTTGGATAGAAATTCGCCAAACATAATCAGTGCGATGATGACGATCAGGATGGCGGCGACAAAATCATAATCAAAGCGTTGGAAGGCGGAGAAAAGTGTGCCGCCAAGTCCACCAGCACCGACAATTCCGACCATGGTCGAGTTACGTAGATTGGAGTCGAGTTGATAGGTGGAAAAACCAATAAAGCGTGAAAACACCTGTGGCATGACAGAGAATAAAATAATGCTGGTAAAGCCTGCGCCTGTGGCACGGATGGCTTCAACTTGTTTCAGAGAGATTTCTTCAATGGCTTCCGCAAAGAGTTTGGCAATAAAGCCAACAGACGCCACGATCAAGGTTAAAATCCCAGCCAATGCACCAAATCCCACGCTTTTTACAAACAAGATTGCAATGATGACAGGGTGAAAGGTACGACAAAGGGCGATCAACATTCGCACAGGCGTGCTGACCCAAGTTGGCATTAGGTTTCGAGCGGCAAATAAGCCCAAAAAAAGAGATAGAAAAATGCCAAAAATACTCGAAATAATGGCAATTTCTAAGCTTTCAATAAGGCCGCTGAGTAATAGAGACCAGCGACTAAAGTTTGGCGGAACCATTCGTCCCAAAAGGTTACTAGCATGACCAAGGCCATCGCTAAAACGCTCCCAACTCAATCCCATTGCTTGAAAAGAATACACCACATAACAGATAACGATGAGCCAAGTGGCAGTAACAAACCAGTTTTGTTTAAAAGGGTTTTCTCGATTTTGTGGGGAATTTATACCAGCCATGATTCACCTCCGTAGATTTGTTTCAGGTGCTCATCAGTAATGCCTTCTGGCGGCCCATCATAAACAACTACGCCATTACTCATGCCAATCATACGTTTGGCAAATCGGCTAGCCAGTTTTACGTCGTGTATATTGACCAGAGTGGGCAATTGTTTTTCATCTGAGAATCGTTGTAAAAGCTCCATGATCTCGACGGCAGTTTTAGGGTCAAGTGAAGAGGTTGGCTCATCGGCCAATAGAATTCTTGGGTTTTGCATGACGGCTCTGGCAATACCAACTCGTTGGCGTTGACCGCCAGATAGGCTGTCTGCACGTTTCTTAGCGTGTTCGCTTAAGCCAACGGCTTCCAATAATTCAAATGCTGTATTGATGTCTTGTTGACTGAATTTTCGACGCCATGCTTTCCATGCTGACATATAGCCGAGACGACCAGTTAGGACATTTTCTATTACGGTCAGTCGCTCAACCAGATTGTACTCTTGAAATACCATGCCGACTTGGCGGCGCAGTTTGCGTAATTGTGATCCCTTTGCAAGGCAAAGGTCACTGTCATCAAATAATATTTGTCCATCAGTAGGGTCAATTAAGCGGTTAATACAACGCAATAGGGTACTTTTACCGGTTCCAGAGGGGCCGATAATGGCAACAATACCTGGCTCAGTAATGTGAATGTCGATCCCTTTTAAAATCGGGTTACCTGCGGTGTATTCTTTTTTTAAGCCTCGAATTTCAAGGAAGTTTGAGTGCTCAGCGGTGTTATGAGTGACAGACATAGTGTTTCCTAAAGACAAAGAATGCCAAGCAACCTGATGACTCAGGTTGCTGGTCTTTATGTAAATGAGGTATTCAGTTAAAGGCGGTTTACTGGGTTTTACTGGCCGCTGCTTTAGCCGCTTTTGCTCTTTTAGCGGCGGCTTTGGCTGCATCGGCTTCGGCTAACTGCTTCAGTCCCGCTTTGGTATAGGCTGTGCCAGATGCGTGAGCAATGTCGCGAATGACTTGCCATTCTTCCTTGTATGTCACAGGGAAAAAGCGGTCAGCACCACCAAAGGTTTGCTGCATGTCAGCTGGGAAGCGGAAGGTGAAGAAAGCCTCTTTAATTTTTTCAACCAATTCAGGGTTTAAGTCATGAGCGTAGCCGAAAGAGGACGTTGGGAAACGAGGGCTGGTATAAATAATACGGAAGTCCTCTTTGTTGATACGTTTGGCATCCACCATGCGTTTAAACACGTCAGATGCAACAGGTGCGGCTTCATAGTCGCCAGATAACACGCCCATGACAGATTGGTCATGCTTGCCAGAATATTTCACTTCATAGTCTTTATCCGGTGTGAGTCCAAGTGCAGGGAAGATGGCTCGCGGTGCTAAGTTACCCGAATTGGAAGAGGCCGACGTGTGAGCGACGACTTTGCCTTTTAAATCGGTCATTTGCTGAATGTCACTGTCTTGTCGCACAATTGTGATCAGGTTATAACCCTGAAAAGACTCTTCTGTTCCTTTTACGGCAATAGGAACTAAGCCGCCTAAATTCACAGCATAGCCTGTTGGCCCTGTTGAAAAGCCTGCTATGTGCAATCGACCAGAACGTAACGCCTCGACTTCCGCAGCATTTGAGTGGACTGTGTAATACACTACTTTTTTGCCAGTGACGTCGCTCAGGTATTTTTGGAAATCACTAAAGGCGTCTTTATAGACGGCTGGATCTTCAACTGGGGTGTAAGTAAAGACAAGCGTGCTTGGATCACGCCATTGGCTTGAGTCTTTTGGCAGGTCAGCAACTAGATCGTAATTTTCGTCGCAGAATTTATCGTCCAAAACGCCACGATAGCTACAGTCATCCGCTAAGGTTGTGGTGGCACCTAACAGTAATGAGCTCGATAGCACTAAACCTGTTAATAATTTAATAGGCATTATTGTTTTCCTCATGATGTATTTTTTTATTGTTATCACCGGTCGGGAGGTTCCGTTGTCGGAGATGAGATAACCCCACTTCAAGGTCGGGTCGATTCTCATACAGCAAGGCCAATGCCAATGTTAAAAAATATAATAAAAACAATATTTTGCATTTATTTTCTCATTTTGTTTTATTTGCTTGGGACGCTTTAGTCTCATGACAAAATGCGAAATGGGTCATTCGTGTCCTTCGGGCTCGGTTGATTTATATTGTTGTTTATCTAATTGGTGTTTTTTCATTTTTCGGTACAAGGTTTTGCGTGACATATCCAGCAGTTCGGCCGCTTCATTTAATTGCCCATGTGTGGCTCGTAAGCCTTCTTCAATAATGTGACGTTCAAATTGATCCATACGTTCTTCGTAGCTGCCATTGATGTCATCCTGATGTTTGATTGACGCCAGTGATGTTTCGCTAATGCCGAGCACAAAGCGATCGGTGGCGTTTTTTAGTTCACGTACATTGCCCGGCCACTGATGTTGAATTAAATAATCTAGGTAGGAGGGGGTGATGCTAGGCAGTGCCCGAGAAAAATGCTCAGAAGCTTTTCGAGCATAGTGATGAAAAAGAGGCAAGATGTCTTCGGGTCGATCTCTAAGAGGCGGTATGGTGAGGCTGGCGACATTGAGTCGGTAAAATAAATCCTGACGAAATTTTCCTTCCTCTCCGAGTTGTGCGAGGTTTTCTTTGCTGGCGGCAATGACGGTGAGTTCAACGGGAATGGGCGTGGTACTACCCACTCGCTCTATGGTACGTTCCTGTAGCACTCGCAGTAGTTTGATCTGCACTGGAAGAGGCATGGTTTCGATTTCATCTAAAAACAATGTGCCCCCATTCGCAGCTTCGATCTTGCCGATATGGCGTTTATTGGCACCAGTAAAGGAGCCTGCTTCATGGCCAAACAACTCGCTTTCGATTAGGCTTTCGCTGATACCGCCACAATTAATGGCTATGAAGCGACCTTTGTTTCTGAGACTGAATTGATGCAATGCTCTAGCAACCACATCTTTTCCACATCCTGTTTCACCATAAATAATGGTGTCAACGTTCGCTTGTGCCAGAGAGGATATGTGCTGGCGAATGTTTTTGATGGCCGCTGACTCGCCAATAATTGAGGCTTCTAGCCCGGTTTGTTGGGCAAGATTTTGTTTGAGTTTGCGGTTCTCTAATACCAGCTGGCGTTTTTCAGATGCTCTTTGTAATTGGTTAATGAGCTGAGCTGGTTGCAAGGGCTTTTCAAGAAAGTCATACGCACCTTCTTTCATGGCTTCAATGGCCATTGGTATGTCACCGTGACCACTCATTAGTAACACTGGTAGTTCATTATCTAACTCTTGCAAGTGAGCCAGTAAATTCATGCCATTCATTTTTGGCATTCTGACATCGCTCAATACCACAACAGGGCTGTTTTTATCGAGTAATGAGATGGCTTTATCTGCTCGGCTGTAGCTCTCGATTTGGAAGCCTTCGAGCTCCAGCATTTCAGTTAATGCTTCGATAATGGTTTGATCATCGTCGATTATGATTATTTTTATTGTGTTTAGCATTTATTGTTCTGCCTTTGCTAATTCTAGGGTGAAGCGACTGCCTATCTCTGGTGTCGATGAGACTCTGATTTGACCGCCAAAGTCTTGGACTATGTTATAGCTAATGGATAAACCGAGTCCGAGTCCTTGTCCTACCTCTTTTTGGGTGAAAAAAGGATCAAAAATTTGCTCTATTTGATTCTCTTCAATGCCAATGCCGGTATCTGTTACATCTATGAATATTCTATTGTTTCGTTCATATACTTGGATAGTCAGCCGTTTGATAGCAGCACTTGAGAGAGCGTCAACAGCATTACTGATGAGATTCACCATGACCTGCTCTAAGCGAATGGGTTCCGCTAAAACATAAAGCGAGGAAGCGCTCATCTGATAATCAAGTTGGCAGCTTTGGTCATCAATTTGACTCGACATGAGTTCGATCGCGTCCCGAATAACCGCATCTAAGCAAACCGGTGTGAGCTCTGTTCCGGCAACACGAGCGAAGGCTTTGAGATGCTTGGTGATGCGAGTGATTTTGGTGAGCAGCAGGCTGATCTTTTGTAAGCTGGTTTGTGCCTTATCCATTTGGGCTTTTTCCATATGTCGTCCTGCGGTATGCAAATGGCTGGCAATGGCGGTGAGTGGTTGATTGATCTCATGGGTAATTCCAACGCCAAGCTTACCTAGTGCTGCGAGCTTACCAGCTTGCACCAATTCGTTTTGAGCAGCTTTTAATTGTGCTTCTGCTGCGACTCTCTCTTCTATTTCTGCGGCGAGTGTTTGATTGGTCTGCTCAACTTGTATTGCCGTTTTCTGAAAGTATTGGAGATCACGAGCCATACTAGACACTTCGTCATGTCCTACAATGCGGATTTTAGTGTCCAATTGGGAGCTGGCAATGGCACGCATATTCTGTTGCAACTCAATAATGCGTTGTAATACGTTGCGACGTACATAAAACCAAGAAATAGCACAAGCAATGCTCAGACTAATAAGAGACAGAAGTAAAATATTACGAATGCTGCCATGGATAGATTTAATTGCTCTTTCGAGTGAGCCACGAATACTGGTGTTAGTATCATTCGTATATTGATTGATTTGTGCCGCTAATTGTTGAATATGTTGTTGGCTGTTTTCTAAGAGAAAGCTTTGCTGGTAGAGCAGATCGAGCTCTTCGTTTTTAAGCTGAAAAAGTGGCCCTTTTCTGGAACTCATTGTGAGCAAGTCAAATAATGATTCTTGTAAGGAACTTGGAACCTGTGGGAGTAGAGTGAGGTATTCTGCTATTTCGGCTCCTAACTTTTCTAACCTTAAAAAGGTGTAGTCTAACTCGTTAAAGGACGTATCGTTGCTGACTTTTTCAATTAAACCAGAGAAATAGTAGAGTCGATGTATGACCTCCTCCAACTCAGGAGTAGAGTGGATCTGATCTATTTGATAAATGACATCTTGGAATAACGGAAAAACAAACAAAGAATGTTTGGCGAGTTCCTGTCTGATCACTTCTCGACGTTCTACACTCTGATTTAACAGCGTCAAACTGTTGCTGATTTGTGTAATAAGCTCAAGAAAGTAGCGATTATAATCCGGTAGATTGCGCATCAACGAATCCATTTCACGGATGGCAGAGTTGAGCTCGCGCATGGCTTTGTCTCTGGCAACGGAAGAGTCACTGGTCACGAGAAGTGGTGCAGTAGCTACAATTTGTCGACTTTTATCGTTTAACCGAGCGGCCGCATCCAGTCCCGGAATATCTTGCTGCTTTAACAACAAAAGGCGATCACTAAGTTGCAAATAGGTGTTGGTTGCCATCCCACTTGCCACAATAGTGATAGAAGATATCAAAACAAAAGCTAAAAATAGCCTACCGCCAATACCAATATTACGAAGCCAAGAAAAGCTGGGAATCCCCATTTATGTACGTCCTATTATTTTTATAATTCGTTTACCTAATGAAAGATTGATGCCAACTTAGACGTCTCTATTTTATTAGGTATGAGGCTTATATTGCGGACAAAAATGTCCCATCACAAGTGTTTGCTGTTTTTTGAGATCCGAGTTAGTACTCATGGCATTCGTTCTTTTGCGGATTTAGAGGTGGTCGCCGTGAATGCACTTGGTGTGTTATGTGAGTTGAGTCCGTTAAAGTAATTGTAAACATTAACCTTAGGCTCAAGCGTCTCGAGGTTTTTGAGATGAGACGCTTGAGAGAATTGATTGATATTAAAGTCGCTGTAATCCCCACAGCAAATACAATCCACCTAAGATGGAAGCGACCATGCCTGCTGGGATTTCTTGTGGATAGAGCCATTGTCTGCCCAGCCAATCGGCAAATAACATCAAGAAACTGCCCACCAACGCCGCAGCTATAAGGTGCTCTTTTGCGCGATTAAAGCCCAACATACGAGCCAAATGAGGTGCCATTAAACCAACAAAGCTAAGGGGGCCAACCACCAAAGTGGCGGCGACGGTTAAGCAAGCTGAAATGGCTAATAACACTAATCTGGAGCGGCTGACTCTAACGCCTAAAGACTGAGCGCTGGCTTGACCTAGGGGCAAAATGTCTAACCATTTGGTGAATAAAAACACCAAAGAAACCAGCACAAGGGTGCAGACTAAGGTCATCAACAAGGTTTGGTAAGTGACATAGTAGGTGGAGCCCGACATCCAGGCGAGGAACTGGTAGTTACGCGGGTCGCCGCCCGCTAAGATGATGGTTTGGATAGCGTTCAACAAAGCGGTAATGGCCACACCGGTTAATAATACGCGCTCAGGTTGGAAGCCTGATTTACGATTTAGCAGGACAATGATCAACATGCTGATTGCAGCACCGATCAAGCCACTAATGTACATTCCTGTAATACCAGCCGCTAGGCCAGTATACAAAGATAAAATCAAACCTATGGCTGTCCCTGAGCTAATACCTATCACCTCAGGGCTCGCCATTGGGTTGCCACTGATGCGTTGAATGATGGTTCCGGCTACCGCCAGCATAGCTCCTGCTAGTAGCGCGGTTAATAGTCTAGGCAAACGCCAATCCAGCATTGACCATTCGCCGTTCAATAATAGCCATTGCCAGCCTTGGTTTTGCAGTGACACAGTGGAAAATACCGCTAACCCTAGTACTAGCATCGCAGCAGTGAGCAGAATAGATTTTTTGCCGAAGCGGCGTACGTGAGGCGTATGGCGTGTGAGTACGGTTTCAGTCTGTGTTTGGTGTTTCATCGACAGTTTGGGTAACAGCCATAACATTAAAGGCGCTCCCAATGCAGCCGTCGCGGCTCCGGTTTGAATGTACATTGGCATGTAACCCGGTAAAGACTGGATTAACAAATCGGTTAGGGTCAGTAGCAAAGCACCAATGATCATCGCCACAATGAGTTTTGGAGCCAATCGACGAACACCTAATAAACGTGTAATCGCTGGGGCGGCTAAGCCAATAAAACCAATCACGCCGACACTTGCCACCACCCATGAAGTAAGTAGTACGGCCAAGCCTAGACAAATAAAGCGTAATTTCGCTAAGGAAACACCTAAACTTTTTGCTCCGGACTCAGTGAGCTCTAATAGACTCAAAGGTTTGAGGAAGAGGAAAGCCGCGCCGGTGGCAATGATGACTTTAGGCAATAGGTATTGCACATTCTCCCAGCCGGTTTGTACCAGAGAGCCGGCTCCCCAAATCATTAAGCCTGAGAGCTTTTCTTCGTTGAGAATCAAAAGAACGGTACTAAAAGCACCAAAATACAGATTAATCACTAAACCGGTAATGACGACAATGGTAGGGGATAGAGCGCGTCGCCATGACAAAGCAAAAACCAATGCCATGGTGATTAAACCGCCCATAAGAGCGACCAAGCTGTGCGAAATTTCGATTAACCAAGGGGCGTACAAAGTGGCCAACATTAAACCAAAACTGGCACCTGTAGCGACCCCTAAAGTAGAGGGTGACGCAATAGGGTTGCGCAACACTTGTTGCATCAATACCCCAGCCACCGCCAATGCGGCACCACAAATTAAGGTAGTGAAGAGGCGAGGCCACCAGGTGAGAGACAGTTTGATGGAAATGACAGACTGCCAATCCGTATGAAGAAAGCTTTGCAAGGCCAGATTGAATGGCATTTGTGCGGTCAGTTGCGCATAGCAGACAGCTAAAACGGCTAACAAGAGAAGTCCGACGAAACCAAAAGGTAGAATGCGCATTAGTTTGCCTCCTGCTCTGTTATGGCTTGGGTGATAAGAGTGGCAAAACGAACCGTGGACGGAATGGCACCAAAGCTCCAAACCGGTTCAATGCGTAATACTGGATGACCTGATTCTTTAATTAGGTACTGCCATAGCCGATCTTGTTCGAGGTGTTCTTTAGCACCTGCAGGAAGTGGGTCTACGACAACAAATTGTCCTTTGATATTCAATAGATGGTCAATGCCGACTAGAGCAAAGCCCCATGCATTGGTGTCCCCCGGCCAAGCATTCTTGATACCTAATTGATTCAGCGCGATTTGATACATGCTGTTTTGACCAAAAACTCGCACATGACGAGCATCCATAAACTGAATCATGAGTAGATCTGCTTGTGGTTTGCTTGGTAAGGAGGCTTTGAGTTGCTGCAACGTACTTTCCGACCTTGTAATGAGTTGCTGTGCTGCCTCTTCTTTGCCAATCGCTGCCGCCATGGTGTTGGTGAAATTCTGCAAGGCTTGCCAATTCGCTTTGCCATCGGCATAGATAGAAATGGCGGTAACAGGCGCGATTTTTTCTAGTCTGGCTTGATGGTATTGATAAGCTGGTGAAACAAAAATATGGTCCGGTTTTAGCTCGGCTAGACGCTCTAAATTGGGTTGTGTTCTTAGGCCGATATCTACCGACTCGGCGGGGATACTTGGTTCTTTGACCCAAGCGTTGTAAGCGGCTTTTTGGGTGGCTCCAACTGGTGTTACCCCCAAACCTAATAAAGTTTCAGTATGAGACCAGTCTATGGACACTAAGCGTTGCGGCTCGGCATGCAGCGTCCAACTGCTTAGGCACAACAATAAGGTTGTCAGCCCTAAACCTTTTATCGAATGAACAATCATGGGAATTCTCACGGAAGTTGAGTGCCTTAGCTGTTAGTTTGGCATGGCAACTGGGTAGCCAGCAGGGTGATCGGCAACGTGCATGTCGATGTCGTAAATTTGCTTTAGGTGTTCTTGATTAAACAAATCTTTGACGGCGCCCGCTGCAATTAATTTACCGCTGTGCAACGCAACAATGTCATCACAAAAGCGCGCGGCCATATTGATGTCATGGATAACAATAATGACGCCAAGGTTGAGTTGCTTGCTGAGCTTTTTGATCAGGTTCAGCATGTCGACCTGATGGGCGATGTCCAAGGCAGAAAGGGGTTCATCCAACAGCAAGTACTCTGAGCGTTGAGCCAATAGCATGGCGAGCCATAAGCGTTGGCGTTCACCACCAGATAGGGTATCTACCATGCGATCTGCGTAATCCAATGTGTCGGTTAACTGCATGGCTTCTTCAATAATGGCTTTGTCTTGCTTGGTTAAGCGGCCAAGTAAGCCGTGCCAAGGGTAGCGTCCGAAACCAACTAAATCGCGCCCAGTGAGAGTGTCCGTGGAAGGCGTATGCTGAGGAAGGTAAGCGACTTTTTGTGCAAACTTTTTACTGGGCCAAGTGGATAACGTTTTATTATCCAATAAGATGTCCCCTTCAGTCGGGGATTGCTGTTGCGCCAAAAGTTTCAGTAAAGTCGATTTGCCTGAACCATTGTGTCCGACCAGAGCATAGATTTTTCCCGCTTCGAATTGCATGGAGAAATCAGACAAAAGTGAGCGATCACCAACGCGGAACTGCAGATTTTTAGACTCTATCATTCTAGAAAACCAAATAGGGTTGTGTGCGATTTAAGTTTGCCTAAGACAAACTCACATAAGCTTACATTCTATTCTTCTCATTAATAATAATGCAAATCGTTTGCAATACTATTTGGTTGAGGGTAGGCAAAGAGAGTCGGTTAAGAATTTGTGCGTGGATCAAGTCTAGGGGCTTTTAGTGTCTATATCCCTAGCCCAAATAGGATAAAAAGTCCTCTTCATGTCTCAATCCAATGGTTGTGCAGATTGAAAAACATAGACAAGGCGTGCCTTTAGCTGACAGTGGCGTATAATACGCCCAATTTTAAATGCTCTTATCTCTAGATAACCTAGATTTTGACGACCATTGTGGCGTCATATGGGTTGTTTATGGCCTTTGGTTAGGCGGAGCAGAGAGCGTATTTTATGTTTGTGCTGTCGTTGCGCAAGGCGGAGATTTTTATACATGGCAAACGCCGATTTTATTAATGAAGTAAACAAGCGTCGTACTTTTGCGATTATTTCCCACCCGGATGCAGGTAAAACCACCATCACTGAGAAAGTGTTGTTGTTCGGACGTGCGATTCAGTCGGCAGGAACGGTAAAGGGTCGTGGTTCTAAGCAACATGCTAAATCCGATTGGATGGACATGGAGAAAGAACGTGGTATCTCGATCACGACGTCTGTTATGCAGTTTCCATACAATGATTGTTTGGTGAATCTACTGGATACACCAGGACACGAAGACTTCTCCGAAGATACCTATCGAACTTTAACCGCTGTCGATTCATGTTTGATGGTCATTGATGCGGCAAAAGGGGTCGAGGATCGTACTCGTAAATTAATGGAAGTTACCCGTTTACGTGATACACCAATTGTCACTTTTATGAACAAATTGGACCGTGATATTCGCGATCCAATGGAAGTCTTGGATGAAGTGGAAAGCGAACTTAACATCATGTGCGCGCCGATTACTTGGCCGATTGGTTGTGGTAAAGAGTTCAAAGGCGTGTATCACATTCATCGTGATGAAACGATTTTGTACTCAACGGGTCAAGGCCATACCATTCAGGAATTACGAGTGGTGAAAGGTTTAAATAACCCGGACTTGGATGCCGCAGTGGGTGACGAATTGGCTGAGCAGCTTCGTGAAGAGCTTGAGTTGGTTATGGGGGCATCAAATGAATTTGACCATGAGTTGTTTATGGAAGGTGAATTGACCCCTGTCTATTTTGGTACGGCATTGGGTAACTTTGGTGTCGATCATATGTTGGATGGTTTGACGAAATGGGCGCCAGCACCATTGCCTCGTCAGACTACTGAGCGTCAAGTCGAAGCGAAAGATGAGAAGTTCTCAGGCTTTGTGTTTAAGATTCAGGCGAATATGGACCCGAAACACCGTGACCGCATTGCTTTTATGCGTATTGTGTCGGGAACTTATAAGCAGGGCATGAAGATGAATCATGTACGTATTGGTAAAAACATTAGTATTTCCGATGCGGTGACCTTCATGGCTGGGGATCGATCCCGTGCTGAAGAGGCCTTTGCAGGTGACATCATAGGTTTGCATAACCACGGAACCATCCAGATCGGTGATACTTTTACACAAGGTGAAAATCTGAAGTTTTCTGGTATTCCAAACTTTGCACCAGAGCTATTTCGTCGTATTCGTTTGAAGGATCCTTTGAAGCAGAAGCAGTTGCTGAAAGGTTTGGTTCAGTTATCCGAAGAGGGAGCTGTGCAGGTATTTCGCCCATTACAAAACAATGATTTGATTGTTGGTGCGGTTGGTGTACTGCAGTTTGATGTGGTCGTGGCGCGTCTAAAAGCGGAATACAATGTGGAAGCCATTTATGAGTCGGTTAACGTTGCGACGGCTCGTTGGGTTGACTGTGAAGATGGTAAGAAGTTGGAGGAGTTTAAGCGTAAGAATCAGGTTAATTTGGCATTAGATGGTGGCGATAACTTATCTTATATTGCGCCAACTATGGTCAATTTGAGTCTAGCGCAAGAGCGTTTCCCGGATGTTACCTTCCGCGCAACCCGAGAACATTGATCAATACTTGACTAAATTACTAGGTTAAGCGGATAATTCGGTCATTAGTAACAGTATTATATGGTGTCATAATGAGTGTGGTTGAATCGGTTGATCCAATTGAATTTACAGAAGCGGCCGCGGCGAAACTAAAGTCCTTGATTGAAGAGGAAGAAAATGAGCGCTTGATGTTGCGTGTTTACGTGACAGGCGGTGGTTGTTCTGGCTTTCAATATGGCTTTACTTTTGATGAAGAGCATCAAGAGGATGATACAGAAGTGATGAGAGATGGTGTGACCTTAGTGGTTGATCCGTTGAGCTTCCAGTATCTTGTGGGTTCAGAAGTCGATTATAAAGAGAACTTAGAAGGTTCTCGCTTTACTGTACAAAATCCTAATGCCACTTCAACTTGTGGTTGTGGTGCAAGCTTTAGTATTTAAGTAGAACTGTCATTGTGGCAGGTTAAAAAGGTCTTCATGTCAGTGAAGGCCTTTTTTTATTGCTTAAAAAATGCTTTAAAAAGAAGAGTGCGGGCTCTCGTTAGGCTTTGGTATAGAGGTTGTTGGCTTGTCGAGCTCGCTCTTCATCACTAATGATGCTGCTGTCTAGTGGTTTATGGTGACCGATGAAGACCAAGCCAATTCGCTGATCCCCTAGTATGGCAGGGGTGAGAACTCGATTTTTTGCTTTCCATATTCTTAGACCGTGAACGGTCGGTGGAATGGCGTCTTCTTCTAATTTACTTTGATTCACTCGAGCATAAAGAGGCGATAATTGATCAGCTTCGCCATCTTGATCTAATAAAATGTGATGGTGTGTTACCTGTTGCTCGATAAACTCGGGTGGATAGGGGGTGTTGAGCGTAGGTAAGCGAGTCTCTTTCGGCAAATTATAGAAAAAGCTAGGAACTTCTGGGGAACCTTGATGAGGTGATACCAGAAGCGTCATTTCAGTGGCAAGCCCATAAGCTGGTTTCACTGGAATATGAAAGATTAATTGTTTGGCGGGTGGGTGTTGCCGTACTTCAGGTGCACCGTAACCGGCTTGAGTTTGAGGTCTGTTCATGCCTGTGGGTGGTACCTGCAAGAATAATTTCCACTCTTTTTGATCCAAATCCAGTTCTTCTGGCGAATACACCTGTATGTTGGTTTGAATCAAATACCCTAAAACGTGTTCTAGAAGGTTAGCAAAAATACTTGATGAGGCAGTGAGGGGCTCTTTTATGTCACTGTCTACATGAATTTCTTTCACTTGATGGGCGGCACTGCTGAGGTCAACAGAGTCTTTGTTGCTTACAAACAGACGTGGCTTACCTCTGGCAAGAAGTTTCCTGTCAGTCTGTTTGGTGCTTGCTCTGTTTAATGCCTCGATAAATAGCATGGTGCGGCTCCTTTGATCGCTGTGCAATGTTATCGACCATTTTTAGAAAGAGTTTAGTGGCAGAGGTTATTTTAGAAAAGTTAATAGTGTTATGACTGAGAAACTATATTGAAAGGTGATGTTTGGGAGGTGGATATGTGGGTAGGACGCTTAGCCTACTTCCCTGTAGGCACGGCGAATCTTGGCTTAGCGCAGTAAGTTTGAAAGCTTAGGGTTTGGCTCTAAGGCCGCGCGGTAAAAAAGTGCCACCTTGCCGATCACTTGTACCGTTTCACTTTTCATTACTTTGCTGATTTCTGCAATTAAAGCACTGCGTACATCACGGTCAGTGATACTGATACGGATTTTGATCAATTCATGATCTTCAAGTGCTCTGTCGATTTCAGTTAGTACGGCTTCAGTTAGACCGTTACCAGCGATCATTACCACAGGATTAAGGCTGTGGCCGATTAAACGGTACTGCTTTTTTTGGGCGTTTGTCAGACTCATAGTAAATTTTTCTCATCTTAGTTGACCCTCTTTATTGGAGGCTTTAGAGGTTAAGCGATATTATAGCGGAATATTGATTGATTTAGGTATGATGAAAACGTGGCAAGATCAAAAAGTAGTAACAATTGGATGAAGGAACATTTTGACGATCCATATGTCAAAAAGTCCCAACAAGATGGCTATCGCTCCAGAGCGAGCTATAAGCTGATTGAAATCAACGATAAAGATAAGCTGATTCGCCCTGGGATGAGTGTGGTGGATCTTGGTGCAGCGCCTGGTGGCTGGTCGCAAATCGCGGCCAAATTAATTGGCGACAAAGGGACTATCGTAGCATCTGATATTTTGGAGATGGCTCCGCTGCCTGGTGTGCGTTTTGTGCAGGGGGATTTTACTGAACAAGAAGTGTACGAAGCCATATTGGCAGAGATTGGCGATCAAAAAGCGGATCTTGTAATTTCGGATATGGCCCCCAATATGAGTGGAAACAGTTCTTCTGATCAGCCTCAGGCGATGTATCTAGTAGAACTCGCCTTGGATATGGCGGCTCATGTGTTGCGTCCTGGTGGTAACTTTTTAGTAAAAGTGTTCCAAGGAGAGGGCTTTGAAGAATACTTGAAAGCCATGCGAGAGCAATTTGGCTCTGTTGTAACGCGAAAACCGGATGCTTCTCGGGCGCGAAGTCGTGAAGTTTACTTATTAGGAAGACAATATAAGGGTTAATGGGCAATGTTCTGGTATGATAGCCAGTAACATTTAAAACTAACCGTTAAGAGGTGTGCTCTTGAACGATATGCTAAAAAATATTCTGTTATGGTTGGTCATTGCGGCTGTGCTGTTAACAGTTTTTAACAATTTTAATACCACGTCAGAAACGAATCGAATTTCTTATTCTGAGTTTGTTAAAGAAGTACAAGATGGCCGGATCGCGAAAGTGATTGTTGACGGTTATACCATTAGTGGTACGCGTTCAAATGGCGACAGTTTTGATACCGTTCGTCCTGCTGCGTCTGACCCTAAATTGATGGATGACTTGCTGAATAAAAATGTGGTTGTTGAAGGTCGTATGCCTGAACAACAGAGCATTTGGACTCAATTGTTGGTGGCAAGCTTCCCTATTCTTCTTATTCTTGCCATCTTTATGTTCTTTATGCGCCAAATGCAAGGCGGTGGCGGTGGCAAGGGCGGACCAATGTCTTTTGGTAAGTCAAAAGCACGTCTGCTGCCAGAAGATCAAATTAAGACGACCTTTGCGGATGTTGCTGGTTGTGATGAAGCCAAGGAAGACACTGAAGAATTGGTGGATTTCCTTCGTGAGCCAAGCAAGTTCCAGCGTTTAGGTGGCAAGATTCCACGCGGTATTTTGATGTGTGGACCACCGGGTACGGGTAAAACCTTGTTAGCGAAAGCCATTGCCGGTGAAGCAAAAGTGCCTTTCTTCACTATTTCCGGTTCAGACTTCGTTGAAATGTTTGTCGGTGTGGGGGCGTCACGTGTTCGTGATATGTTCGAACAAGCCAAAAAACACGCACCTTGCATTATCTTTATTGACGAAATCGATGCCGTTGGTCGTAACCGTGGCTCAGGTATGGGCGGTGGTAATGATGAGCGTGAGCAAACCTTGAACCAGTTATTGGTTGAAATGGATGGTTTTGAAGGTAACGAAGGTATTATCGTTATCGCTGCGACGAACCGTCCAGACGTATTGGACCCAGCTTTGTTGCGTCCGGGGCGTTTTGACCGTCAGGTAACGGTTGGTTTGCCGGATATTCGTGGTCGTGAGCAAATTCTAAAAGTGCATTTGCGTAAAGTGCCTTGTGATGATGATGTTGAGCCAAAAAACATTGCGCGTGGTACACCAGGTTTCTCTGGTGCCGATTTGGCAAACTTGGTCAATGAAGCTGCTTTGTTTGCGGCACGTTCGAATCGTCGTTTAGTTAACATGGAACAGCTTGAGCTCGCGAAGGATAAAATCCTAATGGGTGCTGAGCGTAAGACCATGGTGATGAATAACGAAGAGAAGCTCAATACGGCTTATCATGAAGCGGGCCATACTATTATCGGTTACCTCATGCCGGAACATGACCCTGTTTATAAAGTGTCTATCATTCCTCGTGGCCGTGCTTTGGGTGTGACTATGTACTTGCCTGAAGACGATAAATACAGTGTCAGTAAGCGTGGTTTAGAGAGTCAGGTTTGCAGTCTTTATGGCGGCCGTATTGCCGAAGAAATGATTCATGGTTTTGATGGTGTTTCGACTGGTGCGTCAAACGACATTGAGCGAGCAACCAGTATTGCTCGTAACATGGTGACCAAGTGGGGCTTATCTGAAAAACTTGGGCCTTTTGCTTACGAAGAAGATGATAATTCTGGTGGTTACATTTCTGGTCCAACAGGAAGTAAAGCAAATTACTTCTCTCCTGAGACAGGAAAAGTCATCGATGCAGAAGTGCAAGATATTATTAATCGCTGTTACGAAACGGCAACGAGAATCTTGCATGAAAATCGTAGCAAGCTGGATGTGATGGCCGAAGCATTAATGCAATACGAAACCATTGATGCCAAGCAAATTAAAGAAATTATGGATGGGAAAAAACCATCTGCACCAGAAGGTTGGTCGGATCCTAGTGCAGACTCGCCAGACAGTGGCGAAGAAAAGCCAGCACCGGAAGCCGCTACCGAAGAGACGGTGGATGCCAGTGATGTAGACGGTGTATCTGGAGAAGCTTCGCGACCTGCAGGTGAGTAATTTCAAACCATTTTGATATGGATGTTTCATGTCGTTAATGTCATTTGGGGACAAGTCGTTAGACTTGTCCCTTCCTCATGTAATGGGCATTCTGAATGTCACGCCGGATTCGTTTTCGGATGGTGGTGCCTTCAATTCTCTTGATTCAGCCTTGCGTCAAACGGAACGAATGATTCGTGAGGGCGCCAGTATGATCGATGTCGGTGGTGAATCGACTCGACCAGGTGCTGAGCCTGTTTCTTGCCAGCAAGAGCTTGATCGAGTTGTTCCTATTGTAGAAGCCATAAAATCCCGTTTTGATGTTATTGTGTCGGTAGACACCAGTACGCCTGAAGTGATGCTGCAGTCCGCTAAGTTAGGTGCTGGGTTGATTAATGATGTTAGAGCATTGGAGCGTGATGGGGCTTTGCTGGCAGCGGCTCAGACGAAACTGCCAGTGTGTTTGATGCACATGAAAGGTATGCCGCAAACCATGCAAGACCAACCTGATTATCAGTCTGTTGTGTCTGAGGTGTCTGATTATTTGTTAAGTCGAGTGTCGGCTTGTCAGTCAGTGGGGATGGATTTAGCGAACATTTTGCTAGACCCAGGCATTGGTTTTGGTAAGGCGTTGTCACACAATTTATTGTTATTACAGTCTACCGAGCACTTTAGGCAACTTGGTTTTGAGGTGTTGATAGGGGTGTCTCGTAAAACTATGATCGGAGATGTCTTAGGGCTTCCTGTCGAAGATCGCTTATATGGTACTATGGGGGCAAATGCTTCGGCCTATGCTCGTGGCGCAAGGATATTTAGGGTTCACGATGTTAGGTCTCATGTCGAAATGTTGACGCTAATGTCACGTATTGAGAGAGAGAAATAATGCGTAAGTATTTTGGTACAGATGGTATTCGTGGCAAGGTTGGTACAACACCGATAACACCAGAATTTATGTTGAAGCTGGGTTGGGCTGCCGGTCAGGTATTCAAGGAAAAAGACAAGAAAATATTAATCGGTAAAGATACGCGAATCTCTGGTTATATGTTTGAGTCAGCGCTTGAGTCTGGGATTGTTGCTGCGGGCGCTGATGTGAGACTGGTTGGTCCTATGCCAACGCCTGCGATTGCTTATCTTACGCGAACCTTTCGTGCCAGTGCTGGGATTGTGATTAGTGCCTCACATAACCCTTTTTATGACAACGGAATTAAGTTTTTTTCTGCCGAGGGTGGCAAGGTTTCTGATGAAATCGAAGAGCGCATTGAATATTATTTAGATCAGCCAATGGAAGTGGTTGAATCCAGCTTAATTGGGCGCGCGCGCCGTATTGATGATGCTGCGGGTCGTTATATTGAGTATTGCAAAGGTACCTTTCCTATCGGTTTGCAGCTTAGTGGCTTAAAAATTGTTGTCGATTGTGCTGACGGCGCTACTTATCATGTTGCGCCACGAGTATTTTCCGAGTTGGGTGCTGATGTGATTTCCATCGGTGCTAACCCTGATGGGTTGAATATCAATGAATTCAGTGGCGCGACAAAGCCTGAGCTGTTACGTAAAAATGTTTTGGCTGAAAATGCTGATATTGGTATCGCGTTAGACGGTGATGGTGATCGCTTGATCCTAGTGGATCGTCACGGTGTTGTGCGTGATGGAGATGACATTTTATACATTATTGCCAATCATCTTATGAGTACCGGCCGTTTCAGTGGTGGTGTGGTTGGGACGCTGATGAGCAATTTTGGCTTGGAGTTGGCGTTTTCTGAAACCGGTATTGGTTTTAGCCGAGCAGCCGTCGGTGACCGTTATGTAAATGAAAAACTGGTTCAACACGGTTGGGTGTTAGGTGGTGAGCCTTCGGGTCACATTGTCTGCCGATCTATTACGACAACTGGTGATGGTATTGTCGCAGCATTGCAGGTGCTGCAGGCTATGGTGGAAGAAGGTAAGGCGCTGGATGAGCTGCTTACTGGGCTTGTGAAGTTTCCACAGAAATTGAAAAATATTCGAGTGGCGGAGCGCTTTGTTCCGAATGAAGAGCCAGCATTGCAAAAAGCCATTGCGGTGGCAAATGAAAGATTAAATGGCCTAGGACGTGTCTTGTTGAGAGCGTCTGGGACCGAACCCTTGATTCGAGTTATGGTGGAAGGCCGTGACGATGAGACAGTAGACGAATTGGTTGATTATTTGGTGGAAGAGGTTAACGCCGTTGTGGCCGCGAAGCAATCTGCTTAATAAAACGTCAACTTAATGATTGGAATAAAAATAAATACTTGAAACCAACAGAGGCTTTCCATAGAATGAGCGCCTCGAATTTAAGGGCTAGATTATGATTCGACAAAAAATAGTGGCTGGAAACTGGAAAATGAATGGTTCGGAAGCGTCAATTTCGGACTTGGTTAGCGGTCTATTAGAGATATCGGAATCTAGCGCTGAAGTGGTTGTTACTCCCCCATTTCCTTATCTTTCTCAAGTCGCTGAGCTGATTGCTCCGCGTAATGAGTTGGTACTGGCTGCACAAAATCTTAGTCAGTATGAAAAAGGTGCTTATACGGGTGAAGTATCGGCTGCGATGTTGACAGATTTTAAGGTGACTTATGTCTTGATTGGCCATTCAGAGCGTCGCTCTTTGTATGGCGAAACAGATGAAGTGGTTGCTGAAAAGGTGAAAGTTGCACTGTCAGCAGGTTTGAAACCTATTTTATGTATCGGTGAAACGTTGGAAGAACGTGAAGCTGAACAGACTTTGCTTGTATGTGAGCGTCAGGTTGCTGCGGTAATCGATGCGGTTGGCATTCAGGCATTTGAGAATATCGTTATTGCTTACGAGCCAGTTTGGGCGATTGGTACTGGGTTATCTGCCAGTGCACAACAAGCGCAAGATGTGCATCAAGCAATTAGAGCCAATTTGGCGAGCTTATCTACACCGGTTTCTGAGAAAGTTCAGATTCTTTATGGTGGTAGTGTTAAGGCCTCAACCAGTGCAGAGCTATTTACCATGCCTGATGTTGATGGTGCCCTTGTGGGTGGCGCATCTTTGGATGCAAAAGAATTTTTAGACATAGTTAAAGCAGCAGGTTAATTGATGGAAGCGCTTATTTTAGTTTTTCATGTTCTCGCCGCAATTGCGATTATTGCATTGGTGTTATTGCAGCAAGGTAAAGGCGCAGATGCTGGTGCTTCATTCGGCGGTGGTGCCTCTCAAACCGTATTTGGAAGTCAGGGCGGTGGTAGCTTCTTTGGTAAGCTAACCGGTGTTTTTGCTTTGGTTTTCTTTATTACCAGTTTTGGTTTGGCGTTTTACGCTAGTGAGCAAGCTAAGAGTGTCTCTGGCGCTCTGGATTCTCTGCCTTCAGCCTCTCAAGTATCTGAAGAAACAGTTGAATTGCCTGCTCTAGGAGAGGAGAAGAAAGCGTCATCTGACCTTCCTGTAACGGAATAAGAGCGCTTTGATATAAGGTTTTGCCGATGTGGTGGAATTGGTAGACACGCCATCTTGAGGGGGTGGTGGCCTACGGCTGTGCCGGTTCGAGTCCGGCCATCGGCACCAATCTTGAACTGACGTGATATTTTCTGTATGATGTCAGCTATTAATACAGAGTTTTTTGGGACTCTGCTAATAGTCCGGATTGACGGCCTTCTTTTGCGAGAAGGAGACCTGCGACAATTTGATTGTTGCAGGTACTGAGAGCCCCTTTATGGGGTTTTTTGTTATCTGAACTGCATAAATGGGCCTTGAGCCCGTTTTTTGTTTCTGCGTTTTGCAAACGCGATATTCGGAGAAAGCGATTGTCAGCTAAATTTACGATTTTAGAGGAACTTGTCCGTCCAGTAGTTGAAGGTCTGGGGTTCGAGTTTTGGGGAATGGAGTATTTATCGCAAGGTAAAGACTCTGTGCTGCGTATCTTTATTGAAACAGATGCTGAGAAAGGGATTGATGTCGAAGACTGTGCTCGTGTGAGCCGTCAGGTAAGTTCTATTTTAGATGTTGAAGATCCGATCACAGGTGAATATCACCTTGAGGTTTCTTCACCTGGTTTAGATCGACCATTATTTTCTTTGGCTCAATATCAAGCATATGTTGGCTCAATTGTGTCTTTACGTTTACGAGTGCCATTTGATGGGCGTCGCAAATTTAAAGGACAGTTAGTGGGCGTCGAGAACGATGACATTGTCGTTCGTGTTGACCAAGAAGAATACTTGTTGCCGATTGATTTAATCGATAAAGGCAATATTGTTCCACAATTTTAAAAATTAACCTTGAAGAGAGGCTAAAAGGATGAGCAAAGAAATTCTTTTGGTAGTAGAAGCCGTATCCAACGAAAAAGATGTTCCGAAACAAGTTATTTTCGAAGCTGTTGAGATTGCTTTAGCCAGTGCTGCCAAGCGTCGTTTTGAAGAAGACGCACTAATTCGAGTGTCTATTGATCAGCGTTCTGGTGATTACATGACGTATCGTCAGTGGAACATTGTTGCCGATGAAGATTACTCTAATCCAGCATTTGAATTAACGATCGATGATTCTGAAGAGCAAAACCTAGGTTTAGGCATAGGTGAAGTTTACGAAGAAGAAGTGGAATCAGAAGAGTTTGGTCGTATTGCTGCACAAACAGCAAAACAAGTTATCGTGCAAAAAGTGCGCGAAGCAGAACGCGCTAAAATGGTTGCCTTGTATGCTGAGAAAGTTGGCAAGCTAGTTCATGGTCAAGTTAAGAAAGTGACTCGTGATAGCTTGATCATTGATCTTGGTGAAAACGCGGAAGCCACTTTACCAAAAGATCAATTGATCGCTCGTGAAAGTTTCCGTATGAACGATCGCATTCGTGCCTTGTTGTTGGAAATCCGTGAAGACAACCGCGGTGCACAATTGATTTTGTCACGTAATGCCCCTGCCTTCATGGTTGAGTTGTTCCGTCTTGAAGTGCCAGAAATTGCAGAAGAAGTCATTGAGATTCGTGGTGCTTCACGTGATCCAGGTTTACGCGCCAAAATCGCTGTAAAAACCAATGACCGTCGTATCGATCCAATTGGTGCGTGTGTTGGTATGCGCGGTGCTCGAGTGCAAGCAGTTTCAAATGAAATGAATGGCGAGCGCGTTGATATCGTTCTTTGGGACGATAATCCAGCGCAATTAGTGATCAATGCAATGGCCCCTGCTGAAGTGGATTCTATTGTTATTGATGAAGATGCTCACTCTATGGATGTGGCGGTGAAAGCTGACAACCTAGCTCAAGCGATTGGCCGTAACGGTCAAAATGTTCGCTTAGCCTCATCTTTGACTGGCTGGTTGTTGAATGTAATGACCAGTGAAGATGCAGAAGCGAAACAACAAGAAGAGTCGCAGAAACTAATCGACTTGTTTGTTTCTGGTCTTAATATCGACGACGATTTGGCAATTCAAATGGTTGACGAGGGATTTGCTTCTTTGGAAGAAGTGGCTTATGTCCCAATGGAAGAAATGTTAGACATCGACGGATTTGATGAAGATTTAGTAAACGAACTTCGCTCACGAGCAAAAGAAGCCCTATTAAATCAAGCTCTTCAAGCAGAAGAGCAGTTGGACGGGGCGAAACCGGCTGAAGACTTACTGACAATGGAAGGCATGGATAATCATCTTGCCTTGGTACTTGCTTCCATGGGTGTCATCACAATGGAAGACCTGGCCGAACAGTCTGTCGATGAGTTGCTTGACGTTGAAGGTATGACGGAAGAGCGCGCAGCCAGCTTAATTTTGACCGCTCGTGCACCTTGGTTCACTGAATCTGAATAAAATCTGAGTACAAAAGGGGGAACTTAATGACAGTTCAAACCGTAAAGATACTATCCGAACTGGTTAATAAACCAGTCGATAAGCTACTAGCTCAGATGAAAGAGGCTGGTCTTCCGCAAACAAAAGCGGACCAAGAAGTCTCTGAAGTTGAAAAGCAAGTGTTATTGAACTATTTAAAACGTCAGCATGGCGAAGATGAAACGGCTGACAGCCAACGCATTACATTGCAGCGTAAGAAAACCAGTACCATTTCTGGTGATGGTGGCAAATCAGTCAATGTGGCTGTGAAGAAAAAACGTACTTACGTGAAGCGTGATGATGTTGACGAAGAGGCGCAAAAACAGGAAGAATTAGCTAAGCGTCTTGCCGAAGAGCAAGCTCGCCAGCAAGCAGAAGAACAGGCTCGCCTTGAAGCAGAGCGCAAGCTTGCAGAAGAGACGGCAGCTAAAGCGAAGGCTGAAGCTGAAGAAAAAGCGCGTCAAGAAGCGGAAAAAACCGTTGCCACTAAGGACAATGGCGTGCTAAATGATACGGAGCAAAATGCCTCCGACGTAGGAGCGGCAGAACCCGTGGAAACACCTAAACAGAAAAAAGCGCCAAAGAAGGCTACTCAGCCAGCAATGGACAGTAAAAAGCCAAGCGTTGCCCCTAAAGGCAAGAAAGGCCCTCGTCATGACAGTGACAAAGAAAAAGACAAGCCTCGCGGTCGTAACAACCCTGACAACAAGCGCAGTCGTGTCAATGTTAATGACGGTGATGAGTTTGGTCGCCGCAGTGGCAAGCTAGGTCGCAAACATAAGAAAGCGACTAAGCAAGAGCATGGTTTCCAGAAGCCAACGGCTAAAATGGTTCATGAAGTTGCTCTGCCTGAAAGCATCACTGTTGCTGACTTAGCTGAAAAAATGGCCGTTAAAGGCGCAGAAGTTATCAAGATCATGTTTAAGATGGGGGCCATGGCCACCATTAACCAGACAATTGATCGTGATACAGCGACTCTAGTGGTCGAAGAAATGGGTCACACGGTCAAATACATTGACGAAAATGCTGTGGAAAATGACATGATCGATGCCATCGATTATGAAGGTGAAGCCATCAAACGTGCCCCAGTGGTAACGGTTATGGGTCACGTTGACCATGGTAAAACGTCTTTGCTGGATTACATTCGTACGACTCGTGTTGCCGCAGCGGAATCGGGTGGTATTACCCAGCATATCGGTGCTTATCACGTAGAAACGCCACATGGCATGGTGAGCTTCCTGGATACACCTGGACACGCAGCCTTTACCTCTATGCGTGCTCGTGGTGCTAAAGCAACCGATATTGTTATCTTGGTTTGTGCAGCAGACGATGGTGTTATGCCACAAACGATTGAGGCGATTCAGCATGCTCGTGCAGCCGAAGTGCCTATGGTTGTTGCCATTACTAAGGTCGATAAAGAAGGTGCTGACATTGAGCGCGTGAAAAACGAGCTTGTGGCACAAGAAGTCGTTCCTGAAGAATGGGGCGGTGATATCCAATTCGTTGGTGTATCGGCTAAATCTGGTGAAGGTATTGAAGCACTTCTAGAAGCGGTATTGTTACAAGCTGAAGTACTTGAATTAAGCGCAGTTCCAAGTGCACCTGCGAAAGGTGTTGTGGTCGAAGCTCGTCTAGACCGTGGTCGTGGTTCTGTTGCGACCTTGTTGGTACAAAACGGTACTTTGCGCAAAGGTGATATCGTCCTTGCTGGTCTTCAAATGGGCCGCGTACGTGCCTTGTTAGATGAAAATGGTAAAGCGATTGATGCGGCAGGTCCTTCTATTCCAGTTGAGATCCTAGGTCTTGACGGTACACCTGATGCGGGTGAAGAATTCATCGTTGTTGCGGATGAGCGTAAAGCTCGTGAAGTAGCTAACTTCCGTCAAGGTAAGTACCGTGAGGTGCGTTTTGCTCGTCAGCATTCTGCGAAACTAGAAAACCTATTCTCTGAAATGGGTAAAGACGAAGTTCGTACTTTGAATGTGGTACTAAAAGCCGATGTACGTGGTTCTTTAGAAGCCTTGATCAAATCTCTAACCGATTTGAATACAGACGAAGTAAAAGTCAATATCGTTTCTAGCGGTGTTGGTGGTATTACGGAAACGGATGCGACTTTGGCGCTAGCGTCGGAAGCGGTTATTTTTGGTTTCAACGTACGTGCCGATACGTCAGCGAAGCAATTCATTGAACGTGAAAGCATCGATCTACGTTACTACAGTGTTATCTACAACATCATTGATGATGTGAAACAAGCGCTGTCTGGCATGTTGACACCGGATCTACGTGAAGATATTCAAGGTACGGCTGAAGTACGTGACGTCTTCCGTTCGCCGAAGTTTGGTTTGATCGCCGGTTGTATGGTCATCGAAGGTACGGTTTACCGTAACAAGCAGATTCGCGTATTGCGTGATGATGTGGTGATCTATGAAGGTGAACTTGAGTCGCTTCGTCGCTTCAAAGATGCGGTTAATGAAGTTAGCCGTGGTATGGAATGTGGTATCGGTGTGAAGAACTACACAGATGTCAAAGTAGGCGATAAGATCGAGGTTTTTGAAACCATCGAAGTTGCGCGTACGCTTTAATAGGACAAAATCATGGCAGGCGAATTTAGTCGTACTAGTCGGATTGGTGACCAGCTCCAGAAGGAGCTGGCGTCCTTGATCCAGTTTGAAGTAAAAGATCCTCGTTTAGGCTTGGTAACCATTAATGAAGTTCGTGTCGCCAAGGATCTTGGTTACGCGGATGTTTATTACACTGTTTTGGGAAAAGATGATCAGCCGGAAGTGATTGCTGAAAATCAAGCGGCACTTGATAGCGCAAAAGGTTTTTTGCGTCGTCGTTTGTCGCAAGAGGTGAAGCTGCGAGTTATGCCGCATTTACGCTTTCACTATGACCAAAGCGTGTTGAATGGTACTCGCATGTCGGCTTTGATTGACGAAGCGATTCGCGATGATCAAAGTAAAAGCGGTAACGAAGACGAGTAATTAGGTTATATGTCTAAAACGAAATGGCGTTCAGTAGACGGTATCGTACTACTGAACAAGCCGATCGGCTTGAGCTCTAACCAAGCTCTACAACGTGTTCGCCGCTTATATCGAGCGGCGAAAGCGGGTCACACAGGTGCTCTTGATCCATTGGCAACGGGGATGTTACCCCTTTGTCTTGGTGAGGCCACCAAATTCTCTCAATTCTTGTTAGACGCAGATAAGCGTTACATCACTTGTATTCAGTTGGGGAAACGAACCACAACAGGCGACAAAGAAGGTGATGTACTCACTGATGAAGCTATTCCGTCACTTTCTGATACTGAGTTAGAAACCATTCTTGATCAATTCCGAGGTGATATTGAGCAGGTGCCGCCAATGTATTCAGCTTTGAAGCATGAAGGCAAGCCTCTTTATGAATATGCGCGAAAAGGGATAGTTATTGAGCGTAAGCGACGACAGGTGAGAATTTCAAATTTAACTTTGATTTCGCGCACCGAGGATACCTTAACCTTAGATGTACAGTGTTCAAAAGGCACCTACATTCGCACCATTGGTGAAGACATTGGTGAGGCATTAGGGTGTGGTGCGCATTTGCATTCATTGCATCGTGTGTCGACCGCGGGTTACTCGCCAGATGATATGTTGAGCTTGGAAGAGTTTGAAGCGCTGGCACAACAAGGTGAAGACCAACTTGATGCAAAATTAATGTCAATGGATACTGCCGTTGCGCATTTAGATCAGGTAGAATTGTCGCCATTGCAAGCGAGAGAAATGGTGTTTGGCCGTCGTGTCGAAAATCATACAGAATTAGCGTTAGACAGCTTGGTTCGCTTATACGATCAAGGTGAAAATCGCTTTTTGGGTCTAGGGCTAATAAAAGATCATTTTATTAAGCCTCAACGACTCATAAATACCAGTGAGTTAGCAAACAATTAGTGTTAAACTAACTCTCGTAGGGTAACTGAAAATATGCTCGGCTATCCTTTATTTTTAATCGCATATTATTATTCGGAGATAAGATTATGGCATTGTCTGCAGAATCTAAAGCAGCATTGGTTAAAGAGTTTCAAGTAGCGGAAGGCGACACTGGTTCACCTGAAGTTCAAGTAGCATTGTTGACTAAGAACATCGAAGGTCTTCAAGGTCACTTTAAAGCTCATATCCATGACCATCATTCTCGTCGCGGTCTAATTCGCATGGTAAACCAACGTCGTAAGTTGTTGGATTACCTTAAGCGTAAAGACGCAGCGCGTTACACTAGCTTGATCAAAAAGCTAGGTCTACGTCGCTAAGACTGAAGAAGGGCCATAAAATATTATGGCCCTTTTTTTATTGGTCTCCCAAGGGCAGCCTGTACTTCATATGTGCTTTATAGAAAACTCAGAGCATATATGAGTACTGGCTTAAAAAGATGATCTTTGGGAGAAAGTAATTTTTTTAATAAAAAGGAATACTAGTGAGTATTACGACAAAAACTTTCCAGTTCGGTAATGATACCGTCACTCTTGAAACTGGCCGTATCGCTCGTCAAGCGACGGGTGCTGTATTATGTACCATTGGTGATGCGCAAGTACTTGCGACTGTTGTTGGTGCAAAATCCGCTAAACCAGGTCAAGACTTTTTCCCATTATCTGTACATTATCAAGAGCGTGCTTACGCGGTTGGTAAAATCCCAGGTGGATTCTTAAAGCGTGAAGGCCGTCCTTCTGAGAAAGAAACACTGACTTCTCGTTTGATTGACCGCCCAATTCGTCCTTTGTTCCCGAAAGGTTTCATGAACGAAGTTCAGGTTGTGTGTACTGTCATGTCGACTAACACAAACTTGGATGCGGACATTGCTGCTATGTTGGCAACGTCTGCTGCTTTGACCATTTCTGGCATTCCATTCAACGGCCCAATTGGTGCTGCTCGTGTTGGATTCAATGATGAGTCTGGCTACGTTCTAAACCCAAGCTACTCTGAGCTAGAATCTTCTCTACTAGACATGGTTGTTGCGGGTACTAAAGACGCTGTATTAATGGTTGAGTCTGAAGCGCAAGAGCTAACAGAAGACGAAATGCTAGGTGCGGTTTTGTTCGCACACAAAGAAATGCAATCAGCGATCGGTGCTATTACTGAATTTGCAGCAGAAGCTGGCAAACCTCGCTGGGAATGGCAACCAGAAGCCGCTAATGTTTCTCTACAAGAAGCGGTTGAATCTGGTTACGCAGCACAAATTGAAGAAGCATACGGTATCAGTGAGAAAATGGCTCGCTATGCACAGCTTGGTCAAGTACGTGATGCCGCTGTTGCTGCTTTAGTAACAGAAGAAGGTGAGTTTACGGAAGCGGATGTAACGTCTGTTTTTGCGAAACTAGAAAAACGCATCGTTCGTCGTCGTGTTATTGATGGCAAGCCACGTATTGATGGTCGTGACAATAAAACCGTTCGTCCAATCGATGTTGAAGTGGGTATGTTGAGCAAAACTCACGGTTCTGCTTTGTTCACCCGTGGTGAAACTCAGGCGATTGCGACTTGTACACTAGGTACAAGCCGTGATTCACAAATGACTGATGGTCTAACGGGCGAAAGCAAAGACAGCTTCATGCTGCATTACAACTTCCCTCCATACTCTGTTGGTGAATGTGGTCGTATGGGCGGTGTAGGTCGTCGTGAAATTGGTCATGGTCGTTTGGCTCGTCGTGGTGTTCAAGCGGTATTGCCAACCGAAGAAGAATTCCCATACACAATTCGTATTGTGTCTGAGATCACAGAATCAAATGGTTCAAGCTCAATGGCTTCTGTTTGTGGTGCTTCTTTGTCTATGATGGACGCGGGTGTTCCTCTTAAAGCACCTGTTGCTGGTATTGCCATGGGGTTGATTAAAGAAGACGATGGTTTTGCTGTCTTGACTGACATCCTTGGTGACGAAGATCACCTAGGTGATATGGACTTTAAAGTAGCGGGTACGGAAGAAGGTATCACAGCGCTTCAAATGGACATTAAAATTGAAGGCATTAACGAAGAGATCATGGATATTGCCTTGAGCCAAGCGCTTGAAGCTCGTACTCATATCCTTCGTGAAATGGCGAAAACTATTGGTTATGCACGTCCTGAGGTGTCTCCAAATGCGCCTTCTATGGCGACGATCAAAATTGATCCTGAGAAGATTCGTGACGTTATCGGTAAAGGTGGTGCAACAATTCGTTCTATTACAGAGCAAACGGGTGCTTCTATCGATCTTGATGACGACGGTACAGTGCGTATTTACGCTGCGGATAAAGCCGCTTCTGACGCTGCGCTACTGAAAATTCATGAAATTACCGCCGAAGCTGAAGTTGATAAACTGTACAAAGGTAAGGTCGTACGCCTTGCTGAGTTTGGTGCTTTTGTTAACATCTTACCTGGTAAAGATGGCTTGGTGCATATTTCTCAGATCGCTGAAGAGCGTATCCGTGCGGTAACTGACTTCCTAGCGGAAGGTCAAGAAGTCATCGTTAAAGTACTAGACGTTGATGCTCGTGGTCGTATCAAACTGTCTATGAAAGACGTGACTGAAGAAGAAAAAGCCGCCTTTACTGAATAATTTCAGTTTAGGTTTAGGGTTGAAAAAAGGTGCTTAAAGCACCTTTTTTTGTTTTTAATCAGGGCAGATGAGCTAGAATAATACGATATTGAGTCGTTTCATTATTCTATTGTGTGTTTCGTCGTATAAGGAAAAAGTCATGAAACTAAAATTAGTCAGTGTGTTGGCAGCCAGTATGGTTTTGGTTGCTTGTAGCAAAGATGTTGTGAATACGCCTGAAGTGGCGGTTCCTAGTTGTGTGTTTGCGGATGGCTCTAATCAAGCTGCCCCTGATTGGGTATGTGGTGCGCCAGTGGATGGCGTCGCTTTATCCGCCGTTGGTTACAGTGAAAAGTCTTCGGCTGGCCCAAATTATATGAAACAAATGGCGGCCACCTCTGCTCGAGTTGAATTAGCTCAAATCTTGAGTGTTGACCTGCAAAACATGGTCAAACAATACGTGGAAACCACGGGCGCGGCTGATGCCGAAACCGTCGATCGTGTAAACAGTGTTGTTACCAAGCAGGTGACAGAGCAGCAACTTGTTGGTTCTCGTGTGATGCGTCAGATGCCAACACCAACTGGCGGCTTAGTGGTTTTGGTTGGCTTGGATCCATCGCAAGTAGAAGGTGTTGCTGAGAGTATTTTACGTACTTCTATGAGAAACGAAGCGGCTTTGTATCAGAAGCTAGAAGCTGAGAAAAGCTTTGAAGAATTAGCGTCTGAAATTGCTAAGCGTCATTCAAACTGATTCTAGCTTATTAATAGAAACGGCCATTATCGTTAGGTAATGGCCGTTTTTTTGTCCTGATGTTTGTCTATCACTGTGATGAAGAGGGCTGTAGGTTTCCTTCTTCATCAAAAATGGGAGTTGGTTTTTTGTTTTCATCGACAGCAACAAAATTAAAATGCCCTGTAATGGCCTTAGTGCGTTTATCACTGTGCAGTTCTTCCAGAAAAATATTTACTTCGACTTTTAACGAAGTTCGGCCAACATGAACGACACGAGCCACAAGCTCGACTAAAATACCGGAAGGGATGGGTTGTTTGAAGTCCACTTGTTCGGTGGATATCGTGACCATGGCTTTGCGTGAAAAGCGAGTTGCTGCAATGTAAGCCACTTCATCCATCCATTGTAACGCGATACCGCCAAATAGGGTGTCGTAATGATTGGTTGTACCAGGAAACACCATCTTGGCCACACGAGTTTCGGAGATTTCTTCTCGCTTCTGAATGAGTAGCTTGTTCATGTATTTTAACCCTTTTAAAACAATTATTTGGTTAAGCATTATTATACTGATAAGCGGCTGCGATAGTCGCTTTAAAGCAGAGTTGCTGTTATCTGAATACCTACAAGATCTGAATCGATCTCAGTTGATTGAGCTTGAAGAGCCAGCAATAGTAATGCCAACTGCGTTACCTCCTGCACGTTATCGACAAAATGCCTTATCGGCTTTTGATGTCAGCTTGTTGGATTTTTTGTCCTTACAGCGTTGTGAGATCGGTATCGTCGCTGGTAGGAAGAATAGCATTCTGGGACGAGTCATGCCGGACAGTCAGCGCTTCTTGTATGAAATCGATATTATTCGTGCTATCGAGTCTTGTCCGATTGCCGACTCTGCTTTAGAGAAAGAGTTAATGGCGGTCGCTCAGCAAAAGCGCATTGAGTTACCTAAAGCGTTTGGGAATGCCATTTTTAATGGTGAAGAGAGTGAGGCTTTTTTCAGTCTCTCGAATGGCTTTTTGCCATTAAATTATTCTACGGCAAAGCAACAATCTTTATTAAATGCATTAACGCGATTTGTGAAGATTGGCAACACGCTTGATGCCTTACCAGTCATTCAAGGTAGTGTCTTTGAGCAGGACCTAAAACAATTGATGGACAGTGAGTATGCTGGGCGCTTGTTGTTTAGTTTGATCCATGTTCGCCGCTATTTGGATCAGGTAACGAGTCAAATTTCCTTGTTGGGCGAAGAAGATTGTGGCGCCCCTGTTAATTATTTAAAACAGCAGTTTGAAGTACATTACGTTAAACAAGTTCAACCTTATATGGGGCGGCTGAGTCAATCAGCTTATCAAGTTTTACCTCTGCTGAATGAATTGGCTCAATTGTCTCATCTGACAGCAGAAATGCAGGCGTTTTTAACGCAATACGATATGACAGCAAGTCAAAGTGAATGGCAGCGATACCAAATAGCTTCCCAACACCATGCAAAAGCTTGGAGTACCTTATTGAATGTGTGTGGAATGGGCGTTGGTGGTCAGAGTTAAATTTGAGTATGAATTTGGTTTTCCAAGCTTTCCACGAGATCGTATTCGAAAGGAGTGCCTTCTGCCAAAGGTTCTTGATTAAGTGCTTTTAACAGAGCTATGTTAGCCACAGGATTATGGCCGATGCCTTGAGAGAAGTGCATAGGGCGAGTGATGGCATGAGCTTGATGTTCGTTCAAACTGTCTTTGGCATTGATCAGTGATGGGCCAGGTTGGCTAAATAGACTCATCATCAGAGCAAATTGAGGGCTGCCTGATACCGGCTTGCCTGCTAAGCTGCTCTGGGTGACCTGAGTCTCAACAATTTCTCTTATGCTCATTAACATACCTATTGTTTGGTGATGTTATGAGTATCGGCATAGAAGGATTTTTCTTAACTAGAATAATGAATTATTCATAATAGGTTGCTAGAGATGGATAAAAGTCGGAATATCTTGTTCTTATTGTAATTTTTTGTATTAAGCTGACCATTTTTAATACATTTTATAGCTGAAACTGCTTAAGCATCGTACTATAAGAGACTGTAGATTCATTATTTTTTAGATTTCGAGTTACGTTTTGTACCAAGGAAAGACATGGCTGCTTTGATCTGGCGGCAGGGCACAATGCATGCATGACATCAATGAGCTGATAGACAATGTTCGTCATAACGAAGAAATTGCGCGCAAGTTTTTTGAAATCGAGCGCTGCATTTTGTCGATTGGACGTTGTGATCAGTTTGTCTCAACTCTAACCAAAGAAGTCCAAAAACAATTTAATGTCCCCTATGTATGGGTCAACCTCATTAATGAGGCACCTTTATCACATCTTATTGAAAGTCTTGAAAAACTACCTGATCTAAGAGATCGCGTTTTATTTACTCGTCGCAGCGCCATGATTGATATCATCAAGTCGAGTAATAAGACGGTGTTGGTCAATTCTAACTTAAGTTTTTGCCGAGAAATTATCCCAAGTATTTACCGCGATATTATTGCTTCCCTAGCGATATCACCTTTGACCATTGATGGTGAATTAGTTGGTCTATTTTGCCAAGCGGATGCGGATCGAAGTCGCTATGATGCGAGCACTAAGGATACGTTTCTACTGGATCAATTAGCGATTAAAATCTCAATTTGCCTGAGCAATGTTACAGCACGGGAAAAACTCGAATACTTAGCCACTCGTGACCCTTTGACGGGCTTATTAAACCGCCGTCAGCTGGAACTCATGTTAGATCGTGAGTTTTCGCGTTCCAAGCAACAAAAGCGTGACCTCACTGTGGTGTTTATTGATTGTGATGCCTTCAAGTCGATCAATGATACCTTGGGACACAACTGTGGTGATGAAGTACTGGAATACATCGCCAAGCGCTTGTTGAAATACGTTCATAAACAAGGGTTAGCATTTCGTTTTGCGGGGGATGAATTTGTTTTCGTCATGCCAGGGAAAACATACGATCAGGCAATTCAAGTGGCCGAGTCCATTCAAGAATATCTACAATCCAATCCATTAAGGTATAAATCTAACCTCGTTCCGATTACTATTAGTTACGGCGGAGCGAGCGTTGTTTCCGACGCGCCAAGCAACTACAAACATCTGCTAAAAGTGGCAGATGAACGCCTCTACGAATATAAAAATAACCGTAAAAGACTGGTGCCTACAAAGGTCTTTAAGTTTCTAAATAAGCTAAGATGATTTTGTAATTTTATTACATTTTGTTCCGCTAAGATTGAAAAATTCGGTGTTTTTTGCCTTTATTTTGTTGTAAAATTTCAAAAAAATGAATTTAGGGTTCACATATGTCCCACGCTTTAATTGCCGACCTTGGTGGCACAAATGCTCGATTTGCTTTGGTGCCGATACATCAATTTGAGCCACTCGAAGTCAAAGTACTTCCTTGTAAAAATTATGAGACTTTTTTTGATGCCGCAGCGGATTATGTTGACCACTGTAGCGTCGACTTAAAAGACATTGATGCTGTAGTGTTGGCTATTGCTGGACCAGTGAATCAAGAGGTTATACGCTTTACCAATAACCCTTGGCATTTTACTCGTGACGACGTGCAGCAATACTTTGGCGCGGAAAAACAAGTCGCTTTATTAAATGATTTTGATGCGATTGGTCACTGTCTTGAAGTCCTACCGGAAGACGAAAAAGTGCTTTTGGGCGAGTCAAATACAGTGGATCCGAAAGCGGCAAGTTGGGTCATTGGTGCGGGAACTGGGTTAGGGGTGGCGTGTGTTGTCCCACAAGAGGATGGCCCGAATATTGTACTGCCTGGAGAGGGTGGTCATGTAGACCTCTCTACCTGTAATGAAGTCGAAGACGATATTGCGGTTTTCTTGCGCAAGCGTCATAAGCGAGTATCAGCAGAGCGAGTGCTGTCTGGTATGGGCTTAGAGAATATTTATGAAGCCTTAGCCGCTCGACAAGGTATTGATAAGCGTCTCTCTGCACCGGAAATTGGTGAAGCATTAAAAGCTGGTAATGATCCAATTGCCAAGGCTGCCTTAGAGCAGTTCTTTGTGTTTTTAGGACGAGTCATTGGTAACCTTGTGCTGTCAGTTGAAGCACGTGGTGGCGTTTACATTGCCGGTGGCATTGTGCCTCGCTACTTAAAGGAAATATTGTGCAGCGGCTTTAGGGAAGCTATGCAAGACAAGGGTCGTATGAAAGAGTTTGTTTCACCGATTCCGACTTTTGTTGTGATGTCTGAATACCCAGGGCTGATGGGATGTGCGTGCTACGCTTCCTATCTTGTGTCGAAAGCCTAGATTTAGTTGGAGATAAAAGAATGAAGGCCAGTTTAAAAGCCTGTGATGTCGTAATTTTTGGTGGCGGTGGTGACCTTGCCATGCGTAAGTTGTTGCCTGCTCTGTATCATTTGGATATGGACGGTTTGCTAGCGCCCACAACTCGAATCATTGGTGCTTCGAGACGAGAAGTGAGTGATGCTGACTATCAAGCCAAAGTCCGTGATGCACTTGATGAATTTGTGCCATCCAGTGTTGGTGATGATTCCGTTTGGCCTCGCTTCAAAGAGCGTTTGAGTTATGTTTCTGTTGATGCTCAACAAGAATCTGATTTTGCTCGCTTAAATGACCATCAAGTTGGTGGCGATGACCGTGATGTGGTTTTTTACTTAGCGACTTCTCCAGACTTGTTTGGTTCGATTTGCTCTTCTTTGGCGACGCATGGTCTGAACGAAGATCGTATGCGTGTTGTTCTAGAGAAACCGCTTGGTCGTGATCTTGCGTCTTCTCGTGCGATTAACGATGAGGTCATGAAAAACTTCAAAGAGCAGCAAGCTTTCCGAATTGACCATTATCTTGGTAAAGAAACGGTTCAAAACTTGTTAGCCATTCGCTTCGGTAACACTTTATTCGAACCGCTTTGGGACAGTGCGCACATTGATAATGTGCAAATTACAGTCTCTGAGACAGTTGGTGTAGAAGGTCGCTGGGGTTACTACGATAAAGCGGGTGCCATGCGTGACATGGTGCAAAACCATCTTATTCAGTTGTTATGTCTGGTTGCTATGGAGCCACCAGGGCGCATGGATTCCGACTCTGTACGAGATGAAAAGATTAAAGTTTTGAAGGCCTTACGTCCTATTGTTGGTGCGAATGCATATACGAAAACAGTACGTGGTCAGTATGCTAAAGGCATGATTAAAGGCAAAGATGTGCAAGGTTACTTCGATGAAGAAGGCAGTAATCCTGATTCACGAACAGAGACCTTTGTTGCTCTGCGTGCCGACATTGATAATTGGCGTTGGGCAGGCGTGCCTTTCTACCTAAGAACAGGTAAGCGTTTAGGTCAGCGTTATTCTGAGATTGTGATCCAGTATAAAGCGGTTCCACATAGTATTTTCAGTGATGAGAGTAACCGCCAATTGCAGCGTAACCAATTGGTCATTCGTCTACAGCCTGAAGAAAAAATCTCTTTAACTGTGATGAATAAAGTCCCAGGCGCGAGTGAAGGGATGAATCTACAGCCAGTCGATTTGAACCTGAGTTTAACTGAGGCGTTCAATGATAAGCGCAGTCCTGAAGCTTACGAGCGTTTGTTGCTGGACGTGATGCGTAACGATGCAACCTTGTTTATGCGTTACGATGAAGTAGAAGCGGCTTGGAAATGGGTGGACGGTATTATGTCTGCTTGGAGTCAAACCAGCGAACGTCCAAAGGAATATGCTTCCGGCTCTTGGGGCCCAGCGGCGTCCATGGCTTTGCCAATTAAAGATGGGCGTAACTGGCACGATTATTAAGTTGTACTGAGCTAATTGCTTCAGTCGATAAACACTCAGTCAAGAAAAGGAAAATAACATGACGCAAACTTATACCGCAGAGCAGGTGATGACAGCAACGCCTGTTGTGCCTGTGATCGTTGTTGATAATGTTGAGCAAGCTGTGTTACTAGGTAAAGCATTGGTTGCCGGTGGTGTACCTGTACTAGAAGTGACGCTGCGCACACCAGCTGCGTTAGAAGCGATTACGGCGCTACGAAAAGAAGTTCCTGATGCCATTGTAGGTGCTGGTACTGTGTGTTCTCGTGAGCAATATGTGCAAGCTATTGAGGCGGGTTCTCAGTTCATTATCAGTCCTGGTATGACGGCGGATTTGTTAGCGGTAGGAAAAGAGTACGATGTGCCTTATCTGCCAGCAGTCGCAACCATTTCCGATGTGTTATTGGGTATGGAATACGGTTATGACCGCTTTAAGTTTTTCCCTGCCGAAGTAAATGGCGGGGTGAAAGCGTTGAAAGCCTTTGGTGGTCCATTACCACAAATCAAGTTCTGCCCTACAGGCGGCATTGGTGCCAATAATTTCCGCGATTACTTGGCGCTGGATAACGTGCTATGTGTTGGTGGTTCTTGGATTGTTCCGACGAATTTGGTTCGTGCGGGCAAATGGGATGAGATTACTGAGTTGGCAAAATCCGTTTCTCAGTAATACCCAAGTAAAATCAAACCTAAAAGGGAAGATGAGGAATCATCTTCCCTTTTTTATTACTAAAGATTCTCTTCTGCAAATTCGGCCAATCGGCTACGTTCAATACCATTTACATGCATGATGCTGGCATATTTAAAGGGTTTGGATTTTTCTACAAGGTAAGTTAATCCAGACGTTAATGGTGTAATGTATTTATTGTCGATCTGAGCTAAGTTACCTAAGACTATGATTTTGGAGTTACTGCCAATTCGAGTCACAATGGATTTAAGTTGAAATTGCGTTAATCCTTGTGCCTCATCGATGATAATGAGGGCGTTGTTGAAGGATCGACCGCGCATAAAGTTTAACGATTTAAATTGAATGTTGGCTTTCTGTTTGACGTAATCAATGCTGCTGATGGAATGTTCATCGGCACCATGCAGTATTTCCAAGTTATCATCAAAAGCGGCCAACCAAGGCGCCATTTTTTCTTCTTCTGTACCCGGTAAAAAGCCAATGTCCTCGGCCATTGGTGGTGTTGATCTTGCCACAATGATTTTATTAAAACGTTTTTCTTCCATGGTGACTTGTAAGCCATAGGCAAGTGCCAATAGGGTTTTACCTGAGCCTGCTGGCCCTGTCATGACCATCAGATCAGAGTTCTCATGGCGCAGTAAATAAAACGCCATAGCTTGCTCTAAATTGCGAGGGTGAATGCCCCAAAAATTTTGGTTCATCAAGTGCTGTTTGTTTATATCCAATAAATACACATAGTCATGATCAATGTTTACCACAAAGCCAATAAAGTCTTCCTCATCAATGATGAACATATTTAAGTGGATGCTTTCGAGTAATGACTTGCTGATGACATGGACAGTATGACGGCCATGGGCTTCGGTTTTGACGCTGTCGACACTTGACCAAAAGCTGCCTGTAAACTCAATGTAACCTTTGGTCATTAGATCGAGATCATCAAGTACCTTATCTTTTCGATAGTCCTCGACACGCTCTAGCCCTGAGCCTTTGGCTTTTATGCGCATGTTAATGTCTTTGGTAACGAGACACACAGAAGACCTTAGATGTGTTGCCTGCAGACTTAGAGCAACATTAATAATGCGATTGTCATTGGCATGGTCATGATTGCCATTGAGAAATGGAATGTTATCGGTTGCTGTGATCTGTTGGTCTGGGAAAATGGCGAGTGAGCCTTCACAGCTTTTTGCTTGTTCGTTTGAGTTTGTGCTCTTATCTAGCGTGTGAATAGGGACGCCGGCTTGGAGTTGCCTTGGGGTGGCATCACCGACGATCTTGTCTATGGTGTTAATGGCGAGTCTTGCTTCGCGGCTGACGTCTTTGTCACGCCGGTCTTTGATTATGTCTAACTCTTCCAGCACCGTCATAGGGATGACGACCATGTGCTCGGCGAAAGCGTAAATGGCTAATGGATCATGCAATAGTACATTGGTGTCGAGAACGTAGATTTTTTCCATAGACGATGACTCCCATAATGTGAGTAAAGTTTGCTGATGAGAAAGAAACGATTTCGAAAGGGTTGTGCAGATTTAGCAAGAGATACGATGTTGGAACGATGTTGGTGGTTTGTAAAAATGCAGGTGACGAGATGAATGAGAGTGTAAAGCTTACTTCTGCACGCAACTGGGCAGATGTGAGAAAGGTAATTGTTTGGATAACAACGATTTCTGAGCAAGCTAAACCTCACTGTCTTTATCCATACTCTAATTAGAGTGTATGACAGTTTTGTTGCTGTTGCTTGTATTATTTGAAGTATGAGGCAATAAAAAAGCCGCTAATCATAGCGGCTTTTTTCGAAACGAATGAAATTTATTCGTCTAGGAAGCTTCTCAAGTGCTCTGAGCGGCTTGGGTGGCGTAGCTTACGCAACGCTTTTGCTTCGATCTGACGAATACGCTCACGTGTTACGTCAAACTGCTTACCGACTTCTTCCAGAGTGTGATCTGTGTTCATGTCGATACCAAAACGCATACGCAGTACTTTGGCTTCACGGGCTGTCAAGCCAGCAAGAACAGTGGTCGTTGATTCACGCAAACCTTCAATGGTAGCAATGTCGATTGGTGATTCAGCGCCATCGTCTTCAATGAAATCACCTAGGTGCGAATCTTCATCATCGCCAATAGGGGTTTCCATTGAGATTGGCTCTTTAGCAATCTTCAATACTTTGCGAATCTTGTCTTCTGGCATGTCCATGCGCGCCGCCAATTCTTCCGGCGTTGCTTCACGACCCATCTCCTGCAGCATTTGACGAGAAATGCGATTCAGTTTGTTGATGGTTTCGATCATGTGAACCGGAATACGAATGGTTCGAGCTTGGTCAGCGATCGAGCGCGTAATGGCCTGACGAATCCACCATGTGGCATAAGTCGAGAACTTGTAACCACGACGATATTCGAATTTATCAACGGCTTTCATAAGGCCGATGTTGCCTTCTTGAATCAGATCCAAGAATTGTAAGCCACGGTTAGTGTATTTTTTCGCAATCGAGATAACCAAACGTAAGTTGGCTTCTACCATTTCTTTCTTAGCACGACGAGCGCGAGTTTCACCAATCGAAATACGACGGTTGATCTCTTTTAATTCTGCAATCGTTAGGCCTGTGTCTTTGGAAACAGCACGCAATTTGCGCTGACTACGCATAAATTCCGCTTCGTTTTCTTCCAACGCTGCAGAGTAGTTTGCATTAGCCGAAATTTGCTCTTGAAGCCAATCTGGGTTGGTTTCATTACTCGGAAAACGTTTCAAGAATTCTGTTCTTGGCATGCCAGATTTACGAACACAAACTTGCATGATCAGTCTTTCTTGTTCACGCACTTTTTCCATGCGTGAACGAACTCGATCGATCAATTCGTCGAACAGTTTAGGAACCAGTTTGATTGGCGCAAACGCAATGCTAAGCTCTTCTTGTTTGCTTTTTACAACAGAATCTTGGCGGTCACGAGTTTCAAGCAATACTTTTAGCTCGTCATAAATGCGAGCAATTTCGTTGAAACGTAATGCGGTTTCTTCTGGATCTGGGCCGTTATCGGTTTCTTCTTCGCTTGAATCTGAATCGTCATCATCATCGCTGTCAGCGTCATCCGCTTCCTCTTCAATAGGAAGTTCTTCCGCTAACTCTTCAAAAACGGGCTCTTCACCATCGCCATCAATAAAGCCACTGAAAATATCGCTTAGACGACCTTCTTCCTCTTGGACCTTTGCGTATGCATTGAGCAATACATCAACGGCACCAGGGAAGTAAGAAATCGCAGCCATTACTTCACGCGTACCTTCTTCGATACGTTTGGCAATGGCAATCTCGCCGGCGCGAGTTAGTAGCTCCACTGTGCCCATTTCACGCATGTACATACGCACTGGGTCAGTTGTTCTGGTGATGTCCCCTTCTACAGCAGCAAGGGCTGCGGCAGCTTCTTCAGCGGCCGCTTCATCTGTCGTGTCGCCTTCTTCCATAAGAAGGCTTTCTTTGTCTGGAGCGTACTCGGAAACCGTGATGCCCATGTCATTGATCATGGCAATGATTTCTTCGACCTGCTCCGGGTCAGAAAGGTCATCAGGCAGGTGGTCATTAACTTCGGTAAAAGTTAAATAACCCTGTTCTTTACCTTTGGCGATCAACTCTTTAAGACGTGACTGTTGAGTGTCTGGCATTCGACAACCTATCGTTTGAAATTCAATTGAAGTTTTGCAAGCCGCATATTATAACAAAATCAATGAGTTTTATCCACTTAATCCTGTCTTATTTGAGTGATTTTTAGACAGTCTTTATGACTTTTTCTGTCTAATTAAATCCATCAAATTTCTGAGTTCTTGCTTGGTGTTCGTATCCTTAATGGATTCATTACCTTTATTTTTCAAGCGTTCAATGCTGTTATTTAATCCTAGGTTACGTTCTAGGGTGGAAACCATATCCAGTACTTCTTGCTTAGCATTAGTGATTTTTTGCTTGGTTGCGGCATCTTGATGGTTTAAAAGATCAACAATTGGCTGATATGTGATACTTTCCGCTAATTCTCCCAGTAGGTGCCCCGCGTTTTTTTCTGGGTATTTTGCGAAATATCTCCATATTTTACCGAAGATTTTTAATTCGTCACTGGCCTGATTGATGATCGGATCAGGGAGGTCGATGTGTTGTGCAATGTGAGGATGCAATAACAGGCATAAAGAGGCTTGTTTTATTTTGCTCAAACTAGACGGGGCGGGTGGAAAATAAGCCTCATCTTTTTGTTTATTGAATTTGCCTTTTTTCTTATAGCCAGTCTTGCTGGTTTGTGGCGTGTATTCGTGATTGCTATATGGTGCGGAATCATAATCCCCATAGGGCGAAGCGGGGTAGTCATCATAATCATGATGCGGTACGTCATGGGTTGGATAATCATAATGCTCCATTTCACCGGTGGTGCTGGAGGTGTCTTTGTCGTAGCTTGGCTTTACCTTGGGTAAGGATGTGTGTCCCAGCGTGTCGCTGTCAATGCCAGATTGTTCACTTAACTGCTTTATCAAAATTGAGCGAAATGTCAGCTCTTTCGGAATTTGTTGAATCATGCTCATGGCATTTCGAGCAAATTGAGCTTCCCCTTCTTCGTCTGCAAGAGTGACTTGATTTCTAGCATGATCAAACAGCACATGGGAAAGTGAAGCGCTGTCTTCTAAGCGCAAATTGAAGGCGTCTTTACCTTCTTTACGTACTAAGGAATCCGGGTCTTCTCCTTCTGGTAGAAATAAGAAGCGCAGTTGTTTTTCATCCTGCATGACAGGAAGGGATGCCTCTAAACCTCGGATTGCCGCAGAGCGGCCTGCTTTATCACCGTCAAAGCAGAGGATGACTTTGCTCACCAATTTAAAAAGTTTGCGTATGTGCTGACTATTGACGGAGGTGCCTAAGGTGGCGACCGCATTGGTAATACCGTGTTGAGCTAATACGATGACGTCCATATAGCCTTCAACAACAATAATTTGATCGAGATTTTGGGTGTTTTGTTTGGCTTCAAATAAACCATACAGTTCTTGGCTTTTTTGAAAAACAGGGGTTTCTGGCGAATTTAAATATTTAGGTTTTTCGTCACCAAATGCACGGCCACCAAAACCAATAACACGACCACGTGAGTCTCGTATAGGGAAGATGATACGATCTCGAAAGCGGTCGTAGTAATGGCCAGGCTGATCTTTTTTCTCAATCAGCATGCCGCCACGATACAGTTGTTCCTGATGTTCGGCTCTGGTACCAACCGATTTAAGAAGATTGTCCCAACCACTTGGCGCAAAGCCTAACCCAAACACCTTGGCAATTTGCCCGGACAAGCCGCGTTCTTTGGCGAGGTAATCTGTCGCTTTGAGCTTGTCTGGGTGTTCGATTAACTGACGTTGGTAAAAGGTCGCACTTTCAGAGAGCCGCTTAAGTAACTCGGCATTCTGCTCATAGCGATCCGGTGCACCTTGCTCCCTAGGGACTTCCATGCCAGCGTCTTTAGCGAGCACTTCTATGGCGTCAACAAAGTCGAGATGGTCATGTTCCATCACAAAGGAGATGGCGTTGCCGCCTGCACCACAACCAAAGCAATAATAAAATTGTTTGTTGGGGTTTAAGCTAAAAGAGGGGCTTTTTTCATTATGAAAAGGGCAAAGCGCACTGTAGTTTTGCCCAGTTTTTTTTAGGCTGATACGGGACGACACCACATCGGTTAAGTCGGTGCGAGCTAATAACTCGTCAATAAACTGATCAGGTATGCGTCCCGCCATAAAATTAGCCTAGTTGTGCTTTCACTTGTTTGCTGATTTGTCCCATGTCGGCACGGCCTTGCACCTGAGGTTTTACAATGGCCATTACCGCGCCCATTTGCTGCATTGAGCTGGCCCCAGTTTCTTCAATTGCCGCTTTCACAATGGTAGCAATTTCTTCGTCTGTCAATTGGGTTGGTAAGAACTCAGAAATAATGGCTAGCTCATCTTTTTCTATTTGTGCTAGGTCGTCACGGCCGCCATCGGTAAATTGTTGGATCGAATCTTTACGTTGCTTATTCATCTTATCCAGAATGGCGATCACTCTAGCATCATCTAATTCAATACGTTCATCGACTTCCACGCGTTTGCATTCCGCTAAAATAGTGCGAATGACAGTAACGCGGTGTTTTTCTTTTGCGCGCATGGCGGTTTTTAAAGTATCGGAGATGTGTGCTTTTAATTCTGACATGGGAGCCTCTTGGATGTTAAACAAAAAAAACGGCTAGTTTTAAACTAGCCGTTTTTATAAACCTAAACACAAGAAAGGTCTAGGTGTTTGTTCTCTAGTGGATTTGCCAAATGGCAGATCGGCCTAGTACAAACGTTGGAATTTTTTCTGCTCGCGAGAAACTTTCTTAGCGTGACGTTTAACAGCAGCGGCTGCAGCACGTTTGCGAAGAGTTGTTGGTTTTTCGTAGCATTCACGACGACGAACTTCAGCCAAAACGCCTGCTTTTTCACAAGAGCGCTTGAAGCGACGTAGAGCGATGTCAAATGGTTCGTTATCTTTTACTTTAACTGCTGGCATGTTTTTACCTTTAATAATCTGTTTTAAGTTTAAGTTATTCACAAAAACGGCGTGCATAATACTCCTAATTAAAGAGTATTCAAAGCGCGTATTTGTTAGACAGAGTTGGGCCAAACAATTTGGCCGATTTTTCTAACCCTGGACAGACAATATGTTTGTCTGTTGATGTCTGTTTTATGTCATAGGGTGTTTGGAAGTGTTCACTTATCAAATAAGCGCCAAACGAGAAAAATCACCTGCCTTTTAATTTAAACATTGAAAACGCGCGCATTATAATGACTTTATACGTCTATGTCCAGTGGCATCTGCCATGCTCTGTCGTTCTAGGGTACAATGTCGGCAAATTACAGATGAGATTGGTTTGATGAAAGTATTGGGTCTTGAAACCTCTTGTGACGAAACCGGCATTGCCATTTATGACACCGAGAATGGTTTGTTGGCGCATAAGATTTATTCGCAAATCGCGCAGCACGCTGAATATGGTGGTGTTGTGCCTGAGCTAGCATCACGGGACCATGTGCGTAAAACCTTGCCTTTAATTGATGAAGTGTTAGCGGATGCGGGCATTACTAAGAAACAACTAGACGCCGTTGCGTTTACGAGTGGACCTGGGCTAGTGGGTGCTTTGATGGCGGGGGCGACGATTGGTCGTTCTCTGGCCTATGCGTTGGGAATTCCAGCCTTGGGTGTGCATCACATGGAAGGGCATTTATTAGCGCCTATGTTAGAAGAGTCGCAACCTGAAATGCCTTTTATTGCATTATTGGTTTCTGGTGGTCATACCCAGCTGGTTAGAGTGGATGGTATTGGAAAATATAAATTACTAGGTCAGTCTCTGGATGACGCCGCGGGTGAAGCGTTTGATAAAGCAGCAAAAATGATTGGTTTACCTTATCCTGGTGGTCCGCAAATTGCGGCATTAGCGAAGCAAGGCAATACTGCATCAGGTTTAAAATTCCCTCGTCCAATGACAGACAGACCAGGTCTGGATTTTAGCTTTAGCGGCTTGAAGACAGCATTTTTAACTGCGGTGCATGAAGCCCTTGATGATGACCGATGCGATGAACAATTTAAAGCCGATGCCGCTTTGGCGTTTGAAACAGCTGTGGTTGACACCTTAGTCATTAAATGTCGTCGAGCATTAGAAAGTGAAGGCTTAAAGAGCTTGATCATCGCCGGTGGTGTCAGTGCTAATCAAAGATTACGTGAGCAGTTGGAAAGTCAGCTGAAAAAGATCAAAGCGAGTGTGTTTTATGCGCGTCCTGAGTTCTGTACAGACAATGGTGCCATGATCGCCTATGCAGGAGCACAACGTTTATTGGATGGGCAATCTTCAGAATTGAATTTGTCCATTCGGGCTCGTTGGCCGTTGGCCGAGTTGCCACCACTTAAGGAGTTGGCAAATGTCTGATTTGGTATTCATTGAAGGTTTGAAAGCAAAAGCCGTGATTGGTGTTTATGATTGGGAAAAAAACATTCAACAAGATCTGCTATTGGATTTGGAAATGGAGCACGATAATCGTTTGTCAGCGGCCACGGATGATCTTAGCAAGACGTTAGATTATGAAGCCATTTCAAATTACATTTTAGCCTATTGCTTAGAGCATCAGTTTGAATTAATTGAAACCTTAGCCGAGCGTCTATTGGCGGATTTAGCGGCTACTTTCCAATTGCAGGCAGTGCGCTTAGTACTGCGTAAGCCGACCGCGGTCGCGGCTGCTGATGCCGTGGGCGTGAAGCTGTATCGCCGGTTCGCGGATTAGTCTTGTTGCTTCCCTATTGTTTCAAGGTGAAGCAGCATCACCTTGAAACAATAGAGGGGAGTTTAGGGCGGCTAGATTGCGAACACGTTCCTGTTTTAGCGCTTCGCCTAATTCCGCGCCAGCATAGCCTTGCTTGATAAGGCTGGCTGCATTCACTTTGGCGATTGTGTTTCTTAAGGTGAGCCAATCTTTCAGGTTAGTTTGCGTGATTAGGCTGACTACCTGAATTAGCTTTTCAAACGGTTGCGGCTTTTTAATGGCGTTGACCGACATGAGCCAAGCTTCCCAATTCTCCGCCATCATACAGACTTGTCTATTTTCTAGAAAATCCCTAACTTGCTCAGCCAAAAGTTTGTATTGATTTGGGCAGCGAAGTGTTTGATGCAGTGCTTTTAAGTCTTGTAGTTGTGTGTGCCGACAGATGATTGCCCAACGTTGAGTATTTGTCAGTGACCTTAATGCGTCTTCTGAGTTGTCTTGCTCCGACCACGTCAGATTTGAAAATAATATTGGCATGGCGTTGGCTTTTGCCAGCACTTTGAAAAAAGTTTGTGGGTGGTCAGTTGCTAAGGCTTTTTCTAATTCTCGCCATATTCTTTCAGGGCTAAGACTATTGAGTTCGCCTGAGTCGCTAATTTGTTGCATTAATGACATGGTTTCGTCAGCGACGTTAAAGCCAAAGGATTGAAAGCGAGCAGCAAATCGTGCCACTCGTAAAACGCGTAATGGGTCTTCGACGAAAGCATTGGAGACGTGCCGTAACAGGCGATCGTGAAGGTCTTGTTGGCCATGAAACGGGTCGATAAGTTGACCTTCTTCGTTTTGTGCGATGGCGTTAATGGTTAAGTCCCGCCTTTCAAGGTCTTCTTCTAGGGTGATGTTGGGCGAGAAGTCACAGATAAAGCCTGTGTAGCCTTGACCTTGTTTTTTTTCCCGGCGGGCGAGAGCGTATTCTTCTTTGGTTTTTGGGTGCAGGAAAACGGGGAATTGTTTGCCGACTTGTTGAAAGCCTTGTTGTTCAAGTTGCTCTGGCGTAGCACCTGTCACTACCCAATCTTGATCAATCACAGGGAGCTTGAGTAGGCGGTCACGGACGGCGCCACCAACCAGATACACTTGATATGACATTTATGCTTGGCCTGTCTCACACTGCTCAGGAAACATAGCGCTCCACTGGCTGAAACCGCCATTTAGGGAGTAAACCTGTTTAAAGCCTTGGGAGGCAAGGTATTCTGCGGCACCCTTGCTGCTGTTGCCATGGTAGCAGCAGACGATGATGGGCCGTTCTTTGTCGGTATCGTCAATAAATTCTTGTACATTGTCATTGTTTAAGCTGATGGCATTTGTCATGTGACTTGTCTGATAGCTAGCAAGGTCACGGATATCTACAATGGCGGCGTTTTCTTCCAAAATGGGAAGGGCGTCTGCGATATCGATACAAGTATAAGTCATGGAGTTTTCCGGTTGATTGTACAAGGCATACTAAAACGTTCTTTGTCTTCCAGTCGTAGGGCAGTTAAGCTGCCTCCCCAAACACATCCTGTATCAAGTGCATGTATATGCTTAAGTTGGGTTTTGCCTTCTAGGGCAGCCCAATGTCCAAAGACAATGTGACAGCCTTCGGGAACTTGACTTGGGTAACTGAACCAAGGGGCAAACCCTTTGGTCGCTGTATTAATGCCTTCTTTTGATTTTAAGTCTAATTTGCTGTTTTGGTTGCAAAATCTCATGCGAGTTAAGTAGTTTGTGATGACTCTGAGTCGGTCTAAACCGACTAAATCATCCCGCCACTTACTCGGGCTATTACCATACATGGCTGAAAAATATTCATCAACTGTGTCTGATTGCAGCTTGTCTTCTACTTCTTTTGCGAGTGTGAGCGTTTGCTCTAATGTCCAGCAAGGTGGAATCCCCGCATGGGTCATAACGACATTGAGCGCCGCGTCATAATGACAAAGAGGTTGATGTCTTAACCAATCCATTAAATCGTCACGATCACTCGCCATCAAAATATCTGTTAACGTGTCACCTTTTTTGAGAGTGCCATGACCATAAGATACGGCGAGCAAGTGTAGGTCATGATTGCCTAATACGACCTTGGTCTTATCCCCAAGCGATTTAATGAAGCGCAAGGTGTCTAAGGATTCTGGACCACGATTGATCAAGTCGCCTGCAAACCAAAGTTGATCGTGTTCTGGCTGATACTGGATGTGTTTGAGTAATCTCTCCAGTGGTTCTAAACAGCCTTGTAAATCGCCGATAACATAGGTTGCCATAATCTCCTCAGTGCACTTTATTTGGGACAGATAGGGTAAATGGTCGTATTGGTGCGGTAAATTCGGTGCCATCGTCTGCGATAAATTGATAGCTGCCATGCATGACGCCGACGACCGTTTCAATCACAGTGCCACTGGTGTATTGGTATGATTCCCCAGGTTGCAAATGAGGGTATTCACCTATGACACCACTGCCTTTGACTTCCTGTACTTGCTCATCACCGTTAGTAATAACCCAGTGACGAGTTTGCAGTTTGGCCGCATGAGTGCCGCAATTTGTGATCGTGATGTGGTAAGCGAAGACATAACGAGACTCATCCGGTGTGGATTGTCTGGCCAGATATTCGGTTCTAACATCCACCACGATATCGTATTTTTCCATTTAACTTTCCTTCTCAAGAAGGTAGTTGGTGATGGCGACAAACTCTTTCACATCTAAGCGTTCAGGACGCAAGCTTGGATCAATGCCTAAGTGTGCAAAGTCCTCTTGATCTAATACGCCCTTGTAGTTGTTGCGCAATGTTTTACGACGTTGTTGAAAGCCAATGCGAACCACGTCTTCTAATTTTTTCACGTCGACCGTTGAGTAGGGTAGCGTTTTATAAGGTGTCATACGCACAATGGCAGAATCGACTTTAGGCGCTGGATCAAACGATTCAGGGCCAACGACGAAAAGAGAATCGACGGCACAATAATACTGCGCCATAACACTGAGTCGACCATATAAGTTATCGCCAGGGCGAGAGGCTAAACGATCCACCACTTCTTTTTGCAGCATAAAATGCATGTCGGTAATGCTGTTTGCTTGGCTGAGCAGATGGAAAATTAAAGGGGTAGAAATGTTATACGGCAAGTTACCGACAACACGGATTGTCTCTTCATCTTGCACCAACGAACTGAAATCAAATTTCATGGCGTCCGCTTCGTGTACGGTGAGTTCAGGGTAACGAAACAAATTAACTTTCAGGATCGGGATCAAATCGCGGTCGAGTTCGACAACATCCATACGCTCAGTGACACTGATAATACCTTCAGTTAAGGCCCCTTTACCTGGGCCAATTTCAACGATACGTTGGCCTTTTTTCGGGGCGATACAGGCAACGATACGACGAATTACACCATGATCGTGAAGGAAATTCTGGCCAAATCTTTTTCTGGCCTTATGGGGTTGTACTTTGCTCATTTAGAAAACTTTTTCGCGTTATTGGCCATATTGATGGCGTGTTGAATGGCGACGTTTAGGCTGCCATGGTTGGCGTTGCCTGTGCCGGCTAAATCAATTGCCGTGCCGTGATCCACGGACGTACGAATGATGGGTAAGCCCAATGTAATATTCACAGCATTACCAAATCCTGAATATTTTAACACAGGTAAGCCCTGATCGTGATACATGGCAAGGGCGCAGTCTGCATTCTCTAAATAATTTGGTGTAAATAGGGTGTCAGCAGGAAGCGGACCAATGAGGTCCAGCCCCTCAGAACGTAATTTATCGAGTGCAGGGGTAATGGTCTCTATTTCTTCTCTGCCAAGATGGCCGTCTTCGCCCGCATGAGGGTTTAATCCACACACTAAAATCCGAGGCTGCTCGATACCAAATTTTGTCTGTAAATCTCGATGTAGTGCTAGTGTCACCTTGCGGAGTGTTTCTTCGGTGATCGCCTCAGACACGTCTTTTAAGGGGAGGTGGGTCGTCACCAGAGCGACTTTCATCGCCTCACTTGCCAACATCATGACCACGTGAGGTGAATGGCATTGGGCTTGAAAGAATTCAGTATGTCCAGAGAAGTGCGTGCCTGTTTGACAGAGAATGCCTTTATGCACTGGAGGGGTCACAATGCCATCAAATTTCCCAGACAAACAGCCTTCTCCAGCTTGTTTTAACGTCTCTAGTACATAAGGTGAGTTGGCTATATTAAGTTGCCCAGGTTGTGCCATTTCCGCCATAGGAATGTGCATTAAGCTTATTCTTCCTGGTTGATGAGCTGGTGGCTTGGCGTTGGGGGCAAGGGGTTCGATGTCGAGTTTGAGGTTGAGGGTCTTTGCCCTTGAACGCAGTAAATCGACATCCCCCAGAATCACTAAACGAGCCGCAAAAGACGACTCATTTAATGCGCTGAGAATAATGTCTGGCCCGATGCCAGCCGGTTCACCTGAAGTGATCGCGATGATTGGAAGTGTGTCAGGTGATGCTTGGTTCATGAGACGTTATTTATCCTTGATATCAATAAAGGCGTCAGCACGCAATTCGTCTAACCAATTGCCCAAGACAATGTCTTGCTTTTGCTTGGTTAGGGCTTGTTTAGCATTACTGCGTTTGACTTGATCACTGATGTCGGCCTCACGGCGACCTTCCACCTGTAAGATATGCCAGCCAAATTGTGTACGGAAAGGTTTGCTGACTTGGCCAACGGTTGTTTCATTCATCATGTCTTCAAAAGCAGGCACCATAGTTCCTGGGGTGACCCAGCCAAGATCACCGCCTTGCAGTGTTGAGCCTTGGTCTTCACTGTATTCTTTGGCTAATTCTGCGAAGTCAGCACCATTTTGAAGCTTGTTATAGAGTTCGTCTGCAAAGGCCTGAGTTTGCGCCATATCTCGAATTTCATTAGGTCGTACCAGAATGTGGCGAGTTTTAGTTTGTTGCTGGAGTGTCACAGAAGCAGAGCGTTTGTCGATAACCCAAAGTAAATGATAACCCGCATTACTTTGTAGTGGGCCGACAAGAGGGCCTTGTTCTGTATCAAGCGCTCTGACAAACAAAGGCGGTAACTGGTTCATCGGACGCCATCCAAGGTCGCCACCTTCTATGGCAAACTGCCCCGCTGACTTTGCCACGGCTTGCTGGATGAAATCTTCTTCATTTTGAATTTGCTGAGTGATCGCACTGATCTCTGCTTTTGCTTCTTCTGGGTTACTGGCTCTAATTAGAATATGACGCAGATGAACTTGGTCTTTGTCTTTGGTTATGCTGGTTTCTGAGCTCATGTAATCATCAATTTCTTGTTCCGAAATAACGATACGACGCTTGATGATTTCACGCTTAATGTTGTTAATTAGGATTTCATGTTCAATTTGTTTGCGGTAGCGACTGTAGTTGATGCCTTTGCTTGCTAATACTGTTTTTAAACCTTGTAGATCAAGGTTCATATTCTTTGCGACCCCTAAAATAGCCTTATCTACATCAGAGCTGGAGGCTCTCATGCCGATTTTTTCGGCATAGTTAGCTTGCAAGGTTTCATCAACCAACTGATTGAGGATTTGACGATGAATGTTGTCCGTCATTATGCCGCCAGGCACTCTGTCTTTGACAATTTGAAAACGGTTTTGAATGTCGCTTTCAAGGATGGGGGTGGAATCAATGATGGCGGCGATACCATCGATTTTGCTGGTGTCGGCCTGCACTGATTGTAAACTAGAAAATGTTAGCATTAGGACGAAAAAAGAGAATAACTTCATGATTAATATCCGGTTTTTCCTTGGTTCCAGTAGGTGTCTGCAATGCTTGTGGCGTTACTGTTGCTACGTCCAGCGGTGCTTAAACTACGTAAAATAAATTGTAAAAAGATGCCTCGGTCGGCGTCATTGTCATCATCAATCCAGTCTTGATAGCTTAGTGAGACCTTGATGCAGCAGTTCTCATAGCCAACACCTGACACCTGTTTGGTTGCTTCGTCATCCATGAAATCGTAGCTGTACTGAGCGAACGCTGACCAATTTTGGTTGATTGGGAATACCGTACCAAAACTGGCTTGCTTTGCATCATCATCCGAGTCTGAATTATTAATGGAATATAAATAACTCAAATTCACTTTGACCCGATCCGCCGGTGTTAAACTTGCCACCAGTTGGGCAAGATTAATGTCATCTTCGTCAGGGTCGTAATTCAAGTTGGCGGTGAGGCTAAAGTCAGAACCATAATAGCTGGCAGAGGTTAATAGATCACTGTGTTCGCTATCGTCAACTGGACTGCTGTCACTAGTCGTACCACTAATATCAACATATCGATCATCTAAGTAGAAGACCTGACCAGCTTTTAAAGACCACTTTTCATTATTATTTTCATCATATAGACGACTTTCTAACCCAAAACTGACTTGTTCTGTGTCGCCGACCCTGTCGTTGCCATTAAAGCGCTCGTGACTAAAGGCGCTAGAGTAAGTCAAAGTAGATTCGCTGGCATCAAAATCAGGAATGTTTGTTTGGTTTTCGTAGGGGGAATGTAAGTAGTTTAATCTTGGTGACAAGGTTTGACGCCACGTGCCATTTTCGTTGGTAAAACGGCGTTCAAATGCTAACCCTGTGTCCAAGTAAGTTGTGATGTGGCCAAGCGACGTTTCTGAATCTGTATCGCTACTGTAGTCGTGTAATTGGTAGTCTCGGTATTGAGTCAATATACCTGGCGTTAGAGTCAACCAGTCGTTACCAAAATCGAGGGATGTATCTTGATTGACAACTAAGCGCTCGCCGTCGAAATCGTCTTCGGCTGGGTCATAAAAATCCGTATATTGTACTGCTAAGTTGTACTTTAAAAACGTGTTTGCAATTGAATAAGAGCTTTCTACACGAGGCTGCCATTCAAAAGGTTCGTCGTCCGAACTATCTGGAGTCTGATAGGTTAAATAGGTTAACTTGTTGAAGAAGTTACCACTGTTTAAAGACACATAAGCACTTTGCTGGTAATGGTCTTTTTCGCCAATAGATGTGCTGTTAGCTTCAGGGAATTCGTTTTCTGTGGGGCTAGCTTCATAGGTAAAACCGGATTGCAGATATTGGTTAAAGCGCTGATTAGAGCTTAGTTTGAGTAATATCTGGTCCCCTTCATCTTGGTCAGAGAAATAGGACTGTTCATAGGTCGTTTCGCCGTATGAACTCAGATGACGAAATTCAACATCAATACCTTCGCCTTTTTTTTGAATGTATTGAGGAGTAAATGTGGCGTCATAGTTGGCTGCCATGTTCCAGTAAAAAGGTGCTGAGAGACTTAAACCATCGTTCCCTGAATACCCAAAACTGGGGAATAAAAAACCACTTTGGCGTCTGTCATCAATCGGAAAGCGCAACCAAGGCGAGTAGAAAACCGGAATACCTGCAATGCGAACTTGAACGTGCTTGGCGGTACCGAAGCCTGACGTTGGGTTCAGCTCAATGCTGCTGCCATACAAACTCCAGCTTTCTTGATTTGGCTCACAAGTGGTAAAGAAACCTTCCTCAATAAACACCACACCATTTTTTTCTTGTGTTAATGATTTGGCTTTCCCCCGTGCTTTGCTGCTGTGACTTAAAAATAGGGCGTTTTCAAATTCTGTGGCGGCGCTGCCGTTGTTGGATATGTAGCTGTTTGAGCTTCTAATCAGTTCGTTATCAGTTCTTAGCGTGACATCGCCTGAAGCTTGGTAATAGTCGTTTGGAATACCTTGAATGGTGTCGGCAGATAACTGGGAGTCGGGCTGGACAATGTTCGCATTGCCTTGTAGATGAATAACGCCAGTTTGATCTCGGGTAATCAGATCGGCTTGAAGTTGAGTATTGTTACTTTGGCTGGCTTGCCATTGATTAACGTATTGGCCTTGGCAATAGCGACCTAACTGAGCTTGCTGCTCAGTGGTTAGGGATTCTCGAGGAGCCCAATCCCATTGATCTACTTGCCCGTGAGCAAGTGGCAATATGAAAAGACCTTGAAAAAATAGGGCGTAGTTGCGTAAATGCTTAACCATGCAGGGTATACTTATTTACCAATAATTGTTGTCCGAAATCGGAGGCTGCCAATTGAGGCTCCACGTAATAAGACAAATGATAATCTATGCAGGCCCATAGGGGCTACCGATTCTGGAGAAATATCTTTATGTGGAAAATTGTGTGCGCCATCCTGGGCTATGTTTTGATGTCAAATTTCCTTGGCGCGATATTGGGGTATATTGTTGGTAGCCTGTTAGACCGGGCTCAAAAAGGCGGTGCATTTAATCAAGCAAAGCGAGGCAATATACGCCTTCAGCAGGAAACCTTTTTCCGAACTTTGTTTTTATTAATGGGGCGTTTGGCTAAGTCGGACGGTCAGGTTTCCGAGGCAGAAATCCAACTCGCTCAGTCAGTTATGCTGCGATTGCGTCTGTCACCGGAAGCGCAAGAACAAGCAAAACGCCTCTTCAATGAGGGTAAATCTGCGAATTTTGATTTGGTTGCAGAACTGAATCATTTTAAAAGCATTGTTGGTCCTGGGGATTTAACCCGAACTTTATTAGAAGTTTTGCTGGTGTCTGCGTATGCAGATGGCCATTTTAGTATTGAAGAGAAGTCCTTTGTTTCTCAAGTGTGTGCCAACTTAGGCATCACGGTGGCAGAGTTTGAGGCGCTACACATTCAAGTGAAGCAACAAGCGCACTTTAGACAGGGCTATCAATCTTCCAATAACAATATGGGGTCTAAAGACTTATTGAAGTCAGCCTATGACGCTTTGGGAGTGACGCCGGACATGTCCGATGCGGATATTAAAAAAGCGTATCGTCGCCTAATGAGTAAAAATCATCCGGATAAACTGAGTTCTCAAGGTTTACCAGATGAAATGATTGAGTTGGCAAAGGAACGCACTCAGGAAATTCAATCGGCTTATGAATTAATTAAAAACGCACGTAAGTAGTGAGATTGCTGTGTGAATAAAGGAATTAAAAAAGTCCTTTATTCACTTGAGGTAGAGGCCGACGTTGGCTAATTTGTTTGGTATTTTGCTTTAAAAAACCGCGTACTCTTTGAACCAATAACGCTTGACTGTCTTGTCCTGTTACACGATCCGGAATGGCGTCTTTCTGAATGTATTGACCTTGAGGGTTTTCTCTCTGACGGCCTGCTTGTTGTCGCCACTGGGCAAATTGTTGGTTTCGACTTGGCTGACTTAAGTAGTAATCCAATATTGGTTGTGGTGTCTCTCTAATGAGTTGTGCAATCTGATAGCTCGACATGTCTGCAGGTGTTTGGATGTCAATGAGCGCTAGGGCTTGAATGGCTAATTTGTTTTGTGCAGAAAAGGCTAAGGCATAACTAGCCCCTGTTCGATATCCAATCAAGGCAAACTCATTAACGCCATCGGCTTTGGCCAGCTCTATGGCCGCTTCAATTCGAGCAAACACAATTGCTTGATTGGCTAGGTTAAGCGCACTATCTTCCGTGCTTTCTGAGGCTGAGTCAGTACTGGTTATCTTAATGGCTTGGCCACGTTTAGTGATATCAGGCACTTCTATGGACAGTGTACACCAACTGTATTCTGTTAATTTATCGCGTAAGGGAGCAATGGCTTCCGGCCAATCTGGGTGTTCATTATCTGAATGCAAAAGAATGGCGCAGCCTTGGGTTGAGCTGGTCTGAGATTTTCTGTAAAGGGATAGAAATGGACCACCATCGGCTTCTAATACTTGTATTTGATGTTCAAGTTGAACGCCCTCTAATGAGGACTTTAGAGCGTTGATTCGACTTACTTGCGGCTGTGGTGTGACGTACGTTTGTGCCGCAGAGTCGGTTGATGACGATTCTTCTGCTTGTATGTTGACAGCAGAACCAAGTAGCCAGCCAACCAGTGTAATCTTCAGTAAGAGATGAATTTTCTGCATTGTTTTCAATACTTCTTTCGATGGCCTTGTTAAAATATCGTCTTCGACGTTTGGTGTTTTTTATCAAGTTGCATTTATTGTGTCACTGCTGGAGACAGATATGAATGATTTTATCATTGCCCCTTCAATTCTTTCTGCTGACTTTGCCCGCCTAGGGGAAGAAGTTGATCATGTTCTAGAGGCGGGAGCCGACATCATACACTTTGACGTCATGGATAATCACTACGTTCCCAATTTAACGATTGGGCCCATGGTATGTAAAGCGTTACGCAAACATGGCGTAACGGCAGACATTGATGTGCATTTAATGGTGAAACCTGTCGACCGTATGATTGGTGATTTTATCGAAGCAGGGGCTTCTTATATTACGTTTCACCCTGAAGCCAGTGAGCACATTGATCGTTCTTTACAGATGATTAAGGACGGTGGTTGCAAAGCCGGTTTGGTCTTTAACCCAGCGACACCTTTACACCATTTGAAGCACGTTTTAGACAAGGTTGATATGGTGTTGCTGATGTCGGTGAATCCAGGCTTTGGTGGGCAGTCCTTTATTCCAGGCACCCTGGATAAGCTTCGTGAAGCACGAGCATTAATTGACGCCAGTGGTCGTAATATCCGCCTTGAAGTTGATGGTGGTGTTAGTGAAAAAAACATTGCTGAGATTGCTAAGGCAGGCGCAGATATGTTTGTGGCAGGGTCGGCGATTTTTGGGAAGCCAGATTATCGAGCTGTCATTGATGCCATGAGAGCCGAATTAGCGAGTGTTCGTTAATGAAGACCCCCAAGTATTTTTCGAAATGGTTTGAAGGTTGGCCGGATCTAGTGTGTTTGGATTTGGATGGCACATTAGTGGATAGTGTGCCGGATATCGCTGCTGCTGTGGATGCTTTTTTATCAGAGTTTCAGGCACCCTTGGCCGGGGAAGAGCAAGTCCGAGCTTGGGTTGGTTTAGGTGCTGCTAAGTTAATTGAGCAAGCATTGGATTGGGCTGGACTAAGCCAAGATAAGCATGAAGAAGCGTATCGTTTGTTTCTCATTCATTACCATCAACACCTGACAGATCATTCCAAACTGTATCCCAATGTGGTCGCGATTCTAAAAGCCTTTAAGCACAACAGTGTGCCAGTTGCTTTAATTACTAATAAACCCAGTGTCTTCATTAAACCGATACTGGATAAATTTGGCATCACTGAAGAATTTGCATGGTTCCTTGGCGGCGATACGTTAGATGAGAAGAAGCCTTCTGCTTTGCCATTGTTGCATTGCAGCGAAGCCATTGAGGCTCAACCTGAACGTTGTTTGATGATAGGGGATTCGATTACAGACTTTAAAGCCGCACAGAATGCGGGCTTTAAATCCGCTTTAGTCACCTATGGTTATCATCAAGGAGTAGACCTTAAAGGGCTAGGAGCCGATGCCATTATTGATGATTTGGCGGAGCTGCTCGTTTAACGGCAATGACGTTACTTGAAATGCTAGAAACGGCCAAGCTTGGTGGTGTCATCAAGCTTGGCCGTTTTTTTATGGGCATGAGTCTTATTTGTCGGGCGTTGATTGGTTGGATGCGGATTCATTATTAGCAAAATGAATTTGACCATCGTCACCAAAATGCAGTGTTTGTGTTGGGAAAGCCACTTCTGCGCCATGATCTTCAATAATCTTCATCGCTTTAAAAAGCACATCTTGCTTGACGTTATGATAGGTTCGCCAATCGACTGTTTTGGTGTAGGTGTAAATAAAGAAGTCGAGAGAAGATGGACCAAATTGGTTGAAATTCACCATATACACTTGTTGCGTGTCTAAGTCCTCATGATTTGCCACCATCTCTTTAATGTCTTTGAGTATGTCTGGCAGAATGCTGAAATCAGAGTAGCGCACGCCGATGGTTTCATTAATGCGTCTGTGTGTCATACGCGATGGATTTTCAACCGAAATCAATGAAAAAGTTGAGTTTGGAACGTATAGAGGGCGTTTTTCAAAGGTGCGAATGCGGGTTTGGCGCCAGCCAATGTGTTCAACTGTCCCTTCTATATTTTGATCGGGTGAACGTATCCAGTCACCAATAGCGAAAGGTCGATCTAGGTAGACCATGAGCCCACCAAAAAAGTTAGCCAATAAATCTTTAGCGGCAAAGCCGACCGCAATACCACCGATACCACCAAACGCTAAGACACCTGAAATGCTGTAGCCTAATGTTTGTAAGACAACCAGAGCAGACGTAATGATGACGGAGGCTCTCAGTAGCTTACTGATGGCGCCTGCCGTGGTGTAATCGACCTTGGTTTTTACCTTACTAGAACTGGTTACGGCTTTTTCACTTTGAGAAATACAGCGCAAAATAAACCAAGTTAATATGACAATAACGCCAACTTCTCTGATGGAGTCAATTAGAGAAGACAGTCCAGGGTCAATGTTGGTGCCAGAGATTTCCGCAGCGATGCTCAATCCAACTAGCCAGATAAATACCCCAATGGGTTTTTGAGCGGCAATCACCAACACATTGTCCCAAGGCGTCTTGGTGCGTTCTAATTGTGTGTTCAAGCGAATCAATAAACGGCTGGCAATAAAGTTGACGATTAGGGTGCCTAAGACCACCAAAAAGACTCTGACGACCCAGTGCATTTCGGTGTCACCTAGGCCGAAGTGAGTTTGCATTGTTTCCCAGTTCATAAAATCTCTCTGTAATGATGAATGTAAAAGGGTTTATAGAAGTAGTAAGGTGCCCAAGCCTAAGAAAGCCACAAAGCCTGCAATGTCGGTCACTGTGGTGAGTATGACTGAACCTGATAAAGCCGGATCAATACGCAGTTTGTCGAGTAGCACAGGGATTAAAACCCCAGACAGAGCGGCCATTAAAATATTAACGATGATCGCGAGGCCAATCACAGCTCCAAGCATGGAGTTGTTAAACCACCAATAGGTTACCAAGCCGATGATGATGGCCCATACAATGCCATTTAACCAACCCACCTTCAGCTCTTTGCTCAGAAGGGACTTTAAGTTGCTTCGAGTGATTTGTCCAAGAGCCAAGCCTCGAACAATCAAAGTCAGTGTTTGGCTGCCTGCAATGCCGCCCATTGAGGCGACAACTGGCATTAATACCGCTAAAGCGACTACTTGCTGTAAAGTTGCTTCAAATAAACCAATGAAGGCGGAGGCAAGGAAGGCGGTCAATAGATTAATACCGAGCCAAATACCACGAGTGGCTGCACTGCGTTTTACCGGTGCAAATAGGTCTGATTCTTCATTTAAGCCTGCGGTGGACATTTGTTGCGCTTCATTTTCAAGGCGTAAGGTTTCTAAGGCCAGTCCAGCATGAAAACGGCCCAATAATATGAGGTTACTGTCAACAACAGGAAGAGCTGATAAGGTCGATTTTTCCAGTTGTTCAGCAGCTTTCGATAAGCTCGTGTCAGCCTGAATAACGGAGCATTCTTCATCAATTAGATTGGAAATGGGTTCATGCTCTTGCGCTTTAAACAGCTTATCGAATTTGACACACCCTACCCAACGTCCGGTTCGGTTCACCAGATAAATCATATCAGTATAATTAGGGGTGGCCTTTTTTAATAACCGCATTGCTTCTGCAACACGAATAGACTGTGAGGCAATTAAGAGTTCGTGATCTATCCAGCGGCCAACAATGTCGTCTTCGTAAACAATACCTTGTTGATAGTATTCACGCTGCTTGTTGTCCATTTGCTTAAGGGCAAGGTCAACTAATCTGTCTGGCAACGAGTCGGTGATTTCTAATAGATCTGCCGCATCAACGTCAGCAAATAGGTTCTCAATCTCGCTGTCATCCAACTCTTTCAGCAGTAATTGTCGAGATTCGCCCCGCATTTCCACCAAAATGTCTAAGCGGTTGGCTTGTTTGATGTTCTCCCAAGCCTGCCTTCTTTGGTCTAATGGAATGGACTCTAAGGCAAGAGCTATATCGTCTGGACTGAATTCAGACATCATTTGGCTGATCGAGTTGGGCGAATGCTCGTCATGAATCAAATGTTCAATTAATTGAGTAACTTGGCTTTGCATTGGAGGCCCTTACAAATGCTGGTTCGGATACGTATCCATTAGTGTGCGGTATTCATTTGGGATTATCAAACAAGGCTTTGTTTTTGCAAGATATTATTTCATTGCTTAGGAATTTATGACGATTTTCAATGTTGGGCGAGTTAAAAAGGGCATGTTTGCGTTTTTTGAGCTTGCCCAGCAGGAGACAGCTGGTTCGCTTAAGTGTAGAATTTAGCCTTTTGAATGCCGCTTTCGACTGGGCATTTAGTTCGCTTTGGGCCTTATTTTAAAAATGTTGTTAGTCATAGATAATTACGACTCTTTCACCTACAACCTAGTGCAATATTTTAGTGAATTAGGGGCGGATGTGGTGGTGTATCGAAATAATCAGGTTTCCCTTGCAGACATTGAGCGTTTGTCACCAACGCATCTGGTTATTTCCCCGGGCCCTTGCACGCCAAACGAAGCGGGCGTTTCGATCGAGGCAATCAAGGCGTTTGCCGGTAAAATGCCCATTTTGGGTATTTGCTTAGGTCATCAAAGTATTGCTCAGGCCTTTGGCGGTAATGTGATTCGTGCTAAAAATGTCATGCATGGAAAAACGTCTTTAATACATCACCTAAATGAAGGTGTGTTTGCCGATTTACCTAACCCTCAAACGGCGACGCGATATCATTCGCTTGTGGTCGAACAAGAGAGTCTACCTGATTGCTTAGAGGTGACGGCTTGGAATCAAGATGATGAAGGAAAGCGTGATGAAATCATGGGCCTGCGTCATAAAGTATATGATATTGAAGGGGTGCAATTTCACCCTGAGTCTATTCTGACAGAGGCAGGACATGCCTTGTTAGCTAACTTTTTAAAACGATAGGAGAGACTGGTGGACATCCAAAAAGCAATTGCAGCTGTTGTGGAGCATCAAAACCTGTCAGCAGAAGACATGCAGTCTGTGATGACAGATATTATGACCGGCAAAACAACACCAGCTCAGATCGGAGGTTTTTTAATTGCCTTGCGCATGAAGGGCGAAACCGTCGAAGAAATTGCGGCGGCAGCACGGGTTATGCGTAAGCTCTCCAGTAAAGTCAGTTTACCGATTGAAGACATTGTGGATACCTGCGGTACCGGTGGCGATGGCGGCAACCTATTTAATGTTTCTACGGCATCGGCCTTTGTTGTGGCGGCGGCTGGTGGCAAGGTCGCTAAACATGGCGGTCGTTCTGTATCCTCTAAATCCGGTAGTGCAGATGTTCTTGAGCGAGCAGGTATTTTTCTCGGCTTAAACGCGGAACAAGTGTGTCGTTGTGTAGAAGAGATTGGTTTAGGCTTCATGTTTGCGCCGAATCATCATGCCGCGATGAAGTATGCGGTCGGGCCTCGTAAAGAGATGGCAACAAGAACCATATTTAATTTGTTAGGCCCCTTAACCAATCCGGCCAATGCAAAGCGTCAGGTGATGGGGGTCTTCCATCAAAAGTGGGTTCGACCTATCGCTGAAGTGTTAAAAGCTTTGGGAAGTGAACATGTTATGGTTGTTCATTCTGAAGATGGTTTGGATGAAATCAGTATTGCGGCACCTACCTTTGTGGCAGAGCTGAAAGACGGTGAGATTAAGGAATATCGTATTTCGCCTGAAGATTTCAACATTCCTCTACAATCCACCGACGATATACAGGCATACGATACTGATCAAAGCTTGTCTTTGGTTAAGTCGGCATTAGACGGCAAAGGAAAAGTAAACCCTGCCCGTGACATTGTGGCATTAAATGCTGGCGCTGCTATATATGTTGCTGGTATTGCCGACTCATTGGCTGAAGGGGTAAATATTGCTGAAGATGTTATTGGTGGCGGAACAGCGAAAGTGAAAATGTCTGAATTGGCGAGCTTTACGCGCTGCTTTATGGCACCCAACGCATAGAAATAGGAGTGACTTGGTTATGCAAGTGGAAACACCCACCATTTTGAAAAAAATTGTCGCGCGTAAATTTGAAGAAATTACAGAAAGAAAAGCGCATACACCTTATAAAAATTTAGAGGTGGCGGCGTCCGTTGCTAATGTACACAATGCTCCGCGTGGTTTTGCTCAAGCGCTTAAGCATCAAATTGCGATGGGTAAAGCTGGTGTGATTGCAGAAATTAAGCAGGCGTCACCGAGTAAAGGCATTTTACGTGAGCCTTTTTATCCAGGCGAGATTGCTAAATCTTATGAAAAAGCGGGTGCGGCCTGTTTGTCTGTGCTGACGGATAAAGACTTCTTTCAGGGTCATGAAGATTATCTGGTAGAAGCGCGTTCAGCTTGCCAGTTACCAGTCATTCGTAAAGACTTTATGGTCGACGAATATCAGGTGATTGAAGCCAGATCCATTGGCGCAGACTGTATTTTATTGATTGCAGCATGTTTGTCAGGTGAAAAGCTAAGAGCCTTAGATTTAATGGCTAGAGACTTGGGTATGGATGTGTTGGTCGAGGTTCACAACCGCGCGGAACTAGACTTGGCATTAGAATACACCGAGACAGAATTGCTGGGTATTAATAATCGAGATTTGCATACGTTTGAGCTTAGTTTAGACCATACTTTTGAGCTTATGAAGAATGTGCCAAAAGATAAGCTGATTGTTACGGAAAGTGGCATCCATACTCAAGAAGATGTGGCTTTAATGCGTAATCATGAAATTCATGCCTTTCTTGTTGGTGAAGCGTTTATGCGTGCCGATGATCCAGGTGAGAAGTTGGCTGAGCTATTTCAGAGCTAACAGACTATCAGTCGTATTGATAAGAAATAAGGTTATATATGAAAACGAATGTGAGTTGGCAAGAAGACGTCCATTTTACAGCTGAGACGGGATCTGGGTTTAACGTTGAGATCGATGGCAATCAAGTGGCTGGCCCTCGTCCGATGGAGTTGATTTTGGCTGGATTGGGTGGCTGTACTTCTTATGATGTGGTTGGCATCTTGAAGAAGTCCCGACAAGATGTGGTTTCTTGTGTGGCGCAAATTGATGCGGATCGTGCAGATTCAGTCCCTGCGGTATTTACTGAAATTCGAGTGCACTTTGTGGTCACAGGGCGCAAGTTAAAAGAGAATGTTGTCGCAAGGGCTGTCAAGCTATCGGCTGAAGAGTATTGCTCAGCATCACTCATGTTAGAACGTGGTGGTGTGAAGATTGTTCACAGCTTTGAGATTGTTGAAGCTGACTAGTTTTGTGGCGTTAGACGGTTTAGGAAAAGGGCTGAGAGGCTCTTTTTTTTGTGCAAAATATATGATGTTTGTGGCTATTAGATGGCGTCCTCACCAGGACTCGAACCTGGAATAGCTGCTTAGGAGGCGGCCGGTATATCCTGTTTACCTATGAGGACTCATTGGCGAGTATTTTATACCTGAAGCGCTTGTGATTACAAACAGTAAGTCTTTATCACTTTGATTTATATGTGGTTTTAAGCTCGACCTAAAGTCTGTTTGCTGCTGATAGGGCGAGTTGAGCCACGAGACGTGTATACTTTGTTTTTGGTGCTGTGGCCCTGCAAAAGTTCAAATAGGTGTTTGTTGCGTTTTTGCAAGGTGTTAAGGATTTGGGCGTTAGTATTGTTTTTTGTTTTGCAGCTTTTCAGTAGTGTCTCGCACTCTTTCATGAGTAAGCGAACTTCATCCATCGAGCTGTCTTGTACTTTTAGCCAGTTTTTAAACTCTTCTTCGGTCGGATTTTTACGATCCACCACATCAAATTTAATCAACACCTTGATGCGTCTTTCATTTAGCTCATTCATCTCATCAAGCAAGGCTTGCTTTTTGTCTGCTATTGCAATGATGGTTTCGCTGTTTTGTTCGCCGTACGCAGAGCGTTCTTCATCAAGAAGTTGGGACAGTTCAGTCAAAATGTCTTTGCTTTTGATGAAGATGGGGGTGATGGGAATCATAAAGTAAGCCCTTTATAGGCTGTATAGGACACGCTGATTAAAATAGCGTGTCCATAGAAGCCATATTATTGGCAAGCTTTTGGGTGTCAATCTTGTATTCACCTGCCGCGATGGCGTTTTTAATTTGCTCAACTTTGTCCATATCAACGTCTGGTAAATTGTTTAATTTAGCTTGTTGATTTTGTAGTGTTTGAGCTGTACCGCTAAGTTTAACGGTATCTTCTGCCAGTGTGCCACCACTTTGCACACCGCCTTTTTGTTCAGATGCACTGGCGGCCGCGTCGTCTTTATGCGCGCGCTCACTTTTGTTTATAGTGCCCTGATTTGATAGACCTGTTAAATGAATTGCCATTGGGTTTTTCCGCCCTTAAATGATTTGCCTGTCTATGGTTTCGGCTGGGTCTACGAAAACTTTAATGAATTACCTCAGAAAAAGGAAATTTATATTTGCCGAGTTGTCTGTACTCAATAGTTTACAAGAACCTCACTGTCAGTTACAACTTTAGCGTATACAATTCGTCCAGAACTCGCGTTTTTAACTCGTATTTGTTGACCTTTAACGCCATTCTCAAGTGCGACACCGTTCATGCGAACGGTAATGGTGCCACTGCTGGCAGTGATTTGAATTGCATCGCCTTTTTTAATTAAGGTAGGTAAACGAGTTAAATTGTCCGTGATGTAAGTATTAATACGGATATTACGAGAAGCAATTAGTCCATAAGGTGGGTTTTGTTGGGTGTAAACCTGACCTCTTAAATCAGAGATATCCACTTCCCCTAAGTCGGTATTGGATTGAGAAATAACCTGACCGCGATTGATGGGTGTGATGGCGCGGATGGCTGGGATGCTAATGGACTGGACAGCGGGTAGATAAGATTTCCAAACAGGATCAGGGCAACTGATTTCGTAATTGGTTCGTTTGCGTGCTTCTGGTCGTTGATTTTGAATACTAATTTGATTGTCGTTACAGTCAGGTAAGTATTTAAGGGAAGCAAGATTATTCAGTTTTATGGTAATGGTTGCGTGGGGGTAAACCTCGGATAAACGAGGGATTTCCACTTGATTAATGAAGCGATTAACCATTTCTTCGAGCACTTGAGCGTAACTGAAGTGTGTTTGAAGACAAATAAAGGCTATTAAAAGCCTTGAGATTCGCATGATGAGCACTCTTTGTTTATGATTTCGTTATGAATAAGTTAGTAAATTGTTGATATTCACTCTATCATTGGTGAATGCATTTTAACAATTTTGAGGGGTCACCTCATTATGCAGTTTATACATTTTGGAGGCGTATATGGCTGGGGTTCTAGATACTGTCAATCAACGTACACAGCTGGTCGGAGAAAATAGACTTGAGTTGTTGCTGTTTCGTTTGAATGGTAAGCAAATTTACGGCATCAATGTCTTTAAAGTAAAGGAAGTGCTTCAGTGTCCTAAACTTACCACTATGCCTCATAGTTCACCTGTGGTTCGTGGTGTTGCACACATTCGTGGTGGAACCATTCCAATTTTGGACTTAGGTTTGGCAACGGGTGCCAGTCCTATTGAAAATATTAGCCAGTGTTTTGTCATCATTACCGAGTATAACCGCCGTATTCAGGGGTTCTTGGTGCGTGGTGTTGAGCGTATTGTGAATATGAACTGGAGTGATATTCAGCCACCACCAAAAGGGCTATCGAATGACAACTATCTAACGGCTGTTTGTCAGGTCGACAAAGAGATGGTTGAGATCATTGATGTGGAGCAGATTCTTTCTGAAGTGGCGCCAATGCGACAAGATATTTCAGAAGGTATTGTTAATTCAGGTACACAAGAGAATGCGAAAAAACATCACATTCTTATTGTGGATGATTCCTCTGTGGCTCGTAAACAAATCAAGCGTTGTATGGAACAAGTCGGTTTTGCGACCACCGTTTTGTGTGATGGTCGAGAAGCTTATGAATTTTTACAGAGTTTGGTCGCTGAAGGTAAGGATGTCACACAAGAATTCTCAATGGTGATTTCAGATATTGAAATGCCAGAGATGGATGGTTACACCCTAACGACAGCGATTCGAAATGACAGTCGATTGCAGGATTTATTTATTCTTCTGCATACTTCTTTAAGTGGTGTCTTCAACGAAGCCATGGTGAAGAAGGTAGGAGCAGACGGTTTCTTAGCTAAGTTCCAGCCTGATGAGTTGGCGCGTTTGGCGATTGAAACAGTACAAGTGCAATCTGAGTAAAGTGATGGATTGGGGCGAGCCGAGCTCGTCCTTTAGTCTGCTTATTATGGAGTTTTAATGCTCAGCAGTACAAACACAATCACCCCAGCTGGTTACGTACGCTTTAGGGAATATCTACAGAAAGTATGTGGTATTTCTTTGAGTGATAATAAGCAGTATTTGGTGGCAAGCCGGTTAGGTAAAATTTTAGAAAGGGAAAACTTTTCTAAAATAGAGCAGTTGGTAGACGCGCTTGATAGGCCAATGAATGCTAAGCTGAAAGAAGAGGTTATCAATGCGATGACCACTAACGAAACCTTGTGGTTTCGTGATACTCACCCTTTCACCATTCTTCGCGAAAAGGTCTTGCCAGAAATGACGGCGGCGCCTTTACGCATTTGGTCTGCTGCCTCATCGACAGGTCAAGAACCTTACTCCATTAGTATGGTCATAGAGGCATTCAAGAGTGCTCGTCCAGGGGTTCTGAAACCCGGTGAAAGGATTGTTGCCACCGACATTTGTACTAACATTTTGCAGCACGCAAAACAGGGTGAGTACGACAGTTTGGCAATTGCTCGTGGTTTAGGGGCAGATTTACAAAGTCGTTATTTTGATAAACTGGATGATTCGACTTGGAAGATTAAATCCAACCTGAGTTCTCGTGTGGATTTTAAATATTTGAATTTGATTGACTCATTTGCAGGCTTGGGAAAGTTCGATGTCATTTTCTGCCGCAATGTGCTCATCTATTTTACGGTCGATTTGAAGCAAGATATTTTGCGAAGAATGCATGCCTCTCTAAAGCCAGGAGGGTATCTATTTCTTGGTGGTTCTGAAGCGTTGAGTGGTTTGTCAGATTATTTTGAAATAGTGCAATGCCACCCCGGTATTGTCTATAAAGCCAAACCTCGTTAGACCTATTTTACGGGATTTTGAAAAGCTCACCCTAGTGTTTAGGGTGGGCTTTTTTTGTTTTTATGACCTATCTTTTAAGTTGCCGCTTTTTGCCGTTTCAAGATTGCTTAAATATAACTTATTGAAAAACATGAATATTTTTTTTGGCATCATTATTGCTATATAAAATCATCTATCATTTTTGTTTGAGGGTTAAATGGCGATTTCCTTTGCAGGTGCCTTTGCTGGACACGATAAAGCATTAGAGTTTCGAAGTGCTCGTGCGGCGATATTGGCGAACAATATCGCGAACGCTGACACACCAAACTACAAAGCACGAGACATTAGTTTTGATGCGGCTTTGGGTGAAGAAATGAAGCGACTGCAGTTGCAAGGAACCAATGATCGACATTTTGCTCACGGAGCAGAGAGTGAGGCCTCGGGAGATTTGCTTTATCGCAACCCAGAGCAGCCTTCATTGGATGGCAATACCGTAGACATGCAGCGAGAGCAGGCAGAATATGCGCAGAACTCGATGCAATTTGATACAAGCTTCATGTTTCTAGATCGTAAGATCAGTGGCATGAGAAAAGCGCTGACTGGGAATTAATCACGATGTCTTTGAGTAATATTTTTACCATTTCTGGCTCGGCAATGAGTGCTCAAACCGTTCGTTTGAATACCATTGCTAGTAATATGGCAAACGTCGACAGTGCGGCCAGTTCAGCGGATCAGACTTATCGTGCACGCAAGCCAGTGTTTTCTCAAATGATGAATGACAGCATGCGTGAACGCGGTTGGAAGAATACTAAGTTAGATGAAACGGGAGCGGGTGTTGGCGTTCAAGTTGAGGCGATTGTCGAATCAGATGCACCTCTACAACCTCGTTATGAACCAGATCATCCGATGGCAAATGAAGAGGGTTACGTTTTTTATCCGAATGTGAACCCAATGGAAGAGATGGCTGACATGATGTCGGCGTCTAGATCCTTCCAAACGAACGTAGAAATTATGAACTCGGCAAAAAGCATGATGCAAAAAATGCTAACGCTCGGGCAATCTTAGGAGCAGATAGATGGCAAATATATCTGATAAAAACGGCCTTGGTGGGCTGATCTCACAATACGGTACCGAAGCGGCAAAGTCGAAAGCTGGCATCGAAAAACCGGAAGTGAAGCCAGAAGAAGGGGCGTTAGCTGACCAGAATGTCTTTCTGAAGCTCTATATTGAGCAGTTGAAGGGGCAGGATCCAACGGCACCTCAAGATGCTAACGATATGGTTGCGCAAATGTCGCAGTTTAGTTCATTGGAGCGATTGACCAGTATTTCAGATCAGTTGGAAACCATGGCGTCATCATTAACATCAAATCAGGCATTAAGTGCGTCGACCTTGGTTGGCAAATCGATTTTGATGGAAGGTGACAAGGCGAAAATGGGTGATGGCGTAGATCCTTTAGTGGTGAAAGCTGTTGTACCTGAGTCGTCTAAGAGTGCGGTTTTAAAAATCTATGATTCAAGTAACAACTTGGTCAGAACCGCGCCATTGGATACGGGTGAGTTTAGCTGGGATAAGTTAGACAGTGACGGAAATCCTTTGCCGGCTGGTGAATATCGTTTTGCCGCTACGTCGACAAATGCACAGGGAGAGACGTCATCGATGTCAACACGTGTACCGACCAGAATTCAGGGTGTCACCATTAATGGTGAAGAAGGCACCGTCTTGAACGTGGAGAATCACGGCAAGATCAAACTAACAAAAGAACTAGAAATCTTAGGGTAACTGGAGAGCGTTATGGGATTTAATACTGCACTGTCTGGCATTAAAGCCTCGGCTGATTATTTGGGTGTTACGGGTAATAATATTGCCAACGCTGATACCACAGGCTTTAAGAAATCACGCATTGAATTTGATGACTTATACAACACCAGTGTACTGGGTGCGGGCAGCGGCAACAGTATCGGTTCTGGTGTTAGTGTGAGTAAAGTGGCACAAGAGTTTTCACCTGGTAACCTGTCTTATACAGATAACAATCTAGACCTTGCGATTGATGGCAGTGGCTTTTTTGTTTTGGATGCCGGGATTGCTCAATCCTATACCCGAGCAGGTAATTTCAAACTAGATGAAAATGGCTATCTGGTGACAAACAATGGCAGTCATGTACAGGGGTTTAATGCTGTCGAGGGTGTCGTAGGCGGCAACCTTGAAGATATGCGTATTCCAACTGACCGTATTGCGCCTGAGGCCACCACTGAAATGGAGTTGCAAGTTAACTTGAACTCTAAAAGTGAAGACGTGCCGCCGTATATAAGAGAAGATTTCGATCCGCTGAATCCTGATACTTATAACTACACTCAAACGCAAGGTGTCGTAGACGGTGAGGGTAACACTCACATTGTGACTTATTACTATGCGAAAAGTGAGTTGCCAAATACCTACCGAGTGCACGCTACCGTAGACGGTAACATTACCGATGATGCGGGCGCAGCCTTCCTTGGTGAAACGTATGCGACTTACAACTCAGCCGAAGCAGGTGAAGACTTTAATGGTGATGGCACTAATGAAGCACCATTTGAGTTGCTCTACCTAGGCGCGGCTAATCCGGGAGTGACTGACATTGAGGCCGGAACGAAAACGCCAATCACAGTAACGGGAACCTTGGGCGGGGTGGCGATAACTTCATCGCTGGAAGTGGATAGTGTACGTGAGCCTGTGTCTGTGGCTCGTGAAGCGTTTGATCCGCTTAAGCCTGAAACCTACACCTATGGTAATACACGTACTATTTATGATTCTTTGGGTGAGCCTCATACGGTGGGTTATTACTTCATCAAGCAAGGTGAGAATAACACTTACGAGATGAGACTGACGGTTGATGGTGAAGAGACATTTGAAGATCCTCTAACGGGTGAAGATACTCGCTTCTTAGAAAAGAATACGGCGGTTAGTTTTGATGCGGCGGGTAATTTAATGGGGGCCTATCGTGGTTTGCCTCCGTTTGAAGTGGCTCAGCCGATCACGCTTGAAATTGTCGGTTTGGATCCTACCAACCGCGGTAAGATGGCACCGCTGGATTTGGCGGGTTCAACTCAATACGCTTTAGAAAATTCGGATACCTTTGAGCAAGACGGCTTCTCAGCTGGTGAATTGCAAGGTGTATCTTTTGATAGTGATGGTTTCCTAGTTGCCAACTATACCAACCAACAAACGGCAACACTTGGCCAGATCGCCTTAGCCACCTTCGATAGTACAGACGGTTTGATGCCGACTGGACACACTGCATGGTTGGCGAGTAAAGGATCTGGTGCCGCTGATATTGGTCGTCCAAACAGCGGAACATTAGGGAAAATCCAAGGGGGCGCGTTAGAGGAATCTAACGTTGATCTGACGTCTGAGCTGGTCTCTCTGATTGAGGCACAGCGTAATTACCAAGCGAACAGTAAAACATTAGAAACAGAAAATACTGTCACGCAGACGATCATAAACCTTCGTTAATTTTCTGGAGAGAGAAGTTTTATGGCCGAAGCAGCCTAGCTGCTTCGGCTTTTTTTTGCGCTTTTTTTAAGTTGGTATGAATTTTGTAAGAGGTATAGCTAGATAACCTGATTTTTGTTTGGAGCGGGTAATGGATAAAGCATTATATTTAGCAATGAGCGGTGGCGTTCAGACCATGAATGCTCAAGCAATTCATGCGAATAATTTAGCCAATGTAAATACAACAGGCTTTCGTTCAGATTTTGAGCAAGCCCGTTCAATGCAGGTGTATGGGGATTATTACCCTAGTCGCGTGTATGCCATGACAGAGAATCCAGCGACGCGCTATACGCAAGGTGACATGATTCAAACCGATCGTAATTTGGACATCGCTATTAATGGCGATGGTTTTATGACGGTCTACGATGAAACAGGGCAAGAAGCTTATACCAGGGCTGGTGATTTGCAAATAAATGCCGCTGGGCAATTAGTAACAGGACGAGGTTTGCCTGTAGCGGGTGTCGGTGGACCAATTTTTCTACCGCCTGTTGATAGTATCAACATTATGGCAGATGGTTCTATTTCGATTGTTCCTCAAGGTGGTGGCGCCAATGAAGTGGCGGTGATTAATCAGATTAAGTTAGTTAATCCAGATCCTCAGAATCTTCGCAAGGGGCAAGACGGTCTGATCCATACGCGAGATGGTCAGTTCTTAGAGGCCGATTTAAATGTGCAATTAGTCAGTGGTTTTATTGAAGGCAGTAATGTGAATGCTGTCGAAGAAATGACGCACATTATGAACCTAGCGCGACGTTTTGAAATGAACGTAAAAATGATGGATACGGTAAGAGAGAATGCCAATTCATCGGCAAGAATATTACAGCGTACCGCTTAACAAATATAATCGTTAAGCGTGTTAACCAACAGTAAGAATAGATTGATAGAGAGAATGGGGCGGTTATGAATTCGGCATTATGGGTAAGTAAAACTGGCTTAAGCGCAATGGACAAACAATTGAATACGGTAGCCAACAACTTGGCTAACGTGTCCACTACGGCCTTTAAAAAAGACCGAGCTGTCTTTGAAGATTTGATGTATAAAACGGTTCGAGCGCCAGGTGGATTAAGTGCTCAAAATGCAGAATTACCATCAGGTTTACAGTTGGGTACTGGTGTAAAAGTCGGAGCGACGCAGAAAGACTTTTCTAATGGCGATTACAACATGACGGATAGGCAATTAGACATTGCGATTCAAGGTAAGGGCTTTTTTCAAGTATTACAGCCAGATGGTACCGTTGCCTATACCCGTGATGGCAGTTTTCAGTTAAACAGTGACGGTCAGATTGCCACCTCAGGTGGATTGGTACTAGAGCCAGGTATTCAAATTGATCCAACCGCAGTAGAAATTTTGATTTCGGAAGACGGTATTGTGTCGCAACGAATGAGCGGTGAGGCTGATCCGCAAGAAGTGGGTGCGATTAATATTGCGGGCTTCATTAACCCAACTGGTTTGGATGCCGCTGGTCAGAATATTTTCACTGAAACCAATGCCAGTGGACCACCAATTGTTGGTGCGCCTGGTGCGGATTCTTTGGGCACAGTAGCTCAAGGTATGTTGGAAGCGTCTAACGTGAATTCGATTGAAGAACTTGTGAACATGATTACGACACAGCGTGCTTACGAAATGAATTCAAAAGTCATCGCCTCTGCGGACGGCATGATGAGCTTTGCGATTCAGCAGTTATAAAAAGAGTAATTAACAATGAAGATAAAACTTTTTCTGTTGGCCTTGCTCAGTTCCTGCTTAACAGGTTGTTTAACTTGGGACATTGATCAGCAAGCCGTTGCAAATGCAGCTGCAGCCGGTGCCGCGGGTGCGGTAGCTGATGCGGTGGTGGACGCCATAAACGATGACGATGAAGCGCCAGAAGAGACAGCAGAAGAAGATCGCAAAGGATTTGTGCCAGACCCTAATGACCCTATGAACGGGCCAGAGATTGCTGAGGCCATACAGCAAGATGATCCGTACTACACCCCCATTTATGATAACGGTATGACGTCGGCTCAAGCGCCAACAGGTGGTATTTATCAAACGGGTATGGGAGATGTCTTTTTTGGCGATCAAAAAGCCAGTAAAGTGGGCGATATCTTGACGATCAATCTCAATGAAACGACGACATCGACTAAAGCCAATGCGGCGACCGTGTCTAAATCGTCGTCAGCAACCATTGAGAACCCGACGATACTAGGACAAGAGCTTAAAATGGACACCACCGTACCGCAGCAAGGAACCGATTTTTCAGGTAATGCTTCGGCTAACCAGAATAACAGTTTAAGTGGTACCATCACGGTAACTGTCTATAAAACCTACTCTAATGGCCTGCTGGCGGTGAGAGGCGAAAAATGGTTGCGCTTAAATCAAGGTGATGAATACATTCGTTTTTCTGGACTAGTGCGTAAGCAAGATATATCCCCTGATAATACGGTTGAATCGCAGCGAGTGGCGGATGCCAGAATTACTTACTCAGGTACTGGTGAAGTGGCTGCGGGCAGTGAACAAGGTTGGGTAAGCCGTTTATTAAATACTCGAGACATGCCTTATTAATCTCGAAGCTTGATATTGAGAAGCAATGGGTTTCTCACAATAGGTGATTGAATGAAGCGTTTTACATTAATGATCATTTGTTTCTTGTCAGTATCGGCTCAGGCGGAGCGCCTGAAAGATATTGCAAGTGTACAAGGTGTCCGAGATAACCAGTTATTTGGTTATGGCTTGGTGATTGGTCTAAATGGTACGGGTGATAGCACGCCTTTCACTAATCAAAGTTTTGCCAGCATGTTATCGCGTTTTGGCGTGACTTTGCCGGAAGGCGTGAGTGCAACCTCTAAAAATGTCGCCGCGGTTTCTTTGACGGCGACCTTGCCTGCTTTCTCTAAACCAGGTCAAAAAATTGATGTGACAGCTTCGTCGATTGGTAATGCCAGTGCCTTGAGTGGCGGTACCTTATTATTATCCACCTTAAAAGGGGCGGACGGTGCGGTTTATGCGATCGCGCAAGGCAATGTTGTGGTTGGCGGTTTAGGGGCCAATGGGGCGGACGGATCTCGTATATCCGGCAATGTTCCCACCGTTGGTCGAATTCCCAATGGCGCTAGTGTAGAACGTATTGTGCCGAGTAGTTTCAACCGTGGCGACACTCTGACATTCAATTTGAATCGCCCCGATTTTACAACGGCAAAACACGTTTCAGATAAGATCAATGACTTGCTTGGGCAAGGGGTTGCCACCACATTGGATGCGACCTCCATTCGAGTATCAGCGCCTCGTGATCCTAGTCAACGTGTGACTTTTCTCTCTATCTTGGAAAACTTAGAAGTAGATGTGGCGGAAGAGCGTGCTCGCATTGTAGTGAACTCCAGAACAGGGACCATTATTATTGGTCAGCATGTGAAAGTTTCTCCTGCCGCCATTACCCATGGCAGTTTGACCGTGACGATTCAAGAGGTTCCTCCACAAGTTGGGCAAGATGGAACGGTGACGGGCGGTGAAACCATTGTGTCGCCTAGAGAAGGGATCGAGATCAGTAATAATAGCGGCCATATGTTTATGTTTGATCCTGGCGCGTCTTTGAATGATATCGTACGCGCTGTTAATCAGGTGGGGGCTGCGCCTGGTGATGTGATGGCCATCTTAGAAGGGCTAAAACAGGCTGGTGCGATCAATGCTGACCTTGTGGTGATCTAAACCATGATGAATTCCATTCCGCCTAAACAAGACTTTTTTGCTGACTTTTCGTCCTTAACGGATTTGAAAACTAAGGCGAAAAAAGACCCTGATGCCGCCTTGCAAGAAGTGGCACAGCAGTTTGAGTCGATTTTCATTAACATGTTGCTAAAGAACATGCGCAGTACGAATGAAGCGATTGGCGATGGCTTATTTTCCAGTACGCAAACCAAGCAATATCAGGAAATGATGGACTCACAGATGGCGCAAAGTATGGCTAAATCTGGGGGGATAGGCTTGTCCGATGCACTGATACGGCAATATCAAACCCAACAACAAAATCGAGTCAGTTTGCCTGCTGCTTCTAATGGTACTGAAGATACAGATTTTCTGAATCAAGTGGCCAAGCAAGATATGTTGCGTATTCAGGCGTTAGCCCAAAGGGCATCATCTGATTTTATTCAATCTATCCAAGAGCAAGGTGAGACAGCGCCAACCTCTCAAACAAATGCTCCTTCAGCACTTTCTGTGGTGTTTCAATCACCGCAAGAGTTTGTCGAAACTTTGTGGCCTCATGCGCAAAAAGCCGGTGACGCATTAGGCGTTAATCCGAAAGCCATTCTTGCACAAGCAGCACTTGAAACCGGTTGGGGTAAGTATCCAATAGCCAAAGAAGATGGCACAGCAAGTTTCAATTTGTTTGGTATAAAAGCGGATACTCGTTGGTCTGGTGATCGTGCTGTGGTTAATACTTTAGAGTTTCGAAATGGTGTGGCTCAGCGCGAGAAAGCGGCTTTTCGTGCTTACGATTCTTTTGCGCAAAGCTTTGATGATTATGCGGATTTTCTGAGTTCAAGTGAGCGGTATAAAGATGCCCTTGGCGCTGGAGAAGATACGTCAAAGTTTGCCGCATCCCTGCAAGCTGGTGGTTATGCTACTGATCCTAAGTATGCAGACAAGATAGATAACATATTGTCCAGCCAGTGGTTTGAGCGACTTTAGAAAATATTCTCACTGAAAAAACAGTATTGGTAAAGTTTTTGCATTCTCTAGTTATTAGAGACGTTTTTTGGCGTCTTTAAACGAATTTCAACTAAGGCTAGAGGTGTGAGCTATGAGCTCAAATTTATATTCAATTGGTTTGTCTGGGCTCATGTCCAGTAATGCTCGTATCAATACGACCGGGCAAAACACGACCAATGTGGATACAGAAGGCTACAGCCGTCAAAGAACGGACACCGTCAGCTCCCCTGTGGGTGGTGTGGTGTTGCGTGATACCTCTCGCTTGGTTGATAACTTTGTTGGCGCTCAGGTTCGTACTGATACATCCAATCATTCTTATTATGATACCTATCACTCTTTCATGTCGGCGGCAGACAATTTGTTGGCAGATGAAAGTATTTCGTTAACTCGTTACTTAGATAAAGCGTTCAGTGCCTTACAAACCGCGAGTAATGATCCCACTTCTTCTTCTCTACGTGAATTGGCTCACGCCAGTCTAGAAACGCTTGTTCAGCAATATAAAACCTTGTCTAACGTAGTGAATCGACAGGAAAACTTGGTTGATGATCATTTGTCTTCGTCGTTAACGGATGTGAATGCAATTACGGCAAAGATATCGGATTTAAATGGCAAGATTCTTCGTCAAGAAGGCTTGTCTATTTCCCCTGCTAATGAATTACGAGATCAACAAGAGTTATTAGCAAAAGATTTGTCCAAGTACATCGACATCAAAGCACAGTTTAATGATGATGGCTTGATGACTATTCAGTTGGCCAATGGGCAGCCTTTGGTCATGGATCAAAACCCAACAGAGCTGAAAGTGATTGCCGATCCTTTGAGCCCGAAAAAAATCAATCTGGTTGTGGATTTTGGTGATTACAATGTTGGCCTTAAAACCCAGGGGTTAGGTGGCAGTGTCGGTGGTTTAGTGGATTACCGTACAGAGTTCAGTCAATATGCTGATCGAACTTTAGGGCAGCATGCCATTTCGATTGCCGATGCGATGAACGCACAGAATGCGAAAGGCTTAGACGGTAATGGCAATTTCGGTAAAGATTTATTCAGTTTAGGGAAGGTGAGTATTCACTCTACTCGGGATAACTTGCAGAAAATTTCTGATATCTCTGTGCGCATTACAACAGGGGAAGCGGAGAAAATTACGCGCGATACTTATGAGTTAACGCGTACAGATGATAACCGTTTTGCCATCACGCAATACGATCTTAAAGGCAATTCCACAGGTCCTTCGACTGTCATCGACTTGAACAACATGACGCCGGACTCTAACGGTTACTATCAAATTGATGAGCTGGGTCTTGATCTGAAGATACCTGATCTTGACATCATCGACGATGACGATGTATTCCGTTTTTCGCCGACGGCTGATGCGGCATCGAATTTAACTTTACAAGCAAAGAATGGTGAGGCTATAGCATTAAGTGCACCAGTTGGAGTGAGTACTAACTCAGATAATTTATCGGATGCGCGTATTTCTCTGACGTCGGTTGATAAGACTGACCCTAATAGCTCAGCGTTTGCGAGAGATGGTTCTTTGTACCCAAGTGCGCCGCATCAAATTTACTTTACCTCACCTCATTCTTATGTGGTTAGAGATGCTTCTGGTGTTGAGATTGCTTCTGTGAGTGATGTGACCAACTATGTGAATCTGCTAGCACAAGCAGGGTTAGCAGAAGAGGCGGGTTTTGACGTTTCTGTTTCATCAATGCCAGAACGTGGCGATGTTTTTTCTATTGGAACTGGAGATGAAATAGGTCCGGCCGATAACTTTAATGCATTGGCATTAATCAATTTACAAAATCAAGCTTTAGTGGCGGGCGATGAAAGCTTATCAAAAGCTTTCGCTGGTTTCATTTCCTATGTAGGTAGTAAAACCTCAGAAATCGAAGGTCATGCCGAATCTAGTGAAGTTATGTTGAACGATAGTATTGCTCGACGTGATAGACTATCCGCCGTTAGTTTGGATGAAGAAGCCGTAAACTTGTTGAAATACCAGCAATCCTATTCAGCTTCCGCGCAGGTGGTGACGGCAGCCAGAACCACATTTGAAACCCTGCTTGGCATCATGAGGTAGGTTTATGCGAGTAACGAATAATTTAATTTATGATCAATCCAGTCGTGCGATTGGTCAATCGAATGAAAAAATATTAAAAACGCAGGAAAAAATTTCAGCGCAAACTGATATCGTCAAGCCAAGTGATAATCCTGTCGGTGCCAGCCAGATTCTGATGTACGGCGACAGTACTGATCGTCTGAAGATGTTCGATGAATCGATTAAGATGGCAAAGAGCAACTTGGAATATCAAGAAGTGGCCCTAGAAAGTCTCAATGGTTTTATGGATCGTGTAAGAACCTTATTCATTCAGGCACAGAACGATATTAATACTCAAGAAGACATTGATGCCATTGTGCAGGAAATTTCTTTGATTAATGAGTCCATGGCGGAGTTGATGAACTCTCGTAGTGCGGATGGAAGTTATATCTTTGCTGGAACGGATACATTGTCTCCTGCGTTTATTCAAGATACTGAAGGGCGTTATCTATGGAATGGCAATGAGGGGCAGAAATACGCTCAAATTTCTGAAGATATGCGCATTCCGGTGACTGACTCAGGAAAAAAACTCTTTCAAGATATTTGGACCAACCAGACATTTAGAACTGAGTTACTAACCGGCGATGTTTCATTGACGGCAAAAGTTTATAGTCAGGGTGACTTCCAAGAATACATGGATGAATACTACGACCCAGAAGTGCCATCTGCAAACGAATATCAGCTGGTAACATCACCATTAGTGGAAGATGGCAGTGTGCCTGATTCGACTTTGACGCAATCTGATAGCAAAGAAGATAGAGACCGTCGTCGAAGCTTTTTTGGTGAACCTGGGAATTACAGTATTACAAATAGCCAAGGTGACGTTGTAGCGTCTGGTTCTTATCGCGCCGGTAAACCCATTAACTTTAATGGTATGTCTTTCTTATTACAGGGTAAGCCTGGCGCTTCTGTTGACTTTGCTTTGGTGCCGCCAAGACGTGATAATGTCCTGAATGAGATCAATAGAACACTTGATACCTTGAGTAATGAAGACTCAACCTATCAACAAAGAGAAGAAGCCTTCTTTAATGCCACTACTAGTCTTAACAATGCTCAGCAGAAAATAGGTGAAGCTCGTTCATCTGTTGGTGCTAGACTGAATACATTGCAAGTTAGAGAAGAGTTTAGTTCGGCGAATCAGTTATCCAATGCTGTGGCTCAAGATCGTATCGGTGGTTTGGACATGGCGGAAGCTGCGACCAATTTATCAATGAAAGAAGCGGCGCTAGACGCCTCTCAAAAAGTATTTACTCGCATCAGTAATTTATCATTATTTAATAAAATGTAATTGTTTGAGGTATGGGTTAGGGGATGTCAGCATTTAAAATAGAGTCTTGTTTTGGGGCTGATATCAACGTCGGATACTTTAATGTTGGCGAAATACTCGACATTATGGGTATTAAATCTCAAGTCATGAGCAGTAAGCGCATTAAAAGCTTAATCGGCATGCATGGTCGTAATGATCGAATTGTTGGTATTGCTATGCGTCAGATTGCGTTAGACGTTTTGCGTATTCCTTTAGATGAGGCTTTTTTGCCTTATGATCCCTATTTTGACGATGGTAAGCTTTTAAACAGCCGTCGTGAGCGCTTATACGATGCGCAAGAGCGCTTTCTTATTTTGTGCATGTCTTTGGTTGTTGGTCGTTCTGTTCGCAGTTTGAAAAAATTACACCCTGGACTAAGCACCAAAGAGTTACGTGCCAAGCATCCTCGTGGGCAAAGCTTGTTTCGCTACTTTCGCCAAGAGCTAAACGAGCACACGCGAGAGCAAGTACTCTCTTACAAAGCCCGTATGAATAATAATATGGAAGGTGCCGATGGTGAGGCAAAACTCACAGAGGAAATGGCAGCAGAGCAAAAAGCACGTGCCGCATTATTGAAAAAAACACCTAAAGATACACGTTTTATTCCTACTCATTTTGATGATGAAGTGGCTACTGGGCTGAAAATTTTCCAAGATGGACATGCTTTATTAGTCGCTCAAGTGGAACACTTCAAGCATGGCAAACAGCTTGATGTTGCTGCACTAAAAAAATTCTGTCGTCGTTTAATTGACTCGCACACACGTAATAATTTTGCGGTGATGGCGTTGCGACACATTAAAGATGCAGACAGATATTTAGAGCAGCATGCCATTGGCATGGCGGTATTAGGTATTCATTTTGCTAAAGCGATGAAGCTGGATAATGCTTATGTTGAGGTGATTTCACTCGGTGCTTTGTTGTTCGATTTAGGGCGTTTTCGGTTGCCGGCTGCGATGGTCACTAAGACAACGAAAATGACAGACAGTGAATTTGACTTATTCCGAAAGCACATTCAATTTGGGGAACAAATTCTTCATAAGTGTGACGGCATACCGAAAGCGGTTTATCAGATGCTTCTTGATCACCATGAGAAAATAGATGGATCTGGATACCCCGCAGGTAAACAAGATCAAGAAATTTCTGTCTATGGCAAGATGGCGGCAATCATCGATGCTTACGATGCGATTACGTCAGAGCAATCACATAAACCTTCGATTGGCCCAATTAAGGCATGTCAAAAGCTTGAGAAAGAAGCGGGCCTAGCGTTTGACAAAGAGTTATTGACGGTCTTTCTCAGAAGTATTGGTAAAGTGCCTGTTGGGTCTTGTGTTGCATTATCAAATGGGCGTGTTGGTTTTGTGTTAACGTTAAATAAAGCGTTTCAGCCAAACCTGGTGCGGCAAGTTTACAGCATGACCAATAAGTCTTTCATTGAAGTTGCTGATATTGAATTAAATAAGTCAGCTAACCTAAAGTCAGATGTCGTCATTGAAGGAGAGGTAGACCCTCAGAAATTTGGTTTGCAGTTTATCAATCATATTTCATAAAGCCATCTTGGTTGTTATTATCCTTTGCCCATCAAGAGGGTATCTACTCACTTATGGCGACGGCAATGTTAGAGTCGTTACCTCCACCCTTTTTTCATCACAATGATCCTATGACCAGCTGTAAGATCAGAATTCCCTTTCTTCTACAGTGTCCTTTCTTGCGTTTACAAATTCCTCTAATGAGTTTTTGTTTGGCCGATATTTAAGCAAACTAATCTTAGGAGCAGATGCTTTCTTTATGATTGGTTTTGTTTCCAGCGTCCATTTACTTTTATGAATGAAATATATTTTTTATTCGTATTTGAAATATTCTTGTATTGATTTTGACAGTATTTGAATAACCTCAGATCTCTTAATTGATATTTAATTCAATTTGAACTCTTTATTTACCCTATTTTGTCGTCCTATTTAGTTTAAAAAAACATCAATCTTTGTTTAGAGAGTTTCTAATTTTTGTCTTTGGTGCTGGTTTTTTGATCATTTTATTTCGCCATTATATGCTTTTGGATATGGAGGGGGCAGAAAAAAACGAAAGCTTGTTGATTTTTATCTTATTGATTTTATTGTGTTTTTTGTTGTTCTTGTCTTTTTATACAAAAAAAACGCTAAAATTTTTTAAAGTTCTTTTCTCCTAGTTCGATAACTCAAGTATCGCCAAATTTGAGCACAATAAAAAAATTAATAAGCCCAAATAAAAGCGAAAAAAAAATTAAAGATACATATCGAAATGTCGATAACTTTAATAAGAGACAAAAACCAAATAATCAATTAAATCAAAAGGTTGTCTCGTTAAAAATACATCTTAGGAGAGATTAAAATGGCTTTATACGTAAATACAAATGTGTCCTCGCTGAACGCTCAGCGATTACTTGCAAACTCAAGTCGTGACCTTGATACATCGTTCCAACGTTTATCATCTGGTCGTCGAATTAACAGCGCAGCCGATGATGCGGCTGGCCTACAAATTTCGGATCGTTTGACTTCTCAGATTAATGGTTTGAACCAGTCTGTACGAAATGCAAACGATGGTATTTCTTTGGCTCAGACAGCTGAAGGTGCCTTGGACGAAACAACTAGCATGCTACAGCGTATGCGTACTTTGTCCATTCAGGCAGCAAACGGTTCTAACTCCGATCGAGATCGTGTGGCGCTACAGCAAGAGATGTCGCAGCTTTCGGAAGAGATTAACCGAATCGCAGCAACCACAACTTTTGGTGGCGCGAATCTATTAGATGGTACTTATCAGGGGATTTTCCAGGTCGGTGCCGATGCAAACCAAACAATCAGTTTTACCATGGAATTTGGTGGTGCGAATAACTCAATCGACTACCAAGCCAATAATGGTTTTACCATGTCAGGCCTGTCAAACCAGGCATCCTCTCAGGTAAGTGTCACAACGGCATCAGTGTCGAGTATTGTTAACGCTCAAAGTATGATCGCGATTATTGACTCTATGATTTCGGCGGTAGACTTTAAGCGAGCTGAATTAGGTGCGGTACAAAACCGATTCAGTTCTACCATTACTAACTTAAGCAACATTTCTGAGAACGTATCGGCTGCCCGTGCACGTGTTCGTGATGCCGACTTTGCTGAGGAGACAGCAAACTTGACCAGTACTCAGATTTTGCAGCAAGCAAGTAGTACGATTTTGGCTCAGGCAAATCAACGTCCTCAAACTGCATTGTCACTTTTAGGTAACTAAAAATAGCAATTACAATTTAAAGATATGAGTTAAGTAGCAGTAGATAGCTACGTTAACTAAAGGTTCGAGAACTGTCTCGGAATATGGGCTACTTCTCTCTCCTAGAGGTGCCTTTTATGCCGGGTGATTTTTCACCCGGCTTTTTTTTGCCCAAATTTTGGTGCAATTAGGAGAAGTGATACAGCGAAATCAATTCTAAAGGAGGGTATATGGATTTATTAGGCTAATGCCATAGTTCGCTTGCTGACTGAGTTTAGGGAGTTAGGCTCAGCATCACTAGGAAAATTATGAGATTAGTTTAGAAAAGCAAAAGTACTAGAACAAAGTTTCTTTAAAGAAGTCGATTAGCAAGTAAGTTGTGACCAGGAATCGAGTTCGATTCCAGTATTTTGAAACGCTTTCAATCCTAAGTGAAGGAGCGATTGCATTGAAAAATGGTCACTGAGGAAATCGTTCTGTAGAAGTCGGTGTCGAGAAAGAATGCGATAAGCGGTCGCGCAGCCATGTGGCTAAAGGTCTGGCCTGTCCCTGAAATGATGGCGAAGCTATGCCATCAAAGTGTTGTTAAAGGGATGAGCGCTAAGGCTTAGTTTTAAGCGATTTGACTTTCTTAAGCATACTGAAATCTGGCGTTTTTGTTTAAAGGAAATAGTAGATTGAAAGGGGTTAATCTCTCTTTTTTAGTCTTGGTTATTTGTGAAAGCTTAGTGCTATTTTTTAGCTAGAGAAGTTGCCAAGGTTATAGGGCTAAAAGCGAGTGATTTGCGAGTGTCTACTGAGCATTTTTAGCCCGTGGATTTATTGTATCCAGGGCAAAACCGATCAGAAATAGGCGATGGAAAGAATGATGTTTTGTCATGAATTTGATGGATGAATTCCGAGATTTCAGTGATGTGAGTTGCGACCAATGTTTGGTCTCCTTAGGCAGGTAGACCTTTCTGGTAGCGTTACTGATAATTAGCTGATCATCAAAATAAGATTGAGTTAAGACGGTGTGAAAGTGTGTGTTTCTGCTTTGTGACACGGTTTTAGAAAAAGCGGATAAGATTTTTATGGTCTAAATGGCTGTTAATAGGGCTTTGGATCGGACGTTAGATTAAAACCCGTTGTTAGATATTACTGCCATAAGAAGCGCTTGATTTGAGTGACTGTTTTTTGAGTATCACACGAAATAAGTTGGCTTTGGCGAGAGAATAAGTTGTTACCGATTTACTGTTATAGAGCCTCCTTGAAGAGAGAGGGTGTGAGATTTAAGGGGATTTGACCTGTCTAAATGATTGGTTTTTACCTTGTTAGTTTAATGAGTTCGAGAAAGAAAAAAGGTGAGTTTATAGAAAGGTTTTAACGGAATACACGCTCGAAAAGAGTGAAAAATACTGATATTGCAGTGCGCAAAAAGGCGGGCTTAGTTGGCCTGACTTTATCAAGTAACAAGCAAGCGTTTGGAGACATGCATCACTCGTCTTAATGCTTTTGATACTCGTTACTGATCGCTGCTCTGGGAAAGATGATTATGGTGTACAGATACGCTATGGGATTGCTTTAACTAGAGTTTTGTCAATAACAGATGGCTTTGCATGAAAGTTCACACTGAATTGGTGGCATGCGTCTAGGTACTGCTTTTGTTGGTGCTGAAATTATTCGGCAGGGTAGTTTTGTGCCCAAATGCTAGGTGATTGACCGCTAAGCTGTTGGTGCAATCAATAAGCTCAGTATAGCTGACTGATTGGAACAAGGCGAGCCTGAAGAAACGCTCTGAATATGATGATTTCAGTATCAAGCTTAACTTGCTGTGATTCTTAGTAAAGCATGGTTTTGCGACCTTGAGTCTTATTCGAAGGTGATGATTCATTGTGCTTTTTTGTGTGAAGACGTATGCCATCGAGCAGGGTTTTGAGATTCGCAGTGTGGGTTTGGATTTGATCATTAGAGAACGTGATTTATCAACATGGCTAATGTTGCTAGCCAATAAACGTTAGCAACTGAAGAGCTTGTATTGATTGCTTGGGATTTAAAAAGGTTGCTCATGCGCTATCGAAACATCGAGGGCGGCAACTTAATTCAATCCTGGTGGTTTGTGCTTAATGGGTTTTTGTTCATCTGCATGATGTCGGTTTAGCCATGATGGCAAAAAGGCTTTTTAAAAACGCTCTTTAATTTTTGTGGTAAGTCGCGGTAACGAACTGATAACGGTATGCCGAAGTGAGTCGGCTTTTTATCGTCTTCAACTGTTTTTGCTTTTTAAAAGCGACGGAAAGGCGTTGGGGCAAAGGCAAGTGGTTGCCGTGTTTAATGGGTGATAAATTGCCATCAAGAGAGGCTGTTTTTTGCCTAGGGTGACGTGATTTCGTCACGGCGATAAGCCTGTTATAAGAGTGAAACGGAGTTTCTTTTAGCTGAGCTTTTTAAGTATGCACAGAGGTGCATTTTTTTGGCTTTTATGCTCGATAAATCGAGAAAAAAGGAATTTTCAGATAAAAAAATCAATTTTTTTATTGTTTTATTAAATTTAATTAAAACAATTAGTTAGGCATTTTTTTGCCGCTCTTAAGGAGGTTTTTTTCCTTGTTGAGGAAAAAAAATTCCGAAATTGACTAAAGGTTTTCAAAACCTTGTCGAAAACCTTATACGATCTGCTTTTGGCAGGACTTAAAAACCTAGGAGGCTATGATGGCTCTTTACGTAAATACGAATACTTCATCAATCAATGCACAGCGTCAGTTGATGAGCTCTAGTAAATCTTTGGATACGTCTTTCCAGCGTTTGTCTTCTGGTTTACGTATTAACAGCGCAGCGGATGATGCAGCAGGTCTATTGGTTTCTAACCGTTTAACTTCTCAGGTTAATGGTCTAAACCAGTCTGTACGTAACGCCAACGATGGTATTTCGCTTTCTCAAACAGCGGAAGGTGCACTGGACGAAACAACAAACATGTTGCAACGTATGCGTACACTGTCTATCCAGGCTGCGAACGGTTCCAACTCTGACAAAGACCGTGCCGCACTTCAGCAAGAAGTGTCTCAGTTGTCTACAGAGATCAACCGTATTGCTTCTGATACCACTTTCGGTGGTGAGAACTTGCTAGACGGTACTTACGAAGGTGTATTCCAAGTAGGTGCGGACTCAAATCAAACGATTAGTTTCACCCTAACTTCTGGTGGTATCACTAACTCGATTGATTTTGCTGGTAATGGTGGTTTCACTATGTCTGGTTTGTCGAGCAATGCTGCGACAGCACAGGTGAGCCAATCTACAGCATCTGTTTCTTCTGTTGCGAATGCGCAGAGTATGATCGATGTTCTTGATACTATGATTGCAGCCGTTGACTCTAAACGTGCTGACTTGGGTGCGATCCAAAACCGTTTTGGTTCTACGATCAGTAACTTGAGTAACATTTCTGAAAACGTTGCGGCTGCACGTTCACGAGTTCGTGATGCAGACTTCGCTGAAGAAACTGCGCAATTGACTAGCTCGCAAATCTTGCAACAAGCGAGTTCATCAATTCTTGCTCAAGCTAACCAACGTCCACAAACTGCATTGTCTCTATTGGGCTAATCAGCTTGTGATAGCGAAAAGCTGGGGCAATCATGCTCCGGCTTTTGTCTATTTGGAGGAATTCTGATATGTCTATCAATGCCAGTGATTTTTCTAAACAGAGCGCTAGTTATTCTCTTCGTCCTGAACAACGTGCGTCAGAGGATTTTGCAGCATTGCGTCAAGCCAATGCTAAAGTCGTTCAAAATACCGCCGATACCAACAGAACGGGTCAGAATAATAATGGCTCTAATGTCTATGCTTCTCAAAAGAAGGTAGAACCACTTGATATTGAAGTAATGAATAAGAAATTATCTCAATTGAATGTGCATTTGACCTTTGAAATGTCAGAAGATAGGGATCACAATATTGTAAAAGTACTTGATCAGGCAACGGGTGACGTTGTTCGCCAAATTCCCACTGAGGAGTTTCTTAAAATGTCTGATCGAATTGATGCTATTATGAGTCAACTAAGCGATATCAAGGGAACCTTGGTAAACAGTGAGGTTTGATGAATAACAGCCGATAAAGCGAAGCGTTGGGAGAAGAAGTTATGTCTGTAGGCTCATTAGGTGCTGGATCTGGAATGGATCTAGAATCCCTTGTCAAAAAGATGGTGAGTGCTCAGCGAGACGCAAAGGTTAAGCTTTATCAGGACAAACTAAATGGATATGAAGCAGAGCTATCTGCATTAGGTAAGGTCGGATCCGCCATTGATAGCTTTAAGTCCTCTGTTGATACCTTAAATGATGAAACACTTTTTACTGGGCGAGATGCTAAAATCGCCCAAGCAGAAGGCGAAGAAGTCATTTCTATTTCCACAGACAATACCGCCTCAAATGGATCTTATGCTATCGATGTGAATCAGCTAGCAAAAGGCAGTCGTGTCATGTCTGCGCCAGGTCTGTTCTCTTCCGCAGATGATGTTATTACTCAAAAAGACGCAGATCTAACCTTTCAAGCCGGTGACAATGAATTTACTATCAATGTCAAAGCTGGCACTACTCTTTCCGAATTACGTAATCAAATTAACACTTCAGAAGACAATTTTGGTGTTTCCGCCAACTTGGTTGATGATGGTAATGGCAATCTTTTCTTTACTGCCACTTCCGCGATAGAAGGTTCAGGAAATTCATTAAAGATTATCAATTCCTCGCCGATAACCAATGAAGCAGAGACATTAAATGAAGATTCCTTAGAGGAAGTCGTTGCTGACGACATTGAAGAGCCTGAGGAAATTGCTGAAGCAGAAGTCGATGAACTTGATTTGCCAGGTGATGATGTTGACTTTGCAAATGATGGTCCAATACCAGAAGACGAAGTCGATGAGGTTGAAGAAGACCCTGTCGAAGCTTCAGCTGAAGAGATAACAGACCGTTCTGTTGATAACGACCTTGCCGAAGATAATGTCGCCGCTGATGGTGTGAATACTGGATTAACGTTAGACAGTATCTCAACAGAAGGTGTGTTTGCCGGTCTTTATACTCCGCTCGGGGATGAAGCGCGAGACGCGGTGATTACTGTTGATGGCATTCAGATTCGAAACAGTAGTAATACGTTTGATGAAGCGGTTGCGGGTCTATCAATAGAAGCGTTGGATGTGACTGATAAAACCACACGAGTGGACATCAGTTATGACCAGAAAACAGTGAAAGAGGCGATTGAAGAGTTTATTTCGTCCTATAATGAACTGTTGGATTTATTTCAGGCCAGCACAGACAAAGGTGCGGTTCTGAACGGCAATAGCATGATTCGTAATTTACAATCATCCTTGTCGACACAGTTAATGAGCAGTCATGGTAAAACGACAGGGACTTTTACTTCTATTTTTGACCTTGGGGTTAAAATGGATAATACCGGTCGTTTAAGTTTGAATTCGACCAAGTTTAATAGTGCTATGGATCGAGGCTATAGTGACATTGCACCCTTGATTGCTGGAGAGGATGGGCTCGCGAAATCCCTTGAAAATTTGTTAGACAATTACACTGGTTCTGGTGGAATGACAAATACCTTGAAGGATTCGGTTCGCGATTCAATCGATAATACAGAAGAAACATTAGAAGCCTACGAAGATCGTATGGCGCGTTACGAAGAATCACTTCGTGAAAAGTTTACAGGGTTGGATTCTCGTCTTGCGAATATGAATGCGCAAGGTGGTTATCTCAATTCTGTGTTAGCCAAAATGTAAAACGTTTTAACTAGAATACTCAAATTAATGGGGTTGTGTATGTACAAGAGTAAAGGGATCCAAGCCTATAGAAAGGACTCTCTCAAGTCCGATTTGGCATCGGCTGACCCTCATCGCGTCATTCAGCTCTTAATGCAGGGTGCATTGGAAAAGCTGGCTTTGGGTAAGGGGTGTATCGAACGCTCTGACTTGGAAGGCAAAGCTGATGCGTTGACACGTGCTGTCGAAATCATTAACGCCTTGCGTGATGCGCTTGATAGAGAAGCGAATCCAGAATTAGTCGATAATTTAGAGTCTTTGTACGAATATATGACGGTCCGCATAACGGAAGCCAGTGTCAGTAAGGATATTACGATCATTGATCAGGTAATGAATCTGCTATTACAGATCAAAGGCGCTTGGGATCAAATTACTCCGGCAGATAAGCAAGCCGCATACGAAGGGCAGTCTGAAGTACGCATGGGAGCAGTCTAAGTGCTAGACACCACTCGTCTGACAGAGTTGAGTGAAGCGCTAGAGCGCAGCGTTCGTGAAAAAGACGTAGAGAACATACAGAGATTGTGTGATGAAAATGACGAGTTTATTCGTTCTATTCAACCCGTCTCTGATGCTCAACTAAAAGAGAAGATTAAAACATTTATTTCAATACACCGTTCAGCGATTCTGTTTATAAAAGACGTTCACTCTGAAATGCAGAAACAGCTCTATCAAACCAACAAAAGTCGCAAAGGTGTCAGTCAGTATAAAGGCGTAAAAAATGCAAAATGAGGATCAATTCACCTCTCTTGAACAAGCGGAAGCGTTCGCTAACATGTTTCAAAGAGGTGCTGAACGCCTCAGAGAAAATGACCAAGCGCTGACCGATCGATACCTTAAAAACATGACCCTCTTCGCAGAGGTTATGCCACATATCTTTGAATCCTTTCAACACTACCAGCCAAAAAAACGCCATATTTATATGGAAGAAAGCGGTGAGTTAAACCTTTATCGCGATGATGTTGGAGTGCCTCTTTTTTCCACGACACCGAGAGCTCAAGCGGAGCAAAAAGTCGCTCGTGAACTGAAGCAGCCAAACAAAACTTTGCTGAATTTAGAACGTACGGAAAATCATCCGAGTCGACATGTTCACTACAGTAATAAAATGTTGGACCAAATAGCATTACAGTCAGAGGGCTTAGGGTCACAAAGTGCTTGGCCTGAATTTGTCGGTTCAACCATTTTGTTTGGCGTGGAATTTGGTTATCAACTTGAATGTCTTCTTGCTCAAAGATCGATTAAACATTTGTATCTTTATGAAGAGGACTTGGATTTATTTTATTACTCTTTGTTTGCGATCGATTGGCATACTATTCTTGAGACATACAACCGTGATGGTCGGACGATTCATTTCTTTTTGGGTGTGAGCCCAGAAGAGTTTACCGAAAAATACTTACGTCAATTAGAAGAAAATGGCTATTTTATGGCCCCAGAGACGTATTTGTATGTCTCTTATACTAGTCCGGAAAATGATCAGGCAATTACTTATTTCAAAAAGCAGTATGCTCGTCAGGTGATGGGATGGGGATTTTTTGATGATGCTTTGATTGGAATTGCCCAAGGGCTTCGTTCCCTGCCAAAGACTAAGGTAGCGCATTTCCAAGGCCGAGAAAATTTACCGAAATGGCTCATTAACACGCCTGTTTTTATCTTAGGTAACGGACCTTCGTTAGACCAAGGGATTGAATTGGTAAAAGAAGTTCGAGATCAAGTGCTGGTTGTTTGTTGTGGGTCGACCATCAATACCCTTAAGAAATTAGGGGTAACACCAGACATCCATGTGGACATTGAACGACTGAAGCAAACCGTTGATAAATTCCTTTTCTTAGACCAAGACTATTTAGATAAGATTTGGGGCTTGTCGGTGGATGTCATGCACCCAGGGTTATTTGATTGCTTCAAGCGTTCAGGAATGGGGTTAAAACCTGGTGAGGCCATAACTTCATTGATACTGAATCAAGCTAGAGCACATGGTGATGATAAAGAATATGTACAACTAAATTACTGTAATCCCGTGGTCGCCAATCTGGCCTTGTCTTACGTGCATTTGTTTGGTTTTAATAATGTGTACTTTCTTGGCGTTGATAACGGTTTTAAAGACAAAACCAGTCATCACTCTGTACACAGTGGCTATTACAAAGACGGTAAAGAATCGGGATTCCAAACCTTTGAAGAAGCGAAGCTAGTCGAGCGTGAAGGAAACTTCGGTGGCACTATATACGCGACAGGCATGATGGATACCTCACGGGTTCAGTTGGAATCCTTAATTCGTCAGCTTAATCAACGACGAAACTTTGCCAGTTTTAATTTGTCTGATGGGGCTAAAATTGAAGGGGTAACCCCATTACCACTGGATGATCTGTTGATTATGGATCCGAAAGTGGACCATGCAAAAGCCATTGATATTCTAGAAGACACTTTTTTCACAGAGCCACCTGAATGCTTACTAAATCAATCTGCCGAAGCCTTAATATCGGTTGAAGACTTCCGAAAGGTGAGTCTGCAATTGCAACAAGGTTGGGATGATAGTATTACGACGCGTGAGCAAGTGTGTGACTTATTGTGGTCGCACCATCGCCATATTTACTTTTTAAAAGGCAGCGTACATCGTCATATTTATGATTTATTGATTGGTTCTTTTACTTACTCTGCTTTTTTAATCGTCCAGTTTATCTTCAAATATGACGATGAGATGGAAACGGTAAAACGTGCTCGTCATCTGTTTGAGCCTTGGTGTGAATTTTTGCAAGAGATGCCAAGTATGCTGCAACAAGCATCCGAATACGTGGATCAGGGTAACGATCACCTTATCACTTACTACAATGGCTAATTATGTTTGAATCTTCTCCTTTTATTATTGCTGAATTGTCTGGTAACCATGATCAAGACTTTGAATTAGCAAAAGCCATGATTCACGCTGCAGCCGAGGCTGGTGTGGATGCCATTAAGTTGCAAACTTATACCGCCGACACCATGACGTTGGATGTGCGTGAAGGCGAGTTTATGGTGTCGGAAAACGACAGTCTGTGGAAAGGCAATAATTTGTATGATTTATATGCCAAAGCCTCAACCCCTTGGGAATGGCATCAGCCTTTGTTTGAGTTGGCAGAGTCACTGGGTTTGGTGGCATTCAGTTCACCGTTCGATCTGACCGCAGTAGATTTTCTAGAAAGTCTAGATGTGCCTTTGTACAAGATTGCCTCCTTTGAAATGACGGACATTCCCTTGATTGAAGCGGTCGCTAAAACGGGTAAACCGATTATTATGTCTACCGGCATGGCGACTAAAGAAGAGATCGATGAAGCAGTCGCGACCATTCGAGCCATTGGTGATAATCCACTAACGTTACTTAAATGTACCAGTACTTATCCTGCTAAAATTGCGGATTCAAATTTGCTGACGATGGCCGATTTAGCGGCCCATACTGGCTGCTCTGTAGGCTTATCAGATCATTCTAAAGGTCTTGCTGCTGCAGTTGCAGCGACAGCATTAGGTGCCACAGTAATTGAAAAACACTTTGTTCTTGATCGCAGTGCCGGTGGTGTTGATGCCGAGTTTTCGATGGAGCCAGCGGAAATGAAAGCCATGGTAGAGGCGTGTCGTGATGCTCATGCGTCATTGGGCAAAGTGACCTATGGTGGATCTGAAGCAGAGCAGGCGGCGAAGAAATACCGACGTTCCATTTACCTCACAAAAGATTTACCCGCTGGTACTGAATTAACGGAAGATCACTTGAAAATTATTCGACCAGCATTTGGTTTAGCGCCAAAACATTGGTCTGAGGTTTTGGGTAAAACCCTTGCCGTCAATGTGAAAAAGGGCCAGCCATTGGCGTGGGATTTATTGGCATGAGGGTGTTGGTACGTGCCGATGCTTCTGTGCAAATAGGCATGGGCCATAGAGTGCGATGTCAGGCTTTGGTCTCTGCATTTGAAAAACAAGGTTGGCAATGTCAGTTTGTGGTTCAACGGCAATGCGAAGCCTTTGCCAATGAAGCCGACCGGATCATTGATCATGAGTCGTTTTTTTTTGCGATGGCAAAACAAGCGGATTTAGTGATTCTTGATCATTATGCTTATCAAGCTCAAGACATTACCGAGCTTTATCAGCATCAACCTAATTTGTTGGTGTTGGATGATATGAATGACAGAGGTGTTTTTCCGGCTAAATGGCTTTTGAACCCACTGCAAGAAGTGTATTCAGCACAAATTCAATGGCCATTAATTGGCAGTCAATATGCTTTGTTACGGGATGAATTTAGTCATGCTGTCAAAAATCCGTTTGCTGACAAATTGCTTCTTACTATGGGGGGGACGGACCCACTAGGTTTGACCTTACCAATTGTGGCGCGTTTGATGGCGGCCGGCTTTGGCGCACACAACCTAGTCGTGTTAATGGGCGCGAATGCTAAACAGGCTAAACAAGTAGCACAATTGTGTGAGCATCATGGCATCGCTTTTCATCAAGGTTTGACAGAAGTCAGTACGGTAATGAGAGACGCTAAGTTGGCTATCTCGGCGGCGGGGAGCACCCTATACGAATTGGCTTGTCTTGGCGTGCCGGCTATTTTTGCACAAATCGCGGACAATCAAACTCACTCATTAGAACAGCATTTGCCTTTAAATTGGTGCCGATCCATTCGCTTTGATCATCTTTCTGCAGCGCAATTGAGCACACCGCTCAGTCAGCTTGTCGCCATGGCGCTAGACGCTTGGGACAGCACCGATTGGCTTAAACAGGCCAGTAAGACCGCTCAACACTTGGTTGATGGGCAAGGTGCTGAGCGTGTCGTCGCTGAGGTAATGCGACACTATTGAGCCGGTCGTTTTTGCAGTGCCATCAATTGGGTGAGACGCTGCCAATCTTCTTCTGTGTCTAGATCCTGAATTCGATGTCTTGGTAATAACAATGGCTTAGAGCTAGGACCAAAAATGTCGCGATTAAACCAATCATCTGGGCGAGCCCAATAAAACTGCCCAGCATCGTGAATGGCTTCCACTAAGTCCTGTGAGCGCTTACCTATGTGTTCTGGGAACATCGGCGCCAACTCACCATGTTCGTTAGTGTGCAATGCTCGTAGAATGGGAAAATCAAAGGTGGTAGCGGAGAAACTAAAACCTTCTTGGGGCAATAATTCTAAACCGGCTAGTAAGTCTTCTTTGGTTAATAAAGGACAGGTTGCGTAAATTAAGCAGGCCACATCTGGTGTATTGCCTTCCGCACTTAAAACGTTTAATGCATGCTGCATTACCGGAGTGGTGCCCGTGGTGTGATCAGACAGCTCTGCAGGGCGTTTAAATGGAGTTTCTGCGCCAAAATAGCGGGCAATTTCTGCAATATCGTCGTCATCTGTTGACACAATTACGCGATCAAATAGATTGGATTTGAGTGCCGCTTCGATGGAGTACGCAATTAGTGGCTTGCCATTGAGCAAACGAATATTTTTACGACTGATGCGTTGAGAACCGCCGCGAGCGGGGATAACGGCGACACGATAGGATGTATTGTCTAACATTAGTTGATCACTCCATGGTCATGTAATGCTTGTGCTAGAACCTGAATTACCTTGTCTTGTTGCGCTTGAGTTAAATCGTAAAACAAAGGCAAGCTTAAGGTCCGCTGATAGTATTCTTCTGCTATGGGAAAATCGCCCCAAGTAAAACCAAGTGCTTGGTAATAGGGTTGTGTGTGTACGGGGATGTAATGAACTTGCGTGCCGACACCAGCCAATCGTAAGGCATCAAAGATGGCTTTTCTGGAATTTTGATGGCCTTTAGGAAGCAGTATTGGAAATAGGTGTAGTGCCGAATGGGAGTCGATATGTTGTTGAGGAAGCGTGATAGGTAATGCTTTTAACTTGTCTGAATAATAGTCAAATTGAGCATGACGTTGGGCAATAAAGTCGTCTAACTTAGTTAACTGAGACAGGCCTAACGCCGCTTGTAACTCGGTCATACGATAGTTGTAACCTAGGGTATGCTGTTCGTAATACCAATCGCCAGGAGATTGGCTTAGTGCTTCTGGGTCTTTGATTGTGCCTTGTTGCGCATGAGTGCGCATGTGATTAGCGTATTCAGAAGAATTCGTCGTGGCCATACCACCTTCGCCTGTGGTGATGATTTTGACAGGATGAAAGCTGAACACACAAATATCACTGTATCGACAGTCGCCAATCGGTTTGCCTTGGTACTGTCCGCCAATAGCGTGAGACGCATCTTCAATAATCTGAAAACCGTATTCAACGCTAAGCTGATGAATGGCTTTCATATCACAAGATTGGCCAGCAAAATGCACTGGGATGACCACTTTAGGTAAGCGATTGTCGAGCTTAGCTTGGGCTAATTTTTTGGCTAAGGCATTAGGGCATAGGTTATAGGTATTAGGATCTATGTCGACAAAGTCCACCTTGGCAGAGCAATAGCGAGCACAATTGGCAGAAGCAATAAAGGTGTTGGGAGATGTCCATACCCAATCACCTTGTTGTACGCCTAATGCGAGACAAGCCAAATGTAGAGCAGACGTGGCACTGTTTGCTGCCACCGCATGTTGAGCATGGACTTGAGACGCCAGCGCTTGTTCGAACGCTGTCACTTTAGGGCCTTGAGTAAGATAAGACGATGTCAGTACTTCTGTTACGGCATCGATATCAGTCTGATCTATGGTTTGTCGACCATAAGGAATGAACTCAGTGGCCATCATCAAACGCCAAAATGTCTTCCACACTTAAAAAGTGAGGGTTACTACCAGATTGATATTCGTATCCAGGGGCCACTAATTGGCCATTTTCCCCTAGCTTATTCAAACCGAAATTCATGTCTTCTTGATGGAACTTGATGCTAGGAGCAATGACGTAATGATCATCGAATTCGAATGTGTGGAAAGAGTCATCTGCAGGACACATGACTTCATGAAGCTTTTCGCCTGGACGAATACCAATTTCTTTGGTTGGTAAATCAGGGGCATAAGCTGCCGCTAGATCCATGATCTGCACGGATGGAATTTTCGGGATGAAGATTTCACCACCCTGCATGCGCTGGAAGTTTTTCAGTACAAAATCGACGCCCATTGGCAAGGTAATCCAAAAACGCGTCATTTCAGGGTGAGTGATTGGAATAGAGTCTGCACCATCGGCAACCAGTTTTTGAAAGAAAGGTACGACTGAACCACGTGAACCCACCACATTGCCGTAACGAACAACGGAAAAGCGAGTTCGTCCTTGTCCCACCATATTGTTCGCGGCAACAAAGAGTTTATCCGAAGCCAATTTGGTTGCACCGTACAGGTTAATCGGTGCTGCGGCTTTGTCTGTGGATAAGGCAATAACTTTCTCGACATCGTTGGCAATGGCCGCAGCGATGACATTTTCAGCACCATGGATATTGGTTTTAATGCATTCCATTGGGTTGTATTCGGCCGCTGGCACTTGTTTTAAGGCCGCGGCATGGATCACAAAATCGACATCGCGCATGGCTTGAGTCATGCGGTCTTTATCACGCACATCCCCAATAAAATAACGCATACAAGGCGCATCAAAATCTTGTTGCATCTCATATTGCTTGAGCTCATCGCGAGAATAAATGACCAGTCGCTTGGGTTGGTAGTTGGCTAAAAGAGTTTTGACATACTGGCGGCCAAAAGAGCCTGTGCCACCAGTAATAAGAATACTTTTGTTATTAAACATGAATGAATACCAAACCAATTGAATAAATGAATCGTTCACATAATCGTGCCAAGCACGGTTATGTGAACGGTCTATTTGTATCGGCTAGTGTGATGGAAACATTAATTAAATCAAGCGTCTGTTTACGACTTATTTCCTTTACGCGCTGTGCAGCTCATAACATGATCATTGATCATACCTGTTGCCTGCATGAAGGCATAGCAAGTCGTCGCCCCTAAGAACTTGAAGCCTCGTTTTTTCAAGTCTTTTGAAAAGCGTGTAGAAAGTTCCGTTAAGGCTGGAACGTCTTGCAGTGTTTTTGGGTGATTATCTATGACTTTATGATCAGAAAACGCCCAAAAATAGTCACTAAAAGAACCGAACTCGTCGACTATTTTTAAAAAGGCTTTGGCATTGTTGATGGTGGCTTCAATTTTCGCACGGTGACGGACAATGCTTTCATCTTGCAACAAGCGAGTCACGTCTTGTTCTGTCATGTTGGCGACTTTTTGGGGGTTAAAATCATGAAAAGCAGCGCGATAACCTTCTCTTTTACGCAAAATGGTAATCCAGCTTAGACCTGCCTGAGCGCTTTCGAGTACAATACATTCAAATAGGCTGTGGTCATCGTAGATTGGAATTCCCCATTCAGTATCGTGATAATGAATGTACTCAGGAGATCCTAAACACCAGCTGCAGCGTAGGTTATCCATTAATGTGCTCCTTAAACAGGGATAATTGAACTCTAGTAAAACACCATAATACAAACAGCCAAGCATTAGTAGAATCGGATAGGAAAATCGAGTATGAAGTTTACGCCAAGTTATCGTCGTGAAGATGTTGAAGTGCTAGAGGACGAATGCGTTTACAAAGGCTTCTTTGAAATGCGCAAACTCACGCTAAAACACAGGAAGTTTAATGGTGATTGGAGTCAACCAATGACCAGAGAAATGATGGTTCGAGACGATGCCGTGTGCGTTTTATTGTTTGATCCAAAAGCCGACAAAGTTCTGTTAATAGAACAGTTCCGTCCTGCGGTATTAAGAAATTCTTCTCCTTGGTTGTTGGAGTTAGTGGCCGGAATGGTGGAAGAAGGAGAGCAGGATGAAGACGTTGCGCGTCGTGAAGCGATGGAAGAAGCAGGTGTCGAAGTAAAGCGGCTTGAATACATGTTTAAATTTGTGCCGTCACCAGGCGGGCTGGTGGAATATCTACGGATGTACGCAGGAGAGTTTGATGCCAGCTTAGTTGATGTGACACGCACTCACGGTTTAGATAATGAAAATGAAGACATTAAATTGCATCTGATGACGTCACAAGAAGCCATTGATTTGTTACGCCAAGACATAGAAAACGCCAGTACCATCATGGGGTTACAATGGTTTGCTTTAAATAAAACTGAGCTTGTTAAAAAGTGGCAAGCAGCGTGAGTATGATGATAAAAGACAATATAAAGGACTTAAGAAAGCAACCAATGCTAGAGCCCGTTGTTGGCTTGATTTCATTTCTATTCATGTGTGTAAATGTGTGTTTTTGGTCTGTTTTAGCGCACTTCGTCGCGCCCTTGTTGTTGGGGAATGAAAAGCATAAGGTGTTAGCGGAAGATTATTTTGATCGTTTGTTTAACGGTTGGGTGAGTGGTAATGAATGGTGGTTGAAAAATATTCTGGGAGTGCAGTGGGACCTAGATGACAACATGGTTAGCGACTTTAACAGTTGGAGTTTGATGATTTCCAATCATAGGTCTTGGGTGGATGTGTACATCATTCTGGCGCAAATCCAAGGCAAACGCCCGTTACCAAGAGTCTTCATGAAGCAAGCATTGTTTTGGATGCCATTCGTTGGTACCGCCACTTATATAATGGGGTTTCCTTACATGAAACGTTACAGTAAGGAAACCTTGGCGAAAAAGCCGCATTTGGCTGGAAAAGATTTGGAAACCACGCGACGCTCTTGTGAACGTCTTTTAAATCGCCCTAATTCGATTCTAACCTTTGTGGAAGGGACGCGTTTTACGCAACAAAAGCATCAAACTCAGGGTTCTGATTATACTCATTTACTTAAGCCAAAAGCGGGTGGTGTAGGCTTTATTTTGCAAACCATGCCAAACAGAATTACCCGTATTACTGATATCAATGTTTTGTATGATCAGGCTAACATTTCTGGTTGGGATGTACTGTGTGGACGCTTGAGTAAAGCAAAAGTAATGACCCGTGAAGTCGCTTTACCTGAGCGCTTTTTAACACCAGAGTTTCGTCCAGCCGATAATGACAGGGAGGTGTTTTTTGAGTGGTTTAACCTATACTGGCACGATAAAGATGTCAGAATGGGTTATCAGCTAGAGGCACTGGTAACGAAAGACGTCAATACGGATAAATCAATTTCTGAAGGAAATACTTAACTCGAATGACAGAAGTGATGAAAAAAGCAAACAAGCAATATGTCCCAGATTTGGTTAGCTTACAGCTGCTCGGCGAGTTGAATTATCGCCGTATTGGTCGGATTATGCGTGGCCAAGAGGACGCTGCTGAGTGGCATTTTTCAATTCATTCGAATGGTGATCAAGAAAGTCGTTTGCGTCTTACTTTAGGCCAAGAAAGTAAATTTACAACAGAAATGGCGTTAGAGTTTGGTCCACAAACCGAAAAGAAGCTATTGTTTGAAACCTCATTGTCTCTCACCATTCGTTTGTACCATGATGTGGGCATAGCCGAAATTACTGACGGACATCGACAGTACAGTGGGGTTTACCCTTATCCAAATGATGCTATGTTGCATCGGGATGAAAAATTCCGTCTTAATCAACAGTTGGCAGATTTGTTAGAGCTTTGTTTGAAACATGGCCATAGGCTAAATAATCCTTTACCTTTTCAATTCGCCTAACCCTTATTTACTTAGGAGAAGCTAAGTGGCCGTTCTAATCTACATACATGGTTTTAACAGCTCAGAGCATTCCCATAAAGCCAATGTCTTAAAGCAAGCCGCGCATTCCCTTCATGTGGCGCCAACTTTTATTTCACCTCGCTTGTCCTGGCAACCTAAAGTGGCCATACAGCAACTTGAAGCATTGATAGAGGCTAATTTATCTCAAGGTGTCACCTTAATTGGCAGTTCATTAGGCGGTTTCTATGCCACGTATTTGACGGAAAAGTATGGTATTAAGAGCATTTTAGTGAACCCTGCCATGCAAGCGCCGATTCTACTAAAAGACTATTTAGGCCCCCAGCGGAATCCATATACCAATGACGAGTATGAACTGACTAATGATCACATGGCTGAGTTAGAGGCGCTCGTGGTGACTACGCCAACATCAAATCGTTATTGGTTAATGGTACAGGAAGGGGATGAAGTATTGGATTATCGAGCTGCATTACAGGCCTTTCCTAATGTGGCTAAATTGACGCACGAAAAAGGTGGCGATCATAGCTTCACTGATTTTCAGCGCTTTAGCCTCGATATTTTTAGATTTGCCGAAATAATAACCAACTAACATCATGCTTTTATTGGACTATTTTAAACTTTGTAGAAGCAGTGATAGACTCACAGAAGATTGTTATTAAGTTTGAATGCCGATACAGATAACCTGTGTTTGGTGTCGTTTGATTGGAAGAAAAAACTCGCATGTCAGCAAAAGAATATAACGCCGGATCGATAGAGGTTCTCAGCGGATTAGAACCAGTACAAAAACGTCCTGGAATGTACACGGACACGACTCGTCCAAACCACCTTGGACAAGAAGTCATCGATAACTCAGTGGATGAAGCGTTAGCAAAACATGCCGATCGAATTGAGGTCATTCTCTATAAAGATGGCTCATTGAGTGTAGAAGACAATGGCCGTGGTATGCCTGTGGACATTCACCCAGAAGAAGGTGTCTCAGGGGTCGAATTGATTCTGACCAAGTTGCATGCTGGTGGTAAATTCTCTGGTGACAGTTACCAATTTTCAGGTGGTCTTCACGGCGTAGGGGTATCTGTTGTAAATGCCTTATCGACTTCGTTAGAAGTGTGGGTTAAGCGTAATGGCATTCAATATCATATTGGTTTTGAGAATGGTTTTAAAACCTCTGAATTAAAAGAAATTGGCACCGTTGGCAAGAAAAATACCGGTACTAAGGTTAAATTCAGTGCCGATCCAAAATACTTTGATAGCCCGAAATTTTCCCTGTCACGACTAAAGCATTTGTTAAAAGCCAAAGCGGTTCTGTGTTCAGGCTTGCATGTGGTCTTCATTGATCAAAGTGGTAGCGAAGAAGAGCGAGAAGAGTGGTTCTTCCAAGAAGGCTTGAACGATTACTTGGCTTCAGCGAATGAAGGTTTTGTGTTGTTACCAGAGCGACCATTTGTTGGCGGCCTGACAGAAAAAACACAGGGTGTCGATTGGGCCGTACAATGGCTGCCTGAAGGCGGGGAGTTGGTGACCGAAAGTTATGTTAACTTAATTCCAACCGCACAAGGTGGCACCCATGTAAATGGTTTACGCACGGGGTTATTAGATGCGATCCGTGAGTTTTGTGATTTTCACAGCTTGCTGCCCCGTGGCATTAAATTAACCGCGGAAGATGTATGGGACCGTTGCAGCTACGTTTTGTCTGCTAAGTTGCAAGAGCCACAGTTCTCCGGCCAAACCAAAGAACGTTTGTCGTCTCGTCAAATTGTGCCTTTCATTTCTGCTACGGTAAAAGACGCTTTTAGTTTGTGGTTAAACAAGCATGTAGAAGATGGCAAAAAAATCGCTGAATTAGTGATTAATAGTGCTCAAAAACGACTGAAAGCCAGTAAAAAAGTGGTGCGTAAAAAAGTCACTCAAGGCCCAGCCTTACCTGGCAAACTAGCGGACTGTGCGGGCCAAGACTCTTCTCGAAGTGAACTTTTCTTAGTGGAAGGGGACTCGGCGGGGGGGTCTGCGAAGCAAGCCCGAGAAAAAGATTTTCAAGCAATTTTGCCGTTGCGCGGTAAGATCTTGAACTCTTGGGAAGTGGATTCTGGTCAAGTATTAGCCTCACAAGAAATCCATGACATTTCCGTGGCATTAGGCGTTGATCCTAGTGATGAGGACCTAAGTGGTTTGCGTTACGGCAAGGTCTGTATTTTAGCGGATGCGGATTCGGATGGTTTACACATCGCCACTTTGATTTGTGCCTTGTTTGTGCGTCACTTCCCAGCGCTTGTGAACCATGGTCATGTGTTCGTGGCCATGCCTCCCTTGTACCGTATTGATGTTGGTAAAGAAGTTCATTATGCACTGGATGACGAAGAGAAAGACATTATCTTGCATAAGATTGCTGCGGAGAACAAACGCAGTACACCAAATGTACAGCGATTCAAAGGTCTGGGTGAAATGAACCCAGCGCAATTGCGTGAAACCACTATGGCGCCAGATACGCGTCGCTTAATCCAATTAACCATGGAAGATAAGCTGGATACTGACGAATTACTCGATAAGTTGTTATCTAAGAAGCGAGCAGGAGACCGTAAAAACTGGTTGGAAACTTACGGTAACCTAGCCATTGTCGATTAGTAAAAAACCTTTCGTCTTGAGTAAGGCGAGCTAAACTTAGAGTATAGTCCAATGAATTGGAATAAGTGAATGTCTGAAGAAAGAGATGATGAAATCATCAGTGAAGAAGTGTTGTATGAAAAAATTGATCACTACTTACTGAAATTTGGCACAGACAGATCGCTGCTTTGTGTGTCTGAGCTGGATGGGTTTCTCACCGCATTAGGTTGTTCAGCTAAAGAGCTAGAGCCTGACTTATGGTTGAATGCCATTTGGGGGGCGGATGAAGACCAGCCTGTTTGGGAGTCCGCTGAGGAGGAAGATGAATTCCTCAGCTTAGTATTGATCATGTATATGGAAGCGATGAACAGTCTGCTATTCGGTGAGTTTAGTCCAGTTTATCTGGAACAAGAATACGAAGGCGAATCTAAAATACTCGTGGAAGAGTGGTGTGCAGGCTTTGTGCGCGGTGCCAAGTTACTCGGCGTTGGCATTGGTGGTGATCGCGACTTCTTTGATGAGGCACTCGCACCTGTTAGGTTGTTTGGCACGGATGCAGGCATAGCCAAACTGAATAAAATGATGGAACAAGAAGTGAGCTTCTGGCGAGAAATGATCGAGCCTTCCGTGCAGCGTTTGATTCAACATTATCACCCTGAAATGCAGCTTGGCGAAAATGCTTCAGACACTCGTATTTTGCATTAATTGATACTGTTCGATAGATCAAAAAAAAGCGGTGAAAATTACTTTTCACCGCTTTTTTTATTGTTTCGGCCTAACTTTGCTTGAGATTAGCCAACGACCTCAGCAATGCTTGCGCATAGGTAATCGATGTTGTCATCGCTAACACCCGCTACGCTCATACGGCCTGTATCGGCAATGTAAATCGAAAACTCGCTGCGTAGGCGGCGAACTTGCTCTAGGGTTAGACCTGAGTAAGAGAACATACCGCGTTGGTCTTTAATAAAGCTAAAGTCTTTGCTAACACCCGATTGGGCCAGTTTAGTGACTAACTTTTCACGCAGGCCGTTGATACGATTACGCATCTCTGCCACTTCTTGTTCCCATTCTGCTTTCAATTCAGGACGACTCATGATGGTGTAAACCACAGCGGCACCATGTGCTGGCGGCATAGAGTAGTTGGCACGAATGGCTTGACCTATGATGGAGAACGCTGCATCAGCTTCTGAAGACGTTGTGGCGATGACGCTTAGGCCACCACAACGCTCGCGATAGATGCCGAAGTTTTTCGAGAAAGAGTTCGCAATCAGCATATTATCAACATTGGCTGCCATATGACGTAGGCCAGCCAAGTCTTCATCCAAACCGTCGCCGAAGCCTTGGTAAGCGGCATCGACCAATGGCAGTAAATCACGACGCTTTACGAAATCGGTAATGACCTTCCATTGCTCTAACTGCAGATCAATCCCTGTTGGGTTATGGCAGCAAGCGTGTAATAACAATACATCACCTTCTTTGGCCTCGGCTTCCAACTTGGTCATCATATCGTCAAAACGCAGACCATTTGTTGCTGGGTCGTAATAAGGGTATGGCGTTACTTCTACACCAGCTGAGTTAAAGATGGACTCGTGATTTCCCCAAGTTGGATCGCTGACCCAAAGGCGCGCGCCAGAAAGATTGGCACTGATGAAATCGGCCGCCACTTTAAGCGCACCAGTACCACCCGGTGTTTGGGTAGAGCGAATACGACCAGAGGTGATCAGTGGGTTATTGTCGCCCAAGATGAGGTCTTGAATAATGGCTTCAAATTCAGCAGCACCATAAATGCCTAAATAGCTTTTAGACTCTTCTTGCTCAAGCAAAATGGCTTCCGCTTTTTTCACACTATTTAAAATAGGCGTTTTACCGTTATCGTCTTTGTAAACACCGACACCAAGGTCTATTTTCTTTGGATTGGTGTCTTTTTGGTGGGCGATGATAAGGGCTAAAAGTGGATCGCCTGGTACGACTTGAAGATGCTTAAACATGATTTGGTTGGGGTCCTTGTGTGTATTTTTCGTTGCAATAAACAATACGTCATTCTGCCGTATTTATGGCAAAATACAATGCAATCGAAAGGGAAATTCCGTACTCACTGTCAAGAAATCAAGACACTTAAATCGGTCGCGCAAACGCTTCAACTTATGAACAATCTTCAAACTCGTTTTCAAGCCATTGATCAGTGGTTGTATCAACATAAAGCTTTGTGGCAATTCGATAGCTTTGCCAGCTTAAGCTTACCTTGGCAAGAAGCTTACCCAGCTTTAGCGGTGTGGCTCAATGCTCAACAGGAAGTGGACCTTGAGGATGCGAAGCAAGTGGCTGAGATAATCCATGCGCAGCCCAGTCTTGGAGAACTTTCTGATTGCGCTCAAGGCGTTTTAGCCACTGAGCAAACTCGGCAAAACGCCACGTCACCGCCAGCTTATTTGTCGACTGGTATAAAAGGGCGTAAGTGGTCACAGATTGAAGCGTTTGCAGCATGTACTCCAATGGTTGATCGCTATTTGGAGTGGTGTGCGGGTAAGGGACATCTTGGTAAATATTTGGCTTTCCATGGGGACAAGCAAGTCACCAGTATTGAGTGGCAACAGAGTTTGTGTGAAGCAGGGCAGCAAAAAGCACAACAACTTTCCCTTCAGCAACAGTTTCACTGTACAGATGTGTTGGCAGATGCCCCAGAGGCGCTTCTGAAGACAGCGCAATGTGCAGTGGCATTACATGCCTGTGGAGACTTACACCGAGTGTTGTTGGAGCAGGCTAGTCGGTTAAAGACGCCTTATATCTGTATTGCGCCTTGTTGTTATCACCTTACTCAAACCGAAGCCTATCAACCTTTATCTACGTTGGCAGCACAGGCCAAATTGACCTTGCGCAAAGCCGATTTAAAGTTAGCGGTGAAGCAAGTTGCCACCGCTGGTGCCAGAGAGCAGAGATTACAAAAGCAGGAACTGACATACCGTTTGGGTTTTGATCTTTGGCAACGTCATGCCCGAAAAACAGATCAATATCTTGCCGTACCTTCCATTCAAAAAGTCTTATTAAGTCAGGGCTTTGTTGGGTTTTGTCATTGGGCCGCAGAACAAAAGCAACTGACTTACTTGATCGCTCAACAGCCATTTGAAAATTTTCAAGACGCGGCTGAACAGCGATATCAAGACCTGCAAAAGCAACAAGCCATCAGTCAATGGTTTCGACCTGCCTTAGAGTACTGGCTCATTTTAGATCGTGCCATTTATCTACAAGAGCAGGGTTACCAAGTGGACATAGGAGCTTTCTGCGACGCCTCGTTAACCCCAAGAAATTGGATGGTTAGAGCGGAGTTGAAGGCCACTACTTAGTGTATATTGCTGTTGCAAGTTTTCCTCTTATTTGTTCCGCCTTGTGATGTTATTGGCATGCTATGCTATTGAGATGATTGTGGAAAATTGGGGTTGTCGATGTCGCAAGTGAGCGCGAAGCAGGGTAGTTCGTCTAAGTCGAAAAAGCATGAGTCAGACAGCGTAAAAAAGCTGGTTTGGTCACAATTATTGATCAATCTTGGCGATGCTTTAATTAATCCTAAGGTGACTTTACCGTGGATTTTACAAGGTGTTGGCGTACCCGTGTATTTGCTAGGTTGGTTGGTGCCGATTCGTGAATCAGGTTCTTTGTTGCCGCAACTGCTTATGGCCAGCTACATTCGTCGAGTGGCATTGCGAAAATGGCTTTGGGTGATTGGCAGTGTGTTGCAAGCCGCATGCGTGGTGTTGATTGGTGTGGTTGCTTTGTTACTAGAAGGAGCCGCAGCAGGTTGGTGTGTGATTGCGCTAATGGTGGTGTTCAGTTTAGCGCGGGGGTTGAACTCCATTACCTCTAAGGATGTTTTAGGTAAAACCATTTCAAAAGGTCGGCGTGGTCGAGTATCAGGTTGGGCTTCTAGTGCCGCAGGTTTGATCACTTTGGGTGTGGCTTTGACAATGGTATTCAGTGGCTTTTTTGAGCTGGAAGCGAACACGGTTTTTTATGCCAGTAGTCTGATTATTGGCGCTCTAGTCTGGTGTTTTGCTGCCATGGTGTATGCTTTGATTGATGAGCCAAGGAGTGACGTTGATCACGCACCAGTCGGCTTTTGGCAACTGTTCTCAGGCCTTTCTCTACTGAAAACGAATGCGTCGTTTCGAACGTTTGTGATCGCTCGATCGCTATTACTCTGTACGGCTTTAACTGCACCCTATTATGTATTGATTGCTCAGCAACATCTAGGTAACGGTTTATGGGTGTTAGGAGCTTTTATGGCAGCGAGTGGTTTAGCGTCTTTAGTTTCTTCACCCTTCTGGGGGCGTTTTTCAGACTATTCTAGCCGTCAGGTTATGATGTTTTCTACCTTGCTTGGTGTGTTTGCAGGGGTTCTGTTATTCGTCGTCATGTGGTTATTTCCGGGTTTTGCGGAAATGGTTTGGTTTATGCCTGCCTTGTATTTTATTTTGTGTGTGGCTCATCAGGGCGTGCGTATTGGCCGTAAAACGTATTTGGTAGATTTGGTGGAAGGAAACGATAGAACGGAGTACGTAGCGGTGAGTAACACTGTGATTGGCATTATGTTATTGGTGATGAGTGTTTTTGGTCTTTTAACCAATGTGATTTCATTGCCGGCTTTAGTATTGGTGTTTTCTCTGTTGGCATTGATTGGTGTTCTCGTTGTGGTTCGATTACCGGAGGCTTAGTGTAAGAGTGATATGACTCTTACACATTGAGTTTCTTTTCTGCTGCCTACCATTAGTTTGGTAATGGTATGGATGGGGCGTTTTTGATGCGGTTCAGTACCAGTGTTGAGGTTAGGTTTCGGACACTGGGTAAGGCCGAAATGGATTCATTTAAAAAGTCGGAAAGCGAAGGTAAATCCTCACTAATCACTCTAAGCCAATAATCTGCATCGCCACTGACAGAATAGCATTCTAACACTTTCGGCATGGCGGCAATGGCTTCTTTAAAATGATGGTCAGCTTCTTTATTGCCTTTGTCTAGGGTGATGTTCACAAAGGCAGTGACATGATAACCCAGTTCTGTGGCATTGAGTTGTGTAAAGTAGGCCTCGATCAAGTTGCTTTGTTCTAGTCTTTGCAGACGTCTTGAGCATTGGGAAGGAGAAAGGTTGACCTGTTCAGACAGTGCCACGTTGGTGAGTCGGGCATTTTCTTGTAAGGCACGCAGCAGCCGCCAATCATAGCAATCAAGTTCAATATGGTTCATTCAAGGTTCCTTATCAGCATCGTAGCGTGCCGTTTTTTTATTAGTGCTGCCTTTTTTGTGCTGAATGGGCTTCAGTCGGAAGGCTTATTTCATACTTTTAGAATAAGGAGTTTTGAAAACATAACAAGATATAATCTTCATTATTTGCAAATTTTTAGACATTTTTTTGCAAGATTGGACGCTTTGATGACATTAAGAGTAAATAACATGCCGCAGAGAGTACGGCATGTTATGGGAGAGAGATTAATCGGTTGGTAAGTTCTTACTCAGCCAGTCCAGTGCTTCAGGGTAAGGCGCTGGTAACGACAAGCTTTGCAGCGCATTTTGAAGAACGCCAAGCTGGTTTGAGCAAAAGTTAAGATGACCGACTTTTCGGCCGGGGCGCACTTCTTTTTGATACCAGTAGAGTTCTAACCCCTGAATATTTAACCATTCATAGTCTACTGGTACACCAATCAGGTTGACCATCATGCTTTGGCCTTTGATTTCTGCAGGAGCCAAAGGCAAACCTGTGACCGCTCGAACATGATTTTCAAACTGGCTGACACTGGCGCCAGCTTGTGTCCAGTGTCCACTGTTGTGAACACGAGGGGCCAATTCATTGATAAGCAGCTCGTCACCCACACGGAAGCATTCCATTGCCATGACGCCCACATAGTCTAGTGCATCCATAAGTTTGCCTAGCATGGCTTCGGCTTTATTTTGCAATGGAGCGAGACGCTTTAGGGGAGAAACGGACGCGTACAGAATGCCATTAATATGCAGGTTTAGGGTAAGTGGGTAAAAGTGTGTTTCACCATTGGCACCACGAACACCAACCAGTGACACTTCTTCATCAAAATTAATGGCTTGCTCGGCAATAGCTTGGCCTTTCCAGTCGTCAGGGATTTCTGTGCCTTCAGCTTGCTTCAACCAATATTGTCCTTTGCCATCATAGCCACCACGACGGCGTTTCATGAGAACGCGTTCACCGAGCGTTTGGTAGGCATAGTCTGCATGGCTGTCGGCTTCTACCGGAAACCAAGGGGCTGTTGCCAGCTCAAGCTTATCGATCCATTGCTTTTGTGTCAGACGATCAGCCAACTGTGGAAATGTCGATAGGTTGACGAAATTAGCATGAGAGGCAAGTTGCTTAGTGGCATCCGTTTGTGGCCAGTCTTCACGCTCCGCTGTGACAATGTCGTCAGCTTGCAAAGGTAGGGTGTCATGACTTTCAATGTCCACAGGACGAATGTCTAAGCCTAATGGTGTGCCAGCGTGTTTTAGCATGGCGCCAAGTTGACCTGCACCAAGTACCCACAATACAGACATGGCTTACACCTCTCTTGGATCTGGGTTAGCTAAAACCGTATCGGTTTGTTGTTGACGGAAGGTCTTAATGCGCTCAGCCAATTCAGGGTTTGAAGTGGCGAGAATTTGACATGCCAAGAGCCCGGCATTAAATGCGCCAGCGGTCCCAATTGCTAGTGTGCCGACTGCAACACCTTTGGGCATCTGGGCAATGGAAAGTAGGCTGTCCATTCCGTTTAACGCTTTGCTTTGAACTGGAACACCTAAGACAGGTAAATGTGTGTGTGCTGCGACCATGCCTGGCAAATGCGCGGCACCGCCAGCACCACCAATGATGACTTTGAAGCCTTTATCGGCGGCACTTTCAGAAAATTCTGCAAGCTTGACTGGAGTTCGGTGAGCGGAAACGACTTCCACATGGTAAGACACGCCCAAGGCATCCATAATTTCGGTAGCGCCTTCCATTGTGGCCCAATCACTTTTCGATCCCATGATTAATGCGACTTCAGCTTGCAAAATATCTCTCCTGTTTTTGAACCAACGTGGTGTTGAGGGGTAACGGAATACGTTGGTAATGAGGTTTAACGCAGTTTTGACGTTTTTTTGTAGCCTACACAGAAAAACGCTGCGAATTTAGGGCGCTAATATAGCTGATTTTGGGCAAAACAGCGAGTCTTACTAGGCTTTTGTTGCGAAAGTGCTATGACGAGATTAGAAATAAAAAGAGCGACTTAAAGTCGCTCTTTTAGGTATCGTTCATAATCTGGTATTTGCCGTTCAAATTCATTGCTGAATAGTGGCGAAGACACCAAAAAATTGGCCGATGATACGCTGCAGGCGATAGGAATATTCCATACCGCAGCAACGCGCAACAAGGCTTTGATATCTGGGTCATGAGGCATAGGCTCGAAAGGGTCCCAGAAAAAGATTAAGACATCAATCTTGCCTTCAGCGATCATACCACCCAGTTGTTGGTCGCCGCCTAGTGGGCCGCTAATCAAGGCATCAATCTTAACGCCCAGCTCTTTGTGCAATAGGTTACCTGTGGTGCCTGTTGCATAGAGCTGGTGGCCAATTAGTTTGTCTTTGTGGGTGCGAGCCCATTTTATGAGCTCGCTTTTCATATTGTCATGAGCCACTAAAGCAATGCGCTTTTGAGCGGCCATGGTGACCATCTTTGTGTGCAATGGACAATCCTCAAATAGTTAGCGTTATGCGATGTCGCCCACTTTGACGATCTTCATTGCATTTGTCGTACCATAGCTAACCAAATGGTCGCCTTTAGTCACGATCACAAGGTCACCGTCTGCAATATAGCCTAGAGACTTAACGTGATCGACTAGACCAGAAATGATGTTGTCCACATTGTATTCTTGTGATGAGAAAGCCACTGGTGTGACACCACGATAAAGAGCAGCTTTGTTCAATGTTGCCTGGTTTGGAGACAAAGCAAAAATTGGTAAGCCAGAGCTAATACGTGACATCAAAAGAGGCGTTGTGCCAGATTCTGTCAGACTGATAATGGCTTTCACACCTTCAAGGTGGTTTGCCGCGTACATGGCTGACATAGCGATGGTTTCATCAATGTTTGTGAAGGTGACATCAATACGGTGTTTAGAACGGTTGATGGCAGGTTGCTTTTCAGCGCCCAAACAAACGCGGTTCATTGTCTGAATAACTTCTTCAGGGTAATCCCCTGCAGCGGTTTCCGCTGACAGCATGACAGCGTCAGTGCCATCTAGTACAGCGTTGGCCACATCGAAGACTTCAGCACGAGTTGGCATGGCGCTAGTGATCATGGTTTCCATCATTTGCGTTGCTGTGATCACTGGGCGGTTCAGTTGTCGACAGCGTTTGATCATGTGTTTTTGTACACCAATCAATTCCGCGTCACCAATTTCTACGCCTAGATCACCACGAGCGACCATCACAGCGTCAGAAGCGAGGATGATACTGTCTAGTGTCTCATTATCCGCAACGGCTTCGGCGCGTTCTACTTTTGATACAATACCCGCTTTCAAACCGGCCGCTAGAGCCAATTCACGTGCTTCGTGTAGGTCATCGGCACTGCGTGGGAAAGACACGGCTAAGTAGTCGGCTTTTAGTGCCGCAGCGGTTTTAATGTCTTCTTTATCTTTGTCTGTTAGTGCTGCAGCGGATAAGCCGCCGCCTTGGCGATTGATGCCTTTGTTATTTGACAGTGGGCCACCAACAATAACTTTGGTAATGACTTCTGTGCCTTTTACTTCAAGCACTTCTAATACAACTCGGCCGTCATCTAGTAAAAGGATGTTGCCTGGGTTTGAATCTTCCGCTAGCTGAGGGTAGTCGATACCAACGCGGGTTTCATCACCGGCATTTTTATCAAAGCCCACATCCAAAATGAAGGTTGCGCCATCTTTTAATTCTACTTTGGTATTTTTGAATCGTGCGATACGAATCTTAGGGCCTTGTAGGTCGCCTAAGATCGCCACATGGCGGTTGTTTTTCTTCGCCATAGCGCGAACGACGTCAGCGCGATTGATGTGATCTTCTGGTTGACCATGTGAGAAGTTTAAACGGAAGACGTTTGCGCCTGCCAAGATTAACTTTTCGATCATTTCAGGAGAGCTTGAAGCTGGGCCTAAAGTGGCAACGATTTTAGTTCTACGAGTCATTTTATTTACCAAAGATTAGAAAGCTAGAAGTGAAGTATAAGAGACGACGAAGGCTGCGTCAGCAGCCTTCGTGTATTTTGATTATTTTGCATTCATTAATGCAATGGTATTGTCGAGCATTCGGTTTGAGAAGCCCCACTCATTATCATACCAAGCCATGATTTTAACCAATTTACCTTGAACACGGGTTTGTGTCGCATCGAAGTTCGATGTGTAAGTGCTGTGGTTAAAGTCAGAAGAAACCAATGGATCATAATTAACATGCAGAACTTCTGCTAAAACAGGGTCTGCTTTGATCGCATCTTCTATAATTTGGTTTACTTCTTCTGTCGTTGTTTCGCGTGGTGCTAGGAAGGTCAAGTCAACCAAAGACACATTAATGGTTGGAACGCGCACTGCCATGCCATCAAATTTACCAACCAGCTCAGGGACGACTAAGCCAACTGCAGCGGCGGCACCCGTTTTACTTGGGATCATGTTTTGTGCTGCTGCACGTGCACGGTACAAGTCTTCGTGGTACACGTCAGATAGACGTTGGTCGTTAGTGTAAGCATGGATAGTTGTCATCAACCCGCTTTCAATGCCTAGCTTGTCGCTCAACGGCTTGGCAACAGGCGCCAAACAGTTAGTAGTACAAGACGCGTTAGAGATCACGGTCATGTCAGCAGTCAAAACGTCTTGGTTAACACCATAAACAACGGTAGCGTCTACTTCTTTACCTGGCGCTGAAATGATGACTTTTTTGGCACCAGCAGAAATGTGGGCGCTGGCTTTCTCTTTAGTCGTAAAGAAACCAGTACATTCATAAACCACGTCTACACCTAGCTCTGCCCATGGAAGGTCAGCTGGGTTGCGCTCAGAGAAGGTACGGATTTTATCTTGGTTGATGTATAGGGCTTCATCATCAAAGGTAACTTCGCCAGAAAAACGGCCGTGTACCGTGTCGTATTTTGTTAAGTGGGCATTGGTTTTCGAGTCACCAAGGTCGTTGATGGCTACAATTTGGATTTGGTCACGCTTACCTGATTCATATAAAGCTCTTAGCGTGTTGCGTCCGATACGTCCATATCCGTTGATAGCTACCTTAATAGTCATACTCACCTCTAACTAGTGTGAAAAAGGCCGATGTTCGAATTCGAACATTCAGCATTCAATATTGTTCTTTGACGTAAAAATACTACATAAGTAATTTTTTAAGCAAGGATTTGTAACAAATTCTTATGTAAATGATCATCTTTTAATCAACTCTTGATTCAAATCAGAGTCTATACTGAAAGGTGTTACAAATTAAAGTGGATTTTAGCGCATTTTATGAGGATATCGAACTGTTTATGTAAATAAATTACATAAAAATCTAAAAATAATGCGATTTATTGAAGTTTTTGGGGTGAAATAAAATAAAAATGTAGTAATATTACGTAAAATATCGATCGCATTGTGGGATGTGATCAAACCTATAATAGGCGGAGAGAGTCATGAATTCGATTGTTGCTAAGGTAACGAACGACATTATTGCGCGAAGTAAGACGCTGCGAGATCAATACCTTAAAGATATGAAGCAGGCCGAAGAGCAAGGTCCGCATCGTGGAACTTTATCCTGTGGTAATTTGGCACACGGCTTTGCCGCTTGTCAGCCACAAGAAAAACAAAAGTTGACCATGATGGAAGAGGCTAATGTCGGTATTATTTCTTCTTACAACGACATGTTGTCCGCACACCAGCCTTATGAAGCCTATCCAGATAAAATTCGTGCCGCTATTACGGCAATGGGGTCAGTTGCCCAAGTGGCAGGTTGCGTACCAGCCATGTGTGATGGTGTGACACAAGGTCAAGACGGTATGGAGCTGAGTTTATTCAGCCGTGACAACATTGCTCAAGGTGCGGCCATTGGTCTGTCTCACAATATGTTTGATTCCGCTATCTTCTTAGGGATCTGTGACAAGATTGTGCCCGGCTTGCTGATTGCGGCATTGCGCTTTGGTCAATTGCCTTCTTTGTTTATTCCTGCAGGCCCAATGCAGTCTGGTATTACCAATGCAGAAAAGGCGGCAGTACGCCAACGTTATGCACAAGGCAATGCGACACGTGATGAATTATTAGAGGCGGAATCCGCGTCTTATCACAGTGCAGGTACTTGTACTTTCTATGGTACAGCGAACTCCAACCAGCTATTGGTTGAAATGATGGGCTTGCAATTGCCTGGCTCATCTTTTGTGAATCCTACAGACCCATTGCGCGATTCTTTAACGGAATACGCAGCGCAATTGTCGACAAAAATTACCGCTCTTGGTCGTGACTATCGTCCTTTGTATAAAGTCATCGACGAGCGCAGCATTGTGAACTCCATTGTCGGTTTATTGGCAACGGGCGGTTCAACCAATCACACCATGCACATTGTGGCGTATGCCCGCGCCGCAGGCATTATTGTGACTTGGGATGACTTTGCGGAATTGTCCAAAGTGGTGCCGCTTTTGACGCGTATTTACCCGAACGGTCAAGCGGATATTAACCATTTCCATGCGGCAGGTGGTATGGCTTTCTTGGTGAAACAACTGCTTAAGGGTGGGTTGTTACACGAAGACGTTCATACCATTGTTGGTCAAGGTTTAGAGCATTACACCAAAGAACCTTTCTTAGAAAACGGCAAGTTGATTTGGCGCGATGGTCCAAGTGAAAGCCTAGATTTAGACGTGGTTCGTCCTATTGATAATCCATTCAGTAAAGAGGGCGGTTTGTCCTTGTTGAAAGGCAATTTGGGACGTTCTGTGATTAAGGTCTCTGCTGTGAAAGAAGAGAACCGAGTTATTGAGGCGCCAGCGGCTGTTTTCCATAGTCAACATGAGTTGGCGGATGCCATTGGTAGCGGCGAATTAAAACGCGATTGTATTGCAGTGATTCGCTTCCAAGGGCCAAAAGCCATGGGGATGCCAGAGCTTCATAAGCTCACGCCTTTCCTTGGTAACTTGCAAGACCAAGGCTACAAAGTGGCTTTAGTGACAGACGGTCGTATGTCCGGTGCGTCAGGTAAAGTGCCTGCTGCCATTCATTTGACACCAGAAGCGCTTGCGGGTGGCCTAATTGCAAAAATTCAAGATGGCGACATGGTGCGCTTGGATGCCAATGAAGGCACTTTATCCTTATTGGTTTCTGATGAAGAGTTACAGCAGCGTGAAGCGGCGACACAAGATCTAACGGCTTCCCATCAAGGTATGGGACGTGAGTTGTTCAGCGCGCAACGTATTTTAGTAAGTGGCGCGGAACAAGGCGCTTGCAGCCTATTCAACGATTAAACCTTTCCTCTGGCTACTAACATTTCGTTAGTAAATGGTGTTTGGGGGGCTTTTAAAAGCCCCTTTTTTTTGCTCATTTTTCTTAACTTGCACACGTCTCGTAACCGAAAGCACATAAGGGCTCTAAAGACTCACCATCAGAGTTTAAACCTCTTTATTCTGTGAGAGCGTCTGAGATGGTAATTCGCCAAAGAAGAGCTGGTACTCCTGTGAGAATCGACCAAAGTGGTTGAACCCCCATTCCATGGCCATACTTGATACCTTAGTGCGACTGTTGGAGTTCATTAAGGCGTGACGTACTTGGGTCATGCGATATTTTTTTAACCATCCCAATGGGCTGTCGCCGAAATACTCTTTGAACCCTGAGAATAAGGTAAAGCGACTGACGCCAGCGTAATCACAAATGCCTTCAATCGTCACCTTGTCACGAGCATGGGTTTTCATCCATTCACAGGCACGTATCAAATAAGCGGGTGTTGCTGGTCTACTGTGTTCTGGAGCGGATTCTTGTAGTTGACTGGTGAGCGTGTTTGTCTTTTGAGGGTGTGCTTTAGTATGTTGCGGTTTGGATTGCTAAGCAAAAAGGCAGATCCGTTTGTATTTCTGTTATCTAATTGATAGCGCCCATTAAAAAAGCCTCTTTTTACCAAGGTAAAAAGAGGCTTTTAAATGAAATGCATTTCATTGAGCAGGGGGGGCTCCCTGTCACTGATTTATTCCATTGTATCCAATGCTTTTTCGTACTCGTCGAAAGACTGAGTCACTTCTTCTTCTGGTTCACCGCTCGCTAAGCTCACAATGAAGATCGCCAAAGTCGCTAGAATGAAACCAGGAACAATTTCATAAACATCAAAGATGCCGCCTGACAATTGTTTCCAAACCACAACAGTGACACCACCGATTACGATACCAGCAAGTGCGCCGTTACGGTTCATCTTACGCCAGAACAAGCTTAGGATGATAGCAGGGCCAAATGCGGCACCAAAACCAGCCCATGCGTAGGATACTAGACCCAGTACAGAGCTTTCAGGGTTCAATGCTAAGATCAAAGCAATGATTGAGATAGCGATTACCGCAAAACGACCAACCATAACGATTTGTTGCTGAGTCGCTTCTTTGTTGAACAGTTGCTTGTAGAAGTCTTCAGCCAAAGCAGAAGAAGATACTAGCAATTGAGAATCCGCTGTACTCATGATCGCCGCAAGAATGGCTGCTAATAGGATGCCGGCCACAACAGGGTGGAAGATGGCATTAACCAAAATCATAAAGATTTTTTCTGGATCGTCTAACTGACCCGCTAGGTTTGCATCAACGTAAGTCAAACCGACTAGACCGATCAACAAAGCACCAGCCATAGAGATAAAGGTCCAAATCACCGCAATACGACGAGCGACTTTGATGTCTTTGTTAGAACGTGATGCTTTGAAACGTGCAAGGATGTGAGGCTGACCGAAGTAACCCAATCCCCATGCTACTAGTGAAATAATACCAATCGCGCTTAATGCTTCGCCTTTAGTGTTAGTCCAAATGTCTAGCAATTCAGGGTTCTTGTCCATCAAGGTGCTGCTCAATTGTGAGAAGCCACCATCCAGTGCGATGATAGGAACGATAACCAATGCCGCACTCATCATTAGGCCTTGTACAAGGTCTGTCCAAGCAACCGCCAAGAAACCACCGAATAGAGTGTAGGACACAACACAAACGGTACCAATGATCACTGCGTAAGTGTAATCAAGACCAAATACGGTTTCGAACAACTTACCGCCAGCCACTAGGCCAGAGCTGGTGTAGAAAAGGAAAAACAACAGGATGAATAGGGCTGAAATCGTCTGGATAAGCTTTGACTTATCATTGAAACGCTTAGATAGAAAGTCAGGTAGTGTTAGAGAGTTATCTGCTTGGATACTGTAAGTACGCAAACGTTTTGCGCAAATTAGCCAGTTTAACCAAGTACCCACTAATAGACCGCCAGCAATCCAGATGGATTCCATGCCGGCTGCATAGGCATAACCAGGAAGACCCAGTAGCAACCAGCCACTCATGTCAGATGCGCCAGCAGACAAGGCTGTTGGCCAAGGGCCCAATGAGCGACCACCCAAGAAGTAGTCTTCTGAACTTGATGTACGTTTGTATGCGTATAAACCAATTCCTAGCATTACCACAAGGTAGGCTAGAAAGGTAAAACTGATAGCAATATTGTTTTCTATCATTATTGTCCCCTCGTTGAGATGCTGCGGATGGAATAATGTGCCTTAATGCGACATTATTTTACAAGTCTCAGAATGCGTTTGAGTTAAACAAACAAACTGAAAAGCTGGGGTATAAAAACGAATTTCTAGACCACATCCGAAGCGTTAAGTTGCGATTTTTATTGTGATAGTCTTTGAGCATAGATGTAAAAAAGATCATCATTTGCGTAAAGATAATGAATTTCATTTTAACACATTCAAGACATATTGCGATTTTATGGGGCTGAGGCGGGATTATCTTTCAGAATTCTCTGACAAATTTACAAAAAACTCTGAAACTGTGGTTTTGTTGTGATTGCCTTGGTTGGATTTTGATCAAAAAAAGAATGAAGGCCATTTGCCTTCATTCTTAGATCGGTTATTGCGGCTATTTTTCGATCTTAGGCAGGCGAGTATCTTGTACACTTTGCTTAAGCTTTTTGAGGTGCGCATTGAACTCTGGACCACGTTTCAGTAATACACCGGTTGCCAGCGCATCGATCAGTGTTAAATAGACAATACGTGAGCTCATTGGCGTATAAATATCTGTGTCTTCTGTCTCTTCAATCGGCAGTACAATCGAACAGTGTTCCGTGAGAGGAGAGCCTGGATTGGTAATCCCAATAACCGATGCGCCAGCTTCACGAGCCACGCGAGCAGTTTCGATAAGGGGCAAAGTTCGACCCGTATAAGAGATTAGTACCACCGCATCACCAGGATGTGTTCCTGCGGCGGCCATACGCTGAACCAAAATATCGGTATAAGCAACCACCGGCATGTTTAAGCGGAAGAATTTGTGGTGAGCGTCTTTAGCAACAGGGCCTGATGCGCCCAATCCATAAAACTCAATTCGGCGAGCTTGCGCTAATACGTCAACGGCTCGGCTAATTAAGGATTCAGGGAGAAGTTCTTGCGCACGGGTAAGGTTACTTTTTGCTGCTTCAAAAATTTTCGCGGTGACGGCGCCTGGGGCATCGTCTGGTTCAACGTTTAAATTAACATAAGGCGTTCCCGTCGCTAAGCTTTGTGCTAGCGAGACTTTAAAGTCAGGAAAACCACTGCCAATTAAGCTACGGCAAAAACGGTTAACAGTAGGTTCACTCACTTCCGCTCTGGCAGCAAGTTTGGCAATGCTAGAGTGAATGGTGGTTTTAGGATCCGCCAAAATGGCTTCAGCCACCTTTCGCTCAGATTTGCTTAGAGTGCTCAGGCGTTCTTGTATTTTACGAATAATGTCTTCGTGTTTATTCATTGATCTGCTTCAGGTTGTCTATTGACTCGGATGATTCAGTTAGTCATTCTGACAGCCACTTACAATTCTGGCAATAAAATGATGAAAAATGAGCAAACTATCTGATTTTCTAATGGAAATTTCAGTCCATTTTCCTGAAATCGATGCTTATCAGGCAAGCGCATTAGAGGAAGGCTTTACCAACCAAGTTTTTTTGCTGTCTCAGAATGGTTTACCGGCATTGATTCTACGTCTAGCTGACATTAATGAAGAGGCGTTTTATATCAATCGTCAGGCTGAGTTAAAGGTAATGAGCGAAGCAGCGTCATTTGGTTTGTCTCCTGAGCTGATTTGGCAAAGTGGTCCAGTGGTTGTGACCCGCTTTGTTCCTCAGGCGTCTTTGGATTGGCAAGTCAATCATGTCGACCAAGATATTGAACGCATTGCAAAGCAATTAAAACAAGCGCATCAGCTCTCTTTGATTCAGCACGAATATCGCGTCGAGCAAGTGATTGCTTTGTATATCACGAGAATCAAAGCACTGACACAAGATCCGCTGTTACAAGCGGAATCTGAGTATCTGTATCTGTTGTTGAATCAATTAGATATTCAACCCAGTGGTTTGCCTGCGGTGCTTTGTCATAATGACCTTAACCCCAAGAACGTCTTGATGGATGAGCAACGAATTTGGCTCATCGATTGGGAATACACTGGCGTTGGCGACCCTCTATTTGACCTGGCAGTGGTGGTGAAATCCCACAACTTAACGCGTCGACAAACGCTAGTTTTATTGGATGCATATCAGTTGACCTTGCCGCAACAGCAGGCGCTTGATTGTTTAGATAACTATTGTCGTGCTTATGCATTAAGGGAAATGGCTTGGCTTCTGTTAAAATACTTACTGAATCCTACTGATACTTTATCGTTAGATTATTATTTTGAATTTAAAGGAACGCCCAGTTTGAACCCTTTTATGACCCCTACAAATGGTGTACAGAAATGACAGCCTGGATGACGCTAGAAAATGACTGGCAAGCCAAATTAGAAGATGAATTCAATCAAGATTATATGCTGTCACTACAGGCGTTTTTAGCTTCTCAGTCGGATGTTTCTGTATTCCCAGAAGAATCTCTTTATTTAGCAGCGTTAAATCAGACAAGCTTTGAGAATGTGAAAGTGGTGATACTAGGGCAAGACCCTTACCACGGTGAAGGGCAGGCGCACGGTTTATCATTTTCTGTGAAAACGGGCACGAAAGTACCGCCTTCTTTAGTGAATATGTATAAAGAACTGCAGCAAGATTTGGGCATCAAACCTGCTAATCATGGCTATTTAAAAGCTTGGGCTGAACAAGGTGTGTTGTTATTAAACAGCGTGCTGACCGTTGAGGCTGGGAAAGCGGGTTCCCATCAGAACAAAGGCTGGGAAACCTTTACGGACAAAATTATTGCCTTACTTAATCAGCAAAAGCAGGGGGTTGTGTTTTTACTGTGGGGAAGTTATGCCCAGCAAAAAGGTCGCTTCATTGATCGGCAGAAACACTGTGTATTGAAAGCGGTGCATCCTTCTCCTTTATCTGCCTATCGTGGTTTCTTTGGTTGTGGGCACTTTTCTAAGGCTAACGAGTATTTACGTCAACAAGGGAAACAACCTATTGAATGGGCCTTAGAAGAGATCGAGCAAGATGATGAAAAAGAAGGGCAAATTCATTTGCCCTTCTGATGTGTTTTGGGGTGAGGAATTAAATGTAAAACTCAGTCTGCGAAGGGCTGTTGATAAGGCAGTTCAATTAAATGAATCTTTGCCCCGTCAAGAAACAGCTCTGAACATTCTGTGATGTCTTGGTTGAGGATGATTTGCGCAATATGATCATCGCCTATCTGCTCTACTGATAAGACTTGCCCAAGGTTTTTGCCTTCGCTATCAAGCAAGGCTTGCTGAGTATCCATGTCTCCTTGCCAGGTGGCCAGTGCCAATTGTTTTTTGGACTTGCCGCGATACTGCATACGAGCCACGATTTCTTGTCCTGTATAACACCCTTTCGTGAAACTGATGCCGCCAGTTGTTTGCATGTTTATCCATTGGGGCAATAGGTTTTCACTTTGTTCTAGCTGGATCAATGGTCGAGCCGCTAATAAAGATAACCCAGAAAGTATGGGGTTACTTTCCTGGTGCTCAGTTTGGTTTGCTTGAGTAACATGCCAATGAATGTTGAAAGGGTAACTCAGCAACTGCAACTGTATGCTGCCCATGTCGGTTGTTATGGGGAGCTGTTCGGCAAATTGCTCTGGTTTGGTTGATTCATGGCTAACGGATAAGGTTTCCGTTATTTGAAACATGCCGGTCGCGTCCGTTAAGTCAGTCTTGAAGAAAACCGCGTATTTTTTAAGATGTGTCAAACTGCTGGCAATTAAATCCTGACTCATTAGCATCAGTATTGAGTCGTCTTTTTGCAGCATGAAAAAATTGCAGATGATGCGACCTTTGTTACTGCAAATTGCGCCGTATAAACCGGCTTCTGCGGAAAGCTTGTTTATATCGCAAGTGGTTTGCCCTTGCAGGAACTTTTTTGCATCGGTTCCGGTGATGGAGATTACACCAATGTCATGTTTAGGGTAGGTCGCTGTAGCAGATAGGTGTTTACTGACAAATTCGGATAACGCTAACATAATGGATTCCATTGGCGGTTGAGCTCAGTCGGGTCTAAAGTCCTATTCATGGTGTCGAGAAGGGGCTTTTTCAATGGCCTGAATTAGCTCTCACTTTCCATATACTTATCTTTGATCGCGAGAATTTTAGGTAATTCCTGCTCTAACAAAGGTGGTAATGCTGGATCAAAGTGTTGACCGCTTTGTTGGTGGATGAAGTCAATCGCTTCTTTTACGGACCAGGCTTTTTTGTATGGCCTTTCACTGGTTAATGCATCGAAAACATCCGCAATGGCGACAATGCGGCCTTCAATTGGAATGTCTTCACCTTTAAGTTGGTTTGGGTAACCGGACCCGTCCCATTTTTCATGGTGCGTCATGGCGACTTTTTGCGCTAATTCGATGAGGTAGGAATTAGGGTTGGAGAGAATTTTCCCACCAATCAGCGCGTGAGTTTTCATGATCTCATATTCTTCTTCCGTTAATTTTCCGGGCTTAAGAAGAATGCTGTCGGCAATGCCTATTTTACCTATGTCGTGCATCGGTGCCGCGCGTTTCAAGTCTTCAGCCGCTTCCTCACAAAAGCCATAAGCCAAGGCAATGATTTTGGCATAATGGCTCATACGTTGCACATGCATGCCAGTTTCGTTGTCTTTGTACTCCGCAGCGCGACCAAGACGTTGGATCAAGTCGATGTGAGTCGCCAGCAATTCATCCGCTTTGATGAGCGATAAATGCGTTTTGACTCGTGCAAGAACAACCGCAGGAATAATCGGTTTAGTGATGTAATCCACTGCACCGACCTCGAAGCCTTTTGTTTCATCTATGCTGTCTTTTAATGCAGTGACAAAGATGACAGGGATATTTTGTGTGTCGGCTTTGCTTTTTAGTTTGAGGCACACTTCTAACCCAGTCATATCTGGCATCATGATATCGAGTAAGATAAGGTCGATGTTTTCTTTATCAACCAGCTTTAGAGCATCGGTTCCAGAGGTGGCAAAAGATAAGCGATAGCGGTCTTGTAGTACCTGTCTCAAAACACGTAAGTTTGTTGGCTCATCATCAACCAGTAAGATTCTGGGCTGTCTATGTTTTTGATTTGGCATTAAGTCTCCAACTCACTCATCATTTCTTTAATCGCGGTTAGACTCTCCATCGCAGTATGAAAGTCAAAGTTTGCCACCGCTTTGTTCGCTTCTAAAGCATGGTTTTTTAAGGATTTTGGTACTTGATTGAGTAGCTTTTCTAAGCCTTCGTCATCAATTTCTCCAAGGTTAACACCTTTAATTAAGCCTTCAACCAGAGGCAGTAGTGGCTCATCCGATGCGTTATTGTCTTGAAGGTCTGTATGCTCTTCCAATTCGCTTTGATGTTCATCCTGTAAGCTCTGTAATTCCTGATTAAACTCAAATAGATGGTTGATCAATTTGTCAATTTGCTGCTGAATAGCGGAATGATTTTGTTGCTTGGCTTCCTTTTCAAGAGTCGCCATAGTGTTAGAGAGACTAAGTAAGGCTAAATTGCCAGACGTGCCTTTTATGCTGTGTGCTAGCGTCATTATGTCTTGATATTGCTTTTGTTCCAGCAGCGTGTTGAGTCGCTCTATTAACTGTTTGTGTTGTTCGGCGAACTTGTTAAGTTCGGATAAATACAAAGGTAACTCCATCCATAGAGATAAGCCTTTGTTCATGTTGATTTGTTTTGCCTTAGGCTCGGCAACAACTGCATTTGCCGCTTCCAGCTCTGAAGTATCTAGGCTTAATACCCTAGCCATCTCCATCGTTAAGGCGTGTACGTCAATTGGTTTGTTGGCAAAACCGTCCATGCCGGCCTGTAGTGCTTCTACTTTATCTTCCATCAGAACGTTTGCGGTTAGGGCGATTATTGGTGTTCTTGGAATTTGCTGTTGTTGCTCAAATTGACGTATGGCTTGAGTGGCAGATAGGCCATCCATGTTTGGCATTTGAATGTCCATTAATACTAAATCTGGAGCGACGCTTTGATATTTCGCAAAGGCTTGGTGACCATCTTGCGCGATCTCTATGACATGCCCCTGACGTTTCAAGATCAGAGTGAGTAAGGTTAGGTTTTGTTCTATGTCATCGGCCAACAGAATGGTTTTTGGTGTGATATGAGGCAAATGAGCAGCTTTGGACTCAGGTAGTGCCGTTGAAGGTTCGAGCGGAAGATCAAAGTAGAAACAGCTCCCAACGCCAATTTCACTACTAACATGAATGTCTCCGCCCATCAGCTGAACCAATTGTTTGGAGATACTCGTACCCAGGCCTGTGCCACCAAAACGTCGGCTCATTGAAGCATCGGCTTGGGTGAAAGGTTCAAAAATATGCTTTAAACGAGACGCTTCAATACCGATCCCAGTGTCTTCAATCTGGAAACGAATTTGGTTATCTTTCTGTTTAGTCACTGTTAAAGTGACAGAGCCTTGTTCAGTGAACTTAATGGCATTGCCAAGGATGTTCATCAAAACTTGACGAATTCTATCTTCTGCTCCGCGATAAGCCTTGGCAAGGTCAGGGGAAATTTGGAAATTGAGATCCAGTCCTTTGCTTTTGGCTTGTAGCCAAAGGGTAGAAATAACTGTGTCGACCATAGCGGATAACTCAAACACTTGAATGTCGAGATCCAGCTTGTTTTTTTCGAGCTTCGCGCTGTCGAGGATGTCATTAAGCAGGTGCAGTAAAGAGCGAGCGGATTTACTGATAGTAGCAAGGTGCTTTTTATTATCTGGCGTGACGTCAGACTCTAAAAGTATGTCTGAGAAGCCTATGATGGCGTTCATTGGCGTACGAATTTCGTGACTCATATTGGCAAGAAAGAGAGCTTTAGTCTCGGCAGATGCTTCGGCTTTTTCTTTAGCAAGACGCAAATCGTCTTCCATATGTACGCGATCCGAAATATCCAATAATACACCGTCAATCCATTCTGGCTTATCGTCATCGTTAAAAATAATGGTGCCATTTTCCATGACCCAAATGTAATGCCCTTTTTTATGACGTAAGCGGTATTCGATGTTGTAACTTCTGTGTTGCTCAATGGCGACCTGAAGGTTTTGATCAATCATGTCAGTGTCTTCAGGATGTAAAAGTGCTGCAAGTGTTATTTTTTTATCGTAAAAGTCCTGAGCGTTCCAACCCGTTAATTCAACAATGGCCTCACTGACAAAGATGACGCTCCAGTCATCATCAAATAAGCAACGGAAGGTCGCACCTGGAATGTTTTTGATTAAAGAGCTGTATTGTTTTTCGCTCTTTTTAACGGCTTCTTCCATTTTTTTGCGTGCTGAGATGTCACTGATAAAGCCAACAAACAATGTTTCCTGTCCGGGAATTTCCACTCGACCAATGCCTAATCGAGCAGGGAAAATGGTGCCATTTTTGTGGGTGGCGTAGATTTCTCTAACAGACCCAGTCAGCACAGAGGTACCTTGTAAACGAAAGTTATTTAACGCTTGCTCAAACTCGTTTGCGTACTTTTTAGGAAATAGTTGTTTAATGGGGTGAGCTAAAATATCCGCTTCATTCCAACCAAAGATCTTTTCAGCGGCTTTATTGAACTCGCGAATAATACCTTGGCTATCTATTGTGATAATGCCATCAACAGCGGTATCTAGAGTGGTTTTTAGTCTTACTTCACTGGCCGTTTTTTCCATCAATAGCTGGCGGTATCGTAATTGGGAGGCAATGTTTGCGGCTAGAATGGATAATAATAAGGTAATGATGGCGACGACAAACGATAGATAACTGTTGCTATTATCAGACATAGCTGACATGTCCATGTCGCCATGAGGAATAAATTTAGCACCTGCCATTCCGGTATAATGCATGCCAGAAATGGCCAAGCCCATAATAAAAGCACTAACAGCACTGACTTGTTTTGCAGACAAAGAAGGGAAGAGCTTGCCTATTTTGTAGTGGGTTGAAAGGGCAATAAAAGCCAATACAACAGCAACCACAATCGAGGTGGTAAATAGCCAAGGGTCGTATTTTAAGTCGACGTGCATTTCCATGGCTTCCATTCCAATGTAATGCATAGTACCAATGCCGCCACCAACGATTACGCCACTTTGCAGTAATTGCCAAAGGGTTAAATCCGGTTCAATGAGCTTATTTAGTGTGACATAGGCGGCGAAAATACAAGGAACAACAGAAAGTAAAGTCAGCAAGGGGTCATAATTAACGGAATGCCCCATATCGAAGGCCAGCATGCCAACAAAGTGCATACTCCAGATTCCACCAGCCATGATAAAGGCGCCCGAAATTAAGGCAATTTTTCGATATTTTTCAACAACGATATATTTGGCAACAGAGGCAAAGTGTAGTGCAAAGAAAGATGCCATACTGGAAAGGGCTAATGAAAGTAGCACAAGTAAGTAGTTATATTGGCCTACAGCGTAAGAGCTTGGCTCCTCCTGTATGATGAAAAAATGACTCAACCACTCAAACAATGTAAAAACCCACCACGATTAAAATGTATAAATTGCATTTATATAAGGATGCCATAAACAGTTTGAAAGCCAATGGCTAATTGACGAAAAATGCGCAAATAAATGTATTTGCGCTTACTTTCTATCCAATATAAACAAATTTAGTGACCAGTACAGTAACGAGTTTCTATGGTCGTGTTGTTTAACAGTAAGTTTAACGTTAAGTGTTTGTTTGTTCTGTAAAGATTGGCAGTATATTGTTTTTGTTGTTCAGGCTGCTTTGACTACGGAAGTCTCTTGGAGTGACGCCTTTTAATTCATGAAAACGTCGGTTGAAATTAGCCACATTATTAAAACCTACCTGAAAACAAATGTTAGCGATTTGCTCATCTGTTTCGGTCAGTAAATTGCATGCTCGGCTAATACGAACACGGTTAACAAATTCGATAAATCGGTTGCCTGTGGCCTTTTTGAAGAAACGTGAAAAGTGACTGTCCGACATGCCGATTAGGCTTGAAACATCTGCCAAGGAAATGTCTTGATCGTAGTTTTGGGTAACATAATCGACCACGGTATTGATTTTTCGCTGCAGGGTTTCATTGGATTTTAAATCAATTTGAACTGTGGATAGCAGGCGATAATCTGCACTTTGAGCAAGGTGTTGAAGCAATGGTAATGCAAGCGTGAGACGAGTTAATCCGCTTGACTCACGAACGGCCTCAAAAGCTTTGCGAATATATTGATGATCAATATTCAAAAATTCTATGCCGGATTTAGCTTTAGCGAGTAAAGGCAATATTTCGGCTAATTCTGGGATGGTTTCCAGACCAAGGGAAAAAGATTCATGGTCAAAGCGTATGATCATATCACGTAATTCTACGGCGCTTTGGTCATTTTGGCAGATCCAATTATGCGGTAATCTTGGCCCGGTTAAGATTAACTGGCCGGCTGAATAATTGCCAATGTAATCACCAATAAATACCTTACCCGACGTCGCCACAATATAATGCAATTCATAATCATCATGGGCATGCCAGCGAATTAAGTCACTTGGATAACCATGCTCTTGATAGCGAATGGTGCCGTGATCTTCGACAATTTCATATTCTGGAGTAAGACGCTTGGCAGTATTTGGCATATTATTGTCCTGCAGTATGTATTCTCGCCATGCTTCATTATAGCGACCGTCTGATCTTATGTACAAACAAGGAGATCAGACGGTGGTCATTTATCAGGCGAGAGATTGGTTAAAGTCCATAATGGCTTTGGTTAAATCCTCTTTAAATTGTGGATGTTTTTCAATGACTTCTCCCCATAAAAATGGATGACTGACAAAGGCTTCTACGCCTTTTTGATCATCACTAAAGCGGCTTAATTCAGCGATGCTTGGTTCGTGATAGGTGAAGGCAATTTGTTCTTTTTTAACGGCCTGTAAGAAGCAATACCAGCTGGCAATACCTTTCAAAGTCTGATTTGGCGTGTGACCATTTTGATAGCTTGCTAACAAGGTTGGAAACACGAATACTGGAAATTTGGCATAACCGTCACTGCAAATCCTTTCGATGGTATCGCCAATGTTGTCATTACTAAATCGTTCGGCAATGGTGTTCGCATAAGAGGGTAAATCCACCACAGACTCACCAAGGGCAGGAATGACATCCTGTTCAATAAAGTCACTAAAATATTGACTGAGCTGTGTATCTTTCATCGCTTGATCAAAGTAAGTCAGGCCTTTTAAAGCTGCTTGATAAGTGATGCAAGTATGACCCGCATTAAGGATTCTAATTTTTGCCTCTTCAAAGGGTTCAACGTTTTCTACCACTTGTACACCAACCGTTTCCAGTGGTGGTTTTTCCCCCGCAAAATTGTCCTCCACAACCCATTGAATGAAGTCTTCTCCCATTACCGTCATTGTGTCGTTTAAGCCAAAACGTGCATTAACATCGTCCATATGGAGCGAGCTAGGTTTCGGAGTAATACGATCGACCATAGAACATGGAAAAGAGGCATTCTCTTCCAGCCAGGTGGCCAGTTGAGTATCCTGCATGGCTTGGACAAACTGCATCAGGCCAGTTTTCAGTAATAGGCCATTATGTCGCAGGTTATCACAGCATAATAAGGTGATTTTCCCTGCAGAAGTTTGACTGCGGCGTTTTAATCCAGAATATAAAAAGGCATAGAGAGTGTGTCTTTTACCAGACAGATCTGCTTTTATCTCAGGATGGTCTAGCATTAATTGATGGTTTTCATCTAAATAGTAGCCCCCTTCGGTAACGGTACTGGTTACCAGCTGGATGCTTGGGTCCATCATCGCGTCATCGACCTGCTCTGGCGTTTTGGAACCATCGATTTGACGTATCAAAGAGCGAATGTGGTCATACTCTGTTTTGCCTGCGGCGCTGATCGTTTTTAGGATATACTCTCCGTCTTGTGCCATTAGGTGTTCAAAATAATGACTGTCTTGTGGTCGGATATTGACCCCAATAATGCCCCAATGAGCTTGAGAAGGGTGTCCTAGTAAGCGATCAAAAAAGACCGCTTGATGTGCTCTGTGAAATGCCCCAACGCCAAGGTGAATCACGCCAGCTTTGATGTCAGTCTTTTGATAGGTCTGACAGTTCAGCTGCTCTTGGTTTTGACTGGCTTGAAGAAAATTGGTCATATCATTCACCTTCAGTACTGGCGGAAATCACTCGATCTTGATCATTCAATAGAATCATTTCATCGACTTCGAGTTGGATATGAACTTGTTGCCCATCGGCTAAATCAATGCGAGCAGAGGCTTTTACAATGATGGTTTGCCCTGAAGACAGTAAAATATGAGCATAAGCTTCAGAACCAAGGTGTTCGACGAGCTCGACTTTACCAGTCAAATCGGCCGCATGATCTACCAAGTGCATGTGCTCTGGACGAATGCCCATAATGGTCTGATTAGACAAGTCGCCTGTTAAACGACTAGTAGGAAACGCAATCGACTTGCCTAGTAAGGTTAATTCGACGGCAGAATCCTGTTTAACCGCTTGATCAAGAGGAATGAGGTTCATCTTAGGAGTACCGATGAACTCTGCCACAAAGCGACTATTAGGTTGACGGTATAACTCAAGAGGAGTGCCAACTTGTTCAATTTGACCCGCATTCAAGATCACTACACGATCCGCCAGTGTCATCGCTTCTACTTGGTCGTGGGTAACGTAAATCATAGTGGTGCCCAGCTTTTTATGAAGACGCGCTAATTCAAGACGCATTTGTACTCGCAAAGCAGCGTCTAAGTTAGACAATGGCTCATCAAACAAGAAGACCTTGGGTTGGCGAACAATAGCACGACCAATCGCGACTCGCTGGCGTTGACCACCAGACAATTCTTTTGGTTTACGTTCTAGTAAGGCGTCTAACTGAAGGGATTTAGACACAGCTTGAACTTTTTCTTTTATTTCAGCATCTGGTGCTTTTGCAAGACGCAGAGCAAAGGATAAGTTATCTGCAACCGTCATATGTGGATAAAGCGCATAAGACTGAAATACCATCGCTAGGTCACGTTTTGATGACGCCAGTTCGGTAATGTCTTTTCCATCCAGTTCAATCGCACCGCTTGAGCTGGTTTCGAGACCAGCAATAGTTCTTAAAAGCGTGGATTTACCACAGCCTGATGGTCCAACGAAGACGATGAACTCTCCTTCTTCAATCGCTAGGTTAATACCGCGAAGAGCGTGGTAATCGTCGTAATGTTTTTGTAGATCTGTAATCGCTAAGTAACTCATAAGAAATCTTCCTAATTATTATTTTACGGCGCCGAATGTAAGGCCTTGAACCAGTTGTTTTTGACAGAACCAACCGAAGATAACGATCGGAGCACACGCTAATGTTGATGCCGCTGACAATTTCGCCCAGAAAAGGCCTTCAGGACTGGAGTAAGAGGCAATCATGGCGGTCAGTGGTGCGGCTTCTGAGGCGGTTAGGTTTAATGACCAAAAGGCTTCGTTCCAACATAAAACGATGGACAGCAAACCGGTTGATGAAATGGCACCGATGGACAAAGGCATGACCACTTTGACCATCTCGTCCCATGGTGTTGCACCGTCCATACGAGCCGCTTCAAGGATTTCTTTGGGTAAATCTTTAAAGTAAGAGAACAACATCCAGACAACGATAGGCAAATTCATCAGAGTAAAGATGATGATCAAGCCTGTACGTGAATCGAGTAATCCATAGTCACGGCTTAAGATGTAAATAGGGACGAGTACACCCACAGCAGGAAGCATTTTAGTAGAGAGCATCCATAACAAGATGTCTTTGGTCTTTTTGGTCGGGAAAAAAGCCATGGAATACGCCGCTGGAATGGCGATAGCAAGGGCAATTAGAGTCGAACCGAAAGACGTGATAACCGAGTTCATTGCATGGTGCAAATAGTTACTTCTTTCCTGAACTATCTCAAAGTTTTCGAGAGTGGGTTCAAAGAACAAAGAAGGTGGTACTGAAATGGCTTGTAGTTCTGTTTTGAAGGACGTGATAAACATCCAAAAAATAGGAAAGAACAAAGCCAAAGCGATCGTCCAAGCGAACAAACCTGTTAGGACGGTACGTAATTTACGTTGTTGAGTCAGTTTCATGATTATTCCCTCACACCGTTAAGTTTTTGCCAACGGCACGAATTAAGAAGAAGGCAACAATGTTTGCTAATAACACCGCAAATAAACCACCAGCAGAGGCAACGCCAACGTCATATTGAAGCAGGGCTTGGTTGTAAATAAGGTAAGCCAAGTTGGTACTGTCATAACCTGGGCCGCCACCTGTTGAGACGAAAATCTCGGCAAAGATAGCCAACAAGAAAATGGTCTCGATCATCACCACAACGGTGATAGGTCGTGCTAAGTGAGGCAGAGTTAGGTAACGGAAAATGTGCCATCCTGTTGCGCCATCCATTTGAGCGGCTTCTTTTTGTTCTGTGTCCTGAGATTGCAATGCTGTGACAAAGACTAAAATTGCAAAAGGTAGCCACTGCCAACTGACCATGATGATAATGGAGGCAAGCGGGAAGGATGACAGCCAATCGATTGGTTCGAAACCTAAGCTTTCAGAAATCCACGCGAAAATACCGTATACGGGGTTCATCATCATGTTTTTCCAAATCAAGGCATTTACCGTTGGCATGATGAAGAAAGGAGAAATAAGCAACACACGGACAATACCTTGTCCCCAAAATGGGCGATCAATCAGGGCGGATAACAACACGCCCAGTACCACGGTAATGATTAACACCGAGGCAAGTAAAATCAGGGTATTGGCGACCGCTGGAAAAAAGCCAGGATCGGTTAAGAAAAATTCAAAGTTCATCCAGCCGACGAAATTATTCTGACCTGGATACAACAAGTTGTATCGAATGGTTGAGAAATATATGGTCATGGACAAAGGAACGATCATCCAAATTAATAGCAGGATGACAGAAGGCGCCATTAATAAGCGAGTGATTGAGCGCTTCATAGTGTGATCTCTTATTATAAGCGTTAAATAATGCCTTTAATGGGCAAAACGAAAAGAAAAGATAGGGCATGAAGCCCTATCTTTTTGCCTTAGAGGGCTAGTAGTAACCAGCTTGACGCATTTGGCGGTCTGCTGAGCGGTTAGCCGATTTCAAGGCTTGCTCAACGGACATAGTGCCAGACAAGGCGCCTGAAACCATTTGTCCTGCTGTTGTTCCAATGGCTTGGAACTCAGGGATGGCAGCGAACTGCACACCGACATAAGGAGAGGGTTTCATCGTACTGTCGTTTGGATTGGCAGAATTAATGGCTTTTAACTCGGCTTCAGCAAATACAGCGGCTTGCTGAAATTTCGCATTTTCATACGTACTGGTACGAGTACCTGTTGGAACAGCTGCCCAGCCGTTCGTCTGACCGACTAGATCAATGTACTGTTTAGAGGTTGCCCAGCGTACAAAGGTTTGCGCGGCTTCGGCATTCTTAGTGGCAGCTGGAATACCAAGTGCCCATGCCCATAGCCAGTTAGCGCCTTTTTCGGTCGCAGCGTAAGGAGATTGTGCAAAGCCAACTTTGTCATGAACTTTACTTTGTTTTGGATCGGTTACGAAGGACGCTGCAATGGTGGCGTCAATCCACATGCCGCATTTGCCTTCATTAAACAAGGCTAGGTTTTCGTTAAAGCTGTTGCTGCTGGAACCTGGAGGACCATATTTGCTCAAGGTATCAACATAGAAACTGACAGCTTTTTTCCATTCCGCACTTTCAAGTTGTGGCTTCCAGTTCTCATCAAACCAGCGAGCACCAAAAGAGTTTGCGATGGTTGTCATTAGGGCCATGTTGTCACCCCAGCCCGCTTTACCACGTAAACAAATGCCGTAAACGCCATTGTCAGGATCATGAACCGCTGCGGCCACATCACGAATGTGTGTCCAGCTGTCTCGGTCATTGATTTCCATGCCAGCGGCTTTCACTAGGTCTTTACGGTACATCACCATGGAGCTTTCACCATAAAAAGGCGCAGCGTACATAGTGTTGTCGAAGGAGAGACCGCCACGAATAGAAGGCAGAATATCATTTACATCATAATCGCCACTGGTATCGATTTCTCTTAACCAGCCACGCTCACCCCAGATTGGTGCTTCATACATACCGATGGTCATGACATCGTATAAACCACTTTTATTGGCAATATCTTGAGTGACGTTTTGGCGTAGGACACCTTCTTCCAGAGTAACCCATTTAACTTTTATGCCTGGGTTGGCTTTTTCGAATTCAGGGGTCAATTTTTGCATTTCGATCATGTGACCATTGTTAACAGTGGCCACCGTGATTTGGGTTTCTGCGAAGGCGCTTGCAGCCGTTAGGCAGGCCGCGACAGATACCGCACAAGAAAGGGTCGTTTTCGTAAGGCGTTGCATATTAGGTTTCTCCCGTTGGAGTGACTTTTGTTTTTATATTCTTACCTAGTTACTTGTGTATTGATCAATGGCTGATCAGCAAGTCGGTAAAATATAGTTCAATTTATAATTGACCTGTTAATACATAAAAACTCAATTATTGTACTATTTTGTTTAGTTAAGGGGGCTTAAGCTCAAATTTAGTCAATTTAATACTGTTTGTGGATTCGTGTAATCTAACCGTTTATCTAGGTAAGTATTTAAGGAGAAAAGCTTTCCTGACTAAGGTCAGAAAAGGGATGGGATGGCTTTCTTTTTTTGTGTGCAGTAATGGTAATTTTAGTGGGGCAATGGCTATAATGACGCCATTGTTAATGAGGGGTTATTTGATGACTGAAACCGCAGATTCGTTAAGTTTTAAAAAGCTAAAATGGCACTGCCGTCGTGGCATGTTGGAATTGGATGTTTTATTAGAGCCATTTTTAGATGAAATTTATCTGACATTAGACGATGAGGATAAACAGCGCTTCCAAAAGCTGATTGAGTGCGAAGACCAAGAAATTTTCCCTTGGTTTATGCAAAAAGAAGTGCCAGAAGATCCTGATTTGGCTCGCATTGTAGACATCATAGTGACTCGTGTTCAGCCTGACAGCCACTAAACTTAACTTCTCTTGGCTTAGCGTTGGTTTGTGGACTAGCGCTAGTGCATCCTGCTTTATATTAATACCTTTCTATTGGTGGCCAGACGTTTGGCAAGTGGCTTTTTTTATCCTATACGGCGTGATTGTATTCGCCTCGCTTGGTTTCGCGTGGTGTCAGCCGAGATGCCAAATTGGGATTGATCCTGACGGTGCGTATTTATGTCGACATGATGGTCAAGTACGACTTCATTTCGTTCGGGCCAATGCTGTTCAGTTAATTGCGAAAAGAGTGTCTGTCGATACTGTTTGGCATCGAATATGGCCACAATTTTACTTAATCTATCGTGACCAACTTCAGAGTGAAGATTATGCTTTATTAAGGTCTTTTGCCGCACAAGATAAGCTGCTGCACGGCAAAAAATCTTAAATTAGTAGGGCTGTTTGGGGGTTAAAATAGTGGGTTCACTGTGCGACATTTTGTCAGGATAATCCAATGTAAAGTGCAGTCCACGGCTTTCTTTTCGTGACATGGCCGATTGGATAATAAGATCGGCAACCACGGCCAGATTACGTAGCTCTAGTAGATCATTCGATACCTTGTAGTTGGCATAGAACTCTTGAATTTCAGATCTTAATAAGTCCACTCTGTGTTTGGCTCTAAGCAAACGTTTATTGGTGCGAACAATGCCCACATAATCCCACATAAAACGTCGCAATTCTTGCCAGTTGTGGGTAATCACCACATCTTCATCTGAATTGGTTACCTGGCTTTCATCCCAATCTGGAATCACAATGCTTGGTAAGGGAGTGGTGTGAGCCGCAATATGGCTGGCGGCTGAACGAGCAAAGACGATGCACTCAAGTAGCGAGTTACTGGCCAATCGATTGGCGCCATGCAAACCGGTGTAAGCGGTTTCGCCAATGGCATAGAGATTGTTTATATCGGTCGCGCTGTTTCGATCTACCACAACGCCACCACAGGTATAATGGGCGGCTGGAACCACAGGAATGGGGCCTTTGGTCATATCATGGCCGTATTCCAAACAGTGTTTGTAGATGGTGGGGAAGTGTTCCTTGATAAAGTCCTGGTCTTTGTGGGAAATGTCTAACAGCACATGGGGAATACCAAGGCGCTTCATTTCATGGTCAATGGCGCGGGCCACAATGTCACGAGGGGCAAGCTCAGCTCGTGGATCAAATTTAGACATAAAGCGCGAGCCATCAGGCAGCAATAGCTTACCACCTTCACCACGTACGGCTTCTGAGATTAAAAAGGTTTTGGCTTTAGCATCATATAGACAAGTAGGATGAAATTGGTTGAATTCCATGTTCGCAACTCGACAACCTGCTCGCCATGCCATTGCAATGCCATCTCCCGAAGCTGTATCTGGGTTGCTGGTATACAGATAAACCTTACTGCTACCGCCACAAGCTAGGGAAATAAATTGCCCTTGGAAGACCTCAATCGTGTCATCGTCTAGGTTTAAGGCATACACTCCAACAGCGCGGTTGGGGCCAGGCAAACCAAGTTTTTGTGTTGTGATGATGTCGACTGCAACGCGATCTGGGAAAAATTCAATGTTTGGATGGTTGCTGGCATTTTTAATCAGAGTTTTTGAGATCGCCAGTCCAGTAGCATCGGCACTGTGAATGATGCGTCTATGGCTGTGTCCACCTTCCTTTGTTAGATGATATTCGTCACTTTCTCCGTATCGAGTAAAAGGTACGCCTTGGTCGATGAGCCAGTCAATGCTGGCTTTAGAGTGTTCAACGGTAAAACGAATGGCTTCAGGGTCACCTAATTCTACGCCAGCATCGATGGTGTCATTAATATGAGAATCTATGGTGTCTTTATCTGATAATACCGCCGCGACGCCACCTTGAGCATAAAGGGTAGAACCTTCTCGGATGTCGGCTTTGGTTAGAATGGCCACGCGATATTGATCCGCCAGCTCTAGGGCCAGTGTTAAACCCGCTGCGCCAGCGCCAATGATGACGATGTCATGTTGGTATTGTCGACTCATAATGTAATTCTGATTATTGACGAAAAAATTAATGTTACTATTCTTGCTATTAAATGAATACTTCCGAGTCATGCAAATTCATGATTCTTTGTCGTTTTTATGGGAACTTGCTGTGCCGTTTGTTGTCTCTAATCAATACCGAGCAAAGGCACAAGGTAATGACGTTGAAACATGAGGTGCCTATGCAGCACGAAACGTCTTCTGATCAGACGTTAGTTGAAAAAGTACAACAGGGTGACAAGCGAGCATTTGATTTGCTGGTGGTGAAGTACCAATACAAGGTGGTGGGGTTAATTGGGCGCTATATCCAAGATAAGAGCGAAGTCTTAGACGTGGCTCAGGAAAGTTTCATCAAGGCTTATCGGTCAATTAATAGTTTTCGTGGTGAAAGTGCATTTTATACTTGGCTATACCGAATCGCTGTCAATACCGCGAAGAATCATTTGGTAAGTCGTTCGCGTCGACCTCCTGAGTCGGATGTTGAGCTGGATAATGAAGAGGTGTTTAACACCTATGAATCTTTGTCTGATATTGCCACGCCAGAAGCCAACTTGAACAGCAATCGACTTGAGAAAGCCATTTATCATGCTATTGAAATGCTACCTGAGGAGTTGCGTAGTGCATTGACCCTAAGGGAGTTTGATGGCCTGAGCTACGAAGATATTTCATTAATCATGGAGTGCCCTGTTGGAACGGTGCGGTCTCGTATCTTTCGAGCACGAGAAGCCGTCGAAAAACACATTCGTCCTTTTTTGGATGCAGGAGAGTCGTCATGACATCACAAAACACACATTCACCGGAGACGATGGCCAGTTTGTCTGCCATGTTTGACGGGGAAGCCACTGAGCAAGATATTGCAGCCTTGTTGGCTCAAGATACGGATGTGTTGGCTCGGCAATTGGAAGGATTTCATGCGATTCAACAATACCTTCATAAAGATGAACAGCTTGCGGTTGGCTTAAACAATAATTTACTGACGCGCATACATGACACTCTAGAGGCCGAAGGTGAAACGCAAGAGTTACCAGAGTTGGCTGCTCAAGTGGTGTCGTTGCCGCAATCTAAGGTCAATTGGAAAATGATGTTTTCGGGTGTCGCCATGGCAGCAAGTGTTGCCTTTATGGTGGTCTTTGGCGGTAACCTGCTACTTAACTCTGATGTCTCGCAACCGCCTTTAACCGCCGAAGTGTCGCCGGTTAAAGGTGCTCAGCCTGTTGCAACGCCGTTGGCGGAATTAAATCAGCAAGCGTTACCGTTAGACAATGTGAAGTTGCAACAGTACCTTCGTCAGCACGCAGAGCAAGCGACCATGACCGTAGGGCAGGGCATGATCCCAATGGCGCGCGTGGTTAATTATCCTGTACAAGAGTAACTTATGAGACACTTTTCGGTTGTGACTAGATGCTTATGTGTGGGCTTACTTTGTTTTGCTCAGTGGAGTCTTGCTGCCGTAGCACCGCCAAATGCGGTTGAGTTGTTACGTCAGATGACTCAGGCTTTTCACCAGCTCAATTATGATGGTGTCTTTGTCCATTCCGAGTCATCCAATATGAATGGTATGCGCATACGTCACATTGTCACGGAAGGTATGGAATATGAAAGTTTAGTGGATTTAGACGGAGATAAGGTTGAAGTTGTTCGGATTGATGACAGAATCATTTGTGTCTATCCCGATGACTTGATGACCAATCGTCATTCACCGTTTAAAGCGCCCTTTAAAGGCTTGAAAAAAGTTGCTGAAGAGCGATTATCAGCAGGTTATCAATTGACGGTGAATCAAGAGCCGCATCGCATTGCTGGTCGACAGGCCATTATCGTCAGCTTGTTACCAAAAGATGAGTACCGCTACGGGCATGAGTTTTGGTTAGACAAAGAAAACCATTTTTTGTTAAAGCATGACGTCTTTAAAGCAAATGGTGAGTTGTTAGAGCGTGTTCAGTTTACCTCAGTTAACTTCAAACCGGACTTGAAACAGGAAGACTTTGTCCCCAACAAGGGGAAACACACCAAAAAACAAACGCAAGTTTTACCGCAGCGGATTAAGAATCTGTGGCGGTTTGAATGGTTGCCTGAAGGGTTTCGCTTGGTTTGGCCTGAAGCAAGAGCATTGAACCATGGCACCAGTATGTTGTTGCTATCGGATGGTATGGCGACAATATCGGTATTTGTTGAGCCGAGTAGGTCTGCTAAGCCCATTTCCATTGTCGGTATGGGGGCAACCATGGCCGGTGTAAGCAGTTTTAAAGTGAAGGATCAGTTGTATTTATTGACCATGGTGGGCGAAGTTCCAGGCGCAACGATCGAAAAACTGATGACGGTATTTATGCCAAGGCTAGAAAATGATTGAAGAAACAGGAACCGTAATGTCGGTTGAAACTGGCTTTGCGGAGGTGGAAACCATTCGTACCAGCAGTTGTACTAGCTGTCGTGCTCGTCATGGGTGTGGCCATCATGCTATTGCACAAGTTTCCCCAGCCAATCGCATGCGTATGAAAGCCGTTGATCCATTGTCTGTTGAAGTCGGTCAGCGTGTGGTCATTGGCATACCAGAAGACACTCTGTTGCAAGCCTCTGTTTGGATGTATTTGATTCCCTTGCTTGGCATGGTATTTGGTGCCATATTGCCTGCTTTATGGACGGACTCAAATGAGCTGTCTGTGCTACTCAGTTTGTTAGGCTTTGTTGGTGGTTTGTGGTTTGCTCGACACAAAGCGAATCGCTCTGCCCATAATCAAGATTTTTACCCAAAAGTTTTAAGAATTGAATCGGTTCAGGATGAAGTCAGCCCGTTGCTGTTTTCGCCTTAACTGACGTCCTTCTTCACCTGGCACTGTAATGAATTTGGTACGTTTTAAGGAGACCAATTAATGAACAGATTGCTTAAACACGTTAGTGTGTTAGTTGTCAGCACGGTTATGATGACTTCCATGTTAACTCACGCGGCCTCATTGCCTGACTTTACTGAGTTAGTGGATGATGCTTCCCCCGCAGTCGTGAACATCAGTACGGAACAAACGGTGACCACGAGAACGGCCAATGAAAGTGGCCGTCAATACAGTCCAAACAATGAAGAGTTAAATGAATTCTTCAAGCACTTCTTTGGGCAGCAACCATTTGGTCAGCAAACTCCGCCAAAGCAAGGGCAACGTAGCTCACTTGGTTCGGGTTTCATTATCTCCCATGACGGTTATGTATTAACCAATAATCATGTGATTGATGGCGCCGATGTAATTCATGTTCGACTAAGTGATCGTCGCGAATATCAAGCGACCTTAGTGGGGACGGATCCAAGAACGGATTTGGCCTTGCTGAAAATTGAAGCAGATGATTTGCCGATCGTGAAAATGGCCGACTCAGATAAGCTAAAGCCGGGTCAATGGGTGTTAGCAATCGGTTCCCCATTTGGCTTTGATTACACGGTAACCGCTGGGATTGTCAGTGCGACAGGGCGTAATTTACCGTCTGATAGTTACGTTCCTTTCATTCAAACAGATGTTGCGATTAACCCAGGAAACTCTGGCGGACCATTGTTTAACTTGGATGGCGAGGTAGTGGGTATTAACTCACAAATTTACACCCGTTCAGGTGGTTTCATGGGTGTGTCTTTCGCGATTCCATCGAACGTAGCGATGTCTGTCGTGGATCAGTTGAAAAAAGACGGCAAAGTGTCTCGTGCTTGGTTAGGCGTATTGATTCAAGATGTGAGTAATGACTTGGCGGAATCTTTTGGTCTTGATCGTCCAAATGGTGCCTTAATTAGTCGTGTGTTACCGGATTCACCTGCTGAAAAATCAGGTTTACAATCAGGTGACATCATCATGCGTTTTAATGGCGAAGAGATCGAACATTCTGGCGAGTTGCCTTATGTAGTTGGTCGTATGAAAGCGGGTGAGGAAGTGACTGCGCAAGTGTATCGCGATGGTAAAGAGCAAACCATTGAGATTACTTTAGAAGGTCGACCAGCAGATCCAAAAGTCATCGCTCAATCACAACAAGATCAAAATCGTTTAGGTATGATCGTTGGTGAAGTGCCTGCAGAAATGGCAAAAAACTACAGCATTGATCATGGTGTGGTAATTGAGCAAGTACTGGGTGGGACGGCTGCTCGTAATGGTCTGCAGCAAGGTGATGTGATTACCATGCTAAATGGTCAACGCATTAATGGCGTGACGGATTTTATTCAAATCGCCAAAGACATTCCAACCGGACGTTCGGTGCCTATGCGAGTCATTCGCCAAGGCTATCCTATGTTTATTCCGTTTAAAATCGTTGAATAACACCTTATCTTAAAACACGAAAAGGCGACCACATGGTCGCCTTTTTTAGTTGAAAATCGTTTATACGGGTTTCCAGCGTCGAACTTTATAATTGTTTAGAGAAGATTTTTGAGTTTCTCTGATAGTTATAAAGCGCCTGTTTTTGCATGGGCAAACTGGCCAATGTGGTCTCGCTAAAACCGCGCTCAATAAACCAGTGAGCGGTGCGGGTCGTGAGCAAGAATAAAGTGCTTAAACATTGCTGTTTGGCTGCTTGTTCAATGCCTTTTAGTAAGCGTTCACCTCGGTTGGAACCTCGGTAGTTTGGCGATACGGCTAAACAAGCCAGTTCTCCGGCTTGCTCCTGTTCGAAAGGATATAAAGCAGCACAGGCGACAATGGCACCATCTCGTTCAATGACAATAAAGCGATCGATTTCGTTTTCTAGCAGCTCTCGTGAGCGTCTCACTAAAGCGCCTTTTTCCTCTAACGGGGCCAAAAGGGCCATCATGCCGCCAACATCGTCTATATGAGCAGGGCGCAGTTGCTCGTAACTGTCTTCGTCTATCATGGTGCCTGAGCCTTCACGGGTGAAGAGCTCTCTGAGAAGCCCGCCGTTTTCATGATAGGAAATTAAATGAGCACGAGGTACGCCGTGTCGAACGGATTGTACACAGGCTTCTAGCGCGTTTTGCGTCAATTGTTGTAATGAGTGACCTGTTAAGATGGCTTCGGCGTCTTTCGCCAACAGTTCTGAGTAAAGTTCTCCCGCTTGATTGAAGACGCCTTCTTCGTCCGTATAAATGATCAATTTATCGGCTTTTAGTTGAATCGCGGCTTGTGTTGCCACATCTTCGCTTTTGAGGTTAAAGACTTCGCCGGTGGGTGAAAAGCCTAAATGAGGCAAGAGCACCATGTTGTCATCTTCTAATAAACGGAAAATCGCTTCCGTATCGATTCGGCGAACTTCTCCTGTGTGGCCATAATCCACACCATCAACAACACCGAGTGGACGTCCGATGACATAGTTACCACTACAGACTTTAAGACGAGCGCCATCCATAGGGGTATTAGATAATCCCATGGACAATTGTGCTTCTAATTGCACTCGAACCGCAGAGGACGCTTGGATGACGTCCAGTAGTTGGCTTTGAGGCGTCACTCGGTAATCGCTGTCCAATGGGGTTGAAGTATGGTGATTGGATAGCACGCGGTTGATTTGTGGTCGTGCGCCTTGTACGAGCACCAAGCGAATACCCAGCGAATCAAGCAATGCCAAGTCATGGATAATGCTTGAAAAGTGTGTGCATTCTACGGCTTCACCAGGAATAAGAATGACAAAGGTTTTGCCCCGATGGGCATTAATATAAGGAGAGGAATGGCGGAACCAATCCACATAATTGAGCTCTTCAGGCACGCTGCTTCTCATTTAATTCGACTCATTGGATTGAAGGCAAAAACGTTCAATTAAACCACGAATTACCTTTTGCATTGGTTGTATTTGGTCCAGCGCCATAAACTCATTGGGCTGGTGAGCTTGGTCGATGGAACCGGGGCCAAGCACGAGAGTTTCCATGCCCATTTGATTGAGGAAAGGGCCCTCGGTGGCGAAAGCAACTGTTTCCGCTGGGCGCTCCGTGAGTGTTTCACAGGCTTTAATAATAGCGGATTCAACTGGTGTATAAAAAGAGGGCACATCTGGAAACAAGCTGTTCAGTTGTATTTGCGTGCCAGTTTTTTCTTCTATGCTTGGTAGGCGCTGAGCAATCTCTGCCATTAAAGACTGGTTGCTCATGCCTGGTAAGGCCCTAAGATCGAATTCCAATTCACAGCGTCCACAAATGCGATTTGGGTTGTCTCCACCGTGAATACAGCCAAAGTTCATGGTTGGGTAATCGATGAGGAAGTTGGCATCTTGGTAATCGCGCTTGAGTTCATTACGAAAGGTCATGAGTTCAGACATGACATGGTGCATGGCATCAAGGGCATTGTTACCAAGGGCTGGATTGGAAGAATGTCCTGCTTGTCCGGTGACTTGAATGCGTTCCATCATGATGCCTTTATGGGCATAAATCGGCGTTAAGGAAGTGGGTTCGCCAATTAAAGCGTAGCGGGCATTGAGCTTATTTTGTTGGACTAATGCTCTTGCACCAGACATGGAGCTTTCTTCGTCTGCCGTGGCGAGTATGATCAGAGGTTCATTTAATTCATGAAGAGCCATGTCTCGAATGGTGTCTAATACAATCGCAAAGAAGCCTTTCATGTCGCAGGAACCTAGCCCATAAAGCTTTTGATCGCGCTCTTGTAATGTAAAGGGGTCGGACTGCCAACGTCCTTCATCATACGGTACCGTGTCGGTGTGCCCTGAGAGAACTAAACCACCATGGCCTTGTCCTTTAGTTGCAATCAAGTTGAACTTGTTTGGTTGGCCGGGTAGGGGCATGACTTCACATTGAAAGCCTTGTGAGCTAAGCCAAGATTCCAGTAGTTCAATAACGCCTTTATTGGATTGATCCCAATGAGCTTGACTGCAACTGATGGAAGGAGACGCGATCAGTTGAGTCATCATATCAATCAGTGACGGTAGAGCGGGCATAGGCCTTCCTTTAAATCCGAATAATTAGCCAATATTACTACGCTGGGGCTTCTGTTACACTTGCTTGGTTATGTTTTTCTTTGCTGCTGTCTGGCAAAGGCACTAGAGGTTTGTAAATTATGGCTACCGAGCTAGAACTTAAGTTAATGCTTCAGTCTGAGTATCTCAAGTCTGCGAGCGATTTTCTTGATGAAATATGTGCTCAGTCTGACGATGATACTGTATCCCGCCAGCCTACTCTTAACTTAATGAATGCCTACTATGATACCGAAGATGGCCAATTGATGTCGGGGGGCATGGCATTGCGCATTCGTGCCGTTAACGATCAATTTATCCAAACGGTAAAAACGCGAGGCACCAGTCGAGTTGGCATGCATGCCAGAGGTGAGTGGGAATGGCAATTGGAAAGCGACTGTCTGGATTTATCTTTGTTAAAAGAGGTACCACTTCCTGACGATTTAGTCGCCATGACATGGAGCCGTCAATTACAACAAGCTTACCGTACTGACTTCCAACGCCAAGTTTGGCTCATCCAGCAAGGTGACACTAAGATGGAAGTGGTCTGTGATCAAGGTAAGGTGACCTCACCCTATGGTGAAGACAGCATTTGTGAATTAGAGCTTGAACTGAAAAATGGCCCTGAAGCAGCCTTATACGAATTTGCTTTGCGTATTGCTGAGTGTGTTCCTGTTCAAGTGAGTGTGGTATCCAAAGCTCAGAAAGGCGTTCGATTGAAGCAGGGAGAAATTGAGTTTCCTCAGAAACCAGTTGGCTCGGTCAGTCGCTTAGCATTAGCGGCTTATTGGTATGAAGTATGGCTGATCTATTGGGAAGCCATGTTTTTTATGCAGGATGAGGTGTTACTGCAACCTTTCAGACACACAATACATCAATTACGACCTTGTTTACCTGCGCATTTAGACCATGCTTTAGTGGATTTGGATAACGCGTTAGGGGAATTATATAAAGCGGATGAGGACAAGGTTCTTGAGCTATTGGCTGGACTGAAATCCGTCGGCTCTTTAATGTTGAAAATTGGTCAGTGGCTTAATCAACAAAGCCACTAATATAGATGATTTAAGTGATGGCAACAGTAAGGACAGTGTCTTGTTTATACCTTCTGAAAACCCCAGTTATGACGTTTATTGTGAGTCCATAGAAAACCGAGTATTGCTGTTAGAGCAACTGCAAGAAGCGCGGGCAAGATGCTGCTTAGAGGGTTTGGATAAAACTCAGATCGCTACGCTTGAGCCTCTTTGGTTATTGAGTGATTATTTACACACTATGTTTATGCGTCATCCTGCCTGGTTGGATGACGTGTTGTCCCTATCAAGCCTATCTATCTCCCCGACCATTGACGCCCTGATGGCAGGAGAAGCTTTTTTTCTGCAAGAGAGTCCAGTGGAAGACGCTGGTCAGCTGTTTAATTTAGATGAACCCCAATTTTTGCAACGTCTGCGCCTTTATCGTCAATGGTGGATGGTGCGTCTGATTGCGCTGGATTTACAGCAAAAAATCGATTTGCCGGTTCTGACTGCCCATTTAAGCAAATTAGCGGATGTGTGTGTGAATGCCAGCTTACTTTGGAGCCAGCACAAGTATGCTTCCTTGTATGGTCAAGCGTTAGATAGTGCAGGTGATGTTCAATCTATGATTGTGATTGGCATGGGCAAGCTTGGTGGTAATGAACTTAATCTCTCATCTGATATTGATCTGATTTTTGCCTTCCGTGAACATGGCGACACTCAAGGCGGTAAAAAAAGCCTTTCTCATCAAGAGTATTTCACTAAATTGGGTCAAAAACTTATCCAACATCTTGATCAAGTGACAGCCGATGGTTTTGTGTTTCGTGTCGACATGCGGTTGCGACCATTTGGTCAGTCTGGTGCCTTAGTGTTGAATTTGGACTCACTGGAAAACTACTACCAAGACCAGGGCCGTGATTGGGAGCGATATGCCATGATTAAAGCCCGTGTTATGGCGGGCAGTGAGCAAGATGTCATGGCATTTGAAGCCCTAAGAAAGCCGTTTGTCTATCGTAAGTATTTAGACTTCGGGGCCATTGGTGCCTTGCGAGATCTAAAGCGTATGATTGCGAAAGAAGTTCGTCGTAAGGGGATTGAACACAACATTAAACTGGGTCAGGGCGGAATCCGAGAGGTTGAGTTTATTGCTCAGGCGTTACAAATTCTTCATGGTGGCCGCGATCAGGGGCTACAAATACCGGCTTTATTAGAGGTTTTGCCTTATTTAGCGCAACAAGAGTATTTAAGTCTGCAAGAAACAACACAATTACAGCAGGCCTATTTGTTGTTAAGGCGAACAGAGCACGCATTGCAGGCAATCAAAGACGAGCAAACACAGCTTTTACCTGAGGATGATTTGGCTCGTTTACGACTGGCTATTATGGTCGGTTTTCAAAGTTGGCAGGAACTAAATGACGCTTTATGGTCTGCTCGACACCAAGTTCATGATTACTTTGTGGATTTGATCGAGGATGATGAGGAAACGGATCAAGGCAAAGAGCAGCAAGAAACGTGGCGGATTTTATTAAAAGTGCCAGGAGATGAAGATGCGATTCGAGATGCCATTGCTAATATTTCATGGCAACAACAGGAGCTTGTTGTACAGCGCATCTCTCAGCTGTTGAGTTCACGTACTTTGGTGTTTATGCAACCCATTGGACAAGAACGGTTGGCGCTCTTTTTAGCGGCATTTATGAGTCAACTTGAAGAGGAAGATAACCCGGATTTGGTGCTTGAAAGGGTATTCCCTATTCTAGAGGCTGTGCTTCGTAGAACGGCGTATTTGGTTTTGCTGTGTGAAAATCAAACAGCATTGACGCACTTGATTAGATTATGTCGGGAAAGTGCTTGGTTTACAGAGGCCATTTCCACAACGCCTGCTTTATTAGATGAATTGTTGGATGCCAATACGTTATTTTCACCGCCTGATAAAGCCATGCTGGAAGATGAGTTAAAGCAAATTTTATTGCGCTTGCCAGAAGACGATGAAGAAGCTCAGATGGATGCCATGCGTCGATTCAGACGCTCTATTATTTTGCGCATAGCGGCTTGTGATATCACAGGCATTCTACCTGTCATGAAAGTGAGTGATCACTTAACTTGGCTTGCGGAAGTGTTGTTAGAGCAAGTTTTAAAACAATCTTGGTTTTATTTAACCAAAAAACATGGCTATCCGGTGAGCTATGGCGAAGCGTTTCACGAGCCTCAACTGGCCATTATTGGGTACGGCAAATCGGGTGGTTGGGAACTAGGTTACGACTCGGATTTAGACTTAGTCTTTATTCACGACGCGCAGGGGAATGGCAGTACTGACGGTACACGAAGTATTGATAACCTGACTTTTTATACGCGCCTAGGTCAAAGACTGATCCATATGATCACCAGTTTTACCGCCGCTGGGCGTTTGTATGAAGTGGACATGAGATTACGCCCGTCTGGTAATTCAGGGCTATTGGTTTCGAGCTTAGAAGCTTTTAAAGATTATCAACAAAAAGAAGCTTGGGTGTGGGAGCATCAAGCATTAACCCGAGCACGTGGTTTAGCCGGTGATCCCGCGTTATTGAACCGGTTTGAAGAGTGTCGTAAAGGCATCATAGCGACGGTTCGTGATCGATCTGTATTGCGAGCCGAAGTTATCAAAATGCGTGAGAAAATGCGTTCACACTTAGACACGGGCAGTAAAGAAAAAGGCTTTGATTTAAAGCAGGGAGCTGGTGGCATCATAGACATTGAGTTTATGGTGCAATACTTTGTTCTGGCTTGGTCTTGCCAACATCCCGAACTGATGACTTATTCAGATAATGTCCGGCAGTTAGAGGCACTGTCAGAGCTTGGCTTGCTGCCTGCGGAGAAAGTGGCGGGCATGATTGAGACATACACTTTGTTTCGAGCTCGTACCCATCGCCAAGCATTACAGAAGCAAGGTCGTGTTGTGCAGGCGGAAGATTTGCAGAAAAACCAAAGCTTAATCAATGAACTATGGGAAAGCTTTGTGCGTAACGAGCTGCTTTAGTGGTTTTGCTAAAGCGGTAAAGGAAAAACGATTCGTAAATTCATTGTGAATCCACTATACTTTTGCTATTGACTGTTTTTTGAACAGAATGTAATTGACGATGTTTTATACATCGATCTCCAACGCGATGAGCGAGAGAGGAGGGAATATGGCAGAAGTGAATGGTGTTAGTGGTGGGCCGGCGATGGACTTTGCGAGCGAAGTGTATCAAGCCAATTTGGCAAAAGCCGCTCAGCAGCAAGAAGCTCAGCAAAATCTACAATTGCTAGAGCGTGCCACAGAGCCAACAACCCCTGCGGCAAGCAGTGGTTCGCACACGACAACCGATAATCTAGGACAGAACATCAACATAAATGTGTGATGGTTAATGGCTCAGTTTTGAGACAATCCTTTAAAAAGCCCCAGCAAGTCAAACTTGCTGGGGCTTTTTTGTCGCTGATGAGTTGTCTTACATGAGTGTTGAGTCGCCTGAAATGTGGCCATCTTCACTAGGTAGTGGTTTATTATCTATCATGGCTTCAAAAGACTTTAGACGTTTGTAGATGGATAGCAATTCAACAATGGTGGTCCATGAATTGACTAAAAACTGGAAGGAATTTTCCACCTGATTAAAGGCATTGTTAATTTGCTGGAAAATACCAAAGGTGATTGCGCCGGCCACAATAGATGGGCCCAAGGCAATAAGTGGCACCAGTACGCCAGCTTGTAAATAGCCATAGCGAACAACGTTAAAATACAAATAATGAAAATATAGAGTGAAATAGTTTTTACGCACATTGCTGAACAGTTCAGCCAGTGTGATGGGTTCAGCTCTGTTTTCATTGTCCTCCCCATAAACTAGTTCCTTTCGATATGCGGCTTCCACTTTTTGGTTGTTGAACTCTAGCCCTGGTAGTTTAATCCCAGCGAGAGCGAGTAAAACGGTGCCGATAATAGACCAAAAGAGGGCGATGAAGACAAGAGACTGAGAAACCTCACCAAGAATCGGCAGCTCTTTTACATGACCGGACAAGGCCCATAAAACAGGCAGGAAAGCCAACAGTGTCATCACCGAACCAATCAGTCTGACGCCCAGTCCTTCCATAATACTTGCAAAGCGCATGGTATCTTCTTGGATACGTTGTGATGCCCCTTCAATATGACGAACTTGTTGCCATTTGGATGAATAGTATTCGGTCATTGAAGTGCGCCAGCGGAAAACATAATGACTAACGAAAAAATGCTTTAAAACCACAATGCTGATATAGACGGCTGCCAACCCTAGAAAGGTGCTAAGTTGGGAGTAATAGTCATTTAATGTAATGGAGTTCGGGGCTGATAGGGCTTTCTGAATAAGGTCGTAAAAACTGCCATACCATTCGTTAAACATGACATTGAGCTGAACGCTAAACCATGTCACAAAAATGATAATACCCGAGCCAAGAACAGACCATTTTGCCCACTTATGACCGCCAAATATCATCCAAGCTGCGATAAAAATCCCATAACAAATGAGTATGTATTGGTAGAGCCAGAAGGTTGCGGCACCTTTAGAGGCTTCTTGGAAAGCGGCTTGCGCTGCCGGTTCTGCGCCGGTAGCTAGGGGTTCTGGGAAGGTTAGGCCAATTAAATTTCCTAGGCTTAAATAGCTTCCTAAGTCTTGCATGACTAAATACCAGCCAAGGACACCGACAAGTGCCCAAACAAGAAAACTTAAAAAGAACAGCTTGGGGTTAGGGAAAAAAGAATGGAACACGTATTAGTTTCTCTATGTCTGTGGTGAGTATTGAAGCCATCCTAGCCCAATTAATCCTAACGTATGAAAATGAGCTTAAACTAGTCCGTTGAGAAGCACAATTCATCGTGAACTAAGGAATCTGCAAAAAAGACGATAATCATACTCATTGATTTAATTAGTATTATGACTGAATGGCGATCAAAAAGTTTCGTTAAGATAGGGTTAACATAAAAAAATCGGGCACAAGGCCCGATTTTAAGTTGTCTCTAATGTGTGTGATCTGATTAAGCCGCTTGAGTTTGTGCGATCACCGTAGCGATAGCTTTCTCTAGACGTGCTAAACCTTCCGCGATGTCTTGCTCAGGAATGATCAGAGAGGGGGCAAATCGTAATACGTCAGGCCCTGCAACTAACATGAACAAACCTTCTTCTGCAGCGGCGGTCACAAATTTGCCAGCTTGACCTGCGTACTCATCCACCACTTCAGCACCGATTAATAGACCCATACCACGTATTTCTTTAAAGATATGGTATTTCTGATCAATGGCGTTCAAGCCTGTCACAAATAACTCATGACGTTTTTTCACACCTTCAAGTACTTCAGGGGTGTCGATGATGTCGACAACCGCCTCAGCAATGGCACAAGCCATTGGATTGCCACCATACGTGCTGCCATGAGTACCAAATGCAAAGCTTTTTGCAACACTCTCGGTCGCTAACATGGCGCCAACAGGAAAGCCGTTACCTAAAGACTTTGCTGATGTCATGATGTCTGGGGTGACACCTGTTTGCTCGTAGGCAAACAGAGTGCCTGTTCGGCCAACACCTGATTGCACTTCGTCAAAAACTAATAAGGCGTTGTGCTGATCACAAAGTTCACGCACTTGCTTGGCAAATTCAAGATCGGCAGGAATGATACCGCCTTCGCCTTGAATGGGTTCCATAACAACAGCACAGGTCTTGTCGCTGATGATGGCTTTCAGCTGTTCAATGTCGTTGTAATCGCAATGTTTGATGCCAGCTGGTGTTGGTTCAAACCCTTCCTTGTATTTTGCTTGTCCACCCACTGAAACAGTGAACAAAGTACGTCCATGAAAGGATTTGTAAAACGCAATGATCTCATGCTTTTCTGGGCCGAAATGATCGTATGCGTAACGGCGTGCCAGTTTAAATGCCGCTTCGTTGGCTTCTGCGCCACTGTTGGCGAAGAACACACGGTCGGCAAATGTTTTGTCGGTCAATTTTTTTGCTAGTCGCAATGCAGGTTCGTTTGTCATTACATTGGAAAGGTGCCAGATTTTTCCTGCTTGCTCACGCATGACGTCGACTAGAGTTGGATTGGAATGACCCAATGCCGTGACGGCAATGCCGCCAGCAAAATCAATGTATTCTTTGTCTTCTGTGTCCCATACGCGAGAGCCTTCACCACGCACTGGAATGATTGCCGAAGGTGCGTAATTAGGAACCATGACTTCATCAAAGGTTGCTCTCGTTATTTCTTGTGTCACGTTTATATCCTCATGAAAAAATAGGTGGCCGCATTGGCGACCACCCATTGGTTTATATCAGATTTCTTAACTCACGAATAGCAACGGTGACCATTGCAAGGGTTAATTCGCTTTCGACTTTAATTTCGCTGAAGGTCGTACGATAGTGTTTAATGCTATCGTGATTAGACTCTTGCCAGCTGGTCAGTCTTTGATCAAGCGCTTTTATCTCAGGGTTAGATTGAATAACCTCTTGAGTAAGCGTTCGCAAGCTATTATCCACTTCATCACCTAGTCCTGCTTTCGCACGACGTTGCCACATATCTTCAGCTGGCAATTGTGCAGCACGTTGACGTAACCAATGCAGCTCTAAGTCCATTTCAAGGGCAAAATAGGTTTGCGCCACATCCAGTACTTCGCTCTCGGTGTTGCTAGCAACGCGTATGATATCAAAGCCATAGAAGAGGTAATTCAATGAAGACAAGGTTTCCGCCATATCTTCAGGGATGCCTTTATCCGTTAATTCTGCTTTGATGTCTGCCAAGTGGGCTTGGCTAGGCTCTGTCAGAATGGCTTGGATGTTAGCTCTGATGACATCGACACCTGGCTTGTAGGTATCAATTAAGCGCTGAATAGATAGGCTTTCACGTGTGTTGCGAAGTAGCCATAAAGTAGCGCGCTCTAACAAGCCTTGAATGCGGATCAGGAGATCATTTAGAACCTCATTGGGAACGACAAAATCTAGGCTATTAATGGCGTCCCAAAGTGCAGGGATGCCAAAAATATCTTCTGCCGCCAAGTAAGCACGCACGACATTAAGTGCAGATGCACTGGTTTCTTCTTGCATGTAAGTGGTGAAAGAGGCTCCCATACGATTACCAAGGTTGTTGGTAACATGGCCAGCAATGATCTCTTGCGCCAATGGGTGTGAGGCCATCTGATCGCCAAAGCGTTTGGTGAGTTCGGTTGGGAAATACTGATTGATTTGCGTCATCAGGTCCGTATCTTCGCCAATGCCGTCTTCGACCAATTGTTCAGACAGTTTAATTTTAGAGTAAGCCAACAAGACTGAAATTTCTGGGCGCGTTAAGCCTTGGCCTTTGTTAAGGCGCTTACGAATTTGTCCATCGGTTGGTAAGAATTCAATTTCACGGTTTAAGCGGCCTTCGCGTACCAAGGATTGAATCAAACGCCAGTGGTCTGCCAGTTTTTCCGGTGCACGTGAATTAATCAAAGACAAGACATGGCTCTGTCCGAGGTTATGGCGTAATACTAGATCACCCACTTCATCGGTCATTTTAGCCAGCAGGGTATTACGCTGCTTCTCTGTCATGTCGCCATTTTCAACCACTCGATTGAGTAGGATCTTAATGTTTACTTCATGGTCAGAGCTGTCTACACCCGCAGAGTTGTCGATGGCGTCAGTACTGATCAAGCCGCCATTTTGGGCGAATTCGATACGACCCAGTTGAGTCAAACCTAGGTTACCGCCTTCACCAACAATCTTGCAGCGCAATTCTTTACCATTAACACGTAAGCCATTGTTGGCGCTGTCTCCCGCATCTGCATGAGACTCTGATTCGGCTTTGACATAGGTGCCGATACCGCCGTTCCACAACAAATCGACTGGGGCTTTCAAGATGGCATTAATCAGATCTGTAGGTGCCATGGATTTGACGTTACCTTCAATACCAAGGGCTTTACGGATATCTGCGTTGATTGGCACAGATTTAGCCGTACGACTAAAGATGCCGCCGCCTTTAGAGATGAGTTCTTTATTGTAATCTTCCCATGATGAGCGCGGTAGCTTAAATAAGCGTTCTCGTTCAGCAAACGAGCTGGCTGCATCAGGTGTTGGATCAATAAAGATGTGCAGATGGTTGAAGGCCGCGACTAAGCAAGTGTGCTCAGACAGCAACATCCCATTACCAAATACGTCACCAGCCATGTCACCGACGCCGACAGCGGTGAAGTTTGTTGTCTGGCAGTCAATTCCAATCTCTTTGAATTGGCGTTTAACCGACTCCCAAGCACCACGAGCCGTGATACCCATTTTCTTATGGTCGTAACCGTTTGATCCACCGGAGGCGAAGGCATCGCCTAGCCAGAAGCCGTATTTCTCTGAAATGCTGTTGGCGAGGTCAGAGAAGGTGGCCGTTCCTTTGTCTGCTGCTACGACTAGATAAGGGTCGTCTTCGTCGTAACGTTGTACCGACGTTGGTGGAACGACTTGGTTTTGTACCAAGTTATCCGTGATGTCGAGTAAACCACTGATGAAGGTTGTGTAGCAATGAACGACTTCTGCTTGAACGTCTTCACGTGAGGCGTTTTTCTTCAGTTGCTTCGCGACAAAGCCCCCTTTCGCACCTGCAGGCACGATGACGGCATTTTTCACCATTTGTGCTTTTACTAGGCCTAAGACCTCGGTACGGAAATCTTCCATACGGTCAGACCAGCGCAAACCACCACGAGCGACTTTACCGCCACGCATGTGAACCCCTTCCACCCAAGGTGCGTAGACAAAGATTTCGAACTTCGGACGCGGGAGTGGTACGGCAGGAATTTGTGATGGATCTAGTTTGAAAGACACATAATCTTTGATTTGACCTTGTTCATCATGCTGGTAGAAGTTGGTTCTGAGCATGGCTTGAATAACCGACAAGTAGTGTTTCAAAATGCGGTCTTCATCGAGGTTGGCCACTTGGTCCAACTCTAGGTCGATTTTTTCTAAGAGTTTTTGCACCTTGTCATCACGTTTCGCCGTTTGCGCAGGGTCAAAACGTTGCTCGAACAGTTGTACCAACAGGCGAGCAATGCCTGCGTTTTTCTCTAAGGTTTGTTGCATGTATTGCACAGAGAAAGGCAATTGTAATTGCATCAAGTACTTAGTTAGCGCTCGTAACATGGTGACCTGACGCCAAGTAAGCGAAGCGCTCAATACCAGGGCATTGAAACGGTCGTTCTCTACTCGACGAACAAATATCTGATTGAAGGCATCTTGGAATGCCTCTCGTTGGGTGTTTTTCTCTAGGTTAACGTCAGCGTCAACGCTAATCGCAAATTCGACTACCCAAGTATTGGCGGTACCGTCACCGTTTTGATCCAGTTCGTATGGGCGAGCCTCTAAAACGCGTAAGCCCATGCACTCTAGGATAGGCAGTACATCGGATAGTATGAGTGTGGTTCCCGTGCCATAAACTTTAAAGAAATAGTTATTCTTCGCTTGGCCAACTTGACGGTATATGTGAGTGGAAATATCCCCTTCGTCCGCTAATTGCGATAGACGTTCAATGTCTAGAACCGCTGCATTTGGTGAGAAATCCTCACGGTAAGCTGCCGGTAGGTAGGGAACGTATTCATTGAAAAGCTGATTGCCGCTTTCTTCTCCATTGCTTTTGTGTAGCGCAGACAAGAGTTTGTCTTCCCATGAGCTCATGGCATCCTGCATTTTACGTTGGATGTCTTCAGCATCGATGGTCGGGCTTTGTTTTGGGTCAGCGATTTGGATAGTGAAGTTGACTCGAGCTAACACCAACTGAGAAAACTGCACATTGAACTCTGAGCTGGTGCCATTGCAAGCCGACATCAAAATGTCTTGCATCTTCATGCGCAGTTCTGTGTTGTAGCGATCTCTCGGTACATACACCAAAGCATTGAGGAAACGACCATAAATGTCTTTGCGTAGGAAAACACGTAATTGACGGCGCTCTTGAATAGCGAGAATGCTTTCAATAGTGCCGAACAGCTCTTCTACTGGCGCCTGCAGCATTTCGTCACGAGGGTAGCTGTTTAGAATGTGTTTTAGGTTTTTGCCCTTGTGGCTGTTCGGATCTACATTGGCTTTCTCAACGATCACATCCAGCTTTTTGCGCAGCAATGGAATGTCTTGAAGACGAGCGATGTAAGCGGCAGATGAATACAGACCAAAGAAGCGCCATTCGCCAATGACGTTGCCATGTTTATCAAAACGCTTAATGCCAAGGTAGTCTAAGTGAACAGGGCGATGCACCGTTGAAATGGCGGTTGATTTCGTCAAGATTAAAATATTGCTGCTGTCGACCGCTAGATTGGCGAGATTGTCTTGCAAGACAATGTCACGTTTCACTTTTTTGTCATTGATGTCACGGAAGGTTCCTAAGCCTGAACCTTCTACAAGTTTCAGGTGAGTTTCATTACCTTCTTTGGTCAGATCGTAGGCGCGGAAACCGATAAAAGTGAAATGATCGTTCTCTACCCAACGCAGGAAGTCGAGAATTTCCTGATGTTCTTTATCGTCTTTTAAGTGAGAAAGTTGCTCCGATTCACGGATAACCTCACTCATGTTTGCTTTCATTTGAGGCCAATCTGCCACGGTTTTGCTAACGTCAGCTAGACTCTTAAGAATTTCATCTTTAATTTGGTCTAACAAATTGGTATCGGACAGACGGTCGATTTCAAAGCGAATTAAGGCTTCAAAGTTTTTTGACTCAGGGTTTATGCTTTGTAATTCACCCTTCTTATTGCGTTCAACTGGAATGGCTGGGTGGGCGGTAAGATGAATAGTGTGGCCAAGACGAACCAGCGCCATGTTGAAAGAGGAGACAAGGAAAGGCATGTCTTCTGTTAACACTTCGATCACAGTGTGTGTGGATTGCCAACTGTGCTCTTCGTAATTTGGGTTATAAACGCGTACCTTTGGCTTTTGTGGTGTTTTTTGCTTCAGAAAATCCCACAAACATACAATGGTGCCGTAAAGGTTTTCAATACTTTCATTTGCCAAATCTTCCGTTAGAGAGTCCTGGAAGTATAGGCGGGCTAATTGAATTAAATCATTCGCATCAGCACGACCAAAATGGTCGTTAATTTCTAACTCAACGCGTTCTATTAATTCGGTTTTTTTATGATCAGTCATGTGAACTCAATCCCTCATGAGTGTTGGGTCTTTTTAAAACTAGTTGTAAATGTGACTTATTGAAAGTTTTGATTTCGGACTCTATTTAAGATTATTATGAAAATTTCACCTCTTTAATAGCTATCTAGTTTTCTAATTGCGACACTCTTTTTTCATAATCGGTTTTCTCGTCCGTAAAACTCCGTCATAATATGAAAAAAGCCTTTAATATCCATTTTAAACGAAATAAACCCCTTTTTAGTCCCTAGTTCGCAGGATAATATTTTGTACAAGAGTGAATTCGCATCAAGAGAAATCATGCAAGCCAGTAAAAAGCCACAAAAATACGGTTTTTTGCTTTTGCCTAACTATTCTATGTTGGGTTTTTCATCTGCCATTGAAACTTTACATATGGCGAACTGGGTCACCGGAAAAGAGCTTTATTCATTTTGCACTATCAGTCATGAAAGTCGCGAAGTCCCTTCTAATACAGGGGTTACAAGCTTAGCGGATTACCTAACAAGTGATGCGCCGAGTGGTTTGGATGCTATTTTTGTCTGTGGGGCCTCGCCAGTGACAAAAAACGAAAATAAAACTTTAGAAAATTGGATCAAGAAGCAAGCCAATAAAGGGATTTCTTTAGGAGGAATCTGCACAGGAAGCTACCTTTTAGCCAAAACGGGCTTATTGGATGGTTACCGAGCAACCATACATTGGTGGAGTATTGCCAATTTACGCGATGAATTTCCTCAAACCATAGTGTCGGATCACTTATTTGAAGTGGATCAAGATCGATATACTTGCAGTGGTGGTACTGCGGCCATGGATATGATGTTGTTTCTGATTGGTAAGCAACATGGCATGTTGTTGGCGAGTAATATTTCCGAGCAATTTGTCTGTGAACGTATTCGTGCACATGACGATCCACAACGCATTCCATTGCAAGCGCGCATTGGCAGTGGTCAACCTAAGTTAGTGGAGGCGGTACAGCTAATGGAGGCAAATATTGAGGAGCCTCTGTCTTCCGAAGACATTGCATATCACTTGGGCATTTCGCGTCGCCATTTAGAGCGGCTCTTTAAAACACATTTAGAGGTGGTTCCATCGCGTTATTATTTGGAATTAAGGCTGCAACAAGCAAAACAGCGTTTGCTTAACTCCGACAAATCGATCACCGAAATAGGGCGAGATTGTGGCTTTGGGTCAGCGCCGCATTTTAGTACCACCTACAAAAGCTTTTTTGGTATGACCCCAAGAGATGAACGGAATAAACAAGGTAATGTGGTAACAGAAGCCGCGCCGAATAATCGGAAGAAGCGACAACTTTGGAAACGTTGAAAAAAGTGAAGGTCAAAAAAAGCCCGTTTTAATGCTAAAACGGGCGATTTGCTAGATGGATCTGTATTGGCTTTAGATGGCTTCTGCGCCAGTTTCACCAGTACGGATACGGATGATTTGTTCTAACGCTGTGACGAAGATTTTACCATCGCCAATTTTACCTGTGTTAGCGCTGCTCTGGATGGCTTCAATTGCGCGCTCAACTTGATCTGTTTCTACGGCAAGCTCCAATTTAACTTTAGGTAGAAAGTCCACCACATATTCGGCGCCGCGGTATAGTTCAGTATGACCACGTTGGCGACCAAATCCTTTTACTTCGGTCACTGTGATGCCGTTGATGCCAATTTCAGAAAGCGCCTCGCGAACTTCGTCTAGTTTAAAGGGCTTAACAATGGCTGTGATTAATTTCATTCTTTTCTCTCCATTCTGATAAAGCGTTCATTAGCATAAAAATAACACTCTCTTACCAAAGTCGCCACAATCTCAGTGGATATAGCCTATATTTCCAGCAGATTACAGTCCGTTCATCGCATCCAAATCATCGTATTTTGTCTCATGGTACTGGCGACCAAGATTATGAACCGCATCGATCAGATATTTAGGGTGATCTGGGTTCACAAATTGATGAATGCCATGGCCTAGGTTAAACACGTGTCCGCTACCATGCCCAAAGCTGGACAGTACCGCTTCTACTTCGCGTTCAATGACATCCTGATCGGCATACAGTACACACGGATCAATGTTGCCTTGAAGAGCGACCTGGTTTCCGACACGAGCTCTGGCTTCGCCAATGTCTGTCGTCCAATCTAACCCTAAGGCATCCGGGCCTGTGGCGGCGATATTTTCCAACCACTGGCCGCCATTTTTAGTGAATAAAATCACTGGGATTTTTTGGCCATTGTGTTCACGAATGAGTCCATCCATGATTTGCTTCATATACAACAAAGAGAACTGCTGATACATAGGGCCGCTGAGAACACCGCCCCAAGTGTCAAAGATTTGTACTGCTTGCGCGCCGGCTTTGATCTGGCCATTTAAATAGTGAGTGACGGATTGAGCGAGCTTATCCAATAAGGTGTGCAGTGTCTTTGGCGATTGATACATCATCGCTTTAATATGACGAAAGTCTTTACTAGAGCCTCCTTCCACCATGTAAGTCGCCAAGGTCCAAGGGCTACCTGAAAAGCCGATCAGAGGGACTTGTCCATTTAGTGCGTGGCGAATGGTTGTCACGGCTTTCATGACATAATCCAAATCCCCTTCCGTTGTCACTGGCAAGGCATCAATGTCGGCTTGAGTACGCATAACGTGCTTGAATTTTGGCCCTTCGCCGGTCTCAAAGTAAAGGCCCAGCCCCATGGCGTCGGGAATGGTTAATATATCTGAAAACAGAATGGCTGCATCTAAGTCATAACGCTTTAGCGGTTGTAAAGTGACTTCACAAGCGAAGGCGTCATTCTTACATAGACTCAAAAAGTCTCCTGCGGTGGCTCGGCTTGCTCGGTATTCTGGCAAGTAGCGTCCGGCTTGTCTCATCATCCAAACAGGCGTGGTGTCCACTGGCTGTTTGAGTAGGGCGCGCAGGAAGCGGTCATTTTTGAGTTCAGGAAACATTAAGCTCTCCAGTGTGAAATTTGAATGGGGGCATTTTACCTAAATTGATCAGGAATGCAGAGTGAATAAGTAGAATTTATAAAGGCTTTTGAGAAAAAGACCAATAATATTGATTTATAGCAGGGTTTGATAATGGCTATGATCTGCTGAATGACTTAATCACCAAGGTAGCGCTTTAAACTGTATTGCTGAACACGCTCGGCTGCATGGTCTATGTCGCCATTAGCTCGTAATTCATTTAGTACGTCAGGAAAAAATGCTCGAGTTTGCGCGACATTCATGCCGGGTTTAATGTGTTGAGAGTACAAGGCTTTTAATAAAATATAATCGAGAGGGCTTAAATAGGTATCCACGCTGACATCGTTAAAGACGGAAGGGAATACCTCATTTGAGTCGTTAGGCAAACCTAGCAACTGAGTAATTTCTTCGACAATACAATCTAAAAAGCGTGCTTTCCGGCGGGCATAATCAACGGGAATGATAATGGCGCCACGGGTTATTTCATAGCGACCATTACGACGAAAATTACCAAGACAAATGGCTTCATCTAATGCCGCACGAATAGTCTCTGGGTCACCAATGTATTGTCTTACTTTATCTTCAAGTTGCGCATAGTCGGTAAAAATGACAAAAATATTAGCGTCTGATGCTTGCTGGGTAAAATCAATCGGTAAGCCTGTAATGCGAGCTAGATGCTGAGCATGTACGCTTAATAATTCTTTCTGTAATTTGGCGTCCCCCGCATCACTTTCAAAATACAAGCGAACCGGTTTTTTCCAGCGAATAATCTTGGGGTAGTTGGTTTCTTTGTATTCTCTTTGCAGAGCAATTTTAATGAAGCTTTCTTCAATGTAGTAATCGTCTTGCCAGCGCTCTTTGGTAAAACTAAGGGAGCTGCTGAGCATGGCGAACATAATGACTAAGAAGCGAATGGCGATAGCGTTAAATTGGGTCATCCGGTTGGGCACTGGTAAGTTTGTTAGCGTAATGTCGTAATGCATCGAAAGAGTCCGGTGTAAAATCTAAATGATCAGGGTTATCTAAAATAGTCTGAATACTCATTTCATGAACCGAAGCGACTTCTTTTGGTTGTAGCGTTAATGGTCCATGTATTTCTGGTTGATAATGACAAGTATAGATTTTTCCCCAGATTTTGAAGCCTTTTCCTTGTGTGAAAAAAACACCTTGGCTTTGCAGTGGCGCATCAAAGCCTAATTCTTCTTCTAATTCACGGTGAGCGGATTCAATATAGGATTCACCCTTAGCAACCACGCCGCCAGTTGTTACGCCATAAAAACTGGGGCAAAAGGCTTTGTCATCAGTGCGTTTTTGGACTAGTAAATTACCACTTTCAGTGAACACTAATATGTAAGTGACTCGATGATGATCTTCGCCAAAGTTCATTAGTCGGCGGGGCACGTCGCCAATGATTTGATTGTGTTGGTCGACTAAAATAATGACTTCGTCATTCTCTGACATAAAATACTCATTGATTGGCGGAACGAATAGAAAGCGAAAGGGTATCGGCATTTGTCTGGAAAGAAAAGCCTTAGCCTTGGTTCAATGGTGTTGAAATGGGCTTTATGGCAGTCATGTTTAATAAAAGCGACCTAATTTTATGTATTTTCGGCTAAAACCAGCATGCCATGCGCGCCTTTCGTGTTTGACCGTATCATGTGCATTGCGCATGGGGGAATGAGTTGCCCGTGCCGGAAAAGAGAGATTATGAAGACCAATATTATGGAACTAGTATGATAGTGAACGATGATTTTCTGGCTCATACCTTACGGTATCCGGAGCAAAGTGACGTTTTGGATTTTGCTTTTCCCTCTGGGCGTGCTCGTGTTGAAGGGGCTGGCATCTTATCCTTGGAGCCAGAAGTAAAGCGAAGCAATGTCAGTTTGGTCTTATCCGTTGGTATCCATGGTAATGAGACCGGACCGATTGAATTAGCGAACGGCATTGTTAAATCCATTTTAGCGGGGGATTTGGTGTTAGGCGTGCGTTTGTTGTTCATTATTGGCAACCCGCGAGCGGCGATACAGGCTCAACGTTTCTGCGATGTAAATTTAAATCGTTTGTTCTGTGGCTCATGGCAATCGCAACAAGGTTACGAAGCGCAGCGGGCGCAACAGTTAGAGTCATCGGTTAAGGCTTTCTTTGACGCACCTGAAGCCGTTGCTTCGCAAAAATTCCATTATGATCTACACACTGCCATACGTGGTTCGGTCCATGAAAAATTTGCCGTGCACCCATTTGTGCCAGAGGAGATCTATCAGCAATGTCAGTTGGCTTTTTTGGCGGCTTGTGGCATTGAGGCTGTGTTGTTTTCTCATCAGCCAACAACCACTTTTTCATATCACAGCTTTGCGCTGCATAACGCGCAGGCTTTCACCATTGAATTGGGGAAGGTGAGAGCATTCGGTGAAAATGATTTGTCTTCCTTTGTACGAATGGAGCGAGCTTTGACTGAGTTATTGGTTGCAGGTGAGTTAATTCAAGACAGTCTCTCTGACTTGAGTTTATACAAAGTGGTCGACAGTTTAACCAAAGACCATGAAAGCTATCAGTTGAATATAGCGGACAATTTAGAGAACTTTACGCCTTTTAAGCAAGGTTTTTGTTTGGCTGAGTCCTTGGTGCAGCGCTATCTTGTTGAGCAAACTGGAGATGCCATTGTGTTTCCAAATAGCAAGCTGCCTGTTGGTCAGCGTGCCGGTTTGGTGGTGCGAGCAAAGCCTATGTCTGCGTTTAATTTTCAATAAGCTGAGAATGCATCTTGAATACCGTTATCGAATATCGTATTGTTACGTTATAACGTTATTTGAGGTGTTTAACGAATGAACAAGCTTTTACTGACTTTGGGTGTGACGGCTCTATCGCCGTTGGCGTTGGCGAAACCGGTTATTGTTACCAGTATAAAACCTGTCTCTATGGTAGTTGCAGCCATTACAGGTGATCGAGCTGACATTGAACAAATTGTGTCCAATTCTGCATCACCTCATGATTTTGCTCTGCGTCCTTCGGATTTAAGGAAAATTGCCAATGCCGATACGGTCGTTTGGGTAGGGGAGTCATTAGAGCGCTTCTTAGAGAAACCACTAGAGAACGCGAGTAAAGAGGATTCTTCAATTGAATGGTTGGCGTTAAATGGTATGAATCTGCATAACTTCGCAGAAGGCCATGACGATCATGATGACCACGAAGATCACGATCATGATAAGCATCACGACGATCATGATGACCACGAAGATCACGATCATGATAAGCATCATGATGACCACGAAGACCACGATCATGACAAGCATCACGACGATCATGATGAACATGAAGGTCACGAGGGTCACGAGGGTCACGACCACAGTGGTGTGGATCCCCATGTTTGGTTATCACCAGAGAATGCGAAAATATTGGCGCAAGCTGTGAGCAAGCGTTTATCCGAAATCGATGCTCAAAACGCCGCTTATTATCAAGCTAATTTGGCAGAGTTTGAGCAGGGTTTAGCCGCAAAAGATGCGCAAATCCGTACTGCGTTGAACAAGGTTAATACTGTGCCATACATTGTTTTCCATGATGGCTATAGTTACTTTGAAAGACATTATGGTTTGCAACATGCAGGGGAAATTACCGTTAGCCCTGAACGTAAGCCAGGAGCGAAAAAAGTAGCTGAATTGCGTCATGAAATTGAAGAAAATCACATCCAGTGTGTGTTTAGTGAGCCTCAATTCAGCCCTGCAATTGTGAAAGCCTTACTAGATGGTGTAAATGTTAATACGGCACCGCTTGACCCTCTAGGGGGTGATATCAAACTGGATTCGAATGCTTATTATCGTTTCCTAGACTCTCTAAGTGGCCAGTTCTTAAGCTGCTTAGGTTAAAATAATGCTTGCAGATCTTGCATAATAGCGTGAAATAAAAAGAGTGCTCAGATCGAGCACTCTTTTTGTATGCGCCCTTCCTGATGCTCTGTATAATGAGACCACTTTTTTTAGCCGTCTGATGAACAGAGAGAAAATATGAGTGCCCCAACGTCTTCGAATACGGATACGGATGCATTGATCGCCAGTGCTCAGCGAACCCTTTCAACTCAAGCGCAAGCCCTTGCCAATCTTGCCAGTCAAGTGACGGAGGAATTTGCCAAAGCGGTGCGCATGATATTAGACAGCAAAGGTCGAACCATTATTTGCGGTATGGGGAAGTCGGGACTGATTGGTAAAAAAATCGCCGCTACGCTCGCATCAACAGGAACCCCCAGTTTCTTTTTGCATCCAGGTGAAGCATTTCACGGTGACTTAGGGATGATTCAAGCGGAAGATACGCTGATATTGATCAGTTATTCCGGTGAAACAGAAGAGCTGATGCGACTGTTACCTTCTTTACAGAGCTTTGGCAATCCAAGTATCGCCTTGGTGGGCAACATGGATTCCACCTTAGCTAAACATTGTGATTGTGTTTTAGACATTTCAGTGGACCGTGAGACCTGCCCAAATAACCTAGCCCCAACAACCTCTACGACCATGACCACCGCCATGGGCGATGCTTTGGCGGTGGCTTTAATGGAATGCCGCGCTTTTCAACCACATGACTTCGCACGTTTTCACCCCGGAGGCAGTTTAGGTCGTAAATTGCTGACAAGAGTAAAAGACATCATGCACAAACAAGGCTTGCCTGTTTGTTCACCGAGTACCAATTTGAAAGACGCTATTTCTGTCATGACTCAAGGTCGAAAAGGGGTGGTGTTGGTGCAGCAAGAAGATACGTTACTGGGCATCTTTACTGACGGTGACTTACGTCGTGCCATGTTAAAAGACAGTGACGGTATGATGCACAAAAACATCGCTGATCTTATGACTTTAAATCCTAAGACCATTAATGAAAATGTCATGATTGTCGAAGCGGAAGAGCAAATGCTAAGAGATAAAATCACCTTGTTAGTGGTGGTGAACGATGATCAAAAAGTATCCGGCATTTTAGAAATTTACGATCGCTAATGGCGAGTGACGAAGCAAAATTTAACAGGAGTTAGTATGTCTCAAGAATCAAAAATCATCAAAATCGGTCAACAGGTTGAAGTTGCGAATCATTTGCCATTTGTCTTGTTCAGTGGTGTGAACGTACTGGAGTCTCGTGATTTGGCGATGCAGGTTGCAGAAGAGCATGTCAAAGTGACAGAAGCGCTCGGCATTCCTTATGTGTTTAAAGGGTCTTTTGACAAAGCAAACCGCTCCTCTATTAATTCTTTTCGTGGTCCAGGCATGGAAGAAGGTCTGAAGATTTTACAAGAAATCAAAGAGACCTTTAATGTGCCCGTTATCACCGATGTACATGAAGCGTATCAGTGTGCGCCTGTGGCCGAAGTGGCGGATGTAATTCAATTGCCAGCCTTCCTTTCTCGTCAAACAGACTTAGTTGTCGCCATGGCGAAAACAGGGGCTGTGATCAACATCAAAAAGGCACAGTTCTTGGCGCCTCACGAAATGAAGCACATTTTGAAAAAGTGTGAAGAAGCCGGTAATGATCAACTGATGTTGTGTGAGCGTGGCACTATGATGGGTTATAACAACCTTGTTGTAGACATGTTGGGTTTCGGTGAAATGAAGAAGTTTGATTACCCGGTGATGTTTGATGTTACTCACTCTCTACAACGTCCTGGTGGCCGTGAGGATTCAGCAGATGGTCGTCGTGCACAGGTAACGGAATTGGCCCGAGCAGGTATGTCGCTTGGCTTGTCGAGCTTATTCTTAGAAACTCACCCGACACCGGATTCGGCTAAATGCGATGGTCCTTGTGCGTTACCACTCGGTAAATTAGCGCCTTTCTTAAAGCAAATGAAACAGCTTGATGAGTTGGTGAAAACATTTGATGAATTGGATACGAGAGCTTAAGTCATGGATGCTGCGTTTCTTGCTTCTTATTCCGTGATGGCTGAGCAACCAGAGTTACTGCAGCAATTGCAGAGTTTAAAGCTGGTGGTATTCGACGTGGATGGTGTATTGACTGACGGTGGCTTGCTTTACACAGAGCAAGGCGAAACGATTAAGCGTTTTAATGTCAAAGACGGCGTTGCGATGAAACTCCTGCCTAAGTGGGGTGTGACCGTGGCGGTGATCACGGCCAAAGACTCACCAGCCTTGCGTCAACGCATGACAGACTTGAACGTTGAGCATTTCTATCCAGGTTGTCATAACAAGGCAGAGGCTTTTGTTGATTTAACCGCAAGGTTACAAGTGTCAGCATCTCAAGTGGCTTATGTAGGAGACGATGTGATTGATTTGCAGGTGATGCCGAGTGTTGGTTTGGCCATGTGTCCTGCTGATGCGCATACTCTGTTATTACGTCATTGTCCGTTGATATTATCCAAATCGGCTGGACAGGGCGTAGCAAGAGAAGTGGCGGATTTGATTCTAGCGTCTCGTATGTCACTAGAAGAAGCCTACGAATTAGCAAAACAACCGGAGTTTGAGCGTCATGTCTGATTCAAGGTTACACACACAATTACCTGCTTTTCACATTGTGATTCCAGCTCGCTATGCTTCCCAACGCTTTCCGCAAAAGCTTATGGCGGATCTTGGCGGAAAGCCGGTGTTGCAATGGGTGCATGAATTGTCACTGCAAGCAGGTGCCCAGTCGGTGACTGTGGCGACCGATCACAAGGATATTTATTGTGCCGCACAAGAATTCGGAGCGAACGTTGTGATGACCCGTGATGACCATGAGAACGGCACGGAGCGCTTGGCGGAAGTGGCTGAAAAAATGGCTTGGTCTGGTGATGAGATCATTGTCAATGTGCAGGGGGATGAGCCTTTCCTGCCAGTCGCCTTGATTCATGCCACTGTAAAAGCCTTGTATCAAGACGCTGAAGCCGAAATGGCAACCGTAGCGTGCGCGATTGATGATAAGCAGGATTACCTTAATCCAAATGTGGTGAAAGTGGTTTGTGATGAACAGCAACGCGCTTTGTATTTCAGTCGCGCCCCGATTCCTTGGGACCGAGATGGCTTGGCGAATGGGCAAGATCAAAGTGGCTATTTGCCTATCGATTTGCCTGTTTTGCGTCATATTGGTTTATACGTATATCGAGCGAGCTTGTTGAATAAATACGCTGAATTGCCTATGTCGCCTCTTGAGCGCTGGGAAAAATTAGAACAGCTACGCTTCTTGCATCAGGGGATCAAGGTGCAAGTCGCTGTTGCGGACAGTTTGCCTTCTCATGGTGTGGATACACCGGAAGATTTGGAAAAATTGCGTCACCAACTGACTCTAGAATCTCTCTAAATTTCTTCTTGAAGCCTCAACATTAGGTCGAAGGAATCGACCTAAGTGCTTCTCTTGCCTATTCACTTTAATGCGCTACGCTTTGATGAGCGCGCTATGCTTTTATGAGTTCCCTCGACGTTTAAACTGTGATCCTTCAAGTTGCATAACTCATATACAATTCTTGGTGTATTTGCTCAAAATCTGCGCTTTTTGTATGGATTGTGTAAGCTATGGGTTTACTTTTCCTTCAAATGTAATATTTTCTTACTATTGTGTATCTAGTTTGTATCACTTGTTTGATTTTTTGAAGGATTCGATTATGAAAAAGCTGCTTGTTCTTTCCACGAGCTTACTAAGCACTGCTGCTATGGCAGCCATGCCAGTCAACCAACCAATTGGTTCCAGTTTTACCCTGAGCAGCTCTCCTAATAAGCGTGCCTTAGCAACGGCGTTGGCGAACCCAGCCGCTCCGTTCTTGATGGTCAATGAACAAGATGATGACAATTTTCGTTTTGGTATCCTAGGCCCATTGAGTATTGGTATTGAAATGGGCGATGTCAGCGATCTGGGCGATCGTATGGAAGAAATTGAAGATATTATTGATAATTCAACTGCTGGAACGGCTGCAGGAGATGTAACAAGAGTTGAAAATATCTTAAATGAAGTAGGCGATACTGCTTATGTTAAAACATCTGTAGGTATGCAAGTGCCTTTAATGCCGGTAATTTATAAAACAGACAACAATGGCGCCTTCATGTTGGATGCCAGCATCTCTTCTGTTGCAAAAGCAAATGTATTATCTAGTGATGTGTCTGTAGATGGCGGTACTGGTAAACTAACGACTGATGCATCTTTCCAGGCTCAAACTGCTGTGGATCTTGCTCTTGGATTAGGCTACAGCCAATCTATGTGGGAAAACTCCCATGGTATGTTAGTCGGCGGTTTGAAAGCGACTATGCATAACATTTCCATGGGACGTGCACTTGTCTCCTTAGAAGATGAATCAACTGATGCAGATGACGCCATTTCAGATGCAGTTGATGAGGATGCCGTTGACTCTACTGGTGTTGGCATTGATTTAGGTATGGTTTGGGTGTCGAATAATTACCAAGTCGGTGTAACTTTTGCGAACATTAATGAGCCAGAGTTTGATGGTGTTGCAATTGATACTGCCTGTGGGTCAGAGAGTTGTGATGCAGCTCAAAGTTTGCAAAATGCTGGTAAGCTTGATGCATCTGGAAGTAAATACGTGATGGAAATGCAAACCACAGTGGATCTTGCATTATCGACATCTGGTAAGCAGTTCACTCTAGGCATGTCTTACGATACTAACCCTGTAAAAGACGCTGTGGGTGACGAATATCAGTGGGCAGCGGCTTCCTTGTCTTACTACGGCGACTCTCACTTCTTACCAGGTCTGCGAGTGGGTTACCGTCAGAATATGGCGGGTACGGAGCTAAGTTATGGTAGTTTCGGTTTGACGATCTTAAAGCGCCTAAATTTAGACGTTGCTGTGGCATTAGACACAGTGGAAGACGAAGATGGTGACGAAATGCCACGTAGTGTCTATTTTGCTTTAGGTTATGATACCGCTTTCTAAACAGTAAAGATTTTGCAAATAAAGCCGATGACATAACTGTCCTCGGCTTTTTTTGTTTGCCGGATTATTTACTGGGTTGTTTAGGGATCTTGCTCCATCATGAAAAAGTATTTTGCCGTTGCTTGTTTATACCTTGCTAGTTCATCGGTTATGGCGGCCATGTATACTTACCAGCCAATCGGTTCCAGCACTGTGTTGGGCAGTTATGGAAACCGCCACGCTTTATCGACTGCCATGGGGAACCCTGCGGCATCCTACTTAATGGCGAATTTACAAGGGTTTCGTGTTGGCTTTGCGGGGCCAATAGGCATTGGCGTTGAAGGTGGGGGCGTCGGTACCATCAATGATAAGGTCGATTCGCTGGAGGCCAGTGTCGACACGGATTATTTGTCATCTTTGGATCTGCAAGCCATTGAGGACGGTGCGACAGACGTTTATAACAATACACCTGGTAGTAATGCCGATAAAGAGGCCGCCGCCAACGCGTATATTGTGCAAGAAATCAATGCTGCTGTGGATACTATAGAAGCCAGTTTGGCTGACGTAAGCGACGATGTGGCCACGATTGCAGACACAACCTACCTTAAGTTCGCGACTACCGTGCAAGGTCCGTTTCTCCCCATTATATATAAAACCCGTCGACGTGGCGTGTTTATGATCGATGCCAGTGCTTCCTTAGTGGGAAGGGCACAAATTTTATCAGACAGTTTTACGCTAACCGGTTTGGATGATCTACGTAATATTTCAGATGAGAATGATCTGCAAAATGTGGATTTGGAGGCCATTGAGCTTGATACTGATACCTCGCTTTACTTGAAAAGGGTCTCTAATTATAAATTCAGTATTGGCTACAGCGAAATGTATTCACGCACAACTGGCAGTGCTTTGTTGTTAGGTGGACGACTGAATTTTCATAAATTAGCCATGGATCAAAAGTTAACGGTATTGAATGACGATGGTGATTCTGATGTCTCTTATGGGGATTTCTTTATTAGCCGAGAAGATCGCTCAGATGGTATCTCGCTTGATTTAGGGGCCATCATTGCTGCGCGTTACTTGCAGTTGGGGGCCACCTTGTCCAATGTGAATGAGCCTGAATTTGATTATAAGGTAATTGGGCGCTGTACTGGCTTGTCCGGTGCTGATCTATCAGCCTGTAATGCGGCGATTGGTTTTGCTGATTCAGGTAAAATTTCTCTTAAAGAAAAATATAAAATGAAAGCCCAGCTTAATTTAAGTATGGCCTTGAAGAGTAAAGATCAAAATTTTTCCATTGCTGGTTCTTTTGATGCCAATTCGATTAAAGACCCGTTAGGTGACAAATACCAATGGGCAGCGGTTTCCATCTCTCATTACAGTGATGACTTTTTCTCTATAGGGATGAGGGCTGGTGTTCGCAAGAACATGTCTGGTAATGAGATGAGCTACTATACAGCTGGCTTGACCTTGTCACGTCGATTGGACATTGATGTGGCGTATTCACCAGAGAACGATGATGGTGACACTGGCTTATATTTCTCCGTCGGTTACAGCTTTATGTATTAATCTTTTATCGTCAGATTGATGTCGATACACTGGTTTGGGCTGAGTATAGCTTGCAATGGAACATCCCAAGGTTCGATGGGCAATCGTTCAACTTGCTGGCAATCATGGGCTAAACCAATTAATAATGGTTTTTGCTCAATGCTCTTGCTGGCAAAACTCTTGTCATAGAAGCCTCCTCCCATTCCTAATCGCCCGCCATATTGGTCAAAACCAACCAGTGGCATAAAGACAATGTCGAGAGCGTCTTGTGCTTGGTATATCTCAGTCACAGGTTCGGCAATGCCAAATCGATTTTTTTGCCATTGTGTTGTTTGGTCGTAATGCGCAAAGCGTAAGGTTTCGCCTTTCACAACGGGTAAGTAGGTTTTGATGTTGCGTTGCCAGCAATATTCGCTGATGAGGTGTGGAGATATTTCACCGTCGTTCGCCAGATACAGGGCAAGGTGTTCTACATTATTTAACCATTCAGAGTGAAGTGCTTGTTTCAGAAGCTGACTGGCGGCTTGTTGCTGTTCTTGTTCTGTTAGTAGACGTCTGGCGTGACGTAAGGTTTTGCGTAGACTATGACGATCGAGAGGAGGTTGGATCATGAAAAGGGTTTCCCAAGTTGCCGTTTCGACTATTGGCCTTGAACCCAGTGGTTCAAGGTGGAAAAAGCTGTGACTCTTTAGGCTTTCCGACGCACGGACATGCACACCAAACCAGCAGGCCTTTTCCGGGGTATTACTCATAGGCTCAAGGGCGTTAAGCCGCTACGTACAACCCAGGAAACGAGTGAAGTATAGAGTAACTGCAGCTAAAAATCACGGATGAAACTTTTTCATTTCCTTCCCTGTATGAAGAAAATTCGTTTTTATCCCTTGCACCTTGTTGAATCGTGTACAGATTGAACAGGTCTGTGTTTATTCGTTAACCAGTTTTGTTTCGTGTGTCAGTGCCGCATCTAGCTGAGAGGTCAACTCTCGCAGTTGTTGCTCGTTTGAGCGAGCAAATTTTCGCCCAGATAGCATATCGTGAGTAATGTTCAATGCCGCGAGGACGGCAATTTTTTCAAGCCCGACGATTTTACCGCTGGCTTTGATCTCACGCATTTGAGTATCCAAATATTCCGCGGATTCTTTCAATTCCGCTTCGTGCCCTTTCGGACAATGTATGTTGTAAGTTTGTCCCAGTATTGCGACTGAAACGGTTGGCTTATCCATATAGACTCCATTTGATAGCAAGGCCCACAAAAAATGGTCAGTTTTTCCATCATTGAGTAGCGAATGGCATTTTATGCTGCGAGTAAATTCGTTACAATTCCGAATTAATTTTATCCACACTGTTTATAGCAAATTGACGCCAATATGGAAATAAACCCGATACTTTCGCAAATAAAAGATCTATCCGAACGCGCTCTTACCCTTCGGGGGTATCTTTGACTACGATGCAAAGAAAGAACGCTTAGAAGAAGTAAACCGAGAATTAGAAGATTCTAATGTCTGGAACGATCCAGATTACGCACAAAAACTAGGCAAAGAGCGTTCTGCGCTTGAAGCGGTTGTCGATACCTTAGATGGTATGGACAACGGTCTGGCTGATGCCAAAGAGCTACTTGATATCTCTGTTGAAGAAAGTGATGAAGACTCTGTCGAAGCGGTTCAGCTTGAACTTGATGAGTTGGAAGCCTTGTTGGCTAAACTGGAATTCCGTCGCATGTTCTCGAAAGAGATGGACGAAAACAGTGCCTTCTTAGACATTCAGTCTGGTTCTGGTGGTACTGAAGCGCAAGACTGGGCCAATATTCTATTACGCATGTATTTGCGTTGGGGTGAGGATAAGGGCTTTAAAGTCGATTTGGTGGAAGTATCTGCCGGTGAAGTCGCTGGTATTAAATCGGCGACCATTCGTTTTGAAGGTGAGTATGCGTTTGGTTGGTTGAGAACCGAAACGGGTGTCCATCGTTTGGTGCGTAAATCGCCATTTGACTCAGGCAATCGTCGTCATACGTCATTTGCATCCGTATTTGTGTCTCCTGAAATTGACGACAACGTTGAAATTGATATTAATCCTGCGGACTTGCGTACTGATACGTATCGCTCTTCGGGAGCGGGTGGACAGCACGTTAATACAACAGACTCTGCGGTGCGTATTACGCACATACCGAGTGGTATTGTTGTGCAATGTCAGAACCAGCGTTCACAGCACGCTAACCGTGATTTTGCGATGAAACAGCTGCGTGCCAAGTTGTATGAATTGGAAATGATGAAGCGAACAGAAGCGGCACAAGCCGTGGAAGACAGCAAATCGGACATTGGTTGGGGGAGTCAGATTCGTTCTTACGTACTGGACTCTTCTCGTATTAAAGATTTGCGGACTGGCGTGGAAAGCTCCAATACAGGAGCGGTGTTGGATGGTAATTTAGATCAATTTATCGTCGCAAGTTTAAAACAAGGCCTGTAAAGCGCCATTCCTTATTTTAGAAAAGATTAAAGAGTAGATACCAATATCATGGCAAACGACAACACAGAAACAAGTTTACAATCAGAAGATAACCGTCTTGTGGCGGAGCGTCGTGGCAAATTAGCGGCGATTCGTGAACAACGTAATGCTTTTCCAAATCAATTCCGTCGTGATGCTTATGCTGCGGATTTACAAGCAGAATTTGGTGAGTTAGAAAAAGCGGAACTGGAAGAGAAAGATCATAAGGTCAGTATTGCGGGACGTATCGTACGTAACCGTGGTGCTTTCATGTTGCTACAAGACATGTCAGGCCAGATTCAAGCTTACATTAATCGTAAAGCGCTGAGCCCTGAGTTATTGGCTGAGCAAAAAACATGGGATTTGGGTGACATCATTGGTGTGACTGGGCCAGTGCATAAATCTGGTAAAGGTGACTTGTACATTGATATGCAAGAAGCGCAATTATTGACCAAATCCTTGCGTCCTCTTCCTGATAAGCACCATGGTTTGTCTGACATGGAAATGCGTTACCGTCAGCGTTACGTGGACTTGATTGTGAATGAAGAGTCTCGTGATACTTTCCAGATTCGCTCTAAAATCATTTCTACAATTCGTCGCTTCCTAGAAGATCGTCGTTTCATGGAAGTTGAAACGCCTATGTTGCAGACCATTCCTGGTGGCGCTACAGCACGTCCATTTGTTACACATCACAATGCCATGGACATGAGCATGTATTTGCGTATCGCACCAGAGCTTTACTTGAAGCGCTTGGTTGTTGGTGGTTTTGAGCGTGTTTTCGAGATCAACCGTAACTTCCGTAATGAAGGGACATCGACTCGACACAACCCTGAATTCACTATGATCGAATTCTACCAAGCTTATGCGGATTACAAAGATCTGATGGATCTGACCGAAGCTATGTTACGTGATGTGGCTGAGAAGGTGTTGAACACTACGACGGTCACTTACCAAGGTTCTGAATATGACTTTGGCGCACCATTTGTTCGCATGACGATGTTGGAGTCCATCTTACATTACAACCCAGATTTGACGGAAGATGACCTTAGCACCCTAGAAAAAGCCACCGAAGTAGCGAAGAAGCTGAAAATCGATGTTAAGCCAATTTGGGGCTTGGGTAAGCTTTGGACTGAAATCTTTGAAGAAACGGCTGAACATAAGTTAGATCAACCGACTTTCATCACCGAGTATCCTGCTGAAGTATCACCGTTGGCACGTCGTAATGACGAGAATGATTTTATTACTGATCGTTTTGAGTTCTTTGTTGGTGGTCGTGAAATTGCAAACGGTTTCTCGGAGTTAAATGATCCAGAAGACCAAGCGGAACGTTTTAAGCGTCAAGTAGCAGAAAAAGATGCGGGTGACGACGAAGCTATGCATTATGACGCCGATTACATTAACGCATTGGAATACGGCTTGCCGCCAACCGCAGGTGAGGGGATTGGTATCGACCGTTTGGTTATGCTATTCACTGATGCACCTTCGATTCGCGATGTGCTTTTGTTCCCTCATATGAAGCCTCAGGACTGATCCTAGGCCGGATATAGTCACTGATAAATCGTTTTGTGTATAAGGCCTCAATTGAGGCCTTATTTTGTTTTTACACTCTATTTTTGAATGAAGTACCACGGAGCATTCCATGAGTCGTTTTTGGACCGATAAAATCGCATCACTTGATCCTTATGTACCAGGTGAACAGCCGCAAGATAAGCAATACATTAAGCTCAATACCAATGAGAGCCCTTATTCGCCTTCGCCAAAGGCATTGCAAGCAATGGCAGCAGAGGTCTCGGAAAGTTTGCGTTTGTATCCTGATCCTTATGCTATGGTGCTAAAAACGGCTTTGGCGAATCAATATCAATTGAATACCAATCAGGTGTTTGTCGGTAATGGTTCTGATGAAGTGTTGGCGTTGGCTTTTATGGGGTATTTTACCAATGGTAAACCGTTGGCTTTTGCGGACATCACGTACAGCTTTTATAAGGTTTACGCTGGTCTTTATGGGATTACGCCTAAGCTAATTCCTTTGACCGATGAATTTGATATAGTCGCTGCGGACTATCAGCATTTAGATGTCTCGGGTGTGGTTGTAACCAATCCTAACGCGCCAACCGGAAAAGCTCTCCCGCTTGCAGACATTGAAGCCATTTTGCAATCTAACCCAGACGTTGTGGTACTGGTGGACGAAGCGTATGTGGACTTTGGCGCACAAAGTGCGGTGACTTTGGTCAATCAATACCCGAACTTATTGGTGGTGCAAACCTTGTCTAAGTCACGTGCGTTGGCGGGTATTCGCGTCGGTTATGCTTTTGGTCACCCAGATTTAATTGAAGGTTTGGAGCGTTTAAAGAATTCATTTAACTCCTACCCAATTGATCGCATTGCACTGGCAGGAGCGACGGCCGCGGTAAAAGATGCGACTTATTTACAGCATATCTGTGATAAAACCATTGCGACGCGTGAAACAACAGTTAAAGCGCTGACTCAATTGGGTTATGAATTATTACCTTCAGCAACTAACTTTGTTTTTGCGACTCACCCAGAAAAGTCGGCTGAAGATGTCTATTTGAAATTGAAAGAACAAGGCATATTGGTGCGTTATTTTGGAAATAAGCCTCGTATCGGAAATTATTTGCGCATTACGATTGGCACCGATGAGGAAATGCAGGCATTGGTGAGTGCGTTAAAAGCGTTATAAATTCATTCTAATTTAATCGGGAGGAGAAAGTGGATGTCTCTTCCCGATAATAATGAAATAAAACAAGTCGGCTTGCCGGTTGAATAGAGGGAGGTGAGAAAGCACGAATAATATTCGTAATGAAATGTATCTAAATATTGCTTTAAAAAACTAAATGTGAATTAAAGTTGCAAATGCAAATTCATAGCAGTAGTATAAATTGTATTAATTTTGAACAGTTTTTAATTAAGGTATTTTTAAGTGTCTGGTAAACAAGTTTTACTGACAAATTGAATGACCTAGATTAAGAATGTTAAGTACAAATATTAATATAATGAGAAGTAGAAGTAAGATATAGGGACGGATCACTATGAGTACTTTATCTATTTTGGCACTGGTTTCTGGAACACTTTCCATCTTTTTACCAATGGGTGGGATCTTCATCGCAATATTAAGTAGCTTAATGGCGATGATGGCATTTCGCTCTCACCCCACCATATCCGCCATTACCTTTGGCATTAATATTATCAACGCCTCCTTTTTAAGCTCGAGTTTAGCCGCTACGGATACACGCTTTGGTGACGCTTATTTATTGTTAGTGGGATTTCATGCGGTATTGCTCTTGGCAGGAATTGTTTGGCGATTATCTCGACAAGGCTACCAAAAGAGTACACAGCGCATACTGTAAATATCTATTTGGTCATGCGAATGGGTCGTGTGATTAGTTTTAACTAAGCTAATCGTAATAATGGTGGACGTTTTAAGCGAATAGCTTGTGTTTTTGTTGTTTCACTTCATTGACTCTAATAATAAAAAGGCGGTAATGAATACCGCCTTTTTCATGCAAGATTGTCGTTATGCAGCATCAAAGCTTGGACTTAATACCTCAGCAAGAGCGTCATTTGATAAGCTACCAATGACTTGATTATCACTGTCGAGCACAGGTAATAGATGATGGTCTGTTAACAGTGCGAGTGGTAATACGCTTTGTAAGTAGTCTTTCTTTTTGACACTCGTTTGATGCAAGAGTGGTGAGTCGATTTGACCTGCTTGGTAAGCGGCTAAACGATTCTTACTGACCACGCCTTGGAGCTGATTGTTTTTGGTCCAAATTAAGGTGTCATGCTTATTGAATGCGTCTTGTAAGCCTTCCTCTGAGTCACAATCGACTATTTTGTCTTTGCTACGATCCATGATGTGTTTCACTTTCAAAGCTTTAGCGCGGTTTACGTCTTTAGCAAAGTCTCTTACATAGTCATCAACTGGATTGAGGATAATGTCTTCAGGCGTGCCAACTTGAACCATCTCGCCATCTTTTAATACGGCAATTCGATCCCCTAAGCGTAATGCTTCATCTAAGTCATGGGTAATGAAAATGATGGTTTTCTGCAGCTTACCTTGTAATTCAATAAGCTGAGTTTGCATCTCATAGCGGATTAATGGGTCCAGTGCTGAAAAAGCTTCATCCATTAAAAGTATTTCCGCGTCTGTACACAGAGCTCGTGCTAAACCGACTCGTTGTTGTTGACCGCCAGAAAGTTGGGAAGGATATTGATCTTCATAGCCTTCTAGACCGACAACTTCGAGCCACTCTTTTGCCTTGGTTTTCCAAACGTTTGGTTTCTCACCTTGAATTGATAAACCATAGCCAACATTGTCGAGGACGCAGTGGTGAGGCATCAGACCAAAATGTTGGAACACCATGGACATCTTATGACGACGGAACTCAATTAGCTCTTTCGGACTTAGGGTAAGAATATCGTCACCTTCCACTTTGATCTTACCCGCAGTTGGATCGATTAAGCGGTTGAAATGACGAATTAAGGTGGATTTACCTGATCCTGATAGCCCCATGATGACAAAAATTTCACCGCGATTAACGGAAAGGTTAATGTCACGCAAACCAACAGTGTGACCTGTTTCAGCGAGCACATCACTTTTGCTCATACCTTGGTCGACTTTTGCTAATACTTTTTCAGGGTTGTTACCAAAAATTTGAGTGAGGGATTCAATTTCAATAAGTGGTGCGGAATTATTGTCCATTTTGATCGCCTCCTAGGTGTTTCTGTGTACGTTTTGCATAACTTTGAGAGACGCGGTCAAACATGATGGCGAGGGCCACAATGGCTAAGCCATTTAATAAACCCAGGGTGAAATATTGGTTGGTAATGGATTTTAAAACCGGTTGCCCAAGGCCTTTTACACCAATCATAGAAGCGATAACCACCATAGCGAGTGCCATCATAATGGTTTGGTTAATACCGGCCATAATGGTTGGCATGGCAAGCGGTAGCTGAACACCAAATAATCGCTGCTTTGGTGTCGCACCATAGGCTGTGGCAGCTTCTAATGTTTCATGGGGGACTAGGCGTATGCCTAAATTGGTCAAGCGAATGACAGGAGGAATGGCATAAATGACCACGGCGATGACGCCAGGGATTTTACCTATACCTAATAACATCACGACAGGAATCAAATAAACGAAGGCTGGCATGGTCTGCATTATGTCTAAGAAAGGCGTAATGATGGCTTGTGTCCGGTTTGACCGAGCCATCATAATCCCTACGGGGATACCTATGATTATCGCCAAGAAGGTACACACAGTAATAATACTGAGCGTTCGCATCGTATTGTCCCACATGCCAAAGTAGCCAATGGCTAATAAAGAAAGGGAGACACCAACACAAAGTTTCCAAGAGCGGCTCATGAAATAGACTAAGCCAGCTAAAATTCCTAGCACTAACCACCAAGGTGTATTCAGTAGTAAGTTTTCAAACCACACTAGGAAACTTAGTAGAGGATCGAAGAAGGCTTCGATTTGGTCGCCATAGGCGCGTGAAAAGTCACGGTATGCACCGTCAAGTGTTTTTCGTATTCCCAGAAGTTCTCTGCGGCTCATATCGGGAAATTCAGTGAGCCAAGATTGATCAGCCATAGTATTTTCTTTCGGTTATATCAGGTAGGAAAAATCACGAGCAAGGAGTAGGCTTGCTCGTGATGTGGTTGCCATCAGGCAAACTTACAAATTATCAAGCGCTTCCATCAGTTTGTCTTTAACATCCTTGCTAACCCATTTAGACCAAACGTCCTCATGTTCAAACATAAAGTTCTCTGCAGCATATTGTCCATCTGCTTGGTTTTCTTCGATCCACGCAAGTAAGCCATTCATTTGTTCATTGGTGAAAGAGCGCTTACCTAAGTAGGCATAAGCCTCAGGGGATTTTTCAGCAAATTCATCCGTAGTAATGGTATACACAGGTGAAGGTGGGTACATAGACACAGTTGGCTCTAAGCAATCAGCTAAGGCAATACAGTTGATGAATTCGTCTTTGTTAACGCCAGAGCCAAAGTCGACTTTGACCATCTTGTATTTACCTAGTACGGCCGTTGGCGCCCAGTAATAACCAAACCAAGGGGCTTTACGCTCATAAGCTTTGGCGATGGAACCTGCTAAGCCAGCGCCAGAACCTGGATCAATTAATTCAAATCCGGCGTCGTCTAATTTCAAGGCACGGAATAAGTTCGCGCTAGAGATCTGGCAGCCCCAGCCAGCAGGGCAACCATAAAAACCGGATACACTGTCGTCTTCAGGGTGTGGGAATTCTTTTGCGTGCTTGATAACACCTTCAATGGTTGCAAGCTCTGGGTCTTCTTCGACCATGTAAGCAGGTACCCAGAAACCTTCTTCACCACCGTCAGACAAAGATTTGCCTGCCAGTTTTAAGCGACCTTCATCAACACCTTGATTCAATACGGCATTGAAGGAGTTGGTCCAAAGTTCCGGAGCAATGTCTGGCTGACCTTTTTCGATCATTGAGGTGCCAGTAGGCATGGTGTCGCCTGGTACCAATTCAGCGTCACAGTCAAAGCCATTGCTTAGAATGAATTTATCAATGTTGGCAATCAATGAAGCAGAGCTCCAGTTCATGTCTGCAATGGTGACTTTTCCACATTCATGGTGAGCAGCGAATGCACCTGACGCACCTAGGGTAAGGGCGGCAGAAAGCAGTAATTTACTTTTCATAGTTGTGTCCTTTAGTGATGATTTTTATCAAACTTTTTGGTTTGTTTTTATAGGAAACTGACTATTAATTTACATCTCTAATCATTATATATCAAATGTTTAGCGCTTTTACTTGTGATTAAATGTATCTAAAACCCTTGGTTTGGTTACTCTTTGAGCGAAAAAAGAGCGTATAGGAAGCGGCGTTTTTATGCTGAGATTAGAGGTGTAAATTGTTTTTTTATCCGTGTTTGCTAGCGCATTTTGTCGCTCACTACCCACGGCGCTTTTGTGACCCCGGTTTGATGAGTTGGCATTCATAAAAAAAACGGTAAGATGTGTTCCAGAATAATCACTTAACAGCGGCATTTTGGCTGACAAAAATTAGTCAATTATGTCCATAGAGGCGCTTTTTTTGTTGGCAAAAAATCATACTACTGAGACATTGGTTAGCTTGCTTGAGCGGGTTGCTCAAAAAGACCAGGCCGCTTTCTCTGAATTGTATCAAGCGACGCATCGGAAACTTTTTGGCATAGTTTTACGTATCTTATCTAAGCAGGCTTTAGCAGAAGACATTCTACAAGAGGTCTATCTAACTGTTTGGCAAAAAGCCCCCGCTTTTAACTCGGAAGTGGCTTCTCCAGTGACTTGGTTAGCCACTATTGCTCGTAACAGAGCCATTGATGAAATACGCAAAACACAATTACCTGAACAGGAAAGCGATGTGGATTTTGACCTTATTCTGGACGACAAGATGAGACCAGAAGAGGCAACTTCACAGCGAAAAGAGCTGCAAAAACTTGAAACTTGCTTGCAAGGGTTAGAATCTCCAAAAGCGGAGATGATAAAAGCAGCGTATTTAAATGGTGAGTCACGTGAACAGCTATCAAGGCGCTTTAATCAGCCACTTGGAACTATAAAAACTTGGCTTCACCGTAGCATTAAGCAGCTACAAGGTTGCATGAAATGAAACACGATTTAGAAAACGAAAATATCGATATATTAGCGGCGGAATACGTGCTTGGCACTTTGTCTCAAGATGACAGACAGTGGGTGGCAGACCGTGCTCAGCAAGATAATGATTTACAACAAGCCATTGATCGCTGGCAGGCACATTTTGTCGGATTAAATGAGTATGTCACGGACGAGCGCCCTAGAGCTGATTTATTAGCAGACATACTGGCAAAAATTCCTGCTCAGTCCGAGTCGGAAGTGCGAACACTTGGGCGAGATGAATTAAGCCTACTTCGTCAGCAATTGTCTCGTTGGCGACGACTGACCTTCGCCAGTGTTGCTATGGCAGCGTGTTTGCTGGTGATGTTGGTGATTAATCCATTTACCTCAACATCACCTGAGTCGCCTTTTGTTGCTGTTTTTCAGGCTGATGATCAGCAGCCGGCGTTTATTATGTCATTGAATCTGGAGACTCGAGCGTTAACCGTGCGTTCAGTAACGGCTAAAAATCCACAAGGAAAGACCTATCAACTTTGGATTAAGTCGGATGACATTGGTCCAAATCCTCGCTCATTGGGGGTATTAGGCTCTGTTGTGGAACCTATTCATAAACAGGTAGATTTTGATGCCAACATCATTCGACATGCTACTTTTGGGATCAGTGTTGAACCAGAAGGAGGTTCTCCAACTGGCTTGCCAACGGGGCCTGCTATTCATGGTTGGTTGTATCCAACAGAGATTTAAGGGAAATTATTTTCAATAAAGATATCATTAAAAATCAATGGCTTGAGATTTTTATTTTAAAAAATAAACTCAGCTTGAAACTTTTTTCATCGCCTCTCGTAACTTAATAGGAGCAAGTAATTTTTTTAATCTGATTAGAGGTTTGTTATGAAAAAATCGATTTCACGTATGACATTGGCATTGGGTGCGTTGGCGATCACTGGGGCTGTTTTTGCAGGCCACCACGCAATGGATGATAAGTTGATGGTGAAGGGGAGTAATCAAGACGTCTCTACTGGTACTGTCACGGCGGATTCTATCATGGCGGCAGAAAACGGCTGGTTGGTGGTACACCGCACCAATAAAAATATGAAACCCGGTCCAGTTGTCGGTCATGCTCCGTTGAAAAAAGGCGAGAATAGCCAAGTGACAGCGATACTGACAGAGCCTGTAAAACCAGGTCAAATGCTGATGTTGATGTTGCATGGTGAGCAAGGTGGCATGAAAACCGGTATTTTTGAGTACACTTTAGGGGCGAAAGAAGACGGTCCAATTAAAGTCGATGGGAAATTGGTGATGGATGTTATTACCGCTAAATAACCCCTCAGGCCATGGGTGTAGGCGACTTGATCTTCATGCTTCGCTCATGGCCAATCTCATCACAATTGAATAATTAGGCAGTGTATTAGTAAGACTTCCTCTGCAAATTGATCCAAGGTGTTTAGACATGCGTAAGCTTACCAGTAAGTATACTATTGGATAGCTTGTTATGACCTTGTTTGAACATGAGATTTCCCGCGTGATTGAAATGGCTTGGGAAGATAGAACGCCTTTTGAAGCCATTGCCAGAGAATTTGGACTGTCAGAGTCAGAGGTCATTAAATTAATGCGTTCAGAGATGAAAGCGTCCAGTTTTAGAATGTGGCGAAAGCGTGTTTCTGGGCGTAGTACCAAGCATCTTCATCGTCGCTCTCCAGACGTGATTCGCGCCTACAGTCCAAGTCAATATAAGCCCAGATAAGTGAGCTTAGATCTCCACCAACCAATAATAGGCATAGCCTGTTATCAAAGCCGGTATGGTTGAATACAGTGTCGCTAACATAGCAGCTTTAGGGGCAAGTGCGATGGCAGGAAAAAGAGCATCGCCATCATTGCTGATGGCGTTTGCCAGTTGTGCTGATAGAGGAATTGCCCCTTGTAAGTAAAGGCCTGTGACCATGATTTGGGGCCCACAGCCTGGTAGTAAGCCAATGGCGGCAGCAACGAAAATGCTGCTCGCACCCCATTGTTGCAAAGCATCTAATAAGCCATCTCCGGTTGCGTGTAAGAGCAATTCAAAGCACAGAAAGGCGACCACCACCCAGCTGGTAACAAACTGAGTATCCTGAGCTACTTTGCGAATCCAGTGCTTGGGTAGGCTGTTATCATTTTCTTTTGCCAACTCGGAAAAACGATCACTTTTGGCCGACAGTGCCCACAACAATAAACACGCAAAGCCCGCAATGGCACCCAATGATTCGATTAATTGATCCGGCAATCCCAATAGCTTATTAACATCGTGCTGCATGGCCATTAACAAGGCGATCATAGTCACTGGCACAATTAATAAGCACCAGAAGGCAATGTTGGTACGGCTTACCCAGATATCAAATTGGTTAGGGGCCTTGAGTTGTTTTATTGCGTCAGTGGATTGTTTAGGGGGATCAAGCTGAGGGCTGGGTAAAAACCAAGTGGTAAATAGTCCCGATATAATTCCGACTAAAATACTAATCGGCAAAACAATCATAGCCTCTTCAGGTCGTTGACTAATTAACAAAAAAGCAGCGTCTCCCATGGTACTGGTCAAGACGGCGACAACGGCACCAAAACCAATTTTGCCTTGTGTATATTGAGTGATAATGACAATCGCCCCACCACAGCCTGGTAAGACGCCCATGACACCGGCGAAAATGACTTCTCTGTAAGGTTTATGGCTCATCCATTGTTTTAGGCCTGAGGTATCAAGGTGGTGACTTAAGCCGTAATACAGAGCCAGTGTTGCAGCGACAAAGGCTGAGACTTGTAAAAAAGCATCGGACAGCACATTAGCAACCATGCTTTGTAGGCTGGGTGTGAGCCAGAGTATCAGCACAGCAATGGGTATGAATCCCCGTTTGTTGATATGGATTGCTTGTGCTGCACGATGAATCTTTATTTGGTTAGAAAGCAAGCTTATGGCCTATTTGGTTATGCTAATAAAAATAATTATCATTTATATATGAAATAATTCAAGCTATTTATTTATGAAGATGTGTAAAGCGTTGTGATGGTAGGTAAGTCGTACTAAGTGTAAGAAAGCGTATAGGCTGGATTTCGTCATAGCGCTACTTTGAGAAGCTGTACTATTGGTTTTAAACGGTGGCGAAAGCCTTTGATCAAGACGTTTGAACGTCTCGTATGAGGTTACTTTGTACTTTGATTGCGAAAGGAATACAAAAGAGAAAAAAGGCGATAAATGTTTATCGCCTTTCAATTGTTTGCAGCACACCACAATAACTGTGGTGTGTGTTGTTCTTTCTAACCTAAGGAAATAAAGGTTACGAAATTTTCGTCAATTTTTCTTCGATGCTGTTTAAAATGCCTTGGGCATCAAGTCCTACACGTTTCAGCATAGTACTATGACTGGCATGTTCTTCATATTGGTCTGGAAGGCCAAGATGTAATGTGGGCACCAGAATATTGTTCGCTAACAGGAATTCACTAACGGCAGAGCCAGCGCCGCCCATAATGGCGTTTTCTTCCACTGTAACAATCAGTTTGGCGTGTTTGTTTGCCAGTAAGACTTGTTCGTCTAACGGTTTCACAAAGCGCATATCCAGCAAGGTGGCATCCAGTTTTTCAGCGGCATGCTGTGCATCGTAAGTCGGTCGTCCAAAGCTGCAAATAACAATGCCTGAGCGTCCTTCTCGTAGACATCTGGATTTACCTATTTCAAGGCTCGAAAGTGTGTTTTCGATGGCAACACCAGGGCCATTACCACGGGGGTAGCGGACTGCCGCTGGCCCTTGGTACAAATAACCAGTTTGTAGCATCTTACGGCATTCGTCTTCGTCAGATGGTGCCATGACGACCATATTCGGGATGCAGCGTAAGTAACTTAAATCGTAAACACCAGCATGAGTGGGTCCATCTTCTCCGACTAGACCGGCGCGATCTATGGCAAATAAAACATCAAGGTTTTGCAATGCTACGTCGTGAATTAATTGATCATAGCCACGCTGTAAGAAGGTTGAGTAAATAGCGACGACAGGTTTGATGCCGTCACATGCCATGCCCGCAGCGAGTGTCACCGCATGTTGTTCTGCAATGGCCACATCAAAGTAACGATCAGGAAAGCGCTCAGCAAATTCAATCAGGTCTGAGCCTTCTTTCATAGCGGGTGTGATGGCCGCTAATTTGCTGTCTTGTTCTGCTGCATCGCAAACCCATTGCCCAAAAATATTACAGTACTTAGGCTGCTTACTCTGTGGTTTCGCTGGGACTGGGTCCGGCTCAATTTTATTAATGGCATGATAACCAATCGGGTCACCTTCTGCCGGTTCAAAACCTTTGCCTTTTTTTGTGATGACATGAAGAAATTGAGGGCCTTCACGGTCTTTAAGATTGGCAATGGTGGTGAGTAAGTGCTCAATATCATGACCATCAATTGGGCCAATGTAGTTAAAACCTAACTCTTCGAACATCATGCCCGGTGAAACCATGCCTTTCATGTGTTCTTCGGCTTTACGAGCCAATTCTAATGCAGAAGGCAGCCCTGAAAAGACTTTTTGACCACCTTTGCGAATGCTGTCATAAGTTTTACTGGCCCAGATTCGGGCAAAGTAACTCGATAGGGCACCAACCGGTTTGGAGATGGACATTTCGTTGTCATTAAGAATCACCAGCATATCGGCTTTGACATGACCGGCATGATTTAGGGCTTCAAAAGCCATGCCAGCAGACATAGCACCATCACCAATTACGGCAACTGACTTACGGCCAGTATTAAACTGTCGTGCCGCCAGAGCCATACCCAGTGCGGCACCGATTGAGGTGCTTGAGTGTCCGACGCCAAAAGTATCAAATGGGCTTTCTTCTCGTTTCGGGAAACCCGAAATGCCGTCTTCTTGACGTATCTTTAGTAAGGCTTCCCGTCGTCCTGTGAGTATTTTGTGTGGATAAGCTTGGTGACCCACATCCCAGACGATACGGTCTTCTGGTGTGTTGTAGATGTAGTGAAGGGCAACGGTTAATTCCACAACCCCCAATCCTGCGCCAAAGTGTCCGCCCGTTTGACCGACACTGTATAGCATAAATTCTCGTAATTCGCGGACAAGGCTAGGCAGTTGCTCTTTATTAAAGGCGCGCAAGTCTTCAGGTGAATTGACTTGGTCAAGTAACGGCGTAACAGGTCGCGCTGTAGGTATCTCTTCAAACATGGGCACAGGTTTGGTCACATATTGTTAATCTAAAAGGCGGATAAGTATATCAGTGGTTGCGACCAATAATATAGTTAGCAAGCTCAACTAATGGTTGTGCAGGGTCACCAAATGGCTTAATTGCTTCTAATGCTTGTTGGTGAAGTGTATTGGCGAACTCTTGAGCCCCCTTGAGACCAAGCAACTTTGGGTAAGTCGGTTTGTTCGCGGCCTCGTCAGAAAACTGGTTTTTACCAAGCGTGTTGGTGTCACTGGTGATGTCAATAATGTCATCTTGTACTTGGAAGGCGAGTCCAATGGCACTGGCATAGCGATCGAGTTGTGCCAATTTATCACTGTCGAGCATGCCCACACTGATGGCTCCCATTCGCACACTGGCCCGAATTAACGCACCAGTTTTATGTTGATGCATTTGTTGGAGGGCCTGTTGGTCAATGTCATGACCGACATTGGCTAAATCAATCATTTGTCCTGTCACCATGCCGTGACGACCAGATGCATGAATAAGTTCTTGAATTAATTGAAGTTGCAAGCTAGCGTTGGTATGTTGTGACTGACTTAGTAGCTCGAAGGCAAATGTTTGTAGTGCGTCGCCAGCCAAAATCGCTGTGGCTTCATCGTATTGAATGTGGCAGGTTGGTTTACCGCGACGCAAATTATCGTCGTCCATCGCTGGCAAGTCATCGTGAATCAGTGAATAGGCGTGAATGGATTCGATAGCCGCTGCGCAAGCATCGGTGAGTTCGCTAATGTCACTAAATAAGCTGGCTGTTGCATAGGTCAACATAGGACGGACACGTTTGCCGCCATTAAAAAGACTGTATGCCATGGCCTCTTGAAGATGATTGGCTGGAACATACTGGTCTAAATTTTGCGTGAGGTAATGATCAACTCGACGGCGGGCAAATTGTGAAAAATCGTCTAGGGTCACGAATTAGATTCCGGGTCAAAAGTTTCTAAATGCTCACCATCTTGCTTTTCAAGCAGAATCTGAACTTTTTGTTCAGCTTGGGTGAGAACGGATTGACATTCTTGACTTAGTTTAACACCTTTCTCGAAGGCTTTTAGCGCTTCTTCAAGAGAAAGTTGATTCGATTCAAGTTGAGCGACTAGGGTATCTAATTCGCCAAGGTTTTCTTCGAAGTGACGGACACTGTTTTTACGTGACATGTTAGTTACTCTTGATAAAACCTACGTTTTTTAACAGAAAAAAGCTTACTGTTCGAGTCAGAATTGATGAAAATTACAAAAATCATGCAAGAAGTTGCGATGATGGGTCAGTCTTTCGTATAGAATCACCAGATGTTTCAGTGAGAAAAACGCTTTTGTTAGGAGACGTATGTGGATATCGCAACGTTAATAGGACTAGTTGGTTCTTTTTTAGTTGTTATTGCCGCCATCTTTGTTGGCGGCTCAGCAGGAATGTTCATCGATGTAGCATCCACCCTGATAGTATTGGTTGGCTCAACCTTTGTGGTGCTCATGCAATATCCACTTGCACAATTTCTCGGTGCGGGCAAGGTGGCGGCTAAGGCCTTCATGTTCAAAAGCGTACCGTTAGATACCTTGATCGACGAAGTATATGGTTTAGCGGATGAAGCCCGAAAGGGAGGATTGCTATCCTTAGAAGGCAAAGAGGTGAGTCACCCTTTTCTGTCTAAAGGCATACAAATGCTGGTGGATGGTCATGATGGCAATGTGGTCAAAAGTCAGCTCAGTAAAGAAATGAATCAGTCCTATTACCGACACACCAAAGGAGCCAAAGTATTTAAGGCGTTTGGTGATGTGGGACCCGCTATGGGAATGATTGGTACTCTGGTTGGTCTGGTTCAGATGTTGGCCAACATGGATGACCCAAAGGCCATTGGTCCTGCCATGGCGGTTGCACTCTTAACCACTCTTTATGGCGCTATGTTAGCCAACATGGTGTGCTTACCGATTCAAGCTAAATTGATGACTCGTGCTGATGAAGAGTTACTTTGTCAAAAAATGATTATGGATGCGCTGTTGGCGATTCAATCAGGGCAAAATCCACGTATTCTGGATGGCGCACTGAAAACCTACATTGCCGAAAGTAAGCGTGCAGAGCGCGAGTAAAATTAAAGTTGTTAGCGGATTATCCACATGAGTGATCAAGAAGAACAAGATTGCCCTGAATGCGAAGAAGGCCTGCCCGCCTACATGGGGACCTTTGCGGACTTAATGTCCTTGTTGATGTGTTTCTTCGTGCTCCTGCTTTCGTTTGCTGAAATGGATGTCATTAAGTTCAAGCAAATTGCAGGTTCATTAAAAGTGGCATTTGGTGTTCAGCGTGAAATTAAAGCCGATGCGATTCCGATGGGAACCTCGGTCATTGCACAAGAGTTTAGTCCCGCGAAACCTGAGCCAACTCCAATCAATGAGGTTCGCCAAAAGGTCGATAGCACTCCAGAAAACACCTTAGAAGTGCTCTGTAAGCCAGATACGGCTGAATTAAAAGAGCGTCAGGAGTCTGGTTCACCATCCCCCGTCACCTTCGTTGATAAATCTCAAGCAGATATCGAACGAGAAAAGAAAATTCAAGAGACAGAAGGCGACGCGCAACAGATTGCTTCCGTGTTGAGAGAAGAGATTTCTAAGGGAACCGTTGAAATCGAAACCAAAGAAGAAACCATCACCATACGTATCAAAGACCAGGGGTCATTTGAGTCAGGTTCAGCAGAACTTAATTACGACTTTATTCCAGTCATTGATTTGATTCGTGATGTGTTAGTGGGGATTCAAGGCACTATTTCAGTAGAAGGTCACACCGACAACTTACCCATTCAAAGTCGCCAATTCCGCTCTAACTGGCAGTTGTCGGCGGCACGGGCGATTTCAGTAGCGGAAGAACTTTTTGCGACTGGACAGCTTAGCCAGAATCGTTTTTCTGTTACAGGTTTTGCTGATACGCGTCCTTTGGTACCGAATGATTCAGCTTTCCATCGAGCAACTAACCGCCGTGTTGAAATTGTCATTAAACAAAATGATGTTCGCCCACAAATGCGCGACACCATAGATGATATTCCAACGGATGGGGTCATTGAATTTGATCAGACCACTTTGGATGATCTGGCACCGGACGAAATATTTTAATTAGGGCGTTTCTAAAGGGAGCTTAAGCTCCCTTTTTATTGTTTAATCGTTTGATAGTGCTGAGATAATGCTGAGATTTTTGTGTTTTTTTGCTATGGTTTGCGCAAAGAAATTTGAGGAAGAAGACAAATGCGAGTAGCAGTCATTGGCGCATCTGGGCGCATGGGTAAAAACTTAGTAATGGCCATTTCAGACATGCAAGGCGTGTCACTTGGTGCCGCTATCCTTAAGCCTGGTAGCAGTTTATTGGGCGCAGATGCTGGTGAAATAGCTGGTATTGGTAAGTTAGGTGTGGCCGCGGTAGCCAGTTTGGCTGATTGTGTCGACGACTTTGATGTTTTGATTGATTTTACGACACCTGCTTTAACGCTTCAAAATGCCGCATTTTGCGCGCAACATGCGAAAGCCATCGTCGTTGGAACAACGGGTTTAAACGACGATGAAAAAGCTCAACTTGAACGCTTTGCTAAGCAATCCCCTGTCGTTTTCGCTCCGAACATGAGTGTTGGGGTAAACTTAACCTTGAAGTTGCTCGCGACCGCCGCTGAAATCTTGGGTGATGATTATGATGTGGAGATTGTTGAAGCGCATCATCGTCATAAAGTGGATTCTCCTTCTGGAACAGCCTTGCGCATGGGTGAAGTGGTGGCAGATGCTTTGGGTCGAGACTTGAAAGAATGTGCTGTGTATGGTCGTGAAGGTCAAATTGGCCCACGAACACAAAAAGAGATTGGTTTTGAAACCATTCGTGCTGGCGACGTGGTTGGTGAGCACAGTGTTTGGTTTGCGACGGAAGGTGAGCGTATTGAGATTGTTCACAAAGCCAGTAGTCGGATGACCTTTGCAAAAGGCGCGGTAAGAGCAGCAAGTTGGCTGGAAGGTAAGGGCGCTGGCATGTATGATATGCAAGATGTGTTGAATTTAAAGTAATCCAGCTCTGTATTTAGCGTAAAAAAGCCACCTTGCTTGCAAGGTGGCTTTTTTATTATTGGTTTGTGTTGAAATAATTCGACAGCTTACTATTGAGCGTCTGGAGAGTTGATCACTAACAATGGCGCAGCATCAAGAGATTCTGCATCCATCATCATGGCAATACGTTGCAATGAAGACAGTACTTGAGTCTGTTCCCAGCCTTCCAAAGCATCAAATTCATTGATGAACTTTTCGTGTAATAAAGGTGGCGTTGTTTCAAGGATTTGCATGCCTAAATCGGTCAAGCGTGCATTGACTATGCGCTTGTCTTTTTGACCTCTAACACGTTCTACATATTTACGGTCTTCTAAGCGGTTCAGAATGGTTGTCACTGTTGCTTGGCTAAGAGACACGCTGTCTGAAATACGTCGAACGGTAACGTCGCCCAATTCTTCGATAGAGCGTAAGACCATAATTTGAGGGATCGTTAGTCCACATGCCTTTACGACACGCTTAGATTGTAAATCCGTCGCGCGGATAATGCGTCTTAGGTGAACGAGAACATCGTGAAGGTGTTGTGGTGTTGACATAACAATTTCGGGCCCAGAAAAATTAGCGGATTATAGAGGGTTGGCAGTCCCTGCGAAAGCCAAGTTTAAATTTATTACAGCTCAAAGTATAGAAGTTGAGTTGGAATTGCGAAAGAAAAGAATTGTAATGGCAATGAGGGGCGAATTAAAAGGGCTATTTAAGCCCTTTTAGTGCATCAAATGCGGCAATGGCTGCCAATCTGGCTGGTTTATAATCAAGTACCGGCATTGGGTACTGACATTCCTGTCTTTGCTGGGGAGTCGGGTTATGAATCGACTTATTGTCTAGCCTTGCTAATTCAGGCACAAAGCGACGGATGAAATCACCATGCTTGTCGTAAGTTTCGGACTGCCTTGTGGGGTTGAATACTCGAAAATAGGGGGCAGCATCACAGCCGGTTGAGGCGCTCCATTGCCAGCCGCCATTGTTGGCTGCAAATTCACCGTCGATCAACTTGCTCATAAAATAGGCTTCCCCATGGCGCCAATCAGCAAACATTAGTTTGCTGAAAAAGCTGGCCGTAATCATTCGCAAGCGATTGTGCATCCAGCCTGTTTGATTGAGTTGTCGCATGGCGGCATCAACAATGGGAAAGCCGGTTAGGCCTTGTTGCCAAGCATCGATTTCGGTTTGATTGTGCCGCCAAATAAGAGCATTGGTTTCAGGCTTGAAAGGAAAACCTTTTGATAGTGCGGGAAAATGCACCATCAACTGACGATAAAAATCACGCCATGCGAGTTCTTTTAACCAGATACTGTCTTGCCAGGATTTGTCTTCCTGACTGCAAGTGTAATGAATGGCTTCTAGGCATTGCCTTGGTCCCAAAGCACCAAGCGCCAAATATGGCGATAAAGTACTGGTTGCAGGTTGGGCTGGATAATCTCGATCTTCGTTATAATGCCTTTCTTTATGATGGCAGAATTGCCATAACTTTTGTCGAGCGATAGTTTGGTCGGCAGGCCACAGATCCTCTCTATATGAGACGTTTAGATGTGCTGGTAAGGCAACATCTGACAATGGAGTGGACTGAGCTGATGGCGCTGGTAATGGTGTTGGGTCTTGTTGTGATAACAAGGTGAGCCAACGTTTAAAGTAGGGGGTAAAAACTTTAAAAGGGGTTTGCTGTTGGCTCAATACGGGGTTGGCCACGATGAGATCCGAATCCTCAATGTGACAAGCGATATTATTCTGGGTCAAGAGAGAGTGCACAGCTTGATCCCGTTTTTGTTCATCAATTGGCAGTTCTTCATTGAACCAGAGGTGTTGAATCTGGTGTTGTTCGCAGAAATTATGAATCGCAGTTGGTAAAGAAGAGAACTTGTCTTCTTTGATAAAATGAACGGGAATGCCAAGCTCTGCAAGAGACTTGCAGAGTGTTTGCATTAAGCCGAATCTCAGTGCCGTTTTAGCATCTGATTCATTGTGTTCTTGCCATTGCGCCTCGGTCACGGTTAATAACACAGCAATAGGACCTTGTTGAGACGCATGGTAAAGAGCAGGGTTATCTTCCCATCTTAAATCATTTCGAAGCCATACTAGGTGTTCAATTTTCATGTTTTGTGTGGCTCTCTTTTATACGGTGTTACGAATCCCAAGCGGGCTTGGATAAGGTGTAAAGTAGCTTTGCTGATTGATGTATTCACTACCGTGATGTTTTAAGTAGTGATGCAGTAAAGTCATTGGTGTCACTAAGTTCACCTCACCTCGTCGATATTGCTCTACAACGTCTAGAATGTCTTTACGTACGGAAACGTCGACGGCATTCTTCAAGTATCCCACTAAGTGCATTAGGACATTGCAATGATTCTTACGCTTTGCAGGCTTGGATAGGCAAGTCATAAGAATTTTGAAATACGCTTCTTTTAAGGCTTTGATTGGTCTTGGGTCGTTACCTGACAGCAGTCTTCCTAGCTCACGATAGATAGGCTGTGAATGCGCCATAACAAGATATTTATAACGACTGTGAAACTCAATTAAGTCTTTCATCTTAGGTTCTTCAGGAACGCTATGACGGAAATCATGGTGTGTGAATACACGTAGTAAGAAGTTTTCTCTTAAATTCGGATCGTTCAAGCGACCATCTTCTTCTACTGGCAGTAATGGGTAACGCTCCATTAATGCCTTGGTGAACAGACCAGCAGTACGTTGCATGTGTGGGTGACCGTTTTCCTGATACACCTTAATTCGCTCCATGCCACAGCTAGGTGAGTTTTTCATTACAATGTAGCCATCTAAATGGGACAAGGTATCAAGATAGTCGGCACTTCCTGAGCGGAATCGGTCTGTTAAATCCTCCCCAGTTTTTTTACTAAAGGTCATAATCGGGTCGTTTGGATCCCCTTCTAAGCGCAAGGTTGGTCTTGGTGTGCCAAACCCAGCAGCAACTTCTGGACAGAACTTTTGATAATCGAAGTAATCACTCAACACATTATCACAGTAATTTGAGTGGCTATGGCCGCCATTAAAGCGCACATTGTCACCTAATAGACAAGCACTGATACCAACTGGAATTTTTCGCTCTAACTGATCTGGAGTGTATTTTGAATGAGGCATGTCTATCTCCTTAAAGCTCTGTTTGAAGGCTTGCTGGGTTATTTATGATCCAATCCGTTAGTGTTAATGCACTGATAAGGGCACCTTCTGCGTCTCCTTGACACAACCAATCTGCGGCTAGTCCCACTTGGTGTTCGGGGGTCCAAGCGTAAGTTTTATTGCCACGGTTTTCTGTATAACGACTAAAAAACCAGCGATGGGGATCACCGTGTTGTCTTACTCTTTGTTCTGTATGTTCAGCAAACGCCTGTTGGAGTGCTTGCGCTACCCATTGCTTATCTTGATCAAGGTGTTCAGCAGTCCACTCGGGAGAAGCTTGAATGACCCAACGGTCGACCTCTGCTCCTTCTCTAGCGGGTTTGTAGTTGTCTTTTATCATGCGTTGGATAGGCGAATCTTTAAGCTCAATGATGGCGTTTAAGTCGCTTGGTTGGGTTTCTAACCACATCGCCCATTGGGACTGATATTGTTTGCAGGCTTGATTTGCTCTCAGCAATAGAACGGCCAGATCAGAATGGGTTGCTAATAGCATGGCCGCTTGATGAGCTGGCGTGGCTATGATGACCTTAGTTGCTTTGGCGCAGGCTTGATATTGATCATTTCGTAATAACCAGACCAATTGGCCGTCAGCCTCGAGGAAACGGTCCATTTGCTGTACTTTGGTTGACGTGATGAATGGGACTTGATCCAGCCAGTGGCGAGTAAGGCTGCTCATTTTTGGTGTCCCCACGAAGCCAGGTATTTGTTTGCTGCTAATTTGTTTCCACTGTGCCGCTACACCCGTTTTAACTAAGTTTTTAAACAAGGCTTTTGTTTCTGGCTGACTGGCAAAAATGTACGGCGCACCCAGTTCACAACTGATCGTTTCACTAATCCGTTTGCTGCCTGCACGACCGCCAGAACCACGACTTTTATCAATCACACAAACGGAGAATCCAGCTGAAGACAACTGTTTTGCACACAAGCTACCAGCCAGACCTGCACCAATAATGGCTACATCAAAGGTTGGAATGTCTTGTTGTTTTGTGATGGTAGTGGTCATGATTTTTTGCCTCTGCAAATTGCTTTCTTATACAATATATAATTTTGTACAAGAAAATCAATAAACTTGTACAAAAAAATATTTGTATAGTTTTTGTGGGTGTTTTAAGTTTAGACCACTGTGGGTAGATTGCCTCAGGTAAGTGTTAGGAAATGGGAATAAAGACGGTAATGAATGATTGGAAAAAGATATGAAAGACGCAGAGCAAGGCTTTTCTGAAAAAAATCAACAAGACAATGAGTTGGCAGATGTGTCTGCCACTAACTTATTCCCAATTCGAGAGTTGTCCCTAAAAACTGGCGTGAACTCTGTGACTTTAAGAGCTTGGGAAAGACGATATGGTTTATTAAAGCCAAAACGAACAGGAAAAGGTCATCGACTTTATGATCAAGCAGACGTTGTGCGAGTCGAAGCCATTATGAAATGGATTCAGCAAGGCGTTGCGGTGAGTAAAGTAAGAGCATTATTGGATCAGACTAATGAGCAAGAGGGCGTGGCTGTAAGTGTCCAGTCAGACAATGAATGGCAACAATGGCGTGAGAGCTTAGTTGCGGTGGCAAATCAATATCAAGAAAGTAAGATAGAGCAACTTTATCAACAGATTTTCTCTCAATATCCCGCTGAGATTGCGGTGCGAGACTGGTTAATACCGAGTTTAGAGATGATTCCTAAAGGGGCTGAATTGGCTTTTACAGAGTCTGTCCTATTGGCTTGCTTGAGTAATCGAATAAGCAGTATGAAAGTACAGCAGAAGTCTGCAGACAAAGAGGTGTTGATTACCGGCTTGTCTTGCCAACGGCTATTATCCGCTTATGTAGCAGCCGCCATGTTGTTAGATAAAGGTGTTCGCTGTCAGTTGATTATGACGCCACAGCATTATGAAGATTGGCGCGCATTAGTTCGCCAACTAAAAGTGGATGCCGTATTGGTGTTTTGTGAAAATGACTTGGTTAATCGAGTAGAAGATGTATTAGACAATATGGCTGAATGGGAGACCACAACCGTGGCTGTTGGCGCAAGTTTTTGGCTGGCAGCGAATGACCTGTCAAAAACCAAAGTGGGCCAGGTTAGTGTCATGTCAGATAGCATAGAAGGTATCAAGGCTTGTATTTATGAGTTAGAGAGATAGTGAGTACATAAGAAATCAAAAAAACTATTAGCCTTATCTATATTATAAACTTTAACAATTCACTGTTCCCCTCTAATATAAATATTAAATAAAGAGGGGGATATGACATGGCTAAAACTATCACATTTGCTGTAATGCACTTTTCTATTGCGTTCACTGTGGCGTACTTAATTACCGGAAGCTTTTTAGTGGGAGGCTTGGTTGCAGTTGTCGAGCCTGCAATTAATACCGTTGCTTTTTACTTTCATGAAAAAATTTGGACTAAATTGTCAAAATCGAATGCCACAATGGAAATTAAGCAATCTTTCCGAAATGCCGGTGAAAGTTATGCACTACGTTCTATTTAGCAGCCATTTTAAAAACATAAAAAATGCCGCTGTCTTTTCAGATCAGCGGCATTTTTTTGATCAAGCGACTTGCTTATTAGCTAAGCGGGTTGATCAAGAAGTATAGAACGATAGCAACAGCAATAGGTGCTGTGTACTTCATTGAGATGTTCCATAGCTTGAAGATGCCATCTGAAAGTTGCAACTCATCCTGTGCAAATTTGTCTTTCACTACCCAACCAGCAAACAATGAAATCAAGATACCACCAAGCGGTAGCATGATGTTCGCTGTGATGTAATCTAGGAAGTCAAAAGTATTTTTGCCGAAGAAAGTCACATCAGACATGAAGTTGAATGAACCTAGGCAAGCAATACCCAAGCCCCAAACGATGATACCTAGGCCGATAGAGGCAGTTAGGCGCTTCAGTTTGAATTTCTCTACCAAGAATGCCACGGTTGGCTCTAGTAATGAGATAGCGGATGTCCAAGCAGCCACACCAACCAATACAAAGAATAATGTACCGAACAACTGACCAAACGGCATTTGACCAAAAGCAACAGGCAAAGAAATAAACATCAAGCCTGGGCCAGCACCTGGGTCCATGTTGTTAGAGAAGATGATTGGGAAGATTGCAAGACCAGCGACCAAGGCTACTAGAGTGTCTAGCGCACCAATAGTTAGTACAGTTTTACCAATTGACGCTTTTTGTGTCATGTAAGAACCGTAAGCCATGATGGTACCCATACCCAAGGATAGGGTGAAGAATGAGTGACCTAGTGCGATCAGAGCTGAGTTCCAAGTTAAGGCACTGAAATCGAAGTGGAACATGAAGTTCCAGCCGTCACCGAAGCTGCCAGTTGTCATTGCGTAACCAAGAAGGATAAGCAGTAGCACAAACAGAGCAGGCATCATTACGCGGGTTACGGTTTCGATACCTTTGTTTACACCTGCAGCAACTACTACCACAGTCATGATGCTGAACAGAGTGTGCCACAACAACAAGGTTGTCGGATCTTCAAGCAAGCCACCAAACGCTGCACCAGCTTGTTCAGATGTCACACCCAGCATTTCGCCTGTTAGCATGATTTTGATGTAATGCAGTACCCAGCCACCCACGACAGAGTAGAAAGAGAAGATCAAAACGCCAGACAACATGCCCATTAGACCGATGATGCTCCAAGACTTAGAGCCAGCAGACTCTGCTGCCAAATCGGTTATTGCGTTGATTGGGTTTTTGCGTGCACGGCGACCGATAAATACTTCCGCCATCATGATTGGAATACCAACTAGCAAGATACAAGCTAGGTAAACTAATACAAATGCCCCACCACCATTTTCACCTGTGATGTAAGGGAATTTCCAAATGTTACCCAGACCTACAGCTGAGCCTGTTGCCGCTAGAATGAAAATCCATCGGCTAGCCCAAGAGCCTTGGATTGATGTTTTATTATTCATATTTATCTCTATTTGTTGAAACCGTAAAACGAGATCGAAGATGTTAAGAGCCTAGGTAAGTGCGTATTTTGACTTAGTGAGCATCTTATTAATTATGCTTATCTTCGATTAGGGGGCGGATTTTCCGAATTTTAGGGCCTATTTGCAACAAAAAATGCGCTTTTCTTGTCACTTTGTTTATTTTTTGTCCCTTTATTGTGCGCTATTTGGTTTTATCTTTGAGCGTTGAAAACGCACAAATAATTAGACATCTAATTATTTATAGACTATAAAATCATTCTATGTATAATGTTTAGACATCAAATTAATTTCCTTTGTAACCCAATAAAAACCACTTTACAGGGTTTTTAAGAATTTTTACGTCATATTTTCGGAGATTGGTTTTGATAATTGGTTTGAGATCAAATTAAATGGAGAAGGGATATGTCAGTCAATAAGCTTGTGTTCAAAAAGCCTGTGCCAGAAGATGGTGCAAACGTATATGAGCTGGTTAAAAAATGCCCGCCTTTGGACGGTAATTCAGTTTATTGCAACCTTCTACAAACATCGCATTTTGCAGATACCTGTGTGGCAGCAAAGCGCAACGATACTCAAGAGTTGGTTGGCTTTGTATCAGGGTATGTCTTACCCAATGACTCGAGTACGTTATTTATTTGGCAGGTGGCTGTCAGTGAATCGGCTCGTGGGGAAGGTCTAGCGAAAAAAATGATAGTGAACTTATTAACGCGAGAGTCCTGCTCCGACGTCAAATTTATTCACACGACCATTACTAAATCGAATCAAGCTTCTTGGGCACTATTTAGAAGCTTATCCAAAGAGCTGGAAGCCGATTTAACCGAGTCTATCCAGTTTGATCAAGAGTTGCATTTTAACGGTCAACATGACACCGAATTTTTGGTTGAGATTGGTCCAATAAGTCGCTGATTTAGCGATTTACCACATTGTTTATATTTAAAGAAAAAGGAAGCTTACTATGAAAATTTTTGATGAGATTGAATCCGAAGTACAGTCCTATGCTCGTTCATTTCCACGTGTTTTTCATCGCGCGCTAGGGGCTCACTTATTTGATGAGGAAGGCAATAAGTATTTAGATTTTTTGGCGGGCGCTGGCACATTGAATTATGGCCATAATAACCCGATTTTTAAGAAGAAACTCGTTGAATACATCCTGGAAGATGGCATTACGCATGGCCTTGATATGCACACCAAGGCGAAAGGTGAGTTTTTACAGAGCTTCAAAGAAAATATTTTAGAGCCTCGTGGTTTAGAGTATGTCATGCAGTTCACTGGCCCAACTGGGACCAATGCTGTGGAAGCGGCTCTTAAGCTAGCCCGTAATGTGACAGGGCGCGAAAACATTGTGAGTTTCACCAATGGCTTCCATGGTTGCAGTTTAGGTGCGCTTTCCGTTACAGGTAATTCCCACCACCGTGGTGCTGCTGGGACCAACCTTGGCGCTGGTGTGTCAACGGTTCCTTTTGATGGTTACTTGGGCGAAGGCATTGAAACGACGGAATACTTAGACAAAGTCTTTTCTGATTCCAGTAGTGGTGTGGATATTCCGGCCGCCGTTATTGTTGAAACGGTTCAAGGTGAAGGCGGCATTAATGCGGCGAGCTTTACTTGGCTACAGAACTTAGAAGCCGTGTGTAAAAAACACGATGTGTTGTTGATCGTAGATGATATCCAAGCTGGTTGTGGTCGTACTGGTACCTTCTTTAGTTTTGAAGATGCCGGCATTAAGCCTGACATTGTTACTATGTCAAAATCCTTAAGCGGTTACGGTTTGCCATTTGCTGTGGTATTGATGCGTCCAGAATTGGATGAATGGAAACCGGGCGAGCATAACGGAACATTCCGTGGAAACAACTTGGCTTTTGTGACAGCGAAAGAAGCCATTGAGACTTATTGGAAAGATGATGCGTTTGAAAAAGAAATCAAACGTAAAGGTGAGTACATTCATCAGCGTACACAAGCCATCGTGAATGAGTTCGGAGAAGGCAATTTCACGTTACATGGTCGAGGCATGATGCGTGGTATTAACTGTGTGAGTGGCGAGTTAGCCAGCAAAATCACTAAGAAATGTTTCCAGCATGGTTTGATGATTGAGACATCCGGTGCAGACGATCAGGTGGTTAAGTTTTTATGTCCATTGATTATCAGTGATCAAGATCTAAAAGAAGGCATTGATATCCTCGAAAAATCCATTCGTGAGATCTGTGCGAAAGAAGATGATATGCCAGAAGCCAAAAGCTACTTTGATGAGAATTACGACATTGCCGTGTAAGCGGTGATGTTACTTATTGCATTGATATTGGATTAATAACAGATTTTAAGAGGATTTTATGTTTGCACGTGATTTAGCACAATGTGAAAAAACCGAGCGTCGAGTCGTATCTCCTGATGGTAATTGGGAAAGTACACGTTTGATCCTGAAGGAAGACAACATGGGGTTTTCTTTCCACATTACCACTATTTATGAAGGCAAAGACTTCGATATGCATTATCAGAACCATTTGGAATCTGTGTACTGCATTTCTGGTGAAGGCGAAGTTGAGAGCCGAGAAACAGGCCAAAAACACGCGATTAAACCTGGCGTTGTGTATGTGTTAGATAAGCATGATCCACATACATTACGTGCTTTTAAAGAGTTGAAGCTGGCTTGTGTTTTCAATCCCCCTATCACAGGTAACGAAGTGCATAACTCAGAAGGTGCCTACGAACTATTGGATTAGGCGGAAAAAGTAGGGCGGCAGCTAAAATTGATATCAAAAAGTGCTTAAAATTTTTACAGCCTTGTGACAATATAGCGACAATTTTTCACTTTGATCATTTTGGGTGCTTTTGCCCCAACAAAATATTGGATTTGTAATGGGACAACATACAGTTGAGAAAATCGGCGGTACGTCCATGAGTGACTACTGTTCGGTTAGAGATAATATTATTTTCAAACCGGCACAAACGGGTAATTTTTACAATCGTATTTTTGTGGTATCCGCTTACGGTGGCATGACAGATAAGCTGTTAGAGCATAAAAAAACAGGTGATGCTGGTGTGTATGCCTTGTTTGCACAAGAGCGCAAACAAAATCATTGGTTTCCTGCTTTGCAAGAAGTTCGTCAAGCTATGATGGCGATTAACCATGAGCTGTTTGATGCAGGAGATCTACGAGATCAAGCTGATGCGTTTCTTGGCAGTCGTTTGCAGGAAGCGCAAGAGTGCTTAGAAGACTTACACCGTCTTTGTCAGCATGGTCACTTCTCAATCAGTGAGCATTTGGCAACCGTGCGTGAAATGTTGGCCAGTATTGGCGAAGCGCACAGTGCTTGGAACACAGCTCACTTGTTGCAACGTGATGGCGTAAATGCGGTTTTTGTTGATTTAACGGGTTGGAACAGTCCTGCTCATATGTCCTTGGATGAGCGTATTTTAGATGCCTTCAAAGACATAGACCTAAGCAAAGAGCTTCCCATTACAACCGGTTATGCTCACAGTGAAACGGGTTTAATGTCGACGTTTGATCGCGGTTACAGTGAAATGACGTTCAGTCGTATTGCGGTGTTAACCAAGGCGCATGAAGCGGTGATTCATAAAGAGTTCCATTTGAGTAGTGCGGATCCTCGTTTGGTGGGTGAAACCAATGCGGTTCCAATCGGTCGTACAAACTACGATGTGGCCGATCAGTTGGCCAACTTAGGAATGGAAGCCATTCACCCGAAAGCAGCGAAAGGTTTGCGTCAAAGTGGTATTTCATTGCGTGTGAAAAACACCTTTGAGCCAGAGCATACTGGTACATTAATAACCGGTGACTACGTCAGTGATGCACCTTGTGTCGAGATTATTGCGGGTTGTCGCGGTGTGTTTGCAGTTGAATTATTTGATCAAGACATGGCCGGTGACATTGACCAGTTCGATGGCGCTATCCTGAAAGTCTTGAAGCAATTTAATGCGCATATTATTGCTAAAGACATCAATGCAAATACCATCACGCATTATTTGGCGATTAACCTAAAAACGCTAAAACGTGTTATGAAGGTGTTGAGTGAGCGCTTTTCTGAGGCTGAAATCACTCAGCGTAAAGTGGCTATCGTATCGGCCATTGGCAGTGATATGAAAACCACAGGTATGCTAGCGAAAGCAGTAAAAGCCATCGCCGAGCAAGAAGTGAACGTGTTAGCGATGCACCAATCTATGCGTCAGGTCGATATGCAGTTTGTGATTGATGAAGAAGATTATGAAAAGGCCATTTGTAGCCTTCATAAAGAACTGGTTGAAGTGCACAACCACGGTCGAGCAATTTGCTTAGCTTCTTAATAGGCTGAGGCTCTTTTAAGGCCAGGCTAAATTCAACAACATCAAAGCCCAAATGCTTAGGCATTTGGGTTTTTTTATTGCTTAAAAGTTATGTTTCTTGATCATGATGAACAATAGGTGGTGCTTTGTTAAAGTCTTCTGCAGAAACAGCTCGGCTCACATAGAAACCTTGACCAAAATCACATTGGAAGTCAGCTAGCATTTGCCATTGTTGTCTGGTCTCAATGCCTTCGGCCAATACCTTGATATTCAACTTGTGCGCCATTGCTATAATCGCTTCGACAATATTTCGGTCATTTTCGTCTTCGGTAATGTCTCGGACAAAATGACGATCAATTTTCAATAAATCCACGGGCAGGTTTTTCAGTTGAGCAAGCGATGAATAGCCTGTTCCGAAATCATCAATGGCGATGCAGATCCCCATTTGCTTAAGCGTTTGAAGTAAGCTTTTCGCTAATTTTATGTCTTCAAGAATGTCTGTTTCAGTGATCTCAAAACCGAGCTGTCGAGCCGGAACTTGATATTGAATTAAGAGTTTTTCAACGTGACTGACAAAACGAGGGTCGGCTAATTGTTGAGAGGCTAGGTTTATGTGCAATAAGATGTCAGACAATCCCGCTTTTTTACGTTCGGCTAAATAAGCAATACCTGTCTCAATCACCCAATGGCCAAGTTCAACGATTTGTCCGGTTTTTTCCGCCACAGGAATGAACTCATTCGGGAAAATTAGGCCTTTATCAGGGTGATTCCAGCGTACTAATGCTTCGGCACCAATGACCCTGTTGGTTTGCAAATCAAATTGAGGTTGGTAATACAGTACGAACTCTTGATTTCTTAGGGCCTGGGAAAGGTCATCTTCGGCTTTAATGGTGTTGTAGGTGTTGACCTTCATACTTTCTGTGTACAGCGAATACTGGTTTTTTCCCAATTGTTTAGCATGATAAAGTGCCATATCTGCGTTTTGCATTATGGTAACCAAGTCATAGCCATGTTCTGGAATCATGGCAATACCAAGGCTGGTACTGAGAGTGAATTCTCGTTGATTAAACTTAATTGGGTTGTGTACGCTTTTTAGTATCTTAGTCGCAAAGGCCTCGGCTTCTTCTGTGCTTTTAATGTCCCCTAATAGAATGCCAAACTCATCGCCCCCTAAACGCACTACTTGATCTGATATACCTTTGAGAGCATTAAGGCGCTCAGCAATAATCACCAGAACCTGATCTCCTATATCGTGACCAACGGTGTCGTTAATGCGCTTAAAGTTATCTAGGTCAAAATAAATAAAAGCCGAAATGCGACTGCGTAATTGGTTCTTATACAGTGTATTGGGCAAGTTATCCTGTAAATAGCGGCGGTTAGGAAGACTGGTTAATGGGTCTCGATAAGCTAAATCTTCTAGAGCTGCGGTTTTTTCTTTTACCAGCTTGCTTAATCTTAAAGGTTGTATAAGTAGGGCATAGAGAGCAATTGAAAGTAAAAAGCCGATAATAACGCTAACGCTATAGCCTTTAAATTGATTGGACGCTAGTTCATCAGCGATGTTTTGACTTATGGTCAGGGTCCAAGTGCCGACGGGCAATACCAGTTGGCTTGACGATCTCAGCTCGCCAAGGGATTCAGCAGAAGAAGAAAGTGTGACGCGTTCAACTTTATCATTGTGTGGACGCCATAATTCGTACTGATAGCCGTCTTGTTCTAATTCTTTTAGTTGCGTTGCGTCGATTAAATCGTCTAAATAGACGAGGGTCGATGCGAGGCCCCAAAAGGATTCATTATCTTGGCCTTGATTCAAGTAAATTGGTGCCCGGGTGATAACGGCGACGCCGCCTTGAACCAGTGGTACGGGACCAATGGCAATCATCTTTTTAGTGATGATGGCTTGTTGAGTGGTTTCATGGTAAGGAGTGGAGTTGATTATGTCTAAACCAATGGCTGTTTCGTTACCTGCGAGCGGGTAGATTTTTTCAATAATACCATTTGGAGCCAATTGAATGTTTTCAATACCGCCAATGGATTCAATCAGTCGGTTAGCATAGCTATCAAACCAAGGTGAGTCACCATTATGCAATTCCACTTCATAAGACATGATTTTGGCGGAAGTAAAGGCGGAAGCTAGACGTCGTTCTAAGGCTGAAGCCTGTGAACGAGATAAACCATTGAGAATGGATGATTTTTGATGAACGATTGAGTTACTGGCAGACTGAGTCCAATAGCCACCAAGTAAAACAATGAAGCAAAATGCAATGGATACAATCACCAAGGCTAAGGGCTGCTTAAGTCGAGCTTGTTTCAAAAAAATGTCCTGTTTCCTTAAGGATTACTAGAAAATCATATTATGTCTAGTATGACGCGTCCGCTTCTTTTTGTTAATAAATGTATGCTCTAGCGGAGGATTTAGGGGGAAAAATAAAAAAGCCAAACATATCAACAATATGCCTGGCCTTTTGACATTACAAATAAAGCATTAAGCGAAAGCGAGAACCATGCCTGCGACGGCAATAACGCTACCCGTAATGCGATTGATAATAGGGGCCTGAATACTGGCTACAACGGCACCAAATGCCATACCAACGCTATGCAGCAAAATAGTCGCTGTTGCGAATCCTAAAGTATAAACGGCGCCGTTAGCCGTTAGGGGCATTTCTAAACCGTGAGCAGCACCATGGAATAGAGCAAAGAATCCCGCAACTAATGCGCAACTAAGCAATGAAAACTTGGCGCTGGCTAACAGTAGAGCCCCCATAAACAATACGGATAAGACTATGCCCTGTTCAATGAAAGGGACTTGAATGCCCACTACGGCCAGACCTCCACCAACAAGCATAGTGGTAACAAACGCAGCAGGAACGGCCCAAATAGCGCGACCACCTAAGGTTGTAGCCCAGATGCCAACAGCCACCATGGCCAATAAATGATCCAACCCACCTAGTGGATGAAGAAAGCCTGTCATAAAGCTATTAGTGTGTTCGTGCCCTGGGTGAGCAAGAGCAAGAGCGGGTAAAGTGGCCATCACAGCCAATACGATTTTAAGCGTGATTTGACGCATAATCTCATCTCCTAAAAAAACATCGAATACCATATTAAATGGCAAAGTAAGGCCACCGCTCTTGCGGCTGGAACTGAGAATGATTCTAACACAGCTATAGAAAAGATGGATTGAATGAAACAAAAGAAGACTTGGGTTTTATTCAGTTTGATGGGCATTTATTAGAAAAGGCTTGTCCGGGGACAAGCCTTTTTGTTTAGTAAAGGAATTGGTTGCCTATTTGATGAATTTCACTTGCTCGTGAATATTCTTCAAAATGTTACCTTTACGTTCATTAAAGGTTTTTTTGTTTTCTTCAAAGATGTTGCGACCTTTCGTATCAATGGAAATAATCAGTGGGCCAAACTCGCGCACACGGCTAACCCAAAGGGTTTCTGGCATTCCCAGATCTTTCCATTCAGCTTGTTCAATCTCTTCTACTTTGGTGGCCGCGACCACAGCGCAACCCCCAGGGAAAACAGCATGAACTGCTTTGTTTTCTAAACAGCCTTTGGCGGTTTCTTCACCCATACCGCCTTTGCCGATAATCAATTTCACCCCAGTTTCTTCGATGAACTGGCGCTCAAATTTTTCCATACGCATACTGGTCGTTGGGCCAATGGAAACCATTTCATAGGAACCATCTTCTTTCTCACGAACAATTGGGCCTGCGTGGAAAATAGCGCCATCTTTAATATCGACAGGCAATTTTTGTTTTAGCTCAATCAGACGTCGATGGGCAACGTCACGACAAGTGACAAGATGGCCTGTAAGATACACAATGTCGCCGACGTTTAGATCTTCTAATGCTTCGTCAGAAATAGGGGTGGTTAGTATTTTTTTACTCATAGAGTGACTCCATCGTGAGACAGTACTTCATAGCTTAAATCTGGGTTAAATTTGATGGTGCCACGACGGTGAGCCCAACAACCTGTAGAGACAGCTACCCCGATAGTAGAAGGGTGACGAGCGGAAGACTCAATGTTTACGCCCATGACAGTATTATCGCCTGTCAAACCTTGAGGTCCGATTCCTACTTCGTTTAGACCGCTTTCCAACAAATCTTCCATTAAGGCTGCTTTGGCATTTGGATTACGAGTATCTACCGGTCTTAGAATGGCCTTTTTAGATAAACGTGCGGCCGTTTCAACTGAGGTGGATACACCCACACCGACTAATAACGGTGGGCAAGCGTTGATACCACGAGAAGTAATAACATCGAATACAAAGTCAGCAACGCCCTCGTAACCTTCACCAGGCATCAGTACTTTGGCTGAACCTGGTAAAGTACAACCACCACCGGCCATGTAGACTTCAATCGTTGCGGTATCTTCACCAGGTACAATGTCCCAGTCTAACCATGGGATTTTAGAACCAGCGTTAGTACCTGTGTTTTTCTCGTCAAATGTTTCAACCGCATTATGGCGAAGTGGACCTTGACGAGTCGCTTCCAAAGTCGCGTTGCGAAGGATATCTTCCAGTTCACCTAACAAAGGGAATTTTGCGCCCGCTTGGATAAAATATTGAATTACCCCAGTATCCTGGCAGCTAGGACGATTCAATTTATCCGCGGCATCCTGGTTTTCCGCCATGGTGTCATAAATTTCGATGGCCATGGGGTTTTTTTCTTTTTGACGCAATTCAGCTTGTTTGTTTTTCACATCGCGTGGAAGGCGCTTACCAATATAGCTTGTGAACTTTGTCATGACGTCAGACATATACTCAACCGAGTTTTCGTGACTCATCAAAGCCTCCTTATTTACTTCTGTCTTTTTATAGAAATGATGGATTTATTTTAGTATTTATTTGAAATGAAGGTTAGAATATAAGGAAATTCAGTCTTTCCTAGGAGGAATAAATGGATACATTATCTGAGTTTACTTTTTTTATTGCTTTATCTCGTAATGGTAGTTTGTCCTCGACAGCAAGAGAATTAAATCTAACACCGTCAGCTGTCACAAAAAGATTGTCTAATTTAGAGTCAAGGCTAGGTGTTCGTCTTATTAACCGAACAACCCGACGTTTAAGTTTGACGAATGAAGGAGAGATATATTTAAAGTATGTAAAAAATATTGTGAGTCAAATAGACGAGATGGAGTCGGTGGTTTCGAAAAGAAGAGATTCACCGAAAGGTTTATTAAGAGTGAATGCGCCATTAGGGTTTGGGCGAAATTATATCTCTCCTATTATTTCTGAGTTTATTAATGAATATCCAGATATTGAAGTTCAGTTGATCTTAACAGACCGTCCCATTAGTTTGCCTGACGAATCGATCGACGTCTGTATCCGTTTTGGCACTGTGCCGGACTCTCGTGTGTTTGCTCGAAAAATTGCCCCTAATCGACGTCTTATCTGTGCTGCGCCAAAGTATTTTAAAGCCCGTGGGAAGCCTGTTGTACCAACCGATTTACTGTCTCATAACTGCATTATTATTAAGCAAAGTCAGCAGGTAGCAACGGCTTGGCGGTTTATTTTGGATAATACTGAAGAGGTGATCAAAGTTCACGGCAATTTGGTGACCAATGATGGTGAAATCGCATTGCGCTGGGCGTTAGATGGTCATGGTATTGTGATGAGAGCTGAATGGGATTTAGCGAAATATATTCGTCAAGGAAAGCTTGAAGTGGTGTTAGATAATTATGAAACACCTAATGCTGATATTTATGCGGTTTATATGGAGAAATTGAATTTGTCAGCGAGAGTGACTTGTTTTTTAGATTATTTAAAAGACAGTTTTATCGGTGAAGATAATACACGATCTTTTTGGTAAACAAGTCACTCTTAATGCTGTAAGCGATATTTTCTTAGGTGTTTTTATTTTCCTTAGAAAAGTATTCCGCTTGGTAATCTTAATAATAAGATTTCTTTCATGCAGAAGTAGAATAATAAAACAATCAGTATTGAGATTATGATATTAATAACCACTCGCATTGGTTTTGGTTTTTCAAATGTGGAAATGAACATGATGGAAATAAAGGCGATAATGGCGGCTAAGCCAAAACCTATTTTTGCCATGAAGATAGTCCACAATAAAATAACCAAAGAGACACCAGCTTGTCTTTTATTTGGTAGAAGTTTGGCGTTCTGATTAAATCCACCTTTTTTAATCGCTAGCTTAATAAATAATACAGCGGATAAGAAAATCATGGCGCCTGCGATGTAAGACGGGAAAACCGCCCCTAGGATCGACATGTTTTTCGTGTCATTAAATAACACTATGCCGACACCAACTAAGGCAAGAACAAAGACTAATACACTGGGTTTGCTGCTTGGCTCTTCAATAACCTCACGCTTCTTCTGTTTACGTGCTGCTAAAATTGGGAATAACAGCGCAATCACACAGCATACTATGATGCCGATCGAGATTGGTCGACCAAAAAACATTTCTAATGTGCGACCTTGAGCAGAACCAATCAAGTAAGTTTGCACAAAGCCTTGCTCGGCAATTTTACCCAATACTAAGCCCAGTACGATCGGTGAGGCGCTAAAGCCGAGTTTGGCTAAGAACCAAGCGGCAACACCCAATACAAACATAACGAAAGTATCGTGCGGGTTGCTGTGGATAGCATAACTACCAATGACGGTTAGGAAGGCGACACAGGGAACCAAAAGCTCTTTTGGTGTTTTAGAGATGGATTTGTAGGCATATTTACCCAAAATCAATCCAACTGGCAGCATCAGCAAGGTCGCAATAATTAGGCCATAGATAAAGGTATAAACAATGCTACCTTGATCTGTGAACAAAGAAGGCCCAGTTTTGATACCTTGAACCAACAAAGCCCCTAAGATAATGGCGTCTGGAGGCGTTCCAGGAATACCCAAAACCAAGGTAGGAATAAAACCACCACCAACCGTGGCATTGTTTGCAGATTCAGTTGCCACTATGCCTTCAGGTGCACCTTTACCAAATGTTTCAGACTCTTTCGAGCTTCGACGCGCTTCAGTGTATGCCACTAAACCGGCAATCGAGCCGCCAGCACCAGGCAAGATGCCAACAACGGTTCCTATGATGGAACTGCGCAACAAGTTAAATTTACGCTTTAGGATTAAACCAAAGGCTTCAGATAAAGACGACTTTCCCTTGATGGATTCAAATTTTAAGTGTGGTGCTTTGTTTGCTACCAAATCAATGATGACTGGAATACAGTACAAACCAATGATAGCAGACGTCAGATCAATACCACCCAGCAGGGAAACTTGATCAAAAGTAAAGCGTACATCACCGCCAACAACGGCCACCCCAACAGCAGAAAGCAATAAGCCAATACAAGCGCCTATTAACCCCTTAAGAGTATTGCCGACGGATAATGCGGAAATCAGTGTAAGGCCAAATACAGCCATCCAGAAATATTCAGATGGACCAAATGCCAACGCGACTTCGGCAAGAGGAGGAGCAAGGAATAGCAAAGCTAACCCACCGACTAGACCACCACCAACAGACGCTAACGTTGCCAAAGAGATGGCCAACGCCCCTTTACCTTGTTTTGCCAAAGGGTAACCGTCAAAGGTAGTCGCAATGGCAGAGGGAGTTCCTGGTGTGTTGACCAAAATGGCTGCGAAAGCGCCACCATAAATTGCCCCAGTGTATATGGCCCCTAGTACGATGAGGCCAGAAGCTGGCCCCATCACATAGGTAAATGGCACTAAGACAGCAACAGCCATTGTTGCAGAAAGCCCCGGCATGGCACCAATAATGGTACCGGCAATTACACCCACTAATGCCAACAACAGATTTAGTGGTGTAAGGGCTTCAATTAAATAGCTTACTAGTTCCATTTAAATTACCTATCAGTTACTTGATTAAACCCAAAAGTTGAGCGACACCTTGGTATTCTGCTTTATTTGCCTCGATGAATGCGTCCATGTTTTCGTAAGCGATATCAGTCAGTACAAAGCCATTGTCTTCCATTTTCTTAACGAACTCTGGGTCTTTGTTGATGTTACCAATGATATCAGACAGTTTTTGACGTACGTCTTCAGGTGTGGATTTAGGGACAGCAATACCACGGTATGCGCCACCGACTAGGTCAATGCCTAATTCCTTGAAGGTTGGTACATCAGGGAAAGCAGACAGTCTCTTTTCAGAAGACACTGCAAGCATACGCAGTTTGTCACCCGCACTTGCACCAGACGTTGCATAAGCAAAGCCAGCCATTACCTGACTCCCCATAAGAGAGGTCATAGCAGGCCCAATACCACTGAATGGTACATAGGTAGAGGTTACGCCGGTTAACTTGTCAAAGGTTGCTTGACCAATGTGGTTAGCTGAGTTTGAGCCAGAACCTGCGAACGTTACCATACCTGGATTTTTCTTCGCATAGTCAATCAGTTGACCTAGGTCTTTAAACTGACTATTAGCAGGTACAAAGATAGCGTTTGGTGTGTAGTGGAAGTAGTAAAGAGGGGTCAACTCGTCCGTTGTGTAACCCGAATCTTTTACGATAGGTTGCATAATACTATGCGGGATGTTGATCCCCATGATGGTGTGGCCATCACTTTCCATACCGTTTAACTGTGACCAAGCTACAGCACCACCGGCTCCAGGCATATACTGGATAACGGCTTTTTCACCAGCGTATTTTTCAAATACGGATTGCTGAAAGCGAGCAGACAAGTCTGATTCACCACCAGCATTAAATGGAATGATGTAGTTGATCGGTTTGCTAGGGAAGTCGTTCGCCACCGCACTTGTTGCTGTTACGCTAAGTGAGAGGGCAGTTAGCAAAGGTACGAAAAGAGATTTTAAGTTCTTATTTTTCATGATGTTCGCCTTTTTTAATTATTGTCAGCGATAAAAACTATAACGGATATAAAAGCCCTTACAACCAGCGTGGGTTAATACATTTTTGAAAATAATTCAATAATGAGTTATTTGTTTTGTTTTTATCAAATTGCATTAATATTACCCATTATCATATCTTTTACCGCCATTGAGGTCACTCGATCCTTACAATGCTTGCCATAGGGCTGAGGCCACTGGTCCTAATGGTTTATTGGCAATTTTGATTAGGCAGTAATGCATCTCAATGCGACAGTCGTAATCCCTAAGCTTGAGCTCTTTTAATTGTTCTTTAGCAAGGGCTTCCCGTACAAAATATTCAGGCAACCGTCCCCAACCCATGCCGGATTGAATCAGCGATAATTTGGTCGCAAAGTTATTCACATACCAATATCGCTGAGCATCTTGCACACCAACTTTTATGCCTCTGGTTAGCATCCCTGAGTCCTTCACAACTACTTGATAGGTATCGACTAATTGTCGAACACTGGTTAGAGAGTCAAATTTCTGAATTAACTTTTCGGTGGCCACATTGAGTAAATAACCCTGTCCTATCACCTTGTATTCCAATTGATTATTGCGCATTAGTTGGTCCGGTAGCGGAGAGATGGCGAGGTCGACTTTGTCTTCTTGCAGTTGCTCAAGTGGCCCAGAGAGATACTCTTGGCTAAGCACGATTTGAGTCGAAGCGAATGCTTGCTGGACTTGTTCCAAGGCTGGCAAGATTTGCTCTATTTCAAAAGAAGCTTCAATCGCCAAGCTGATGGCGCTTTCTTCTCCTTTTGCAAAGCAAGTAGCGGTATCCAATAAGTGGCGGTGTTCAGCAATCACTTGTTTGGCTTTCTGATAAATCACCTGGCCTTGTGCATTGAGTTGCATGCGGTACTGTTCGCGATTAAACAAAGGCAAGTTTAACTGTGATTCTAATTGTTTAATGGCGGCAGTTAACGCGGGTTGTGTTTTGTGTACTCGTTCTGCCGCTTGGCTCAATGAACGGCTTTCTGCGACCGCGATTAATACCTTGAGTTGATCAATCGAAACCATAATAAAACCTGATGAAGTTTATAATAATAAATAAATATATTTTATATTAATGCATGATGGATAATTTCGCTATTAAACAGATCTCAATGAGGAAAATATTATGAAAGCGACATTAAAAATCTGGGCCCCAACTCTTTTATTGGCCTTGCCTTTGATTCTAGCTGGCGTGGCCAAATTGTCTGGAGTGCCAGCCATGCATCAAAGTTTTAATATGATGGGCTTGCCTGAATGGTTTGGTTACTTTATCGGCGCTTTAGAGCTATTGGCGGGTGTCGGTTTATTGGTACCTAAATGGGCGGCTTTGGCGGCAACTGGCATGGTGCCAATTTTGTTAGGCGCGGCATACTTTCATTTGGCTTACGCTGTGCCATCCGCGGTGCCTGCTTTGATCCTTTTATTATTAGCTCTTGTCATTGTTACGCTGCGTCGTAAACAGGCTATCTGGTATCCCGTTTAATCTTGACTTGTCTCATTATTCGCTGAAAGTCTGGGAATTTCCTCTGACCCATTGAGCGCCATGTGATAAAGTGGCGCCTATTATGAATCCACACAAAGCAGAGTTACTCTGCTTTGTTGTTTCTCAAGATAGGATAAGCTCGTGTCAGATACCCAAACTATTCAGATCAAACAGTTAGAAAAACTTCGTACAGCTTGGCAACCCGCGGTTGAGTTTCTTTTTGGGGAAGCGGTACCAGAAGCGCGCTTTTCAGGCTTTGAAATTGGTGAAGAAGTGGCGAAACCCGTTGCTGTCTTTGATGAGAATACGCCTTATCAATACAAAATATTGATTCCAGCGCGCAGTTTTACCAATCAGGTCATTTTATTGGCTGATGTTTTACAGGAAATGGTCAAAGGGCTTTGGCCAATGGAAAAAGATGCCAGCCGTACCAATTTATGTGAAGGTGTTGCCGTATTTGGTGCCATTACTGGCATTAAACAAGTGTTCGGAGAGGAAAGTGTTGATTCTTATCTGAATGCTCTAAAAGAGCAGGCTTTCACCTATTACGATGCTTTTTCCTATGTGGCTATTTTGTTGGCCGATGATCCTCAAGCGATTAAAAAACTGCGTGCTGTTCAGCCATTATTGTACAAGGTTGAAAAAGCGGATTTTGATCAAGCGGGACTCAAAGTCGAGCGTAAAATGAGAGACATCTTGTTGTTAACATTTCGTGGCTAACCATCTACATGAAACATTAAAAAAGGCCGCTATTGCGGCCTTTTTTAATGTATTGCTGTTACTTGGCTTTTGCCTGCAGTTCTTGTAACTCTTCGCTAAACCAAATTTTACGCTTGAAGCGAGGGTTTTTCGAAGACATGTCGATCTTATAAGGATTGGCTTCTTGGTGATCAGGTAGACCAAGAATGTTGCATAATTCTTGAGCCAACCACTTTTCAACTTTAAGGACCACCATCTTCTTACGCAGACGACCTTGCTCATCACGATTCAAAATCGTTGGCAGCGTGTTTAATGTCAGAATCTCTCCCAAAGCAGGGTGTGCCATACGTTCACGACCTTCATCGCTGGCATAGAAGTGAGATACAGCAAAGACCATGCGTTGCGGATTAATCTGTTGCAAGAATTGGCAGGATTTCACAACGGTAGAACCGGTACGAACCATGTCGTCAAACAGAATGATGCTGGCACCGTCTAGGCCGTCAAAAGTGTGTTCACTTTCTTTATGTAGGGTAATTTCAACCTTACGCTCGGCGGTACGTTCTTTATCCAACATGATGAATTTGGCTTTGCTCAGACCAAGGCGATTAAACATCTCTTTGACGAAATCACGAGCGCCTTTGTCTGGTGCACAAAGTACCAGACCTTCACCGTCTTTACCGTAATGTAGAATGTCTGAGTTTAGTAAGTAGTGAGCGTAGATTTCGTAAGGGATTAGATTGTGGAAGTCGCCAGCAAAGACTTCATTGAAGATTTTCTGCACAGAATCGGAGTGATTGTGAATCGTCATCACTGTATCAACGCCAGAAAGCTTTAGTAGCTGAGCATATAATTTGGCAGTGAAGGGTTGGCCGTCGAATTTTTTAATGTCTTGGATGTCGCGTTCGAAACTGGTCTCCCCTAAGTCTTTGCTCGGACCACGATCTTGGGCACTGTAGAATAAGTCGGGCTCCACTAGAATGACGCGTTCCGCTCCGTTTTCTTTCGCTGCTCTGGCTATGATCATATTGGCCATGGCCAGTTCTTGGCGGCTTTTTATATGACTGCCTGTACTGACAATCACCACGGATTTACCGTTTAACTTTTGGCCAATGTTTTGAAAGTCTTGCTCGTCTGAAATGAAGCGAGGACAGAACTCTGAGTTCATGAACTGTTTCATACTGATGAGGTCAGCAATGTCATCAAATTGGCCCATGGCATAGGCAATATCAATAGCAAACGGATTGTCAGATGAGTTACTAACAATTACGACATTAGTTGACTGACTGGTCGACAAAGTCATGAAAGATCCTTAACTAAGGGGTAGGGGAAATTTGCGCCAATTTTAATACTTGTTGGCGCGTTTCGATAGGGCAAATGATGGATAAATTCCATTTTTCACAAAGATGTGTGTTTGCTTATCGTATTGCTTCTCATCTAGCGAAATGAATAGGCCAGATGAGAAGAGGGTTGAGCGGTTAAACAATTAACCTTGTTGACAGTGCTGGTAACAGCTTGGTGACCTTGGGCACACGGAACCGCGTGAGCAGATCAACCTAGCATCATTATCGATACCCCGTTCAACCCAATTAATATTGAGAATACGAGCGACACTCAACAAGTCTTTTTTGATGCTCTTGGGGATTTGTGACGAGCCACTGTTGGCAACACAGGCTTGTTTGAGATCATTGGCAATGCTCAGTGCATCTTTTCCTTGAGCGGCGATGGCTGGATTAAGGTCAATACCAGAACAAAGAACATGGCTTTTACCTGCCAGATCTTCCACCTTGACGGATTCACAAGCATAGATCCGCGCTTCATCGCCAACGTTTAGAATGGATATCTGTGCTGAGGTGCCGGTAAAGGATTCATTTATCATGCGAAATACCGCCCAATGTTGGCAGGGATCTTCCACTAAACTCATATTGCCCCAGGGCAAAGGAATACCATTACCACGATAGACGGCTTTGAGTTTTCCGGGGGCATAAGCATCAAAATAATGCCAGTGAGGATAGGGGGAAGCGGCGGTCATACGGCGCATAGCAACAGACTCTGAAACACCGGCCAATTTCGCCGTATTGATTTCATAACCATTGCGATCTAATAACTGTCTAAAGGGTACTTTTGGACACAATAAAGCGCCTGCAAAAAAACTGCACTCAAAGTCACGCCAGGCTAATAGAATGTCTTGTGCATCCATGCCAGAGGTTTGTATCTTGGCATTTTTATCTTGTAAGGGCGTAATTTCATTCCGGCCAGTCACTAAGACATTTTTCATACCGTCTTTATCGTGTAAAACCGCATGACCTATGTGTACCGCCAAATTGTATTTCAGACGTTGGGTCTGATTTTTCATGATTTGGTTGATGTAAATGGTGCTTGGTGGATCAAAAAACGAGGTCACTACATGGTTTTCATCAATGCCCATACTCTCCAGTACGGAAAGTGGCGTTTTACGAAACCATTTAATTTGCATGCCCATCTGTTTCGTAATGGCAATCAATTCATCAATGCTTATTGGCAAGCGTTTTAACCCAACTTCTTCTGCGGCTCTCTCTAAATCGGGAAAGTGATTTTGATGGTGTTCTTGGTGCGCACGAATCAGTAGGTGTGCGAATTGGCGACCGCTGGTACCGGTTTGTGACAACATTTCCGGTATGGCAATTTGCAAAATTTCATTTGAGAACAAGAAATTGGGTTCCAGTGCCATACCACTAATGCCTCCGCCCGAACCTTTTGAGGGGGTAATGGCATCTTCTTCTGGAATGTCGTCCAGAAACCAACTGACGGTTTTTTGAAAAACCTCCGCAATGACTTCTAAAACCTCTTCACTCGGTACTCGTTTGCCTCTTTCAATCATCGACAAATACGAAACCGATGGTGCGGATTCAGGGTCAAGTTTGATGCAACGTGAAGACAAGTCTTCCATGGTCAAACGGTTACGTTTCCTGAGGTTACGGATTTTTGTGCCAAGAAAATGGGCTTTGCGATTTAAGCTATTTTTATTTTTCATTTTTGTAAAATTTACACTGTGTAATTCTTATTGTGAAATTTTAGGTTAGTCCGACATAGACTATAAATCAAGCAAGTGATTAGACATTTGTGAAACCACATTGATTGAATGTGGCTTGATGAAGATAAGAATAAAGGTAACCAACATGACTATGCCGCAACCCAAAAATAATAGTGTGATACAGCCCGACTTTAGTCGCTTCATCAACGAAGAAGTATTGCCATTGCACAAGATGGATGCCAATCAATTTTGGCAAGACTTTTCGCAATTGATTGAAGATCTTTCTCCTATCAATCGCCAACTTTTGGCAAAACGTGACAGCTTACAACAACAAATTGATGACTGGCATTTGGCTCGCAAAGGCCAACCAATGGACATCAATGAATACGAAGCGTTCCTACGGGAAATTGGTTATTTGGTAGAAGAGGGTGAGGATTTCACCATCACGACCACGAATGTAGACGATGAAATTGCCAAGCTAGCAGGGCCGCAATTGGTTGTGCCTGTTAAAAATGCACGTTTTGCTTTGAACGCCGCCAATGCTCGTTGGGGCAGTTTATACGATGCTTTTTATGGCACAGATGTGATTGCCAAAAACAATGGTCTCGAGACAAATAAAGGCTATAACCCAGCTCGCGGCGAAGCGGTTATTAAAAAAGCGAAAGCATTTTTGGACGAGGTTTTCCCATTAGAAAATGGCTCTCACCAAGATGTGTCCAGTTATGTCGTTTACTACCATCATTTGTTGGCATTTTTTGAAGATGGCAGTCAATCCGGCTTGAAACAAGCTTGTCAGCTGGTGGCGGTAAATGGCCAGCGCAGTGAGCCAGAAGCCATTTTATTGCGCAATCATGGCCTACATGTGGAAATCCAGTTTGATCGTAATGGTGTTAATGGTGCGAAAGATAAGGCCAATATCAACGACATTCTGGTTGAGTCGGCTCTGAGTACCATCATTGACTGCGAAGACTCCGTCGCTGCGGTGGACACAGAAGACAAAATTGAGGTGTACCGTAATTGGCTTGGCTTAATGCAAGGCACGTTAGAAGCCAGCTTCAAAAAAGACGGTGAGATACAAACGCGCCGTATGAATCCAGATAAATTCTTTACCGATCTGGATGGGCAAGCTTATCCATTACACGGTCGCTCATTGCTGTTAATACGCAACGTTGGCCACCTAATGGAATGCGATCTTATGCAGGATGGTTTGGGTAACTTCGTACCAGAAGGCATTGTCGATGCAGTAGTCACCTCCTTGATAGCAGCTTTGGATTTGAAGAAAACCGAAGGTTTACGTAACAGTCGTACTGGCAGTATCTACATTGTTAAACCAAAAATGCACGGCCCAGAAGAAGTGGCGTTTAGCTGTGAGTTGTTTTCCCGAGTTGAAGACATGCTGGGCTTAGCCAGAAACACGCTAAAAATCGGCATTATGGATGAAGAGCGTCGTACTACCTTGAATCTGAAAGAATGCATTCGTGCAGCTAAAGAAAGAGTGGTGTTTATCAACACTGGCTTCTTGGACAGAACCGGTGACGAGATTCATACCAGCATGCAAGCGGGGGCTTTTTTACCGAAAGAACAAATCAAATCTCAGGCTTGGATTCAAGCTTACGAGAATCGCAATGTGGAAATCGGTTTGGCATGCGGTTTACCCGGTCGAGCACAAATTGGTAAGGGCATGTGGGCCATGCCGGATGAAATGGCAGCCATGATGGAAGCCAAAGTGACGCACCCTAAATCCGGTGCGAATACGGCTTGGGTGCCGTCACCAACAGCGGCGACTTTGCACGCTTTGCATTATCACCAAATCGATGTGTTTGCGCGTCACGAAAGAGTGAAACAGCGCACGCCAGCCAGTCTGAAAGATTTGCTGACAGTGCCCTTAATTCCCGACAACTTAACTTTGTCTGAGAAAGTAATCGAGCGAGAAGTGGATAACAACATTCAAGGTTTGTTGGGCTACGTTGTGCGCTGGGTTGAAGACGGTGTGGGCTGTTCCAAAGTGCCAGACATTAACAATGTTGGATTGATGGAAGACAGAGCAACCTTACGTATTTCCAGCCAGCACCTAGCGAATTGGTTGCTGCACGGTATTTGTAGCAGAGCGCAAATCGAAGAGTCTATGCAGCGTATGGCTAAGGTTGTGGATGAACAAAACCAAGCCACACCAGGATACCGTCCTATGTCTGAGCAAGGGGCAAACAGCCAGGCCTTTAAGGCTGCGCAAGATTTGATATTCAAAGGAGTGATTCAAGCTAATGGTTACACAGAGCCTTTGCTTCACGCCTACCGAATAAAAGTAAAACAAGCGTGAATTTCACGAATACATAACCCAATTTAACACCATAAAGAGCGAGAAATACTATGCAAACTTATAAAAATAAAATGCAACAAGCGAGTCAACTCATTGGTCAGCAAGGTACGACTTGGGCGGGAATGAACCCAGAGTATGTCGCTCGTATGCAGTTACAAAACCGTTTTAATACGGGCTTGGATATTGCGAAATACACTGCAAAGATCATGCGTGAAGACATGGCAAGTTACGATCAAGATCAAGCTAACTACACCCAGTCTTTGGGTTGCTGGCATGGTTTTATCGGCCAACAAAAAATGATTTCCATTAAGAAACATTTTGGCACCACTCGTAGTCGCTACTTGTACCTTTCAGGCTGGATGGTCGCTGCAATGCGCTCCGAGTTTGGTCCTCTGCCAGATCAGTCTATGCATGAGAAAACTTCCGTTCCTGCTTTGATTGAAGAACTGTATACCTTTTTAAAACAAGCCGATGCTCGTGAGATGCAACATTTGTTTAAAGAGTTGGATGAAGCTCAAGCATCCGGTGATCAAGTGCGTGAACAAGCGGCACAAGAAAGCATCGATAATTTTGAAACCCACGTCGTGCCAATCATTGCTGACATTGATGCAGGCTTTGGTAATGAAGAAGCGACGTATCTGTTAGCCAAAAAAATGATTGAAGCCGGCGCTTGCTGCATCCAAATTGAAAACCAGGTATCAGATGCGAAACAATGTGGTCACCAAGACGGTAAAGTAACCGTGCCACATGAAGACTTTCTTGCCAAGATCAATGCCGTGCGTTATGCCTTCCTTGAGTTGGGCGTAGATGACGGTGTGATTGTAGCGCGTACCGACTCTTTAGGTGCCGGTCTTACTCAGAAAATTCCTGTATCTCAATCGGCTGGTGATTTGGCTGAGCAATATAGTGCCTTTATTGATGGCGAAGAAGTGACTTCTTTAGAGCAAATGCAATCTGGCGATATGTTGTTAAAGCAAGGAGATACTTGCATTAAACCAACTCGTTTGGCGAATGGTCTAGTGCGCTTCAAGCCGAACACTGGAGCGGATCGTGTGGTATTGGATTGTATTACATCCTTGCAGCACGGTGCTGATCTACTATGGATCGAAACGGAGAAGCCACACATTGGTCAGATTGCTGAGCTGGTAAACCGTATTCGTGAGGTGGTACCAAATGCCAAGTTGGTATACAACAACAGCCCATCGTTTAACTGGACGTTAAATTTCCGTCAGCAAGTGTTTGATGCTTGGCAAGAAGCTGGTAAAGACACCAGTGCCTATGACCGTGACCGTCTGATGTCACAAGAGTTCGATGGTACGACCTTGTCAGATGAAGCTGACGAACGCATTCGTAACTTCCAGCGTGATGCTGCGGCTCAAGCAGGGATTTTCCATCATTTGATTACTTTACCTACTTACCACACTGCAGCATTGTCTACTGATAATCTGGCAAAAGATTACTTTGGTGAGCAGGGTATGTTGGGCTACGTAAAAGAAGTACAACGTAAAGAAATTCGTGAGGGTCTAGCTTGTGTGAAACACCAAGACATGTCGGGTTCCAATATTGGTGATGACCACAAAGAGTACTTCTCAGGCGACAATGCGCTGAAAGCCTCTGGTAAAGACAACACCATGAATCAATTCGCGGCGATTTAATTCCCCAAGAAACATAGTGTCAATCCAAAGGGCCTAGCCGTTCCCCGCTAGGCCCTTTTTTATGATGACGAGTTCCAGTTTTTTTCGATTAAGCCATGTCATGAAAGCGTCATCACGCTCTCTTATGCTGTTTTGACGATTAAAAAATACACAATGGGGCGAGCGATGATAAGTAAAGTGTGGTTGATTGGTTTGATTTCTACTCTTGTTTTAAGCGGTTGTATGAGCCATTCCAGTTCATCAACTTCTGGGTCTACTGAGTTCGCGGAAGATTTTCCCAAACAAGGTGCGTCTTTGCCTTATGAGGTGTTAAGAGGCGATCTGTTGGATGGGAAAACCAACCAGCCCTTTGAGGTTCGTAATGGTGGTTTTGGTTCGGCTATGACAGCTCATCCAAGTGTTCGTCATCAGTTTTATGCGCTGACAGATCGTGGCCCGAATGCCAATTACACGGGGGATTATGGCAAAGGGAAAACTTTCCCTGTGGCCGATTATACGCCACGTATTGGCTTATTTGAGGTATCTGAAGGCGGTCAAATTACTCAGCTAAAAAGTATTTTATTAAAACGTCCTGATGGTCAATTGATTTCAGGTTTACCAAATACTTCAGCGCTTGGTGGTACAGGTGAAACGCCTTACCACGCGAATGGGCAGCCAGTCTTAATGGACGATTCAAAACCCTATGACGCCCAAACGAATCCAATTAAATTAGACGATTATGGGTTAGATGGAGAAGGTTTAGTCGCATTAAATGATGGTTCTTTCTGGGTTAGCGACGAGTATGGACCACATATGGTTCATTATAATGCTGATGGTGTTGAAATTGGCCGTATTAATGCATTCAAGATGGATTCCCGTAATACCTTTAATCTTCCTAGCGTCTTTCAGCATCGCCGCGCCAATCGAGGCATGGAAGGGCTCGCCATTACACCAGATGAACAAACTTTGGTTGGCATTATGCAATCGACTATGCAGAACCCTAACAAAGCAGCCCAAAAGGGCAACCTGACTCGCATTGTGACGGTGGATCTACAAACAGGTAAGACAGAGCAATACTTGTATCGTCAGGAAAAAAATGAAAACTCTAACTCAGAAATTGCCGCTTTGACTCAGACTCAATTTTTAGTCATTGAACGAGATGGTAGTTTCTTGCTAGGCGGCCCGAAAAAAGCCAACCCTAAGGCGCAAAAACAGGTATATCGTATTGATTTAAGTTCCGCAACGCCGTTATCCAGTGTGGCTTTGTCAAATTCAATCTCGCGAGATGAAAGTCATGGTTTGTTGATCGATGGTTTGACCTTAGAGCAATTTGCTCAGCAAAGAGGTTGGGCGGCTCTGGCGGAAAAGGGCATTAAGCCTGTGGCTAAAACCCTGGTGGTCGACATGGTGAAAGAAGTGGCGTATCCACATGATAAAATGGAAGGCTTGTGGATCATTGATGATCATCATCTTGGTGTACTAAATGATGATGATTTTGCAACTTGGTCAACGAAAGGTAAGCTTGAGCAAAAATACTTGAATGGCACCACCATTGATTCGAATCAACTCTACATTATCAAAGCTGAGTTACTGGCAAAGTAAATCGAGTAGAAACAGAAAGCAGTTTGAAAGAGCGCATTGGCGCTCTTTTTTTTTGCTTTTATATAATGGCTTGGGGGTGATTGTTAGTTCAGTGGGCGTGACACTGTTTAGTTTCTGATACTAAGGAAGGTGAGAATAAGTCCTCTTGCCTCAGCATGAGAATAAAAGCTTGTTATTCGTTTCTTCCCTAAGCACTAAATGTTAATAATTAGAGGGACGCGGTTGAGGAGTGTTATATATTGTTTAGATTATGTACTCTAGTCTTTTTTCGATGTTATGGTTACAACATTCACTTAAACGCATTAAATACCAGTATTGACCCTCGATCTATTTGAGAAAAGGCCTTGATGAATTCACGCTACACCCTTGGTGATAAACAAGTCAGTGAGATTAGTTTAAAGGATTTAGCGCGCCGCTCCCGCTTCGGCGGTTTATTTTATTTATTGGCATTCTGGGCCGCTGTATTCAGTTCTGCAACGGCCCGTGAGCATTTAGCGGTAATAGGCGCTTTTTCGGTTTGTTTTGTGCTGCTGCAGCTAAACCGTCTTTACCTTTACCATAAGGTCTTTTCCAGTAACGCACTGTCTGTTCCGCGGTACTTTGCACGTTACTCCTTCGTTTATAATGCTTCTGCGCTTGTTTGGACCAGTGGTTCTGCATGGTTTTTTTACGTTAACCCATCGATTGATATCTCGGTCACTGTGAATGTGATGTCGGCTGCGGGGATCAGTATTGGTGGTGTGACCATATTGGCTTTATCTTATAAGATGCTCCGTAACTATTGTTTGCTGATAGGCTTACCTTTTGCGTTTGCTGCGGCGGCTTTTTTGGAGGGACCTGGTAATTGGATTGTCATGGGGTTAATCATTGGATATGGCTTCTTTATTTACCTGACAGGGAAGCAGCTTAACGTCACTTACTGGCAAGCATTGAATGATAATTTGAAGTTGTCTGAGCAGGCAGAAGAGCTGGCCGCTGCGAAAGAAGCGGCCGAAGTTGCCGGTCAAGCTAAAGCCGATTTCTTAGCCGCCATGACCCATGAAATACGCACTCCTTTGAACGGCGTATTAGGAATGGCACAGCTACTTTCTATGGGAGATTTGAGTGACCAGCAACGTCAGCAAGTGACTGTTATAAATAATGCTGGAAGCACGTTAATGCATATCATTAATAATATTTTGGATTACTCCAAAATTCACGCACAACAACTGACCTTAGAAAAAACACCCTTTAGTCCACAAAATGTAGTGAATGACGTGGTGCAACTGCTTTCAACACAGTCTGAAAAGAAGGGAATTAAGCTTTATTGTGATGTTCAAAATGTTCCTGAGTGTGTACTAGGGGACCCTCATCGGCTTCATCAAATTCTTTATAACTTGGTCGGTAATGCGTTTAAATTCACCCATGAAGGAGAGGTGGCCATTCAAGTGTCTGGCGAAAAACTAGCTGAGGACTCGAATGAGTACAGGGTGTCTTTTGCGGTTAAAGACACAGGGATTGGTATTGCGCCAAAGGATCAACAGCAAATTTTTGAGCAGTTCTATCAGGTTAATCAATTTAATCCAGACATCCGAGGAACCGGTCTAGGTTTGAGTATCACTCAGCGTATAGTGGAACTTCTTGGTGGGACAATATCTTTGCAGAGTGAGCTTGGAGTTGGCACTGTGTTCACGGTCACTTTACCCTTTGATAAGGTAGAAAAAACGCCTGTGAAAAAAGTGGAATTGGCTCCTCAAAGCTTGGCAAGCGCGCCTGAGCTCTCGCCATCATTACGTGTATTGTTGGTTGAAGACAATAAAGTGAATCAAATCGTCTGTGAGCAATTTCTACTGAAATTAGGATGTCGTGTTGAGGTGGCGGAAAATGGGTTGATTGCCAAAGAGCGGTTTCAGCAGTCGCAAGTTTATGATGTGATTTTCATGGATTGCAATATGCCTGAAATGGATGGCTTTTCCGCTACTCGAGCCATTCGCCAGATAGAAGCAGAGCAGCAATTATCAGAAACACCAATAGTCGCTTTGACGGCGCACATCGAAGAAGACATCAAACGTAAATGTTTGCAGTCAGGAATGAACGCTTTTTTAAGTAAACCGTTTTTATTCGAAGACCTTGAGCGTGTGATTAATAGTGTACGTGTGGAACGAACAGACTAAGCCTGTTTGAGGTATTTTATTTGCCTCCGCTATGTTTTCTTGATGCACTGCTTAGGATTCTAGTTCAACGCGATTACGACCTTTTTCCTTGCCTCGATAAAGTGCTTTATCGGCCCGTTTAATAATTTTTAAGGCGTTGTCTCTTTCCCCATGCAGTGTGGCGATGCCTAGGGTAATGGTTAAAGGGATTTGAAAAGAGCTAAAGCGGCCTTTAGCAATGATGTGTCTTAATTGCTCAGCAATCTTCTCTGCTGCTGATAGATCCGTGTTAGGCAAAACGATGATAAATTCTTCACCACCAAAACGCGCTAAATAATGATGTACTTGAATACTTTCATTTAGTCGGTCCGCGACCTCGATAAGGCAAGTGTCACCTACATCGTGTCCATATTGGTCATTAATTTTTTTGAAGTAATCAATGTCAATCAGCATCAAGCAAAAGGGTGAGTTTATTTCCTTTGCCTGTTCTAATTCTTGCGCAAAGTGTAAGTTCAAGCCTCGTCTATTAAGCAGCTCTGTTAACGGATCCTGTAAATTTTCGGCTTTTAGTTTCTTTGTTAATTCTGTGTAGCGGTTGAGAAAAAACTGTCCAAACATGGCACTGAACATAATGGAGAGGATTAACCAAAACCCTCTTAGATAAGAGGTATGAGCGTCATAGTATTCGCCTGAAACATTGATTATGGTGTGGCTAAAAATCGTTGCGAATAGAATGGTCACGATTAAAAACAGACTCATTAAGAGTGATTCGACTCGTCCCCCGATCAAAGCGCCCACTATGGGGTATAACGGCAAAAAGAAGGCGACTTGACTGTTCACGCCCCCAGATATGAATAGCATGGGCAACATAATGATTAGAGCAGAAATAAGTGCTAGGGAAATGTGCCATTTAGGCCATTTATTCGAGCGCACCAAAACATATAAGCTGCCGGTAATGATGAGATCGAAGATGCCCAACCAGAAATAATATGGGTGTAATTCTGCAATGATCGGACGGGCAATCAAGGAAAACAGCAGGGTGACGAAAGCCACTTCGATGATTCTCAGGGTAAGTTTGTGATTTAACTGTGTTTGGCTTACGTCTGACATAGGGCACTTAAGTCTGCGTTGCTAAAATGATTTCCTCATCATACCTAACTGAAAATGTGTGTCTTTAGGTGATTTGTTAACGCGTTTTTATGCTACTCAGTACTAGCATAAAAAGAGGCGTTTGATAGGCATCATGGTGCATGAAATTAGGCTAAAAATCGAATTTTCAGAGATTTTATTTAGTCAAACTGAGTCTTGTTGCTAGATTGTGGTAGCGTTATGGCAAATGAAAGCGCTAAGGAATGAAAATGCTGAAGAATAAATGGTTAACCTGCTTTAGTCTTGTCTTGTCGACCTTTACTAGCTTGTCGGTATACGGTGAAACGTTAGAAGTGCCAAGATGGTTTGAAATCATGTACGTGGATCAACAAGCGGCCAAACAATTTGGTAATGATTTTGAAGTGTCGTTAACGCCAGGACAGCATCAAATTGTGTTGCGCTTTAATAAAATTTTGCGCACTGGTGGCGATTCAGAAGTGTTTCAATCTGAGCCTATTGTGATGGATGTAGACGTCACTCAAGGGGCTTACTTACAGCTTAAAGCGCCTTACATATCATCTTCTCGACAAGCCGAAGAGTACGCTGCGGCTCCAACATTTACACTGCATGATGAGGCCAGTGGTCGAGAGGTTAGTTATCAAAAGCGGGTGTTGAAAGAAAAAGCGGGGTTGCAAAATTTGCGAGATTATCTGGCTGAAGTAAAGCAACTCAATAACCGTACTGTTGAGGATTCTAATGGTCCGAGCGCGGCCCCTTCGCGTATGGAGACGGATCCAGCTCTAGAGATGATGAAGTTTTGGTACAACAAATCCGATCCGGCAACACGAAAAGCCATGCGTATTTGGATTGCAGATGCTCAATACCAAGCGAAGGTTTCAAATATACAGCTAGATATGATGATGTTGTGGTACAACAAGGCGGATGATGACGCTAAGAAAGCGTTTCAGATTTGGTTGGTGAACGAATAGCAGAAGAAGCATTAAAGCGTGCCAATACCAATGACGTCGTCATGCTGTATTGGCACTCTTCTATTATCTAGTTGGTCTCGTTAACGAGATTGGCTCGAGCGGCAATTTTTTGATTAAACTTATCATTCACCCAGAGTGCCATGAGTATGATGCCGCCACCAATGGTTAGGCGCATAATATCGGCATCACGATTCCAGAATAGGACATTGACTATGATGCCAGCTGGGATCAATAAGTTGTTGGCGACGGCCAGCGTCCCAATGTTGACTAACGTTGCCCCTTTGTTCCAAGCAAAGTACCCAAGCCCAGAAGCGACAATACCAAGATACGTCAAAATGGCCCATTGTAGGGCAGTGGTTGGCAGTTTATCTGGGTTACCCATGGTCAAATAACATGGAATGACCACGGCCAGCGCTCCAATGAAAAACCAGCCAAAAACGGTTCTTTGAGGCAAATCAGGGCGCTGTTTCTCAATCACACGTTTGTAGCCAACTTGCCCTGCGGCAAAGCAAAGGTTAGCCCCTTGTACAATTAACAGTCCTTTAATGAAGCCATCGTCGACCCCTTGATAACGAATGGCAACCGCTCCCAAAATCGCCAATAAGGCACTTACCGCAAATCCTACATTAAGTCGACGATCTAGAATGTCATTCAATAGTGTGACATACAACGGCGTCATGACAGTAAAGAGCAGAACTTCAGGCACGGATAAGTAGAGAAAGGATTGGTAGTAAAAACCGTACATGATACCAAGTTGTAATGCCCCACAAACCATCAGGAGTAAGGCTATTTTGGCTTCAATCTGGCGCAGTTTCAAAAATGGCAAAAATACCAATGTGGCTAATGAAACCCGCATCAGCACTGAAAACCAAGCATCGACTTGTCCGGCAAGATAAACACCAATCAAGCTAAAGGAAAAGGCCCATAATAGGGTCACGGCGAGAAGTATAGGCATGACTTAGATTCCGTTAATAAATTTGTCGCTAAGTTTACTGGCTTCTACTTAGGAGGGAAAGCAGTTTACTTTTCCAATTTTAAAAGTTTACTAATGTTTTTTTTGCACATTATCTATGCTGCGAGTCAGTGTTTGGTTGCTTTAGTGAATATTGTCTTATTGTGAATTCTTTGTGGTAACACAGCTTTGTTTGACGTAAAGGCTTATTGCTTATCATGATCTTCTTTTGCAGGTGAGAACCTTGATCTAGATTAATTTTTTCTTTTTTTGAGCGAGTAGTTTAGTGGCTAACACTTTGTTCTACAAAAAACACTATGTTCAATAAAAAGGAGTTGATTATGAAAGCGATCTATCCATTGGTTTTAGCCTCTGCTTTGTGTTCATCGTTTGCTTTAGCGCACGATGCCGGTGACTGGTTTGTTCGTGGCGGTCTGGCGACAGTGATGCCAAATGAAAGCAGTGATGACGTGGCGGGCAACGGTGAATTAGAGTTGAATAATGATACCCAAGTGGGGGTGACGTTGACGTACATGCTGTCGGATAAATTAGGTTTGGAAGTGCTAGCAGCAACCCCTTTTACACATGATGTATCGACTCGTGATCTTGGTAAAGTGGCTGAAGTCTCTCATTTACCGCCTTCTTTTATGGCGCAATATTACTTTGGTGAAGCAAACAGTCAGGTTCGTTCTTATGTAGGTGCTGGCTTGAATTACACGATTTTCTTTGACGAAGAAGGTAAAGGGGCTCTAGCTGGTACAGATGTGAGTCTAGATAACTCTTTCGGTTTGGCTGCTCAAGTTGGCGTTGACGTAACCTTCGCTGACAATTGGTTCGCTAACGCGTCGCTCTGGTATATGGACATTAATACGGATGTAGAGACGACAGTTGGCACCATCGATGCTGACATTGATCCGATCACGTTTATGGCCAGTGTCGGTTACACTTTTTAGTGATTGAAGCGTCTCTATCAACTTAAGTTTTTAGATTGATCCAGACATTGTCCACTAAAAAAGCTCTTAGCGAGACGGCTAAGGGCTTTTATTTTCGCTTTATACTAATCCATAATGTGCGCCAGTTTATGGTTTGAGTGATCAATATGGTAGTGGAAGCGTTGGTGTCGTTTGAGCAAAGGTTTAGGTTTTTTTTACAGGCGCAGGAAACAGCGGATGTTGCTCATGACCTTAACCACATTTTTCGAGTGGTAAAAGTGGCTAAGCAGTTAGCCGTTGAAGAAGGTGCAGAGCTTGATGTCGTGGTGCCTGCAGCTTGGTTGCACGATTGTGTGTCATTGCCTAAAAATCACCCTCAGCGTGCTTTCGCATCTCGTATGGCGGCAGATAAAGCTGTGGCCTTTTTGCGTTCAATTGATTACCCAGAATGCTTTTTAGAGGCGATTCATCACTGTATTTGTGCCCACAGTTTTAGTGCGCAAATAACGCCGAAAACCATTGAAGCAGAGATTGTTCAGGACGCTGATCGTTTGGATGCTCTGGGCGCGATTGGAGTCGCTCGTTGTATGCAGGTCAGTGGCGCACTCAATCGCGCCTTGTATCATACCGATGACCCTTTTTGTGAGTCTCGACCTTTAGACGACAAACACTATTCGATTGATCATTTCTTTGTGAAACTTTTCAATATTTCCGATTCATTAAAGACCGCAGCTGCGCGTCGTGAAGGAAAACGACGTGAGAGCTTTATGCGGCAATTCTTAACTCAGCTGGAAGAGGAAATCTAGTCTCCTCTTTCGGCATTAAATTCATTCATATTCTGAATCATTTTTTGACCTATGGTTAAAAACTGACTCAATTCCTCATCGGTTAAACCCGTTTTTAAGGCATTTAATGTAGCATAATCTGCTTGCTGAAGTGCTTCAAAGATAGATTCACCTTGTTCCGTAAGGGTCAATATTTGACTGCGTTTATCTTTCGGGTTGGGGTGCTTTTCAATCAGTCCCTGATCAATCAATTCTTTTAATAATCGAGTAATTTGTCCTTTATCTTTGTAGGTCATTTCTGCAATTGAATGAGCGGTACATTCCGCTGTGTCATGGATGCTTTTCAGCATCAGGAAAGACAAGGGCGTTAGTGAAAGTTGTTGGCGTTTCATTGTTTGCTTCATAGACCTTTGTAGGCCAATTATGGTTTGCACAAAGATCTGTTGTAACTGAGATTCGAAATGAGGCATAGAGACTAAGGATTCCAATTTGGTTGACAAGGTCAACTTGTTGATGCAATAATTGACATTATCAACTACTTCTTCTGAGTAGACAACTAAAATCCCCCTGAGAGAATACTTATGTCAAAAATGCTTCAAAAAATTGCCATCATTGCCAGTTTAGTTACGGTTATGGGGGGCACACTGACTTTTGTCATGACCTGGCGTAATCTGGGGTTTGGTGATGACTTTATGATGTCTTGGCTATCAACTTTTGCGTTGTGCGTATTGTGTATTGCGCCAATTGGAGGTGTGATTTCCTATTTAGTGCATCGTTTGGTGGATGGCACTTTGCCTAACGTCTCTAAGCTGAAACAAGACCTAGTATTCGGTTTGATTATGGCGTTGATAATGGAATCCATTATGGCGGTTGTCACTACCATCAACTTACATGGCTGGTTGGCGATAGAGGCTTTCATTAAACAATGGGGGGTGACCTTCCTAGCCGCGCTGCCTATGGGCATTGTTTTTTCTATGTTGATGTCTTTAGTCATTAAGCGTCGCCTGACGGCTTATTTGGTTAAAGCCTAGGGAAGGTGGGAGTAAGCCCTCTTGCCCTGCGAGTCTTAGTAGACTAATTCGTACCTTACCTAGGTCAATCTATCGACAAAGGGCAACGGATTTAATTTGAGCAATGACCGACATGCCGATAGACAGTCCTAATTGTTGAGCTGAAAAGCTGGTAATTCTAGACACAATAGGAATGTCGTCAATCAACAGCCTTACTTGGGTCATACTAGGGTTGTTGATTTCTTGTTGCAGGTCATCAATGACGGCTGAGAGGCGGTTCAGGATGCTGGATTGATCCGCATGGGTTAAGCTCAAACTGACGTCTCTGGCTTGAATTCTCAATCTAACCGTTTCTCCCAGTACCTCGTCTCCTTGTGCAAATACTATCGATTGGTGACCAAGACGAATCGTCGATAGCTGCCAGTCAGCATTTTGCTCGATGACCTTTCCAGAGATCAACACACTGGCATCTTGGTGATTGGCAAAGGAGGAGTCTAATTGACTAAGTAGGTCGGATGCTTTACCTGATTCCACCAATTTCCCTTGCTCTATTACTAAAATATGATTCGCTAATCGACTAACCTCATCTAGAGAATGGCTAACGTATAAAATTGGGATATCTGTCGCTAGGCAGACTTTTTCAAGGTAAGGCAAGATGCCTTGCTTTAGACAATTGTCTAACGCCGATAAAGGCTCATCCATCAACAGCATACTAGGTTGTGACAACATGGCCCGAGCAATGGCGACACGTTGTGCTTCGCCACCGGATATTTGATTTGGATAACGCGCTAGTAAAGGGGCTAAGTTCATTAGAGACAACACATCTTGATAGTCAAAGCGTTGTCTTTTTTGTTTCGCTCGTCTAATAGCAAAGTTGAGATTTTGCTGCACCGTTAGATGGGGGAATAGGCTTGTATCTTGAAATACGAAACCAATTGGTCTTTGGTGAGTTGGTAAAAAAGTCTGATCATCTTGCCAAGTTTCCCCCGCAAACTCTAAATGACCTTGGATATTAGGTTGGAGGCCTGCAATACAGCGTAATAATGTTGTTTTCCCTGAGCCAGAAGGCCCGAACAACGCAGTCACACCTGAAGGTTCGAGCTGAACATTCAACTCTAAGGCAAAGTCTGAGGAGGAGTGTTTTGCTTGATTAAACTGAACCTTCAAGCCCGACTGAGTCATCACCAGATTCCTTTTTTATGTTGCTCATGTGTGTTTCTCTGAGCAAAGTAGAGCAGGCATAAAACGACAAACGCAAAAGCCATCATTATTAGAGATAAGGTGTGTGCCTGTGGGTATTCTAATGCTTCGACATGATCGTAAATTTGCACGGAAATGACCTTGGTTTCACCTGGGATATTACCGCCAATCATCAAGACAACACCGAACTCACCAACGGTGTGGGCAAACCCCAATACCGCCGCACTAATAAACCCCGATTTCGACAATGGCATGACAACGGAGAAGAATCGGTCCATTGGCGAAGCGCCGAGGGTCGCCGCGGCATCCAAATGCTTTTCTGAGAGACTGGTAAAGGTATTTTGCAGTGGCTGCATGACAAAAGGTAGAGAGTACAACATAGACGCGACCACAAGGCCTGCAAAGCTAAAGGGTAAGGACGCAATGCCTAAATCAGACAACATTTTGCCTAGGGTGCTGTTTGGACTTAGCAAGATGAGTAAATAAAAGCCCAATACGGTTGGTGGCAGTACTAGGGGCATGGTGATCAAAGCGTTGATAGGGGCTTTGAGAATAGAGCGTGTTCGTGCCAGCCACCAAGCGATAGGAGTACAGAGTATCAGCAAGAGTAAGGTGACGACACTGGCCAATTTTAAGGTGAGCCAGATGGCCGTTAGGTCGGCTGGGCTAAGGTTCATCATAAGCGGTTAGTCAGCACTGTCATAGCCAAATGACCGTAGCTTTGCTTGTGTATCTGGCCTCAGTAAAAATGCCATAAAATCGCGTGCTAAGGAAAGCTTGTCTGAGTGAGATAGGATAACACCCGCTTGAAGAATCGGTTCATGAAAGTTGTCTGGAATGGTCACTGTGTGACCTTCTGAGTTGTCTTTCAAGGTTTGAGATAAAGCGACAAAACCGTATGCCACATTTCCCGAACGGACAAATTGATAAGTCTGACCAATGTTCTCACCTGTGATGAGTTTGTGTTCGACCAATGACCAGATGCCTATGTGCTGCAGAGCTTGTTGCGCAGCCTTACCGTATGGTGCCAATTTAGGGTTCGCAATGGCAATCTTGTTTGCCACTTTCAATGTCTTAGTCATGTCGTCTGAGATGGAGGAAGAAGGAGCCCATAAAGCCAGTTTGCCTTTGGCATAAACCGCAAAGCTGTCCGCTTGTGCTAATCCTTTATTGATTAATGTGCGTGGCTTTTGCACATCGGCAGACAGAAACACATCATAGGGAGCAAGATGCTGTATTTGCGCGAATAACTTTCCAGAGGAACCAAAGGATAGGCTTAAATTGTGCCCTGTTTCCTGTTGGAAATCTTCCGCAATGACTTTGATGGGATTGATGAAATTTGATGCTACAGCGAGTTTAAGGGTTTGTGCTTTGGCCGTAGACGGAAGATAAGCGAGCATTAAAAAGGCAAAGATAAGGCAGACTTTGAGTACACAGGGGCTAAGCTTGATGGTCATAGTAGAGTTGCTTTTCATCTTGCTTAGTTATCCCTGTGGCGAGATTGGCTCAAGGACCCCCTTAAGCCAAAAGTAAATAGCAATTTCCTTGCTCAATGCCTACCGTGGCTTTCTTCAAATGACTACCTTGACAAGGGCCTGTTATACAAGTGCCATCCAATGGGGAAAAAAGAGCACCATGATGATGACATTTTAAATAATCTTCATCGGCGACAACCTCTTGATCAGACCAATGTAATGGCTTGTTTTGGTGTGGACAGCGATTCTCGTAGGCCACAATTTCGCCTTTTTGGCGAGTGACTAAGAAATCGTAATCTTCAATTTTTAGTGTTAGCGCCTTTCCTTCGGGTAGGTCTTGCGCATTAGGTATTAGATGCTTCTGAAACACGTGATGACCGTACTATTTTTATAATGATTAGAATGACTAAAATAAACGGAAGCCAAGCTTCTATTTACCACCAACTGAAACAAAAATACGCAGCGAAATGCCAGCTCGATCTATTTTCTGCGTAGGAAGACTCTAATTCGGTAAGTTAATTGAGTCAATATGCAAGAATTGAGTTAGTTTATTTTTCAGCGTTGCTTGCCTAAGCTTTGCTCCCTATACTTGCGACCCATGGCCAAGAAAACTTCCAAAAAACCAACGCGTAAGTCCTCGACGAAACGTAAAAAAAACGCTCAGCCCTCTGTCCTGAAGCGTGTCCTTCGCACGATGTTCAAATGGGGATGTCTTTTCGCACTCATCGCCAGTGTGCCTTTTTCTATTTGGGTCTGGTGGCTTAACGGACAAGTCGTTAGTCGTTTTGAAGGGCAGAAATGGCAAGTCCCATCAGAAGTTTACAGCGCGCCTATCATCCTCAAAAGCGGTGCGCCTTGGAAAAAAGCTGACCTAGAAAACCTGTTGGAAGAAACCGGCTATCGATTTGGGCGTAACAGTCAAAAGGTTGGGTGGGCAGCTCGAAGTCGCACTAAAGTCAGCGCGCATTTACGTTCTTATGTTGATCATCAGGGCTTTCATGACAGCCAGCGTCGTATTTTTTCCTTTGAACGTGGTGAATTGCAAATTAATGCGCTGAATGGTGATGCCATAGAGGAAGCCCGTATTGAACCGCAGCGTATTGGCTTTTTGTATGGGGGGAATACGGAGAGCCGCCAGATTTTAACCTATGATCAAATCCCACAAACTTTATTAGATATTTTGGTGGCAGTCGAAGACCAAGATTTCTACCAGCATTGGGGGATTTCGTTAACCGGTATTGCTCGTGCTTTGGTGGTCAATTTAACCCATGGTTCACGACGACAAGGTGGGTCTACGCTGACTCAGCAGCTTGTCAAAAATATGTACTTAAGTTCAGAACGAACCTATACCCGTAAACTCACAGAAGTCATAATGAGCTTATTGTTAGAGTTCCATTATTCTAAACAAGACATCATTACTGCTTACATGAATGAAGTGTATCTAGCGCAAATTGGCAATCGCGCTTTGCATGGTTTTGCCGCGGCAAGTCAGCACTTTTTTGGTCGACCACTAAACGAATTAAACATTGATGAATTTGCCTTGCTGGTAGGCATGGTGAAAGGGCCTTCTTTGTACAATCCTCAACGCTCACCGGAACGCGCCAAAACTCGACGTAATGTGGTGCTGGCCGTATTGAACCGCCAAGGAAGATTGTCGCAAGCGGATTATCAGAGTCTCATAAAGCAGCCAATTCGTTTGGCTGACAAAAAGCGTGAACGTTCAGTGTACGGTGATTATTTAGACCTAGTGGCCATGCAGTTATCTCGAGATTTTGATGAAAATACCTTGGCGACAGAGAATTTAAAAATTTACACCGGTGTCGACATTCGTGCACAGCGTGCGGCTAGCCAAGCGATGCAGCGCCAAGTTGCGAATCTTGAACGAGGTGACCGTCGATTGTTAGGGTTGCAAGGGGCAATGGTGGTTACTGATCGTGTTTCAGGGCAGGTGCGAGCGATTGTTGGTTCAAGTGATCAATATTACACCGGCTTTAATCGTGCGCTTGGTGCTGTTCGCCCCATTGGTTCTCTAGTGAAACCGCCTTTGTATTTATCTGCATTGGCTACTGGGCGTTATACCTGGTGGACAAAAATTAAAGACGAGCGTTTACGCTTCAAAGTTGGTGCGGATATTTGGGCTCCAGAGAACTATGACCGACGAGTTCATGGTGAAGTGCACTTATATGAAGCCATGGCCAAGTCTTATAATCTGGCAACGATTTCTTTGGCGAATCAAATAGGCTTTGACCGAGTCGGTGACACCTTGCGACAGCTAGGAGTGAAACGTCCTTTTACCATGCATCCTGCGATGGCATTGGGCGCTCTTGAGTTGTCACCGTTTGAAGTGTCTCGATTATACCAACCGATCGCATCGCGAGGGCAAAGTAGTGAGTTAGGGGTTGTGTTAGCGGTAATGGACCAAAATAATCGCTTGATTAAGCGCTTTAATCGACAAACTGATGTGCCTTTTACTGACGCTATACTGGCTGTCACCTTAGATGGTATGACCAAAACGCCTGAAATCGGTACTGCCCGAGCGGCGAAAGCGGCCTTGCCAAATTTGACCTTTGCCGCGAAAACCGGAACCACAAACCAGCAAAAGGACAGTTGGTACATTGGCATTACAGGGGATTACTCAACCACAGTTTGGCTTGGTGATGATGATAATGTCCCTCTTAGTATTACTGGCAGTAGCGGTGCACAAAAAGTCTGGATTGATTTTACGCGTCATGTAAATTCAACCTCACTGCCCAAGGATTTGCCGTCTGGAGCTGGACGTTTTCAGGTGTTGAATGACGCGTTTGAAAAGGCCGCAGATCGCTGTGATAACAAAGTGTCATTGGCATTTGTACTTGGTACAGAACCGAAGAAATCGAGTTCCTGCTTTTGGCCTTTTTGATGAATGTCATTTAAAGCCATCTCGCGACGCTTGTTTTTTATTCGTCATAATCATAGAGTAAGCTATTGTTGTGTATGTGTTTTTGTCATTTTTTAGGGGGCAAGCTTGCTAAATAATCCTGATAAGGCTGGTCTTGAATGACGCCGCGAGTCGTTTCATCCTATTTATTTAGCCTGGTGCTGATGCTGTTGTCGCAAAGTAGTTTGGCGGCAGGGAGCAGTTTTGCTGCTTGTGATGAACTCACCGCAACAGGCAATTCAGAATATCCTCCTTTTTTATGGCGCGATAAGCAAAATGCAATGCAATTACAGGGCGTCAATCGGATCATTATGGATGAATTAAGCCGTCGTATTCAGGTGCCAATTCGATTGCAGCATGTGGGGCCTTGGTCAAGAGCTCAAAGTGAAGTGAAAGCTGGTCGCGTAGACCTGATGGCGGGTGCATTTTATACCAGTAATCGAGCCGACTACATGGATTACTTTACACCGGTTCTCTTGTATACCCAGAGCGTGGTTTGGCAGCGCAAAGCGACACCGTTTCCTTTTCAAAGGAAAGAAGATTTACAAGGTCGTTGGGGCGTTACCGTGATAAATAATAGCTTTGGTGAGCAATTTGATCGTTACGCAAAGGACAATCTTAACATCTTGACCGTCGCCAGTTTAGCGCAAGCGTTAAAGATGCTGGCCGCGAATCGGGTGGATTACGTACTTTATGAAAAAAGCCCTGCTCAAGCTTACGCAGGACTACTCGGTTTATCGCAAGAGCTTGAGGCTGTTTCGCCTCAAATCAGCAGCGAGGGGCTTTATCTGACATTATCAAAAGCCTCTGCTTGTAACACCCCAGGCCTTCGTCATCGCATTGCTGTTGCCTTGAGAGATATGAGTCAAGAAGGCTTTATGGAGCAAGCCTTGCTTGATGGTGCGGCGCTTTGGTCACTTAAAAATCGTCAGGCATTATTGAATTAAAGACGAATACAATTCAATCCATTGGTCAGTTACCTTGTCCCAGCTGTAGTCATATTGCATGGCGTTAATTTGTTTTTGATGCCAAATTTCAGGTTGATGATACGCTTCTAAACAGCGCTGTAAGCAGGCTTTTAAGGCCTCGCTTGTGGCGTCCTGAAAGTGGAAGCCGTTCGCCTTTCCTCCCTCTTCAAAAACGGTATCAGCCAACCCACCTGTTCGTCGTACTAGAGGTAGTGTGCCGTATTTAAGGGCATAAAGCTGAGTAAGACCACAAGGTTCAAATCGAGATGGAATCAAGAGTACGTCCAATCCAGCTTGTAGGCGATGAGAATAGGCTTCGTCATAACCAATACGAATAGCCACTTGCTCTGGGAATTGCTGTTGTAGCGCCATAAATCCTTGTTCTAGGGTTTTATCCCCTGATCCTAATAAGACAAAACGAGCGCCTTGAGCGAGTATCTCAGGCAGTGTTTCGAGGATTAGATCAAGGCCTTTCTGTTCTGTAAGTCGGCTCACGACACCAAATAATGGTTTCGTTAGATCGGTTGATAAATTGTTTTCAGCTAAAAGTGCCTGTTTATTAGTGGTTTTCTGTTGTAGTGACGCAGTACTGTAAGTCTGGCGAATCAAGGGATCAATTTCTGGGTTCCAAGCATTGTAATCGACGCCATTGAGTATGCCTGTGAGTTTATCGGATAGGACGTTGAGAATGCCGTCTAGACCGTCACCATATTCTGGTGTGAGGATTTCTTGAGCGTAAGAAGGGCTGACAGTCGTAATGGCATCCGCGTAGACTAAGCCTGCTTTAAGGCCTGAAAATCGGCCATAGAACTCCATGCCTTGCATCGTAAGCAATTCTGTCGACAGCTGAGTGCTGGCAAATTTATGCATCTCAAAACTGCCGTTGTAGCGCAAGTTATGGACGGTTGTTACGACGGCAACAGATTTGTTTTTCCAGCTTTCTAAATAAGCTGCTGCGAACCCTGTCTGCCAGTCATTTAAGTGAAGAATGTCTGCTTGCCAACCAGTTAGTTCACTGTTGCTGACTAAGTAGGCAGCTGCCCAAGAAAAGGCACAAAAGCGTAGATGATTATCCTCGAAGTCTTGGCCATTTTTATCCACATAGGGGCCGTCCTCTCTCTCATAAAGTGCCTGACATTGAACTAACCAAATGGGCGTATCATTTTCCGGTATGTGAGTTTCAAGAATGCGTAAATCCCCGACACCAAATGGGTTGCCTAAGTTGATAGTCTTCTGAATAGGCGCTACCTTTTCTAATATGCCTTGATAAGCTGGCATGATGAGCTTGACGTCATGACCCTTTGTTCGCAGAGCAAGCGGTAAAGATCCTGCGACATCAGCCAATCCTCCAGTTTTGATCAATGGGTAAATTTCCGAGGCTGCGAAAAGTATTTTCATGGTTAGGTGTCTTTATTTTGTGTAGTAGGTTGTTGAAGTATACCTAACTGACGTTTGGATGAGAGTAATTTATCACTTTAAAGGGCTTCACATGGACTTAAATACAGCGCGCATGAAAACCATCTCCATCATCTTAGCAGGTGGGCGTGGTTCTAGATTAAAACAGTTAACGGATCAACGCTCTAAGCCAGCTGTGCCAATTGCTGGCAAGTATAAAATCATCGATTTCCCTCTGTCCAATTGCATTAATTCTGGTATGCGACGGATTGCGGTATTAACTCAATATCGATCTCATACATTGAATCAGCATGTGCAACGAGGTTGGAATTTTCTACGCTCGGACTTTAATGAGTTCATTGAATTATGGCCAGCTCAACAACAAACTGGAGGTGATTGGTATCGCGGTACAGCGGATGCCGTCTATCAGAATTTGGCCATGATTAGAGACTTACAAAGCGAATACATATTGGTGTTGGCTGGCGATCATGTCTACAAGCAAGATTACAGCTTGATGTTAAAAGAACACCTTGAAAGTGGTGCGGATGTGACTGTTTCTTGCATTGAAGTGCCAGTGGAAGAAGCCCATCAGTTTGGCATCATGCACGTAGATGAAGATGACAATATCATCGCTTTTGAAGAGAAACCTACCCATCCTCCAACCATGCCCGGTAAGCCTGAAGTGTCCTTGGCGAGTATGGGGATTTATATCTTTAATACCAAATTTTTATCTGAGAACTTGTGTTCAGATGCGCAAGATAATGAATCTAGCCACGACTTTGGCAAAGATTTAATTCCCTATTTTGTGGGGCGAAGCCATATTAAAGCTCATCATTTCTCCCACAGCGTGGTCGTGAACGAAAATTATCCACAAGATGCTTATTGGCGTGACGTGGGAACATTAACAGCCTATTGGGAAGCCAATATGGACCTCACTAAACTCGTGCCTGAATTGGATTTGTACGATGAGGATTGGCCCATTCGGACGGCTCACTATCAACGGCCGGCGGCGAAGTTTAATTACAACTACGAAGAGCGCATTGGAACAGCTTTAAACTCGGTGGTATCAGCGGGTTGCATTGTTTCGGGGTCGACCGTGGAGCAATCTATTTTATTCAATAATGTGCGCGTGAACTCATATTCTCATGTAAATGAGTGCGTTATTTTGCCGCGGTGTGACGTAGGTCGTCATTGTCGTTTAAACAAGGTCGTGGTGGATTCTGATTGCCGGATTCCTGAAGGTACCGTGATTGGCGAAGACCCACAACAAGATAGCGCGCGTTTTTACCGAAACGAAGATGGCATTACCTTGGTCACTCAAGCCATGATTGAAGCATTGAGCTGAATAATGCGTAATTAGTTACCTCGGCTTGCTTGAAAAGTGGAAATTAGGGCGCATTAGTAGGGTTTAGCTTGCGTGTTTCGGTTATCCCCGTAACCTGTGGATAACCCTATTGGTGACTTAATGATAACTCATTGGAGGCCAGTATAAATCGTGCTTTGCGAGGGGGTGTTTAATTCTTCTTCAGTGCCGAAATTAAGTATGAATCTTGCGCAATGTTGTTTCTTTTTTATGCTGACCAGAAGTAGGGGAGCTTATGTTTACAGGTATTATTCAAGGCAAAGCAAGTGTTCAATCGGTTACTCAAGATGGTCGAAATAAACGTTTAGAAATCTTGTTCCCTGAAGGAGTAATGTTAAGCCAGCAGTTGGGGGCCAGTGTTGCCATCAATGGTGTGTGTTTAACAGTGGCGGAAATAGCCCATGATGTACTGACATTCGATGTCATTGATACGACACTTGCCTTGACCAATATCGGCTTATTGAAAGCTGGTGATACAGTGAATTTTGAGCGTGCAGCTCGCATGGGCGACGAAATTGGTGGCCACGTAATGTCGGGTCATATCATGACGTCAGTGACGGTTTCCCGTATTGAAAAAATTGATGAAAGTGTGCACATTCGTTTCGTTACGGATCGTCAGCACGAAGTGGATGCGCGACGCTATTTGTTTGATAAAGGCTATGTGGGCTTGAATGGGGCGAGTTTGACCATCAGTGACATAGGTGATGATTGGTTGGAAGTGTCTCTAATTCCAGAAACGTTGCGATTAACAACGTTTTCGACTTTGTCCGTTGGTGACAAGGTGAATTTGGAGATTGATGCTCATACTCAAGCAACGGTGGATACGGTAGAGCGGGTATTAAAAGAGAAAGGCATTGTCTTGCCTTGAAGGAAGACGTGAAATCAATGGAGTCCTAAGCGGAATTTCGGTAGAATGCTCGGCAAATTCTAACCAGATAATAGGTTGATAACTAGGCTTGATACGCTTAGCAAGTGAGTATCTTGTGGGAAACTGGCTATCTTGTGGCTCCTTATCAACCTGTGATCATTTTAATATCGCTTTTATAGTGTGAGAAAATAGTGTCTTCAAACAATCTTAAGCACATACGCAATTTTAGTATTATCGCCCACATTGACCACGGAAAATCCACTTTGGCGGACCGTTTTATTCAAGCTTGTGAAGGTTTGAGTGAGCGCGAGATGTCGGCTCAAGTACTGGATTCAATGGACATTGAACGTGAGCGTGGCATTACCATCAAGGCGCAAAGTGTGACCTTGGATTACCAGGCAAAAGACGGCCAAACCTACCAGTTAAACTTCATTGATACCCCAGGGCACGTGGACTTCTCGTACGAAGTGTCTCGCTCACTGGCTGCTTGTGAAGGGGCTTTGCTGGTGGTGGATGCGGCGCAAGGTGTAGAAGCACAGTCTGTTGCCAACTGTTATACCGCGATTGAACAGGGTCTTGAAGTCATGCCGGTCTTGAACAAGATTGACTTGCCGCAAGCCGAACCTGAGCGAGTCAGTGCTGAGATTGAAGAAATCATCGGCATTGATGCGATGGATGCCGTGACCTGTTCTGCGAAAACCGGAATGGGCGTTGAAGACGTGTTAGAGCGCTTGGTGGCTACGGTCCCTGCACCTGAAGGTGATACTGAAGCGCCATTGCAAGCCCTCATCATTGACTCATGGTTTGATAACTACTTGGGCGTTGTGTCTTTGGTTCGAATCAAACAGGGTACTTTGCGTAAGAAAGACAAGATTTTCATTAAATCCACCAAGCAAGCACATCCAGTAGATATGGCTGGTATTTTTACGCCAAAACGTAAAGAAACCGGTGTCTTGAAAGCGGGTGAAGTAGGCTATGTTGTGGCGGGTATTAAAGACATTCATGGCGCGCCAGTGGGTGACACCATCACTCATGCTTCGACTCCCGATGTGGAGCAATTGTCTGGTTTCCAAAAAGTAAAACCACAGGTCTACGCAGGCTTGTTCCCTGTCAGCTCAGATGATTACGAAGACTTCCGTGTTGCCTTAGGCAAATTGACGCTAAACGATGCATCTTTGTTCTATGAGCCAGAAAGCTCAGATGCACTAGGGTTTGGTTTCCGTTGTGGTTTCCTTGGCATGCTACATATGGAAATCATCCAAGAGCGTTTGGAACGTGAATACGATCTGGATTTGATCACAACCGCACCAACGGTAGTGTATGAAATTGAGCTAAACAATGGCGAGGTGGTGTATGTTGATAGCCCCTCTAAAATGCCTGACCCGGGAACGGTCAAAGAAATGCGTGAACCGATTGTTGAGGCCAACATTCTGGTGCCGCAAGAGTTTTTAGGTAACGTTATTACACTTTGTGTGGAAAAGCGTGGTGTTCAAAAAGACATGCAATATGTTGGTCGTCAGGTGCAATTACGTTATGAGTTGCCGATGAACGAAGTGGTGATGGATTTCTTTGATAAATTGAAATCTTGTAGCCGTGGTTTTGCCTCCTTAGATTACAGCTTCTCGCATTTCAGCGCAGCGGCTTTGTGTCGCTTAGACATCTTGATCAATGGTGAGCGTGTCGATGCTTTGGCTTTGATTATGCACAAGGATAATGTTCAATTTAAAGGGCGTGCTTTGTGTGAAAAAATGAAAGATTTGATTCCTCGTCAAATGTTTGACGTGGCGATTCAAGGTGCGGTTGGAGCAAAAGTGATTTCGCGTACGACCGTTAAAGCCATGCGCAAAAACGTAACAGCGAAATGTTACGGTGGTGACGTGAGTCGTAAGAAGAAATTGTTACAGAAGCAGAAAGAAGGTAAGAAACGCATGAAGCAGGTTGGTAATGTAGAAGTGCCACAATCTGCTTTCCTTGCGGTTTTGCAGCTGGACAGCTAATAAAAAACCAAATCGATGCGTGAGCATCTCGGTGGAGTAATGTTGTATGGGTTTTGATTTTGAGTTGATACTGGCCGTTGCCTTTTTGGTTACTGGTGCTTTCTGGGTATATGACCGTATTGTGTTTGCGCCAAAGCGCAAACAGATTTTGTCTGGTATGGATCAAGCGGCGCAAAAGGCCATAAGTAAAGAGGCCAAAGAGCGTTTGGCTGATACGCCTAAGCTGGTATCCGAAGTCAAATCCTACTTTGTTATTATCGCGGTAATATTTGGTTTGCGTTCGTTTGTGGTTGAGCCATTTCAAATTCCATCTGGGTCTATGTTACCGACGTTGCAGATAGGCGACTTCATTTTGGTGAACAAGTTCGACTATGGTTTGCGCTTGCCTGTGACCAATACGACGTTAATCCCAACTTCTGAGCCAAAACGCGGTGATGTAGTGGTGTTTAAATATCCTTTGGATCCTAGTCTAAACTACATTAAGCGTTTGGTGGGGTTACCTGGTGACAAGATCCGTTATCGCGATAAGGTGTTAACGGTGAATGGTCAGCAGGTCAGTAAAGCGTTTTTGGCCGCTTTGCCTATTTCGCTAAATCCGAATAGAGAGCCTGTCGCTTTATTTAAGGAAAACTTAGGTGGTGTAGAACACGATATCTATAATAGTAATCGTAACACGCCACATGAAGGTGATTGGGTTGTGCCGGAAGGTCATTATTTTGTCATGGGTGATAACCGCGATAACAGCGCAGATAGTCGCTTCTGGGGCTTTGTGCCAGAAGAAAACATGAAGGGCCGAGCATTTTATGTGTGGCTTCATTGGGATGATTTTTTCAGTATCCCAAGTTTTAAAAATAACGGTTTGATTGAATAAATAATTGGAGACATTTTGAGTTCACTGTATCAGAAGTTGTGTCGGCGCATAGGCTACTTTTTTGCCGACCTTGGATTGCTTGAACTGGCGCTGACACACCGCAGTTATGGCGGGAAAAATAATGAGCGCCTTGAGTTCTTGGGTGATTCGATTCTCAATTATGTGATAGCGGAAGACTTGTTTCATCGTTTTCCAAAAGCCAAGGAAGGAGAATTAAGTCGCTTACGTGCGTCATTGGTTAAAGGGGATACCTTGGCTGAATTAGCACGAGAATTTCAGCTTGGCGATTTTTTAAAGCTGGGCGCTGGAGAATTGAAAAGCGGCGGCTTTCGTCGTGATTCGATTTTAGCGGACAGTGTCGAAGGCATTATTGGTGCTATGTACTTAGATGCTGGCATGGACGTTTGTCGTCAACATATTTTAGCGTGGTACAAAGATCGTTTAGAAGCGACCTCCCTGAAAGTGGTGACGAAAGACGCCAAAACGCGTTTGCAAGAATATCTGCAAGCCAGGAAACATGCTCTGCCTCAGTACGAAGTTGTCGACATCGTTGGTGAACCTCATGATCAAACCTTTCATGTGCATTGCCACATAGAAGTGTGTAATGACGCCATAGAAGGTCGCGGTAATAGTCGTCGTATTGCTGAACAAAATGCTGCGGCAAAAGCCCTAGAAAAATTGGAAGAAGTGAATGTCTGATGTTGAAGTAACCCATTGCGGTTATATTGCCATAGTTGGCCGCCCGAATGTGGGCAAATCGACCCTGCTCAACCATATTCTAGGGCAAAAGCTTTCGATTACCTCTCGTAAGCCTCAGACCACGCGGGATCAGATTCTTGGTGTGAAAACCGAGGGTCATATTCAGGCTATTTATGTGGACACTCCTGGGTTGCATTTGGGTGAAACCAAAGCCATTAACCGCATTATGAATCGCACCGCAACAGCCGCATTGAAAGATGTGGATTTGGTGCTGTTTGTGGTTGATGCGGATCGTTGGACAGAAGAAGATGAGTCTGTTTTACAAAAGGTTAAGTTTGCTTCTTGCCCTGTGGTCCTCGTTGTAAATAAGGTCGATCAACTGGATCAGAAGGACGAGCTGTTACCGCGTTTGGCGAATTTATCTGAACGCATGGACTTTGCTCAAATTGTGCCGATCTCGGCACTGCGAAATAAAAACCTAGATCGACTTGAGCGTTTAGTGGAAAGCTATATTCCAGAGGGAATGCAGTATTACCCAGAAGATCAAATCACCAATCGCAGTTCGCGTTTCTTAGCAGCTGAAATCGTCCGTGAAAAAATTACCCGTCAATTGGGCCAGGAAGTGCCCTATGAAGTGGCGGTGCAAATTGAAGAGTTTGTTTACGAAGAATCTGCGATTCATATTAGTGCCTTGATTTTGGTTGAACGCAATGGTCAAAAGCGCATCATCATTGGTGATCGTGGTGAAAAAATTAAGCTTATTGGTAAAGAAGCTCGCATTGATATGGAAGAGTTGTTTCAACATAAAGTGATGTTGAATTTATGGATTAAAGTGCGTTCTGGTTGGTCTGATGATGAGCGTGCTTTAGCCAGTCTGGGTTATCAGGAAGAATAAGTCGGATGCGCGCTAATGGGTATGTCATTCATACTCGTCCGTTTCAGGACAATAAGGTGTTGGTTGACCTATTGACCGAAGAACAGGGGTTGATGCGCGGTGTTTGGCGATTACCAAAAAAAGAGGCTCGGGTCTTACCTGGGCCTTTTTTGCGTTATGAACTGGAGTATGTGGGACGCAGTGACTTAAAGACGATCAAAAGCTTGGAGTCTCTGTCTGCCCCAAGTTCACTGGAAGGGCTCAATTTGTACGCGGCCTTGTATGTTCATGAATTACTAGAGAAGCTGTTGCCGAGCAATTTGCCTCTGCCAGATGTTTACGCACTATATCAATGGTTAATTGAAAATCTACATGCTGGTGCGCCCATTGCGCCTTTATTAAGGCGTTTTGAAGTGGGTCTGTTTGCTGACTTGGGATCAAGCATTAGCATGGGCGTAACGGGGCGTGGTGAACCGTTGGACGCGAAGCAGATGTATCAGTTTCATGGCCAATTTGGGTTACGTCCTTATCATGGAGAGATATTGAAACAAGTCCCCATTCTCTTCGTCGAAGGGCAAGTAGCGTTACAATATCATGCTGGAGCATGGCGCGATAAACAGGTTTTAAGCTTAGCAAAAGTATTGCATCGACATTGGTTAGATGGCTTGTTAAATGGTAAGCCTGTGGTATCTCGTGAGTTGCTGCCTGCCACTTCATTTAATGGTGAGCTGCATTTGGGTGTACCAGTATTTCGAGCTTTATAAGGGCGTTTTAACGATAAGGGTAGCGTTGTGATTTTAGGTGTTGGAACAGATTTAGTTGAGATTGAACGTGTGTCTAATTCGGTTGCGCGTTTGGGTGATCGTTTTATAGATCGTATTCTCACGGCACAAGAAAAGCAGCGATGGCAGGCGATTTCGCATCCAGATCAAGCTAATGCTTATGTGGCAAAACGTTTTGCTGCGAAAGAAGCGGCGGTCAAAGCTTTGGGAACAGGCATTGGTTCTGGCGTCAGTTTTCAGCACTTTAATGTGATTAACTTACCTTCTGGTCAGCCTTATTTAGAGGTGGACCAAAGTATCTCTGAGCGTTTTGAACACCCTGTTGTGTGGCATTTAAGTTTAACGGATGAGCGTGCCTATGCGCAGGCTTTTGTTATTCTTGAGGCCAAGTAATCAGGTCTCGATGATTTAACAGGTCATCAATGGCGTGAATAAAATCTTCCGCTACGCCTTCTACGTCTTCCATCCCCAGTTCTTTTAAGTGTGTTTCTAAAAAACCAGCATGACGTGCAATATTAAAGGTGCCTGTGTATTTGGACGCACCATGAATACGGTGAACCACTTCAATGAGTTTGTCTGTGTCTTGGTGTTCTAAGTGATGTTGAATCAGCTTTTTCTCATTGTCGAGAGAGTCGGCTAACATGGTAAACATTTCCTGAGCGATGTCTGCTTTACCATTGACGATGTCTAACGCTTTTTGCATATCGAAAATATTTACTAATGTGGCATCAACTTGTTGCTGGAAGGTTTTGGTATTAGAGCACCACTCGTCAATGGTGCGAAACAATACTTCTTCATCAATAGGTTTGGTTAAATAAGCATTCATGCCACTGGCGAGAATTTGTTGTTGCTCTGAGCCAAGGGCGTGTGCCGTCAGGGCAATGATGGGTGTGTTTTGATAGGCATTTAGTTGTCGTAACTGTTGGGTGGTCTCCATGCCGTCCATTTCTGGCATCTGGATGTCCATGAAAATGAGATCAAATGCTTGCTCAGATGCCAATGCCAAGGCTTGCTGACCACTGTAGGCTAACGTCACGTCGATCCCGTGCGGTTGCAGCCAATGACTTAGCAGTTGTAAATTGATTGGTGCATCATCAACCGCTAGGATTTTAAGGCCTTTGCGAGTCTGGTTTGATTCAACCGGCAGGCTAATATCATCGTTTTGAATCTCTCTTTGATCGATTTGTTGCAGTGCTTTATAGAGGCGATCATGACTGACGGGCTTGAGCAAAATTTCGCTAGCAAGCGCTTTAAGCTCCGGGTTTTGAGTAATGCTTCTGGGTGGCTGGATCATGACAATACAAGGAATGGCAAAATGTTGATTGGCGTAACTAATCAATTCCTTGGTCTCTTCTACACTGCTTTCTTCAGGACCTAAGCTCAGTACAATGCCGTCAATGGTGTCAGCTTTTTCCTGTAAAGCGGATACCAATTGTTCTATGTCGCTACAACGGGTGGTTGTAACACCGATGCTATGTAAATAGCTGGTCAGATGGGCACGGTAGGTGCTGCTTGGTTCCAGTAAAATGATGTGTCTGTCTAATGAGTCTTTTTGGTTTATTAGGTTGCCAGAGGCCTGCAGGCAAAGAGAGAAGCGAAACGTTGAGCCGATACTTGGGTCGCTGCTGACTTCGATTTTACCTTGCATTTGTTCGACCAGTTTTTTACTGATAACCAGACCTAGACCCGTACCGCCAAATTGTCGTGTTGTGCTGGTGTCTACTTGTGAAAATGGTTTGAAGAGGCGATCAATTTTATGTTCTGGAATACCAATGCCTGTGTCGACAATTTGGAACAGCAGAGTCAATTTGTTGTCTGACTGGGTCTGACAAGATACTTTGGTTTTGACTGAGCCTTGATGAGTAAATTTAATGGCGTTGCCGATTAGGTTGGTGAGGATTTGACGGATACGAGTGCTGTCACCAATGATCCATTCTGGCAGTTGTGTATCGTATTCTGTTACTAGGTCGATCTGCTTTTCTTTGGTTAGCAGGTTGATGCTCAGGGTTTGATAAACATCATCAATTAGGGCGCGAAGATTAAAGTGATTGCTCTCTAAGCTTAATTTTCCAGCTTCAATTTTGGAAAAGTCTAAGATGTCGCCAATGATGGCGAGCAAACTGTTTGTCGATTGTTCAATGGTATCGATGTACAGCTTATGCTGTGGATCTTTGATGCCTTTTTGCAGGGTTTTGGTATAGCCCAATATGGCATTCAGTGGGGTTCTGACTTCATGACTGATATTCGCGAGAAATTGTGATTTTAAGCGATTCGACTCCATGGCTTCCCGGTTAGCTATGTGTAACTGGGCGCTTTTTTCTTCCATACTGTCCATGCTGCGGCGAAGGTCTTCCGTTGCTTGCTCTATCCCCGCGGTCATTTCATGTTTGTTGTGTTCAAGTCGCTCTGTTAGGTACAGCAAATCTTTTTGCAGAGATTGATATTCTGCTGGGAGGCGCAACAACTTTGCAGCAGAAAACTGCTCTTTGGAGAGTTTATTTAAGGTGTTTTCGACATTTTTTACTGGCAGCATTAATTGTTTGGTGATGCGTAAGAAGATCAATCCACTGCCTAAATTAAACGCAAAGAAAACCAATAGGACTAAGCTGGCGTATTGGTATTTTTGGATTTGAACTATAGCGGTATCGGCTTGAATTTTGACCCAACCAATTAGGTTTTGTTGGCTTATGGGGCCAAATAAGTCAGCTTGTGGGTTAAAGGCACCGTCTAATGCACTGTTGTTGTAATGAACCGCGCTAATGGAAACTAAATGATTGGGGAATGTTTGTATTTCGCTGGTGGGGAAGCCTGTCGTTTTGACGACGAATTCTGTACCCAGTTCGGCGATGATTTTTTGCTCGCTGTTGAATAATTGGACGCTGCTGATGTATTGATTACTGAGAGCATTTTGTAAAATGCGATACATCATGTTTTGGTCAGAAAAGACAATGGCGTATTCGCTGGTGGTGGCGACTTGTTCTGTGATGTGTTGTGTACGTTGATACAGGTTGTCGTCGAGATCACTAAAGCGACTGAACATTAAAAAAACACAGGTGATGACGGAGATACCAAAAACCGGTGCGAATAGAGACCAAAACAATTTATTGTCATGGTTTAGCTGAAGTTTTGGTAAACGAATATTAATCATGAGGTCCTAATGGTTATCGACTAATAACAGGCGAAATTGTCCTTGTCTTGGCGTTTTTCACATTCTTCTTGATACTGCTGGCAGTTTTTTTCATCGCCTTGTGTCGACGCATCATAAAGGCACTGACGCCATTGAGTTCTCAGCTCCAAATTGCTTAAATCGCTGGCTATATTTTCATTTTTCTCGCAGCCACTGAGGAAGATCACAAGAGTAAAAACCGCAAAAATCTGTTGGTAGCCCATGTGCTTGCCTTATCATTGAGTGGTTGAAACTAAGTTTATAACGCTTTCTTATTGTACTCTTGCTAGCAAGTGGTCTTAAATAGGCTCAATAATGAGTTAAGTGTCATTCTGTCCGTAATTAATGTCAATGAAGTTTTTATATGATCGAGTATCCAACTATCGAGTCTTTGATTGGGCAAACCCCTTTGGTGCGCCTGCAAAGAATCAACCCAAACCCTAACAATACCATACTGTTAAAACTGGAAGGGCAAAACCCTGCTGGTTCAGTAAAAGATCGTCCTGCCTTAAATATGATTTTGCAGGCTGAGCGACGCGGTGAAATTAAACCAGGTGACAGTTTAATCGAAGCGACCAGTGGTAATACCGGCATTGCATTGGCAATGGCCGCGGCCATTAAGGGTTATAAAATGCACTTGATCATGCCTGATAACATGAGCCAAGAGCGTAAGTCTGCGATGGCAGCGTATGGGGCAGTGTTGCACTTGGTTAGCAAACAAGAGGGCATGGAAAGAGCCAGAGATTTGGCTCAAGAGATGCAGGATCAAGGCATTGGTAAAGTGCTTAATCAGTTTGCAAATCAAGACAATCCCAATGCGCATTACCTGTCAACTGGGCCTGAAATCTGGCAGCAAACACAAGGTACGGTCACGCATTTTGTCAGTTCCATGGGAACCACTGGGACCATTATGGGAGTCTCTCAGTATTTGAAAGAGCAGAATGAGCAGATCCAGATTATAGGGTTGCAGCCACAAGATGGTGCCAGCATTCCAGGTATTCGACGTTGGCCTAAAGAGTATTTGCCGTCTATTTTCGATGATACTCGAGTCGATACTGTGATGGATGTGTCCCAGCAGGATGCGGAGCAAACCATGCGCCGTCTTGCTAAAGAGGAAGGGATTTTCTGTGGTGTGTCATCTGGCGGTTCCGTGGCAATGGCAATGGCGTTATCTGAGCAGTTAAATGACGCCGTGATCGTGGCCATTGTATGTGATCGTGGTGACCGATATTTGTCGACAGGCGTGTTTGATTAAAAAAGTTGTCGTGTTGATCTCTGCTCAGATGCGTTAGAATGCGGGCCAAATATCCATTTTACTGCCAATCGAGAACGCATCTTGAGAAGAAGAAATTCAGCCCGTCGCCCGATAAAAAAAGCCTCGTTAGGGCCAATACAAACTTATCAAATTGATGGTTTGACCCATGAAGCGAAAGGGGTCGCTCGCCTTAATGGTAAAGTCACCTTTATTGAAGGCGCTTTACCTGGAGAGACAGTCACCGCTCAGGTGACTAAACCTGGTCGTCGTTTCGACGAAGCCATTTTGAATACCCTTGTTGAAACCAGTGATGATCGAGTGTCGCCAGCTTGCCAGCACTTTGGGGATTGTGGTGGCTGCAGTTTCCAGCATTTAGAGGAGTCCAAACAGCGCCTTGCTAAAGCGGACTGGCTGGCTGGTCAATTAAGAAACTTACTACCGAAAGAACAAATTGAGTGTTTATTTGATGTGAGCTCAGGCTATCGCCGTCGAGCTCGTCTGGCGATTGATCATAAAAAAAATACACTGGTCCTTGGTTTTCGCAGTAAGGCCTCTAATCGAGTTGTTGATATTGAACAATGTCATGTCTTAACACCGTCATTACAAGCCTTATTTGTTTCCCTTAAAGCGTGTTTAAAGCAGAATCCTATTCTACCGTCACTGGGCCATATTGAGTTGTTAGAAGACAGCAAAGGTCAGTCTGTACTACTGCGCCTAGTGTCTGACATTACCACTCTTCAACAACAGGCTTACCTTGATTGGGCGCAACAGCAGGGTGTGAATTTATATTGGCAGGCACCAAAAGCGAGCAGAGCGGATCTGACAGAAGAGCAAATGCGCTATTATGATATGGGAAATTTGCGCTTGAAATATCATCCTCAAGACTTTATTCAAGTAAATGAGGTGATGAATCAAAAAATGGTAGCGCAAGCCATGACTTGGTTGGCGCCACAGAAAGACGATGCCGTGTTAGATTTGTTCTGTGGTGTTGGGAATTTTTCTTTGCCATTAGCCCAACTTGCTGGCAGTGTAATTGGCGTCGAGTTACAGGAATCAATGGTTCAAGCTGGTCGACATAATGCCAGTTTGAATGGTTTGGATAATCTGACCTTTGTGGCGGCGGATTTAACGCAGCCTGTAGAAGGGCAGTTTTTAACCAAAAAAATTAATAAGATATTGCTTGATCCACCGCGAGCCGGAGCGTTTGAGTTTTTAGATACCATTATTCATATCGCGCCCCAGCAAATCTTGTATGTTTCTTGCAATGCCTCTACTTTGGCGAGAGATGCTGAGTATTTAGTGTCAAATGGCTACAAGGTTGTGCGAGCGGGATTAATGGATATGTTTCCGCAAACCTCACATGTGGAAACCATGATGCTATTGCAAAAGCAAAAGTGAATTGAAGGACGGATAAATGGTAACAGTAAGAAAAGATCATCCAGTATTAGAAGATGGCAGTGTTGATATTGATGCTTGGATGTCGAATTTCTCCGATCTAATCGATGACAGTGCACGAGTGCCTCTAAGGATGGCCTGTGAGTTGGCGCGACAAGCTGAGTTGCAATGTGCTCGACCTTCCTATTGGGGACCGCAAGCCAGTACCTTTCGTGCTGGTTTGGAAATGGTTGAGATTTTATCCGGTTTCCGAGCTGATCAAGATTCCCTTGTTGCTGCCGCTTTGTATCGAGCCGTTCGAGAAGATCAGCTGCCGATTAGCCGTGTGGTTGATATGTTTGGTCGTAAAGTGGCTTCTCTTGTTGAAGGTGTGATCCGCATGGGAGAGGTGTCAAAGAATTTGACTGCAGACACCGCAGCTGAGGTATTAGGCAGTAACGAAAATCAGCTGGAATCACTGCGTAAAATGCTGGTTTCAATCATCGATGATGTGCGCGTCGTCTTGATTAAACTGGCCGAGAGAGCTTGTGCGATCAAAGAAGCCAAATATCAAGACGAAGATCGTCGCGTCGCGGTCGCTTTGGAAGTACAAAGTGTCTACGCTCCTTTAGCGCATCGTTTAGGGATTGGTCACATCAAATGGGAGCTCGAAGACCTTTCGTTCCGATACCTTTACCCAACCGAATACAAACGCATTGCCAAATGGCTGGATGAAAAACGTCTTGATCGTCAGCAGTACATAGAAGATGTGATTGGTTTGCTCGATCAACGTCTTAAAGGCATTAATATTCATGCGGATTTAATGGGACGAGCAAAACACATTTACAGTATTTGGCGCAAAATGAAGCGTAAAAATATTGGCTTCGATGAAGTTTATGATGTGCGTGCTGTGCGCATCTTAGTGGACGAACCAATGGAATGTTATGGTGTTCTTGGTGTGGTTCACAATTTATGGCGCCCCATTCCACAAGAGTTTGACGATTACATCAGTAACCCTAAATCAAACGGTTACCAATCGCTTCATACGGCCGTTGTTGGGCCTCAAGGTCGTGCTTTAGAAATACAAATTCGTACTCATAAAATGCATGAAGATGCGGAACTTGGGGTGTGTGCTCATTGGAAATACAAAGGCACAGACCTAAGTTCGAATAGCAGCAGTTACGAAGAAAAACTGCAATGGCTGAGAACCATTTTGGACTTCCATGAGGTTCAAGGGGATTTAGAATCTTTATCCGAACAAGTACGCAGTGATATTGAGCAAGACCGTATCTATGTGTTTACGCCAGATGGTCACGTAGTGGATTTGCCCGTCAACGCGACGCCGGTTGATTTTGCTTACCGTGTGCATACAGAAATTGGTCACCGGTGTCGTGGTGCTAAGGTAAACGGCAAGATCATTTCTTTGGTGACGCATCTTAAAACGGGTGACAAGGTTGAAATCCTGACCACAAAAGAAGGCGGCCCAAGCCGGGATTGGTTACATCCAACCTTAGGTTATGTGCAAACCAACCGTGCCCGCGCGAAAATTCAGAACTGGTTTCGCAAGGAAGATCGAGACAAAAACCTTGAAGCGGGTAAGGCTTTATTGGACAAGCAGCTCAAGCGTTTGGGCGTGGACGACAGTCGAGTTGACTTACAAACCGTCGCGGCACGATTTAACTTCTCCAATGCAGATGAAGTCTATGTGGCATTAGGGGCAGGGGACATTCAACTGGCTCGAGTGCTAAGAGTGGTTGATGAGTTCTTCAGTCTGGACGGTGAAGCGCCGAGCACAACTCGCCCGATTCGTTTGAAGAAGAGTCGTCATAAATCTTCTGATAACGACATTCATATTCTCGGTGTTGGAAAGCTCTTAACTCAGATGGCTAAATGTTGTACGCCGATTCCTGGTGATGACATTGCCGGTTACATTACTCACGGTCGTGGGGTTTCGGTACACCGTCAGGATTGCATTAATATCGTGCAGTTAGGCATGGATGAGCCCGAGCGTATTATTGATGTGAGCTGGGGCGAGCGTTTAGATAATCAATACCCTGTGAATATTCAAGTGGAAGCATACGACAGAACAGGTTTGCTTAATGACATTACTGGCTTACTTGCCAATGAGAAAGTGAACCTATTATCGATGAATACCTTATCCGCAAAAGAGAATCACACAGCCAGTATTCGATTTACCATCGAGGTAGGAGAATTGAGTGTGTTGAGTAAGTTATTACATCGAATTAATCAACTGCCAAATGTATTAAACGTGTTTAGAGAGAAAGACTTTTGAGTGAAGCCATCCAACGCTTACAATATTTAATGACTTGTTTGCGTGATAAAGACTTTGGTTGCGCTTGGGATAAGAAGCAAACTTATCAGACCATTGCGCCTTATACCTTGGAAGAAGCTTATGAAGTCATTGATGCCATAGAAAGAGCGGATTTTGATGACCTAAAAGATGAACTTGGGGATTTACTGTTCCAGGTTATCTTTTACTCTCAAATAGCGCGTGAAGATGACAAGTTTGATTTTGATGATGTGGTGAATGGCATTGTGGCTAAAATGCTGCGTCGTCATCCACATATTTTTCCACAAGGTGAGCTTGACCGTTTTGGTGAACCAAGCAACTTGTCTGAATCAGACATTTCCGCTCAGTGGCAAGCAATTAAGGAACAGGAGAAAGCGTCAAAACCTAAGCAGGGTGTATTGGATGATGTACCAAGCGCTATGCCGAGTATGATGCAAGCGGTTAAATTGCAACAAAAAGCCGCTAAGTTTGGGTTTGATTGGCAGGATATTTCGCCAGTGTTCGCCAAAATTCGCGAAGAATTGGATGAGTTGGAAGAAGCCATACAACTTGGCGAGCAGGGACATATTGCTGAAGAAATGGGCGATGTGTTATTTGCTATGACCAATTTGGCACGCCATTTAAAGGTGTCACCAGATATAGCATTAAACAAAACCAATACTAAGTTTCGACGTCGCTTTGCTAGAATCGAGACGTTGTTAGTAGCACAGAATAGAAAATTAACGGACTGTTCTTTGGCAGAATTGGACCGTTACTGGGAGCAAGCTAAAAGCGAAGGTTTATAGCCTTGTAATAGAAAGAATAATAACGCGACTCAATAAGTGTTTGTGGTACTTTTTTAGGAGGTTGAGGTGAGTGATCGTCAAGCGTCGTTACGTGAAAATGTTAGGTTGCTGGGAGATTGTCTCGGCGAAAGCATGAGTAATCACTTGGGAGAGGGCTTTCTTGAAAAAGTGGAAAACATCCGCCTGCTCTCAAAAGATGGTCGACAATCAGGGGATTCTGCTGCACTCATTGATGCTTTAGAAGCGTTAGATGACAAAGAAATTGTACCTGTTGCCCGAGCATTCAATCAGTTCCTTAACCTATCCAACATTGCGGAACAATATCATCGCGTTCACCGTCGTCGCACCAATGAAAGTTTGGGGGTGTATCACAATCCTGTGGGGGATTTGCTGGAACGCCTAGCGAAACAAAATTACACCTCAGAGCAAATGATCGAAGCGTTACAGGGACAGTCTATCGAGCTGGTTTTAACGGCTCACCCTACCGAGGTGGTACGCCGTTCATTAATTCGTAAATACGATAATATTTCCAGTGAATTGGAAGCCCTCGATAAAGATAACATCCTGCCTCTGGAAGAAACGAAACACATTCGTCGCCTTAAAGAAATTATCACTCAAGCTTGGCACACAGATGAGATCCGTGAAGAGCGTCCGACGCCAGTGGATGAAGCTAAATGGGGATTTGCGGTCATTGAGCAGTCTTTGTGGCAAGCCGTTCCTCGCTTTTTTCGTCAACTAGATGAGCAGTTTAGCGAGCATTCCCAACAGGAGCATTTGCCTTTGGACTTGGCGCCCATTCGTTTCGCTACCTGGATGGGAGGGGACCGTGATGGTAACCCGAATGTGACTCACAAAGTGACTAAAGAAGTGGCCTTATTGGCTCGCTGGATGGCGGCTGATCTTTATATCAAAGACTTAAACGTTCTGCGTTCTGAATTTTCCATGACACAATGCAATGACGCTTTACGAGCGCGAGTGGGTGACAGTGCTCAGCCTTATCGTGAAGTGTTGCGCCAGCTTGAAACGAAAATGCATAAAACGAAAAACTGGGCCAAAGCGTGTTTGGATGGTGAGTCGGTATCAGACGAAGGAGTGTTTCTCAACAGTGAAGAGTTAATCAGTGACTTGGTGCTGTGTTATCAGTCTCTTCTGGACAGTGGAATGAAGGTGATCGCCAATGGCTCGTTGCTTGACTTGATTCGTTGTGCCGCCACGTTTGGTATGACATTGGTGCGTTTGGATGTTCGTCAAGATTCGGCGCGACACATTGACACTTTATCAGCCATTACTCGATTTTATGGGCTTGGGGATTATGCTGAATGGGATGAGGCGTCTCGTCAGGCGTTCTTATTGGCGGAATTGAATTCTAAGCGCCCTTTGTTACCGCTGGATTGGTCACCCACAGACGAAGTGAAAGAGGTGTTAGATACCTTTGCTATGATAGCGCAAGGAGATCAAAGTTCGTTTGGTTCTTATGTGATTTCGATGGCCAGTGCTCCTTCTGATGTGTTGGCGGTTGCTTTGATGTTGAAAGAGTCTGGGGTAAGTTTCCCCATGCGAATTGTGCCTTTGTTTGAAACCTTGGCAGATTTGGATAATGCAGAACCCATTATCGAGCAATTGTTTTCCATGCCTTGGTATAAATCCTATATAAATGGCCGTCAGGAAGTCATGATTGGCTACTCTGATTCGGCAAAAGATGCGGGTCAAATTGCGGCGACTTGGGGGCAATATCGTGCACAGGAAGCCTTAACTCGACTGTGTCGGAAGCATGGTATTCATCTGACTTTGTTCCACGGGCGCGGTGGTACTGTTGGTCGTGGCGGCGGTCCGGCTCATGTGGCGATCTTATCCCAGCCTCCAGGTTCGGTGAATGGCGCGATTCGAGTCACAGAGCAAGGCGAAATGATTCGTTTCAAATTTGGTATTCCTGACATCGCCGTGCGCTCGTTAGAACTGTATTGTTCTGCGGTTATGGAAGCTACCTTGATACCTGCTGAGCCGCCAAAAGAAGAGTGGCGTGCCATCATGGATGAAATGGCCGAAGTCGGCATGAATCAGTACCGTTCTATTGTCCGTGGTCATGACGATTTTGTGCCTTATTTCCGAGCGACCACGCCTGAGCAAGAGTTGGCGAAATTGCCGCTCGGTTCAAGGCCGGCTCGACGTCGTTTGGATGGTGGTGTTGAAAGCTTGCGTGCCATTCCGTGGATATTTGCTTGGATGCAAATTCGCTTAATGTTACCTGCTTGGTTGGGCGCTGAGAGCGCAATAGAGCAAGCCATAGAGTCTGGGAATTTGGAAAAGCTTCGCGAGATGCATGATAAATGGCCTTTCTTTGGTGCTTATTTAGATATGTTAGACATGGTCTTGGCCAAAGCCGAGCCAGAGATTGCCGAATACTATGAAAAACGTTTGGTGCCTGAAGAGCTTCAAGGCTTGGGAAGACTGTTGCGAGCTAAGCTAAGTCAAGTAAGTGATTTGGTGAAGACGTTGAAGCAGCAGGAGCGTCTAATCGAAGACAACAAAACCATACGTCAGTCGATTGATGTGCGTAACCCTTATATTGATCCATTGCATTATTTACAGGCTGAGCTTTTGTTCCGAAGTCGTCGTGATGAGGAAAATGCAGAAGTGAATAAAGCCTTGATGATTACCATGGCTGGTATTGCCAGTGGTATGCAAAATACAGGCTAATTTATAAAAAAGATTAAAAAATACTCACTATTGGTAAGAAAATGACAAAAAAAGGCAGGTAAATTTGCAAAATGAAGGGCGGCTTGGGTATGCTTGGCGGCCATTCAATTTTTTAATATGCAAATAGTTTGTCTGTACACTTTTTATCGCGACCAAATGGGTTCGTTTTAGTCTTATTGTGTCAGCCAATCTTGCAATTCAGTTAACGCTGTCTTTTGGAGACTTTATTATGCGAGTAATTCTATTAGGTGCGCCAGGTGCAGGTAAAGGAACTCAGGCTCAGTTTATTACCGAAGAGTTTGGTATTCCGCAAATCTCGACAGGTGATATGTTGCGTGCCGCTGTAAAAGCAGGAAGCGAACTTGGTTTAAAAGCAAAAGCCGTTATGGATGCGGGTCAGCTTGTTTCTGATGACATTATCATTGGTTTAGTAAAAGAACGTCTAACCCAAGATGATTGCGCTAAAGGGGCTTTGTTTGATGGTTTTCCACGTACCATTCCACAAGCCGATGCGTTGAAAGATGCTGGTGTGAAAATTGACTACGTTGTCGAAATTGATGTGGCTGATGAAGAAATTGTTCAGCGCATGAGTGGCCGTCGTGTGCACGAAGCATCTGGTCGTAGTTACCACCTTGTTTACAATCCACCAAAAGTGGCAGGGAAAGATGACGTAACGGGTGAAGAACTTATTCAGCGTGCTGATGACACTGAAGAAACGGTTCGTAAGCGTTTAGGGGTGTACCATGAGCAGACAGCTCCACTGATTGGTTACTACCAAGATTGGCTAAAAGCCGATGGTGTAAACGCGCCTAAATTCGTTAAAGTGAACGGTGTTGGTGATCTGAATGAGATTAAACAAAACCTATTAACTGCGTTACAGGCTTAATGTTTCAATGACCGCCATTTTAGCATTGGATACGTCAACGCCAGCATGTTCTGTGGCGTTGAATATTGATGGTGTTGTGTTAGAAGACTTTCGCATGGCACCGCGTCTGCATAACGATTTGATCTTACCTATGGTGGATCAACTTCTTCAACAAGCTGAACTTACCTTGTCTGATTTAGACGCTATTGCGTTTGGGCGTGGTCCTGGATCCTTTACTGGGCTCCGTATTAGTGCGGGTGTGGTTCAAGGGCTTGCTTTTGGTGCGGACTTACCGGTTGTTCCTGTGTCGACATTGGAGGCTTTGGCGTTAGAAGGCTTTCAAAAAACTAGCCAAGCACATTGGTTAGCGGCACTGGATGCTCGCATGGGAGAAGTGTACATAGCGGGTTATCGAGTCGATAAAAATGCTCAAGGTTATCAAGTTGAATGTTTGTTTCCAGAAAGCGTATCAAAACCGGATCAACTGCCGGAATTTGAGCATGCTTTTAACGGGGTTGGTTCAGGTTGGTGCTATCAAGAGACATTAGCGTCTTTATTGCCTGACATGCCATCGCATGTGCTTGATGATCTTGCACCAAGAGCGGCTTGTATTGCTGAATTGGCTGCCATCAAGTTAGCAAAAGGGGAAGTGGTTTCTGCGTACGATGCGATTCCAACTTATTTAAGGGATGAAATCACCTGGGAAAAACAGGCGCCTCGTATAGGAAAGCGTTAACATGTTGTGGTACCACATTGTATTTCTGGCCTTAATTCAAGGTCTGACGGAATTTTTGCCCATTTCCAGCTCGGCTCACCTCATTCTTCCTGCTCAACTGCTGAATTGGCCTGATCAAGGCTTAGCCTTTGATGTAGCGGTGCATGTTGGCACTCTAGCGGCCATAGTTTGGTATTTCCGAGCCGATTTATGGAAGATTATTTGTGCTTGGGTGGGCTCAGTTTCTGGCAAAGGTGGTAGTAACGATAGCAAGTTGGCTTGGTGGATTGTCTTGGCGACGATTCCTGCTTGTGTTGCGGGCATGGTGTTTGATGATTTTATCAGCACTCACTTGCGATCTATCGAGGTGATAGCCTATACCACCATTGGTTTTGGTGTATTGCTTTGGCTTGCTGACCGGTTTGGACGTTCCTATAAAACACAGCAAGATCTTGCCTTCAAAAATGTGCTGGCGATAGGGCTGGCTCAGGCTTTGGCTTTGATTCCAGGAACGTCTCGATCAGGTATTACCATGACCGCCGCTCGTAGTCTGGGCTTTACTCGTGAAACCTCCGCACGTTTTTCATTTCTACTTTCCATCCCTCTTATTACTGCTGCTGGCAGTTTAAAGTTGATTGAGCTGATGTCTTCGGCAATTGTGGTGGATTGGTCTAGTCTTATCATGGGTGTGATTTTATCCGCCATCAGTGCCTATTTATGTATTTACCTGTTTTTAAAATGGTTAAATACCATAGGTTTTTTCCCATTCTTTATTTATCGCCTCGTTTTGGGTGTGATTCTCTTATTTATGGTTTACGCCTAATTGTATTAGGTTTTTTTGTTTCATTAGGGTGGGGTTATGCCAAGTTCTATTGCCGTTTCGACAAATGAATCCTCATTCGCTAATGAGGTAAAAGCCTTATCACAACAGCTGCAATTACCGTATTTTTTTCTGAAGAAAGAGCTTAAATTCGCGACTGAGTATGATTATCTGTTATTGAAAAATACTCAGGGCGTGGCGATTGCTAAAACAGGCAAAGGCGCGCCTAAGCCGGTTTTTGTTGATTTTACTTCTGGTGCGGCCGATCACAGGCGGCGTTTTGGTGGCGGGAAAGGTCAAGATATCGCTAAGGCGGTAGGGCTAAATAAACGTAATCAGTTATCCGTTTTAGACGCAACGGCTGGCTTGGGGCGCGACGCCTTTGTATTGGCTTGTTTAGGTTGTGACGTTAGCTTGTGCGAACGTGTCGGCTTTGTGCGTCAGATGCTGGAAGATGGGTTGTATCGCGCATCGATGCACGCAGAGGTGGCTGAGATTGCCGCCAAGATGACGTTACAAATGGGAGATCTCGCTGAGATGGATGAAGAGGCCACATTCGATGTGGTTTACCTTGATCCCATGTATCCACATACTGAAAAATCATCAGCGGCGGCTAAGAAAGAGATGGCTTTTTTTCGTGATTTAATTGGTAAAGACGAAGATGCCGATCGCTTATTAGCCGAGGCGAAACAGCGAGCTGAATATCGAGTAGTTGTAAAACGACCAAAAGGCGCACCTTACCTTAATGGTGAGGAACCAACTTATCAATTAGATGGTAAATCTGGCCGCTTCGATGTATATGTTCTGAAATCACTCGATCTTTCCTAACACGAAAAAACGGTCATTAATAATGTGGCGGTGTTTCATTGTCATTAATGGATTGCTGCTGTCGATAGCTTTCCAATTGTTTTGCAAACAAGCCTAACTGTTCTTGCAGTATTAGCATGTCTTTTTGTTGTCGAATCAGTGCCTGATTTAAACTGTCAATGGTGTCTTCTTGAAACTGTACTTTCATCTCTAATTCATCGATACGTAGATTGAGTTGTGAGGTATTCATAGAGGCCTTCTGTGTGTTAATCTTATTAAGCTAAGCTCATATTTTTACAGTCATTCTCTAAAAAATTACATGACTTATGTTGCGGTCATTTATAAAGTAAGAATGGCGTGAAAATTGCCTATTGATAGGATGCAGGTATTTTACTCTCATCTTTATTGGCTTCACATGGCATTTAAGAAAGAGTTTGGTAAAAATATCTATATATTCACTTTTACTAACACGAAGCTGGCTTTATTTGGCCAATTTCGCATCACAATACTATTTAATAAGATAAGAGATATATTGTTATGAATGATCATCAAGATAATTTTTCGAGTCAAGGTACGCCGAGTGCCGGTTTTTTTTCATTGCGCGCTTTTATTGTTAGCTTAGTTATCGCACTTATTGTGCCATTGCTAATTGCAGGGGTTTTAAAAGAAGAGATTGCCACAAACTACCTAGTGTACTTTGGTTTTGTTCTAGTATCGGTTTACCTTGGTACTATGGTAAGTCAAATTCGTGTGTCTGGATCAGCTGGTCATGAAGATGACGATGATGACCGCGAGCAAGGCACTGTGAAGTGGTTTAACTCTTCAAAGGGCTTTGGTTTTCTAACCATGGAAAACGGTGACGATGTGTTTGTTCATTACCGTGCGATTCGTGGCCGTGGTCGTCGATTCCTAGTTGAGGGTCAACTTGTTCGCTTTTATGTCACTGAAGGTGAAAAAGGTAAGCAAGCTGAAAACGTATCCATTGTTCGCGGCTAATTATCGCGATTGAATTTAAAGAGGCAAATATGGCTCAGGTAACATTGAAAGGAAATCCTTTTGAGACAGTCGGTACTTTACCTGCTGTTGGGACTCAAGCTCCTGATTTTGAATTGGTTAAAACAGACTTGTCTGTAACAACGCTAGCCGATTACCAGGGTGCTAAATTAGTATTGAATATTTTTCCATCTATCGACACGCCAACTTGTGCTACATCCGTTCGCAAGTTCAACGAATCAGCAGCGGCCTTAAAAGGGGTTAATGTGATTTGTGTGTCTGCGGATCTGCCTTTCGCGGCAGCTCGTTTCTGCGGTGCTGAAGGCATTGATAATGTGGATACAGGCTCTAGCTTCCGTTCTACTTTTGGAGCGGACTATGGCTTGTCTTTTGCTAATGGTCCGTTGGCTGGTTTGTTGTCTCGTTCTGTTATTGTACTGGATGAGTCTGGCAAGGTGCTTTATTCTGAGCAAGTGGCAGAGACAGCAGATGAGCCTAACTATGAAGCCGCATTAGCGTCTTTGTAATTTTGATGTTCATAAAAAAAATCCCAGCCTTTGGCTGGGATTTTTTTATCTACAGATTCACTGCATTAACAATGCAGATTTAATCTTTTTGCATTGGAATGGTGTTAGTTGATCGCTCAACACTGTTATCTTTATTGAGATAAACCAGCTTAGGTTTAAATTGATCAGCTTCTGCTTCATCAAGCTGGCCATAAGCGGCGATGATGACACGATCTCCTACTTGTACACGACGAGCAGCTGCGCCATTCATAGAAATAGTGCCTGAACCAGCTTCAGCTAAAATGACGTAAGTATGAAAGCGTTCGCCATTATCGACATTGTAAATATCAATTTTTTCAAATTCACGAAAACCCGCTAATTCGACTAGGTCTTTGTCGATTGCGCATGAACCGTCGTACCAAAGCTCAGCTTGGGTAACGCTGGCCATATGAAGTTTGCCTTTCAAAAGTGTTACTTGCATTACAGTCTCTCTACTCTTATTTTCTTGGTGCGCTTATACCTTGTGGGTGTCAGCGATATTACGTCCAAATGAATGGTCCTTCGCCCTGTTGGTTGATTCGCCACCATTGGTCAGGGTCTTGTTCGCCAGCTTCTTCCCATCCTTGATAATTGCAGCGGACTTCACAATTTAGGGTGGAGAAGGCTTGTCTAGCGCAAGCCATATCGTCTTCCCAAGGGGTTTTGTCAGAGTCAAACCATACCGACGTAAAGCGCTTTCCTGCGGCTTGTTCTAAGATGGTGACCTTGATGTCTGCCTGTTGATATTCGAAGGTGAGTTTAGTGCAGACCGCTGTAGGCTGCGTTTTCTCAATGACGTTGAACTCGCCTTCTAGCCAATTGATGATTTTATCAGTTGGACAGGATAGTAGGTAAATTTCGATGTCAGTTTGCATCGTCTTCATCCCTTTTTTGTAGCATATGATAAATCCTTAAGACGCTCATTGATAGATAACCAGCCATTGTCCAGATCACACCGCAGCTTGCTAAGATCAAACCAAATAGGGCAATGATTTCTTGTGAGAGTGATTCATTTAATACTCGGTCAGATACCATCAGCACTAAAACACCAAAAACAAAAAGCAAGCCGCCTTGAATCATTTTGATCAAGGCGAGTTTTGGACTGTTGCCTAGCTTCATGGCTAATCGGTGGATTTTTTCTCTCATTGTTGAATCGTTATTTTGTCTTCACAAACAGGTTTTCTAAAATACCAGAATACACATTGGATAGCTGTTCTAGACTGTTGGCGTCTACACATTCGTTGATCTGGTGAATGGTGGCGTTTATTGGTCCAAGTTCGACAACTTGAGTGCCCATTTTAGCGATAAAGCGGCCATCGGAAGTGCCTCCAGAGGTGGATAGCTCTGGTGTGATGCCAACGTTCGCTTCTATTGCCTCAACCATAGCATCAACCAGTTCGCCCGGCTTAGTTAAGAAAGGAAGGCCGTTGTAAGTCCAGTCAATGTGGTATTCCAATTGATGTTGTTCAAGAATGCTTAACACGCGTTCTTTCAAGGCGTCAAAGTCCAGCTCAGACGAGAAACGGAAATTGAATTGAGCCTTTAGTGTGCCTGGAACAACATTGGTAGCACCTGTTCCTGCTTGGATATTAGAGACTTGAAAGCTGGTCGGCGGGAAGAAGTCATTGCCATTATCCCAATGTGTATCAGCCATTTCCGCGAGAGCGGGTGCGGCTAGGTGAATTGGGTTGACGGCCAGATGAGGGTAAGCAACATGACCTTGTTTACCATAGACAGTAAGATCACCGCTAAACGAACCGCGACGACCATTTTTGATAATGTCACCAAGTTGCTTCGTACTGGATGGTTCACCAACAATACACCAATCGACTTTTTCATTACGTTCCATCAAGGCGTCGACGACTCGTGTAGTGCCATCAACAAAAGGGCCTTCTTCGTCACTGGTAATGAGGAAGGAGATTTGTCCTGGATGATTTGGGTGGGCTTGTACAAAGTTTTCCACCGCTGTGACCATGGCGGCTAAGCTGCCTTTCATATCAGCGGCACCACGTCCGTAAAGCATGCCATCAATGATTTCTGGCTGGAAAGGTGGAACTTTCCATTCGCTTTCAGGACCAGTTGGTACGACGTCTGTATGACCAGCGAAACAAAGGTTTGGTCCCGAGTCTCCGCGTTTTGCATAGAAATTTTTCACTTCGCCAAAAGGCATTTTTTCGACCTTAAAACCAAGCTTTTCGAGGCGTTGGATCATCACTTCTTGGCAGCCAGCGTCTTCTGGTGTAACGGAAGGACGTGAAATAAGATCTATGGCAAGTTTTAGGGTAGGAGACAAGTCAGACATTCTTTACCTTTGTGTTGGTTTTAGCTACTTTATAAAAGATTCTGTTACTATAACAGGAGATTTGTATAAAGGTGGGATTATGAAGCTAGGTGTTGTCATTTTATTGAGTTCTGTTGTTGCTGGTTGCAGTTTTTTTGGACAACAACCCGTCATTCAGGAATCTTTTTTCGTTCCCGTCATTCGTTCGGATGTATCGACTTCAGGATACACGCCAACCGTTACGCCTATGACTCAAAGAAAGGAAACACCTCGTATTTATACCCCAGTTTTACGTTAAAGTAAGGCTTGGGTATATTGTTCGGCATTAAATCCTAAATACACATCATTGTTTTTCACAATAAGTGGGCGTTTAATCACTGAAGGCTGTTCAAGCATAAGTGCAACCGCATTGCTTTCATTCATATTCTCTTTCACGTCATCAGTCAGCTTACGCCAAGTTGTGCCACGTTTATTAATGACGGCTTCCCAACCCAGTTTCGCGACCCACGTGGCAGCTAGTTCTGCATTCACGCCTTCTTTTTTATAATCATGGAATTGATATTCCACTTGGTGCTCATCAAGCCAGCGAAAAGCTTTTTTCATCGTGTCGCAATTTTTAATGCCGTAAATATTCAGCATGACGGACTCCCATAAGGTTAATGATAAAAAGATGGCGCTTTAACGTTACATTAAAGCGCCACGATTTGGCTTATTAAAGACTAGTTATGTGCGTGCAATGCTTCGTTCAAAGCAATGGCAGTCTTATTGGTTTTGCATTCAATTGCGCCGGTTTCAGAATTACGACGGAACAATAGATCTGATTGACCAGACAAGTCGCGGGCTTTAACGGTAGAGACAACTTGGTTGTCTTCATCCAGTACGGTTACTTTAGAGCCTGCAGTGATGTACAAGCCAGATTCAACTGTACAGCGATCGCCTAGACCAATGCCAATACCTGCGTTCGCACCAATCAAACATTGCTCACCAACACCAATGACAATGTTGCCGCCACCAGATAGAGTTCCCATAGTTGAACAGCCGCCGCCCAAGTCAGAGCCATTACCAACAACAACGCCTGCTGAAATACGACCTTCAACCATGCTAGTGCCAAGTGTACCGGCATTGAAGTTAACAAAACCTTCGTGCATTACTGTGGTGCCTTCACCTAAATGAGCGCCAAGACGGATGCGTGCTGCATCGCCAACACGAATACCAGCTGGTACAACAAAGTTAAGCATTTTAGGGAATTTATCTACGCTAAAGACTTCAATGGTACGACCTTCCATACGAGCGCTTAGTTGGCGGTCAGCAAGTTCGCGAACATCAATAGGGCCTTCGCTGGTCCAAGCAGTGTTAATCAATAGACCGAACATACCATCCAGTACAGTGCTGTGTGGTTTAACTAGGCGATGCGAGATAAGTTGCAGTTTCAAGTAAACCTCAGCTGGATTGCTTGGGGCTTCATCTGTTGCCAAGACACATAGAATAACAGGCTGAGTAGAGGCTTTCAGGCGAGAAGCCAATTCAGCTTGTTCAATGTTACCGGCTTTTAGTAGGTTCATGTGAAGGCGGTTTAGATCGCTTTCATCTAGAACGAGTGTGCTGTTACCGCCTTCATAATTTGTGCTTTCTACTAACGCGTCAAGCGTGGTCTTTTCAGCGCCTAAGCAAGGTGCGGAATAAAAGACTTCAAGCCAGTCGCCTTCTTTGTTTTGAGTGCCGATACCAAGACCGAATGCAAAAATTGAGTTACTCATGTATTTATCTCCAACTGAGTTGTATAGCTAAGGGGTTATCTGCGACTGAGGAAGGCGTTTATTCTGTGTGCCGCCTCAGTGCATTCTGATTCTTCGGCAACCAATGCCATGCGAACATGTTGGCTGCCAGGATTGTGTCCGTCTACTTCACGACCAAGGTAACTGCCAGGCAATACCAAAACGGCTTCTTCTTGGTATAACGCAGTGCAGAATTCCTCGTCAGACATGGTCAGTTGTGGCCATAAATAGAAGCCCGCTTCGGGCTTGCTGACCTGCATGACGGGTTCGAGTATGTCTAACACAGCGTCAAATTTACGAGTATAAATTTGACGGTTTTCGATCACGTGCTGTTCATCATTCCAAGCGGCAATAGAGGCCATTTGATGATGGATTGGCATGGCGCAGCCTTGATAGGTGCGATACAGCAGGAAAGGCTTGAGTATGTCGGCATCTCCAGCGACAAATCCCGATCTTAGACCTGGTAGATTAGAGCGTTTGGAAAGTGATTGGAAAATCAGACAATGCTTATAGTCTAAGTGGCCTAGTTGCTGACAAGCTTCTAATAAGCCTAAAGGCGCTGCTTCGCCGAAGTAAATTTCTGAGTAGCATTCGTCTGCGACGATTGTGAAATTAAACTGTTTGGCCTTTTCAATAAGAAAGGCGTATTCCTCTAGGGTTGTAATGGTGCCGCTTGGGTTGTTTGGTGAGCAGACAAATAAAATCTCACAACGTTTCCAAACCTCATCGGTTACCGCTTGGTAATCGATTTTATATTGGTTGCTGGCATCGCATGGCAAGAAATGGCGATCAGCACCCGCCAGAATCGCGGCACCTTCATAAATTTGGTAAAAAGGGTTAGGACTAATCACGAGTGGAGAGGTTTTTTCTCCGACCAATGTTTGGGTAATGGCGAACAGGGCTTCACGTGTGCCAGTGACAGGCAACACTTGAGTATCGGGGTTTAGATCGTCCAATTGGAAGCGAGCTTTGGTCCAGTCGCTGATGGCTTGGCGTAATGCGGCCTCACCTTTGGTGCTCGGGTATTTGCTCACACCATTAAGGTTATTGGCCAGAGCTTCCATCGCCACTTGAGGCGCCTGATGTTGTGGCTCACCAATGGTTAGCTTGATCAGCGTCTTATCTGGGTTAGGCTGTATGTCTTCTAAGAGCTCAGCTAACTTCTGAAATGGGTAAGGATGTAAGGAATCAATAAATGGGTTCATGTTTTCTTTAATCCGTCGCTTGCGAAAAGCGGTCAATTTTTTCTTTTAATAGGTTACAAATGGAGTCCATACGCTGCGGATCACTGATCAGTTCACCTTGGTCATCGGTGATGTAAAATGTGTCTTCTACGCGTTCGCCCAGCGTCGCAATCTTAGCTTTGTGCAGCATGATGTTATGGTTCATAAAGAATTGGCCGATTAGGGCTAATAACCCAGGACGATCAGGGGCTGTCACCTCTAGAGCGGACCATACTTCTTCTGGTTGGCTGACAAAATGCGCGGTCGATGGGGAATTGAAAATCTTCAAGATCCTTGGTGTATGGCGTTGTACGACACTGCCATAGGAAGAAGGGTTTTCCAGTTGCTCCATCAAGGTGTCTTTTATCAAATCAATGCGTTGTTTATCAAGGTATAGGTTCTTGTCCGCTTCGTTGCTGTCCATAACCACAAAGCTGTCTAAGGTGTAATTGTCGCTGGTGTGGCTAATTTTTGCGTCCAGAATGGTGAGGCCCAATTGTTCAAAAATGGCTGCTGTGACCGCAAATAGATGTTCACTGATGGGGGTGTAAATAAAAATTTTGCTGGCCCCTGAGAAGTTTCTTCCTCCCAATGGCGTAATAGCAATCAGAGGTTTATCGCTCGGTCTGTGGCGTATAATGGCTTCGGTATTCCAAGCAATTTCATCCCCATTTGAGCGAATGAAGTATTCCTCTTCGATGGTGTCCCAAATGGCTTCCGCTTCCGCAATGTCGACATTACGTTCAATGATGAATTCAAGGGCTCTTTGTTTGTGTTCATCACTGATGGTTTCGGCATCAATTGGTGAGTCAAGACCGCGACGTAGGGCGCGCTTGGTCTCCAAATAGAGTTGGCGCATCAATGATGCACGCCAGCTGTTCCACATGGTTGGATTGGTGGCGTTAATATCGGCTACCGTCAAGATGAAGAGGTAGTCTAGGTGCTCTTGATCTTTGACATAGCTGGCAAATTCCCAAATAACTTCGGGATCAGATATGTCTTTACGTTGTGCGGTTACCGACATAAACAAGTGATTGCGAACCAACCAGATGACCAGTTCCGTATCGCGTTTCGATAAACCATGTCGTTCACAGAAAAGTTGCGCATCAACGCAGCCCAACTCAGAGTGATCGCCACCACGGCCTTTGGCAATGTCGTGGTACAAACCGGCAATGTAGAGCAGCTCTACTTTGGGAACGTGACGGATCGCCTGTGCAGAGATAGGGAACTTTTGTTTAAATTCAGCTAACCATAAACGGCGCAAGTTTTCGATCAGTTGTAGAGTGTGCGCATCGACCGTATATATGTGGAACAAGTCATGTTGCATCTGCCCAATGATGGCACCGAATTCTGGCAAGTAGCGGCCCAAAAGTCCTAGATGCTTCATTGAGCGTAGTATGCTGGTAAGTCGATAGCGGCTGGCAATAATGTCTAAAAACAGGTCGGTGTTGACTTTGTTGTTGCGAAAGTCGTCGTCTATTAAATCCAAACTGTCGCGTAATTGGCGCATGGTGTTGGCGCGAATGCCGCGGATATTTTCATGCTCGCCAAACAGTACATAGAGTTCCAGCATGCAGGATGGGTTGTCTTGGAATAAGCTGCTAGAACGAGCTTCTAACTGACCATTGGCAATTTGAAAGCGATCATTAATGACTTCAATGTTGTCTTTCTCATCACTGCTTAAAAAAGACTCTTCAAAATGCTGTAGTAAGAGGTCATTTAGCTGTTGAATTGCAGCGACACTTTGATAATAGCCCTGCATAAAACGTTCAACATTTCGCTTTAGATCGTCATCATCAAAACCGAAGAGTTTTGCTAGGGTGCGTTGATGATCGAATAATAGGCGGTCTTCTTTGCGCCCAGCGATCATGTGTAGTGCCCAACGAATACGCCATAAGTGACTGACTGCGCCTTTGATTTGAATGTATTCGTCTTCTGAAAGGAATTCTTTGTCAATTAATGCGCTGAGTCTGTGGGTATGAAGGTGACGTTTAGCAACCCAGTCAATGACTTGCATGTCACGTAAACCACCTGGGCATTCTTTCAAATTAGGTTCTAGGTTGTAGGCTGTATTTTGATATTTGCCGTGGCGCTGTTTCTGTTCTTGTAGCTTGGCTTCATAAAACGAGCGTCCATCCCACATTTTGTCGGTATCAATGTTTACCTGCAGTTTGCCTAATAAGCTTTCGGGCCCACTCAGGGTTCGCGATTCGATCAAGTTAGTAATGATGGTGATGTCTTGCTTGGCGATATCAGTACACTCGTCCAGACTGCGTACACTGTGACCTATGTCTAAATTGATGTCCCACAAAAAAGTGATGAAAGCCTCAAGCTTGTCTTTCGGTGCCGAGGTTTCGTTCTCAATCAGAATCAACAGATCAATGTCCGATTTCGGGTGCAGTTCACTGCGTCCATATCCACCAACGGCGACTAAGCTAACGTGCTTTTCAACATCTAGTCCTTTGGCTTTCCAAGCGGCTTGTAATACCTCATCAAAAAAAGCAGAAAGGCCTTTGACCAGTTTCTCTATTGGGTAAAGAGAATGAAACAGGTCGTTATAGGCGTTGGTTTTTTCTTCAATAATGGCTTTGTAGCGAGGAATCGAACAATCCGCTTGGGAAAGCTCGTGTTTTTCTTCATTTGAAAGAAGTGGCGGAGCGTCTGGAAAAGCAGGGAAGTCCATACAAAAGCCTCGAAGAATGGATAGGGTTGATCTGAGTGTTTAGTTAACTGAAACTGCGCTTCTATGCGAAGCGCGTTTCCTCTGGGCGGCGAGTTAGAACTTCTACTCCATCCGCTGTGACAAGCAGTGTGTGCTCATATTGAGCTGACAAACGGCCGTCTTTTGTTTTCGCAATCCAGTTGTCAGGACCGGAATGCTTAACCTGTTTCTTGCCAGCATTTATCATTGGCTCTATGGTCAAAGTCATGCCTTCTTCTAGCGCAACACCCGTGCCCGCTTTACCGTAGTGAGCCACTTGGGGTTCACCGTGGAAGGTGGTGCCGACGCCATGACCGCAATACTCTTCAACCACTGAGTAATGATTTTTGTGAGCATGGGCGGCAATGGCAGCGCCAATATCCCCCAGTTGTACGCCCGGTTTAACCATGTCGATGGCTAAATACAGACATTCTTGAGTTACCTTGGCAAGGCGTTCAGCGTGCGGTGCAACAGGGCCAACAAAGAACATTTTGCTGGTGTCACCGTAATAACCATCTTTGATGATGGTGATGTCGATGTTGACCACATCGCCTTTTTTCAAGGCTTTGTCGTTTGGAATGCCATGACAAATCACATCGTTTACCGATGTACAGCAAGATTTTGGGAAGCCGTGATAATTCAGCGGTGCTGGAATCGCGCCTTGTTGTTCAACAATGTAGTTGTGGGCGATGATATCAAGCTGTTCGGTGCTCACGCCTGGCACAACGAATTCTTCTAGCATAACTAGAACGTCTGCAGCCAGTTTACCAGCGGTTCGCATGCCTTCGATGTCACTGATGTCGGTGAAGCGAGTCGCAGCAGGGCGAGGTGTCGCTTTAGGGACGTCAAGGCGGCCATTTTGAGTGAGTTGTTCAACTTTTTGTAGAATTTCGTTGCTCATAGTCTATCGATCTTAAAAGAGTTTTCATTTAGTTGTGGGGTATTCTACATGAGTTGAGCGGTAGAATCGCCTCTCTAAATGAAAAAACATTGCTTGGTTTAATGGCTAAAATGCGCTTTTTGTCTTTTGATTTGCTCTTGTTTATGGTATAAAACGCCGGCTTAACGGGCTTATGTCCACAAGTTAAGTTATTACTTAAAACTAACGATCTTGCCGCAATAAATGAAAGTGTCTGGGGTGTCTTAGGTTGCCTTAAACCTTGTTTGACTGATGCTTTTAGCTGGTAAGCACAATTTAACCCAAATAAAGGATAGTAAAATGCCTACAGTTTCTATGCGCGACCTTCTACAGGTTGGTTCACACTTTGGTCACCAAACTCGTTACTGGAACCCAAAAATGAAGCCTTTCATTTTCGGTGCTCGTAACAAGATTCATATCATCAACCTTGAGCACACTGTTCCTGCTATTAACGAAGCTCTAGAGCTAGTTAAAAAAATGGCTGAGAACAAAAACAAGGTTTTGTTTGTTGGTACAAAGCGTGCAGCATCTAAAACAATCAAAGAGCAAGCAGCTCGTGCAAGCATGCCATACGTTAACCACCGTTGGTTAGGTGGTATGTTGACGAACTACAAAACCATCCGTGCTTCTATCAAGCGCCTTCGTGAGCTTGAGTCTCAGATGACTGATGGTACGTTCGAAAAATTGACTAAGAAAGAAGCTTTGATGCGTACTCGTGAGCTTGAGAAACTTGAGCTTTCAATGGGTGGTATTAAAGACATGGGTGGTCTACCAGACGTATTGTTTGTTATCGACGTTGATCACGAGCGTATCGCGATCAAAGAAGCAAACAAGCTAGGTATCCCTGTTATCGGTATCGTTGATACTAACAGCAACCCAGATGGCGTTGACTACATCATTCCAGCTAACGACGATGCGATTCGTGCGGTTCAGCTTTATGTTTCAGCGTTTGCTGATGCGGTACTTGAAGGCCGTTCTGCAACTGCTGGCAGTGCTGACGAATTCGTTGAAGTAAACGAAGCTACTGAAGCGTAAGCAAACTTTCGAGTTTGTTCTGGTTTCTAAAGGGAGGTCGAGTGACTCGCCTCCTTTTTTAAATTTGAATTGGTAAAAGAGGATTTAACATGGCCGCAGTATCTGCAGCATTGGTAAAAGAGCTACGTGAACGTACTGGCCTTGGCATGATGGAGTGTAAAAAAGCACTTGTCGCTGCTAACGGTGATATCGAAGTAGCTATCGAAGAGCTTCGCAAATCTAGTGGTATGAAAGCTGCTAAGAAAGCGGGCCGTACTGCAGCGGAAGGAACTATCGTTATGCGTGTTGCTGACGATGCTTCTTACGGTGTGTTGGTTGAAGTAAACTCTGAAACTGACTTCGCTTCACGTGATGAAGGTTTTGTTGCGTTTGCTAACAAAGTTGCTGACATCGTTTTCACCACGAAAGAAACCAACATGGAAACCTTGTTGGCTGGTGAACTTGGCCAGGCTCGTGAAGCTTTGGTTCAAAAAATCGGTGAAAACATCACACCTCGTCGTGCACTTATCGTTGAAGGTGGTCTAATCGGTGGTTACCTACACGGTAATGGTCAAATCGCTGTATTGACTCAACTAGAAAACGGTTCTGACGAGCTAGCAAAAGACGTTTCTATGCACGTTGCGGCGGTAGCGCCTCGCGTTGTTAAAGGCGAAGACATGCCTGCTGACGTTCTAGCTAAAGAAGAAGAAATCATTCGTGCGCAGCCAGACATGGCTGGTAAGCCTGCTGAAATCGTTGATAAGATGATTGTTGGTCGTATGAAGAAATTCTTGGCTGAAAACAGCCTTGTTGAACAGCCTTTCGTTAAGAACCCAGAAATTAAAGTGGGTCAACTTGTGAAAGACGCTGGCGCTTCTGTTACTTCTTTTGTTCGCCTTGAAGTAGGTGAAGGTATTGAAGTAGAAGAAGTTGACTTCGCTGCAGAGGTTGCTGCACAGCTTAAAGGTTAATTCCAAGTTGTGTAATGTGTTTTTAAAAGGGGCAGCTTGACTGCCCCTTTTTATGAAAGCTGGATGCAAAAGAGTCGTTTTATTTGATTCAATTGCTCTAAAGATGAAATCCCTTGCCGGAGGTGGGTATGCCAAAAGAAAAGAATCCAAATTACAAACGTATTTTGCTTAAGTTGAGTGGCGAAGCCTTGATGGGTGATGAGTCTTTCGGTATTGATCCTAAAGTATTGAACCGTATTGCGCTGGAAATTGGTCAATTACGCGGTATTGGGGTTGAAGTCGGAATTGTTATTGGTGGTGGCAACCTATTTCGTGGTCAAGCCTTGAGCCAGGCTGGCATGGACCGTGTGACAGGTGATCACATGGGGATGTTGGCAACGGTAATGAACGCCTTGGCAATGCGTGATGCGCTAGAAAGAGCGAACATTGCGACTCGTGTTATGTCGGCCATTACCATGACAGGTATTGTTGAGCCTTACGACAGACGTCGTGCGATGCGTTTAATGAAAGAAGGTGATGTATTGATCTTCTCTGCAGGCACGGGTAATCCTTTCTTTACAACAGACTCTGCTGCTTGTTTGCGCGGTATTGAGATTGACGCCGATGTTGTATTGAAAGCGACAAAAGTAGATGGCGTTTACTCGGCGGATCCGATGAAAGATCCTGATGCCGTTAAATATGATAAATTGGGTTACGATGAGGTACTAGAGAAGCAATTAGGCGTGATGGATTTAACCGCTATTTGTTTGACTCGTGACCATTCTATGCCATTAAGAGTATTTAATATGAACAAGCCAGGCGCCCTGATCAACATCATGGTTGGTGGCAATGAAGGCACACTGATTGAGTGAGGAAGTTATGATTAACGAAATTTTAAAAGACGCAGAAGAGCGTATGAGTAAAGCGGTATCTTCTGTTGAATCCGCGTTTAAAAAAATCCGTACAGGGCGTGCTCACCCAAGCTTGTTAGATTCGATCAAAGTGAACTACTACGGTTCTGATACGCCACTAAGTCAGGTGGCTAATATCACGGTCGAAGACGCTCGTACTTTAGGTGTTTCCCCATGGGAAAGTAACCTTGTTCCAGAGATTGAAAAAGCCATCATGAAATCAGACCTTGGCTTGAATCCGGCAACAAACGGAAGTTTGATTCGTATTCCAATGCCTGCTCTGACGGAAGAAACTCGTAAAAACTATTTCAAGCAAGCCAAATCAGAAGCAGAAAATGGCCGTATTGCCATCCGTAACATCCGTCGTGATGCAAACGCGAATCTGAAAGACTTGGTGAAAGAGAAAGAAATCTCTGAAGACGAAGACCGTCGCGGCCAAGATCAAGTGCAAAAACTAACGGATAAGTTTGTTGCTCAGGTAGAAGAGCGCCTTGCAGCGAAAGAAAAAGACTTGATGGAAATTTAATGAGAGAAGCGAGCTTAGCTCGCTTTTTTTATTGGCTAGGATATATGTATGTCTGAATTGGTTGACGGCAGCACTGAGTCTGCAGTCGGCCCAGCTCATATTGCCATTATCATGGATGGTAATAATCGCTGGGCGAAGAAAAAACATCTCCCGAGTATTGCTGGTCATACAGCGGGTGCGGCGGCGGTACGTCGTACTGTTGAGGCGGCCGCTCGATCCGGGGTAAAGGTGTTGACCTTGTTCGCATTTTCCAGTGAAAACTGGAAGCGCCCACAGGTGGAAGTGGATGGTTTGATGGGACTCTTTATGCGTTCCCTGAAAAAAGAACTAAAACGACTCCAAGCCCATAAAATTCGATTGCGTGTGATGGGCGATATATCAGGCTTTAGTGAAGGTTTGCAGGCGCAAATACGCGCTACTGAAGATGCCACAAAAGATCATGATCAAATGACGTTGGTGATTGCCGCGAACTATGGTGGTCGTTGGGACATCGCGCAAGCGGCTAAATCATTAGCCGAACAGGTGGCGTCAGGTCAGTTATCCCCTGAAGACATTACAGAGGAAAAGTTGGCTTCACGAATTCAGTTGGCAGATTTGCCTGAACCGGATTTGTTAATCCGAACTTCTGGCGAAGAGCGTATTAGTAACTTTATGTTGTGGCAATCAGCGTACTCAGAGTTTGTCTTTTTACCGGTTTTATGGCCGGACTTTGATCAATCTGATTTTGATGAAGCCATTGGTATTTATCAAAATCGTCAGCGTCGCTATGGTGGGCGATAATCATGCTACTTCCTCGTGTTCTCAGTGCCATCGTAATGGCCTTTTTGTTTATCTATGCGGTCTTTTTTTTAGATGCGTTCGCTTTCTCCGTTTCTATGGCGGGTGTTGTTGTGCTGGCGGCTTGGGAGTGGGCACGTTTATCTGGCGTTAAAGGGCAAGTGGGTCGTGTTGGTTTTGCAGCTCTGGTCGCTTTGCTTTGTTATGCGTCATCTGTCTATCAGTTACTTACCCTTAGTTTGTACATTAGCCCTATTTTATGGTGTCTTGCTTTGTATTGGGTGATTCGCTACCCAACGCCTTTAGTTTGGCAGCATACCTATGCTCGGCTGGTATTTGGGGTATTGGTGATGGTGTCGACTTGGGCGGCCTTGGTGGTTTTAAAACAATCCACTGATTTTGTGGTCTGGGTACTGTTGTTGATGGGGCTGATTTGGGGCGCTGACTCAGGTGCTTATTTTGCCGGTCGTGCATTTGGTAAGCGTAAATTGGCCAGATTCGTTAGCCCTGGTAAATCATGGGAAGGGGTAATTGGTGGCATTATCCTAACGCAACTGGGTGTTGCTCTGTTCTGCCAATGGCAAGGTTTTAGCGCACTTGAATGGCTTCTATTGGCCTTAGTTGCTTTGTTGACCACCGCAGTCTCGGTGCTGGGGGACTTGACGGAGAGTTTGTTCAAACGCCATGAGTCGTTAAAAGATTCCAGTCATTTGATTCCTGGTCACGGTGGTGTGATGGATCGTGTCGATAGTTTGACAGCCGCAGCACCAGTATATGTTTTGTTTTTATTGTTAAGTGGATGGCTTTAGATGCAAGGTATTTGTCTGTTAGGCGCAACGGGCTCGATTGGGCAAAGTACGCTGGACATTATCGCTCAGCATCCAGATAAGTTTTCTCTTGTTAGTGCTTCTGCCAATACTAGCGTGGCCAAAATGGCGGATATTTGTCGCCAGTTCCGGCCTCAGCGGGTTGTAATGGGTACTCAGGCTGCTCGAGATGAGTTAGCCGTGTTGTGTGCGGGTCTTGATATTTCCTTTGAATGGGGAGCGTCGTCTTTAGAAAGCATTGCTGCGGACAGCGCGGTTGATCAAGTAATGGCGGCGATTATGGGGTTTGCTGGCTTAAAGCCAACCTTATCTGGGATTCGCGCGGGCAAACGTATTCTATTGGCAAACAAAGAGTCCTTAGTGACAGCTGGCAAGTTGTTTATGGATGAGGTGGCTCATCATAATGTGTGTTTGTTGCCGATTGACAGTGAACACAATGCTATTTATCAAAGCTTGCCTCAGCATTCCTCTGGGGCGCATAAGCAAGATGTGGATAAAATTATTTTGACCGCATCTGGTGGTCCATTTCGCACTTGGTCATTAGATGAAATGGCTAACGTCACCCCTGCGCAAGCTTGTAAACATCCTAATTGGTCGATGGGACAAAAGATTTCCATTGATTCTGCGTCGCTAATGAACAAAGGGTTGGAACTCATCGAAGCCTGTTGGTTATTTGATGTCACACCTGACGATGTAGAAGTTGTGGTTCACCCTGAAAGTATTATTCATTCTATGGTGTCTTATCGAGATGGGTCGGTCATTTCGCAAATGGGGAATCCGGACATGAAAATCCCCATTGCTTATGGCATGACTTGGCCAAATCGAATTGAAACCAATGTACCGTCATTAAATCTGACTGAGATTGCTCGGTTGAATTTTGAATCACCAGACCGGCAGCGCTTTCCTAATCTACAGCTGGCAGCCGATGCTTGGTATTTGGGCGGAACGGCAATGGCAACACTGAACGCGGCGAATGAAATCGCGGTAGCGGCCTTTCTGCAGGGACGAATTGGTTTCCTAGACATAGCGGGTGTGAATCATAAAGTGTTGCATCAAGCTGAGGTGGTTCCTGTGAATGATCTGGAAGTGGTGTTTGCCGCAGACGCTCATGCTCGTCAGCTGGCCGAAGCCTGTATTGCTCAGGAGGCATTTTAATGCTGCAAAACATTTTTTCGATTGTTGTTGCTTTAGGTGTACTGATTACCTTTCATGAATTTGGCCATTATTATGTGGCTCGTCGCTGTGGTGTGAAAGTGCTGCGTTTTTCGGTGGGTTTTGGCAAACCTATTTACCGTTATGTAAGTAAGAAAACCGGCACTGAATTTACTTTAGCGATGATTCCTCTTGGTGGTTATGTGCGCATGCTGGATGAGCGTGAAGGCAATGTGCCAGAGGCGATCAAGCATCAAGCCTTTACCCAGAAAAATGTCTGGCAACGTATCGCGATAGTGGCAGCAGGGCCGTTGGCGAATTTCATTTTGGCCGTGGCTATTTATGGTCTAGTCGCTTTACTGGGCATTCAGAGTTTGGCACCAAAAGTTGGTCATATTGCTGAGGACAGTTTGGCTTCTCAAACCCAGATGCAAGAGGGCGATGAGCTGGTTGAGGTTGCTGGTGAGGCGGTTTCTTCTTGGGAAGAAGTGAATTTAGCGCTGGCGGGCTTGATTGGTCAAACAAGAACTATTATCGTTCGATATCGTGTTGAAGGGTTGAGCAGTATTCAGCAGGACACTGTTAGCTTGAATCGATGGCTGGTGGGTGAGGAGCCGAACAACCTTATTCAATCTTTTGGCTTGTTACCATGGCAGCCGACAGTGGCGCCTGTTATTGCTCAAGTTGTTGATGGCGGTGCGGCACAGGTTGGTGGCTTTGTAGCGGGCGATACCATTGAGTCGATCGATGGTGAAGCTATGTCTAGCTGGCAGCAGGTTGTAAAGAAAGTGCAAACCAGCCCAAGTAAACGTCTGACAGTAGTAGTATTAAGGCAAGGACAAAGTAAAACCCTATCCTTAACACCAGCGGCTGCGGAGCGTAATGGTAAGGTGATGGGTTATGCTGGTTTGGCTGTTGTGCCACCCAAATGGGATGAGAGTTTAATTCGAGAACGTCATTACGGTGTGTTTGAAGCCATAGGGTATGGCTTTCAACAAACAGCAAAGATGGTTTCTCTGACGGTCTCCTCTATTGGGAAAATGCTGCAAGGGTTAATTTCACTGGATAATTTGTCTGGGCCGATCACCATTGCAAAGGTGGCCAGCGCTTCTGCTGATTCCGGTTTGCAGTCGTTTTTGAAATTTATGGCTTACTTAAGTGTGAGTCTTGGTGTGTTGAATTTGTTACCCATCCCTATGTTGGATGGTGGGCATTTGTTGTTTTTTAGTATTGAGGCCATTCGCCGTAAACCCGTTTCTGAGAAGGTTCAGGGGGTAGCGTATCGAGTTGGGGCTTCTTTGTTGTTTGCTCTAATGGCCGTTGCCATTTTTAATGATATTGCCCGCTTGTAGAGAGGTATATGTGAGAGTCGTTCTAGCTGTATTGTTGACTTTAATCAGTGTGCAAAGTATTGCAAAAGCGGTTGAGGATGTCCGAATTGATGGTTTAGTTCAAATGCCATCAGCCAGAGCATTTGATTTAATCGGTTTTAATGAAAATCAGTCTTATGACTCAGGGAAGGTTTATCAGGCCATTAGTGCGTTATTTGATACCGGATTCTTTAGTGACATTGATGTCTACGAAGAAAACGACGTGCTGGTATTTAAGCTCGTTGAGCGTCCTTCCATTGGCAATCTTACAATCGAAGGCAATGAACTGGTTAAAACAGAAGACTTAGAACGAGGTCTTAAATTATCAGGATTAGAGATTGGTGAGATATACAAGCCAGAAACTCTGAATCAAATTGCACAGGAATTACAACGTCAATATTATGCTCTGGGTCGCTACAGTGCCAAGGTTGATATTTCTGTTGAGGATATGCCCCGTAATCGTACTGCTATTAAGATAAATATCGATGAAGGTGATACAGCGAAAATTGTTCACATCAATATTGTTGGTAATAACAATTTTGACGAAGAGACGTTAACGAAAGACTTTGAGTCTCGTGAAACAGGTTATTGGAACCCCTTCAGCTCCGCCGATGAATACGCTAAAGCTAAAATTCAAGGCGACATTAATACTTTAAAAAGCTTCTATCTCGATAATGGTTACCTAGACTTCCAAGTCGTATCCAGTCAAGTCAGTTTGTCGTCTGATAAGCGTGATGTTTACATCGTGATCAATGTCGATGAAGGTCAGCCATATTACCTGAATGACGTGACATTGAGTGGTAGCCTGCCAATTTCAGAAGATCGAGTGTGGAAACAGGTAACGCAGAAAAAAGGCGATCTTTTTTCTCGTAGCCAAGTGACGAAAATTATCGAAGGCATTTCGACTGAGTTAGGTGATGACGGCTACTTATTTACCAATGTGAATGTGATTCCTGAAAAATTGGATGATCACACGGTTAATCTGAGCTATCAAATTACCCCAGGGCCGCAAGTCTATGTTCGCCGTATTACCTTTAGTGGTAACAGCGAAACCCAAGACGAAGTATTGCGCCGCGAGATGACGCAATTCGAAGGTGCGCTGGCGACACACTCTAAAATTCAGTCATCCAAACGTCGTATTGAGCGTCTAGGTTTCTTTGGCAGCGTAGACTTGCGTACTCGTCCTGTGGCGGGCACCACGGACCAAGTTGATATCGATGTGGTTGTGGAAGAACAAGCTTCAGGCAGTATTCAGGCTAGTATTGGGTATTCGCAAGAAGACGGTACGGTATTGGGTTTTGGTATTTCCAAACGTAACTTCTTAGGCACAGGTAACAAGTTATCCTTCAGTGCATCTCGTACTGATTCCACTCAGGATTACTCGATCAATTATGATAATCCTTACTTCACTGTGGATGGGGTCAGTCGTGGTTTCCAGATTTTCTATCAAACTAGCGATCACGCTGACGATGATGTAGAAGATTACGATCTAGACGAGATCGGTGTTGGGGTCAGCTACGGCTACCCAATTTCCGATACGCAACGTTTAACCTTTGGTATGACGGTAAAAGAAAGTACGGTTCAGTTAGGTTATGACCCATCTAATGAAACCGAAAACTATGTTGATACCCATGGTGATAATTATGACGATGTGATTGCCAGTTTGACTTGGTCTGATAGTGATTTGGTTGGTGGGGTATTGCCAACCAATGGTTATTCGACCAAAGCTACCCTTGAGGTCGCTTTACCTGTGGGTGATCAGCAATATGCGAAAGTGGGGCTGACATCACAGAAATATTGGAATTTAAGCGGTTCGGATTTGTGGTTGTTCCGTCTGAAAGGTCGTCTTGGTTACGGAGCAGGTTATGGAGACAGTGATTCCTTGCCTTTCTTTGAAAACTATTATGCAGGTGGCGCTTATTCTGTGCGTGGCTACGGTGCGTCTTCATTGGGGCCACAAAACTCATATGATGATGAAGACACCAGTACGTCAGCATTAGGTGGTAATATTCTAATGACCGGAACCGCGGAACTGATTTTCCCACTTCCTATGGTGGAAGATCATAAATCTGTTCGTACGTCGATTTTCTTAGATGCTGGTAACGTCTTTACGGATAATTGTTTGTCCACCAATACCGATTGTAATGAAGGGGTGGATTTGGACGAAATTCGTTTCAGTCTAGGTTTCAGTTGGACATGGATTACACCGATTGCGCCATTGTCGTTTAACTTTGCAAGACCATTAAATGCGCAAGACGGTGACAGTACCGACGTTTTCCAATTCCAGTTGGGAACCACTTTTTAAGTTAATCTGAGTAAAAGCATAAGAGGATTTGTAATGAAAAGAATGATATTGGCACTTTGCACATTGATGTTGATGAGCAATGTACAAGCTACAGAAATGGCTGTGGTCGACTTTAGAGCAGCGCTTTTGCAAAGTAATATTGGTCAAGAAGCGGCCAAAGAGCCAAAGCAAAAAGTAGCGCAAATGGAAGCCCGTTTACAACAAGAGCAGACCGCGTTAAAAGAAGCGGACGAACAGCTTAAAAGAGAAGAGCTAACTTTGGCGCCGGAAGAGTTCAATAAGCGCCGCAGTGATTTAGTGAAAAGACAGAATGGCATCCGTCAAATGGCAGCGCAAATGCAGCAACAAGCTAAACTGTTAGAACAAAAATTGATTGAAGACCTTACTCCAAAAGGCGAAGCTGCTCTAAAATCCATTATTGATGAACGTAAACTAGACTTAGTATTAAATAGACAGCTAAGCTTATATGCTAATAGTGAATCTGATATCACCAATGAATTGGTGGAACGCATTAATAAGGACAATTAATTTATGAGTTACACGCTAGGGCAATTGGCTGAAAAAGTCGGGGGCGTCGTCAAAGGCGACAGCAACCTCGTTATTGATAGGTTAGGGACGTTGGAAAAAGGCACGAAAAACGAATTAAGTTTTTTGGCGAACCCTAAATATCAAAGCCAGCTTGCAGAGACGAATGCGGGCGCTGTCCTAGTAAAAAACGAAGAACTCGCGATTGACCTTGATCATGCCATTATCGTAGCTAATCCTTATCTTGCCTTTGCACAATTGTCGCACTTATTTGTTCCACTGAAAGAATCTTGGCTTAGTGTACATCCTTCTGCGGTTGTGGCGGACGATGTTCAACTGGGGAACAATGTCGTGATTGGTCCTAATGCGGTGATCGACAGTGGGGTGATCATTGGTGATGATTGTGTGATTGGGGCCAATACTGTGGTGAGTCGTGGTTGCTCATTAGGGCGTGCGACACGTTTATACCCCAATGTGACTTTTTATCACGATGTGTCTGTCGGGGCGGATTGTATCTTCCACAGTGGTTGTATAGTGGGGGCTGATGGTTTTGGCTTTGCGCCGAATAATGGTGAATGGGAAAAAATTGATCAGCTTGGTAGTGTGGTGATTGGTGACCGAGTAGAGATAGGTTCTAGTACGACGATTGATCGTGGTGCGATAGAAAATACGCAAATTGGGCATGGTGTTAAAATAGATAATCAAGTTCAAATTGCTCATAACGTCGTAATTGGCGATAATACCGCCATTGCTGCAGGAGCGGCGATAGCAGGGAGTGCAAGGATAGGTGCTTCCTGTACAATTTCTGGTTGCGTAGGGATTGCGGGTCATATCACAATCACAGATCATGTTCATATCACAGCAATGAGTATGGTCAGTAAATCAATTCCAGAAGCGGGCTCTTATTCCTCCGGAATGGGAATGGAACCAACGCCTAAGTGGCGTCGTTCTGTCGCGCGCTTTAGACGAATTGATAATATGGCGAAGCAAATTACAACACTGGAACAGAAGATTAATAAGCTTTCAGAAAAGGTTGATGTTTAATGATGGACGTAAATGAAATTCGTCAGTATTTACCTCATAGGTACCCGTTTTTACTAGTTGATCGTGTTGTTGAGTTAAATCTGAACGATTCCATCGTAGCGTATAAAAATGTAACAGTGAATGAACCATTTTTTAATGGTCATTTTCCAGATCACCCAGTAATGCCTGGTGTTTTGATTATTGAAGCGATGGCGCAAGCGGCCGGTGTTCTTGGTTTCAAAACAATGGATAAGACACCAGAAGACGGTTCGATTTATTATTTTGTCGGGTCTGATAATGCTCGATTTAAACGTCCTGTTGTACCTGGTGATCGTCTACAGTTAGAAGCAAAGATCATTGCGGAAAAACGCGGTATCTGGAAATTTGAGTGTAAAGCAACGGTTGATGGCCAGCTTGCTTGTTCTGCAACCATCATGTGTGCTGATAGGAAGTTATAGTGGCGATACATCCAACTGCTTTAGTCGATCCGAGTGCTGAACTTGACCCAAGTGTTGAAGTTGGGCCGTTTTCTGTGATCGGACCGAATGTTAAAATTGGAGCTGGTAGTGTTATTAAATCTCATGTGGTGATTAATGGTTATACTGAGATTGGTGAGAATAATGAAATCTATCAGTTTGCTTCCGTTGGAGAAGCAAACCAAGACAAAAAGTACAAGGGTGAGCCAACGCGTTTGGTGATTGGTGACAGTAATGTTATCCGTGAAAATGCCACTATTCACCGCGGTACCGTACAAGATCAAAGTATTACTATTATCGGCAGTGGCAACTTGTTTATGGCCAGTACCCATATCGGTCACGATTGTGTTGTTGGTGACAATAATATTATGGCAAATTATGCGGCTTTAGCTGGGCATGTGAAGTTAGGCGATAATGTCATTTTGGGTGGCTATACTGGGATTCATCAGTTTTGTCAGGTGAATTCTTATAGTATGTGCGGCATGGGATCCATGGTCTCAAAAGACGTACCAAGATTTATCATGGTATCTGGAAATCCAGCCAAAGCACATGGTATGAACTTTGAAGGAATGCGCCGTCGAGGCACTCCGAAAGAAGTCATACGGGCACTGAAAAATGCGTATAAGCGTGTTTACTTGAAAGGGTCAACACTGGAGTCTGTACTGAGTGAGTTGGAGCAAAGCCCAGATTACGCCATTCCTGAGGTGGCAAAGTTTGTCATGTCGATTCGAGCGTCTGAGCGCGGGATAATTCGATAACTCCCCCATAGAAAACGAAAACCCCGGAACGCTTCGGGGTTTTTTTGTTATTAGAGGTTGTGTTAATGAAAGTGACGTCGACAGCACGTTACGTGTTGGTTGCCGGAGAAGCATCTGGTGATATTTTAGGGGCGAATTTAATCAAGCATTTAAAAGCGTTACAGCCCGACGCCGTGTTTGAAGGCATTGGTGGGCCGCTGATGGAAGCAGAAGGTTTAACCAGTATCGTACCCATGGATAGACTGTCAGTGATGGGGCTGGTGGAAGTCTTAGGTCGTTTAAAAGAATTATTGGGCATTCGTAAACGTCTTTACCAATCCTGTTTGGCCAATCCTCCTACCGCCTTTATTGGTATAGATTCCCCAGATTTTAATTTGCCATTGGCAAGAAAGCTAAAACAAGCTGGCATCCCAACGGTGCATTATGTGAGTCCATCAGTCTGGGCTTGGCGTCAAAAGCGCATTTTTAAAATTAAAAAGTCTGTTGATTTGATGTTGGCCTTATTTCCTTTTGAGTTGCCTATTTATCATCAACACAATATACCTGTGGTTTGTGTCGGTCATACGTTAGCGGATGATATTCCCTTGGAAAGTGACCCGCAGCAAGCCCGTGAAGCGTTAAAGTTGGGGCCAGTCTCAGGGCCAGTATTCGCGGTTTTACCTGGCTCACGAGAAGGGGAGGTGGCTCGACTTGCTCCCTTATTCGCTGAGACCATTAAGTTGATTAAACAACAGGAACCTCAGGCGACCTTTCTGATGCCCGCGGCGAATCAGGCTAGACGCGAACAAATTGAAACGATTCTACAAGAAGTGAATGCGCAAGCCGTGATTACAGATGGCCAATCACGAACTGTGATGGCGGCCGCTGATGCTATCTTATTGGCGTCTGGTACTGCGGCGTTGGAAGCGATGTTGGTCAAACGACCTATGGTCGTAGCGTATAAAGTGAATCGTTTAACCTTTGCGATCATGAAACGTATGATTAAAGTGCCTTATGTGTCTTTGCCAAACTTGCTGGCGAATGAAACTTTGGTGCCTGAGTTATTACAAGACGAGGCAGTGCCGGAGAGTTTGGCCACACGTTTGGTGCAAACTTGGCAGTCTTTTAGACAAGATAAGAAAATACAGCAAAAGTATTTGGATTTGCATCAGATGCTTCGAAAAAATGCCGGAGAGCAAGGCGCAAAAGCGATTATCAATATGTTGGCAGATAAGGAAGTCTAATGGAACCCTTCGTAAGCGAGTTGTATACAGGCGCTTTGTTGGCAGGTGTGGATGAAGCAGGCCGAGGGCCGTTGGCAGGTGAAGTCGTCGCGGCCGCAGTGATTCTAGATCCACAGCAACCCATCGCAGGTCTTGCTGACTCCAAAAAGTTGTCTGAAAAAAAACGTGAAGCATTGTTTGATGAAATTCAAGCAAAAGCCCTGTGCTATGCCATTGCCAGTGCTAGTATTGAAGAAATTGACCAATTAAATATATTGCACGCTAGCATGTTGGCCATGTCCAGAGCTGTGGCAATGTTATCGCCAATGGCGGAACATTGTTTAATTGATGGTAATCGTCTGCCGCCTAATTTGCCTTGTCCTGCTGAAGCCGTCGTGAAAGGGGATGCTCGACATGCGGCCATTTCCGCGGCGTCTATTTTGGCGAAAGTGACTCGTGACAGAGACATAGTGAAAGCGGCTGATTTGTATCCAGACTATGGTTTAGAAAAGCACAAAGGTTACCCGACAGCGCAGCATTTAGAAGCCATTCGACAATTCGGTGTGACCCCTTTGCACAGACGCAGTTTCGCACCCGTTAAAAAGATTCTAGAGGGATAAATTTTGTCCGCATCGTTCATACATTTAAAAGTGCATACTGAGTTTTCTTTGGTGGATGGCTTGGTCAAAGTCAAAGGCCTGTTAGGGACAACGGAATTGATGTCCATGCCGGCAGTGGCCATCACTGATGAAAATAACTTATGTGGTTTTGTGCGTTTTTATAAAGGTGCTATGGATAAGGGCATTAAGCCCATATGTGGTGCTGACGTCGTTATCGAGGATGATACAGGTGAGCTGGAATCTCGTTATCGTATGACTTTGTTGGCGATGTCCAATAAAGGTTACAAAAACATCATAGAAATTATTTCTAAAGGTTATCAATTAGGGCAAGTAGAAGGTCGACCTGTTATCCAGAGAGAGTGGATTGAGGCGTCTAGCGAAGACGTGATCGCTTTATCGGGTGCTGGTTATGGTGACGTTGGTTTGTTGTTGCAAAAAGGCCGTGCAGAGTTGGCGAAGCAGCACTTGTCTTATTGGATGTCTGTGTTCCCTAATCGTTTTTATGTGGAGTTGCAGCGGACCAGTCGAGCGGGAGAAGAAGACTACATTCATGCTGTTGTCCCTCTGGCTGCTGAGCTTGGTTGTCCAGTGGTGGCGACTAATGACGTGCGCTTTCTAAAACGAGAAAACTTTGAAGCCCATGAGGCACGAGTGTGTATTCATGATGGTGTCACCCTTGATGATCCGCGAAGAGTACGTCGTTATTCGGAAGAACAGTACTTTAAAACCCCTGAAGAAATGGCAGAACTGTTCCAAGACATTCCAGAAGCCTTGGAAAATACCGTTGAAATAGCTAAACGCTGCAGTGTGGATGTCTTGCTGGGTAAATATTTTTTACCGGATTATCCTGTGCCAGATGGCATGACCATGGAAGAGTTTTTTAATAAGTTGTCTTTCGATGGTCTAAAAGAGCGTTTTGATATTTTGACGTTGAAATACGGTGAACGTGTTGAAAAGCGCCGCCAGGAATATTGGGGTCGTCTGGATTTCGAATTAAACATTATTAACCAGATGGGATTTCCTGGTTACTTCTTGATCGTAATGGACTTTATACAATGGGCCAAGGATAACGATATTCCGGTAGGCCCTGGTCGTGGTTCGGGTGCCGGTTCATTGGTGGCTTATGCGTTAAAAATCACCGACCTTGATCCGCTTGAATACGATTTGCTATTCGAACGATTCTTGAATCCAGAGCGGGTATCCATGCCTGACTTTGATATCGACTTTTGCATGGATAACCGAGATAAGGTAATCGATTACGTGTCGCGTACCTATGGTCGTGATGCGGTTTCTCAGATTATTACCTTTGGTGCCATGGCAGCCAAAGCCGTTGTTCGCGATGTCGCGCGGGTACAAGGTAAGCCTTATAGCTTAGGGGATAAGCTGTCCAAGTTGATCCCCTTTGAAATTGGAATGACACTCAGTAAAGCCCTTGAAGAAGAGCCCGCTCTACCAGAATTCTTGGCGGCCGATGAAGAAGCGGCGGATGTCATGGAAATGGCCATGTCCCTTGAAGGGGTGGTCAGAAACTTTGGTAAGCACGCTGGTGGTGTGGTCATCGCACCCACTAAGCTGGTTGATTTCGCACCACTGTATTGTGAAGAAGACGGCTCAGGCTTGGTAACTCAATATGACAAAAACGACGTAGAAGAAGCCGGTCTGGTGAAGTTTGACTTCTTGGGCTTGAAAACCTTGACCGTCGTCGATTGGGCCGTGAAAAACATTAATGATATTCATGCCTTAGAAGGCAAGCCGCCATTGGATATCGCGCTGATTGATCTGGAAGATAAATCCACATACGACTTACTGCAAAGAGCCGAAACCACGGCGGTATTCCAGCTGGAATCCCGTGGTATGAAAGAATTGATTAAAAAGCTATTACCATCTCGTTTCGAAGATATTATCGCCTTGGTGGCCTTGTATCGTCCTGGCCCACTTGGGTCGGGCATGGTAGACGACTTTATAAACCGTAAGCACGGTCGTTCTGAATTGGCTTTCCCGCACCCAGATTACCAGCATGAAGATTTGATCCCAGTATTGGAACCCACCTACGGCATCATTTTGTATCAAGAACAGGTAATGCAAATCGCTCAGGTATTGGCGAAATTTAGTCTGGGTGGTGCCGATCTACTGCGTCGAGCAATGGGTAAAAAGAAAGCTGAGGTGATGGCGGAACAGCGTTTGATCTTTATGGAAGGGGCGTTGAAAAACAATGTCGATAAGGATTTGTCCGGCAACATCTTTGATTTAATGGAGAAGTTTGCGGGCTATGGTTTCAACAAGTCTCACTCGGCTGCGTACGCCTTAGTATCCTATCAAACCGCTTGGTTGAAAAATCATTATCCGGCGCCTTTCATGGCCGCGGTATTGTCTGCCGATATGCAGAATACCGACAAGATCGTTATCTTCATTGAAGAGTGTCGTTCGATGAATTTAGCGTTGGAATTGCCCAACGTTAATGAGTCAGTCTACAAATTTACGGTCAACCCAGCTGGCGCCATAGTGTATGGTTTAGGTGCCATTAAAGGGGTGGGTGAAGGCCCAATTGAAGCCATTGTTGAAGCTCGCAAAGAGGGGCCATTTGAGCACATTTTTGATTTCTGTCAGCGTGTGGGTAAGAAGGTTAACAAGCGCGTGATGGAGGCATTGGTTCGTTCTGGGGCATTTGACACCATAGGGCCAAACCGTGCGACCTTGTATGCTTGCATTGATGAAGCGTTGAAGCGAGCAGTGCAGGATGCCAAAAACCAAGATGCAGGTATGATGGACCTGTTTGGGGTGGCGGTAGAAGAGAGCACGGAAGATGCCTATAAGGAAATAGGTATCCAGCATGAGTGGCCTGGTAGGCAGCGTCTAGACGGTGAAAAAGACACCCTAGGCTTGTATGTAACAGGTCACCCAATTGATGAGTATGAAAAGGAGGTCAGACGATTTGCACGCTCGAAAATAGTCGATCTGCAACCTAAGCGTGGCGATACCCAAGTCATGGCTGGATTGATTGTGGATTTGCGTGTAACAAAAAGTAAAAAAGGTGGTAACATTGCCTTCGTCACACTGGATGATCGCTCAGCTCGTATTGAGGTGACGGTGTTCCCTGACAACTATGAAAACTTCAAAGACGTCATCGTCAAAGACGAAGTGGTTGTGGTAGAAGGGGAGATTTCAGTAGACGAGTTTCGTGGTGGACAGAAAGTCATTGCCCGGAATGTACTTGATATTGCTCAAGCTCGTATTCGTTATGTCGAAGCATTGCGAATTACTTGGAGTTCAGAGTCAGTAACACCAGCTGATATTCAGTCATTAGCTGATCAAATGTCAGAATTCCGCGGAGACGGTTGTGATGTGGTCATTGGGTTTGATACCCCTGAAGCTTTTGGCGATATCCGTTTAGGTTCGAGTTGGCGAGTTCGTCCAGATGACGATTTAATTCACCAACTACAGAAACAATACGGTAAACAAAATGTTCAGTTAGTGTATACTTAGGCTCATTTTATAATTTGTGCAAAGGAATGTGGCGTAGTAATACGTTTTATCGCTTTAGAGCAATTGGCATGATGCCATTTGCCTTATATTTGATGGCAACCAGACAGCAGTGTAGTTAACGATGAATTTAAATTATTTACCATTCGAGCAGCCGATTGCTGAGCTTGAACAAAAAATTGAAGAATTACGTCTAGTAGGCAATGATAACGAACTGAACATCAGTGATGAAATCAGCCGACTAGAAGACAAAAAAGTCGCCTTAACAAAAAGTTTATTCAGTAATTTAGGCGCTTGGGAAGTATCACAACTTTCCCGTCATCCAAAGCGTCCTTATACGCTGGATTATATTGAACACGTCTTTACTGATTTCGAAGAAATGCATGGTGATCGTCACTATGCAGATGACCGTGCCATTGTCGGTGGTATTGCGCGTCTAGATGGCCGTCCTGTGATGATCATTGGTCATCAGAAAGGCCGTGAAGTAAAAGAAAAAGTATTGCGTAATTTTGGCATGCCACGTCCAGAAGGTTACCGTAAAGCCTTGCGCTTGATGGAAACCGCTGAGCGTTTCAATATGCCAATCGTTACCTTAATTGATACACCTGGGGCTTACCCAGGTATCGGTGCAGAAGAGCGTGGTCAGAGTGAAGCCATTGCATACAACCTTGCTGTTATGTCGCGCCTAAAAACACCAATCATCTCAACCGTTATCGGTGAAGGTGGTTCTGGTGGTGCGTTGGCAATCGGTGTGTGTGATGAATTGATGATGTTGCAATACGGCACTTACTCAGTTATTTCACCAGAAGGTTGTGCTTCTATCCTATGGAAGAGTGCAGAACGTGCATCTGATGCGGCGAAAGCCATGGGCATCACTGCGCCTCGTCTGAAAGAGCTTGGTTTGGTTGATACCATTATTCCAGAGCCAATGGGTGGAGCGCACAATGCTCATGAGCAAATGGCTCACAGCCTGAAAGAAAACATCTTAGCGGCACTGGATCGTATGGAAGCGCTAACAACAGAAGAGTTGTTGGCACGTCGTTACAACCGCTTAATGTCATACGGCTTATAATCGATTGATTTGCTAAAAAGCCTCCTGATTGGAGGCTTTTTTGTTTCTGCTTCTGACGCTTAAAAAATGGTTCACTTTATATGAGTTATCAGCCGCATCCGCCTTTCACCCTTACGACTGAATTAGAGTTTAATCCAATTTGGTTGGCGTCTTTGTTTACGCAAGCAAACAGGGTTTGGGTGGCTTACAGTGGTGGCGTTGATTCCCATGTACTATTGCACGCTTTGGTGAGTCAAATTACCCCTGAGCAAAGAGCAAAGGTTGCCGTGATCCATGTACATCATGGTTTAAGCCCAAATGCAGATGCATGGTTAGACCATTGTGAACAAGTATGCCAAGCGCTTAATGTAACTTTTTATGCCCACAAAGTGGATTTGAAAGTACAAGCGTCAGTGGAAGATGCGGCTCGCCAAGCAAGATATCAAGTTTTTGAAGATCGCTTGGTGGCTGACGATGTTTTGCTTTTAGCTCATCATCAAGGGGATCAAGCGGAAACTGTGATGTTTCGACTGGCAAGAGGAACTGGAACGAAAGGGTTAGCAGGAATGCCAGCAGTTCGACCTTTGGGGGATCAGGGGGCTTGCTTGGTACGGCCACTCTTGTCGATCACTAAGACTCAAATCGAAGATTATGCTCAGCAATATGGTTTGCATTGGGTTGAGGACGAATCCAATCAAGACGAACGCTTTTCGCGTAACTTTTTACGTCAAAACGTCATTCCCTTAATGAAGACACACTTTCCAAATATGGAGCAGAGTGTTTCCAACATGGCGCAACGAGTTGCTGACGACTACGAAATGTTGGCTAGCTTGTCGGCGCAACATTTATCGACGGTATCAAATACGCATGGTGGTTTGGATTTGAATTGGCTGTATCAACAACCAATGCCACAAAGGCGTTTTTGGTTACGACAATTCGTAGAGCAAAAAGGCCGCAGCTTAACGCAAGCGCAATGTGACAGCGTCCTTAATATGTTTGCTGGTGTTGAAGATAAACAACCTGAGTTTGTGTTTGCTGATGGTCGCTTGATGCGTCATCAGAATACCTTGTATGTGTTGCCAAATGAGCTTCCAGTTGAGTACGGGGCGTTAGTCATTGGGCAAGTAAAAACGCGAGGTTTTGACCAGTTGCAGCTGATCCAAGGAGATGGGGTTGAGCTAAGAGCGCGGCCTTTGGGAGCCAAGCTATTGATGCAAAATGGGCAGACTCGGTCGTTGAAAAAATGGCTAAATGATCAGCAAATTCCAGTTTGGTGGCGCGAACATTTACCCTATTTGTTTATCCAAGATGAGTTAGTTGCCATTGCCAATTTATGGCGTCACCCTGATTATGGTCAGCTTCAGTTCGAGTGGCGACCAAGCAAAGTTTTACCCTTTCCCAATCATCACTAAACCTGAATGAGCCAATCTGCATATTTTTTTGTTTGAGCAACTTGCTCAGCATTAAGTGCATCGTTTTGCTGAATTCTATTCATGGCTTGTTGATAAGATAGATTCCATGCAGCTTGATGCCTTAATGCTAATCGTTCGATAACAGTGGGGAGTGGTACATCTAGGAACCAGCGTTCATCATAATAATCCGCGGCTTTCTGCCAATCTGTTTCAGGTAAGAGTAAGTAAAGTCCTTCAATCAAGATGACTTTGGTATGTTGTGAAATGGATATATGGTCGTCAATTGGGTCGCCTAACGCATGGTCAAAACTGGGCCATTGGCAGTCTACGGTTTGGTAGGCGTTGGCAATGTCAGTGACATACTGAGCGAATTTATGGTGATCAAATGTCCAAGCGGCTCCACGGCGGGCAAAGGCTTCATTGGCGTTTGGTAGGTCGCTCAAGGCCTGTTTGGTGAGGTGGAATCCGTCCATAGACAGGCAAGCAACCTGCGAAGAGTGTTGTGTATTAACGTGTTCGGCTAAGTAATTAGCCAGCGTGCTTTTTCCAGAACCTGGGCCACCCGCAAGCGCGATCAAACAGCGTCTATCCTGTTGTAAATGCTGTTGGATTTTATCAATTGCTTGTTTCACATCGGCTGTATTTCGGTACAAATCGTCAGGTGTAGTGTTCATTGGGTCAGCTGCTTATGAGTGATAATTATTGTTGTTTTGTGAGCCTCTGGTTCTGAAAAATTTAGGGGGTCTAAGATATTCTCTGAACCTATACGGCTTTCTTTGCGTACTAATAATACCTTCTAAAGAACCTTTGAGGCCATTCAACATGGAATTAAAAGAATTAAAACGTACTCAACATTTTGAAAAAGTGAAGTTGCATTCCTTGGAGTCAAATCTCTATCAGTTGTCGGTGGTGATAGATGGTAAAGAGGATTATGTTATGGATGGTAAGGGGCGCTTTATGACCAGCCACAACAAACTCGAGCTGCAATCTTTGTTCAAAGAGAAGCAGGTGGATGCCATGGTGTTATGCCATCAAAGCGCCTACGATGAGATGGTGGGTCAACCACCAAGCATGGCGGGAAATACCCTAGAAGTGCCATTGGGTAATACGGATTTAGCTTAGTTGTTAATCCGTTACTGGAGCACTTGCATCTTGTCATTAGTGTCTTCCTTTTGCGAGAAGACTTTAGCATATCCCAGCGTGGCGTTAGCGTGCTCCCGCATGATGGATTCTGCGCGGCTACTTTGGCCTTGGCTAATGGCGTCAAACACCGCGTGATGTTGCATGTGAGCGAAATTAAAACGGCGAAATTCTAGTCGCAAATTATTAGCATCAAAAGCCAATGCGCTTACCGAGGCAAAAGGTAAGTGTTCGTTGCGACTAAGCGCTTCAGCGATAGCTGGGTTATTGCTGGCATCAATAATAATTTGATGAAAGCGCTGGTTGATGTCGTGATACTGTGCCAAGTCCTGTTCATCAAGCCGACCATTTTCAAACAGCTGATCGCCCGACTGAAGCAATTGCTTTAACTCTATTCTTTGGCTTTCTGATAGCCCGCTTTCTGCGGCTTGTCTGGCGGCTAAGCCTTCAAGTACGCCTCTAACTTCAATGGCGCCAGTGATGTCAGATAAAGTGACCTGTCTTACTTCATAGCCACGAGCAGGTCGTTTGGTCAGTAAACCTTCCTGTTCCAAGGTTCGAAATGCGATGCGTATTGGGGTGCGCGAGACGCCGAGTCGTTCTGCTGTCGGAATTTCGGCGATTCGTTCTCCTGCGGCCAGTTCCCCTGACAGCACCATTTGTCTTAATCGACTGATTACTTCCTGACCCGATTTACTCATGCCTTATCTCAGTTCTAGATTAAAGAAAGAGAGAATAATAGCGCATCTAGTGCAAATGTGAAAATTGGATCCAATTTGATGTTTTTTAACAGTTTAGAATTGGATAAGGCATTCAAAAAAAGTTTAATGGATCCAATTTTGTGGTTTTGGGCTTGTTATTATATGTTTTTGTTTTATATTGGATCCAATAAATACAATAAAAAGCAGGAGTATCCTAATGAAACAACAAACCTATCCCAAAAATGCTTGGTATGTGGCCGCCATGTCTGAAGAGGTGGCGGGCAGCAAACCTCTTGGTCGTAAAATTTGTGGTGAAAGCATCGCTTTCTATCGCTCTCATGATAACCAGATCGCCGCCGTTCTCGATTTTTGTCCACACCGTGGTGCGGCTTTATCATTGGGGTACGTGGAAGATGGGCTTTTGGTATGTGGGTACCATGGCTTAAAAATGGGCGCGGATGGTAAAACTAAGTCGATGCCGCTGCAGCGAGTTCAAGGTTTTCCATGCATGAAATCCTATGCTGTCGAAGAGCGTTATGGGTTTATCTGGGTTTGGCCTGGTGAACAAAGCAAAGCGGATGTCTCTTTGATACCTCAATTAGAGTGGGCCGATAACCCAGAATGGGCCTACGGTGGTGGCCTTTACCACATTAATTGTGACTATCGTTTGATGATTGATAACCTGATGGATCTGACTCATGAAACTTATGTTCATGCGAGCAGTATTGGTCAGAAAGAAATTGACGAATCGCCTGTGGATACGAAAGTCGATGGCGATAAAGTCATTACCAGTCGTTTCATGGAAAACATCATGCCGCCGCCATTCTGGCAAGCAGCGTTACGTGGCAATAATTTAGCTGACGATGTTCCTGTTGATCGTTGGCAGATTTGCCGTTTCAGTCCACCTTCTCATGTGATGATTGATGTGGGTGTGGCGCATGCTGGACAGGGTGGTTTTGAGGCCAGTAACGATCATAAAGCCAGTAGTACCGTAGTGGATTTTATTACGCCTGAAAGTGACACTTCTATCTGGTATTTTTGGGGGATGGCGCGAAACTTTAATCCTCAAGACGAAGCGCTAACGGATCGCATTCGAGAAGGGCAAGGGGCGATTTTCGCGGAAGATTTAGAGGTCTTGGAGCGGCAGCAGGAAAACTTATTAGCATTTCCCGACTATGATTTATTGAAACTGGACATTGATGCTGGTGGCGTGCAGTCTCGAAAAATCATTGAGCGTATTATTGCACAAGAGCAGCAAGAAAATGTCAAAGCAGCGCCATCTGATGGTCCGCTGCAAGTGATTTCTTTTTAGTTGGTTTGGGAATGAGGTTGTTGAAATGATTCCAGTGGTTGTGAAAAACGTCATTGAGGAAGCGCAAAATATTGTGCGACTCGTCTTGGGGAGCCGTGATGGGACGGATTTGCCTACTTTTGAAGCTGGCGCGCATATTGATGTGCATTTGCCCAGTGGTCTGATTCGCCAATATTCTTTATGTCGGTTGCAGGTTGAACCACAGTATTACGAAGTGGCGGTGCTAAAAGACCCGCAATCACGTGGTGGCTCGAAAGAGGTGCATCGTCTGACCATTGGAGACGAGCTGGCGATTAGTGCGCCTCGTAACCATTTTGGTTTGGTCGATAGTCCTCGTCACTGTATGTTGATTGCTGGTGGTATTGGTGTGACACCTTTGTTGCCTATGGCGCAGCAATTACAGCAGCAGGGCCGATCTTTTGAGTTTCATTACTGCGCTAAAACACCTGAAAAAGCCGCATTTTCAGGGACATTAAAAACGGCTTCTTTTGCTGACAAAATGTTTTTTCACTTTAGTCAGCTGGCTGATTCTGGCCGCATGGACATGGTGAATGTTTTATCTCGTCACGCCTTTGATGGGGAGCTTTATGTCTGTGGTCCGGCTGATTTTATTAATGAGGTTTTAAGCCAAGCCCGAATGCAGGGTTGGTCAGAAGAAAGGTTGCATCGTGAGTTTTTTGCCGCCCCTGAACCGTTAGAACAAGAATCCGATAATGCGGCGTTTCAAGTGAAAGTCCACAGTACAGGGGAATTGATCAATGTGTCTGAAGACCAAACCATGTTTGAAGCGCTGGATCAGCATGGGGTATTTGTGGCTGTCTCTTGTGAATCTGGTGTCTGCGGTACGTGTCAAACTGGTGTGGTGAGCGGCACTCCAGATCATAGAGATGTGTTTTTGACGGAAGCGGAGCGACAACAGGGAAACTGGGTGATGCCATGTTGCTCTCGTGCCAAGTCGAAGATTCTAGAATTGGACTTGTAAGGCACGCTTTTTATGTGCGCCATTTTTTGCCTCGAATGAATGCAAAACAAGGATGTTTTACATTGAGAGATGAGGCCAGCGATGCTATCATTTCCTCCCGTCCTGAAGGTGCATTTTTCGGCACCATCAAATTTCATATTTATCTATTTTTAAGGCGGGTTAAACACTCATGGCGACACGATATATTTTCGTAACAGGTGGTGTAGTATCATCTCTTGGTAAAGGATTGGCATCTGCTTCTCTAGCGGCCATTCTTGAATCTCGTGGGCTAAAAGTCACCATGTTAAAGCTGGACCCGTACATCAACGTGGATCCTGGCACCATGAGTCCCTTCCAGCACGGTGAAGTGTATGTCACTGAAGACGGTGCTGAAACCGATCTTGACCTTGGTCACTACGAACGTTTCATTTCCACTAAAATGGGTAAGCGTAATAACTTTACCAGTGGCCGTGTTTATCAGCATGTATTGAAAAAAGAACGTCGTGGTGAGTACCTTGGTGGTACTGTTCAAGTTATTCCTCACATCACAGATGAAATCAAACGACGTGTTATCTCGGGTGCCGAAGGCGCTGATGTTGCTCTAGTCGAAATCGGTGGCACAGTGGGTGACATTGAGTCTCAACCTTTCCTTGAAGCGGTTCGTCAATTAAGAGTGGAATTGGGCTCTCGCCGTGCCTTGTTCATGCATTTAACCTTGGTTCCTTACATCCGTACAGCGGGTGAAACGAAGACCAAACCTACTCAGCACTCTGTGAAAGAATTGCGCTCTATTGGTATCCAACCAGACATCTTAATCTGCCGCTCTGAAGTGACAATTGAAGCCCCTGAGCGTAAGAAAATCGCGTTGTTTACCAGTGTTGAAGAACGTGCTGTTATCTCATTGCCAGATGCCGACACGATTTACCGTATTCCTCAAATGTTAAATGACCAAGGTCTAGACAGCTTGATCGTGGAATACTTCAACCTAGACTGCAATATGCCTGATTTAGCAATCTGGAACAAAGTAACGCAAGCCAAATTGAATCCTGAGAAGCAAATCAACATTGCCATGGTAGGTAAATACATGGAACTGTTGGATGCTTATAAGTCTTTGATTGAAGCCATGGATCATGCTGGTATTCATGCGCGCACGAAAGTGAAATTGCACTACATCGATTCTGAAAGCATTGAAGAAAATGGTACCGAAGCGTTAAAAGGTATGGACGCGATTCTAGTACCAGGTGGTTTCGGCGAACGTGGTGTTGAAGGTAAGATATTGACAGCTCAGTATGCTCGAGAAAACAAAGTGCCTTATTTGGGGATTTGTTTAGGCATGCAGGTAGCGGTTATTGAGTTTGCTCGTAATGTGGCAAAATTAGACGGTGCGCACAGCACTGAGTTTAATCTAAAAGCAGAGAATCCAGTTGTTGGTCTGATTACAGAATGGACCAATGCAGAGGGTTCCAAAGAAATCCGGTCAGAGGAATCCGACCTAGGTGGAACGATGCGTCTTGGCGCGCAGAACTGTAATCTTACTGAAGGCACAAAAGCCTTTGAAGCTTACGGCGAAGCTGTGATAACCGAACGCCATCGTCATCGTTACGAAGTGAATAACTTCTACGTATCTGATTTAGAAAAGGCAGGTCTGACGATTTCAGGTCGTTCAGAAGACAACTCTTTGGTTGAAATGATCGAAATTGCTGATCACCCTTGGTATGTTGCTTGTCAGTTCCATCCAGAATTTACGTCAACACCTAGATATGGTCACGGCTTATTCAGTGCCTTTGTTCACGCGGCATTGAAATACGCAGGAAAAGAAAAATAAGTACGGAAAGAGAATAAGTAAGAAAGCGTTATTTATTACTTTCTAAAGCAAACAGGCTGTTTGTGATTTTTTATCTATTTAAAGAGGTTTGTTATGAGTCAAATCGTTGATATTAAAGCCAGAGAAGTATTGGATTCTCGTGGTAACCCTACTGTTGAAGCCGATGTGATTTTGGCGGATGGTTCTGTAGGTTCAGCGTGTGCACCGTCTGGTGCCTCTACCGGTTCTCGTGAAGCTTTAGAACTACGTGATGGCGATAAAAGTCGTTACCTAGGAAAAGGTGTTTTAAAAGCAGTTGCCGCTGTGAATGGCCCTATCCGTGATGCGTTGATTGGGAAAGATGCACTGGCACAAGCTGAGCTAGACAAGGTAATGATTGACCTTGATGGCACAGAAAATAAATCGACTTTTGGTGCGAATGCGATCTTGGCCGTTTCTTTAGCGGCAGCGAAAGCAGCTGCAACGTCTAAGAAAGTCCCTCTGTACGCTCACATTGCAGACTTGAACGGCACTTCTGGTCAATACTCTATGCCAGTACCTATGATGAACATTATCAATGGTGGCGAGCACGCTGACAACAATGTTGATATTCAAGAATTTATGGTTCAGCCAGTTGGTGCGCCAAACTTCCGTGAAGCCCTACGTTACGGCGCGGAAATTTTCCACGCGTTGAAAAAAGTATTGAGTGCCCGTGGTTTGAGTACGGCAGTGGGTGACGAAGGTGGTTTTGCACCAAACCTTGCATCTAATGCAGAAGCACTTGCAGTAATCAAAGAAGCGGTTGCTGCAGCCGGTTACGAGCTTGGTAAAGACATTACTCTTGCGATGGATTGTGCCGCGTCTGAGTTCTACGAAGACGGTAAATACAACTTGAAAGGTGAAGGCAAAGTCTTCTCTTCTGAAGGTTTCTCTGATTACCTTGCAGAGTTGTGTGAGTCTTATCCAATTGTTTCCATTGAAGATGGCTTAAACGAATCAGACTGGGAAGGTTTTGCTTACCAGACGAAGATTTTGGGCGACAAGATCCAATTGGTTGGTGACGATCTTTTCGTAACCAATACTAAAATCTTGAAGCGCGGCATCGATGAGGGTATCGCTAACTCTATCTTGATCAAGTTTAACCAGATTGGTTCTTTGACTGAGACGCTTGAAGCGATCAAAATGGCAAAAGATGCAGGTTACACGGCGGTGATTTCTCACCGTTCAGGTGAAACCGAAGATGCAACGATTGCTGATTTGGCGGTGGGTACAGCTGCAGGTCAAATTAAGACAGGTTCTTTGTGTCGTTCTGACCGTGTTGCTAAGTACAACCAATTGCTACGTATTGAAGAGCAATTAGGTGGTAAAGCACCTTACAAAGGTCTTTCTGAGATCAAGGGTCAAGCTTAATTCTGCCTTGACCTAAAAAAAGGGAGAACTTAGTTCTCCCTTTTTTTGTTTTTTTCATGCGATTCCTTTGATAATAAGGGACAGGTTTTTTTAATCGTAGAGGATATTATGGCGCGTTTATTATTGGCTTTTTTTGTCTGTGCCATTGGATACCAGTGCTATCACCTATATTTTGGTGAGCAAGGGGTAAAACGTCAGGAAGAGCTGGCTAAGCAAATTGCTTATCAAGAACGCATTAATCAAAGATTAAAACATCGTAATGATGCCTTACGTGCTCAGGTTGAAGATCTACGCTTAGGCGAAGAAGCGGTAGAAGAGCATGTTCGTACTGAGCTTCAGTATATTAAAGATGGTGAAGTATTTTATCGTATGGTGGAAAAAAGATGAGCCAGGCATTGTGGGTGATCATTCCTGCGGCTGGCATTGGGCAACGTATGTTGTCAGATTGCCCTAAGCAGTATTTATCATTGGCAGGGGAAACCATTTTAGACCGCACGATCGAAGTGTTTTTAACTCACCCATGCATTGCGGGTGTGGTCGTTGGCTTGGGGGCGAACGATGCCTATTGGCCAGATTCAAAATGGTGTGATAACCCCGGGGTAAGAACCTATGTCGGTGGTGCTGAGCGTTGTGACACGGTACAAAAAGGATTGCAGTTATTGCAAAAAATGTCGGTAGAGATTGATCGTCAAGTGTTAGTGCACGATGCAGCACGGCCTTTGTTATCTCATACGGCGTTATCGCGCATCATTAAACATGAGTCGGCACAGGGAGCGTTGTTGGCGATGCCGTCAAAAGACACGGTGAAGCAACAAAAGGATGTCAGCTCAGTGGAATCCAGCCCAAAAGTAAAAAACACCTTAGATCGACGTCATATTTGGCTGGCACAAACACCACAAAAATTCCCGCTTGGGGCGTTATTAGATGCCTTAGTTCAGGCTGACATGGATGGTAAACAGGTTACGGATGAATGTTCCGCTATGGAGTTGCAGGGCTGGCAGCCAGACTTAGTAATGGGTGAAAACAGTAATATTAAAGTGACATTGCCCGAGGACTTGATTATTGCCGAGGCGCTTTTTTCACATTTATCAAATTCAAAAGCGCATTAAGTTGGAGTTATTTTTATGATGCCATTTCGTATAGGTCATGGGTTTGATGTTCATAAATTTGGCGAGGGTGATCATGTTATTTTGGGGGGCGTGTCGATTCCTTACTCACAGGGCTTGATCGCTCATTCTGATGGTGATGTTGTGTTGCATGCGTTGACTGATGCTTTGCTGGGGGCGGCTGCTCTGGGTGACATTGGTAAACATTTTCCTGATACCGATGCGGCATTTTCAGGGGCGGACAGTCGAATTTTATTAAAGCGTGCTTTCTCTGAAGTGAAAGCATTGGGGCTATTAGTAGGTAATGTAGACGTGACCATTTTAGCGCAAGCGCCCAAAATGCGACCACATATTGACGCCATGCGAGCCAATATTGCCGAAGATCTTGAGGTCGATATGTCACAGGTGAACGTAAAAGCCACGACGACAGAGAAATTGGGTTTTACAGGTCGTAAAGAAGGCATTGCAGTGGAAGCGGTGGCATTACTGTATAAGCAGGGAGCCTTATGAATACGGATTGGCAATACGCTTGGTCAGAGCCTACTAATACGGGCGACCTAAAAACACATGCCCAAGATTTTTATGTGGAAGAGCAGCTCGGGTTTGAGCCAGATGGCAAAGGCGAGTTCTGTTATGTGTTTATTGAAAAGCTTGGGGTTAATACTGACTTCTTAGCCAAGCGCCTCGCTCAATTGGCTGGCGTTGCGGCCAATAAGGTAACCTACAGTGGTGTAAAAGATCGCCATGCTTGCACACGTCAATGGTTTTGTTTGCATACCCTGAACGAGGAGCCGGATTTATCGAATCTCCATCAGGCTTTTCGTGAGCCTGAGAGTGTCCGAGTAGTCGCTCAATTACGCCATTCTAAAAAGCTAAAAACCGGAACGCACTTTGCTAATCGTTTTATCATTCGCTTGCGTAATGTGGCGGGTGACCTAGAAGAGTTAGAAGCGCGCTTACAGTTGATTCAGCAAGGCGGTGTGCCGAACTATTATGGCCCTCAGCGTTTTGGTATTAACGGTAATAATTTGCACAACGGCAAAGAGTTTGTCCTAAAAGGGCGGCAAAGTCGTCGCAAATTATCCAAAACAGAGTCTTTTTGGTTATCAGCTATTCGTTCTTGGTGCTTCAATCAGGCCTTGAGTGATCAGGTTGAAAACGGTATGTGGGATCGTTTGTGTGATGCTGATATTGCACAATTCCAGCATAAAGAAGAGCAGTTCCGAGTGCAGCAACGATCAGCTTTGATGCATTTGAGTGTAGCGCGAGGCCAGATAAGCCCGGTATTACCCTTGCTAAGCCCGGGCTGGGAAGCGGGGACGGGGCCACAGAGAGAAGCCGCCATAAAAGCGTCATTGGCAGACCATGGTGAACTGGTGGAAGCCTTGATGGATTTTGGTTTATCGCGAGACAGTCGTTTAGCCAGATTAGTGCCAATGAATATGGCCTGGGAATTGCTAAAGGAAGAGACGGGCAAAGCCCAGTTAATACTTGAATTCTCGTTACCGAAAGGTTGTTTCGCGACCAGTATCCTGCGAGAGATGATGGATTTTACGGACAAATCAGCTGAGAAATATCATGAGAATTCTGATCGCGAATGATGATGGCATCGATGCGTTGGGTATTCAGACCTTATCAAAGCATCTGCAAACGCAATATGACACCTTGATGGTCGCGCCTGATCGTAATCGCAGTGGTGCCAGTAACTCGCTTACTCTGACTCGTCCTTTGCAACCAAGTAAAGTGGCGGAACGTGCGTATAAAGTAGATGGTACGCCGAGTGATTGTGTCAATCTGGCTTTATCTGGCGTAATTGATGGACAAGTTGACCTGGTGGTGTCCGGTATTAATCATGGTCCTAATTTAGGGGATGACGTGATTTATTCTGGTACAGTCGCGGCTGCCATGGAAGCAAGGCATTTAGGTCGTCCAGCGTTAGCTGTGTCATTGGTCGGCAATCAACACTTTGCGACCGCAGCGCAAGTCGTATTGGCTTTGTTAAAAGACACTCACACATTGAATATGCCTACTGGTGTTTTGCTCAATGTGAATGTGCCGGATTTGCCTTATGAAGAGATCAAAGGCATTCGTGTTACTAAGTTGGGTTATCGCCACAAAGCACAAGCCCCTGTCTCAGCTCAGCATCCCCGAGGGATGCCGAGTTATTGGATAGGCGCCTTGTCGGATCCGTATGATGCATCATCAGGTACTGATTTTGATGCGGTGGCAAATGGCTATGTTTCCGTGACGCCGATTCACACCGACATGACCTGCTACGAAGCAAAATCTTCTTTGGAAAAATGGATTGATATCGTCACACTATGAGCCAGCATGACCTTAATTGGTTAATTACGCATACGGAGCCAAGAGCCTCCGGGATGATTCATCAGCTTGAAGAGCAGGGTATTACTCATTCTGAGCTATTGGCTTTAATGGGCAATATTCCGCGACATGAGTTCGTTGAACCCGCGTTTTCGCATTTGGCTTATTCTGCTACTCCCTTACCCATAGGTCGTAACCAAACCATTAGTCAGCCATTAACGGTGGCCAGAATGACGGAATGGTTGTTGCAATATGCCAGGCTTGGTCGAGTGTTAGAAATTGGTACCGGCTCTGGCTATCAGACCCGTATTTTGGCGCATTTTTTTAATAAGGTGCACACCATAGAGCGACAGCACTCTTTGTATCAACAAGCTAAGCAAAGGTTGTCTTCGATGGGTGTTAATAACGTCGAGCATCTGTTTGCGGATGGACAAGCAGGTTGGCCTCATCGTATTGAAATGGATGCCGTAATTATTACTGCCATGGCCAGTAAAATCCCGTTAGCCCTGACAAACTGTTTAAAAGAGAATGGCATTCTGATTATGCCGATTGATCACCCTACGCCGCAAATAGGGTGCTGGCGCAAAGAAGGGGAGCGTTGGAAATGTTTGGGCAATGAGTCCGCATACTTTGTCCCTTTATTAGAAGGATTGGAACATGCCTAAGTGGCTGAAAATATATTTAAGTGGTGTCCTAATGGGGGCGGCGGATGTGGTGCCAGGGGTTTCTGGTGGTACGGTTGCCTTTATTGTTGGAGTGTACGATCGTTTGATCGCAGCCCTAAGTGGCGTTAATAAAGACAGTATCCAAATGTTATTCAAAGGTGACGTGAAAGCCTTGTGGCGTCATTTTGATGGGAGTTTTTTATTGGCGTTAGGGGCCGGTGTGGTTACTAGTATTTTTTTAATCGCGGGCCTGATTACTCACTTATTGGCGGTGTATCCTACTTATTTGTGGAGCTTTTTCTTCGGTTTGATTTTGGCATCTGCGGTGTTCTTATTAAAGCAGATCAAGTCTTTCTCTGTCCGTCACGGTGTGCTTCTAATTGTCGGTATTTTGGCGGGTGCAAGCCTATCATTGTTAGTGCCTACTAGGATGGAAACGTCTAATATTATGGTGTTTTTCGCAGGGATGATTGCGATCTGCGCTATGATTCTGCCTGGCATCTCTGGGAGTTTTCTCTTACTGATAATGGGCATGTACGGTTTTGTGTTGAATGCGATAAAAAGCTTCGATCTTACCGTCATTATCATTTTTGCTGCGGGGGCACTGGTTGGTCTACTGAGCTTCTCTAAGTTGCTCAATTATTTGCTACACAAAGCCCACGCTATGACCTTATCGTTCCTAACAGGCATTATGCTTGGTGCTTTAGTGAAAGTCTGGCCTTGGAAAGTGACTTTAAGTTGGGAGCAAGTTGGTGACAAAAAAATACCAGTGGAAACGGATTTAATATTACCTTGGCACATATCTGACTATCAATTGATGAACGATTTGGTGGTGCCAATGGCTTTTATTTTAGTTGGTGTTTTGATGATTTTTTGTGCGTCTTACATTTATTTACGAAATGAAGACAAAAGTTAATAAACGCTACAATTCTATTGTTTGAGGAAAATACTATCTTTAGTTGTCATGACAAAAAGCCTGTTAAACAAACCTTGGTCAGTCGTATGGCTCAATTGGTTTTGCTGTGCTTTTTGCTGACAGGATGCTCTTATCAGGTTCTGCATTTTCCAGATAAAAATACATCTTCTTATTCATCAAATCATGCGCGTGTTTCTTCTGTACCAGCATCGGGATACTACCGCGTTCGTAGCGGCGATACCCTGTTTTCCATTGCCTTTCGCTATGGCTTGGATTATCGCGCCTTGGCTAATGCCAATAATATTGATGCTCCTTATGTAATCTATCCTAATCAAAAAATACGTTTGAGAGAGGCAAAAAAGGCGTCATCTTCAGCGTCTAAATCCTCGTCTCAGGCTTCTTCTCAAACGGCTAAAGTCACACCGAAATCGAACACTTCTGTAAGTCGTAACGAACCTAAGAAAGTCGCAACAAAAACCACGACTCTTGTTACAAAAGACATTAAATGGGCTTGGCCTGTCGATGGAGAAGTGAAGAGGGGGTTTTCAAACGCAGGGGTAAGTAGTAAAGGTATAGACATCAAAGCACAGAAAGGTGATTTGGTGAAGGCAGCGGCAGATGGCGTTGTTGTGTATGCAGGCAGCGGTCTCATTGGTTATGGAAATCTAGTGATCGTGAAACACGATGATGTTTACTTAAGTGCCTATGCGTACAACGAAAGAATCATAGTAAAAGAAAAGCAAAGTGTTCGAGCTGGTGACTCCCTTGCTGTAATCGGTGGTAAGGGGACAGATAGACCCTTGCTTCACTTTGAAGTTCGCCGAGATGGACAGCCGATTAATCCGTTAGATGTATTACCCAAAAATTGAGTAAAAACTAGCGTTTTTAAGGAGGGGGTATGAAGTTAGCAAGCATGGATAAAAACACAGCTAAGGTTTCGAACGTCAGAGACTTTGACCTTGATACACTTGATGGCTTTCAAGAAGAGGCAGCGGATGAAGAATTTGAATCTGCTGTTAGTGCTCGATATGCGGAAGCAGACTCTTCTAAAAGTTTGGATGTTACTCAGCTGTATTTGAGTGAGATCGGTTTTTCTCCTCTTTTATCCGCAGAAGAAGAGGTTTATTTTGCGCGTCTAGCACTGAAAGGTGATGAGAAGGCGCGTAAGCGAATGATTGAAAGTAATCTGCGTTTAGTTGTCAAAATTTCCCGCCGTTATCTCAATCGTGGTCTTTCATTGCTTGACCTGATTGAAGAGGGCAACTTAGGTCTCATTAGAGCCGTCGAAAAGTTTGACCCAGAGCGAGGCTTTCGTTTTTCAACTTACGCAACATGGTGGATACGTCAAACCATTGAGCGTGCCATCATGAACCAAACCCGCACGATTCGTTTACCAATTCACGTTGTCAAAGAACTGAATGTTTACCTTCGAGCTGCTCGTGAATTGACTCAAACCTTGGATCACGAACCGAGTCCTGAGGAAATTGCTGAGAAGCTTGATTGTCCTGTTGAAGACGTGCAAAAGATGCTCGGCTTGAATGAAAAAATCAGCTCTATTGATGCGTCTTTCGGTGGCGAAAACAACGATAAAAGCTTAGTTGAAGTGTTGGCGGATGACTTACACCAAGGGCCAGAAGCTGACCGTCAAGATGGCGATGTGTTGCAAGGCATTGAACAGTGGCTGGATGAACTGAGTGAGAAGCAGTGTGAGGTGATTACGCGCCGTTTTGGGTTACGTGGACATGAGGCCAGTACCCTTGAACATGTCGGTGCAGAAATCGGTTTAACACGGGAGCGTGTGCGTCAAATTCAGGTAGAAGCGTTACGTAAATTACGTCTGATCCTAGACAAAGAAGGTTTGTCACTGGACGATGTGATTAGCATGAATGAATAAATGTCGATCTCTACAAGCAGTATAACGAAAAAGGCCCAAATAACATTTGGGCCTTTTAGTTTGTAAGTCTTATTTTGTGCGTCGTGTTGACTGGCAAGCTATTTCTATTGTTCTGGTAGGGCTTCAGAGTCAGTCATATCGAGGATGTATTGTTGTATTTGCTTGCTGTATTTATCCGATAATCCTTTGACTTCGTACGCTAAGATTTCTTCATCATCTTCTTCAATGATGTCGGGAAGGCTGGTAAACACGCGGTTTTGGATTTGCGATAAGGTAAAAATGTCGTCTGTGATAACCAGCTTGTTTATATGTTCGGTTTTTTTCAATTGAGCGACTTTCTCAAGTAACCCCGCAATTCTTTCTGGTTCCAGCTTATCTTCTTTAATCATATGCGATACTTGCGCATTACCTTGGTGAAGACCTAGATGGAAGTCGAGTTTAGGGGCATCCTCGTAGAGCTCATTTTCATAAAGTTTCTCGACTAACCCAATGAACAGCTCAGCGGTACAAATCGCATTCAGGTATAAATTATCTTCACAATGCTCGGCACTAAAGAGGATGATAGCGGCATCATTCTGATATTGGTGAACTTGACCTAGGTATGTTTCACTCGCTTGAAACATGGCACGGTAGATAGGGGTTAATAAATTCGCAACCTGAAGGGGAGATAAGTCTTCATGCCACTTTTCCAGATTGAGAATATCGAAGTAAAGTAAGCAGCTACGTTGTTTAGATTCCTCAAAAATGGCATCAAAGTTAATTTCAAATTGGGCCTTTTCGACTTGGCTGATTTCTTCATCCGATAAAACTTCCGCTGTGTTGGTGTCAGCATCGGAGTTGGCTTTAACGGCTTTTTTCTTGGGACGAGTTTCAGTAACCGCTTGATAGAGTAAGCGCGCTTCTTTGTAGATAGGCTCAACAAGGGTCGATTTTCTTTGTTTCTTATCCAGATTAATTAAGGCATCACGGATGTCATTAATGGGATTAAATAACCAGCGGGTGATAATAACAATGAAGAGTAATGCGATGGTGGAAATGAATATGGCCACACCAATGAGTAAGTTATTAAGGTGTTGCAAAGTGGCTTGCGCCGGGGTCTTGTCCAGAGTGATTAGAACATGTCCGACGATCTCATCACGGAATTTAATACTAGAGCTGTATACTCGACGTTTCTCACTGGGTCTAAGCTCTTGTTCAGAGCTGATGCCTGCGCCGCTACTGTCAGCTTCTGCCAAGAGTTCATCTTTCTTGTTGTAGACTCGAGCACTAAGAATGTTTTCATCGACCACGAGACGGTTTAACAGAACGTTTAAGCTTAGTAGATCGTTGGTCAAGATGGATTGAGTGGCATTGAAGGCGGCTTGTGTTGCTAAACTGCTGCCTAATACTTCCGTTTGCTGGGAAAGGTAATTACTCAACGCATGAGTCATGGTGTACCAAAAAATACACACAGTGAGAATCATCAATGAAAGGAACGTGGCGACCGTGATCGTAGAGGCGCTGAGTCGCTTACGTATGAACGCTGAGAAAACCTTCTTTTTTGATTGGGTGTCCATTCATTTCCTTTAGGCTTATACACAGAACAATGACTTAAGTATACACATGATAACGGCCGTTTTCTGAAATCTTTAAGTGACATCAAAGCCTGTGGAATAAGTTTTTGTTTTTCTAAACAATCAGTAAGGCTTTTATTCTTACTCATGTTATCGGTCTTGCGAGATAAATCCTGCTTAGAGAATAGAAAACGATTTGTTATAGTAGGCAGCACATTATTTGAGGAGCCCTTATGTCAGCTTGTATCACGCTTATTGGATCGTTCGGAACCGACTACTTAAAACAGTTCCATGCTTGGTTAAATCGTAAAGATCTTTCTACTGAGACGCGTTTGTTATCGGACGATCATGATGCGGTAAGAGTGGCTCAAGTGACGCTAATAGAGGGACATTTCGAGGCTGAAGCGTTTCGAGCTGAGTTACTCACCTTAGCGGATGAAACTGGCATAGATCATATCCTACAAACCACGGCCCTAGACATCAAAGCGGGCGGGGTGGCCGTCTTTGATATGGATTCGACGTTAATTAAAGCAGAAGTTATGGATGAATTAGCGGTTGAAGCGGGCATTGGTGAACAAATTGCGGCGGTAACGGCTAGCGCAATGCGAGGCGAAATCGATTTTGTGGAAAGTTTCGTGCAACGATTAGCGTTTTTAAAGGGCTTAAGCAGTGACGTGATGGACGGTGTTTATCAGCGCATCCAACCGATGGATGGTATCGCCAGATTGATGTCTGTACTGAATCATTTTGGTTGGCATACAGCGATACTGTCTGGCGGATTTACCTACTTTGCGGATCGAGTGCAAGCGGAATATCAGATGAGTGAAGTGCATGCCAATGTCTTGGAAATAGAAGATGGCGCGCTAACGGGCAAACACCTTGGTGAGATTGTCGATGGTGAGCGTAAAAAGTTCTTGCTGTCTAAAATAGTGGAAGAGCAGCAAGTGGATTGGTCGCAAACTATTGCTTGTGGCGATGGTGCCAACGATTTGTTGATGCTCAATCAGGCCGCTCTTGGTGTAGCTTTGCATGCCAAACCACTTGTCCGTCAACAAGCGCCTTGCCCAATGAACCAGCTTGGTTTAGATGGGATATTATATCTTTTAGGTATGACTTCAGCAGAAATAAAACGCCTTGAAGCCTAATGATCTCTACTCTTTGCGGGTCAAATTGATGAAATTGGGCTGATTTAACGGGAAAACTATGGTCTTCTAGAAAAGCTTGTTATGATCATCAGTTATAATAATAAGTCTAAATGAGGTGTGGTTGTGTCAGAAATAAAGTTGTCGGACATCGATCTAAATTTGCTTTATGTGCTTCAAGTGTTAATTGAAGAACTTAACGTGACTAAAGCCGCATCTCGTTTAAATGTTTCTCAGCCTGCCGTAAGTCGTTCTTTGTCTCGTTTAAGAGATGTCTTTGATGATCCGTTGTTTATCCGAACGTCTCATGGCTTGTCGGCAACAGCAAAAACCCAGAGCTTAGCGCCGTATTTGGCTGATACTCTGAAAAACCTTGAAAACTTAATACAGCCTGTTGAGTTTAACCCCGCTCAAAGCCAGCGGCGTTTTTCGTTATCGACGACAGACTTTGGCACGCTAACCGTGTTACCTAAGATACTCGATCAGTTTCGACAAGAAGCGCCCAGCGCAGTATTGGATGTAAAATCCTGGAATGAAGACATGGTGACCGAACTTGATCAACGTAATATTGATCTGGCTGTGTCGGTGTTATCGAAGGAGCCACCACCAGGTATACGAGCAATGCGTCTGCAGAGTGACTGTATGGTGTGTTTGGCGCGTAAGGAACATCCTCTTCTTAATCAAGGATTAACGCTCGATGCTTATTTACAGGCAGACCATGTTCAAGTGGTATTAGGACGGCGTGAATTCTTTGCGGTGGACAGAGAGCTTGATAAACTTGGGCACAAACGACATGTGTCTGTGCATTTGCCAAACTTTGTGCCAGCGGCAAGAACCGTTATGAACAGTGATCTGCTATTAACAGTGCCAAAGCTCTTCGCCGAAGACATGGTTCAGACGGCATCCGACATAGAGTTGTTCGAGTTACCATTTCAAACGCGTAGCTTTGATTATTCTATGATCTGGCATGAAAGTTATCAGCACGATTCAGCGCACATTTGGTTTCGTGGTTTATTAAGACAAGCTTTTATCAAAGCAACACAAACCACTTAAACACCCTGAGCTCTTGTTATTTCTCCAAGTTGGCTAAACGGCTGACCCATTCTTTTGTTAGTACCTCTACTAAACTGTAGCGTTTTAACGTCATGGCTTCTGCTAAATCGTCGAAATTTTCTTCCAGATAATCGTGCAGTATGGTGTCTCTTAATTGGATCAAATATTTGATCTGTTCAGCCTGTTCGAACGTGACATCCTGATGACTTATCAGTGCGTCTAGTACATCTTTACGGGCGTGTACTTCCGCTTGGTAGTGATGTTTTAAAACGTATTTTGCCAGGTCCAGCATAGAGGCAACGAGAAGTTGAAATGAATGCTCTATCACCATGATTTCATCACGGCTGTATTCTCCGTTTTTGGTTTGCTTACGGAATGAGTCGAGTCTTTTGATCATGCTGTGTTGATGATCATAAAGAGCATTTTCCCAATTTAAGTCTCTCATTTGCACACCTCTTTAATCGATGAAAGCGCACTACTTTAAGTGCACTATCATCAGTTTAGGTGAGCATTGGCCATTTTGAAAAGGTTGAAGACTTAGAAGCTGTTAAAAGGGTAAAAATCGTATTCTTGGTTTTCTTCTACGGATTCTCGCGCTTTGATGTGCAAATAGCCTTGGCTTTCACAGGCCGCTAGCAAAGCGCCCGAACTTTGTTGGGCATGGGGGTATGCTTTACCCTGTTGGATTGTTACTCGTAAGAATTCGTCTCGTTGAATGGCCTTGGAACGACGAAAACCAGCTTTAACTGTGTAAGCTTTTGGTCTAGTCGCTTGAGCGCCAGCGCAGACGGAGAGTAATAAACGAGCGAACCAATGAAACGTCACTAGGGTTGAACTGGGGTTACCAGGCAATCCTAAAAAGGGAACCCCATCTAAGCTAGCATGCACCAATGGCTTGCCCGGTTTGATGGCGATTTTCCATAGATGCAATGTGCCAAGCTTTTCTAGCACATGTTTGACGTGATCCTCTTCGCCAACCGAAACACCGCCTGATGATAAAATGACGTCACATTCTGTGGTTAATTGTTGTAAGGCTTGTTCTGTTGCTGCTGGCGTATCCGCTGCGTGTAACGAGCAGGTAACCATATGCCCAGCTTCAGCCACTAGGGCTTCTAGCATGGGGCCATTGGAGTTGTAAATTTGACCAGTTTGCAGTGATGATCCTGCCGGGATTAATTCATCGCCAGTCGTTAGAATTCCCACTCGCAATGGTTGAAAAACACTAACTTGAGTGATTCCTAAGCTGGCAAGCAGACCAATTTTCATGGCGCTCAGTTGTTGACCAGACAAAGCAACGGTTTGTCCCTGTTGCATGTCTTGGCCGCTTGGTCTGACATTATCGCCTTGTTGTGGTGTTGATAGAAAACGAACCTGCTCAGCTTCAACTTGAGCGTTTTCCTGCATGATAATGGTATCTGCCCCAGCCGGTAAAATAGCCCCCGTGAAGATTCGTGCACAGGTGCCAGCTTGTAAGGGCTGTGGTGCTTGTCCTGCGGCAATGCGTTGGCTAACCACAAAGGCTTTGTCATCTTGCCAGTCTTGATAGGCAATGGCATAACCATCCATTGCGCTATTGGCCTGTGGGGGGACGTTAATCGGTGCCACGATATTTTCCGCCAAGATACGACCTAACGCCTTAGATAAAGGTAAGGTTTCGCTTGCTACACGCACCGTAGCGGCCTTTTCAATTGCCGTCAAAGCCTCTTCAAAAGGGAGCAAATTAGACATTAAGAGGCGACTCCATCCGTGTTTTCTGAAGCCAATGGACCAAGTAACATACCAACAAAGTTACATGGTCTATGGGTGGCATCTAATTGCTCTTTCAAAATGCCATTCCAAGCGGTTCGGCAGGCACCTGTTGAGCCTGGTAAGCAAAATACTAAAGTACGGTTAGCTAAGCCGGCAATGGCACGAGATTGAATGGTTGATGTGCCAATCTCATCATAAGAAATTTGGCGAAACAGCTCACCAAAACCTTCAATGGTTTTGTCGAATAAAGGCGTCATAGCCTCTGGTGTACTGTCACGAGCATAAAAACCCGTGCCGCCAGTAATGAGAACGGCATGAGTGTCTTCATCAGCAATCCATTGCGAAACTACGGCGCGCATTTGATAGACATCGTCTTTGACGATTTGGCGCTGCTTAAGGTGATGACCTGCTGCGTTTAGCATTTCAATCAATGCTTCCCCAGAAGTATCTTCTGCTAATGTACGGGTATCAGAAACGGTTAAAACACTGATGTTTAGTGGTCGAAATGGGGTTGCTGTTTTTGCCATTGTATTCCTTCTCAGCCGCCAGTTGCACTCATAAAGCGAAGTATCTGCGGCGCTTCTTCTAGATTGAAGTGATGTTGCTGTGGCTTGAGTGCCAAAGCATCAATAATGCGTTCTTCGAGTAAAGGGGTATTGTTTGGATGGACTCGTAAAAGACTTTTTAAGTCTTTCGAGTGTTCATTGCCTAGACAAAGTAACAGGCGACCTTCTGCGGTTAAGCGTACGCGATTACAGGTGTCGCAAAAATTATGACTGTGTGGGGATATGGTGCCGATACGGTTTTCATATCCTGCGACTTGATAATATCGGGTCGGGCCACCTGTGATCATGGTACTAGGGCTTAATTGGTAATGCTCCGAGATGACGTCGATCACCTCGTCGCTGGACATATAAGTGGCCGCTCTGTCGTGGTCATGGATCACGCCCAAAGGCATTTCTTCAATATAGCTGATGTCCAAACCATGGTTTAAGGCAAATTCAGCCAAGGCTGGTACTTCATCATGGTTACGGCCTTTTAAGATAACGCTATTAAGTTTTAAACGTTTAAAAGGCAATTGAGCAGCACGTTCGATACCATCCATCACTTGTTGAAATTTGTCTCGTCGTGTTAGCTGGTAAAAACGTTCTGCTTTTAATGTGTCTAGGCTGATGTTGATACGCGATACGCCTGCGTTCAGTAAAGCGGGTGCCATTTTCGCCAATTGTGAGCCATTGGTGGTAATGGTGAGTTCTTCTAGCCCTGGTGTATTGGCGATTTTATCTATGGCCCAAAGAATGTTTTTACGAACTAGAGGTTCGCCGCCTGTAATGCGAATACGTTTGGTGCCCATGCCAATAAAGGTTTGCGCCACAAAGACAATCTCTTCCAAAGAGAGGATGTGTTCGCGAGCTAAAAAAGAAACGTCTTCATCCATGCAGTAGGTACAACGAAAATCACATCGATCGGTAACCGAGATGCGTAAATAATCAATTTTGCGACCAAAAGGATCGATTAATTCAGATGTAGCCAAGACATTTCTCCACTTGCAGAGTGTCATAAAAGCAAAAAAGACCTGTATTAGTAAAGTGGCAAGGTCGTTTTACCGACATTTATTGGAGGAATTCATATTTTATCTGAATTTGCGGATCGTGAGACAGTGGAAAAAACGTCATAATACAAGGTAATTATTTTTGTCGAGGAGTGGCATCTTGAACCCTGTTGTAAATAATCTTATTGAATTATTGAAACTAGAACGCGTATCCGAAACTGAATTTATTGGCCGTAGCCAGGACATAGGTTTTCCAAAGCTGTTTGGCGGTCATGTCATTGGTCAAGGCTTAAGTGCGGCTACGCAAACAGTAGAGGGGCGTTTCCCTCACTCATTGCATTGCTACTTTTTACGACCAGGAGATTCCGCCGAGCCGATTCATTATGACGTAGAAATTGTTCGCGATGGTGGCAGTTTCAGTCTACGTCGAGTGGTAGCCTCTCAATTTGGTAAGAGTATTTTGGTGATGACGGTGTCTTTCCACCTGCAAGAGCCTGGGTTAGATCATCAGGATGCCATGCCAAATGTGCCAGGACCTGAGTCTTTCAAATCGGAGCTGTCTTTATTCCGAGCTCATGCAGAAGAAATCCCAGAAAAAGTGCGTGAAATTTTCACTGCGGATCGTCCTATTGAATACCGTATTGTGGAAAACCAAAATCCGTTCCGTCCTCGCCCTGGTATTGCTAAGCGTCATATGTGGATTCGCAGTGTTGCTCCGTTACCGGATGATGAGTTGATTCATCAATCCATGCTGGCGTACACCACGGATTATGGTTTTATTGAAACCGCTTTAATGCCCCATGGCTTATCCATTGGTAATCCGTACTTGAACATAGCTAGCTTAGATCATGCGATTTGGTTCCATCGTCCATTCCGTTTAGATGAGTGGTTGTTGTATGTTGCAGATTCACCGTCAGCTTGTGCAGCGAGAGGGTTTGCAAGAGGCCAAATCTTTAACCAAAAAGGGGAGCTGGTGGCATCGACGGCGCAAGAGGGTTTGATTCGCTACTCGAAAGACAAGTAACTTAAGACAATAAACAGATTTATTCTGGCTTTATTGACTTTGATGCTGTGTCAGCGCCCATTGGATGTGCTCTTGGACCAAAGGGGTGCTGTGTTCAAGAGCCTGTTGTAACGCCTTTATAGTTTTTTCTGTGGTGGGGGCGTTCCCTAGGGCAACGGCGATGTTGCGTTGCCAGTTTTCATAGCCAGTACGACGAATAGGGGAGCCTTCGGTATTTTTTAAGAAGGTTTCTTCATCCCATAGAAATAGGTCGATCAAATCGGCGCTATCTAGGTTGTGTCTGGGCTGAAAATCTTCTTCCTCTGTGTGTTTGGCAAATTTAGTCCAAGGACACACTAATTGGCAATCGTCACAGCCAAAAATGCGATTGCCCATTTTGCTTCTTAATGCTTCTGGGATCGGACCTTTATGCTCAATCGTGAGATAGGATATGCATTTGCCCGCATCCAATACCCAAGGCTCAACAAAAGCATCGGTAGGGCATTGTGTTAAGCAGGCATCGCAGCTACCACAGTGTCGACTGGCAGTGGGCTTATCGACTGGCAAAGGCAAGTTAGTAAAAATTTCACCAAGTAAAAACCAGCTGCCTGCTTTTGGGGTTAACAATAAAGTATTTTTACCTATCCACCCCATGCCCGCTTGTTCGGCAATTTGTCTTTCTAATACTGGGGCGCTGTCGACAAAAGCGCGATAGCCATGGTCGCCAACGTGTTCCTGTATTTTCTTTGCCAGTTGCGTGAGACGTTTACGGATCAGCTTGTGGTAATCACGGCCTAATGCGTAACGAGCAATGTAAGCTTTGTCTTTGGTTTGCAGACGTTTTACTGTTTCCACTGATTGCGGCAGATAGTGCATGCGTAAGGAAATAACTCGACGTGTGCCTGGGTGGAGTTGTTCTGGATAGAAGCGCATGTCGCCATGATTGGCGAGATAGTCCATGCCAGCATGATAGCCTTTGTCTAACCAGTTGTTGAATTCGTCTTTGTGTTGACCCAGGTCGGGATCCACAATACGTGCATCAGCAAAGCCAAATTCGGTTGCCCATGTTTTTATGTCAGAGACCAATTTGGCAAGGTCATCTGGTGTGGAAAGTGAGGAAGGCAGCAAGGAAAATCCGGTTTATCTTGACGCTAGGCAAATGCTGCCTAGCGAAAGTCAGTGTGATTATTAGTAAAGCAAGGCATCGCCTTTCACGACGTCCATTAACAGTTTGATAAACATACGATCCGCTTCCGTATGTTCTTCTTGGATTTTCAACGTCGTCTGGCTAGATACTTCTTCCGCAATGCGTTGATAAGCATTTGGCTCATTGATATTTTCTTTGGCAATGCGAACTAATTCAGAGGCCAGTTTTGGGTCCATTAATAATTTACGGAAACAGCGTAAGAACTCGTCGATGATGCGTTGTTGGTTTAGTTCACTAGCCATGTTAAAACTCCTAATCATATAATCTGCGTATGACACCATGAAGCGTGTATTAGAGCAAGTTTTTCTGTTTGTTTTTGTGCATTGCTGTTGACAATATATCGCCTCAAAGCGAGAATTGACCTCCTATAAATCGACACCATCCTGTCGATAAGGTCATATCTTTGAGCCACTAGCTCATTTCAATCAGAGTCAGTCTGATAAGCACAAGCATAACATGACGCAATATCGTTATTTTATGCTTCTCCTCGCGAAAAGACGCGGGCAGTGTAAAAACTGCGATTTATTGCGTTTGAGTGTTCTTTTTTTAAAGTTACCTCAGTTAGTTCAGCAAACTTCGTTCTATCAACTTTAATCTGCTTGTCGTATGCGGTTACAATAGCCGCACTTATAATTTTAATAGCAGATAAATACTATAGAGGGTAACAAGGTGGAGTTATTATCCGGTGGTGAAATGATCGCCCGCTTCCTCAAAGATGAGGGAGTTGAATATATCTATGGTTATCCAGGTGGTGCCGCACTTCACATTTACGATGCTTTGCATCGTCAATCTGATGTTAAGCACGTTCTGGTTAGGCATGAACAAGCGGCTACCCACATGGCAGATGGTTATGCGCGCGCGACAGGTAAAGCTGGCACAGTGCTAGTTACCTCTGGCCCTGGCGCAACCAATACGGTTACTGGTATTGCGACCGCTTACATGGACTCTATCCCAATGGTGGTTATCTGTGGTCAGGTAATGAGTTACCTGATTGGTGAAGATGCCTTCCAAGAAACCGACATGGTCGGTGTTTCGCGTCCTATCGTAAAACACAGCTTTACGGTAAAGCATCCTTCTGAAATCCCCGCCATCATGAAAAAGGCGTATTACATCGCATCCAGTGGTCGCCCTGGCCCTGTTGTTATCGATGTGCCAAAAGACATGACTATGCCGGGTGAGAAATTTGAATACAAATACCCTGAGTCGGTTTCGTTGCGTTCTTATACGCCACCAACAAAAGGTCACAGTGGTCAGATCAAAAAAGCGGTTGAGTTGTTATTGGCTGCTAAGCGTCCGGTTATTTACGCTGGTGGCGGTGTCATCATGGGTGGTGCGTCGGATCTATTAGTTAATTTAGCCAAATCCTTAAATGTACCTGTGACAAATACCTTGATGGGCTTGGGTGCTTACCCAGGTACGGATCGTCAATTTGTCGGTATGTTAGGCATGCACGGTAGTTACGAAGCCAACATGACCATGCATCACAGTGATGTGATCTTGGCGGTGGGGGCGCGTTTTGATGATCGTGTGACCAATGATCCTGACCAATTCTGCCCGGGTGCAAAAATCATTCATATTGATATTGACCCTGCCGCTATTTCTAAGACAATTCGTGCCGATGTGCCAATTGTCGGTCCTGTTACTCAGGTGCTAGAAGAAATGCAGTCATTAGTGGCTGGCGAGCAGAGCAATACTGAAGCCTTGGAAACTTGGTGGAGGCAGATTGATGAGTGGCGCGCTGTACACGGCGGTCGATACGATACGAGTGGTGAGCAAATTAAACCGCAAGCGGCCATTGAAGCTTGCTGGCGTGCCACAAAAGGAGACGCATTTGTGGCTTCAGATGTGGGTCAACACCAGATGTTTGCGGCTCAGTATTACAAGTTTGACAAGCCAAATCGCTGGGTAAACTCAGGTGGCTTGGGCACCATGGGCTTTGGTTTGCCAGCGGCTATGGGTGTCAAAATGAACTTCCCTAAAGAAACCGTGGTTTGTGTGACAGGTGAAGGCAGTATTCAGATGAATATTCAGGAGCTGTCTACTTGTTTGCAATACGGTTTGCCGGTGAAGATTCTATGTCTTAACAATGGCTATCTTGGCATGGTTCGCCAATGGCAAGATATGAACTATGAAGGTCGTTATTCTAATTCTTACTTGGATTCATTACCGGACTTCAAAGTGCTGATGGATGCATACCGTCATAAGTATGTTGAAATTCGTAGTAAAGACGAGTTAGACGCGAAAATGGAAGAAGCCTTTGCAATGGAAGATCAATTGGTCTTCATCAATTGCTATGTGGATCCAGAAGAGCACGTTTATCCAATGCAAGTGCCACGCGGCTCTATGCGCGATATGTTCTTGAGTAAGACGGAGCGAACCTAATTATGCGACATATTATTTCTGTATTAATGGAAAATGAGCCTGGTGCTTTGTCGCGCGTAGTTGGTTTGTTTTCTCAGCGAAACTTTAATATCGAGTCTTTGAACGTTGCGGCAACGGACGATCCAACCTTGTCTCGCTTAACTCTGACAACATTTGGTTCGGATCAAGTAGTTGAGCAAATCACGAAACAGCTAAACAAGTTGATTGATGTGGTTAAGCTGGTGGATTTGACCGAAGGGCAGCACATTGAGCGTGAAATGATGTTGGTGAAAGTACGTGCAACGGGCGCTCAGCGAGCGGAAGTGAAGCGTACGGTTGATATCTTTCGTGGGAACATCGTGGACATGACGCCGTCTATCTATACCGTTCAAATCGTCGGTGAGTCCGACAAATTGGATGGTTTCCTACAAGCATTAGGTGGAGCACACCTGCTTGAGGTCGTCCGAACGGGTGTTTCTGGTATTGCTCGTGGTGAGAAGACATTGTCTCTTTGATAGTGGACTAACTGTACAACAGCTTGCCACTTTTAAAAGCCGCGATTTATCGCGGCTTTTTTATTTTGAAGCCCTTTGATAGGAAAGCAATGTGGATAAAACGAATTGGAAGTTACTCAAAGCGTTAGAAGAAAATGCGCGATTGACTTACGCAGAGCTGGGCAAACTAGTGCATTTGTCGGCTCCTGCTGTTGCTGAGCGGGTTCGTAAGCTAGAGGAGGCTGGTGTGATTACTGGGTATCGCGCGCAAGTGAACCTAGAGAAAGTAGGCATTCCCATCACAGCTTTGGTGGAGTGTCAGGTCTACCGTACTAAGGAAAGGGAGTTCAAAGCCTTGGTGATGAGTCTAGATGAAGTGTTGGAGTGCTACAACGTTACAGGGCCTTATGCCTTTGTGCTTCGTGTCGGTGTTCGTTCCATGTCAAAACTTGACCAATTACTAGAGCGACTAATTGATCTGAGTGACACCAATACCATGATGATTATGTCGACGCCGGTCTCTCGTGAGATGCCGGCGGACGTTGAAAAAGCGCCGGAAACTTACTGAGCTAAGCTAGCTGTTGGCTTATTTTGACGTGGCCATTGGCTGATGATCATGCCAAAAAAGATCAAGGCACAGCCCATAAATTCACGTGTTGATAAGTACTCATCCATTAACAGCCAGCCCCCAATAGCGGCGAAAACGGCTTCTGTTGATAAGATTAAAGCCGCCGAACTTGGGGCAACATTCTTTTGTCCTAGGGTTTGCAAAGAATACGCGATGGCAGAAGAGGCAATACCGGCATAAACCAATGGAAGCCAGCTTTGTTGAATATTTTGCCAAGTTGGCTGTTCTGTTAACAACGCCAGAATCCAAGAAAATACTGCAACAATGACGAGCTGTACGATTGAAAAGCTAATGATTGGCACTTTACGCGAATAGTAACCTACCACCAAAACGTGTGCCGCCCAGAAAAAAGCCCCTGCTAACTCAATCGCATCGCCTTTTTGAATGCTTAAGTTGGGGCCAACGGTGAGCGTGTATAGCCCGACAACAGCAAGACCGATCCCTAACCAGGTATGACGTTCAATGGCGTGTTTTAAAAACAAGCCAACAATCGGCACAATTAGCATGTACATAGTGGTGATAAAACCTGCGTTGGCGGCTGTGGTGTAGAGCAAACCAATTTGTTGCAAGGTCGCACCAGAAAATAGAATCAATCCGGCGATGGCGCCAGCTTTTATGGTCAAGCCAATGTCTGCTTTACGATGACGCTCAAATAGATAAGCCAATGGCAGCATGGATAAAGCTGCTAAGGTAAAGCGAGCCGCATTAAAGCTGTATGGGCCGAGGGATTCCATTCCAACGCTTTGCGCGACAAAGGCAAAGCCCCAAATAGTAGCCGTTAGCCACAGAAATAAATGGGAAATCGTCATCTTTTTTCTCTTGTTTAAAAAGTGGATAAATCGTCTTTTGATACGAGGGAAAAATTGTAGATTTTAGTTGTGTTTTGCGACATAACAAAGACAAAGTAACGCAAGGGGTTAGCTTTAGATTCGAAGGAAATGATAGCGACTGACTTACGAATAGATGGCGGCACTTTAGCGGATGAAAAAACGCTGTATGGAATGCTATAAAAGGGTTGGCAGAAAATGAAACTCAAGGTAAAGTGGCGCCCCTTTTGATGGTTTTCTGAACAGACGGTAGTGTAGGAGTAAGCTAAAGTGACCTTGAGTTTATGGTTAACGATCGCCCCTTTAATAATGTTGTTGTCGCTTGGGCCTGGTCCGAATAATTTCACTGCGATGCATAATGGAATGCAGTTTGGTGCCGTGCCTGCAGTGATTGCTGTATTTGGGCGTAATTTGGCGTTCAGTATCTTGATGCTAGTATCGGCATTGGGCTTAGGAGCTATTATTGTATCGTCTGTATTTTGGTTTGGTGTCATTAAGTGGCTGGGTGTGGTGTATCTTTTCTATATTGGTGTGAAAACCTGGCGGAGTGCGGCAACCGCTTTACAGGAACACGAATCGGAAAATGGTGTGCGGGCAAAATCCAATCACTTTGCCAGAATGCGTCAGGAATTTCTGGTTGCTGTGAGTAACCCCAAAGCCATTTTGTTGTTTACTGCGATTTTTCCACAGATGTTGGATTTGACCCAGCCGGTGCCTATGCAGTTCTTCTGGATGGGAGTGACCTTCTGTGTGACTGAATTTATTGCTGCTTATGTCTATGCATTGGGTGGCAAGCAAATTCGCCGTTTGATTAAGAAACCAAGTGGTATGAAAAATCTTAACCGTGGAATGGGAGGCGTGTTTGTCCTCGCTAGCGCCTTTTTAGCTACTGCGACGCGCTCTTGAGTTTGTTTCCCGTTTGGACTTTTTGTCGCTTTAAACAGTGAAAAGGTTAAGCATTAAAAAAGGTGACCTGAGTCACCTTTTTTTGTTTAGCAAAGATCTTGTTGTGTTTAACTGTGATCTTTCAGAAACTCGTCGCTCAGGTAAAGCTCGTCGTTACTGTTGACCTTAACATCGCGCTCTAAAATCATCGACGCAATTTTCTGCGCTTCACCTAGAGAGTGCATCTCATACGTGCCGCATTGGTATTCGTTTAACTCAGGAATGTCCGCTTTGGCTTTAACACCTAGTACGTCTTGCATGGCATTTTTCCAAGCCGTTGCAACTTGCTCTTCAGATGGTGTGCCAATCAAGCTCATGTAAAAGCCAGTACGGCAACCCATGGGTGAAATATCAATGATCTCGACTTGGTCGCTGTTCAAATGATCACGCATAAAGCCTGCAAACAAATGCTCAAGTGTGTGAATACCAGTTTCAGATAGAATTTCTTTGTTTGGTACACAGAAACGTAGGTCAAAAACAGTGATTTCATCACCTTTTGGTGTCGACATGGATTTTGCAACGCGTACGGCCGGTGCATCCATACGTGTATGGTCAACACGGAAGCTGTCTAAAAGTGGCATAGATTCTCTCCTTTTCAGCCATAACGGAATGAGGTTATGGCGTGTGTAAAAATTAACTTAGCCGAATTATACATTAAGATCGATGGTTTTACTGCTGCTTTTGATGGATCTAATCCACTCGTAGCAGAGCGCTAAGCAAAACATAATCGCTGCAAATAACATGTTCTCACCGATGAAGAATGCCATAAAGCCACAGCTGCAGAGTGCCAATAAGGCGAGTAGTTTTAACTGCTTATTTAAAAGCTTAATTGCTGCGATGCAGGTTAGAGTGTAAATGAGCAGAAAGCTGCCATTGGTCATTTCAATAAACCACGCCATTTTCCAACCAGACAGTTCAGAGAATACAATAGACAGCAAGGTAATGGCGCATACCAAAAGGACGGCTTTTGCAGGTGATCCTTGGGCATTCAGTTGATTGAATTTTGATGGTAACGCGCCTTGTTGCGCCATAGATTGGACCATGCGGGAAAAGCCAAGAATGTAAATGGCCACATTGGCGAACGCAATCACATAAGCACCAACAGCAAAGATGCGGCTGCCAGTGTCTCCTAATAATTTACTGACCAGTAAGGCAAGAGATTGACTATTGGTCACCTCGTCACCATAAGTTTGATGCCAAGCAATCAATAGCACTAAGCTCAAATACGCAAGAATCACAATGGCAATGCCGCCTAGCAAGGCAATAGGAAAGTCGCGGGTGGGATTTTTGAACTCGGCCCCCATGTGCGCCATTACTTCAATGCCCAAAAAACACCAAAAAATGATACCAGTAGCGAAGAGTGTGGTTTGCCAGTCGGCCAAATTGCTAGGTGAGGCGATTACTTGTGTACTGGATTGAATGTCGCCTAATAAGCACAGCAGTATGATGGTGGCAATCATGGCGATGACCACACCACTTTGAAAGCGAGCTGAGGTTTGAATGCCTGCAATGGCAAATAGCATCATGCCAACTAGAGTGATTAAACTAAAAGTGAGTATCCAATTCTCAGTAACATTGAAGATAATGCTGAGATACGCTGCGGCGACTTTAATCGCGACCGCAGGGCCGACCAACAAAATGCTTAAGAATAACCAGCCGACGGCTTTTTCAATGCCGCCACCAAAGGCTCTTCCAATGTAATGAGACGCGCCGCCTGCAGAAGGGTATTTGGCACCTAAGAAAGCGAAGATAAAGGCAATGGGAATAATCATCCCAGCGGTAATCAACCAAGCGTAAAAAGCAAAAGAGCCGGCTTGTGCGACCGACATGGCTGGTAGGATCATTAGCCCTGTGCCGATAAAAGTCGTTACTGTCATTGCCATGCCCTGAAGTGGGCCGAGGGTTTTGTGGTATTGAGTCATGATGCGCCTTGATGAATAAGCTGTTTTTTAGTGGCTTCTAGCATAAAATAGGGCGCTTAATAAGAAACGATACAAGATGACGCTATTGAGGTGCAAAATGACGGAAGTTCCGTCACATTGTTTCTGGTGATGGTATATAAGAGGTGTTGAGTGGCGGATCAGTACGATCAAAAGATTCTGGCGTTATTAGTCGAAGATGCGCGTTTGTCTGTGTCGGATATCAGTCGGCAAGTGAATTTGTCACGTTCAGCGGTGACGGATCGTATCAGGCGCATGGAAGAGATTGGCACCATTACCGGCTATCATGCACATACGTCGGTTTCTAAAGAAGAGGGTGTGACAGCTTATCTGGCATTAACATTTCGCCCGCTATCTTGTGATTTGGTTCAACCCCTTATCGATGCGATACCTGAGGTGAAGTTGGCTCACTCTATCAGTGGTGATGTGGATTTGATGGTACTTGTGCAGGCTGCTTCCATGACTCGATTGCATCAGATACGCAGTGAGATGGATTCATGGCCCAATTTGGATAAGGTGGTGACACACATGTGCTTGGCTAAGCGTTTAGACCGCTGGTAATGGTGTTCTGGTTTACAGTGTTTGAGAAATATAAAAACGGACTTTAGTCCGTTTTTATATTTTGGGTTTTCTGTTAAGGCATCATACCTAGCGCGGTTAAGCCCATGTTTTCCGGTAAGTCCAACATAATGTTCATGTTTTGGATCGCTTGACCAGAAGCGCCTTTTACCAAATTGTCGATGACGGAAAGTACCACGACTTTGTCACCGCCTTGTGGACGATACACGGCAATACGACAGAAGTTAGCCCCTTTTGTGCTGCGAGTTTCTGGCAAGCTACCTGCTGGCATTACATCAACGAAAAACTCGTCTTTGTAACGTTCTTCGAATAAGTTTTGCAGATCAATGGAGGTGTCGATCAAGGTGGCATACATAGTAGAGTGGATACCACGAATCATAGGCACAAGATGAGGAACAAAAGTGAGCCCTACAGGCGTGTCAGTAACGGCTTGTAGTCCTTGTTTGATTTCTGGTAAATGACGGTGACCAGCTACGCCATACGCTTTAAAGCTCTCACTGGCTTCACATAGTAAAGACCCCACATTCGCACCACGACCAGCACCACTAACACCGGATTTCGCATCCGCGATTAAATGTGCAGGATCAATAACGCCGGCTTCTAGTAGCGGAATTAAACCCAATTGAGTAGCCGTAGGGTAGCAGCCAGGGTTGGCTACAAGTTGTGCGGTTTTGATGACGTCACGGTTGATTTCGGGTAATCCGTAAACCGCTTTGGCAACATAATCTGGTGTTCTATGATCCATGCCATACCATTTTGCCCACTCTACCGTGTCTTTGATACGGAAGTCTGCGCCCAAATCAACGACTTTTACGCCTCGATCAATTAATTCTGGAACTTGATCCATTGCCACGCCATGAGGTGTGGCAAAAAATACTAAGTCGCATTGCGCCAGTTCGTCTACACTTGGCGTTGTGAATCGTAAGTTGTAATGACCGCGTAAGCTTGGATAGATATCTGAAACCAGTTTGCCTTCTTCACTACGAGAAGTAATGGCCACCACGTCAACTTGAGGGTGGTTTGCAAGTAGTCTTAATAACTCGGCTCCGGTGTAACCCGTACCGCCAACGATACCTATTTTATACACGATGTTTTCCTATCTATTGATGCCTGTACTATTAGCCTGTACTGAGGCGATTGCGAATGTTTAATATAACTGATTGAATAGTGCACGAAATTTGCTCCCGTTAAAAGTGAGGAGGCGGTCTGAAAGGGTTAAATTTAAAGGAAAAGTGGCTAGCAGCGGCAAAATCTTATGATGACTTGTTTAAGTTGTCTGTATTGGGAGGCTTATGTGGCTTAGTGTGTGGTTTGGTCATGGCCTTTTTTTATTTGGTTATGTACATTCCCGCGCGTTATTTTATCAATATGGAGTTTGATTCCTTTACTTCATTGCCGTTGATCACTCGTATCTCTCTGCCTGTTCTGGCCTGCTTTCTGTTGGCCTTATTATTTCATTTTGTCCCGAAAGCGTATCACAAGGTTGGTGTGCCCTATGTGGTTGAGAGGCTAACCTATCATGGTGGACATTTGCCCGTGTGGAATGGGCTGATGCAATTTGTCTCTGCTGTTGTGGGGTTGCTTGGTGGTTTGTCGATGGGCAAAGAAGGGCCGGCTGTGCACCTTGGAGCCACTCTAGGAAGTGTATTAGCGGTGCGAGCAAAGTTGACCCAGTACGGTGTTGAAACCATGCTGGCTTGTGGTGTGGCTGGGGCCATATCGGCAATTTTTCAGACCCCATTAGCAGGTGTGTTGTTCGCTTTTGAAGTGATCTTCTTAGAATACCGACAGCATTTTGTGTTGCCAGTATTACTGTCTTCTGTGGTGGCGACCTTTGTTAGTCATTATCTTATTGGGCCGATGAATGTATTTGATATTAATGCATTGCATCATGTGACCTTATCACTGGAATTATTGGCTGCTTGCCTATTATTGGTGGTGATGATTGTCCTGCTGGTGGTGTTGTTTTTCCATACTCAAAAAATGGCTTGGCGTTTTAGTCAGATTTCTGTCTGGTGGCGCTTTTCCATCGTAGCTCTATTTACGGCGCTTGCAGCATCTTATTTGCCCGAAAGTTTGGGCATTGGTTATGGGTCTTTAAGTCGTCTATTGGTGGGCGATTTGTTTGTTTATGCTTTGTTGGTATTGATCTTAGTGAAAACCGTATTGACGGCCGTCACCATTGGTCTCGGTATTCCCGGTGGTATGATTGGACCGGCTTTCGTTATTGGTGGTATCGCTGGGGTCTTTGTTGCTTTAGTTTTTGGGGTGGAGGCGGATAATATCGCCTTGTTTGCTCTATTAGGAATGGCGGCTATGATGGCCGCCAGTTTTCAAGCACCGTTAACGGCTTTGGTTGCCATTATCGAAATGACGCAGTCTTCAGCAGCCATTGTGCCTGCTTTGTTTGTGATTGTGCTGTCTTGTCTTTTGCTAAGAGTGTTATTTCATCAAGAGTCCATTTTTGTCGAAAGGCTTAAGTTTATGGGGATGGCCTCTTCAATGAGCCCTTTTCGACGACATCTGCGGCAGCATAAAGTGTCTTCTGTCGCGGATGAGGTTATGGTCCTAGCGGTCAAGATTCCTCTTGAGCAAGTGAAAGATTTGGCTTCAAGTATGGTAAACTATGTGGTATTCAAAACTGATGGGCGTTGGTATTGGGTACATCGTGCTCATATTTTAGAAGCCTTACAAAATTTGGACATTGGCCCACAAGCTTGGCTTCGGTTTGATCAAGATGTGGGGGTGATGGATTTAAGGCTAGCGGTCTCATGTGAAGGTATTTTACAAATTGATGAGCCGTCGTCCTTAGAAGCTTTACTAGGTTGGTTTCAAGAAACCAGACAAAATGATGTATTAATTCGTTTATCGAATGCCACATATTGTGTGGTTTCAAAACATCGATTGGATCAATTTTTACTGAAACATGACGACTAAAAGCAGCCTTTTTTTCGTATGAATGAGAATATATTAGTAATAGGATTTAGCAAATTATGAGTCGTTCAGAAGATCTTTATGCACGCGCACAGCACCGAATCCCTGGTGGCGTTAACTCCCCCGTTCGAGCGTTTAATGGTGTTGGTGGGACGCCAGTGTTTTTTCAGCGTGGTGAAGGTGCGTATGTTTATGATGAAGATAAAAAACGCTATGTCGATTACGTTGGTTCTTGGGGGCCGATGATTTTAGGTCATTCTCATTCCGATGTGTTAGATGCTGTGCGCCAACAATTGGATTTCGGTTTAAGCTTCGGTGCGCCTACAGAGGTGGAAATCACCATGGCGGAGAAGGTGTGTGAATTGGTTCCTTCTATGGACATGGTGCGCATGGTCAACTCGGGTACAGAAGCAACTATGAGTGCGATTCGCTTGGCTCGTGGTTATACAGGCCGTGATAAAATCGTAAAGTTCGAAGGTTGTTATCATGGTCACTCTGATTCTTTGTTGGTAAAAGCTGGTTCCGGCGCTCTGACCTTAGGTGTGCCTAATTCACCAGGTGTACCGGCGGATCTTGCGCAACATACTATTACTTTGCAATACAATGATATTGATGGGGTTAAGCAATGTTTTGCTGACATCGGCGATCAAGTGGCTTGTATCATTGTCGAGCCAGTCGCTGGCAATATGAATTGCATCCCACCGGTAGTAGGTTTCTTAGAGTCCTTGCGCCAAGTGTGTGATGAATCTGGTGCGGTGCTGATTTTTGATGAGGTGATGACAGGTTTCCGTGTCGCCTTGGGTGGTGCTCAGGAGCATTATAATATTCAGCCAGATCTAACCACGTTAGGGAAGGTGATTGGTGCTGGTATGCCTGTTGGCGCTTTTGGTGGTAAACGCGAGATTATGGAATGCATTTCACCCTTAGGACCTGTCTATCAAGCTGGGACTTTGTCAGGTAATCCTGTCGCTATGGTGGCCGGTTTAGCCGTTCTAAATAAAATCAGTGAACCTGATTTCCATAAAACATTAGGTGAAAAGGCGACGCGTTTAGTTACCGGCTTAAAGGCCGCTGCGGATGAGGCTGGTGTGCCATTTTGTGTGGTGAGTGTTGGCGGTATGTTTGGTTTCTTTTTTACCGAGGCGGAGAAGGTCACTAGCTTTGCTCAGGTACAAGAGTGTGATTTGGATAAATTTAAAGCCTTTTTCCACTATATGTTGGAGGAGGGGGTATATTTTGCACCGGCCTCTTTCGAAGCTGGGTTTATCTCGCAAGCGCACACAAACGAAGACATTGATTTTACCATTGCAGCAGCAAAACGCGCGTTTGCTAAACTGAAGTAATTACATTGAAAAGAAGGTTATGTTAAATGCCTAATGATGACATTAAAGACCCCGAAATGGATAAATCGGATATAGACTCAGTGGAGGAAGCGGAAATTTGTGATGAGAAAAAGCAGCCTAGAAAAGAGGTTTACTTGCTGCCTAACTTATTCACAACAGCCGCTTTGTTTTCGGGTTTTTATTCCATTATCGCCGCGATGAATGGAGATTATGGTCATGCGGCCGTGGCGATCTTTATTTCCATGGTTTTTGATGGTTTGGATGGGCGTGTTGCTCGTCTGACTCATACGCAAAGTGCTTTTGGCGCGGAATACGATTCTTTGGCGGACATGGTGTCGTTTGGTATTGCGCCTGCGTTAGTCGCATTTACTTGGTCACTGGCGCCACTTGGAAAAGTAGGCTGGATCGCAGCGTTTATTTATGCCGTTGGCGCCGCCTTACGTTTAGCTCGTTTTAATACCATGCTAGGTGTCGAAGAAAAACGTTACTTCACAGGTTTGCCTAGTCCTGCCGCGGCCGCCATTGTGGCCAGTGTGATATGGGCGTCGAATGAAAGTGGTATCGCAGGTGAAACCCTATCCACTCTAATGGCGCTGTTGGTGCCTGTCGTTGGTCTTCTGATGGTGAGTAATGTCAAATACCGTAGTTTTAAAGACTTAAACCTTAAAGGTCGTGTGCCTTTTGTCGTGCTATTGATGGCGGTGTTGGTGTTAGTGTTGGTCGCGCTTGAGCCTTCATTGGTCCTGATGTCCGTATTCTGTTTATATGGGCTTTGGGGTATTGGTGGCATTGTTTTTAAATCTTTACGGTAATAATTTTCAACCTCAAACCGACTAAGCTATATCGAATAGATTTGTGTCGGTTTTGAACCTTTCTCTGCGGGCACACTCTATTAATTAAGTCTTCAAATAGAGGTGTGTCATGCAGATTAAAATTGCAAAAGCGTCGGATTGCCATGAAAGTAGTGTGACGCCTGAGTCTGTCTATTTAAATCGACGTCAATTTATGCAGGCGGGCCTGATCGGGGCAAGTTCTTTAGGCTTTTCCGGTCGCGTTCTAGCGGCGAATCAAGATGTTAGTCCTCTTGCTAATCCGGCTTCTCTTGAAGGGGCTTTTAATCGGTTAAGCAAAACGCCTTTCGGTCAATCCGAAACAGCGGCGCCTTATGATGTCGCAACCACCTACAATAATTTCTATGAATTTGGTTATGGTAAAAGTGATCCCGCGGATTATTCTGACGCCATGCAACCCTTTCCTTGGAAGATTCGAGTAGAAGGTGAAGCCGATAATACAGGGGATTTTGATGTTGAAGACTTCATAAAAGACAGTCAATTGGAAGAGCGTATTTATCGCTTAAGATGTGTTGAGGCTTGGTCCATGGTGATTCCTTGGATTGGCATACCGCTTGGCGAGTTTCTTAAGACGTTTCAGCCCAATTCAAAAGCGAAGTACGTATATTTTGAAACCTTGTATGACCCTAAACAAATGCCTGCCCAGAGAGGTAATGCATTAGATTGGCCTTACCGTGAAGGTCTGCGTATTGATGAGGCAATGAACTCACTGGCTTTCTTGGCGGTCGGTATGTATGGAAGTGTACTGCCTAACCAAAATGGCGCGCCGTTGCGCTTGGTTTTACCTTGGAAGTATGGTTTTAAAAGCATTAAATCAATTGTCACTATTCGTTTCGTTGAATCCATGCCACAAACAACATGGAATATGTTGGCTCCAAATGAATATGGTTTTTATGCAAATGTAAATCCAGGAGTCGATCATCCCCGCTGGTCACAAAAACAAGAGCGACGTTTACCCGGTGGCGTTCTCTTCCCTAATGTAATTGAAACGCAAATGTTTAATGGTTACCAAGAAGAAGTGGCGGGTCTGTATCAGGGAATGGATCTGACTCGGTATTACTAATATGACGCAGTTCTGGGACCGAAAAGAAAAACCTTGGATACTAATAGTGTTTAGTTTGCCGTTTCTGTGGATGTTGGTGTCTTTGCTAATGGGGCAATACTTTCCAGATCCTGGCAAAATCCTCATGCGACTTACTGGTATTTGGGCTTGTGTGTCACTGGTCTTAGTGCTCTTCATGACCCCGTTTACCAAATATACCCGATTTAAATTCTTAGCACGTTATCGACGCTTCATTGGTCTGTCGTCTTTTTTGTATGCCTTATTGCATATGATTTGCTACCTAGTGTTATTCGCTGGATTGAGTTGGACGTGGATCGCGAGTGACTTAATCGAAAAGCCTTACATTTATGCAGGGGTGGGGGCATTGGTGATTTTGACGGTGTTGGCTATCACTAGCCATAAGCGAATGATGAAAAAACTGGCGAAACGTTGGAAGCCACTGCATCGATCTATCTACTTGTCAGCTATATTGGTGTGGCTGCATTTATGGTGGCAAATAAAGAGTGATACCAGCATTCTTGTTTGGTTCAGCGTTTTTGCTATTCCATTGCTTCTTATACGAATTCCGCAAACTCAGAAGGTAAAAAAGTATTTTATAAAAAAGAATTAAAAAGTACTTGCTAAAAATCTGTAGATCCTTAATATACGCCCTCGCTGACACGGACAGGGCTTCACTCTCTAGCAGAGGGAAAGCAGCTTAAGTGTAACGGCAACGCTCTTTAAAATAGATAATCAGATAATTTGTGTGGGCGCTCGCTGGGGCTTCAAAAAAGAAATTGAAGTCTTACGAGAGTCTAACACGTCAATTCGCTTTATTAAGTAATTGTTAGTGTTTCGAGATTTGAGTGAGCAAACTTTTTAACTGAAGAGTTTGATCATGGCTCAGATTGA
>NZ_QNRF01000003.1 GCF_003314975.1 Marinomonas aquiplantarum
GTACCCGTTACCGCGATGGTTTGAGCAGATTCAGCGGCGTTGATTACGTCATCTTCGGTGATGTTGTTGACCGTCACCGTACCTGCTTCTGCAACTAGATCAACGGTATGTTCAGAAGAACCCGTTGTATTGACAGTGTTGCCAGCAGCATCTTCCGAACTTACCACCGCATCAAACTCAGTGTCGGCTGCCAAGTCAGAACCTTCCACATCCACTGTCCAAGTGCCATCTGCACCGACCGTTGTCGTGTAAGTTGTGTTGTTGATTACTAGAGTAACGGTATCGCCTTCTGCGATATCACCACCAGTTGCGGTTCCCGTTACGGCGATGGTTTGAGCAGATTCAGTCGCGTTGATTACGTCATCTTCGGTGATGTTGTTGACCGTCACCGTACCAGCAGTTGCTTCAGTATCCACTGTGTGAGTAGACGAACCAGTCGTATTGACTGTGTTACCAGCAGCATCTTCAGAGCTTACCACTGCATCAAACTCAGTGTCGGCTGCCAAGTCAGAACCTTCCACATCCACTGTCCAAGTGCCGTCTGCACCGACCGTTGTCGTGTAAGTTGTGTTGTTGATTACTAGAGTAACGGTATCGCCTTCCGCGATATCACCACCAGTTGCTGTACCCGTTACCGCGATGGTTTGAGCTGATTCAGTCGCGTTGATTACATCGTCTTCGGTGATATTGTTGACCGTCACCGTGCCTGCTTCCGCAACTAGATCAACGGTATGTTCAGAAGAACCAGTCGTTTGAACGTTATTGCCAGCTTCATCAGAAGAGGTCACCACCGCATCAAACTCAGTGTCGGCTGCCAAGTCAGAGCCTTCCACATCCACTGTCCAAGTTCCATCTGCACCGACCGTTGTCGTGTAAGTTGTGTTGTTGATTACTAGAGTAACGGTATCGCCTTCTGCGATATCACCACCAGTTGCGGTTCCCGTTACCGCGATGGTTTGAGCTGATTCAGTCGCGTTGATTACATCGTCTTCGGTGATGTTGTTGACCGTCACCGTGCCTGCTTCCGCAACTAGATCAACGGTATGTTCAGAAGAACCAGTCGTTTGAACGTTATTGCCAGCTTCATCAGAAGAGGTCACCACCGCATCAAACTCAGTGTCGGCTGCCAAGTCAGAACCAGCTACGTCCACTGTCCAAGTGCCATCTGCACCGACCGTTGTCGTGTAAGTTGTGTTGTTGATTACTAGAGTAACGGTATCGCCTTCCGCGATATCACCACCAGTTGCTGTACCAGTCACTGCGATAGTTTGAGCAGATTCAGACGCATTGATCACATCGTCTTCGGTGATGTTGTTAACAGTCACCGTACCTGCTTCCGCAACTAGATCAACGGTATGTTCAGAAGACCCTGTTGTATCGACTGTGTTGCCAGCAGCATCTTCAGAGCTTACCACCGCATCGAAGTCCGTATCAGCAGCCAAGTCAGAACCAGCCACATCCACTGTCCAAGTGCCATCTTCGGCTACTTGAGTTGTGTACGTTTGACCATTAATTTCTAGGGTAACCGTATCGCCTTCCGCGATATCACCACCAGTTGCTGTACCCGTCACCGCGATGGTTTGAGCTGATTCAGTGGCATTGATTACATCGTCTTCGGTGATGTTGTTGACCGTCACCGTACCTGCTTCCGCAACTAGATCAACGGTATGTTCAGAAGAACCCGTTGTATTGACAGTGTTGCCAGCAGCATCTTCAGAGCTTACCACTGCATCAAACTCAGTGTCGGCTGCCAAGTCAGAACCTTCCACATCCACTGTCCAAGTGCCGTCTGCACCAACGGTTGTGGTGTATTCGGTGTCGTTGATGACCAAGGTCACTGTGTCGCCAGAAGCAATGTCGCCACCAGTTGCGGTACCCGTTACCGCGATGGTTTGAGCAGATTCAGCGGCATTGATTACATCGTCTTCGGTGATGTTGTTGACCGTCACCGTACCTGCTTCTGCTGCAAGATCAACCGTATGAGTTGAAGTCGTTGTTGCTGAATATGGGTTACCAGATGCATCTTCTCCTATAACAGTTACATCAAAAGATGTATCTGCTGCAAGGTCACTACCAGCAACTTCTACACTCCAAGTTTTATTGGCCTGAACTTCAGCTGTATATAAAGTACCGCCAATTGTCATTGTGACAATATCACCTGCTGATGCATCGAAACCAACTCGACCGGAGACTGTGACAGTGGAAGCACTTTCATCGGCGCTAATAACATCATCACTTGTGATTGAATTAACACGAATTGAGGCTCTAGCAGATGTGTCTATGAAATATGCTTCAGTTGTTGCAGCAGTTCCTTCCTGACCAATACTATTACTCACAGTCACACTTGCAGAAACTTCGGTATCAGAATCCGCAGCCAAATCGGTGCCAGCCACATCAACAGACCAAGTGCCGTCGTCATTTACATCAGCGGTATAATTAACATCATTAATTACTAAGGTTACAGTACCAGTTTCAAAGCTATCGCCAGTTACTGTCCCTGTAACTGTTACCGTTGTTGACGCTTCAGCTGCATTGATAACACTGTCTTCAGTAATTGGATCAATATCCAGGTTCACAAGCAGCTCAGAATCGTCCACCGTATGTGTTGATGAACCGACGCTTTCAACCGTATTACCCGCTTCATCTGCAGATAATACAACCGCATCAAACTCTGTATCTGCAACTAAATCCATACCGTCAACATCAACAGACCAAGTAGAATCTGATTGCACGGTCGTTGTATAAGTATTTCCTGCGATGACTAACGTAACAGTATCGCCAGTAGAGATATCGCCCCCAGCAGCAGTACCGGTAACAGATACCAAACCTAATGCTTCTGACGCGTTAATCTGGTCATCTAATGTAATGGTATCAATTGTTACTGTACCGGCTTCGGCTACAGTATCTTCAACTGAATCATTTGAAGTTGATTCACTTATCGTTGTGTTAGCTGTATTTCGAAGATTAGAGCCAAATCCATTATCCGTATCATATCCATACGTAGGAAGGGCCAAAGAGTCACTACCAAAGCCTGGTAAGGCACTGTTGTCATTTCGTTCAATTTCAACATCTACACGGTCTTGCTCGCTAGGCGTTTCACCTGCGGCCGGCGCTTCTTGAATTAAGGTTGGGTCATCACCAGACAAAATGGCTTGTTGAAGGGCATCCACATCACTGGATGAATCCGCCACAAGGTCTTCATTACTACCAGAGTTATAAATTTCGTCATTTATTTCGACATTAGCATCATTGCCAATTTGCACTTCTGTGCCATCAGCAAAGGCAATCGTCACGCTACCGTTATTTCCAGTACGAACGACTTCCCCAAAGAATACAGGGTCGCCAACTTTCACCACTCGTTCTTGGCCATCAATTGATTCAACAACAACTGAACCACTTAATTTTGTAATAACGCCAACTTGATCACCTAGGGTTGCAAATGATACTTGGTTATCGCTCATGCGGTGTCTCCGGTAAATGACGGATTAAATTTATGATTGACTACAAGATAGAAGAGTTGTGAAAGTGTCGCTATTGTACCTTGGTACAGTTAGACCAAGTTCTTTGTGTATTAATGTTAATCTCTGTAACCGAAGCATCATAAATAAGCCTTATGATTGCCTTAAATAGGCTAACTCTTTATAATTTGGGAAATTTCTGGCGTTTGTACTATCAACCATTCTTCCATGGTGTATCTGAGCCTTTTCTAGACTCTAATAGTGCCCCCACAAGACAACCTTCCAGTTGTTTGTTGAGCCCCAACGCCACTCTTGATAGCAATTTTCATTGCGACTAAATACATGCAGAAGGTAATACATGATCGATACGATAAAACGAGACTGGTTCTCAAATATAAAAGGCGACTCTCTCGCCGGTACTGTTGTTGCATTGGCGCTCATTCCTGAAGCCATCGCATTCTCTATCATTGCAGGTGTAGATCCAAAAGTCGGCCTGTATGCCTCATTCTGTATTGCTGTGGTGATTTCGTTTTTCGGCGGTCGCCCTGGCATGATTTCTGCGGCTACAGGTGCTATGGCACTGCTTATGGTTACCTTGGTTAAAGATCATGGTTTGCAATATCTGTTGGCCGCCACCTTATTAACGGGTGTGTTTCAAATTATCGCTGGCTACCTCAAGTTAGGCAGCCTAATGCGGTTTGTTTCTAGATCCGTTGTGACTGGCTTTGTTAACGCCTTAGCCATCTTAATTTTCATGGCGCAATTACCCGAACTGACCAACGTTACTTGGCACGTATACGCGATGACAGCAGTTGGTTTAGGCATCATTTATCTATTTCCATTGCTGCCTGTTATTGGTAAAGCTATTCCTTCGCCTTTAGTCTGTATTGTTCTTCTCACCGGTTTTGCTATGACTTATGGACTGGACATTCGTACCGTTGGTGATATGGGTGAGCTACCAGATACGCTACCAATATTCTTATGGCCTGATGTGCCTTTAAACCTTGAAACCCTTTGGATCATTTTGCCTTACTCCTTAGGCTTAGCTGTCGTTGGTTTACTTGAATCTATGATGACAGCCACGATCGTTGATGAATTCACAGATACTAATAGTGATAAAAACCGTGAGTGTAAAGGCCAAGGGGTTGCCAACATCACTTCTGGTTTACTTGGCGGTATGGCAGGCTGTGCCATGATTGGTCAATCTGTGATTAACGTCAAATCTGGTGGTCGCGGCCGATTATCCACTTTTATTGCCGGCTTCTTGCTGCTCATCATGGTGGTATTCTTAGACGACCTAATCGGTCAAATTCCGATGGCCGCACTGGTTGCGGTGATGATCATGGTTTCCATCGGCACTTTTTCTTGGGAATCCGTGATTAACCTGAAAAAACACCCACTTTCTACTAACATTGTTATGTTAGCCACTGTTTCTATCGTGGTTTACACGCATAACTTAGCGCTAGGCGTGTTTGTTGGCGTATTGTTAGCGGCCATGTTTTTTGCCAATAAAATTGGTCGTTTCATGGCCGTTACGAGCGAACTTGGTGATACTGCAGGACACCGAAAATACAAAGTCATTGGACAAGTCTTTTTTGCGTCTTCAGATCAATTCACGGCCTCTTTTGATTTTAAAGAAGCGGTCGAAAAGGTTACGATTGATTTATCGGATGCCCATTTTTGGGACATTACATCGGTATCAGCCTTAGATAAGGTGGTCATTAAATTCCGCCGCGAAGGGGCTGAGGTTGAGTTACTTGGCATGAACCAAGCCAGCGCGACCGTCGTCGATAAATTTGGTGTTCATAACGACCCAGAAGAAGTTGAGAAGTTAATGGGCGGACACTAAAACCATTAAAACAATAAAGGAGTGCAACCATGACAAACGTAATTGCCTGTATTGATGGTTCTTCATTATCAGAATACGTCACCTCCGCTTCGGTGTGGGCGGCAAAACAATTATCCTGTCCTCTGATTTTGTTGCACTCTTTAGAAAAAGATGAGAGCCGAACGGAAGAAGACCTATCCGGCTCCATTGGTTTTGGCAGCCGGGAACATTTGCTAGATGAGTTAGTCGAGCTCGATGCAAAACGGGCTAAGTTAGCCCTTGAGCACGGCAAAATGATTCTGGACAATGCCAAGTCTTATGCCTTGCAAGCCGGCGCCAAACAAGTCTCCCAATTACAGCGACATGGCGATCTTGTCGAAAGCCTAGCAGAGCTGGAAGAAGATACACGCCTAATCGTACTAGGACGCTTAGGCGACCACCATACGATGAACGCTCACACCATTGGCTCTCATATTGAACGAGTAGCACGCAGCCAACATCGACCTATTCTTATTAGCATTGGTGAATTCACGCCACCAAAAAATTTCATGATTGCCTACGATGGTCGCGAGGCGGCCGATAATGCCATTGCAAGAATTGCAAAAAGTCCTTTGTTACTAGGTCTCAAATGCCACTTAGTGATGGCAGGAGATGACACGCCAGGACGTAAAGAAAAGCTCGAAGCAGCCCAAGCCATGCTGGAAGAAGAAGGCTTTCAAGTAACCGCCAGCATTCAGCCCGGGAAGATTTACCCAGTGCTAACACAATATCGTGATGACCATAATATTGATTTAATGGCCATGGGTGCCTATGCCCATTCGAAGGTTCGCCAATTTTTCGTCGGCAGTAACACCAGTAAAATGATCATCGAGAGCAATATTCCACTATTGATTCTACGGTAATCGTATTTCTATAATAAAAAGGCCGAGCAGTCAGATCGACTAACTCGGCCTTTTTTTATGCTTTTGAAAACACGTTAATCCATTGCTTTAATATGGAATATTCCTACTTGAGCCTCAATGACTTCCACACGAGTACCCGCTTCAATAGTCTCTTCACTAACTAAATGCCATTGCACACCAGAGTACTGATGAGTAGGCGATTCTGTTGGCGACACCGTGTCTTTAAGTATAAATTGATGCCCAACCAAATCTCCCTGCGCTTTTTTTACACTCACATTCGCTTGCATAGATTTTAACGGACGCCAAATCACCAATGCGGCGATCAGAGTCAAGATACCTGTACTCATCAAGGCGCTTAACATCGTGTAAGGAATCATATTCACATACAAAAGCACACTGGTTAATACGGCACCGATGCCTGCAAAGAATAAGAAAAAGGTCGAGAAACCCAATACAGCCACTTCGATCACCAATAAAATCAACCCCACAACTAAAAGACTTTGAGCAAGGTTTTCGGCGAAAAAGTTCATACTCTAATTACCTTTATTCATTTGCTGGATTATAGTGGTCGCTTGCGCCACTAAAGAAGACGCTTCTGTCGCTCCGTCTGGCAATAAGACAACCGACGACTCTTTCGCAATAGCGCGTTTGGCTTCGATGGCTTTTGTCGCTAAATCGAGTTGAATGGCTTTTTGGCCTTCCTCAGTCGCAGCCGCTTCACCCACTTTTCGCAATGCTTCTGCCTGTGCTTGAGCAACAGCGACAATGGCTTTCGCTTCACCTTCGGCACGCAACACCTGTTCTTCCTTATCCGCTTCTGCCGCAAGAACCACAGACGCCTTTTCACCTTCAGCACGGTTAATCGCCGCTTGACGATCCCCCTCTGACTCAAGAATCTGCGCACGCTTAACACGCTCAGCTTTCATCTGAGCTTCCATTGCTTCCATTACAGAATGAGGTGGTATGATGTCTTTAATCTCGTAACGTAACACCTGAATCCCCCAAGGACCCGCCGCTTCGTTAATGGCAGAGACAATGTTGGTATTCAATTGATCTCGTTCTTCAAAGGTTTTATCCAACTCCATTTTACCTAACTCAGAACGCATGGTGGTTTGCGCTAACTGAGTGACAGCGAACACATAATTATCAACACCATAAGTCGCTTTATAAGGATCGAGCACTCGAAAATACAATACGCCATCAACATGAAGAGAGATATTGTCTTTGGTAATCGCGCTCTGTTCTGGCACATCAACGGCTTGCTCTTTTAAAGAGCGATCGGCCGCGACACGATCAATAAAGGGTAAGATAAAGTTCAAACCCGCTTCTTTTGTAGATTGATATTTACCAAAACGCTCAATCAGGAAAGCACGGTTTTGCGGCACAAACTTTATGGAACTCTTTAAGAGAAAAACCGCTAAAACCAGTACCAGTACTTGTACACTTAATAAGTAGTGAAGTATTACTTCCATTTGTTTAAATCCTTATCATAAAGAGGCCACAATCGGCTATTTGAGCATTATTTTTTCGGTATTTCTTTACCGCACGAGTTTGTCATATCAACTTATATGCCATGAAGGTTACTGCACCTAAACACAATAAGACAAATGGATACCTTAAGCTTTATGTCACCAATCATAGTCATAGTCGTGATCAGAGTGATCGCTCTCTTCAATCGGAGGATAAAGATCTAACGTGACCGTTTGACGAGCTTCACGGCCGACGTCAAAACGCTTGATCGTATTCACCCCTTCGACAAATCGTTCATTCCAAATAGAAACACTGTCACCTGCTTCCACTGGCAAGGTCACCCATCCTTGATCATTGGTTTTAACCGCGTATTCATTATCTGCAACAAAGATATAACCAATCATATCATCGTGAATATTACAGCCTAAAATGACTAACCCTGGTTTATCAAATTGAATAGGCTCTATATCGGACCCTTTATACAACTTAATCTCAAAGCTTTTCGGCTCTGAAAAGCTGTAAACATGGTGTCGAATATCGTCACTATTAGGGAATCGAACAAATTGCCCTTTTTGAACGACCAATACTCTAGGTACAAAAGACTCATCGATCTGATCCATCACAGCACTGTCCATTGGACCAGTAGCCGCTTTACCTGTCACAAAAACCACCGCGTCTGTAACCGGTTGTTGATCTTGATCTAGGAGTTGCATTGTTATTTCAGCCGACGCAGCTTGTAACCACAAACCACACAAACCAACCAATAGATATCGCATGACTTCCCCTTTTGCTTAAGTCTAGATAGGTATAGAGTATCAGTCTCTGGAAAGAAAGATTGATTTATCATTTATGACGCGGTTAATACTGACAGTCTACGACAGTATTAAAAAGTAATCACCTGAACAGCAAGACTAGGACAAGACAGTGCGTGATTCCATTGAAATCCTCTCTTATCAAGGTACAGATAAGGCACACCTTCACTCACACACCCAAATCGTTATGCCACTTTCAGGACAATTAGAATTGGAAGTGGAAGGCCAACAACAAGCTGTCGAATTCGGTCAAGCCTGTCTTATTTCATCGCAACAGGCACATACGCATCAAGCAGTGCAAGACAACCGCTGCCTAGTATTAAACGCACTGCCTATTTGGAATCAAGACCTAATAAGCCAAGAAAAATTCATCCAATTAACCCCACAAGCCCAAGCCTATTTGCCCTTCTTATCCACCCTGTCAGCAGATCCAAGCACACTCAAACAACAGCAAGCCTTAGCCTTGTTAGAGCATTTATTACCTGTACCCAAAGAGACACTTCGACACGCTCATATCCGGTTGCAAAAAGCCAAACAGCTGATCGACCATGAGTTCGCTAGTGGCTTAACCATCAAGGAAGTTGCTCAACAAGTGCATTTAAGTAGCGGTCAGTTAACGCTTTTGTTTAAGCAACAACTTGGTATAACACCAAAGCAATATCTTCTTAAAAAGCAACTGACAGCGGCAAAATATTGGCTCTCTTCCTCTAGAGACAGCCTTGATGAGATTGCAGAAAAAGTAGGACTAAGCAACGCCAGCGCCCTTGTCAGACTCTTCCATCAGCATGAAAATATGACACCTGGTACTTTTCGCTCTACTCTTCTCGTTGAATCTCAAAAGCAATTTCCCAGTTGCGAATAAAGCGCTGCTGTTTGGCATGATCCCGTCCCACTAATAACTGCTGGTCCAGCTCTATGATGCCAGTTGGCCCTGGTGCACTGACCACAAAAGGGTCTTCTGCATTCTTAATATCGGGATGTATTGGGAATAGCAGTCCCTGCTCTTGCATCATTTTTTGAGCGCGATCAGACAATAAAAAATCAATAAATAAACCTGCATCCTGAGGGTTTGGCGCATTTTTGGGTATCAAGGCTGCGCGCATTAACATCAAGGTAAAATCCTTCGGCAAAATCATTTTAAGACGATCATCGTCTTTTGCTCTTTGTGAGGCATACGAACCAAGTAAGTTATAACCCAACACCAACTTACCGTCCGCTACATCGTCTATGATGTTATGAGTACAACAATAGGTCTGCACATCGTGACTACCAAACGCTTCTAACAAACGCCCCCACGTTAAATCCGCCTGGCGAGCATCTTGGCTCGCCAAAAGGTAACCCACACCACTTTGGCGTATATCATACGTACCAATTCGCTTTGTCATCGCTGGACCATGCTGTCGTATGGTCTGCAACAATGACTGCCGGTCTTCCGGTAGCGGCCCAGGAAAGGCATCTTTGTTGACCAACATCACAATCGGCTCTAATGAAAATGCAAAAAGCTGATCACGCCACTTAAAGTCTTGCGGTAAATTGTCCGTTAAACTTGACTGATAAGTTCGAGCATAGCCATCATTGACCAGCTTAAAATGCAGATCCATAGCACTGCTAATCGCCAAACTCGCCACTGGATTCGATTGCTCTTTAATGGTCAAATAATAAAGTTCAAGAGTATTCACATCACGATAAGCAACTCGAACGTCTGGGTATTGCGCTACAAAATCCTGCAAAATGGGTTCAAATGACGTCAAGTCTAAAGCCGAATTAATCACTAATACTCGTGATGCATTCTTTTTTCCAAACCAGACGGTTGGAGACTCCGCCCAAGCCAACGACAAACTAAAACACATCACAATCGTAAACCATGCTTTCATCAGATTTGCCCTCGGAAGAAACTTAATTTGTCTATGTCCACTTGAAAGGTGGTGCCCTTGGGCTGCGTATCAAGAATTTCGATATGAGCATGATGATGATCTAAAATGTCTTTCACCATGGACAAGCCAACGCCACTCCCTGCGATGTCATAACGAGCCCGATAAAAACGCTCAAACACGCGCTCCTTTTCTTCTTCAGCAATGCCATCACCATAGTCAATCACCTGAATACGGTAGATTTTCGACAGCTCCTCTACTCGAACAATGACATCTGTTTGCTGCTGTTTTTGATGGCCACTATAACGCACAGCATTCTCGATTAGGTTTTGCATCATCTGCTGAATCGAAAAACTATCACCAAGCACCCAAGCCTCCTGAAGCGAACATTCATAAGACAAACGCACTCCTTGATGTAACGCTGGCACAGCGTGTTCACGACAAGACGCCGTAATTGGCTCCAACAAGTCTATTGGTTCCAATCGGTGAGTTTGCAAGCGATGTGACACCACAGCTTGATTCAATAATAAGGTGACGGTCTGGCTCAGATAATCACACTGACGAACGATATTCTCGAGGGCCTGATGCTGTTTTTCTGGTGAGGTATTATCCCGTGCATTCTCTGCCAACGCTTTCAAACTCGCCAAAGGCGTACGCAATTGATGCGCGGCATCTGCCGTATAATTTTCGAGTTGCTCAAGGTTCTTTTGTAAACGCGCCATAAAGTGATTAATGGCGACTTTAAGGTGATGCGTTTCTTTTGGTGTGTTGATGGTAATCGGCGTTAAATCGCCTTTTACACGCTCTTCTAGCGCCCACTCAATGCGATGCAAAGGACGCAATACCAGATGACTACCGATCATAATTAAGGCAATGGCAACCAATGCAATTAACACCACCACCTCAACCGCACGTTGCGTAATAGAGGAAGCCATTCTTTCCCTAGATAGACGCGTTTGGCCTAAAATAATACGGACAGTTTGTGCGCTTTCAGGGTTTGTTAGGTGACGTTCGAGCCAAGCAAATCGGACCAATTCATCAGAATAACTTTGATTATAGAATTGCATTTGATCCAAAACAGGCTGCTTGGGCGGCTCAGAATCCAAATCGTTATACCCTGTAATGAAACCCTGCTCTAAGCTTTCCACCTTGTAAAACACTCGATCTTCATCCGCTTGAGCTAGAGTGGCAAAAGCGGACCAAGGGATATCAACACTGACCTGGTTGTCTATCAGTGCGATATTTTCATCCATTTGCAACAAGGCACTACGCAATAGTCGATCATAGGATAAATCTGCCAACTGACGACTGTAGTCAAAAATCAGATTAATTGCGATGCCAGCAATAACGCATATAACGATGACACCAGAGACAATAAAACGAAAGCGTAATGAGGGGGCTTTTTTTAACGCCAGCTTTTCATCATCACTCAGATTTTGTGGGCTGAGTGATTTCTGCCACATAGCCAATTCCTCTTAATGTGCTGATCAGTAAATCCCCTTTCAACATCTTTTTTCGCAAGCGCCCAACGTACAACTCAATGGCATTTGGCCCTGGCGTTTCATTGAAATTAAAAAGGTGATCGGTTATCTCATCTTTACTTAAAACTCGACCTAGATGCCCAAGAAAGATCTCCAGCAAGCGAAATTCACGATTGGTAATTGGCGTTAACTCGCCTTCGATAAACACCTGTCGACTATCTCGATTCACTTGGATATTACCGTGCTCTGTGACATTGGCCGCATAACCTTGTTTGCGTCTTAATAAAGCTCGGCATCTGGCTTCTAACTCACCAAAATCAAAGGGCTTGGTCAGGTAATCATCTGCACCAGCATCCAGCAGACGAATACGGTCTTCAATGTGATCACGGGCCGTCAAAATCAGCACCGGCGTATCATCGTCGCGCTGGCGTAACTTTTGTAACAATTGTAGACCAGACAACCCTGGTAAATTCAAATCCAGCAAGATCAAATCCACAGATTGATAGCGCAGCATTTCATCCGCCTGTTTACCATCTGTTATCAAATCAACGCCATGACCAAGAGAAGTCAAACGCTCACATATGGCTTGGCCTAAAACCTGCGTATCTTCAACGACTAAAATTCTCATAAGACGCCTACTAATTCATTATTATTTTTTGGTATAAAGCAAAAAAATTCGAACGGTAAAAACCGTCCGAATTTTTCAGTTTTCGAGTCATCGCATTAATAATTAGCGAGTACTATTTTTTGATCTGGCCATCTTAGCACGGACAATCGGACCAACAATAATAGGTAGAACCAATCCAAGAATTGCTACGATCCATAAACCAATACTCAAGCCACTATTGAAAAGTACACTCCAATCGCCATCGGATAAAACTAAGGCATGACGTAAGCTTTTTTCCATTTCAGGCCCAAGCAACATGCCTAAAATAATCGGTACCAATGGAATATCCACTTTACGAAAAATGTAGCCGGCAACACCAAAACCTACCATGAAATACAAATCCAACGCACTGTGACTCACAGAGTAGATACCGACCGAAGCGATCAAGGTCACAATCGGCATAAGGTATTTAGGTGGAATGCTCAACAACTTCACAAAGATGCCAACCATAGGAATGTTCAGCAAAAGCAACACCAAGTTACCAACAAACATGGCTGCAATCACACCCCAAACTAGGTCTGCGTTTTGTTGGAACAACATCGGACCCGGTGAGATATTCAGCGAAATCAACATCGCCAATAAGACAGCCGTTGTTCCACTACCTGGCACACCAAGAGTTAACATAGGCACAAGCGCACCCGATGCCGCACCGTTGTTACCCGCTTCTGGCGCTGCCACACCACGCGGATCACCATGACCAAATTCGCCTTTATCCGAGGTACGTTTCTCTAGAGTGTAACTAATGAAACTACCAAGAGAAGCACCAGCACCAGGTAATACACCAGACACAAAGCCCAGCAAAGCACCACGAATAGACGCTGGCAAGACTTTGATAATGTCTTTCGCCGACAGTTTTAACTTATTAATCGCCACTTGTTTCAGACCATCACCAGCATGACGCTCAAGGAAGAACAGCAATTCACTGATGGCAAACAAACCAACAATGGCAATAATGAAGTCTACCCCTTCAAACAACTCTAAGGTGTTGAAGGTATAACGCTGAACACCAGTCGAAATATCAATACCGACCGTCGCAATCATCAAACCAATAGCCGCCGCCATTAGGGTTTTAAATTGGTTTTTACCTGTAATACCGCCAAGAGTCGCAAAAGCTAACGCAAATAAAGCGAAGTATTCAGAAGGACCAAATTTCAAAGCAAATTTAGCTAAGATCGGCGCTAAAATCACCAAGCCAATGGTAGCAATAAAACTGCCGATAAACGAAGCAATCGCTGAAATCGCCAAAGCTTCAGCGGCTTTGCCCTTCAATGCCATAGGATAACCATCCAAACAGGTCATCATGGCAGGCTCATCCCCTGGAATATTCAGTAGGATAGAAGAAATACGACCACCATACATGGCACCAGCATACACTGAGGTCAACAAGATAAGAGACGATGTTGGTGATAAACCCAAGCTGAACGCCAAGGGAATCAAAATCGCCACACCATTTGCTGGACCTAAACCAGGCAATGCGCCAATAAGTGTTCCTAGAATCGCCCCAGCCACGGCAAACATAATGCTTTCTGGGGTGAGTGCAACAGCAAAGCCTTGCATCAATAAACTGAGTGTATCCATATTAAAACTCCAATAAACCGAGTGGCAGAGCTAACTCAAGCACATGATTAAATAGGAAGAAGATGGCAACAGAACTAATTACACCAGTCATCACACTCTTCGAAATACTCGCGCCCATACGCCAGCATAAAAAAGACACAACCAACGCAGCAGCTGGCATAAAGCCAATTGGCTCAATTGCCCAAGCAAAAGCCAACATTGCCAACACCACAATAGCCAACTCCACTAACATAGCCACTGGAGCCCACTTCTCATCTGGGTCTGGTCGTACCATCATATAAATTGAGCTGATCCCGAGAATAATGGACAGCATGATAGGAAAAGTTTCAGGTCCGACACTTTCATGCCCACCAAAAGGCACAGGAAATTGTGTCGCTTCCCAGCCATATGCAACGGCGAGAATCAGCATCAGCATGCCAAACACACGATCATTTACGCGCATGTTTCTGCTCCATGTTAGTTAATCAGTAAAATAAATAAAAATGAAAACAGGAGGGGGTTCCCCCTCCAAATAACGGTGTGCTATTAGCGGATCAAACCGATGTCTTTGGATAGGATTTGGATATCCAAGGTTTGATTTTTAACGAATTGGGTAAATTCAGCGCCTGACTTATGGAATGGCATCAGGCCGTTTTTCGTCATGATGTCTTTCCACTCTTGAGTCGTATACAACTCATTCATGGTATCTACCCACCAATCATAAGATTCTTGGCTCGCTTTACCTGGCACATAGAAACCACGCCAGTTTGGTGCAACAGAGTCAATACCTTGTTCCATAGCCGTTGGGATTGCATTAAACGGTGCTGGCAAACGTTGTTCTGATAGCACAGCTAACACACGCAAATCACCAGAATCCATAAAACCTTTCACTTCAGAAACGTCACCGGTGAACGCGTCAACGTGACCGCCAACTACCTGAACAAGCGCTTCAGAACCACCACTGAATGCCAAGTAACGAATCTTAGGCAGATTCTCTACCTGTGCTTTTTGCGCTGTCATCAAGACTTTTAAATGATCCCAACCGCCTGACGCACTACCACCAGCGAATTTCACCGAAGTAGGATCTTGCTTAAGGGCATCAATCAATTGACTAAGAGAGGTGTATTTGGAGTCTTTACCAACCGCAATGATGCCGTAATCCGCACCCAATGTACCAACCCATTTTACTTGGTCTGAATTCATACCTGGGAATTGGCCTTGTGCAAGGCGAGTTGTGGTTGCCGTACTGGCGGCAACAATCAAGTTATCATCTTTAGCTCGTTTACTGACCGTGTGCGCAAATGCGACACCACCACCAGCACCGGACATATTAACCGTTTGCACATTACCTTTGATGTAATCTTGATCGACTAAAACCTTACCAACACTACGACAAGTGAAGTCCCAACCACCACCAGGGTTAGCTGGCGCGATACATTCAGCACTGCGAGCGGGTTCATAGGCGTGAGCCTGTCCGACCATAGAGAGTGCGACCGCACCAGAGACAAGAACAGACTTCAAAGATAGGTTTTTAAGCATGATTTTCTCCTGCTTGTTATTGTTTTTGTTAGCGAATCAAGTTTCTAAAGTAAATACTCAGTAAACTTGATGAGCTTCACCTTAACGCTCAAACCTGTCACCACCCTGTCAACAGCCTTTTTTATTTTGTCGGATTAGTAAAAAAACGTGTTTTTAACAACGCCTTTCCGTGTTTTTGACAATGTAAAAACTCCTTAAAACTCGTAAGCTATAGAAATATCTATTGTTAAGGGCATTTCATGAATACGGCTACATCAAACCATTCCTCCCCACAAGCCACCCTTATTGGCAGCATTGCGATTTTGCTATGGAGTATCTTAGCCCTATTTACAACACAAGCCGGTCTTGTCCCACCTTTGCTTCTGTTAACACTGACATTTGGTGTGGCAACCATACTGTTTTTCTGTGTGTATCTTGCTAAAGGAGAGATTAAAGCCTCTTGGCAAGGCACACCCAAAAGCGCCATCGCCATGGGTGGCTTAGGTTTTTTTTGCTATCACTTTTGTTATTTCTATGCTTTTCAGCACGCACCACCAGTGGAAGCTGGCCTCATCGCCTATTTATGGCCACTGCTGATTGTGTTAATGGCCGGTATGACCAAGGGAAATCATCTATCTTGGACTCACCTCGTTGGTGCCGTCGTCGCTTTTATTGGTACAGCCATCATGCTGCAATCAAAAGCACCCTTAGCAGATAGCAACCATATTGAAGTACATTGGACTGGGTATGCCGCGGCTTTTGCTTGCGCCCTACTGTGGTCTAGTTATTCTGTAGCTAACCGACGCTATCAACATGTACCGTCAAGCTCTGTGCTTTGGTACTGCCTAATCACCACAATACTGGCAGGCGTCAGTCACTTCGCAATGGAAACCACACCAGATACTCTATCAAGCAGTGCCTGGGTCGCCATTCTTGGTCTAGGATTAGGGCCAGTTGGTGTGGCGTTTTTTTGCTGGGACTTTGGTGTTAAACGTGGCAATTTGTCTTTATTGGGCGTGTTGTCTTATACCGCTCCAGCTCTTTCTACCGCTTGGCTTGGTCTGTTTACAGAAGCAGAGCTAACCCAAGGTCAAATCATCGCGTGCTTATTCATTACGTTTGGTGCCCTGTTCGCCAGTTTCATGCCAAATAAAAAGCCAGAAACAAAAATGCCCCAAACATAAGGGGCATTGTTACTCACTAAATGATCTGTCGTGGCTAGGCGACGGATTGAGTCACTTGCCCTAAGGTTCTTGGCATACGCTGTAAATACGCTTCCATCTCTGCCATACCATTGGGCTGATCCACTTTTACACCTAAATCTCGCATAGTACTGCCTAGAGCATGCAAGGTGCGGAACAGATTGTGTTCACGACATTGCTCTCCCATTTGACCAATACGCACAATGGGCTGTCCAAATGAACCGGCTATTTCAACTCGATACACATCCGAAATATGATGACAAATTTGGTTGGCGGTTAATCCTTGCGGAATGTTAATCCCAACCACAGAATTCAGTCGCGCTTCCGAAGCAATAAACAATTCTAGCCCCATTCCTTCGATCCCCGTCTGCAAGGCTTTTGAGCAACGCAAATGACGAGCAAATCGTTGCTCAAGAGTCTCTTCACACACCAACTTTAAAGCTTCATGAAGCGCCATAATGCCAGACACTGGTGCAGTGTAATGATAACCATCTTTGTGCCAGAAGTTTTCTGCCAGTTGCACATCAAAGCACCACTGAGCGGTAGGCTGAGTACGACGCTTAATAGCGGACCAAGCCTCATCCGAAAAAGCCAACAAAGACGCACCTGGAATAGAAGACAAGCCTTTTTGACCACCGGTAATCACTACATCCACTTGCCACTCATCCATTTTCAACGGCATGGTACTCAAGGTACAAACCGCATCCACTACCACTAAACAACCATAAGATTTCGCAATTTTAGCGATGTCTTCCAAGGTATGATTAAACACAGTGTTAGAGGTTTCACCCTGGACCAAAGTAACAACTTTGGGACGGGTTTCTTCAATCGCTTTACGCACTCGTTCAGGGTCCGCAGCCTCATACGTACCGACATGCAATTCATGAACATCGGCACCGACACGAGCGGCCATCTCTGCCATACGATGACTAAAGAAACCATTGTTGATACACAAGATTCGCTCATCTTTTTGCAACAAATTGGCCACCGCCATTTCCATCGCCGCCGAGGCTGGCCCCGCTACACCCAAAACCCATTCGGATTCAGTTTGAAAAACGTAGCGCGCCATGGACTTAACCTGGTCTATAACCTGAGCCATGACACTCCCCAAATGATTAATCACCACAGAGTTGGCTTTGGCGACGCGTTCTGGAATAGGCACAGGACCCGCCCCCATCATCAATAAAGGCTCGTGTGGCAGAATTTCATCTAAAGATTTTACCTGTGGTGGTGTCACGCCAAGAGGCGATGAAGCAGTCATTGAATACAACCTAATTTGTCAGAGTAAAGAAAAACAACCACCGACTAAAAATACGTTTTCGCACATTAATCAGTAGAAAATCTCGTATTTTGCAATTTAACAAAATATTATTTTGAAATAGTAACGTATTCTGCGTAACTTTAAGAGACAAGAAAATGAAAAGAGTGTAATCCACCAGAGGCCAACCTTTTCGCGTTAGATCTGACTTCTTTTCATGAAAACAAGCAGTTTTTTTTACTCTGCGAGAATCACAACAAGTATGAGATAATGGCAAAAATCTTCAATGATAAGGCTATTTTATGATTACTTGTGGTGTCGAAATCAAAGGCAGTGAAGCCATCCTTTGTCTCATGTCGAAAGAAGACGGCTTATTTCAAATTCCTGACTGTCGTCAAATCCGACTTCCCTTAAACAATCCAAATGACAGTGAAAACATACGCAAACTGCAGTTCACACTCAAAAAGCTTTTCGAAGACTATAAAGTCACTCAGGTCGCCATCAAAGAGCGCCCAACCAAAGGAAAATTTGCTGGCGGAGCCGTTGGATTTAAAATTGAAGCGGCACTGCAGCTCATCGACAGTGTTCAGGTGGATCTGTTCAACAGCAGTAAAATCAAAGAAACCTTGCAAAACAACCCATTGCCGATTCCTTTCAAAGCAACTGGGCTAAAAGCATTTCAGGAAGGCGCTTTTACCGTCGCCTATGTGGCGTTGTCTCAAGACTGATTATTTTGTATGTTTTGTCAGACACCAATTGGTGTCTGACAAAACATAGAATGAGAAGGACTTTTTTAGGTTAGCCATAAGCGATAAAGTCAATATTCAAGCACTCTCCCTTAGAGAATTCTAAGTTCAACACTCTACCTATTACTGAAAATTAGACCGCCACCCAATGCAATAAAAACCGTATGGTAGATTTTCGAAAATGCCTTACCAAGCGTGGTTGTTTGGAATGCATTTGAAATATTTTTAGCAAGATAAGAGTACGAAAGATGAACCAAGGTGACGATCAGACATATAGAAGCAAACATGATCATAAATTGCTGTGCCACCGCATAATCCGACGATATAAACTGTGGCAAAAAGGCCGATAAAAAAATGACGGTTTTGGGGTTACTTGCAGAAACGAAGAACCCTGTTTTGAAGCACGAAGGTACTCTAGTCTCTCTTTCTTTATGCCCCAGTTTCTTGCCTCCCCCTTCTTTCCTTCGTTGATTCAGTAATCCAGTCACGCCCAGATATATAAGATAGACTCCCCCAATCACCTTCAGGATAAAAAACGCCATCGGTGATTTCTCTAACATTGCTCCAGCCCCACAAGCCACTAAAAGGACAATAATGGCTTGGCAGGTAAGGTTCCCAAGAATCGACAACAAAGCTTTACGATACCCATACTTAACGACATTCTGAACCACAAAAATGACGTTTGGCCCAGGCGCCAAAGTAATAAATAAATAGGCACAAAAAAACAAAAACCACAGTTCAATCTTCAACGTTCACTCCCAGTTATTTTCCATAAATTATTTACGAATATTCCCAAACAAGTCTCAGACTCTTCATGCCACAACTTGTGCCACGATATATCACCAAATAAATGCACGGCACCATTAATGCACCAAAAAAAAGCGTTATTTCTTTCTTCCCATGATCACCAGCAGAACACCACCCAGCACAATCGCACTCGCTGAAACAAGGTGTAAGCTGATGTTTTCAGCTGCAAACACCACGCCCCCAAAGGTGGCAATAATGGGCACCAGAAGCTGTAGCACCGCAGCCATTGAAGCACTGATTAGAGGCAGAACGGCATACCAAAGCGCATAACCCAACCCCGACATCACAGCCCCAGATAACACGGCGAGCAAAATACCATCGACACTGCTCTGAAACACACCGAAGTGATCAACCAGAACCAGCAATATCAACAGCATAGGTAAAGTACGTACAAAATTAGAAGCCGTTGCAAACAGAGGAAAACGAGAGGCTTTACCGCGCCAGGTATACAAACCCCACGCTACACCAGCTAAGGTCATCAGCACAAAGCCAGTCAAAGAAGGAGAGGTTAAAGTAGGTAACACTAGATACACAAAACCGGAAAAAGCCAACACCAGCCCAAACCACTCGAACCTTCCGAGTTTTTGCCCAAAAAAGATGGCAAAGCCTATTAAGGTTAACTGCACCGCAGCAAACAGAATCAACGCACCCACACCAGTCGACAGGGTAATGTAGGCATAGGAAAAGCCAACAGCATAAACAAACAAGGCCGTTGCTGACGTCCAACTCCCCTCCTTCATCATACTAGGTAAAGTCACTCCACCCTTTACCAGTTGGTGAACCAAGCACAATACCATCAGGGTAATGGCCCCGCTTAGTAGACGCCAAAGGGTAAAGCTCCCTGGGTCAATCAAACCATCCGCTAATGCCAAACGGTTCAAGACTGAATTGGCAGCAAACGCCATCAGAGCCAAAAATATCCCGACATACAAACGTAGCAAACTTGTCATCTAATTGTTTAAAACCCTAGTTAAGCTGATAAAAGGAAAGCCTACTGTCACGCACTGGCACCACATTTGCAAGACTAACCTTAACGTCCAACAGCAATACCTTGATGGACTCACAATTGGAAACGAGATGACAAGCCTATTAATATTTACAGACCTAGATGGCACATTATTGGATCACCACACCTACAGCTTCGAACCAGCGAAGTCCGCTATGCTGTCTCTTAAAACCTTTGCTATTCCTTGTGTCATTAATACCAGTAAAACCTTTCATGAGTTACTTCCACTCAGAAAAGCCTTAAACCACCTTGACCCTTTTATCGTTGAAAATGGTTCAGCCGTTTACATTCCAAAAGCCCTTGAATTAGATATTAAAGAACCTTTAGAAGAGGTTGGTGATTATTGGCTAAAGGCGTTCGGCCCCAAGCGGGAAGCGCTAATCAAAATGACTGACGACCAACAAGAGACATTCACCTTCCAACGTTTTAGTGACATGAGCGTTGACCAGCTAATCAAGTTAACCGGATTAAGCGAAGAAAATGCCAAGCTTGCCATGCAAAGAGAGTTCACCGAACCCATGGTATGGACTGACTCCAACCAAGCTCTACAAAGCTTTCGCGATTATCTAAAACCCTATGGTGTTCAAATTCAAAAAGGGGGTCGTTTTTCCCACTTAATGGGGAAAGACTGTGATAAAGCCAATGCCATGCTCTGGCTAAAAGATCTGTATCAAAGCCAACATTTGGACGACGAACTGATTACCACCATGGCGCTAGGAGACGGCGAGAATGACATTGGCATGCTTAGCAAAGCCGACATTCCAGTGGTGATTCGCTCACCCGTTCATGCGCCACCAGAAGTACCAAATCGTAGTGACGCTTGGTTGACTGACGATTACGGCCCTAAAGGTTGGGCGCAAGCCATTAACCAAGTATTAATCAAGCAAGGCATTTTATAACCCAAGGCTCGACAAAAATAACGAACAGATATTTCAATTTTAGGAGATTAATAATGGGTGACTTTCATCAAAACGGTATCATCACCACACTTCACAACCTAGCACACCGCCCCCTTGAAGAAATGGAAAAAGAGCTTTGCGAATTTGCAAAGACTCGTCCTATGTCTCTGATTCTGCCCTGTTTGTATTCCGAGTTGGAAACAGCGGCCATGCCAAACATCATTAAGCATCTTCAACAAGTCCCCTATTTATCTGAGATCATTATAGGTTTGGACCGAGCCACCGAAGAGCAATACCGCCATGCTTTAGAGTTTTTCAGTGTGTTACCGCAAAACTATAAAGTTCTGTGGAATGACGGTCCTCGATTAAGAGAAATTGACAGTGTCTTAAAAGGAGAAAACCTTTCCCCTTCAGATCCAGGGAAAGGACGAAATGTCTGGTTTTGTATGGGTTACAACCTTGCCGCTGGTAAAGCGGAATCCATTGCCATGCATGACTGCGACATTGTGACGTATGACCGCGAGTTATTAGCACGGTTAATCTACCCAGTGGCCAACCCCAATTTTAACTATGAATTCTGTAAGGGCTTTTACGCTCGCGCCGCCAACGGCAAGATGAACGGCCGAGTCAGTCGCTTATTGGTCACCCCTTTGCTTTACTCATTGAAGAAAGTATTAGGACACCTTAATTACTTGGATTATCTGGACAGCTACCGCTACCCATTAGCTGGGGAATTTTCTTTCCGTCGTGATGTCATGACGGACCTGCGCATCCCAAGTGACTGGGGACTTGAGATTGGCGTGTTAAGTGAAATGTACCGTAACTATTCACCTAACCGTTTATGTCAGGTCGACATTGCTGACATTTACGATCATAAGCATCAAGATTTATCCGCTGATAACGATGATGGCGGCTTATCAAAAATGTCCATCGATATTACCAAAGCCATTTTCCGTAAGTTGGCAACCAATGGCACTATATTCAATCAGGAAACCTTCCGCACAATAAAAGCCACATACTTTCGAGTCGCGCTGGACTTCATTGAAACATATCGTAATGATGCTGAAATCAACGGTCTAAAACTAGACGTGCACACGGAAGAACAGGCAGTTGAACTATTTGCCAGCAATATCATGAAAGCCGGTAACCAATATTTAGAAAACCCTATGGAAACCCCTTTCATTCCAAGTTGGAATCGTGTCATCAGTGCCTTCCCTGGTGTCATGTCGCAACTGGCAGAAGCCGTAGAAAAAGATATGACCGAGTTTGGCCCGAAGTAATCGAGCCAGCCGTGTTAACTGAGTGAGCGCTTCGGCGTTGTTTTCAATCACTTGAAATAGCAGGAATTCACTATGGAACATGCTCCCTTGTCACAATTAGAGCAAAGGTTAATGGCGCATTTGCAGCTTCTCTACCCAACACTTGACCACAAAGAGTTGGCGAGACAATGTTTAGCGACCTTCTTTCTTGATCCAGCGACCGAGTCGCCTCGACCTCATAGAAACTTATGGGATCAGTCCGACGTGATGCTGATCACCTACGCAGACACCCTGCGTAAAAAAGGCGAAGCACCATTAGAAACCTTGCATAATTTTGTCAAAAGCAAACTGGCCTGCTGTATTTCTGCTGTTCACCTTTTGCCGTTCTTTCCCTACAGTTCAGACGACGGTTTTAGTGTGATGGATTACACCACCGTCAATCCTTCATCCGGTAACTGGGACCATGTATCCAGTTTATCTGAGGATTTCAAAGTAATGGGGGACTTAGTCATCAACCATTGTTCAAGCCGTAGCATGTGGTTTGAAAACTATAAAGCCGGCGTTGAGCCCGGTGCTTCTTTTTTCTATGAAGCAGACCCAAATGCCGATTTAAGTGCCGTGGTCAGGCCCAGAACCTCTCCTTTATTACGTGAAGTGAAAACCCAAAACGGTGAAAAACACGTATGGTGCACCTTTAGTCACGATCAGGTGGATTTGAATTTTGAAAACCCAGATGTTTTGATCGAATTCCTTCGCATCATTCGTCTGTATTTAGAGAAAGGCATTCGCTGGTTCCGACTGGACGCCGTCGCATTCCTTTGGAAAATCCCGGGAACAACTTGCATAAACTTGCCACAAACCCATGAGATGATTCGTCTATTACGTTTGATGATAGAGCATTATGCCCCTGAAGCCGTGATCATCACCGAAACCAATATTCCAAACCAGGAAAACCTAACCTACTTTGGTAACGCCAACGAAGCCCACTTGATTTACAACTTCTCCCTACCTCCGTTGTTGATCAACAGCTTGGTCACCGGTAACTGTAATCACTTAAAACAATGGCTAATGAGTATGCCTCCTGCTCAGCAGGGTACCACTTACCTGAACTTCATCGCTTCGCACGATGGCATAGGTTTGCGCCCAACAGAAGGTTTGTTATCAGAATGGGAACTGGAAACCCTTATTAACACCATGAAACGTTTTGGTGGCAAGCTCAGCTCACGCACCACACCAAAAGGCGAAGCCAAACCATACGAAATCAACATCAGTCTGTGGGACGCCTTGTCAGGTTCCGCGCACCAAGGGCCAGACCAATGGCAATTTGCTCGCTTCCTGTGTGCCGCAGGTGTGATGATGGCGCTAGAAGGTGTTCCCGCGTTTTACATTCACAGTCTATTCGGGACAGAAAATGACTTTGAACGGGTTGATAATACGGGACACTTCCGTTCGATTAATCGCCATATTTGGGACATGGATGAATTAGATCACGCGCTGAATACACCGACGCACCATCAAAAGGTCTTTAACAGTGTCACCAACTTGTTAAAAGTTCGCCGCGCTCAACCGGCTTTCCACCCCAATGCAACGCAATATATCTTGCACATGGGGGAAAACCTCTTTGCTTTTTGGCGTCAAAGCCTAGACAGGAGACAAAGCCTCTTTGCGGTATACAACATGACAGATCAGCCACAGCATTTTAATTTGTCAGAGCTAAATCTAATCGCAACGGACATTTGGACCGATCTTGTCTCGGAACAGGTATATGAAGATCATCTGGGCAAAGTTACCCTAATGCCTTACCAATTTGTTTGGTTGGCTAACAAGAAAGGTAAGATCAAAGACGATTAAGAAACGACTGAGCCTTTAATGAATGCAGACCGAACGTAAAAACTCACGCGAATCGGCTCTCAAAAAGACAAATAAAAATGCGACCTCGTGAGGTCGCATTTTTTGTTACTTGAGAATCAATAATCCATTCATCTAAAAAGTAATCATCTTAGTGTTATACCGTCTCATCTGACTCTAAGGCCACATCTTCGGCCAAAAAACCACCCGTCTGATGTGCCCAAAGCGCGGCATAAATGCCTTTTGCATTAACTAATTCTTCATGGCTACCCTGCTCAATCACATGACCTTTATCTAAGACGATCAATCGATCCATCGCGGCAATGGTCGATAAACGGTGCGCAATGGCGATGACAGTTTTGCCTTGCATGAGTTTATACAAACTGTCTTGGATCGCTGCTTCGACTTCAGAATCGAGTGCGGATGTCGCTTCATCTAAAATCAACAAGGGCGCGTCTTTTAGCAACACGCGCGCGATGGCCACACGCTGGCGCTGACCACCAGATAACTTAATACCGCGCTCTCCGACCATGGCATCGTAACCTACATTGCCATATGGGTCGGTTAACGTCTGAATGAATTCATGAGCTTCGGCTTTTTTCGCTGCCGCAATCATCTCTTCTTCCGTTGCGTCTGGACGCCCATAGAGCAAGTTCTCACGCACCGTACGATGCAATAGAGACGTGTCTTGCGTCACCATACCAATCTGCGCCCGTAACGATTCCTGAGTCACTTGACTGATGTCTTGACCATCGATGCACACTTGACCCGACTCCACATCATGAAAGCGCATCAGCAAGTTAACGATGGTCGATTTACCCGCACCAGATCGCCCAACCAAGCCGACTTTTTCACCAGGTTTAATGGATAAAACCAAGTCCTCAATGACTTTACGATCTGTCTTGCCGTAATGAAAATTCACCGCTTTGTAATCAATTTGACCTTGCGTGACCTGCAATGCTGGCGCGTTTGGTTGGTCTTCAATTTCAACTTCACGGGACAGAGTTTTCATGCCATCGTTGACCATGCCAATGTTTTCAAACAAAGCACTGACTTCCCACATAATCCACTGGGACATGCCATTTAATCGCAGGGCTAAGCTCACCGAGATAGCAATGGCACCAACGCTAATCACACTGTCAGACCACAGCCAAATAGACATACCCGCAATCACGAACGCCAATAGATAATTACAACCTTGTACACCAACATTTAGAAAAGTGACTAAGCGCATTTGCTTGTACACAGTTTTCAAAAAGCCATCCATGCCTTCTTTGGCATAGTCTGCTTCACGATCGTGATGCGAAAACAATTTCACCGTTGAAATATTGCTGTAGCTGTCGACCACTCGTCCAGTCATAATAGAACGAGCATCAGCTTGCTCGGCCGAGATTTTTTTCAACTTAGGGACAAAATAAAGCTGCAGCAAAACATAGCAAACCAACCAACCCAACATAGGTAACATGAGTCGGTAATCCGCTTTGGCTATTAACACCACCATGGAAATAAAATAGACGCCAATGTAAACCAATACATCCAACAGCTTCATCACGGTTTCCCGAACAGCCAATGAGGTTTGCATCACCTTAGTGGAGATTCTCCCGGCAAACTCATCTTGGAAAAACGACATACTTTGCTTGAGAATAAATTGATGAGACAGCCAACGAATTCGCATTGGATAATTGCCCAACAACACCTGATGAATAATGGCTGAATGGAAAAAAGTTAGCAGCGGCATGGCCACCAAAATCATCAACCCCATTAACATCAAATGCGTACCTTCTTCGGCAAAAAAAGTACTTGGATCCTTGTCGATCAGCCAATCCACCAGCTGCCCCAAAAAGCTGAACAGTGTGACTTCCAAAATCGCAATCAAAGCAGTTAAGCACGACATGAGTATCAATGGCAGTTCAACGCCCTTAGAATAATGGCGGCAAAAAGCATAAAGAGTATTTGGCGCTTGCTCAGCTTCCTGTTTAGGATAAGCAGCAATCCATTTTTCAAAAAGTCCTAACATAATAGTCCTTGTCACAGCCCGATGCAGATCAGTTAGAGCATCGACTAGAGTGCGGTGGGAAAAGATTGAGTTGACGAAATTGAAACATGTAAGCCATTTGAAAACCACACAATATGGAGCATCTGACGCTACCCGATGACGCCTTTACTTAGTGTTTACACAATTAATTTCGCCTAACACATTAGCAAAAACGCTATAATAGCGCCTTATATTAGCGACTCGCTCAATTGGGAATCACTCAAGCCATATTATGTCCTTAACCTTACCCATTATTCTTATTCTAGGCTTATTATCTGGCCTCACTCCACTGGCTGTCGATGCCTATTTACCCAGTATTCCCACCATTGCCAAAGACCTGAACATCAATATCAGCTTGGTACAAATGACCTTAAGTTTGTATTTAATCGTCTTTGCTTTTTTGCAAATCCTATTTGGCCCAATCTCCGATGCCATTGGACGTCGCAAAGTCGTCATGGGCGGACTTAGTGTCTTTGCCATTGGCAGTTTCATCTGCGCTTTATCGCCAAACTACGATGTGCTCATGGTAGGTCGAGCAGTTCAAGCATTAGGCGGTGCCGCTGTGGCTGTATGCGTTCCTGCCTTAGTAAAAGACGGACTATCCATTAATGAGTTTGCCAAAGCCATGTCGATGATCATGTTGGTGATGGCATTGGCGCCTCTTGCTGCGCCGATTTTGGGTGGTGCCATTCTCACCGTATTTAGCTGGCATTCTATTTTTACCTTTTTAGGGGTGTTAGCCATGCTTGCCATGGCGCTCTTTTGGGTCAAAATTCCAGAAACCCTCCCCACTGAAAAACGTACTCCTTTCTCGTTATGGGGTGCCATCCGTAATTACGGCATCCTAATTAAAAATCCATCTATTCTGGGCTACATTGCCGCTGGTGCCTTTTTCTTTTCCGGAATGATGAGTTTCATTACAGGCTCCTCTTTTGTCTACATTGAACTGTATGGTGTCGACCCCGCGCATTTTGGCTTTCTTGTTGGGGTAAACGTCGTCACCATGATGATTGCTTCTACCATCAATAGTCGCTTTGTAGAAAAGCTGGGGACCGAGGTGCTTTCTAAGTACGCCAGTTTTATTCCCTTAGCGGCGTCCATCTTTATGTTGGTATTGTGCTTATTTGAAAAGCCACCTCTAGCACTTATCATGCTTGCTAGCATGCTTTTTGTCGGACCAATGGGGATTTTAAGCAGTGGTTTTATGGCAGGTGCTTTGAAAAATGCCGGCAATAACAATGGTAGTGTAACCGCTTTGGCAGGCACTTCACGCTTTGCCTTGGGCGCTTTAAGCGGTGCAATGGTTAGTATTTTTCACAATGGTACTTTCGTCCCCATGCTTGCCACTATGGCGAGCTGCGGATTAATATCCTTCATCCTTTTTAAATTGACCGTCAAATACACCAAACAAAACCAATGTATTTGAGGTGACCACGAACCTAGCTGGAGTTATCATGCTAAACACCCAAACCTTAATCGACATCGTTAAATCTTCACCCGAAAAAGTAGCGTTTAAAGACGTTATTGCCGTCATTGATCAGGAATATGAATTCACGCCTACGGCCTTTACCAATGGCGAACAAAGTAACGCGGCGAATGAAAACAACGGCTCTTGCAAAATTTTCGCCTTTGCTTCGCTAAACCAACTTAACGAAGCTGAAACACTGGCTTTATTTGGTGACTTTTACCGAGTGGATGTATTGCAAAATCCACAGGGCAATGATCACCAAAATATCCGCCAGTTTATTTTAAATGGCTGGAAAGGCATTGTTTTTTCAGCGCCAGCATTAACCGAAAAATAATGCTTAAGTAGGATGGTTTACCTAAATACAAACCGTCCTACTCTTTCTTCTAACTTGACCTTTCTTCCGCCAGATACAAAAAATCAACCTTACAAAGGTTGAAGTTCAAAGTCACAAAATGCGATAGTGCTCTCTCAATAAGATGAGGTGACTATGGAACTAGTGGCATTTGATTTAGACGGCACACTGCTTAATCGACATCAACGTTTGTCTAATTACACCCTAGAAACACTTGAGAAACTGAAAGCAGCGGGCATCTTTTACACCATTGCCACTGGGCGAACTCATCTGGCTGCCATGCCGTGTATTGCTGGCCATGACTTCCCTAACTGGCAAATTTTTAAAAATGGCGTGGAATGGTGGGAACCTCAAGCCAATCAATACCGCCACCGTCATTTGTTAAATCATGACCACATTGATGATCTATTACTTACCTTTGCCGAACACAAGATAACCCCTTTTATCTTTTGTTTAGCCGATGATGGCTCACATCAAGTTTACCATGCACCGCTTATTGGCCACTTGAGCGATCACATCGCCAACGAACTCGGCAACCACAAAAACATGAGTCTACATCCATTATCCGAGCTTACTAAGCACTCAAAAATCACCAATATCAGCGCGTTAGGTCATCCGGATTTTATTCAAAAAATCGTTCAAGAAAGTCACAAACACGATCATCTCACCGCGTATTCTGGGGGCGGTATCTATAACCCTGATGCACATTGGATTGATGTTCATCATAGTAATGTTTGTAAAGGCTCTGCTTTAATGGAACTAAAGCAAGAATGTGGTGCCGAAAGACTGATCGTATTCGGAGACGGTGACAACGATTTATCCATGTTTGATCAAGCCGATGAAGCCTTCGCTACTGACAACGCACTATTGCATGTCAAAGAAGCCGCCACTGAGGTCATTGGTCATCATGATGAAGATGGGGTTGCTCGTTATTTACGTGCCAGATACAACCTATAAGCGGTGAGACTTGAAACAATAAAATTCGCCCTTATTAACGAAAAGACAACATATTTCACTTTACCCTATGGTCATAATGAACCATATTGTTATAAGAATAATTAGTTTGGAGAAATGCCATGTTTGAATTTGTTTTGTTCGTAGCTGCTTGTGCGGTTATTGCTTTCTTGGTAGCTAATATCCAGAAATCAGTGTCTCAACCAAAAACAAAGTTACAGCCAATTAAGATTGAGCGCGAAGAAAAGCGTCAACCTATTCGTCGCCAACGTCCTTACTAAGCTATTCACAACTCTTTTTGAAATCCCGCTGATTTGGAATCAACATTCAATACGCGGGATTTTTATTTCCCTTGGATACCATATTCTTTGAGTTTATTGGCGATAGCGCTGTGACTCATTCCAACCGCTTTCGCTAAACGTCTAGTGCTTGGGTAATGAGGATAAAGCTGCTTCAACAATGTTGACTCCCAAGCTTTTACTGTTTTTTCCAATGAGCCATTTTGCAAGGTCAAAGAAAGATGCTTGTCTTCTGGTAGTTCAATATCTTGCGCCTGCCATGTTTTATTCTTTGTTTGTAACAACGTCTGCAAACACACATTTTGTAACTCTGACAGGTTTCCACTCCATGAATGCAAACTCAGCTTGGTCAAGGCTTCTTTCGAAAGATTTGGCATAGGTTTACGATAACGCTCCGTTAAATCTCGCAACAGATGAATCACTAACCCTTCAAGGTCTTCACGGCGTTCCCTAAGGGACGGCATAGTCAAACTGACCTTGGCTAACGCAAAGTACAAAGACGCTTCGAGCCCAGAAGCCAATAAATTCGCTTGAGATAAACTCGACAAAGTGACCAAACGCATTTGTCGATCGAAACTGGTGACCGTATCCGCCTGCTGATGCAACCAACTTGATAGATTTAACTGCTGTTCTGCTGCCAAATGCTCGATCTGGTCAATCACAAACCAACCTGAATGCTTGTCTAAACCTTTAATATCATCCAATTGAATGTCTTTCGCATGACGCACCACCAGCTCGGCGTCTTGGTCAGATTGCCGCTTCTGCCAGTATTGGAATAAGGCTTCGATTAAATGACGCTTTCCCGTTCCAACCTCTCCCTGTACAAACAATGGCACATTCACCTCTGCAAAGGCTTTGGCTTGCCTTAAGGTATGAGCCATCGCTGCACTCTTGATTACTTCGGGTTGAAAAAAGGTTTCGAGATGATTTTCGGCTTCTGGCACCAATTTAAGGTTAGCGGCTTGTCGATCCAAACGTTGCTCTGACTTTAAATAAATCACTGTACCAGCAGGAATGTCGCCGCCTTCATCGTCTACAACAAAAAAGGGACGCATCTCTAACAACAAGGTTTTATTGCGAATACGAATTCGCTTACTCAGGCCCGCCTTGGGGTTCGCCCAAGCACTTTTTGAGAAGTGAATGCCCTTAATAAACTGTTGTAAAGGTTGATGCATCAAGTCTGTTACTGATGCACCTAAATCATCCGCCGCTAACTCAGTCACCATGGTAATGCGGCCAGAAAGGTCAACAGCAATCACCCCATCAGGCAGACTTTCTAACAAGGTATAAAGGGCATTATGCTCCCTTTCAAAGGGCGTAAAGCGAATGGTTTTAACGTCTTCAACACTGTCTAATTTTCGAATTTCAGCCAGTAAACTCTGCAGCTGAGAAAAAGGAATATCAGAAAAACCACAGTAAATACAACGCTGCTTAGAGTCTGCCTCCACCAAACGCATATCGATTTGATGTGGGATAAAGATGTCTAGGATTTCTCGTATCATCCCGACTCTGTCTTCACATTGAATTTCCAACCTCATGGTGTCATGACCCTTTTGAGCTAAGCAGTAATACGTTTTGTTGCGGCGCAAATGTCTCATATAGTGGCAATACGGCTGCCCCTAATACACCTGCAGTATAGCCAGTTTGTGCGATTTGTATGTCAGGCATCGGCAAGACAATATTTGCTGAGACAACCCGACGCAATGCCATAATCAACTGAGTTAAGACCGCTTCGGGCAATCGCCCACCAATTAATATCACCTGGGGATCATACAAAGCGATGACAGACACCAAGGCTGCTTTCACTTCCTCTGCCACTTCCATCGCCCAGCATTCAATCTCAACACCATAAGAAGGCTGTAACCAGTCCTGATCTTGCTCAGGCCATGTGAACCCCTTTGCCGTTAAATAACGATGCAGGGAAGCTAATGACAGCGCCTCTAACACCCACTGACCATGCTTCCCTGTGGTCGTTGGAATTAGGCCAAAACTTCCAGCCTTGCCATTGGCACCGAAGTAGCATTCACCATTGGCCACCAAGCTGCCACCACAAGCAGTACTAACAAACAAATAAAAGAAATCTTTTGAAGGTGGCTTTGGTGCCAACAATAATTCACTGGTCGCTGCTGCGGCAGCATCGTTCTGACAAAAACATGGCAAGTCTGTTACCTCAGCCAACCAAGTCTCAAACGCATCGGACTGCCAATATGCTAACGCGGCTTGCAAAGCATTAAGGTCACTGCGTTGATCTGAATTGGTTACCAAACTGTCTAACCAAGAATCCATGTAATCTGGTTTGGCCAAACCGATGCCTTTTACCTTTAACCAATCTTGACCAAGCTTTTGCTTCACTTCTTCAATGACGTCACGGGCAATACTCTTCGCCGATGACTCGGTTGGAAAAGAGACGTCTCGCTCCAACAGTAAAACTTGCGCACCGCTGAAATCTAATAACGCAGCGCTAATATGATTACGGTCGACATTGATTCCTAAACCGTAAGCACCTTGCTGATTAATGCTTAATTTAATAGAAGGCTGCCCGCGACGACCGGTCACCTTCCCCACCACACACAATAACTCTCTCTCCAGCAATGAAGAGGTAATCACGGAAATGGTTTGAGCACTTAATCCTGTGCGTTTTGCAATTTCGACTCTAGAAATCTCTGGGTGCTGTCGAACCAGTTGTAAAATGATTCTTTCATTGTAGATGCGACTTTGTTCAGAAGTACTGCCTGACGACTTCATTTCAACCTTACCTTTTTTAGAGGCCTGTAAACTAACCACTTCTATTTATTAAATCTAGTTGATTTAATCTGTTTGTTTTAATAACGTAACCATTAAACATGGACTTGAGACCGATTTACTCATTTCCACGCAACAAAAATAACAAGGTCATCACGACCATTTTAAGGATAATACCATGCCAGCACCTGCAGACTTTCAGTCTATCGACTTTCTCAAGTCTCATATTCAATCTACTTTCGCGTTTTACCATCCGCGCTGTATCGACCCTAAAGGTGGCTTTTATCACTTCTATAAAGACAACGGTGACATTTATGACGCCGACACTCGCCACCTAGTCAGCAGTACACGCTTTGTTTTTAACTATGCCAAAGCCTATCTTGCGGATCCACAACAAGCTTATCTTGATGCCACTAGACACGGTGTTCACTACTTACGTCAACGCCATTTACGAGAAAATGGTGGCTATGTCTGGTTACTCAGTGGCGAAAAGAACTTAGATGAAACCAATCATTGTTATGGCTTTGCCTTCGTTATGTTGGCGTATTCAATGGCTTACAAAGCAGGCATCAGTGAAGCAAAAGCTTGGCTAGAAGAAACCTTTTCGACGATGGAAGAACACTTCTGGGATGCCAGTCACGGACTTTATAAAGATGAAATTACAGCCGATTGGCAAACGGTGTCTCCTTATCGGGGCCAAAATGCCAATATGCATTCATGTGAAGCCTTGCTCGCCGCTTATGATGCGACTCAAGAAACTCATCACCTTGATCGTGCACAAACCTTGGCACAAAATATTTGCATACGCCAAGCTAAACTTGCCAACGGCGAAATATGGGAGCATTACCAACAGGACTGGCAAGTTGATTGGCAATACAACCAAGATGACCCAAAACATTTATTCCGCCCATGGGGATTTCAGCCAGGACACCAAACAGAATGGGCGAAACTGTTATTGCTTATTCATCAACGCCGTCCACTCGATTGGCTTATCCCAACGGCTGAGCGTCTATTTAATCAAGCTTGGGACAAAGCTTGGGATCAACAACACGGTGGTCTTTGCTATGGATATGACCTACAAGGTAAGGTCTGCGACGGCGATAAATATTTTTGGGTTCAAGCTGAATCCTTTGCCGCGGCCGCCATGCTTGCCATTATGACGCAACAATCTCACTACTGGGACAAGTATCAGCAGCTCTGGCAATACAGTTGGGAGCACATGATTGATCATCAATATGGCGCATGGTTCCGCATTCTGACACAAGATAACCAAGCCATTGATGATTGTAAAAGCCCGGCAGGTAAAACCGATTACCACACCATGGGCGCTTGTTATGAAGTCATTGAGCAGCTCAGCAAAGAGATTTAATCTCTCACCCAAATGGGGCGGTCATTCTATTCATTCAAGAAATAGAGTATGATGCAGCCCCATTGTTAGTGGACACGGGCCCCTCTCCATATGCAGTTAGACAAAATAGATCTCAATTTACTTCGTTACTTAGACTCTTTGTTAAGAGAACAAAACGTGACTCATGCTGCCAATCAGCTTGGCATCACACAACCCGCCATGAGTAATGGGCTAAGACGACTCAGAGATTTATTTCATGACCCTCTATTGGTTCGAACCAGTGATGGCATGATGCCAACAGCGCTAGCTATCCAACTGCAACCAAGGGTACAAAATATCCTACAATCCGTGGATGAAGTGTTGCATCTTGGTCAGAACTTTGAAGCCGAATCCAGCTCACGAGTATTTCGCATCATGGCCAGTGACTATGCTGAAGCCACGCTTATTCCACCGTTAATGAAAAAATTACAGGAAGAGGCCCCTAATGTCATTTTGGATGTAATGAACCCGAGTGATGTTAGCTTCCACGATGTGGAGAAAGGTAAAGTCGACTTAGTCATCAATCGATTTGACACCCTACCACAGTCGTTTCATCAGAAATCCGTTTGGGTTGATCAATTCTCTTGTCTCGTTCCAACCAATTCAGACATTTCCAAAAATTTCAGCCTGGAAACTTACTTATCTTCGCCTCATGTTTGGGTAAGCAAAACCGGCTTCGGTGTCGGAGTGGGAATTCAACCCGAAGAAGTGCAAAAACTGGGCTGGGTCGATGGTACCTTGGCGGATCTCGGCTTCAAACGTAATATTCGACTATTCACCCGTAATTACAATGTTGCCATGCGTGCCACCGAACAACTGGGGTTAATTGCCACTTTACCTTCCTTAGCCACACGCTTAATGAAAGACAACCCTCATGTGTCCGTGTTACCACCTCCTTTTGAGATTCAGCCAGTCGAACTAAAAATGCTCTGGAGCCCGTTATTACAACACGATCCAGGCCATATCTGGCTACGCTCTAGCATTGCAGTTTGTGCTAAGGCCATTGCTGAAAGTAATAATCTTTAACGAGACGCTGTCATTCGGCTATAACGCCAGCGACTCAAAAAACAAAAAAGCCTCTGGCGCTCTATAAGAAAAGCGCCAGAGGCTTTTTTATTGATGACTACTATAGGTTTTCTAGGGTTTCTTTAGCTTGTTGACCATCAGATACAGAGACTTTTAAATCTGTAATATGACCATTTTCAATGCTGTAACACCAACCATGAACGTGTAACTCTTGGCCTTGTTTCCACGCATTTTGAACAATACTGCTTTGGCACACATTGGACACTTGTTCCATAACGTTTAATTCACACATACGATCAAAACGTTGATGTTCGTCTTCAATGGCATCGACTTCCTCACGGTGAAGTCGATAAACGTCTTTAATGTGGCGCAACCAATTATCAATCATGCCATGTTCTTCTGTCCCCATCGCCGCTTTAATGCCACCACAACCATAATGCCCAACCACCATGATGTGTTTTACTTTCAGGACATCAACAGCAAACTGAATCACAGACAAACAGTTTAAATCCGTGTGTACAACAACATTAGCAATATTACGGTGAACGAACACTTCCCCCGGTAATAAATCGACAATCTGATTGGCTGGAACTCGACTGTCTGCACAGCCAATCCATAAATACTCTGGTTGTTGTTGTTTTGATAGAGTAGAAAAAAATTCAGGATCTTCTGCGGATACCTTGGCTGCCCAATCACGATTCTTCTTAAATAGGTCTTCTATTTTTTGCTTTGGCATTGTCTACTTCTCTCCTGTCTTTTTTCGATACCAGCGCAACCTAATGTCGGCGGTAATACTCATCGTTTCTATCTTTTGAATAGCCAACTTCCCTTCATATGACGCTTTATGAATGTGTGGCGTCATACTCAATAAATCTTGAATTTGTGCTTGGCTCTGTAACTCAAAGGAAAAGCATTTCGACTCTTCTGATTGCAACTCAAAGTTGGCAATACCGTCTGGGTAAGTCGGTTTATAGTCATGGATACGTTCATAAAGCACTTCGCGTAACTCAATCAAATGGCGCGGCCCAGATTCCACTAAAAGCAACTGTCCCGAATCTTCTAAAGCACGTGAAAACTCATCAAATACAGGAAAACCAAACAAGCATAAAATCACATCGAAACGCTTATCAGGCACAGGTAAACTGGCATTACTACCAACAATCCACCCAATCTCTTTATCGCGTTTACTGGCGGACATCACGGCCCATTTGGAAATATCCAGACCAATCCGGTCGGTCAAAATATTGTGTTTATCAAACGCTTTACCAAGGTGTGATAAGTAGTATCCTTCACCGCAGCCAGCATCCAAAATACGAACACCACTAAAAAGTTGCTGCTTTGGCCAAGAAGCAAAAATCGCGTCGACAATCGGAAAATAATGTTGTTGATTAAGAAAGGTTTGACGTGACAACACCATTTCTTTGCTATCACCAGGGTCTTTTGAACGTTTGTTTTGGACTGGTAGTAAATTCACATAGCCTGTTTTAGCCAAATCAAAACTATGGTTATTAGCACAGGTTAAGCTTCGACCTTCGAGTAGAAGATCAGCTCCATCAATAGGACAAGATAAATTTTCGAGGGAAGGCACAGTTAATCCGTCAATTACAGTCTGGCGCTTAGGTTAAAAGGTTCCTGATGGGCTAGCAAGTAGTCATTCAGAAATTGACGAATAATTGCAATTTATAAAGAGCCTGTTTCGACAAGAGCGAAAGACTCATGCCCTACTTGCTTTTGCATAAATTGCACAAAATCATCACTAGGCAAAGGCTTGGAGTACAAAAAACCCTGAACCTCTTGGCAATCATAACCACCTAAAGCATTCACTTGCGATCTGTGCTCGACGCCTTCAGCAATCACTTTCAAATTCAAGCTTTTAGCCATGGCTATAGTGGCTTTGACGATCGCATCATTATCACCATCAATGCCAATATCATGAATAAATGATCGGTCAATCTTTAACGTTTGAATAGGAAACTTCTTCAGATAGGAAAGAGAGGAATAACCCGTCCCAAAGTCATCAATCGACAGCGTGAGCCCCAGTTCTCTAAAACTGTGAAGCTTCTCAATGGATTGCTTCGCATCGGTCATCAACATACTTTCCGTTAATTCCAATTCCAGATACGCAGGATCTACTCCAGTTTCTTCCAAAATTCCTTGGACCATATCCACCAAATCGGCTTGCATAAATTGACGACTCGACAAATTAACAGACAGACAAATAGCGGGATAACCCAGCTCTCGCCATTCTTGTAACTGACGACAAGCACGACGAATGACCCATTCACCTAAAGGCAAAATCAATCCACTTTCTTCAGCAAGAGGAATGAATTTATCTGGACTTACCATGCCTAAATCCGGGTGATTCCAACGAATGAGCGCCTCTGCACCAACCACATTCTCATCGGGTAAGGCCACTTTCGGCTGGTAATGCAATTCAAACTCTTCATTTTCAATCGCTTTACGCAAGCCACCACCCAAGGTTAAATGGGCATTGATGTTATCGGCCATTTGATTTTCATAAACGAAATACAAATTGTGCCCAGTGGATTTGGCACGATACATGGCGGCATCCGCATTTTTCAATAAATTGTCAACGTCATCTGCATGTTGCGGATAACTGGCAATACCAATACTGGCACTGATCATCATTTCCATTTTGGCAACAGGGTATGTGTTACTGGCATTTTGCATAATACTCTGCGCAATGTCCTCAAGCTCCGACAGCGCATTAGTATTTTCTAGAACCACCACAAACTCATCACCGCCTAAGCGGTATAAACAAGCCCCAGCAGGAATGCTCGCCTTAATACGTTCAGCAACACGCTGAATCAATTCATCCCCAACTCGATGACCAAAGTTGTCATTTACCACCTTGAAACCATCAAGGTCTAAATACATCAAGCCAAATTGACGCCCGCGCTTTTTAGCATTCTGCAAAGCACTTTCAAGCTGTTGGTACAATAGGTTTCGATTTGGCAAATTGGTCAAACTGTCATAATTGTTTAACCGGTATAAAGCCACTTCGTGGTCTCGTTCTTCCTGAATATCATGAGCCAATAAATATATTTGACCTAATTCGGCATCAAAACTGGCTTCAATTCTATGCCAACGAACGCCATTCGCTGTGGACAGCATAATTTCTTGCGACAAACTGGACTGACCATTCACACGAGCCATAAAACTCTTGGCCGCCGAAGACACCGCAAACAAATAATTAATGTGCTTCACTTCTCCAAAATGGTTAAGGAAAAACTCACTGGCGTTAATAAATTCACCATCAAGGGCAAAGATAGCAAAAGATAAGGTTTTAAACTGCTGTAACAAGCCCAAATCTTTTTCAGGAACAGCGGAAGGGGTTTTAGTGATGCCGGTAGAAGTGATATCGGTGGAGATGACCTCGAGCAGTATGCCATAACGGCCATCAGGTAACTTAACAGCACTTCCGACGCATTGATGACTCTGCGATGGATCGGATGAAAAAGGCCATCGACATGAAAACTGCCGGCCTTTTTGACAGCGGGACAATCGACTTTGCCATTTCTGTTTCAGGGCAAGAGGAATTTGACGTTGGCCTGCCTGTATTTGACCTAATGAGCCGACTAATAAACGTTCTGCAGCCTGATTCAACATAGGCACAGTCGAGTTTTCGACGTCAATTACCCATGCCGCAGACGGCATTTTATTTTGGAGAACTTCTTCTAAGTCAGTCATTCAATTAAATACTACTCAAATACATCAGATGCTACAGCGACTATATAACTGGCCAGACAAGCCGTTTTCACCACGTATCAGGAACCACAAACACATGCCTTTTTATACCCTCAGCCTCAAATCCAGTAGAACTCAGACAAAGGTGCAAAGGGCGATCATCATGTAGGAGATTGCCTACAAGATTGTATGCAGTTTCAGGAGAAAAGAAAGTAAAATCCTCCTGAAAACACGGAAAAGCCATCCAATGTGGTTTTTCCAAAACAATAAAGTGCGAAAAGTATTTCCTTAACCATAAAATATCACCAGCTCGAAGCCACGCGCCACCTTCTTCGCACCACCACTCATCTAAATCAGATTCCGTATGCAGTGCTCTATACAACCGACCAAACATCAATAAACTGGCTTTAATATCCCCATCAAAAGGCAGCTCGCGAATGCTATCAGCTCCTTCTTCTGTCTTAAGGATTTGTAATTGATGCTGCTGAGCCCGAGTGACCTTCTTAATCAAACTATCATTCTTATTGGGCCCAATCCAGTCATGGGGTGCTAAATCAGGTCGATGAAGATAAAATTTAATGGCCAACTCAAACTGCTGCAGCGAACCATCAGGCAAAGCAACAAGCATGTCTACTTCCCCTAATGTTTTGCCTTGGCGCGTTATTTGAAAATGCTCACGTTGAATGCTTAATACCGATAATTCAGCAATAGCAAAGCTGAATAGGGTTTCAAAATAGCTGCCTAAGAAATGGGATTTCGTTTGCTCAAGCTTTGCTATCAAAGGGCTTGGATTTTGTCTGAGCAAAGCAAGTTTTTCCTGCCAATCCGTTCGCCAGTATGGCTTCAACTGAAAATCAGCAAGAATATAATGCCCATCCACCAGCCACTCCAAGTCGCTCAATACTTGCTTAGCATCCAAAGGCAACATCTTTTATTGACCACTCAAATGTTGGTCTATTTGATCAAGGCAGCCAATTATACGATCCAAGTCAACATCAGCATTTCCTTTAAACGCCTCCTCTGCCATGGGCGAAATATGGCAGCGATTAGGTAAAGCCGAACCGCTTTGCAAAAGGTGCTTAAATTTTTCTATCATCACGTATCGAAGCCACTGCTCAAAGGACATGGTATCGATGCAAAAAGGTTGCTGACTTTGTAATGCTTCTTGACTGGGTTGCTCGCATTCCCAGAGTCCACTATCTTGCAAGCTGATCTGCAATGCGATCAAAAGGTCCGCTAGAGTATGATGATTAGAAAAGGTTTGATTCAACCTGATTTCTCCTTATAAAAACGGTAAAATAGGTTTTCTGTTTATCACCGATAAATAATACATTAGGTAATTTATCGGCCACTTGAGCAAATATTTAGCATGAATAAAATTGAATCCCTTGCCGACTTATTTGATATGGTCGGTTGTGATGTAACCTACTACGATCTTGGACGCTGCCTTAACAAAGTAACGCCGCAGCAAGCCATCCAATTTGACCGTAAACAACAGGCTTATCCCTACCCTTTTCGACAGCACGCATGGTTAGCTTGCCTATTAAAAGACAAAAACGCCACAAAAGATGACGTTTTAAACGAAGGGGTGATTTGGTTTTTGAAGTTACCACTAGACGAAGCTGGCGCATTGAATTTAGGCACCCGAGACCATTTTATCAAAACCATTGTCGATAAAATCCTTCATAAGGGGGAACAACAAGGCTTATCAGAAGCACTAGAAGATAGTCCTTATGCTTTTAAACCTGATCAAGAGCGCATGGCCAGCTTTCACGCACGACTAGCCAAAGATTTAAACAAAGCGGCGTCTCATTACTATCACGATGTGATTCAATATCTGCAAAGTGACATTTCCGCCCAAGGAGACCAATGGCAAAATCTTGGCCTACAAGGCATTGCCGAACTGGCCGTTCGTATGGATGACGCAACTCATTGCGATCTTGCCTTAAAGGCCCTTACGGATGCACCATCCACCTTTGTGTCTGCTCTTTGTCACGCCTTAGAGCATCAACACTTACCAGAGAGCCTGCAAGAAGTATTGATAGCGAAACTATCGTCTGAGCAAGATGCGTTATTAAAGGCCAGCTATGTACGTGGCCTATCTAAAGCGCCATTCAATGATCGCTTGCTGCTGCCTTTGTTTGGTACTCTAGGTGACTTAGCCAGCTGCACAGATGACGATATTCACTTGATCGCAGCGTTGGCCGCCAAGTGCCCTCATTGGCTGAGCACCAACCCGCAACTGCTTAGAATTGTGATGGAAAAACTCGCCCATCGTGACGATGGTTACATTGCCTTCAAACAGATTACCGCTGAACTCAGCCAACACCCAGAAACTAAGCAACCATTATGGCAGCTATTACGAAGTGAGCGCATTAGTCCTAACTTAGCTCAGGCTGTGGGCCATTTATTTACCCAAACCCCAAGCTCTATCCAGTAAATAAGATTAAAAAAGCTCAAAAAAAACCCAAACTTTTCAGCAATGAAAGGTTTGGGTTAAACAAGCAGAACTACCACTTAATGACGCACAGGAACCGCCTCGCTGGCTTCTCTCATACGTTTACGATGAGCAACAAACTCAGCACTTAAAATATAATCCCCTTGATCTGTATAAGACAACGCACCTCGGTTAACTAAAGCATCTAACGTTTTAGGGAGCACTTTTTGCCTTCTCTCTCCCTTCACAAAGTAATATTGCTCTCCCATCTGGACCAGCTTGAATCCAGACTCTAAAAATCCAACGCATAAATTTTGAGTTGGCGTTAACTTGAGTTTCATCATTTCCCTCTCATTGCCGTCTCGTTAAATAACTCATAAAAATAACTATAGACGCTTTTTCGGAAAACGAAATTTCAACTAACTTAATATTACAAAAAGATAAAAAACATAAAAAAAGGGAAGACCTTTGCAAGGTCTTCCCTTTTTTATCAACTTTTTAGTGATCTAGTCAGCAAAGACCACTGTCTTATTACCGTGCACCAGAACTCGGTCTTCCAAGTGGTAACGCAAACCTCGAGACAGCACCAATTTTTCAATGTCTTTCCCTAGTCGCACCATATCTTCTGCAGAATGACTGTGACGTACTCGAATAACATCCTGCTCGATGATTGGACCCGCATCCAGATCTGCTGTCACATAATGACAAGTCGCCCCAATCAGCTTAACCCCTCTTACCGCTGCCTGATGATAAGGCTTAGCACCAATGAAGGATGGCAAGAAACTATGGTGAATGTTGATCACTTGATGCTTGTACTTCTCACACAAATATTCTGGAAAAATTTGCATATAACGAGCCAGCACAATGGTATCCGCACCGGTTTCATCAATACGAGCTTCAATTTCTTGAAACGCCGGCATCTTGTTTTCTTTTGGCACCGGGATACAAAAATACGGCACGTTATACCATTCCACCATAGAGCGAAGATCTTCATGGTTTGCGATGACACCAACAATCTCACAGTTCAATTCGCCAGTGTGCCAGCGATGCATGATGTCATTTAAACAATGAGACTCTTTCGTAGCCATTAAGATGACTTTTGGACGGTCTTCACTGTCTTTCACATACCACTTCATATTGTATTCTTCTGCAATTGGCGCGAATTCTTCACGGAAAGTATCCACGTCAATTGAAAGGCTTTCGGCGTCAACATCATGACGCATAAAAAACCACTTTTGCTCTAAGTCTGTGTGGTGACTTGCTTCAATAATCGAACCAGAACGCTCGTTTAAGAACTGACTAACGGCCGCTACAATCCCTACTCGATCGGGACAACTAATCACAAGACGAAATGTTTTTCTCATACTAGAAACTTATAAACCTTTTAAAATCAGCAAGTTAAATAACTCACAAACAATCGAAATTAATTTTCAGGAAATTATACTGGATCCAACGCTTAAGGCACAGATTTATGTTTAATTAGATAACATTGGTGGATCTTAGTATTACGCTCAAAATCCGGATCCAATGTCGAACGAGTAATATCCTGTACATCAAATTCACTCATTAAATCGTCATCCAAACGGAAACGACGGTAATTATTGGAGAAAATAAGCTCACCTTCAGCGGCCAGCCTAGCCATCGCCAGTCTCACCAAGTCACCATGGTCTCGCTGAATGTCCAACACATCCGCCATTTTCTTTGAGTTAGAAAAAGTCGGAGGGTCCATAAAAATCAGGTCGAATTCATCACGACTCTGTTTTAACCACTCAAAACAATCTGCACGCACGACTGTATGATCACGCTCAGAAAACTCATTTAATTCAATATTACGACGCGCCCAGTCTGTGTAGGTATTTGACATATCAACACTCAATGTTGTCAAAGCCCCACCTTGACCAGCATGCACAGACGCCGATGCGGTATAACAAAATAGATTTAAGAAACGCACACCATCAGCTTTCTGTTGGATCAACTTACGAACCGGTCGATGATCTAAAAACAGCCCAGTGTCTAAATAATCTTTAAGATTAACGATAAAGTCACAACCGTATTCTTCAACGATCATTTCATGTTGTGATTGATCCAGTTTCTCATACTGGCCTTTCCCTGCTTGACGCTGACGATGTTTCACCACCACGTTCGATTCCGCTATGTTCAATGCACTTGGGATCGCAGACACCACTTCAAATAAACGTTGCTTAGCCTTTTCAGGGTCAACACTTTTTGGTGCTTGATACTCTTGCACATGAGCCCAGTCGTTATACAAGTCAATCGCAACGGCATACTCAGGCATATCTGCATCGTACACGCGGAAGCATTGAATTTTGTTTTTAACGGCCCATTTTTTCATTTTTTTCAGGTTTTTTTGCAAACGATTCGCCACCATTTGCGCGCCCGGTGTCATCACAGATTGGGCGACCGCGTCCGCTTTAATATTGGCGTCCAATACCGGAAATTGATAAGCACGACACTCAATACCACCATTAATCACGCGGGTACTTTTTTCCGGTCGAACAGGGATTTGACGGGCTAAATGATCATTACTGGTCAGCATCATAAATTGCCAACCATGAGCATGCTTCACAACCCATTCACCCAACTGACGATACAAGGCAATCAATGCCATTTCATCACCCAAACGCTCACCATAAGGAGGGTTCGTAATGACCAAGCCTGGTTGCGCTTCATCAACGATAAATTCGTGCTCTTGGAAAGGTGACATGCTCACTTCAATGAGCCCAGTTAACCCTGCTCGCTTAATGTTTTCACGAGCAGCGGCAATGGCTTTTTGCTCTCGATCTGTCCCCTGAAAGCGAATACCTAAACTTTCAGGGTCTTTTTTACGATTTTTCGCCAAGTCATTTAACTGTTGCCACAAACGGTGATCATGCTGCTTCCAACCTTTAAATCCCCAGTACTGACGACGCAAGCCTGGTGCAATGTCCAACGACATCAATGCCGCCTCAACCAAAAACGTCCCCGAACCACACATGGGATCAATCAATTGTTTCAGATCTGAATCCACACCCCAGCCCGCTCTTAACAGCAAGCCAGCGGCTAAGTTTTCTTTTAACGGCGCCATTGCACCTTGCTGACGATAACTGCGTCTGTGCATACTCTCGCCAGACAAATCAACGCTTACCGTAACAACATCGCGCTTGATGCGAACAGCAATCCGAACATCAGGCTGATTTTTTTCAACACTTGGTCGCTCGCCAGTTTGAGCAACAAAATAGTCAGCGATGGCATCTTTGGTTCGCACAGCACCAAACTGAGTATTACGAATGTGATGGTTCGTACCATGGCAATCAATCGCAATGGTATTACTGACCAACAAGTGTTGTGACCAATCAATGGCCTTTACCCCATTGTACAAATCGTCCGCCGATTCCATTTTAAATTGGGCGATTGGCAACATGACGCGAGTGCCAACGCGAGACCAAAGACATGCTTTGTAAATGCCTTCTAAATCCGTTGTCAGTTTAACTTGCGCTTCACCTAAGCGAGTTTGTGTTAAGCCTTCAGCGTGCAGCTCTTTTTCAAGAACATTCTCCATGCCGATTGGACAGGTTATTTCTAATGCGTACATCACTTGCTCTGGTGTTTCTGTATTTGGGTTCATTAATCAATACTTTTGGTTCAGTGTCATGACAATATGGTCAAGCCATAAATAAGAAAGGCGGGATCAAATCCCGCCCTGGCACGAAGACGATCACATCGTCTCTCGCGCTAAATTTCAATTCGTTATTCAGTTATTCAAATCTCGTTCTCTATAGTAAGCGTCGGTACTGGCAATGGCTTCTTTGACCAATTCAGGTCCATGGTAAATAAAGCCAGAATACATTTGCACCAATCGCGCACCCGCTTGCAATTTTTCAACCGCATCAGCGCCAGTAGAAATACCACCAACCCCAATAATAGGTAACGTATCTTTCAAATGCTCGGCCAACACTCTCACCACATGCGTTGAAGCATCACGCACTGGCGCACCGCTCAAACCACCAGCCTCTTCTGCAAAACGGTGGCCGCTCACAGCATCACGAGACAAGGTCGTGTTGGTCGCAATGATGCCATCGACTTTTTGTTCCACCAAGGTATCAGCAACCAATTTAATTTCATCGTCCGACATATCCGGCGCGATTTTTACCGCCAACGGAACGCGTTTGCCATTCTCTTCTTGGTAGCGATCTCGCGCTTCGACCAATGGGGAAATCAATTCCGCGAGACTCTCGCCAAATTGTAAGCTACGCAAACCGGGTGTATTTGGAGAGCTGATGTTCGCTGTAATATAGTCAGCATAAGGTATCACGGCTTCCAGACAGGCAAGATAATCGGCCGCCGCATCTTCAACGGAAGTGCTGAGGTTTTTGCCAATATTTACCCCTAAAATACCTGGGTAACGATGCTTTTTAATACGCGAAACCAGATGATCAACCCCCTTATTGTTAAACCCCATGCGGTTGATAATGGCTTCGTGCTCAGGCAGTCGAAACAAGCGCGGCTTTGGGTTACCAGCTTGACCTTTCGGTGTCACTGTCCCAACTTCCACAAAGCCGAATCCACAAGCACCAAGCGCTTCAAAGGCATCTGCATTTTTGTCTAGCCCTGCTGCTAAACCTACTGCATTGGGAAAACGCAAGCCCATTACATCCACTGGTTTTGTCGATGGCAAGCTAGAAAAGAATTTGTTTAAGCCTAATCGACTGCTCGCTGCGAGCATATCCAAGGACAGCTCATGTGACACTTCTGGGTCTAATTTAAACAATAGCGAGCGGGCAAACTGATACATAAAAAAGCTCCTCAATGGGATCATTTGTCATCTTGGGTGTCATCTCAGTTTAGTCACACCCACTAATTTATTCCTATTATCAAATTCGACTTCAAACAGACCATGAATGCCTTGGTGGGTGACAAAAGATTGAAACGCGGACAAAGGTAATTGTACCTTACGTCCGTCTAAGCTACTTGCCACTAAATTCTTTGCAGCACCAGCATACATAGCTTCATATTTAAACGCAGGCAAAGCCACATTTAATACAAGTTTCGCCATTATTCTTTCCTGCGCTTACATTACCCTTACAAAGTTCGCTCTGTGCGTAAAGATTTGAATCCGATAAGATGGACACTATTATATGGCCTTCACACCTTTTTTGACAGAAGTATAAGGAATCTCAATTCGATGGTAACTCTTGTTGAGCAACTAAAAGATCACCTCAATCAAGCCATTATTGGTCAAGAAGAATTAACACACGAATTATTGGTTGCGCTGATCGCCAATGGTCACGTTCTTTTAGAAGGCCCACCGGGCATCGCCAAAACCACGGCAGCCAAGGCATTAGCGAATACCATAGACAGTCGTTTCCAACGCATTCAGTTTACACCTGACCTGCTTCCAGGCGATATAACTGGCTCCGACATTTACCAGCAAGAAACCGGACAGTTTAGTTTTGTCGCCGGGCCCATTATGAATGACATTGTACTCGCCGATGAAATCAACCGCGCGCCTGCAAAAGTACAATCCGCGTTGCTTGAAGCCATGGGGGAAAAACAAGTCACAGTGGGCAATCAAAGCTACCCTCTACCAGCTTTGTTTTTTGTCATCGCCACCCAAAACCCCATTGAGCAAGAAGGCACTTACCCTCTTCCAGAAGCACAACTTGATCGCTTTATGATGAAAATCAACCTTGGCTATCCAAGTGCCAACAGTGAACTAGAAGTACTTCGCCTCGTTCGACAACAAGATTTGCACAAAACCACGACAGACAAACCGCAAGCACTTTGTCGTCCTGAGCAAATTCTGGCCTTACAGCAGCAGGCATTAGGCTTATATATGTCTGAAAGTGTTGAGCAATATATTGTGCAATTGGTGGTAGCGACACGCCAACCCGAGCTGTATCTAGGACAACAAGCGCAAGATTTGAAACTGATTGAATTTGGTGCCAGCCCTCGTGGCACTCTGGCTTTAGATCGTTGTGCGCGTGCCAACGCACTGTTAAACGGTCGCGATTTCGTCACCCCTGACGATGTTAGACAAGTCGCTTTACCTGTACTTAGGCACAGAATCATTACATCATTTGAAGCTCAAGCCTCTGGACTATCAACAGACGACTTACTGAATCGACTTATTAGCCATGTACCAGCGTTATGATTAACCCGATATAAATGACTATGAGCGCTCTTTTAGCCCCCTCTTCACCAGAATTACAAGAAGTGGATTTTGCCCAATTAGGGCATTACGCCAAACACCTTGGACGCGCCCCAAGAGCTCACCACTTCGCTCTGACCAGTGGTGAGCGCCACGCCCATCTTAAAGGGCAAGGTTTAGAAATGTTGGAACTTCGTGCTTATCAAGCCAGCGATGATTTACGCCACATTGATTGGCGCGTGACCGCTCGAACAGGTCAAGCTCAGACTCGTCTCTATGCACAAGAAAACGAACACCAAAGACTGCTCCTAATGGACCTTTCAAGTGAGGCCTATTTCGGTACAAAACACAGCTTCATTTCAACTCGTTTTGTGCAGTTAGCAGGCATCATTGCTTGGCGCACAAAACAACAAGGTGACAAACTTTCTTATCGCCTGTGCTTTGGCGGACAAGATATTTGGCAACAAACAACGCCTCTGTTACCAAAATTATTTCACCCCTTATCGCAAGCCAGCTTAATACAATCACGTCATCACGCAACGCCTGCACTGCAAATACTGACGCCAAACCCTGTCAGTCTAAAAGCTCGCAATAAAGATGTGATTATTTTGACCGACAAACAACAGCTCGGTCGACCTGAAACCCTTTATTTAAAGCAGCTTGCACAGCACAACAAGGTATTCTGGGTGCAAATAATAGACGTCAACACTTTTAAGCTCGTTCCAGGACAATATCAGATAAAAAGTGTTTCTGGTGAGTCTATAGTGCACGTCAGCAAACACAGTTCAAATTTGGCTCAGCAAGCTTTTCAAAAACAAAATCAACAACTAAAAAAACAGCTAAATCAGCTCGACATTGAGCATCTGGTATTTGATTTATCTGAGCCTCCCGAAGGCATCGCTCGCTACTTACTGTCATTAGGAGCCATTGGATAATGACTCAAGCATCGCCTGTCGACTTACCAAATAAAGGCTATTTATTGCCCGATGCCGTTGCCATGTGGCCACCCGCTTGGTGGACTTGGCTTGTGCTTGCCTTGTTATGCGCGTTGCTGATTAGCTCTCTATGGTGGTTATTAAAGCGACATAAGAAACGAGCGTATCGACGAGAAGCCCTAATCATTTTGAAACAGCAAACAAACCAAGACTTAACCGCCAGTCATATCATTTTATGCCACGAACTGATTCGCCGTTGCCTCATCAGCTCAGGCAAGGAACAACAAGCGGCCCTAAGCAGCCGAGATTTAATGGCTGTTTTAGACCAACATATGACAAAAAGACATAACTTTGCACAGCTCGGTGACGCCTTTATCCTCGCGCCATATCAAGCCAACATCGAGGTCAATGCCAAAGAGATTGAGAAAATGATATCAACCACTCGTTATTGGATTAGGAAACACCATGCTTGAATTTGTCTGGCCTTGGTTCCTGATTGTCTTGCCCATACCGTTATTGGCTCGCTGGTTACCCAGTGCCAAACCAAGCAGTGATGCATTATGGTGGGCACAGTCTCAGCACCTTATCCAACATCAAGATAAGTCAACGAGCTATGGTCAATCCCTATTAGGCAAAAGCTTCTTGTGGTTGGCTTGGATACTGTTAGTGATTGCGATTAGTCGCCCAACCTGGGTCGGAGAACCAACACAAGTCACCCCATCCGGGCGCGATTTACTCATTGCTTTAGACTTATCAGGCAGCATGAAAATAACCGATATGACACTCAATCAGCAAACCGCTGATCGCTTACAGGCCGCCAAAGCGGTACTGACTGATTTCATAGACAAACGTCGCGGCGATCGCATTGGTATCATTGTGTTTGGCACAAAAGCGTTTCTTCAAGCACCTTTGAGCTTTGACACCAAAACCATCAACCAGCTCGTCCAAGAAACGCAAATTGGCTTTGCTGGACAAAGAACGGCCATCGGAGACGCTATTGGCTTGGGCATTAAACGCCTAGAAGGTAAAGCGGCTGATCAAAAAGTATTGATTCTTATGACCGATGGCGCCAACACAGCAGGACGCGTCCAGCCTAGCCAAGCTGCCGCCTTTGCCGCATCCCAAGATGTTCGCATCCATACTATAGGGATCGGAGCGGACAGCATGATGGTACGAGGATTTTTTGGCCCCAAAGAAGTCAATCCATCCAGCGATCTTGATGAAGCACTATTAAAAGACATTGCCTCTCAAACCGGCGGTCAATATTTTCGCGCCAAAAGCACCGAAGATTTACAACGCATCTACCAACAACTGGATGAAATGGAACCCACCCCTTCAGAAGACGTTTGGCAGCGCCCTGTGACCTCATTTTTTCATTGGTTTGCTCTGCTCGCTATCTTAAACTTTGGCCTCTCTTTGGTTGCTAATAATGGCTATTATTTAAGCAAAAGGGGGCGCACATGACGCTCGCCGACACCCTACATTTTGAACGCCCATGGTGGCTACTTTGTATTCCGGTGACCTGGTTATTGGCATGGTTATTTGATGGCAAAAAAACACAACAGAAGCAGCTCAACCAACTTGTGGACGCTCACCTACTCCCCTATTTACAAGCCTCTTCTTCACAACCTGCGCTTAATAAATGGCTTGGTGTGCTTTGCCTATCACTTTGCTGGATCGGCTTAACGGGGATAAGCTGGCAACAATCTCCCCATAAAATGTACACCAACACTCAGCAAACCATCTTTGTTGTCGATCAATCTCTCTCTATGTACGCAACTGATATCAAACCCAATCGCCAAACACAATTAAAACAAACCGTTCGCGATATTTTAAATCACAGCCAGGGTGGCGATGTCGCTTTAGTGGCTTACGCTGGTGACAGTTATGTCATTAGCCCATTTAGCCAAGATAAAGAAACCATCATTCATTTTCTGCTGGCATTAGAACCCATTATCATGCCGGTTTATGGCAACCACCTCAGTCAAGCCATTGAAACGGCATTAAGCTTAAATAAAGCCGCGTCATCGCTACACTTGATTGTATTGACCGACGATCTCGCCGACAGAGATAAAGACGCCATTCCAGACTTACTGGACGACAAAAATATCACATTCGACCTAATCGCTTTTGGTACAGAAAAAGGCAGCCCAATCAAATTGCCTAATGAGCGCATACTAAAAAAATCAGGCCAGACCATTATTCCAAGCACGCCTTTAACGGAACTTGAAAACTTCACCCATGATCTAGGAGGACATTTTTACCATGGCCGCCTAGATCAACAAGCATTACAGCAAATCAATCGACATCAGCCTCAACAAAATCAAAATAAACAGGCCGATAATAAAAGCATTGTTTGGCAAGACCAAGGCCACTGGTTTGCTTTACCTTTTTTAATGTGGCTTGCTTACCAATTCCGCCGCGGCGTGCTTTTCTTTCTATTGATCGGCATGTTTTCAACGCCCAGTAAAACACTGTATGCCTCCCCGCTGGATTGGTTTAAGACACCTGACCAACAGGCACAACAAGCCGTTAATGAAGGTGACTGGCAAACCGCAGAAAAACTCTTCAAGCGACCAGATTGGCAAGCGGCCTCCTCATACGCCATAGAAAAATACGACCGCACCATCCAATTATTAGAGCAATCCAATCGCCAAGCTGCCGATAACTACAACCTCGGCAACGCCTATGCGCTTGCAGGCCAAACAGACAAAGCCATAGAGTCCTACGAAAAAGCACTTGAGCAAGACCCACAGCTGAGCGCAGCAAAAGAAAATCTTGAGTACCTAAAGCAGCAACAGCAAAGCAATCAATCACCACAAGATACTAACAAGCCGTCGCCAACAACCAACCAACATCAAGACCAATCGTCCGATGGACAGCAATCCAAACAAAAAAACGACTCTGACGATGCAAAAAATTCTGACAAAACGAACGAAACACAAGACAAAGACCAACCACCAAAGGATAATGGTCAAACAGAGACAGGCAATAAACCGTCTGCACAAACAAATACTCAGCAAAACCTAGAAAGCAAACAAGCCCTAGAACAGTGGTTACGTCAGATTCAAGACGATCCCGGCAGCTTGTTACAACGCAAACTAGAGTATCTGCATCAAGAAAAACGTAATCAAAATTTATTAATGCAAGAGGATGGGATGAACCCATGGTAAGTCGTCAGTCACAATTCACTTTTTTCCAGTCGCGTTTAAGATCTGTATTACAGTCTTGTCTGGTTATAAGTTTATTGGTTGCGGCTCAATCCTCGCTGTATGCCGCCAGTGTGACTGCCAGCCTTAATAAAAATGTTGTGACTGAAAATTCGCTCGTACAACTGACCTTAAGAGCCGACTTTAGCGACACAGGAAATGGCCCTGAATTGTCGCCACTGCAGAAAGACTTCGAAATCCTAGGCAAAAGCCAAAACAGTCAATTTAGTTTCAATCTCGGCACCAGCAAAGCACTCAATTTTTGGGTAATCTCTCTCATGCCAAAATCGGTTGGCACCCTTGAGATCCCGCCAATTAAGATTGGTGACCATCAATCACAAGCCATTAAATTGCAGGTCAATAGCGCGCCTCAATTGTTAGACGACAATGGCAACCCACCTGTCATCATGAAGCTGCAGGCCTCCAACGTTGAGCCTTATTTACAACAACAAGTCATCTTGAGCGTTAAACTCTATACGTCTGTCGCTCTACAAAACGCCAATCGCTCTGTACCAGCACAGCCAAATCTTGTCATTGAGCGCCTCATCGATGATCAAATGAATTACGAAACCATCAATGGCACGCAATATCAGGTCATCACTCGCGAATACCTGAGTTTCCCTCAGCGCAGTGGCCCTATGACCATTCCACCACAAAGCGTACAAGCCATGATCAATACGTCCTCGGGACGAAAGCTAATCAAGGTACAAAGTGAGCCTCTAAACTTGCAAGTTCTACCAATACCAGCAAGCTATACAGCCGACTCTTGGTTACCCAGCGAAGAAGTAACCATAAGTACCAAACTGACCGCCGCCACCGATACGCCAAGGGTTGGTGACACCCTAATGTGGGAAATTAATGTTCGCGCAAAAGGCTCGCTACCAGAGCAAATCCCAACATTGGATTTCAATAGCACCCGCCAATATAAGCTATACCCTCAGCCACCTAAATTTAGCAACCAAAAAACCGTTCTAGGTGTCACAGGAGAGCAAAACATACAGGTTGAAGTCGTACCAACTGCTGATGGCGAACTCACGCTGCCAGACATTGACATTACTTACTGGAATACGAAAACGCGACAGCTAGCTCACGCCACAGCCAAGACACAAGGCATCCTCATTGCCGCGTTACCGACAGCCCAAAATACAAACCCCAAACCCGACATAGACACTTCGCCGTTGCCAGCACAACCTAGCTCCACTGCCCCTATATCCTTGGTAAAAAAACCTGAACCGGCAAAAGCAGCAACATTGAATGATCAAGCAAGCATGGCTTCGTCACCTGAACAACAAGAAAGCACTTCACTGTCACTTCGTGACTGGGTTATCTATGCCCTTTTAACGGTGGCTAGCTTACTTTTGATCGCTGGTTTGTATAAGCGCTTCAAGAAATCAGAAACAGACCTCCCCACGGAAGCCAGCGTCCCCACTTTGCAGGAATTCGCTCCTTTATCCACGCCTGATGAGGCAAGCGCCTTTAACATTTTGATTCAGTGCTGCCGACAAAATCAACTTTCTGAGTTACGCGCAAACCTGCTAGAATGGGCTCGCCATCGCTGGGGAGACCATGAAATTCGTACGCTAGATGACATCAAACGCTTAACTTCTGTACAGGTAACGCAGTTATTAATGGAAGCCGAGTTAATGATGTATTCCAACAATCCGATGCACGAATGGCAAGGCAATCCACTTGCTGATGCGCTTGAGGAATATTCAAGCGGCCAAGCAAAGCCATCGCAAGCGAGTCAGCTAAAAGCCTTATATCCGAATTTTTAAAGTTAGATCTTCAAAGGAAATAAAGACATGACACCATATCAATCTGGCATCATCGCAGAACCCTCTAGTGATGCGTGTTTTGTCACTCTTAACGTCAAGCGCTCACGAATGACGGAATTCAAGCAATCATTAGCCATGATTCCAGACTTGGTGAGCCAAATCCAAGCGCAATTTCCAAAGGCCGAATTACATGCCGCCATAGGATTTAGCAAACTCATTTGGTCAGAATTGGACAACAAGCAACCGCAGGAACTCGACCTATTTCCAGCTCTTAAAGGCCCAGAAATCGAGATCACACCAACGGATGTCGACTTGGTTTTACACATACGTGCAATGCGTCATGATGCTAGCTTCCAACTCACTCAAAGCTTATTCGCTCTTTTCGGTGATAGCGTCGAACTTGTCGAAGAAGTGCAGTGTTTTCTTTATAAAGACAGCCGTGACCTAACAGGCTTTGTCGATGGCACAGAAAACCCTCAGGGAGAACAGCGTAAAGCGGTTGCCTTAGTTGGCGACGAGGATGCAGACTACCGCCACGGCTCATATTTCAACTTGATGCGCTTTTCACACAATCTTACCAAGTGGCAAAAAGAAGATTTAAAAACACAAGAAGACACATACGGTCGCACCAAAGAAGACAACGAAGAATATCCATCTGCTGATAAATCCCCTAACGCCCACACCAAGCGTACTTCACTAAAAGACGAAGATGGCAAATCCATTGAAATTCTTCGCCAAAGTATGCCATACGGCAATCTAAACGATCAGGGGTTAATGTTTGCAAGTTACGGAAAAAGCGCAAGTCACTTTAACCTAATGCTAAAGAGCATGATTTTAGGCGACGAACAAGGTCACACTGATCACCTAATGAGGTACACCACAGCCAAGACGGCTCAGGCTTTCTTTATGCCACCTACTACCTGGTTTCATAAGTTCCAGTCATAACAGACGGGATCTAAAACCGAATACAGTAAACAAAGTACTTCCGTTCAGAACAGACAAAACCAAAAAAGCCACTTCATTGAAGTGGCTTTTTTTATAGCAAATCGCTTAATAACGATTAACGCTCGATATCAGCCTGATTCGTTAGGTAAGCCTGCTGAGACTCTGTGCTCATGCTTGCTTGATTCTGACTCAAATAACGCTCGTAGGCTTGCTGTTGCTCATCAGAGACAGGCTCCGTACCAACAGCAACTTGATTCAAACGAATCAAAGCGACATCGCCATTCGACATGTCTTTAATGTCCGTAACGGGACCTTGATCTGGGTGCGGTAAAGAGAAAGCCAACGACGTGATTTCATCTTGCCCACGCTTAGCACTTTCAACGCTTGTCCACTGTGTTGAAGAAGAAGCCTTCGCAGCAAGCGCTTTTTCTTTCAACGATGCCAATGCTTTATCCTGAATAACGATGGACGCTACTTGATCTTTCACTTCGTCGAAACTCTGTACTGACTCCGGCTGATGATCGTTGAGATGAATAACAACCACTTCGTCGTCATTTAATTCAATCAAATCACTGTTTTGACCATCTTCTAATACTGAGGTTCCAAACGCTGCCGCAATCACAGCGGCATTGGCCGTTACATCATCCGTACCACCTTGGCGACCAAAGTAAGCACTCTGCAACACATCAACACCGTACTCTTTAGCAATACCTTCTAGGTTATCACTCGCATAAGCTAGGTCAGTAATATCTTCATGAGCAGTGAGTAACGCATCACGCGTTTTGTCTGCCATTAAAGACTCTGTGAGTTGCGCTTTTTCAGACTCAAAGCTAGGCACATCTACTTTAGACACCTCATCGAGTTGAATTAGATGGATGCCATAATCCGTTTTAGCTTCTTTTACATCGCCCTGCTGCATAGAGAACAAGACATTTTCAAAGGCTTCATCCATTGACCCTTTCTCAATGAAGCCCAAGTAGCCGCCATCATTTTTAGAACCAATATCATCAGAATATTGCTCAGCCAAGCTTGCAAAGCTTTCGCCTGCCGCTAGCTTGTCTTCCACTTCTTTCACAATAGCTTGTGCTTCTGCTGAAGAACGATCAGCCGTTTCAATCAGTATATGAGAAGCCGATCGCTCTTCTGGCGCGGTCTCAGCCACTAAAGCTTGATACGCATTTTGTAATTCAGCATCTGTGACTTGCACCTTACTGGCGAAATCAGCGCTGGATACGACAACATAATCTACTTTCACCTGCTCAGGTGTCTTAAAGCCGTCCTTATGCTCATCATAGTAAGCCTGTAGCTCTGCATCTGTAACGCTGGTTTGTTCAGACTCATCCGCTAAAGAAAACGAAACATAATCATAACTACGCACTTGCGACTGTAAATTGGTTACCACATCCGTTTGATAAGGCAACACAAACTCAGAACCGGCAATGGCATTACGTGGCTGCTGAATTAAAACATCTTGCTTGATACGTTCTTTAAATGCCAAAGGCGTAAAACCTAAAGAACGCAAAAAGTTCAGATACTTGGTTTGATCGAATTGTCCGTTGGTCTGAAATTGTTCAGCCTGCAACAAATACGTATTTACCTGTTCATCTGACACGCCCAAACCAAGCTCATCGGCCTGATTGGCTAATACGGCACGCTGGATAAGTTCATCCAAAGCGCGACGCTGTAATAAATTGTCTTCTAGTAACGCCGGATTAATCTGACTTCCCATCATGGAAATCAACTGGCGACGTTGAGTTTCCGCGCCTTGCAACATTTGTGTACGGGTGATTTCAACTCCGTCCACTTCGGCCACTTTATCGGAAGAATTAAAACTCGTAACCAAGGCGTCAACGCCAAATAGAGCAAAAGTCACGACGATAAAACCAACAATGATCTTGACAACAATGCCTTGTGACTTATCTCTGATATCTTGGAGCATTACTGCCTCCACATGAAATTAATAAATTACCTAATAAAAAAGGTGTATTCCGCTTGGAATACACCTTTTTGTATCTAATGGCGGAACAGACGGGACTCGAACCCGCGACCCCCTGCGTGACAGGCAGGTATTCTAACCAACTGAACTACTGCTCCAAATGCATTAGTTTACAGCGTCTTTTAGACCTTTGCCGGCTTTAAAGCCAGGAACCTTAGCGGCTTTAATTTGGATTTCCGCACCAGTTTGAGGGTTGCGGCCAGTGCGTGCAGCACGTTCTTTAACAGCAAAAGTACCAAAACCTACAAGTGTTACCTGGTCACCTTTTGCCAAAGCCGTTTCAATTGCTTTTAAAGTAGCGTCAAGAGCATTGCTCGCAGAAGCTTTAGATAAATCAGCAGACGCTGCAATAGCATCAATCAATTCAGATTTGTTCACGTTGTACCCCTTCAGTATTTTCGTGGTTCCTTAGTTTTAATTTCGGCGCAGTATATATATGCCAACCGACAAGGCCGAGCGAGCAGTTATACAAGCCTAACCTACTCCCTGTCAACACAGGATGGATCTAATGATGACTTACAGACTCTTGTTCATCAACAGTTTTTTCACTCGAAGGTAATGTTTCTACCTTTTTTGGTGAAGGAATATACTCTAAAGCAATATCCAGCACTTCATCAATCCATTTTACTGGGACAACCTCAATATCGGCTTTGATATTGTCTGGAATCTCTTTCAAATCACGACTGTTTTCTTGCGGAATAATGACAGTTTTAATACCACCCCTATGAGCCGCTAGAAGCTTCTCTTTCAAACCACCTATAGGTAGCACCTCTCCACGCAGCGTAATCTCGCCTGTCATCGCCACAGAGGCTTTAACAGGGACTTTTGCAAGCACGGATACAATAGCGGTACACATTGCTACACCTGCACTCGGCCCATCCTTTGGCGTAGCGCCTTCTGGCACGTGTAAATGCAGGTCTACTTTTTCATGAAAATCTTCATCAATTCCCAGTCCAGATGCTCGACTTCGCACCACTGTCAAAGCCGCCTGAATGGACTCTTGCATGACGTCACCAAGGGAGCCTGTTTTCACATGACGACCTTTACCAGCCACACCAGCCGCCTCAATGGTCAATAATTCACCACCAACAGACGTCCAAGCCAAACCAGTCACCTGACCAATTTGATTTTTTTCTTCGGCTTTGCCGTAGCTAAACTTGTGAACACCAGAGAAATCTTCCAAATTGTCACTGGTCACGGAAACAGCTTCTGGCTTTTTCGCTTTCGCTAAGGCCTGTTTTTTCACAACACGACGGCAGATTTTACTGATTTCACGCTCTAAACCACGAACACCCGCTTCTTTGGTGTAGTAACGGATCACATCCATCAAAGCGTCATCCGTAATGTCAATTTCATTGGCCTTTAAACCAGCCAACTTGACTTGCTTTGGCAACAAATAGCGCTTGGCAATATTCAGTTTTTCATCTTCGGTATAACCAGGTATGCGGATCACTTCCATACGATCCAGCAAAGGCCCTGGAATATTCATACTGTTAGAAGTACAGATAAACATCACATCAGACAAATCGTAGTCTACTTCTAAATAGTGGTCATTAAAGGTATGGTTTTGCTCTGGATCCAACACCTCCAACAAAGCAGAGGCTGGATCACCACGTTGATCCATGCCCATCTTATCGATCTCATCCAATAGGAAAAGTGGGTTTTTCACCTTCACTTTGGTTAACTTCTGCAACAATTTACCCGGCATAGAACCAATGTAAGTACGACGGTGACCACGAATCTCAGCCTCATCACGCACGCCACCTAACGCCATACGAACGTATTTACGATTGACCGCTTTGGCAATCGACTGACCTAATGACGTTTTACCCACACCCGGCGGCCCAACTAAACACAATACCGGCCCTTTTACTTTCTTAACACGCTGCTGAACCGCTAAGAACTCCAAGATGCGCTCTTTCACATCTTGCAAGCCGTAATGATCCTGATTCAATACTTTTTCGGCATACGCTAAATCGTTACGAACTTTACTGCGTTTTTTCCAAGGCAGTGACACCAACCAATCAATGTAACCACGCACCACGGTTGCTTCGGCCGACATAGGCGACATCATGCGCAACTTTTTCAGCTCCGCTTCCGCTTTGTCTTTGGCCTCATCCGTCATGCCGACTTCCGCGATTTTTTCCTGCAGCAAATCCAGTTCATTACTACCGTCTTCCATATCACCAAGCTCTTTTTGAATGGCCTTCATTTGCTCATTCAAATAGTATTCTCGCTGACTCTTCTCCATTTGTTTCTTAACGCGACTACGGATATTTTTTTCAAGATGAGCAATGTCTAGCTCGCCATCCATCAAACCAATCAGATATTCACCACGACCCACCAAAGAATCCACTTCAAGCACTTTTTGCTTATCTTCAAGCTTCAAGCTCATATGGCCGGTGATGTTATCGATCAATTTAGCCAAGTCATCAATAGACTTAAGAGAGGCCACGACTTCGGACGGGATACGCTTGCTACCAGCAACGTATTCATCCAATTGCTTTAATAATGCACTTCGAATCACATCAAATTCAGCTTGATCTTCTTCGATCTGCTCTAGCTCAGTCACTTCGCCAAGAACAAACTCCGCCTCATCTTTCATGGATTCAAGACGTGCACGCTTCACCCCTTCAACCAAGACTTTGACCGTGCCATCAGGAAGACGTAATAACTGCATTATTTTCGCAGTGGTACCGATTGAATATAAATCTTCTGTTGTCGGGTCATCTTTTGAAGCGTCTTGCTGCGCCACAAGAAAGACATGTTTATCCCCTTCCATCGCGGATTCAAGCGCTGCAATGGATTTAGCGCGACCAACAAACAACGGCAATACCATATGGGGATAAACCACTACATCACGTAGCGGCAACATTGGAAGAAGCAAAGTATCTGACATATAAATTTCCAACTTGGGCGCAATCACAAAAGGCGCACTTACTATCTATTAAATTGAGGATTAAGAAAGAGATAAGGGCAAAGCAGAAAAATACAAGCACTTATATCCATTCAATTTAGCTTAGATCGACATGAAAAGCGAAAAACAAAAAAGCCGAGATTAAGAATGACTTAAACTCGGCTTTTTATAACAGGCAAGGAAATTAGGCGTTTTTCGCCACGTCTTCCTTTTCTATTACCATTAATGGGGCAGATTCACCACGAATAGACGGCGCATCCATTACCACCTTAACCACATCTTGTCGTGATGGCAGATCATACATGCAGTCTAACAAAGCAGACTCCAAAATACTGCGCAAGCCACGCGCTCCTGTTTTACGCTCTAGCGCTAACGAAGCTGCTTCCAACAAAGATTCAGGCGTAAACTCTAAGGTCACACCTTCTAATTCGAACAAGTGCTGGTACTGTTTGACCAAGGCATTTTTAGGCTCGCTCAGAATCGTAACAAGCGCCTCTTTGTCCAGTTCTGACAAGGTAGCCACAACAGGCAATCGACCAACAAACTCTGGAATCAGACCGAATTTCACCAAGTCTTCGGTTTCCACATTGTGAACCGTTTCAGAGAAAGACTTACCTTCATCTTTACTTTTCACTTTAGCAGAGAAACCAATACTACTTTTCTCAGTTCGCTCACCAATCACACGTTCAAGGCCTGCAAACGCACCACCACAAATAAACAAGATGTTAGACGTATCAACCTGCAAGAACTCTTGCTGTGGATGTTTACGACCACCTTGCGGCGGCACTGATGCAACCGTACCTTCAATTAATTTCAGAAGCGCTTGCTGAACACCCTCACCAGATACATCACGAGTGATGGATGGATTGTCTGACTTTCTAGAAATCTTATCGATCTCATCAATGTAAACAATTCCGCGCTGCGCCTTCTCAACATCATAGTCACAGTTCTGCAAAAGCTTTTGAATGATGTTTTCAACATCTTCACCAACATAACCAGCTTCGGTTAAAGTCGTCGCATCAGCAATCGTGAAAGGCACATCCAATACACGCGCTAGAGTTTGTGCTAACAAGGTTTTACCACTACCAGTCGGACCAATTAGCAAGATGTTACTCTTACCCAGCTCCACGCCTGCTTCTGACTTACCTTGATGACGTAGACGTTTGTAGTGATTATAAACCGCTACCGCTAACACTCGCTTAGCACGATCTTGACCAATAACATAATCATCAAGCGCAGTGCTTAACTTCATTGGCGTAGGCAATTCATCTTCTGAAGCTGACTCACCTTCTACTTGTGACAACTCTTGTGTGATGATGTTATTGCATAAATCAACACACTCATTACAAATATAAACCGATGGACCGGCTATAAGCTTCTTAACTTCATCTTGGCTCTTGCCACAGAAAGAGCAATACAATAACCGATCGGAGTGGTCGCCACGGCTAAAATTATCATCCGACATTTATTCCACCCTTAAAAAAATTAAACTGTACGTTTTTGTAAAATATCATCAATTAACCCGTACTCTTTTGCCGTTTCAGGATTCATAAAATTATCCCGATCAGTATCAACAGCAACCTGATCTATTGGCTTGCCAGTATGGAATGAGATAATTTCATTAAGCTTATGCTTAATACTCAAGATTTCACGTGTATGGATCTCAATATCTGATGCCTGACCTTGATAGCCACCAAGCGGTTGGTGAATCATGACACGAGAATTTGGCAGACAATAACGTTTACAAGCAGCACCGGCTGTCAATAAAAGCGCCCCCATACTGGCCGCTTGACCAATACACATAGTACTCACATCTGGTTTGATGAACTGCATTGTATCATAAATAGACATACCAGCGGTGACAGAGCCACCAGGGGAGTTGATGTACAAATGAATGTCTTTATCTGGGTTCTCAGACTCTAAAAACAACAGCTGAGCCACCACTAGATTCGCCATGTGATCTTCGACCTGACCAACCAAAAAGATAACTCGCTCCTTCAGCAAGCGAGAATAAATATCGAAAGACCTTTCGCCACGAGCGGTTTGCTCAATGACCATAGGAACAAGGCCATTACTTGTAATTGCTACGGGACCAGTTGTTGGGTTCGTCAAATTCATATCGCATTCCTTAAAACAAAAAAGTCGACATAACCTAAGCTATGTCGACCTTATTCAAAAAAGATAAGACGGAAGTCTTATGCTTCTTCTCCAGCTTCTTCAGCTTGAGCGTTTGGCTTGATAGCGTCTTCATAGCCCAAAGTTACTTCAGTTACTTGAGCGGATTCCAACAGTTTATCAACAACCTGCTCTTCAAGTACAGCAGATTGAACTTGAGCTAACTGCTCTTTGTTCTTCAAGTAGAAGTCGATAACTTGCTGTGGCTCTTGGTAAGCTTGAGCCATATCTTCCAAGAAAGTACGTACGCGATCATCATCAACTTTGATGTCATCTTTCTTGATTACTTCAGAAATCAACAAACCAAGTTTAGCGCGTTTTTTCGCTTCGTCTTGGAACAATTCTGCAGGAAGTTGAGAAGCATCAAAGCCTTCACCACCAAATTGTTGAGCCGCTTGCTTACGAAGTGCATCCACTTCTTGATCAACCAATGCAGAAGGTACTTCCACTTCGTTGATAGAAGAAAGACCGTCAAACAACGCTGTCTTAAGCTTAGCTTTAACCGCTTGGTTCAACTCACGCTCCATGTTTTTACGTACTTCAGCACGCAAAGCATCCAACGTCGCTTCTTCTAGACCAAACTTCTCAACGAATGCATCGTCAAGTTCAGGCAATACTTGCTCAGCCACTTCAGAAACAGTGATTTTGAACGTTGCAGCTTTACCTTTTAGGTTTTCAGCTTGGTAATCTTCTGGGAAGGTTACTTCAATTGAACGCTCTTCACCCGCTTTCGCACCGACAATACCAGTCTCAAAACCAGGAATCATTGTGTTAGAGCCAAGCACCAATTTATGTCCTTCTGCTGAACCACCTTCAAAGGCTTCATCGCCTAGGTAGCCAACAAAATCGATGGTCACTTGATCGCCATCAGCCGCTTCACGCTCAACAGCATTCCACTCTGCATTTTGCTTACGCAATGTTTCTAGCATAGTGTCAACGTCAGCATCTGTTACTTCAGAAATAACACGGTCAACTTTGATTGCTGAGTTATCAGCCAACTCAACTTCTGGGTACACTTCAACCTTAACAACAAACTCAAGGTCAGCGCCTTCAGCAAAATTCTTAGGCTCAATTGCTGGCATACCGGCTGGTTGAATGTCTTCTTTTTGAATCGCTTCAACATACGCATCACGCATAATTTGCTCTACAGCATCAATACGAATACCTTGGCCATAGCGTTTTTTAACAACACTAACTGGCACTTTACCTTTACGGAAACCATCCAGACGGATAGTTTTGGCTGTTTTCGCCACTTCAGTATTTACTTTCTCGTCTACACGAGCTGCTGGAACAGTGATATTCAGTACGCGCTCAATTGGAGACGTTGTCTCTACAGAAACTTGCATAAAATTTCCTCTCGGGAACTTGCTTTAATTTGTTGGTTTCAATCTGACCCGAAAGGGTCACTCATGTAATACAGCCAACAAAACCTAAACTTATTAAAGTAATGGGCTGAAATGGCGCGCCTGAAGGGATTCGAACCCCTGACCGTCCGCTTAGAAGGCGGATGCTCTATCCGACTGAGCTACAGGCGCAATACTCATTACATTTCTTGTGGTGGGCTATTATAGGGATGGAATAGCAATCGTCAACCAATAGACATAAAAAAGCCCAGTTAAACTGGGCTAAAATGACTATTTGTTACTAAGGAACCGAGAATAGTTAAACTCTACTACTCCGCAGCACAAATATCACAAAAGGAACAAGACAAATAATACTACCGACTCCCCACAAAAACAACCTGAATGCGCCATAAAATAGCACGTTGCACTCTTCTTGTGCATTGTGCATAAATCCTCACTCTATTACCTAGCTCGTCGGCCTATGCTATGGTAATAAGCCTGTTTCTTACCGAGCAAAACAAGCCACTATAATGACCGATCGCATCTTGTATTTAATCACTGTTTTTAAACGTTATGGATTACTGACCTTAAACCACTTTAAAACAAGTGCTTTATCACAAAAAGCCGCGCAGCTTACCCTATCCAGTTTATTAGCCGCCGTTCCGATTATTACCATCATCCTCGGCATTTTAAGTTTCACGCCGACTCTGCAAACTATGCAGACGCAACTGCTGAACTTCATTGAGTTGCATCTGGCACCTGGCTCAAGTGAACAAGTGTTGCCATATTTGATTCAATTCTCTGAGCAATCTAAGAAATTGCCCATTGCCGGGATCATCGCCCTTTTTCTAACCGCACTACTATTGTTAAACAGCTTTGAATCCAGTGTTCAGTCTATCTGGCAGATTCAGCAACGCCGAAAAATCAGAGAACGCCTACTGACCTATTGGGCGATTTTAACCCTAGGTCCAATTCTATTTGCGACAACACTTAGCCTTTATGGCACCTTAATCTCACTTGAATTTCAGCAGGATGACACAAGCTCATGGCTCAATAATCTGCTTGAATTAGGGAGCATGGTGCTATACTTTTTAATGCTATTAACCTTAAATTACCTAACACCAAATGCTGAGGTTTCCATTAAACTTGCCAGTATCGCCGCTCTTTTCGGCAGCATTGGCCTGGTGATTCTCAATTATATCTTTAGTTCTTTTGCACAATTTTTCACTAACTACCAAATTGTATATGGTGCCTTTGCAGCCTTACCGATTTTTTTAATTTGGTTACAGCTGTCATGGCTAATCATTCTGGCTTCAATTTGTTTGTGCGCCACACTACATAAGATTAAAACTTAGCATCTGGTCAAGTTTGATGTAGAATCGCGCCTATTTTTAAAAACAGAGCCTAAAATGACTAACACGATTGACCAACTCAACCAAATTTTAGACGAAGCTGACTGCCTTGTAGACGAGCATCAAATCGATGCCGCACTAGATAAAATGGCACAACAGATAACCGCAGACTTGGGAGACAAACTCCCTCTCGTTTTGTGTGTTATGAATGGCGGCTTAATCCCAACTGCAGCACTTATTGAGCGTTTAAACTTTCCACTTGAGTTAGATTACATCCATGCCACACGCTATGGCATGGAAACGGAAGGCGCGTCCCTAAACTGGTTAAGCTACCCACAAACCAGCTTGAAGAGTCGTCATATCTTAGTGGTTGACGACATTTTCGACCAAGGTCATACCCTGCAAGCCATTAGCAAATGGCTTGAAGAACAAGAAAGCAGCGCTGTGTATACTGCGACCGTAATCAATAAACTACATAACCGCAAAACAGACATGACGCCTGATTACATTGGAACGGATGTTGTTGACCGTTTCTTGTTTGGCTATGGCATGGATTACAAAGGCTACTTTCGTAACTTAAAAGGCATTTACGCCGTTAAAGACAGCTAAATCCATTCCTCTCAACCCCATCTGTTTCAGCATGGGTCCACTGAGACAAAAAAGGCGCCTGCATTGCAAGGCGCCTTTTTTAATACCTTTACTTAAGTATGTCGCTTAAAAAACTCGGTTAAAACCATTCAAAGCGGCCACACGATACGCTTCCGCCATCGTAGGATAGTTGAAGGTAGTATTTAAGAAATACTTCAACGTATTTTGCTCACCAGGCTGCTTCATGATCGCCTGACCGATGTGAACGATCTCAGACGCTTGGTCACCAAAACAGTGAATACCTAACAACTCTAGCGACTCACGATGGAACAAAATCTTCAACATACCTACCGCTTCACCCGTAATCTGAGCGCGGGCGGTATTTTTAAAGAAAGCACGACCCACTTCGTATGGCACTTTCTCCGCAGTCAATTCCGCTTCCGTTTTACCAACAGAGCTGATTTCAGGAATGGTATAGATACCTGTCGGTACCTCGCTGATAAACTCACCACCAGGCATGTTAAACATATTCGCCGCGGCTGCACGACCTTGGTCGTAGGCAGCACTCGCCAAACTTGGCCAACCAATCACATCACCAGCCGCATACACATTTTCCACCTGCGTCTGATAAGTGTCATTTACCGCCAACTGACCACGACTGTTTGCTTCCAAACCAATCGCATCTAACCCCAAGCTGTCGGTATTACCTGAACGACCATTACAGAACAGCAAAGCATCCGCACGTAGCTTCTTACCAGACGCCATGTGCATGACCACACCACGTTCCGTCGTCTCAACAGACTCATAGGTTTCATTGTGACGAATCAACACGCCACCATCACGCAAGTGATAACTCAATGCATCGGTAATTTCATCATCCAAGAAGCTTAGTAACTTCTTGCCTGGATTGATTAATTCAACACGCACTCCTAAACCACAAAAGATAGAAGCGTATTCACAACCAATGACACCTGCGCCATAAATAATCAATGAACGCGGTGTATGATTCAGACTTAAAATAGTGTCTGAACAGTAAATACGAGGGTGAGAAAAATCGATATTGGCCGGACGATAAGGACGCGAGCCTGTCGCGATCACAACCTGTTTAGCAACCAACAATTCTGGGCCACGCTCATAAGTGTTTACTTCTATGGTGTTCGCATCTTTAAATTTGCCTCGACCAAAGTAAATATCAATACGGTTACGTGCGTAGTATTCAGTACGACCTACAACCTGCTTATCAATAACCTTATTTGCTCTATCCAATACCTTAGGGAAAGAAAACCAACGCGGCTCACCGATATCACGAAACATGGTATTCGTATTAAAGGCAATGATTTCTTTAACCGCATGACGCAAGGCTTTAGAAGGGATGGTTCCCAAATGCGTACAACTACCACCTACCTGTGAACTGGCTTCAATGACAGCGACTTTCTTACCTGCTTTCGCCGCACTCATGGCTGCGCCTTCACCTGCAGGCCCTGTACCTAGAACCACAACATCATAATGTCTCGTTGTCATAACACCCTCTATTCGTTCAATTATTTAGATGCGTCGTAAAATGCATCGTCTGAGACTTTCGCGGCCGCGGCTTTTTTCGTTTCTTTTTCACATTTAACTTTATCGCCACCACAAATATCACAAGCCACTTCCATGCCAAGCGCACTCATGCCGCCACAGGACCCAGAAATAGGCTTACGCCCCATCAACACACCAACCGACATTGCGGTGACCACCAACAACATCGCTGCAAACACGATAATAGCCGTTAACATAACGCCTCCTAAAGCAAAATAATTCTACTAAGCCTAGTTCAAGTAAGGCTTAAACGCATCCGATGGACGCTCTTCAAAACCGAAATCTGTTTTCACCAATAAGTAAGCCGCAATGCCATTTTGCTCTGCAAACTCAAGCCCTTTTTCAGGACCTAAAACGGTAATGGCCGTTGCCAAACCGTCTGCCATGGTGGTTGTTTTGTCTATTACAGTAACAGAAACTAAGCGATGAGTAATGGGCTTGCCCGTTAAAGGGTTAATCGTATGGGAATAGCGAACCCCATTTTTTTCGAAATAATTTCGATAATCACCCGATGTCGCCACCGCCATATTATCTAACTCAATTACTCGCTCTGCCATTTCATGACCACCGGCAGGACTTTCAATCGCAATTCGCCACATTGCGCCATCTGGCTTCTCACCTTTGGAGGCAATTTCACCACCCACTTCTACAAGAAAACTTTCAATACCGTTGTTCTGTAAAACTTGAGCAACCGCATCGACACCATAACCTTTGGCAATCGAAGACAAATCCACATACAGATCTTTTTGTTTAGTGAGCTTATTGCCCTCTAACGTCAAACTCTGATAGCCCACTTTGGATTTGGCCGCTTCAATTTCAGCATCACTTGGCACTCTATCTTCGCGACTTCCTGGGCCAAAGCCCCATAGATTCACAAGCGGCCCAACGGTGACATCATATTCACCCTTCGTCATCTGGCTAATCAACAACGCCTTATCGATGACATGAGCCATTTCATCACTGATCATCAAAGACGACCCCGCTGGCATTTTATTAAAACCAGACAATTCAGAACTTGGGTCGTAGGTTGACATCAGCTTATTGACTCTAACCAAAGCGGCATCCACACCCTCTTTTAAGGACCAAGGATTTGAGATATCGCTCGTGGTATAAAACTTTACCGTATAGGTAGTGCCCATTGTCGGGCCAGAGAAACTAACAAGCTCGGGAGTAAAAGAAGAGCAGCGATAAACCACCGCTAACAGAATAAGGACACACGCTGACAATAGTATTTTTTTACGCATAACACATCTTTTTAGTTAGCAACAAAATAAAGACCCACCAAATGGTGGGTCTTTATTCAGGCATTAGCCACCGAAATCATCCAACAAGATGTTTTCTTTCTCGACACCTAAATCTTCCAGCATCTTAATAACAGATGCGTTCATCATTGGAGGTCCACACATGTAGAACTCACAATCTTCAGGCGCTGGGTGATCTTTCAGGTAGTTTTCATACAAGACGTTATGAATAAATCCTGTTTTACCTTCCCAGTTGTCTTCTGGCTGAGGGTCAGACAACGCCAAGTGCCATTCGAAGTTATCGTTCTCTTCTTGCAACTTGTCGTACTCATCCATGTAGAAGGCTTCACGCATACTACGCGCACCATACCAGAAAGAGATCTTACGCTTAGACTCTAAACGCTTAAGCTGATCAAAGATATGTGAACGCATTGGCGCCATACCAGCACCACCACCAACGAAGACCATTTCTGCATCGGTATCTTTCGCGAAGAACTCACCGAAAGGACCGTATACTTTGATCTTATCGCCTGGTTTCAAGCTAAATACATAAGATGACATTTGACCTGGCGGCAAATCATCTTTACCTGGAGGCGGAGAAGCAATACGGATATTAAATTTCACCAAGCCTTTCTCTTCTGGGTAGTTCGCCATAGAGTAAGCACGGATAACCGTTTCATCCACTTTCGATGTGAACTTCCACAAGTTAAATTTATCCCAGTCACCACGGTACTCTTCTTCGATATCGAAGTCTTTGTAGTGAACGGTATGAGCTGGCGCTTCAAGCTGAACGTAACCACCGGCACGGAAGTCAACGTTCTCACCTTCAGGTAATTTCAAAGTAAGTTCTTTGATGAAAGTCGCAACGTTTGGATTGGACTCAACAGTACACTCCCACGCCTTAACACCAAATACTTCTTCAGGAACTTCAACGTCCATATCTTGCTTAACAGACACCTGACAAGAAAGACGGTAACCCTCTTTCTCCTCACGACGTGTAAAGTGTGACTGCTCAGTAGACAGCATAGAACCGCCACCACTTGTCACTTTACATTTACACTGGGCACAAGTACCACCGCCACCACAGGCAGAAGACAAGAAAATACCACTGTTTGCTAATGTTTGAAGTAATTTACCACCTGCAGGTGCCGTCACTTCTTTTTCACCATTGATGCGGATTGTAACGTCACCCGTACTCACCAAGCGGGCACGAGCAGCAAGAATAATTGCTACCAGCGCCAACACGATGGCGGTGAACATTACCACACCTAGAATAATTTCTAAGTTGACCATGTTAGTTAAACCCTATTCTTCGTTGTCCAAATGCACGGCCGATTAAAGCTGTACACCAGAGAATGACATAAAACCTAAGCTCATCAGACCGACAGTAATGAAGGTAATACCCAAGCCACGTAGACCAGCAGGCACATCTGAATACTTAAGTTTCTCGCGAATACCAGCAAGGGCTGCAATTGCAAGCGCCCAACCAACACCAGCGCCCACACCGTAAACCAAACTTTCACTGAAGTTGTAGTCACGCTCTACCATGAACAGGGACGCACCCATGATGGCACAGTTTACAGTGATCAGCGGTAAGAACACCCCAAGGGCGTTATACAATGCCGGCATGTATTTATCGAGAGTCATCTCAAGGATTTGAACCACCGCGGCGATAACGCCGATGTAGCTCAACAGACCCAAGAAGCTCAGATCCACATTGCCATAACCCGCCCATTCAAGTGCGCCGTCTGCCAACAGGTTTTTATACAATACATTGTTCAAAGGAACCGTAATCGCCAAGACCACGATAACCGCAATACCCAAACCAATGGCGGTTTCTACTTTTTTGGACAAAGCCAAGAAAGTACACATACCAAGGAAGAAGGCAAGCGCCATGTTCTCAACAAATACCGCCTTAACAAAAAGACTGATTAAGTGTTCCATTTATAGGGCCTCCTGCGCACGTGAATTAGCAGCAATCTTGAATTCTGGCTCTTCCACCTGCTCTTTCTTGTAAGCACGTAGCGCCCAGATAACCAAACCGATTACGAAGAATGCACTTGGTGGCAACAACATCAAGCCGTTTGGCTGATACCAACCGCCATTTTGTACAGTGGCGAAGATTTCAACACCGAACAATTTACCAGCACCCAACAATTCACGGAAGAAGGCAACAATGATCAACATCACACTGTAGCCAAGACCGTTACCAATACCGTCTAGGAAACTCATGCCTGGACCATTCTTCATAGCGAAGGCTTCAGCACGACCCATTACGATACAGTTAGTAATGATCAAACCTACAAATACAGACAATTGCTTACTGATCTCAAAAGCAAAGGCTTTCAAAATCTGATCTACCACAATTACCAAAGAAGCAATAATGATCATCTGTACAATGATACGAATGCTGTTTGGGATATGGTTTCGAATAATCGCAATAAAAAAGTTAGAGAACGCCGTTACCAAGGTTAAGGCAATCGCCATAACCAAAGACACACTCAAACTACTTGTTACTGCCAATGCAGAACAAATACCCAAGATCTGCAAAGCAATCGGGTTATTAGACAGAATTGGTCCAAAAAGGACGTTTTTGACATCAGACATTATTGAACTCCTTCGCTACGAAGATGAGACAAGAAAGGACCAAAGCCTTCTTTACCCAACCAGTATTGAACAAGGTGAGTCACACCACGGCTAGTCAATGTAGCACCAGACAGGCCATCCACCTTGTGAGAGGCATTTGGATCAGAACTGTCTACACCACCTTTAGCAAGCGCAATAACCGCTTGACCTTGGTCGTTGTAAACTTCTTTACCTTTCCAAAGCGCTTTCCAGTTAGGATTATCAACTTCACCACCCAATCCAGGTGTTTCAGCTTGGTCATAGAAACCAAAACCGATCACTGTATTGTAGTCGTTCTCTAACGCCATAAAACCATACATAGTCGACCATAGGCCGTAACCATGGACTGGCAAAATAATACGCTCAATGTCGTCACCTGACATAACCAAGTAAACAGAGGCATAGTTTGAACGACGCTTGATACCAGCAGGATCGTTCTCACCTGACAAAGTAATCGACAAGCTTGGATCTTTCGCTGCGGCTTTCTGATCAAACGTCTCAGGGTTAATACCTTCCGCTTTCAACTCTTCAGCTGACGCGAATTCACCTGTTTGCAAATCGACGATGCGAGTCTCTACTGACGCAAAGATCTCATCAACCGACTTACCATCTTCAAGCATTCCCGCTGCGGACAAAATATTACGCTTACGGTCTTCATCTTTGTTGGCGTTCTGAATTGGCTTTAAGCCTACTGCCGCGGCTGCGACAAAAATAGAACACACAAGACACAAAGCAAACGCGACAAGAATGGTCTTTTTAATGCTATCGTTACTGCTAGCCATTGCGTGCAATCCTCCGTTTAATGTTCGCTTGAACAACAAAGTGGTCAATAAATGGCGAGAACAAATTCGCAAACAAGATTGCCAACATCATACCCTCTGGGTAAGCCGGGTTAACAACACGAATCAAGACAACCATTAGACCAATCAGCGCACCATAGAACCACTTACCTCGGTTCGTCATAGACGCGGATACAGGGTCAGTTGCCATGTACATCATACCAAACGCGAAACCACCCAATACCAAATGCCAGTACCATGGGGTAGCAAACATTGGGTTAGTGTCTGAACCAATCACGTTGAACAGCAACGACATACCAACCATGCCTAGCATGACACCAGCGACAATACGCCAAGCCGCAATTCGCATGATCAACAACGCACCACCACCGATAAGGATAGCCAATGTTGATGTTTCACCCATTGAACCTTGGATGAAGCCAAAGAAAGCATCAGACCAAGCAACTGTCACACCAGGCACACCGCTTGCCGCCAATTGGCTTAGCGCTGTCGCACCAGAGAAACCATCAACAGCCGTCCAAACCGCATCACCCGACATAGACGCTGGGTAAGCAAAGAACAAGAAAGCACGGCCAGCAAGTGCTGGGTTCAAGAAGTTTTTACCTGTACCACCAAACACCTCTTTCGCCAGAACCACACCAAAGGTGATACCCAAAGCAACTTGCCATAGCGGCACTGTCGCAGGAAGAGAAAGAGAGAATAGGATAGAAGTAACAAAGAAGCCTTCGTTTACTTCGTGCTTACGCACTGCAGCAAACAGAACTTCCCAGAAACCACCGACAATAAAGGTCACAAGATAAACCGGCAAGAAATGCATCGCACCGTAAATCATGTTGTCCCAGATGCTACTCGGGTCATAATTTGTCAAACCACCGATCACAGCGTGACGCCATGTATCTGCAGCAGTCACTCCCATTGCTTCCATGGCAGTATTGGCTTGCAAGCCAATGTTGTACATACCAAAGAACATCGCTGGGAAAGTACACATCCAAACAAGAATCATGATACGTTTCATATCAACCGCATCACGAACATGGGAACCATTTTTCGTTACAGAGCTTGGACGGTAGAAAATGGTATCAACCGCTTCGTAAAGCGCATACCACTTTTCGTATTTACCACCTGAATGGAATTCAGGCTCCATTTTATCAAGTACTTTTCTAAGTCCCATGAATTAACCCTCTTTCTCGATTAGAGTTAGGCAACTACGAAGAATAGGACCGTATTCGAACTTACCAGAACAGCTGTAAGTACAAAGTGCTAAATCTTCATCGTCTAACTCAAGCGCACCTAGCTTTTGAGCTTGCTCTGTGTCATTCACCACCAATGCACGCAGCAATTGAGTTGGCAGAATGTCCATCGGAATCAAGCGCTCAAAGTTACCAAGTGGCAACATAGTACGGTCACTACCATTTGTTGTCGTCGACATTTCAAATGACTTCTTACCTGTCAGTTTAGAAATAAACACATTCATTAGAGAGTGTTTTTCTACACCGGCACGAAGGTAGTGCATCATTTGACGCTCACGCCCTTCACGCAATACAGAGACTTGATTATGGTAACGACCCAAGAAAGCAAAAGGACCAAACGCATTACGTCCAGACAATACCGAGCCAGAAACAATACGATTGTCATCATCAGACAATTCGCCTGCGGTTAGTTGCTCTAGACTTGCACCAAGTTGAGTGCGAATCAAACGAGGGTTTTTAACCTGTGGTCCAGCTAATGCTACTACACGCTCAACACTTAACTCGCCAGTAACAAACAATTTACCGATGGCAATTACGTCTTGGTAATTAATAGACCAAACCGTTTTCTTGTCACTTACAGGATCAAGTAAGTGGATGTGTGTTCCGGCTAGACCCGCTGGGTGTACGCCTGCAAATTCTTCAACAGTCACATCAGACGTTGTTGGCACTTTAGCGCCTGGTGCTTTACAAACAAACACCTTACCTTCTGTCAAACGCGTCAGAACGGTCAAACCATCTGCAAACGCTTCCGCTTGCTCAGCTAAGACAACTTCTGGGTTCGCCGCCAATGGATTAGTGTCCATTGCCGTAACAAAGATAGAGTTCGGCGCAGTATCAACACCAGGAACTTTAGAGAAAGGGCGTGTACGGAACGCAGTCCACAATCCAGAATCAACTAGATTATCAACAACTTTACTACGCTCTAACGATTTTAATTCTGATCCAGAATAAGCGGCAAAGGTTTCGGATTCGTCACCTTCTACATTAATCAGGATAGATTGAAATACACGTCGCTCACCGCGATTAATCGCAGCGATGGTGCCAGAGGCCGGGGCAGTATACTTTACACCTTCCGTTTTTTTATCCGTAAAGATAACTTGCCCTTTCTTTACCTTATCCCCTTCCTGAACCAGCATGGTCGGTTTCATTCCATGATAGTCAGGACCGATCAAAGCAACTGTTTTTGCTGCTAACGTACTCTCAATCACTTGCTTGGGAGCACCTGCGATCGGAAGATCAAGGCCTTTTGTAATTTTATACATATGTTCTGCCCAACAATAAATTGAACACAAAAGCGTAATGTGTCATTGCTTGCACCCCCCTCCGGGAAAGCATGTACAAGCGTTTAGCTAACGTAAAGATAGCTAAAAACACAAACTCACTTCACCTAAAAACCGACGTATTATAATGATCATTGTCGACATTGACCAGCGTAACGCACCGCCTTTGAGCAGCAAGTTTGATCGAAAACTACGAGTTTTTTCTCATTCGTCTATTTTCCGTACAAAAAATAGGCCTTTTTTTGTTGGTTTATCACCACGGAAATTCTATCGACCTATTGTTATCCATAAACAAAGCAATCCAAAGGCGACTTTTTTCAGTATAGAAAAAAGCATTCTGATTGCTAAGTTGATATAGCAGAACGAAACCGCCACAATATTGCTTACTTATAAATAGTAGGCTCACAAACACGGAAGCAAAATTTATGATCAAACCTGACGCTCAGATTCATATTAGTAATTTACGCCTACGAACCTTTATTGGATTCAATGAATCCGAAAAAACCAACAAACAAGATGTCGTGATCAACGCTTGGATACACTACCCTGCCGATCAAGCTTACAATACGGATGATGTTGAAAACGCAGTTAACTATCGAACCATCTGCAAACAAATGATAGCTCACACTGAAAATAATCGCTTTTTATTGCTGGAAAAGCTAACAGCAGATTTATTGGAAATTTGCATGTCGCCCAGTCATGTTACCTTTGCCAAGGTAGAAGTGGCCAAGCCACACGCGTTAAGATTTGCCGACTCTGTTTCTTTAACCCTCTCCGCTACTCGAGACAAATAACCTCCAATGACACAAAACATGTCCATTACTCTAAAGCCGGGATTCAAAAACCACATCCAAGGTCTAGAAGGCAGCCGCAAAGCCCTGCAACTTCTCGCCATATCGGCACAATACAACACCCCCATCCTTTATATGGCCGATACTGTTGCCGAGCTCAATGAGCTGGAAGATGAAATTCACTTTCTGAAAACCTCACAACAACAGGTGCTTAGATTCAGTGATTGGGAAACTTTACCGTACGACGCCTTCTCTCCTCATCAGGACATCATCTCGCAACGACTCGAAACGCTTGCCAAAATTAATGAGAGCAACAGCCCGATCATACTGGCCACAGTCGCCTCCTGTATGATTCGCTTATGTCCGAAGCAACACCTTGATAGAGAGCGCTTTCATCTAAAAGAAGGTCAACAGCTGCCAGTCGAAACATTAGCAGATAAATTAAGCAAAGCCGGTTATTTAAATGTAGACACTGTGCATGAACATGGTGAGTTCGCGATTCGCGGCGCACTCATGGACATCTTTCCGACTGGCGCAGAGAACCCGATCCGCATTGACTGGTTTGACAACGACATTGACTCTATTCGTTGGTTTGACCCAGAAACCCAGCGCAGTATTAATAAATTCACAGAAATTAACATGCTGCCGGCAAAAGAATTCCCAACCACCAGCCAAAGCATTCAGCACTTTCGTCAAGCGTTCCGAGAACGATTCGACGTAGACCCTCTGGCATGCCCAATTTATCAAGACATTTCCAGTGGCCTAATGCCAGCAGGCATTGAATATTATCTCCCCTTATTTTTCGAACAAACGTCAAGTCTATTCGACTACCTGAATAAGGATACGTTAATCATCCGCTCTGATGTCTTCAATGAACAACTAGCCAGTGTGCAATTGGACTTTCGTAGTCGCCACGAATCGTTAAGCTACAACATAGAACGACCTATCTTGACGCCAGACGAAGTAACATTAAAAGAAGACGAAGTATTCAGCCTGCTTAATCAGTTCAGTAATGTCATCTTTTCTGCGCAAGGCGATCACCCACAATATCAAGCGATAGACGACGTTAAAATTGACTCTAAAGCGGACGACCCGTTAGCAAAATTAACGCACTATTTAAACGCGACCCAAAATCGAACCTTGATTGTGGCGGAATCAGCAGGGCGACGAGAAGCTTTGCTCGACCTTCTCAAAAAACATCAAATCGCCCCAAAACAAGTCAATGATTGGGCCGACTTCATACAGACAGACCACCCCCTCGCGATTACCGAAGGTCGAATAGGAAGAGGCTTCTCCATTTTAAATGATGTCTCCCTGATTCCTGAGAGCGACATTCTTGGGGAACGGGTTTCCCAACACCGACGTCGTAATAAACAACAGAACATCAGTGAAGACGCCATCATTCGTAACCTTACGGAGTTGCGCATGAATGCACCTGTGGTTCACATTGACCATGGTGTCGGACGCTATCTTGGCCTGACCAATTTAGAGATTGATGGTCAAGAAACCGAACTGCTAACGCTTGGCTACGCCAACGACGCTAAGCTTTATGTTCCAGTTTCCTCATTGCAACTTATTTCCCGTTACACCGGTGCCGACGAAGATACCGCGCCACTACATAAATTGGGCACGGACAAATGGAGCGTAGCCAAACAGAAAGCGGCCGAAAAAGCCCGTGACACGGCCGCTGAACTACTGGAAATTTATGCCAAGCGTGAATCCAAAATAGGCCATAATTTTGCCAAACCAGATGACCAATATGAGATCTTTTCAGCGGGCTTCCCTTTTGAAGAAACCCCAGATCAACAAATGGCCATTGATGCCGTCATACAAGACATGTCAGCCAAAAAGGCCATGGACAGATTGGTTTGTGGTGATGTGGGCTTTGGTAAAACCGAAGTCGCCATGCGCGCGGCCTTTTTAGCCGTGCAGGATGGCAAGCAAGTCGCTGTGTTAGTGCCCACCACCCTACTTGCTCAACAACATTACGAGAATTTCTGTGACCGCTTTGCCGATTGGCCGGTCGAAATCGAACTCTTGTCTCGCTTCCGTTCGGGCAAACAAACCACCGCCGCCATTGATCGCTTAGAAGACGGCAAAGCTGACATTGTGGTTGGCACACACAAATTGATCCAAGGTGACATTCGATTTGCCAATTTAGGCCTGGTCATCATTGATGAAGAGCATCGATTTGGGGTGAAACAGAAAGAGCAATTTAAGACCCTCAGATCAGAAGTCGATATCCTGACCCTAACCGCCACTCCGATTCCACGGACGCTTAACATGTCCCTATCTGGCATTCGCGACTTGTCTATTATTGCCACCCCACCAGCCAAACGCTTGTCGGTTAAAACCTTCGTTAAGCAAAAAGACGAACATCAGGTGAAAGAAGCCATTTTACGAGAGCTGCACCGCGGTGGTCAGGTGTACTACCTACACAATGAAGTACAAACCATTCAAAAAGCCGCAGAAGAATTAGAAGCGCTTATTCCAGAAGCTCGAATAATGGTTGGTCATGGTCAAATGCGCGAGCGAGAACTGGAGCAGGTAATGTCTGACTTCTATCACAAACGCGCCAATGTGTTGGTTTGCTCGACCATTATCGAAACCGGCATCGACATCCCTAACGCCAACACCATCATTATTGAGCGAGCGGATAAGTTTGGTTTAGCACAATTGCACCAATTACGTGGCCGGGTTGGTCGATCACACCATCAAGCCTACGCTTACTTATTGACGCCAAACGATCGCAAAGTCACCTCAGATGCCGAGAAACGCCTCGAAGCCATCAGTTTGGCTGATACACTCGGCGCTGGTTTCACTCTGGCAACCCACGATTTAGAAATTCGTGGTACAGGGGAATTATTGGGTGACGGACAAAGCGGTCATATTGAACACGTTGGCTTCTCACTCTTTATGGAAATGCTGGATCGTGCGGTGAAATCCCTGAAAAATGGCGAGTCGCCTGATGTCGATATCTCAACGCCTGCGCAAACCGACATCAACCTGCGCGTGCCAGCACTGATCCCAGAGGATTACCTAGGCGATGTACATTCGCGCTTGATTTTGTACAAGCGTATCGCTAACGCCAGCACCAGCGAAGAGCTAAAAGATTTGCAAGTAGAAATGATTGATCGCTTTGGGTTATTACCCGATGCCACTAAGAATTTGTTCCGCCAGACGGAAATAAAGCTAAAAGCCGAACAACTTGGCATTAATAAAATTGAAGCAAACGCAAAAGAAGGTAAAATCTTCTTTAATAGTAAAACGCCTGTTGACCCAATGAAGTTAATCAGCCTGATTCAGAAAAAGCCAGAGACCTACAAACTGGCTGGTTCGGATACTCTTAAGTTCCTTGCCAATATGAACAGCTCTGAAGATCGCTTCCAACAGACCACAAAAACGTTGGAATTATTACATTGAAAAAATTAGCCCTTACTCTCTTTACGCTGCTTTTTATCAGTAGTCCAAGTCAAGCGATTGATGAGCCCATCGACCCGGATACGGCCAGAGCTTATGAAGGTTACATCGTTACCTTTATTTGGCCAGATGATCAAACCAGTGAGCAAATTGACTATAAAAACATTCTCTCTACGGAAGGCTTATTACGCCTTGAGGAAGCACCAATCGATGCATCGACCTCGACCGAGGATACACCAACCGATGTGACACAAAATACCGAAAACGAACCGACAAGCCAGCCTGGCTTACCTGAGCCGTTCGTGAAAATAGCGGAGAAATTAGGACGGAACGTTCGTATTTTATCGAACCAACAATGGACACTGATATTTAGACACCCAGGCGACACAATTGAGAAATCTTTTCACAGTGAAGAAATAAAAGACGGTTACCCTGAGTTAACCGGTGACATTCGCATCAAACTCGGCCGTTACTTGGAGTCAGACATTCAATACAAACACTTTTTGTTTGATAGCTTCACCCAACCGGATACCTCCCTGCCCGTTGAAGAGAACCAAAACAGCCTATTCTTTTCTAGTAAAGAGCCTAATAAAGAGCCTAGTAAAGAGCATAATCAAGAAGCCGAACTGACTCGCTCAGGAGATTTAAAAGCATTTGAGCCTGCGCTTGTTTTAACCCTCGACATGCGCAACAAGACGGCCAGTAAAAAGCTCAACTATTTGGACCACCCAACCATCGGTAGCTTGCTGTATTTTCAACCGTTAGACTTAGAAGAAGCGGTTGAAAAAATCGCCCTTAAAACCATGTCGCCAGAAACAGGCCAGAGTCTTACCTTTGATACCTTAAACAGCACCAATGAGCTTACTCGACCTCAGGCCATCACAGCACCACTGCAAATCGCGCCAAGTGAGTAGCGCTTCCAGCTGATCTCACCGCGTTAAAGGCGAGGTTTGTCTTGCTGTTCATGCACGACAAGACAAACCGCCAAACTCTCACCATCAATCAATCAATTCGTGCTCTAGGGCGTATTTGATTAAGCCTGCTGAAGTATGAATGTCCAATTTATTCTTGAGATTCTGACGGTGAGTTTCTACTGTTCTCACACTGATGGATAAAGACTGGGCAATTTCTTTATTGGACAAACCAATAGCCACTTCTTTCAGCACCGCCACTTCACGCTTGGTTAATTCTTCATAACCTTTCGATTCCGTCTCGGTAGTGGGTGAAAACAAAGAATCAGAAGCACCGGAGCTGAAATACGTTCCGCCCTGGTAAACCGTATTAATCGCCTGAACCAATTCCTCTGAAGACACGTCTTTAAGTATGTAGCCATTGGCACCAGATTGAATCAAAGACAAAATATACTCTTTATCATGATGCATACTGAGCATCAAAATTTTAACGCTTGGTAGCTCAGCCTTAAAACGCTTAGTGGCTTCTAAGCCATTTAACACTGGCATAGAAACATCCATTAAAATCAGATCAGGCTTGGCATCATGAGCCTTTTCTAAGGCTTCCAAACCATTTGAAGCTGTCCCTATGATGTCAATATTATCTTCCAATTCTAGACGAGCCTGCAGCCCATCCAATACCAACATATGATCATCAACTAAGAGAACGCGGATTTTTTTTGTCATTGTTATCGCTCTTTTTTGACTTGCTAAAATTGTTTTTCTAGGGGCAATGAAGCATGCACCTTAGTACCCTTGCCACGCTGAGACTCCAATATAAAATCACCGCCAATCAACTCTAAGCGTTCACGCATATTGATCAGTCCAATGCCAGAAGACGATTCCCCTTTATCGGCAAAGCCTCGACCATCATCCAAACACTCAAACACAATATGTCGATCAGATTGCCATACTTGCAATTCAATAAGATTGGCATGGGCGTGCTTTTCAATGTTGGTTAACGACTCCTGAGTAAGCCGATACAAAGTAATCTCAATTTCGTCCGGTATCTTAGTCGATACCTGAAAATGATAGACCACATCAATCCCTGTGCGCTCAGTAAATTGATCGATTAAGGCTTTTAATGCGGTGTCTAGACCAAGATCATCCAACAGAGTTGGGCGCAAATTATGCGAGATTTGCCGTACTTCATTAATCGTCTGACCAATAACATCACTGGCCTTAGCCAACTCTAATTGCACTATGTCTTTATCATGCTCTCGCTTCAACTTTTTGCCCGCAAGTTCAATGCGAAACTTACAGCTCACTAACAACTGATTGATTCCATCATGCAATTCACGAGAGAAACCTCGACGTTCATTCACCTGCAAACGCATAAAGCGCTGTGCCACTTCTTTCAAACGGGAGTCGGCTAATTTATGCTCATGAAGGTTGATCGCCAACCCCAGTAAAATCACCAATATAACCGTGATCACAACGACTATAATGACACTGATAAAACTGCGCTGAATATTGTCATTCATGATTGCTTGGGTTTTGGCCAACTCAGCATAAACATCGTCTAAGTATAAGCCAGTGCCCATCATCCAACCCCAACGATCAATCGCTACGACGTAACCAATCTTATCCTCTTGAATCATCAGTGGTGGTTTTTCCCAAATATATCTATGGTAGCCCCCACCTGCTTGCGCCGCCTTAATAAGACCTTGAATCAAATAATTGCCGGAGCGATCCTGAAACTCCCACAGATTCTTCCCCACAAAATCTGGCTGAGTAGGATGCACTAAATTCACCCCAGTCATTTCATAAGCAAAAAAGTAACCGTCGTCTTCATAACTCAAGTTAGCCAAAATATCCTTTACCTGAGATTGAGCTTCTTGCTCTGTTAAAGCCATATTTTCAAGTATTGGTGAAATCGCCGACATAGCAATATTGACGTGATTTTTTAAGGCGAGCTTTTTGGCACTGACCAGATTATATTCATAGATGGAAAGCTCTTGGGAAGCCAAGTCTCGGGCAGACTGCAAACCCAAGTAGGTAATAATGGTGGTCGCAACGATAAGAGGGGCGATGGCAAGTAGGATGATTTTACTTTTTAAACCCACGAAACCACCTTCTTTTATTATTTGATGCCATGTACAAGTAAGCACACCGCATGATATCGGTTAAATTAGAGGCGAAAAGCGGGTCAAAAACCCGCTTCTGCATCATGCTTATGAACAGCTAAAGTTTAGTTCATTCCATACCAGCCAGGGAATACCATAATGCTGGCCAAAACAAGAATTTGAATCAATATAAACGGTGTCACCCCTTTATAGATGTCCGTGGTTCTAACCGAGCTGGGAGCAACCCCTTTCAAATAAAACAAACTGAATCCGAAAGGTGGCGTCAAGAAAGACGTCTGTAAATTCATCGCAATCAAAATCGCAAACCAAATCATGTTAATGCCTAAAGCCTCTGCAACAGGCGCTAGAATTGGCACAATAATGAACGCAATCTCGACAAAATCAATAAAGAAGCCCAGTATCAAAATGGCGATCATGGCTAAAATGATAAAGCCCCACTTCTCACCCGGTAAACTCAACAAAGCCTCTTCCACTATGTAGTCGCCGCCGGTGTAACTAAAGGCCATCGAAAAAGCGGTCGCCCCCATCAAAATAGCAAACACCATCGCGGTTACTTTAACCGTTTCGAGTCCACTGTCGTACAGCATTTTCCAACTAAACTGACGATAGATTAACGCCAAAATAATCGCACCAACACCACCTAACGCCGAGGACTCAGTTGGCGTCGCAATACCAGTAAATATGGAACCCAATACAATCAATACCAAAGCCAAAGGAGGAATAATGGCTTTTAAGGCGCTGCGAATTTGTTGCGCGCGAGTTTCCTTATCCAAATCCTGAGGCATCGCTGGTGCCATATCAGGGTTCAAAAAGGTTAAAATCAAAATATACGCTATGTAGCAACCAATCAGCACCATGCCCGGCATAAGAGCCGCTTGAAACAAATCCCCTACCGGAATTCCCAGCACATCACCGAGAATAATCAAAATAATCGACGGTGGAATGATTTGTCCTAAAGTACCTGAAGCGCAAATCGTGCCACACGCTAAGGACTTGTTGTAGTTGTACTTCAGCATGACCGGCAAAGAGATCAATCCCATGGCCACGACACTCGCTCCCACTACCCCTGTTGACGCCGCTAACAAAGCACCAACCAAAATAGTCGAAATAGCCAGACCACCTCGGACACCACCAAACAGTTTGCCCATGGCTTCAAGTAACTGTTCAGCCAATCGTGTCTTCTGCAACACGATGCCCATAAAGACAAACAGAGGCACAGCCATCATAACTGTATTTTCCATATAGCTCTGGATACGGAACGGCATAAAGGCAAACATATCAAAACCTTCGGCAAAGACACCAAAGATCAAAGCAATACCACCAAAGGTAAAAGCAACAGGGAAGCCCAGCAATAGCATTACTAGAGCAACAAAAAACATGATTATACCAATCATAAACAACCTACAAGTTTAAAATGGTGACAAGGATTAATGCTGAATTGGCGGATGGGAGAAGCCTTCTTCGCTCACCCCTCGCAGCACATTAATGCAGCGAATAATCATGCCAAGGCCGGTAATCGCCATGGAAAAAAAGGCAAATGGGATAACGGCTTTTATAATCCATCGATAAGGCAAACCACCTGGATCACCACTGGTTTCGCCAAGCAAGAATGCTTCATGAGAAAAGCTTATACCGTAATAGCCAACCAATAAGGTGAAAGGCATTAAGAAGCACACACAACCAAACAGATCGATCCACGCTTTACCACGAATGGACAAGTTTTCATAAATCAGATCGACACGAACATGACCACCATGCTGAATACCATAAGGTATGCCTAGCAAGAAGATAGCGGCGTACAAATGCCACTCTAACTCTTGCATCGCAATGGACACATCATTAAAGGCATAGCGCATTAAGACGTCATAGAAGACATTAAACAGCAAAGCAATGAACAATAAGGTTGAGGCCATTCCAAGCGCATTTGCAAAACGAGTAATACCACGCTCTAAGCGGATTAAAAACATCACGAACTCCTATGCAAAACAAGGCGAATGACAAACATTCGCCTTGTTTAGAGGTTTTATTCAGCTAGGCTATCAACACTATCAAGGTAGGCACGATCTGAAATATTGGTCCAAACACGTACCTTTTTCAGGTAATCCGCTTGAGAATCCAAAATCTCTTTCGCTAAAGGATCTTCCGCTGCTTTTTCATCAAGCAGTTCTTGGTTGGCTTTTCTCATAGCTACCAACACGTCTCTCGGGAAGGTTTTTACCTGAACATTCGGGTATTCCGTTTTCATCGTCGCCCAGTTTTCAGCGCTTTCATGATAAGACTGAATGTACATATCATAAGAAGCCAACTTCATTGACGTACGAAGGATTTCACGAAGATCTTCTGGTAGTTTTTTCCAAGTACGCTCATTGACTAGGAACTGAAGCTCCGTTGCTGGCTCATGCCAACCTGTGTAGTAGTATGGCGCAATCTTGTGGAAACCCATGCGCAAATCAAGGGAAGGACCAACCCACTCAAGCGCATCGATAGTACGACGCTCTAGTGCTGTATAAAGCTCACCAGAGGCAATATTCGTTGGTTTAGCGCCCAGTTTCGCTAGCACTTCACCAGCAAAGCCAGGAATACGCATTTTCAGACCTTGTAGGTCTTCTAAAGAATTAATCTCTTTTTGAAACCAGCCGCCCATTTGGTTCCCCGTATTACCACCTGGGAAAGACAGCAGACCAAATGGCTTATAGACTTTTTGCATCAAGTCCATGCCACCACCATAGTAGAACCAACCATACTGCTCTGGGGTGATCATCCCAAATGGCATAGTCGTGAAATATAGGGTATTTGGCACTTTGCCTTTCCAGTAATACGACGCAGAGTGACCCATATCATATTGACCAGAACGAACCATATCGAACACACCGAGTGGTGCTTTGTGCTTGTTAGCAGAGTCGATGGTGATTTTTAAGCGACCATTGGACATGTCTTCAGCAATACGAGCCATATTACGTGGCGCATCACCGAAAATCGGAAAGTTAGATGACCAAGTTTCGGCCATTTTCAGTTTATAGACTCTGTCAGCAGCAAAGGCAGGCAGAGAAATCGCACTTAGGGTTACTGCGGTTGCAGCAACAAGCGTTGTCAGTTTTAAGGATTTCATTGTTTTTATCATCCTGTTGTCTTGTTTTTTATTGTTTGGATCAAGCAGGATGGATCATCGCCCGTCTAAAAAGTGTAAACAATTCGTACGAATACCGACACAAAAGAAAAAACTACGTAGTGAGACTCAGTATTTCTACTTAGAAAAGGCGATCACAACACGGCCTAAATAGCATCGAAGTCAGTCAGGACGACAGATAAAGGAAGGGGAAAATACACACCATAGGTAAATAAAAAGCCGCCGCAACAATAAAGAGGGGCGGCCTTTATTCTTAGGGCGTTTAGAAGCCTCGTGATTGAGTCAATTTACCAAGCCAAGTGACGGCCTTTTGCTCAAACGCTGAAAACACAGACAAACCAAAACGTTCGGCCATGCCTTTCGGTTGCTTATAAGACACCTGCACAACCTCTGAATCTTTATATTGCGCCACCAAATAAGCATCACTGGTCATAACGTCATCAACCAGTTTATTTTCCAGCGCTTCACGGCCATACCAAGTATCACCCGTTGCGATCTCTTCAATATCGAGCTGAGGACGCTGCTCGGATACAAAACGCTTAAACAAACCATGCGTGTCTTCTAGGTCTTGTTTGAATTTTTCACGTCCTTCATCAGTGTTCTTACCCAACATCGTCAAAGTACGCTTGTATTTGCCAGCCGTATGAAGCTCCACGTCAATCAAACTCTTATCCAACAGACGGTGAACGTTAGGCACTTGAGCCACCACACCAATCGACCCCAAAATGGCAAAAGGAGCCGCGACAATTTTATTGGCGACACACGCCATCATATAACCACCACTGGCGGCCACCTTGTCGACACAAATCGTCAAGGGAATGTTCGCTTCACGAATACGCTGCAACTGAGACGCCGCTAGACCGTAGCTGTGGACCATACCACCACCACTTTCAAGACGCACGACCACTTCATCTTTTGCCGTCGCCACACTCAATATAGCGGTAATTTCTTCGCGCATTGAAGCCACAGCTGAGGCTTTAATATCACCGTCGAAGTCCAATACATAAAGGCGTTTTTTCGGTGCTTCTTCGGTTTCCTTAGGTGCCTTCTTATTGGCTTTTTTCTCTAGCTTTTCTTGCTTCTTCTTTTCTTTCAACTGGCTTTTTAGTGTTTTCTTATCGAGCAATTGACGATCCAAGTCATCTTTCATGGAATCGTAATTTTCATTCAGCTTAGTCACCGACAAACTGCCTGGCTGCGATTTACGTTTTCCATTTGCGACCATCGCCAGTAACACACCAATCACGATAGCGACACTAACCAACTTCAACAAAAAACCGGCATAGTCCGTTAGAAATTCCAACATCATCTTCCTCTAAATTCTATAAGTCTTTGTAATAATGGGGCATAAAACGCAAATAACAATGGTTTTTATGCATTTTCACCGTAGATACAAGCTTGTTTATCCCTTATTATTCAGCGCATCTAAAAATAAGCAAAAAACTTGCACGCAAGTTACGTTTAAGGAGCTCTTAATGAAAACCTCTATATCCCATGCTCTGGGAAATAATTTCCTCGGCAGCTCGCCTCTCTGGTACAAGCAAGTGGTGATCGCCTTTTTAATTCTAAACCCTATTGCAGTAGTGACATTAGGGCCTTTCATCACCGGCTGGCTACTCATCATAGAGTTTATTTTTACCCTTGCCATGGCATTGAAATGCTACCCACTACAACCTGGCGGTTTGATCGCATTAGAAGCGGTATTATTAGGCCTAACCAATAGTGATGGCGTGTATCACGAAGTCATTAAAAACTTCGATGTCATATTGTTGCTGATGTTCATGGTGGCGGGCATCTACTTTATGCAAGGCATGCTGTTGTTTATTTTCAACAAGCTCTTGGTAAAAATCCGCTCCAAGGTCATTATTTCTTTGGTGTTCAGCTTCGCTGCCGCCGTCATGTCTGCTTTTCTAGATGCCTTAACGGTAACAGCCGTATTAATCAGCGTCAGCGTCGGTTTTTACTCTGTATACCACAAGGTTGCCTCGGATCAGACCAGTAGTGGCAAACACAACCCTAACAGCGACGACAAGGTACTGCCGGTAAACCAAAGTGACCTCGCAGAATTTCGCTCCTTCTTACGAAGCTTGTTGATGCACGGTGCCATTGGTACGGCACTGGGTGGTGTTTCTACTTTAGTGGGCGAGCCACAAAACCTATTGATTGCCAAAACTGCTGGTTGGGATTTCCTCGAGTTTTTCATCCGCGTCGCCCCAATCTCTATGCCAGTTTTGGTGTGCGGTTTGTTAACCGTGATTGTGCTTGAGAAAACCAGATGGTTTGATTACGGTGCACACCTACCAGAAAACGTGCGCAATATTTTGAAAAACTTCGAGAAAGAAGAATCACAAAAAAGCACGGCTCGTCACAAAGCTCAGTTGATTATCCAAGGCATTGTGGCAATCGTCTTGATTTTTTCTTTGGCGTTCCACGTAGCCGAAGTGGGCTTAGTCGGTCTGATGGTCATTGTGTTATTAACAGCCTTTAACGGCATCACAGAAGAGCATCAAATTGGCAATGCTTTTAAAGAAGCTCTGCCCTTCACAGCCTTGCTAGTGGTGTTTTTCACCATTGTTTCTGTCATTCACGAGCAACACTTATTCCAGCCTATTATCGATGTGGTTCTTAATCTGCCAACGGAAACCCAACCTCTAATGTTCTTTATCGCCAACGGCCTACTCTCTGCCATCAGTGACAACGTGTTCGTAGCAACCGTTTACATTGGTGAAGTGAAACAGGCTTTAGACAGCGGCTTGATTAGCCGTGAGCATTTCAATACGCTAGCGGTGGCCATTAATACAGGGACTAACTTGCCCAGTGTTGCGACACCAAACGGACAGGCGGCTTTTCTGTTCTTGCTAACGTCTGCAATCGCCCCACTATTGCGCCTTTCTTATGGCAAAATGGTTTGGATGGCATTGCCATATACCATCGTATTGAGCCTCGTTGGCGGCCTATGCGTTAGCTACTTTCTGTAATCAAATCAGCAAGCACTTGATATAAAAATGCCCGCTTACTCCTGAATTTAGGCCTGAGTAAGCGGGCATTTTTTATGACATCGACGGATTCTTTATTGAGCTGATTGATTCGCTCGCCACAAGGCTTGCCCAGCTTTCTTCTCAATCAAATCCAAGCGTTCTTCGTGCGCCTGTAATTCTTCTTCACTGGCACGAATCACTTTTAACGCAGGTCGTTCAGGCGATAAACGGCGAATTTCGCCCACATCACCCTCTTCACTTGAATCTGAATCCGAGTTATTTGCCAAACCAAGACTGGTTTGACCACCCGTCATCAATAAATACACATCGGCTAGGATTTCCGAATCCAATAAAGCGCCGTGCAAATCACGATGGGAATTATCAATGCCGTAACGCTTACATAGGGCGTCTAGGTTATTTTTCTGACCTGGATGCTTTTTACGAGCGTAAACCAAGCTATCAAAGACGCCACAAACCTCTGCTACTTTCGGATAACCGGCTCCAAGCAAAGCAAATTCATGGTCGATGAAACCAATATCAAACGGTGCATTGTGAATGATTAATTCAGCCCCTTTAATGAACTCGAAAAATTCTTGGGCGACCTGATGGAACCTTGGCTTATCCGCCAAAAATTCATTACTGATACCGTGAACTCGAAACGCCTCTTCTTCCACTTCACGATCAGGATTGATGTAAACGTGAAAGTGGTTTTTGGTTAGCTTGCGGCCAACCATTTCCACACAACCGATTTCAATGATTCGATGACCCTGTTTCGGATCAATACCCGTTGTTTCAGTATCCAGTATAACTTGTCTCATTATTGCGCCCTCAACTCCTCAATACCTTGATTCGCCAATTGATCAGCAATTTCATTACCTTCAATGCCAGCATGACCCTTTACCCATTTCCAAGTCACCTGATGCTTTTGACAAGCTTCATCCAATGCTTGCCATAGATCTTTGTTTTTAACAGGTTGTTTTGACGCCGTCATCCAGCCCTTCTTTTTCCAACCCGCCAGCCATTGCGTAATGCCTTTCTGAACATAAGAAGAGTCCGTGTATAAGGTAACCTCACACGCTTCTTTTAATGCTTTCAGACCTTCAATGGCGCCCATTAATTCCATTCGATTATTGGTCGTGTCACGCTCGCCACCACATAAACGTTTCTCATGGCCACCGAAAGTTAACCAAGCGCCCCAGCCACCTATGCCAGGATTACCTTTACATGCACCATCAGTATAAATTACAACTTCTTTCACTCTTTCATCTCTTTTGCGGTTGGTTTTGTTAATGGCGGAACACGAACTCGCGCTCTTGACCAACGAGGTCTTAAAGGAATATTGCGTTTCACATGTTTTGTTGCGGTCATCACATAAACCCCGCCAAATGGTAATTTCAACGCTTTAAATAAACGATTTAACCAGTTAAAACGGCCACGCCATTTCGCACTCTGTAATGGCGGCTCATAATAGATAAAATGCTTACTCTCTAGGGTCAAGCCTGCGACTTTTAACCAGTCTTCCAGTCTTTGATAACGAATAAAACGACCACACCAAGGCGCTTTGACACGCTTGGAAAACACCCTTCTCATCCCCCACCAACTCCATGGGTTAAACCCAACAATGACTATTTTGCCACTTGGCAATAACGTCCGTGCGGCTTCACGTAAATCATCGTGAGGACTGGAAGAGACATCAAGGGTATGGTGAAACACATGAACATCCACACCGTCCGATTCAAATGGCAATTCGGAGGCCTTTGCTACCACAGTGTTTACCGACGCTCCCAGCTCTAGGGTAGGCGCGATCAACAAGTTTTCACGTAACCGATCATGCTTTATAGCGAATTGTTTTAAAGGCGATTGGCACACCAAATAATACCCAATGGCAAGGTCTAACTCCGCCTCAATCTGCTGCAGCTCACACTGTAATAAATCCACCCCAAGCGGCGTTTCATACCAGTTTTGAAACAATTGTCTTGATTGATCATCCAACATACAATGAAATCTCTTTATCGCGTCATGACGCCAGTCCAACTTTGATACGCCATGATTTACATCGACTTCTTATTAAAGTAGAAAGTTTATGATTATTTTTCCGCTTCCGGCCTTTCAAGACAATTATATCTGGATAATCCGCCACAATGATAGCTCCCTCATCTGGGCGATTGATCCAGGTGATGCCAATGTCGTACAGGATTACTGCCAACAAAATGACAAACAATTAGCCGGCATTCTTATTACTCACCACCATAAAGACCATACAGGTGGCGTAGCTGAGTTAAAAGAAACATTCCAATGTCCGGTTTTTGGTCCCGCTCATTTAACCCATTTGATTACACACCCAATGGCGGAAGACGACCAAGTTAACATTTTTGAGCGATCGTTTCGCGTCTTAGAAACCCCAGGACACACACTGGATCATCTGTGTTATTTCAGTGACCAACCCACCCCGATACTGTTTAGCGGCGACACACTTTTCCGTGGCGGCTGTGGACGCATCATGGAAGGCACTGCGGAACAGATGTTAGCCGCCATGCAAAAAATCTCAGCCCTGCCTGATGATACCCTAGTGTACTGTACGCACGAATACACCCTCGCAAATTATCGCTTCGCTTTGTCCCTTGAGCCTGAAAATCAGAGCCTAATAGATGCCAATTTAACTTGCCAAACGTTACGCCAACAAAAGCAAGTCACCTTACCGAGCAAGCTGGAATTAGAGAAAAAAACCAATCCATTTTTACGTTCTCATGTAGAGACCGTAAAAATTCAAGCTGCACAGCAACTTAGCGAAGAAATAGCGGATCAACCGAGCGCCACTTTCGGTCAAGTAAGGCGAGCAAAAGACAGTTTTAGTTGACCTGAATATTCAGCTCGATAAAATGGCGAAACTTTACTCAATTTTGTGACCCTTCATGACATATAAATTATTATGGGTTTGTTTAACAAGCCTACTCCTAACGGCGTGCCAAACGGTCTCTAAGGTCGAAACAAGCAACGCATCAGATACCCTCGAAACCACAGAAGAAGCACAAGTGGTTGAAGCCAATCCTGAACACATTGGCATTATCGACACCGTACCAGCGGTCGATGTCGATGAAGCAACAGCAGAAGAGCTCGCTGCCGCTACAGACGATGAGATCATTGAAGTAGAAGAAGCTGATGACCTTGTCATTGTGGAGAATGAGCCAAAAGAACCAGAAGACATTTGGGATCGAGTTCGTGCTGGCTATCAGCTGAATTTAGACATCGACCGCCCACGCCTGTCTTCACAGCTACGTTGGTACAGCTCACACCCTCGCTATTTAGATCGAGTGTCTAAACGCGGTGAGCGCTATTTGTACTACATTGTTGACGAACTAGAAAAAGCTGGCATTCCAACTGAAATCGCCCTATTGCCGATTGTTGAAAGTGGCTTTGATCCGTTTGGCTACAGTCATGGACGTGCTTCCGGCCCGTGGCAATTTATTCCATCTACAGGTCAAATGTATGGCTTGGACCAAACTTGGTGGTATGACGGACGTCGTGACATCATTGGCTCCACCCAAGCCGCCATTGCTTACCTAACCCGTTTGCACAAAATGTTTGATGGCAATTGGTTACACGCCCTAGCCTCTTACAACTCTGGTGAAGGTACGGTAATGCGTGCGATTCGTAAGAACAAACGCGCTGGCAAGCCTACCGACTTCTGGTCTTTGGATCTACCACGCGAAACCCGTGCTTACGTGCCAAAACTGATTGCCCTAGCCAAAATCATCAAAAATCCAGAAAAGTACAATTACGAAACCTACTTTATTCCTAACAAGCCTTACTTTGATGTGGTCAACATAGGCGGTCAGCTTGACCTTGCGCAAGCAGCCCAAATGGCAGGCATCAGCATTGATGAAGTGTATTTGCTTAACCCAGGTTTCAACCAATGGGCGACGTCGCCAGATGGCCCGCATCGTCTTTTGATGCCAGTCAGCAAAGCGAAAAATTTCCGCACTAAACTGGCCGAAATACCAAATAAAGAGCGTGTCACCTGGGTACGTTATACGGTAAAAGCTGGCGACAACTTATTGCTTGTGGCAAAACAGCACAACACCACAGTGAACGTTCTACAGAGTGTTAATAAGATTTCATCGTCTTTGATTCGAGTTGGCCAAGAGTTGATGATTCCTGTGGCGGGTAATGACATTGAAAGTTACACCTTAAGCTCTCACCAACGTTTGCTTGCTAAGCAATCCAGAGCGCCTAACCGTAACAAAATCAAAATCAACTATACAGTAAACCCAGGTGATAGCCTGTGGCTGATCGCCAACAAGTATGGCACCACCAGCAAAACCTTAGCACGCTGGAATGGCATGGGATTGGGCGACCCACTTATGCCGGGTAAAAAATTGGTAGTTTGGTTAGAGCCCAAAAAATCTCAAACTGCGCAGCGCAGCGTCATGAAAAAAGTGGTTTATACCATTCGCTCAGGTGACTCCCTAGCGAAAGTAGCGAACAAGTTCAAAGTCTCCGTGAATGACATTCGTGACTGGAACCCTAGAGTGGGCAGCAAAAAATACGTCCAACCAGGTGACCGTGTTACCCTGATGATCAATGTGGTGGCTGGTAACTAATCACAACGACAGCCATTAAACTGGGCTGTCGACATTACCATTAAAAAAGGCTGACTCCATTCGGAATCAGCCTTTTTTGTGACCTTTATTCGGCTTAACTTTTATTCGTAGCGACAATGATAAGCAGTGACTTCTGTCACTTTCACACCAAAGCTTTGATTGGCTTCTACGATAAAGGTTTGGTTTTTGGTAAAGGTTTGCCAATCCGACTCACCTGGTAATTTTACCGTCAAACTCCCCGACACAACCGTCATGTACTCACGCTGGCTGGTGCCAAACTCATACTCACCGATTTGCATAACACCAACCGTAGACACGCCTTCCGCATTGTCTAAGGCAATTGATTTCACTTGATCGTCAAAATAACTGTTTACCATTAACGCCTTACTCATATCTTTCTCTCATTTCAACATACTAAAATCACGGAAAAGGTTTTGGCTTTAGCCTTCATCGTCAACCACCATTTTTTCGATAATCCATTCCTTAAACGCCAACATGGCTGGGGTCACAGAACGTCGCTTTTCATACACTAAATAAAAGGCTTTATCGGTTATTAAGTGCTGATCAAACAAGACCCGCAACGTACCATCGACAATTTCCGGCATCACCAATTCCGGATCAGACAAAGAAATACCTAAGCCTTGAGCCGCCGCGCCTGCCGTTAAAGAACCACTAGAGAACATCAAGCCACGACGAAATTGATTAGGGTCTAGATCATGCTGTTTAAGCCAATCATTCCATTCATCTTTTCGCTTAGTGACGTGTAACAAAGGATAAAAACGCATGTCGTCTGGTTTGTTGATCGGACGATCAGGCTTAATCAAACGAGGGTTACAAACGGGCGCTAATCTTGAAGGGCGTAAATAATGGGCTTCAATACCTTCCCATTCGCCACTGCCAAAATACACCGCCATATCAATGTCATTCGCTGCAAAATCCACCAATCCCGTTGAAGAACTGATTTCAATTTCAATGTCAGGATAGCTTTCTTGAAAGCTTTCCATTCGCGGCATTAACCAACGAGTCAAGAAAGCGGGGGCCACCGCCAGTCTCAAGGAGCCAGACTTTTGCTGGCTCTTTAATTCTGATGTGGCACTTTCTAGTTGCTCAAAAATGCTCTTGATGGGCTTTAGATAAGACTCCCCAGCTTCCGTTAAAATAACTTTGCGCTTAGTCCGACGGAATAATTCAATCCCTAAAAAGCCCTCAAGGCCTTTTATTTGGTGACTAATCGCAGAAGGTGTAACGGACAACTCCTTGGCCGCTTTATTAAAGCTGCCATGACGAGCAGCCGATTCAAAACACCTTAATGAATTTAATGGGGGTAAACGATTAATAAGCTTTTCTCCATAGAATCAATTCGTAATGTGAATATAGATCACAGTTAGATCAATATCATGCGATTTTTTTGATTCTTTATAAATAACATTCGTTATCATTTACTCTTCATCGGACAATGAGGATTTAGTTCGCTTAACAGGTAACTTAAAGGCCTCAAAACCATCTTGACGGTCTTCGTGAAAACGCTTCCGTACCGGTGAAGACTTTTTCTTTTGAGACGCTTTACGAGGCGCTTTAGAATCCTTTTTAACCACCGTATTGGCTTTCTTAGGCTTAGCTGGCGCTAACCCTTTAAACTTCGCCTCCAGACCTTCCACGCTTTCAAGCGTAAAGGTTTTTTGTAGGAAGGCTTCAATCGCTTTAAAACTTAACCAATCTTTTGGCCCAACCAAAGAATACGCATCTCCTTTAAAACCCGCTCGACCGGTTCGGCCCGTACGGTGCACAAACTCTTCTGCTTGTTTAGGTAGATCAAAGTTAAAAACATGAGACACACTGGCAATGTCTAAACCACGGGAAGCCAAATCCGTACTGACCAATACGTCAAACTGGCCTTTCGCAAAGCTCTCCATGGTCTTATTACGCGCGCTTTGTGATAAATCGCCATTCAATGCTTGAGTGGTCATTCCCCACTCAGCAACCAACTCAGCTAAGCGGACGGTATCGGCCTTGGTGGCCGTAAAAATAATGGCTTGTTTGATGCTTTGTTCTGACAACAAGTGTTTCAGCAAAGCTTGCTTATGATCCAAATGATCACACAATAATACATGCTGCTGGATGTCTTTGTGCTCGTCATAACCTTGTCCAATCGCCACACGAGAAGGTTCTTTTAGTAATTCCGCAGCCATCACATTAACATCGGTATTATCCAGCGTCGCCGAGAAAAACAGTGTTTGGCGCTGGCGATGATTGGCCGCATTGTTGATCGCTCTCATGGCATCCGCAAAGCCTAAATCCAGCATGCGGTCGGCTTCATCAAGGATCAACAACTCCAACCCTTCCAAATACAAGTGACGCTGTTTCAAATGGTCGACCAATCGCCCAGGTGTTGCGACGATGAAATGCGGATCTTTTTGTAATGACTTATGCTGATCATTGAAGTTTTCACCCCCCAAAATCAACACAGACGTCAAACGGCTACCTGCTAGCAACAAACGTAACTGCCCAAAGACTTGCTTGGCCAATTCTCGAGTCGGCACCAGAATAACCACACGAGGATCACGACGCGACAAGGCTTTCTTTTTGTATACTCGATGCAGGGCAGGCAAAATGTAGGCTAACGTCTTACCAGAACCGGTTTTCGAAGAGGCCAATAAGTCACGACCAGCCATGGCTTCAGGAATCGCACGTGCTTGAATTTCCGTCGCCTCATCAAAGCCAAGGTGACCAATGGACTTTAAAATACGATTATCAAAACCAAAATCTTCGAATAACAAAAAAACACCTCAATACGTCTGCTAGATAACCCCTAACGGGTCAATTTCATAATTGTCGTGATTATAACTCAGACGCAGAAAAATACCTTATTCATCTTGCATTAAAAGGTAAGATTTCCCAGCACTGATCAAGCCTAAACCACTTTCTTCACCCACCGTAACAGGCTCCAAGCATTCCGTCAGTTGATAAAATACGGAACGACCAATTAATGCCTTCATACCATATCGCATACTAAGGTAAGGCCGCTGCTCACCTTGAAAATCTGCCAACCAAAGGTCTGTGTTCTCACCCAACACCAGCACATCCTCTGTGGCAGTGGTGAACTCATAAGCCCACCCTGCTGTCGTTTCAATACGACGCCACTGAGTGACCAGAAATGGCGCGTCCTCAACTTGTATACGTACCTTTTCCACTGGGGTCACCAAAAAATGCTCCCCCGCCTCTTGCCATAAAATACGACTGAACATTTTTACCATCGCCGGACGATGAATTTTTCCACCTTCATGAATCCAATCCCCGTTAGCCTTGATCAACATATCCATGTCACCACAAAAGTCCGGCTGCCATTGGTGTACCGGTGGTAACGCCTCATTATCTGGCAACTCTTTTAAGTCAATCATGACCACAACCCCTTACCGTAGGGCTAACAAATTAGCCCGCCTCACTTTAACTTCAATATTATTCAACTTCATAGAGAAGCCGTGAAAATCATTCACTGATAGAATAACCACATTGAATGAATTGGAGGCCTAAACCACAGCCTCACAGAATAAGAGTGTGACATTATGAAATCGGAATTGGCAAGAAAGTTTCAGGACGCAAGTAGAGGCGTCTATTTTATCGGTACGACACCACCAAAATCCTCTGTACAAGATGAGCAATTACAAGAAATCAGCACGAAACTACTGAATCGACTGGCCGACATTGATGTGGATGGCTTGATTGTCTACGACATCCAAGACGAAACCAGCCGTATCGATAAGCCACGCCCGTTCCCTTTCATGGAAACTCACGACCCAAGAGCTTGGTCGAAACGTCTTCATCTGGCCTCAGACAAGCCAGTCGTCACCTACAAGTCAGTGTCTTCACGCAGCGCCGAAGCCTTTTCTGGCTGGTTAACAGAGGCATGGGAAGATTACGGCATTCGTGACCTAGTATTAGTAGGCTCCCCGTCTTCAGATGGTGACATCAAACTGCCACTACCAGAAGCCTATAAGACCTTAGCCGCTTCCGAGCATGACTTTAACTTAGGTGGTGTCACCATAGCCGAGCGCCATGCCAAAAAAGGCGATGAACACCTTCGTTTGATCAAAAAAGCCAACGCAGGTTGTGATTTTTTCATTTCACAAGCCGTTTACGATCCACAGGCAACAGCGGACCTAATCAGTCGCTACGCACGTACCTGCAAAGAAGAAGGCAACACGCCAAAGCGCATTATCTTAACCTTTACACCTTGCGGCAGCGCCAAAACTCTAGAATTCATGGAATGGCTTGGTATCTCAGTTCCAGAAGCGACCAAGCATCGCATTTTGGACTCGGAAATACCGTTAGATGAATCCATTAAAATTTGCCGCAATGCCTTAGAGCAAATTATTGAAGTAGCGTTACCCCTTGGCGTGCCGCTGGGTCTAAACATCGAAAGCTTGACCAACCGCAAGGAAGAAATCGACGCTTCCATTCAACTGTATCGTTTATTAAAAGCCACGCTCGACCTTAAACTGGCCGAGCAAGGTTTAAAGTAATTCAAAAGAGTTAAATCAGCGAATCCACCTGCTGCAATACCCGTTCGATACGAATTGCCTGCATGGCCTCAGGGTCATGCACGCGAGTCGACCAAGGCAACTCTGCCAACGGCTTATCGTATTCTTTAGCAATGCCCTCTTCATACACGCTAATCACCTTGTCCAAATCACGGTAAGGACCAGTGCGCTGTGGATTGGAATGAGCATACAAACCTAATACAGGCGTGCCGACCAAAGTTGCCATATGCGCAGGACCAGTATCAGGACTAATCACTAATTGCGCGCCTTTCAGCACCGACAACATGGCATTCAAAGGTGTTTTACCCACCAAGTTAATCACCTCAGAAGACGTTTGTGCGACCAACTTTTCCGCCAACTCTCGCTCACTATCAGCGGGCCCACCCGTCAACACAGGAACCTTCCCCTTGACTAATAGATGCTCTAGTAAGGCCTTATAACCCTCAAACGTCCAATTACGCACAGCGGTAGATGCCGCTGGATTGATCACAACATAGTGCTCAGGCAAATCAAATTCATGAGCTGGCAAGGTCAACTCACAGGGCAAACTTGGCGCAGTGACACCCAGCACACTGGCAATCGAAAGAAATGAATCCAGCACATGCTCACCTTGTGGCTCAGGGGCCAACTCATTAACAAACCAATGCTGTTTTTCACGAGAATGAGACAAAGCAAAACCAATGCGACGTTTGGCTTTCACCGCCAAGGTCAGCAAACTGGCACGCAACGACCACTGTAGATGCAATAAGGCATCGAACTGCTGCCCAGCAAGCTCTTTGCGCAAAGCCCAAATCCCCTTAAACCCTGATTTTTTGTTGTATACCTTGACGTCTACCCCAGGCAATAAGCGAACTAAATTGGCTTCAAGTGGTGAGGTTATCCAAGTCACCTGCATCTCAGGGTGTTGCTTCATAATCGCTTGCACCACGGCCATGGCATGACAAACGTCACCTAGCGCTGACAAACGAACCACGGCTAGGTGTTGAATTTTATCTTGCTGCATCTCTTCCTCTAGGGCTGCTTAACGTCGGCAAGTATTATAGAATAGCCGGTCTGGAAAGTGTCCAAATTTCTGAACACGATAAGAATTACCCTAAGCGAGCAAAATGCCACAACTGATTAAAACCAAGCCTCATGGCTATTTAATGCAGAGCGACACCCAACTGCCCATCACACAAGACTGGTTTAATACCGATTTCTGGCAACAACAAAACGCTGTGAAAGGAACGGGAACCGGCCGCGGGGATGTGTGGTTTATTGATAGCCAATACGGCAAATTTGTTTTACGTCGCTATCGCCGTGGTGGCTTAATTGCCAAACTGAGCAAACGTCATTTCGTGTTTTCAGGACTGCAGCGTACACGCCCATGGCAAGAACTGAGCCTGCTCGAAACCATGCACAATCAAGGCTTACCCGTTCCCAAACCCATCGCCGCCATCTGCCAAATAGACAAAGGCTTTTACCAAGCAGAATTGCTCACTGAGACAATAGAAGGCGCGACGGATTTATTTGACCTGATTAAGCAGCAACAAAATGATCAACTAAACTGGAAAGAAATAGGACGTGTCATTGCTCGCTTTCATCAAGCTGGCATTTTTCATTCAGACTTAAACTGTCACAACATCATGATAGATAACACCAGCAAAGTCTGGCTGATCGACTTTGATAAGTGCCAACAAAAAAAGCCTCACTCAAGCTGGATGCAAAACAACCTCGACCGACTAAAACGCTCATTCAACAAAGAAGCGACGAAATACCCAGAATTTACAGTAACAGACGCACAATGGACGGCGCTGTTGGCAGGATACCATGGCTAAAAAAACCACCTTAAATCAAAGCATCAAACACTTTATTGCCCCACAACATTGGCCAACTTGGCTGGGCATGGGCATTGCCTATTTACTCAGCTTCCTGCCTTGGACAATACAAAAAGCCTTAGGCACAGGCCTTGGCAAATTGCACTATGCCCTGAGCAGCCGACGAAAAGAGATTTGCCATACAAACCTGCAAATCTGCTTCCCTGACCTGTCAGCAAACGACCGAGAAAAACTCGCCAAGGCCCACTTTGAAAGCATGGCCATTGGCGTCTTTGAAATGTTTACCGCTTGGTTCCGCAACCCAGAGAAAACAGCACAAAAAGTCACCTTCAACGACCAAGACGTGGTTCAAAAAGCCATTACAAAAGGCAAAGGCTGTATCATAGTTGGCGCACACTTTTCCTCCATTGATTTATGCGGCACCCAGATCGCCCGCTTCATTGATGTTCACCCCATTTACAAGCTACAAAGAAACCCAGTGATGAACTGGGTGATGGAACGCCAACGCCAAGCCGTGTTCAGCAAAACCATAGAGCGCAAAAACACCAAAGAAATATTTCGCTCATTAAAAGGCAACAAGGCTGTGTGGTTTGCCGTTGACCAAGACTACGGACGTAAAAGCTCCGTCTTTGCCCCCTTCTATGGTCGCGAATGCGCCACCATCTCCCACATCAGCCGCTTAGCCAAATCTACCGGCTCCACCATATTAATGTACGACTACGGCCGTACTAAAGACGGCTATGTCTTGTCCCTGCAAGAAGTAAAAGGCTACCCAACGGGAGACGAAGTGGCGGACGCCACCCTACTCAACTCGTTAATAGAAAAACAAATCGAAACTAAGCCAGAGCAATACTTCTGGTCACACCGACGATTTAAAACGCAGAAGAACCGGCAGGATCCTTCACCTTATAAGATCAAAAAACGGTAAATTGTTTTATAACTATTTACACCTGATAAAATCTCGCATCCCTTCCCCTTTTCAAGGGCAGCCAAACCAAATCTCGCGTCCCTTCCCCTTTTCAAGGGGAAGGCTAGGATGGGGTTAATCCAGCAACCTCAAATTCACTGTTCCTTAGGCTATTCAGAATTCCTCTTATTGGCTTTGTTTAGGGAGCATTTTTCCGCTCTGCTGAGCGGGTAACTTTTGCCAAACGATGCAAAAGTTACCAAAAAATCTTTTTCAGAATCATAAGGGCTCATTGCTTCCGGATGTTGCCAATGTTTGCACAGGGTTCACTATTGTAAGGTGTTGAGCTGTTATTATGGTTGGAGAAAGGTCTTCGGTTACTGACTTGGGAAGACCGTAAGGTCGCGCAATCAGGATCGCGTCGAACTGACAAGGGTTGAGTTGCTCATTACCTCTTTTTACGTTTAAAAGCATTTCAGCCAAACCAAATCTCTTGTTCCTTCCCCTTTTTAAGGGGAAGGCTAGGATGGGGTTAATCAAGCAACCTCAAACGAACTCATCACAAACAACAATCTGTAGGTTTGATTAGCGCAGCGCCATCCAAATCTCGTGTTCCTTCCCCTTTTCAAGGGGAAGGCTAGGATGGGGTTAATCCAGCAACCTCAAACGAACTCATCACCAACAACAATCTATAGGCCTGATAAACGAAGCGCCATCAGACAAAACCATCTACAACCAAACCAAATCTCTTGTTCCTTCCCCTTTTCAAGGGGAAGGCTAGGATGGGGTTAATCCATCAACCTCAAATGAACTCATCACCTACAACAGTATGCAGGCCAGATAAGCCGTCCTCAAACACAGCTTTGCGGACTAGAAAGGAACTTAGACCTTATTGCTGATAGACTAGATATTGCTCTTTCAGAGCAAATCGAGAAATTCATAAATAGGCTTGAAAAGTTCGGGGCAAGATTTCGATACCTAGAGGTGTCTTGGTTTATAAAGGACTGTGAACTCGCGATATTGGATCGAGCAGTATGGGAACTACGCCGCTTCTCGGCTCCAAACCGGCGCATGAGCCGGGCGTTATGTGACTCACTTTTTTATTTCCCGATAAACCGTATAGAATAGCACTTACGCCGTTTAAAGGAGCCAAACAATGCCCGTAATTAGCCGGTTCTATGGAGTTATTATCGCAATGTATTTTAACGATCATAATCCTCCCCATTTTCATGCTAAATATTCTGGTTACGAGGCTCTCTTTACCTTTGACGGCTCAATACTTGAAGGGGAACTTCCTAACAGAGCCACGAAATTCGTTCAGGAATGGCTTTCATAGCATCGAGCTGAACTAGAAGAGAATTGGCATAAGGCTCAAAATGGCGAACCGCTAAACTACATTGCACCATTGGAGTAAAACTATGCTTCACGTTAAAAACGCAAAATATCTAGACGGCTTTAAACTGTGGGTAACATTTGACGATGGTACAGCTGGTGAAGTCAATTTAGAAAACAAACTATCTGGCAGTGTCTTTGAACCTCTAAAGGACTCTTCGTTTTTTTCTAAAGTTACTGTAGACCCAGAATTAGAAACAGTGGTTTGGCCGAATGGTGCCGACTTAGCACCTGAGTTTTTAAAACGTCACATAACAAAGCGTTAAAGTTCACTCACTCCAGTCGCTGGGACGCCAACATTTTGGCCGACTCACTTCGGTCGGATTTTAGCCACATGCTAGCGCCCCTTAGCTTAAAGTTAGTTGGCACTACCAAAAGTTTCAAAATGAATTCGATCAGTAGTAACTCCTGCCGCCTCAAGCCTACGCTGAAGCTCAGCGATAAAGGTCAGAGGGCCGCAAAGTAAATAATGTGCAGAAGGTTCTGCACCAATACCAATTAGATCTTCTGCGGTGATCCTACCTTTAATGTCATAGTCCTGTCCTGTGACATCATTTTTATCCGGTTGGCTGTAGTAGATGATCTGTTGTAGCTTGTCATTGTGCTCAATCAGTTGATAGATCTCTTCACGTATTGCATGGCTGGTGCTGTTTTGTGTCCCTTCCCCTTTTCAAGGGGAAGGCTAGGATGGGGTTAGTCCAGCAACCTCAAACGAACTCATCACCAACAACAGTATGCAGGCCTGATAAGCGCAGCGCCATCAGACACTAGCGAATGTCTAATTATCCAATTCTTCCTCGTCAAAAAACTTAATGTCTTATTGGTAAAACTCAAAACGCTGTTCTATGATGAAATTTAAATAAGGGATGTACCAATGAATTGATAAGGAATTTTTCTTCCTTTTTTACTCCCTTCAAATTATATGAACGCTGGTTTTTCCAGTTTTAGGCTTTGTGAATACCTTATTTAAAGCATTATTAATAAGTTACAAAGATATTAGAGAAAATTTTGAATTATCTAAACACGCCTGCGCACTATTAAAGTTTTATGAATTCTAAGGAGAGATCGTGCAAGTTAAAGAGCTGCTGCAATTAACCCATTGGGTAGATAAGAATATTAAAACTGCCAATGTTGCTAAAAAGTACCAGCAACTCCAGGCGATACTTCAGCACAATGTAAATAGTAGAAACAATCAGCCTCAGCAACCCTTCAAAGATCAGAAGGATGACGTAATTAGTACCATAAAAGACATATCCACGGGATCTTTAACCAATGAGCAGGAACGGATGCTCGATACGCTAGGTATTGAGCGTCACCTAGGCACTCATGGCATAGAAAAGCTGGAGGAAATTCTTTTTAAGAATGGACTTGATATGGCTACAGCTGCGGCTGAGATTGCTACGATCCATCAAGATATAAGCAATGGTGTAAAGCAATCTGATCAGTTGAAAGCAAGTCTAACTCCTCTTGTTTCCGAAGATGAAGAAGAGGACGACGAAAATAGTGATGTTGTAATGCGCATACATTTCCAGAACGAAGTAGCGATGGAAAATTTGAGTGATTTTAAAAAATGGGGGTCCACTTGGTGGGATATCGGTCGTGGTATTGCTATGGCGCATGATCATACGCCTGAAGATATTCGAGTTGTTGGTGCGCAGAAAGGATCAATAATTATCGAGCTTGCAGTTATTGCAGCAATAGCAACAACGACAAGTACAATTATTTTATCTGCTCTAAAGGTTGCCGATAGAGTTTTAACAATAAGAAAGAAAGCTGAAGAAATTAAATCTCTAAAGCTAAACAATAAAAAGTTGGAAGATGACCTAGAAAAAGAAGCTGACAAAGAAAAGAGCCAAGGATTAAAGAACATCACTCAAGAAATATCAATTTCTCTTAATATTAATGAGAATGGTGATGGCGAGAAGCTAAAAGTTCTAGAGAAATCGGTTAAGAGCCTCATAGACTTTGTGGAAAATGGTGGAGAGGTTGATTTTTATGCTGACGATGAGAATGTTTCTGAGGATGAGCAGAATGATATTGAACAGCTCAAGGTTAACTTCGCTGAAATTAAAAAACTAGAGCAGAGAGTTCTAGCAATTGAACACAAAAATTCATAACAAAAAAAGGCCGTCGGATGCTTCGCACCGCTGCTTTGGGCGTTATGTTTAAAGGTAAATCATGTCGGCAGAAACTGATTTTTATAATTTATATAGAGTTTATAGAAACGAAGAGTCGAAGCTGGTAATCGTTAAAGCTTTACGACCTGATTTTTCCAATCATGACCAAGCTCAGGAAAATTCAGCTTGGTCTGCCTTGGATAAAAATAGAGAGGCTACTGTTTCTGAGTTTTGTAACAGCAATGTATATGACAAGTATGAGTTCATTGCAGAGTGGATGGATTATCCAGTAGGTGATGTGTTCTATGGAGATGCTTCAGGAATTGAGCTTGAAGTTTGGATATCAATGCATAACCAAGGAAAACCATATTTTGCTTTTGGAGAATGTGAAACAGAGGAGCATTTCTGGGCTAAGTTAGAAAACGACCATAGCGATGGTGATTGCTATATATTTCCTGATTTAGAAAGGCCCGCAAAAAAGCAAAAAGTTATATATGTTCAACAAAAAACACAACAAACACATTAAAAACCGCCCACAAAAAACGTGCACTAATTAGGGGCGGTACTAATTAGAGCCAGAGTAAAATTAAAAAAATTTACCCTACCCCTTTAACCCTCTACCCCACCAACCCTTCTCTCACTTCCGCCATCAAACGCAGTGACTTCAATCTCGCGTCAGTAATAATCAGGGTCAGAGTAAAATTAAATTTAATCGTAAGTAGCCGCTTTTTAATAATTGGGGTCAGAGTAAAATTAACTATTATTCTACTCTGCTCCCATCTAATTTTTACATCAAGTATAAACACCACTATCAAATCAGACAATAATTCGACCTTAGATATCAGTATTTCCGGTAGAAAAGGAGACAGCTAGTTGCTAATATCACTTAATAAGTTTCACAATGCTCGGCCAGTAAAAATACGCCAGCTTTAACTCGCTAAAGCTTGCCCACCCGTTAAGCATCATATGCATCCATAGGTAGAGTTGATAAATTCAGAAAATAAAAATTAAAGAGATCAGCCCCTTTAATTAAAGCTAAGGATTAGATATGAATAAAGAGTTAAATCGTGCTTATTGGATGCTTGCAGATACAGAGCTACCTATTGCAAAAGACTTAACTTACAAAGACTCTTTTGCAGCTCATTTTAAGCATGGATTATTATTTAATGAAAAGTTAATGATTTCAGATGCTCAAGCTGTTAATTGTGCCAACTTTAGAGCTTTGCTAAATGAAAGTGAAGAATTCAAGCAACTCATGTCAAAAGATCTTTTATCAATTGCTGTAAGAGACCCTTTAGGTACATCTGAATGTCATAGGCTTACTCAAGTTAGAGACGCTTTTCAAAAAGAAAATAAATGTAATATGGCACAAGATCAGTTTCTTTCAGATATTGATTTAGACTTCGTAAACAACAACTGTGAAATCATTCCATATACTTATTCATCTTTACGAGAAAACTACACAAAAAGTATAATAGAAATATTCAACAGTAAAAATGCACAACAAGTTTTTGGCGATGACATTCAGAGTTTACTAATAGAAAGATTATTAATTGAATCTGAGCGCGATCAAGGTTTAGGCAGAGTTTTCCTGCACAAAAATTTTGAATCTGATTTAAAGGATATTGGAAAGCATGATATTTGGCTCAAACATCAAAAAGAAATAATTAGATTTTCAGACGCACCCTATATCACCGGAATTCCGAAAATACTTAATACAAACCCTATATACTCACCTCTTCATCAAAGCAGTTTTGATTTAGCGTACCCTAAAGAACCAAAAATTATTGAGAAAAGCTCTTCGATTGAAATAGCAACTAACCTGAACCTAAGTAGTTACGAAAAAGCGCTATCAAAGTTAATGCCTGAAGATATTTTATATATTAGGGATAGCCTTGAATTCAAAGAGTATCAGAAAAAAATTAAGTATGGTGTTTCCAGCGAAAGCTCACTTGAGAGCACATTGGATGTTCTAATTTCGTATCAGAACCTTATTGATCAGTATATTATTAAGCGTCATCTTGGGTTAAAAACGTCTAAGCAATTTAAGGGAAAAAGATTTTTAGAGCCTATTAGAAAAGTTTCCCAAGAAGGTGGAGTCTTTGCGCTTGGTTTAGCGCTAACTGATTCTATTTCTGGTGGAGCACTCTCTATTGCAAACTTTTTTGTGAGTGAACTCATTGACCGCCAATCAACATTAAGTGATCAAAATATAGCTCGAGAAAAATACAAGTTGCAGGTTTCAATAGAGAGTTCTAAAAATAATAGCAAAATTAAAGCACAACACATTACTAACGATACTTCTAATGAAACTATTTACACATCACTGGGTAAATTTTGAGAAATGAAAAACATTGTCATAGGATCAGTCACTTCATTACTCAATAATAGCTCCTGTAATTCACCAGCCTCAAAGAAACGAACATCCGCGATAGCTTCTTTGCTCTCTTGGTTAATAGCAGATACTTGCCCTTCGACTTCCACATTAAACAAATAAGTTTTCGATTGATTTTCTACAATAGTCTTATAAAGCTTCCAATTACTTCCAATGCAACCAGTTTCTTCAAAGAGCTCCTTTTTACCGCACTCTAAAGGAGTTAGTTCTATTTCTCCAAATCCTTTTGGTATTTCCCATGACCAACACCTATTTTCATGCCTAAAGTTTTTTACAAGGAGCAATCTTCCAGCAATGTCTTTAGCAAAAATCATAACACCATAAGGGGCGTTCCAAATAAAACGAAGATACTTTCCATGATTACCAGACGGAAAGATAACATCATCATTGTAAAGAGTTGCATATTCATTCTCGAACTCTTTAACTTCTTTTATTATTTCTATCTCGCCTTTTTTATAATTACCCTTGTTCATTAAATTTATTTCTCTGGTAAATAGACATTTGTATAATGACATATGACAAGTTGCTTCACACGGAAAATTATTCGCTACACTCGGGCTTCCGACAATTAAGGTGTAAACGGTTATCGAAATGAAATTCAGTGCTCAGCTCATATCCCTCTACCCCACCAACCCTTCTCTCACTTCCGCCATCAGACTTAAGGACTTCAGTCTCGCGTCAGCATCATGAATCGGCATGGAGATGATGAGTTCATCTATGCCTGTAGACTCAATAAAGCGCTCTAGCTGAAACGCCACTGAGGCTTTTGATCCCACCACGGCGTATTGCAGCATGTGCTCCACCATGTGTTTTTCAGGCGCAGACCAAATATCATCCATAGAATCCACTGGCCGCGGGAAAGGACGGTTGCGGTCACGGCGCAAGTTGACAAATTGCTGCTGCGCTGAGGTAAACAGGTATTGAGCTTCTTCGTCCGTGTCTGCCACCACCGCCATGACACCCGCCATAGCATAAGGCTGATCACCCTCTTTAGCGGCTTTAAAATGACGTCGATAAATGGTCAAGGCTTGATGCAATTGATCAGGCGCAAAGTGAGAAGCAAAAGAATACGGCAAACCAAATTGCGCGGCGACTTGAGCACTGTACAAGCTGGAGCCCAGCATCCAGATAGGCACTTGTGTACCAAAGCCTGGCACGGCACGAATGCCCTTCTCTTGGCTACTGAGATAACCTTGCAGCTCTTGAACATCGTCAGGGTAAGAATCCACGCCTGCATCCATGTTACGACGCAATGCGCGCGCCGTCATCATGTCAGTACCAGGCGCTCGGCCTAAGCCTAGGTCGATACGTTGCGGATAAAGTTCGGCTAAGGTGCCGAATTGCTCGGCAATCACCAATGGCGAGTGATTGGGCAGCATAACACCACCGGAACCAAGACGTATGTCTTTTGTGTGTGCGCCAAGGTGCGACAACACCACAGAAGTGGCCGAGCTGGCGACGCCAGCCATGCCGTGATGTTCCGCCAACCAAAAGCGCTTGTAACCTAAGGCTTCCGCCGTTTGCGCCATTTTGACGCTCATTTTTAAGGAATCCGCAACCGTATGGCCTTCGGCAACAGGAGCAAGATCCAGAATGGAAAAAGGAATCATAAAACCTACTCAAAAGATGTAAAAGATACCCTGATAGTTGGCCCTAAGCCGCTCAGTTACAAGTCATCAATCATGCAGCAAATATTGAAACCTATTTGATGAACTTATTCCTTAACGGTTTTCCAAACGATTGAAGTCTAGAATGCCACTTTCTCTAGGTCGATCTTGCTTATTTAAGCGGGCAATAGCGTCACTCACTGACCAGAAATTTGGGTGGGTACGACGAACCCCAAAACCGTTCAACAAGGCTACGTAATCTTGTCGAGTTTTCAAGGCGGCGATGTGTTTCACCCAGTTCTGCAATTCTGACTCCTCCACTTGCATCAGCACATTTGGGTAATCCCCCAATACGCCTTTCACTATGGTCACACCGTCTTCTTGCGGTAAGCGGGTCGACGCCTCATCCAACAAACTGGAAATATTGGCATGGGCTTTGTTATGAATCAGGCTCAGCACTTCTAGCGGTTCCCCTTGGCGTGTCACCAACACGGTCACCACATTAGGTAAATACTCGATACCGCCACCTTGCACCTGCTGCAATGACAAGAGCGCATTAATATCCTGTTGGGCCAGTTTACTTCGCGGTAGATCGTAACCATGATCGAGAATCGCCGCTAACTTACTGCGCAGCATTTCATACAGTTCCGCTTGGTGATCTGAAGTTTTGTACTGGATGTCGGATTGTACGCCGACCTTAATGTAATCACTGAAAATATAATCTTTGATGATCTGGTTGGCATCACGATACCAGTACTGACGAATGCGTTCTCTGTCTTCTTTTGGCAACAGCATAAGGAAGTTCATCTCCCCTTCCATACGCAAGAAGTCCATATACAAACGTGTTACCAATTGGTGACCCACATTGCCATACACATCAAACCCTGCCACCAGCAGATAATGAATGCGCTCTAATAGTGGATAGTCAATCACCCAAGCGGTTTTTGGATGCTGCCCCACCATGCCACGCACCACAGAGGCGTTATCGAAGTGGCGGAAAATGGTTAATGCGGCATTTTGATTATTGCCGTCTCCATCCCAGATTAAATCCAAATCCAAGGCGCTTATTTTGTTGAATTCTGTTTGCATCAACTTGGCTTTCGCCGACAAATACGATTTTTGTTGCTCGGAAAACATCACCCAAGATGCAATCGACAAGGTGTTACTGGATTCCACCGCTGGCATTTCTAAGTCTTTTACCTGACTTTCAAGGAAGTCTGCGGTGCCCTTGTTGTAGGCAATTTCAGGGTCAAGGAAATACACCCAGAATTGCTCATTGATGACATTCACCGCCACCTGACCACGACACACAGGCCCTTTAATAAAGGCCATGATGGTTTTCTGAGCATGATCCAGCAAGAAGCGATAGCGAGCGTAGGGTGGTATTTCACGGAACGCCATGAAGGGGTTGGTAGCCACTTCAGGCTCATAACTAGGTAAGGAGGTAACCTGATACTCAGTTCCATAGAAGAAAGACTGCCAACGCTGGTAACGAGCGTCATCCAAGCGCATAGGAATGTGGTTTTTCTGCACCTTCACTTCTGGGTCTGACCACAAACGGTAGTAAACTCGGTCAACACCAGGATCATCGTATGGACGTCGAGTCGCAATGCGATCGATCGGCTCACCCGGCGGCGTACTAGAACGCACTAAACGAAAACGAAACGCTTCACCATCGCCCAAATACATGGAGTAAAGGTACAAATGTTCATAGATATATCGCGCCACCAGCTGATCTTTCAGGCTATCGCCATTTAAACGACTTTCCCAAACAGCAACTTGCTGCTGAAGTTCTTCTGTCAGCGGTGTAGGAGCTGGCATTTTACCACCGCTTGCCAACCAACGACTGAGGACATTGTATTCTGAGTCCGTCAACTGCGGCAGACCATAAGGCATCCCCCACTTTGGGTAATCCTTCTCAAATTGATCGTATTCCTCGATGCTCACACATTGCTGATCACGAGCTAGACTAAAGTCATAATCATCATCTAATACCGGCTGAGCAAACTCACCTTGCTGCTTTCGCAAAGCAATGGCCCGATACAACAAACTACCTTCTAAATTGGCCGCGGGGGATTGGTCTCGCTCGTTGAGTACAGGGTGGAAGCCTTTCTGACGCCATTCATCCGTGGTTTTACCATCAATGAATAAACGTGACGGTTTGGCGGCAAGTAGACGTGTGCCATCATAGACCAAATCCTTTGATCCACCGCGCTCAATCCCTTCGGAGGCCGTTAATTTAAGCTGACAAGGGGCATCGTAACAAGCGTGACAGGAAACACAGCGTGAATCTAAAATGGGCTTCACTTGTTGATGATAAAACTCTGCTTCCTGACTGGAAATAGATTGCGCTCGATTCTCTGGCGTGGCGGAACCAAACACCGAATCCAATTGATGCGTTGCATAAGCCGCGCAGCCTGTTACCACAATTAAACTCAGCAACACCGTCAGCCATCGAGACATAGTCCTTAATTCCTTTCTATACTTGCTCTTTTAAACATAGTTCGAGATGCCCAATGACACCTCATAAAAAAACGCCACTGCGGGCGTTTTTTTATGAGGTAATTTATCCTTTATTACTCGTCTTCAGCTCGATCATCATCAGGGTAGTCATCTGATAATTCATAAGAATCTTCCCCCATGTCTTCGTTTGCCATAAGCAGAGCTTCTTCGTAAGCACCACCAAATTCAATGCGAGTGATGTCATATAAATCGTATTCAAAGGTGTCATCAAACCAACGGGCATCGGAACCGATTTCTTCCAACTCATAAGTCACCGCATCGGCACGAATAACGCGACCAATCTCACAGCTGTCCGGTTCGACTTCTTCACGGTGTAAGGTAACTAGGCCGTATTCTTCGCTGATGTCCATCAGCAATACCGCCAAGTCGTCTAAATCCACTTCAGGATCGACCACCTCTTCTTCACGAAGGGCTAAGACACGTTTTTGAAAATCGTTAAAAGGAGCCGGATGAGCGAAGTCACTTATGTCTTCTAAAAACAGAATTTGATAACCATTGAGACGCACACTGTCATCTACTAGCTGGAGCAAAACCATTTCTTCATTGGCATCCACGACAAAACCGTCTGACCAGCTGTCTGGGCCATCCAGTTCTTCACGAAAAATGCGCACTACATTTTTTCGAGTACGGGCTTTTTCCAACTCAATGAGCATATCGGCTCCCTAAAAATACGTAAAATTCAAACACCTATTAGTGTAAACCTAGCCAGCGCGTGGAACAACTATTGCAGCACGTCATGCCAGTTTTCTATCATTTCGACCAAGTCTTCCAGACCACATTCGGCCTGAATACCATCGGTTGAGGTTTGATAGAAGCTGTTTTGTGAATCGAACATGGCTTTGATTTCTTCTTCCGCCACGTTTAGATCCACCTGTCTGGCTACATTAACGCCTTCTTCACTGATCACTACTCGAAAAGGACCATGAGAAAATTCAGTGGTTTCCTTTTCTGTTTCGGCTAAGCGAGCCGCCATGAGCACACGCTGAATCATCTCCAGTTCGCGCACATATTCGCTTACCCATTCACCGATCGCAGCGAATTCATAACCTGTAAAAATACGGTAATTGCTTTCTTCTTGATCAAAGGCTATTTCATAATCCATGGCCTTGAACCTCACTCTTTGTCTTCATGTTGTTGCTGCTGTCTTCTGTATTCTTGATTATTCGCTTGCTGACGCTGTGGTACAGCGGCCGCCAAACGCGCTAAACGCTCTGCTTCTTTTTTCGCTTTCGCCTCTTCCACTAAACGCTCTTCATGGGCAATCATTTCGGGGGTTTCCATCACGTATGGACCGATTGCACCAGTACGCACGTCGTTGAGAAACACTTCCGCAGCTTTATGCATGTCCACTTTGCCGCCAGAACGTAACGCGCCTCGCTTTGAACCAATCACTTTTAAGGTTTCATAAGGATCGCTTGGGACGTCTTTAAGCTTGTAACGGGTTGTCAGCGCATCCAGATAATCGGCAATAAAAAACTTCAACCCAGCCAAAGCCACATCTTCATAGTCAATCGCTGTGTCTCGCACCGCGCCGGTGACCGCCAAACGATAGCTTGCATCTGGGTTTTCAATTTTTGGCCACAAGATTCCTGGGGTGTCTAACAGCTGAAAGCCTTCTGTTACTTTTAACTTTTGTTGGGCTTTCGTCACCGCAGGCTCATCACCTACTTTCGCTACACGACGCCCTAATAAAGCGTTCATTAAGCTGGATTTGCCCACGTTAGGAATGCCCGCAATCATGGCGCGAATGGGTTTTTCTGCAGAACCGCGATGAGGCACCATTTGCTTAACCCATTGACTGATTTTAGCCACATCACTTTTTTCTAATGTGGAAAATGGGTGCGCTAGAATCGTTTCACTGCCGCGCCAATGAGCCAGCCATAGATCTAAACGAGCTTTATCCGCCAAATCTTTTTTATTTAATAAACGCAGCACAGGCACATCGCCACGAAGGGTATTAAGCATAGGATTTTGACTGGAGTCTGGGATGCGCGCATCCAATACTTCGATCACTATGTCAACTTGCGTGATGACCTCTTCGATTTCTCGACGCGCCTTGTTCATGTGTCCCGGATACCACTGAACGCCCAACCTGATTCCCCTTTCTTTGTCTGTTTCTTGCTGGCTGCGGATTCTAGCACAAGTTCACACTAAGAATGACACATTCCGTAATAATCTGATTACCATCACAATGAGCAAGAGGCTGACCTAGGTCAACACCCTTCAGCAAGGATTCCGCCTATACTGCAAACGTCATCTTAATGAGCGTTATGGCTTCTGCACCTGACGCATTATATTTTGATGGCTGTTCTCTCGATCGAGCCTTTTAAGGCTCATTCTGCCGAGGTTATGTGTGTGATAACCTCGGCTTTTTTCGTTTGCAGGGCAACAAACGCCAGTAAGTCTGGATACAAGTCTAGAAACGGCTGTTCAGCCTGTTCAATCACGTTAGGCAACTCGTCCACAAACCCTTGTAAGTGATGACCGTGTCGCCAACGTCTCATGATGGAATAAATCGCCTTTTCAACCCCATCAAGCTGACCTAGATTCGCTAACCAATTATGTTGCTCCAGAGACTCGATCATGCGCGTTAAACGTTCTGGCGTTCTTGCTTTATCCTCCACCAAACCGTTAACCGCACGCTGACAAAATGAAGGCAACGCCTCATCGCTAAAGGTGGACCAGTACTGTATTAACCAATAATCCATGGCGATGTCTTGCACTATGCCCGCAAAACGTCGCCTGCCCTGCCTTGGCATGACTCGAAAGGCCACACTAGCAGGATGCTCGTCGACCATCACATCCACCATTTGATGCAAACGCCAACCTTGGTATAAGTCATCATCCAATTGAGAGGCAACGACAGGAAAATCCCCCAACAAGTTACCTACCCATGACGTGTTCGTCAGGCTGGCAATATGCAGGTGGGCAAAGTAATTCATGTCACTTTTCTCCCAGTTGGCAGACATGCAAACTTGTCTAAATGCGTCATAAGTTGATCTCGTCCTGTCTTTTTTTCGTCATTTTTGTCAGAATGCTCTCTTGTCTATATGGTCAAAATCTAATAATTAAACGCCAACAACCAGACCAAACAGACGCCTTCACTGGACAAGATACGTCAATAGAAGGAGAAAGCATGGCTTTCAAAGGCATCACAAAAGAGACCATATAAGAATGAAACCAACGGTTATTATAGTTGCTTGCTTGAGCATTCTCTTCAGCAGTCACACCTTATCTGCCACTCTTAGAATGGCGTTTGACGCCGACCCTATTTCACTCGACCCTCATGAACAATTATCTGAAGGGACGCTGCAATTCTCACATTTAGCCTTTGACCCACTTCTAAGATGGCAACAAAACGGAACCTTTGAAGCAAGGTTGGCAACCCATTGGCAGGCCATTACCCCCTCCACTACTCGTTTTTTCTTACGCCAAGGGGTGACCTTCCATTCTGGTAATCCACTTACTTCGGCCGATGTTGTTTACACCATTAACCGATTAAAGCGCTCGGCCGATTTTCGTGCCATGTTTGACACCATACAATCCGCCAAAATCATTGATGACTATACGTTTGATGTCACTAGTGCCAAACCTAATCCGCTCATACTCAACATCATGACCTATGTTTTTCCGATGGATAAAGCCTTTTATCAAGGAAAAGATGAAATAGTAAAATACGGCGAAACCTTTGCTTCTCGTCATGTATCCGGCACAGGGCCCTTCATTTTGAAAAAGCGTGAATTGGGATCGCGAATGGAGTTCACCCGCAACCCGAACTACTGGGACACGGCGTCACCGGGCAACGTTGACACATTGATTTCCACGCCCATTCATACCGATGCAACACGCTTAGCGGCCTTATTGTCTGGTGATGTGGATTTCATCTTTCCCATCTCTCCCATCGACATCCAGCGCACTCAACGGACAACAGGGATTCAACTGGTCACCATGCCCAGTACGCGCATTTTGCTATTGCACATGAATCAGACCAGACGCAAAGAGTTTAGAGATGTGCGGGTACGTAAAGCCATTAACCTTGCCATTAATCAGTCATTAATCGTAGATAAGATTTTACGCGGCTACGCCACCCCAGCAGGTCAACTCAGCCCTAACCGTTTTCTTGGTCATGTTGCCGACCTACAGCCAGAATACGACCTTCAAAAAGCACGTCAGCTAATGAAAGAAGCCGGCTACGAACAAGGTTTTCGAATCAGTATGATGGCACCGAACAACCGCTATACGAATGACGAAAAAGTGGCTCAAGCTGTGGCGGCCATGCTGGCGAAAATCAACATCAAAGCCGATTTAAAAACCCTACCCAAAGCTCAGTATTTTAAAGAGTTTGATGACCGAAGTGCTGACATGATGATGCTCGGTTGGCAGTCTGACACCATGGACTCCAACAACTTATTTGAATTTATTATTGCTTGTGCAGATGCCAAAACAGGTCTTGGCGCTTATAATGCCAGTGAATTTTGCAACCCAAGTATCACAGACGATATTCGCCAAGCCAATCAAGAGCTCAACCCCGAAAGACGTTTACGCTTGTTACAGGGTATTGAAAGGACACTCTATCAAGAGTCTGCCGTTGTGCCTCTTTATTGGCAATTTCTAACTTGGGCAGCAAAGGATAAGGTCAACATACAAGACGTCATCAATGACCGAAACTACCCTTATATTGGAGACCTCATCATTGAAGAATAATGTGCCTCGACATTTTACATCGCATGCATTTTTGCCCAATGGCGCATTAACCAGCGGAGAATTAATCTAATCCATGTTAGCGTTTTTACTACGCCGTTTAATACAAGCTTGCTTTGTCTTAATCGTCATTAGCTTGATCAGCTTTGCCATCCAAGACAAATTAGGTGACCCCGTCAGACAAATGGTCGGTATGACAACGACGCCTGAAGTACGTGAGCAACTAAGAGACGAGTTGGGGCTCAATGACGGCTTTATCACCCAATATACTAGGTTTGCTAAAAATGCATTAACTGGAGATTTTGGGACGTCCTACTACTACAAAGAACCCACTATTGATGTCATTCTGAAAAAATTACCGGCCACATTCGAACTGGCTTTTTGTGCTATTTTACTGGTGATCTGCATCGCGACCCCCTTTGGTGTCATTACTGCGATTCACCCTAAACACCTTGTTTCACGCTTAATTATGCTGGTCAGCTCAATTGGTCTGTCCATTCCAATCTTTATCATTGCCATCTTTATGGTGTATGTCTTTTCCATTCAGTGGAATCTGGCGCCAAGTTTTGGTCGCGGCGAAACAACCCTATTATTTGGTTTTTGGGAAAGTGGCTTATTTACTAAGGATGGACTCAGTCATTTATTGTTACCCAGTTTGTCATTGGCGATTGCCTTGATCCCGATTTTTGTCCGGCTGATTCGCTCTGAAATGAGTGAAGTACTGCAATCTGAATACATTCGATTTGCGTGGTCGAAAGGCCTATCAGCACCGCGCATTTATTTTTTCCATGCCCTTAAAAATACCATGCTGCCGATTATTACTATTGGCGGCATTCAAGCCGGCACCTTAGTGGCTTATACCATTCTGACCGAAACCATCTTCCAATGGCCCGGTATGGGATTTCTATTTATGGATGCCGTGAGCCGAGTCGATACACCCTTAATTTCAGCCTATTTGATGGTTGTCGGTGGAATGTTTGTGGTCATGAATACCTTTGTAGATCTGATCTATGGCTTGGTTAACCCAACTGTTCGCTTAGCGAGTCATGGCCTATGAAGCACATTAAAGCCGATTTAACGCCGCCCATTCCTGGCAGTCGCTGGCGTCATATGCTCAGCGGTTTTGCGGGCGATAAGCTGGCTATGCTGGCCTTATTTATCTTTTTATTTTACTGCCTAGTGGCCTTACTCGCTCCTTTAGTGGCACCGTTTGACGTCGACGATCCTGCTTTTATGGATCTATTTAATGCTGAAATCGCGCCCAGCTGGATCAGCCACGACTATCGCTTTTTGCTGGGTACGGATGGGCAAGGCCGAGACCTCTTATCGGTGATTTTATATGGCACCAGACTGTCACTTACCATTGGTGTTTGTGCCGTTATTTTGCAAGCCAGTATCGGCATATGCATTGGTTTGATTGCTGGTTATTTAGGGGGACGAGTTGATAATTTCTTAATGCGTTGTGCCGACATCCAGCTGTCTTTTTCGAATATGATGGTGGCCATTGTTTTCTTAGCGGTTTTTCAGTCTATTTTCGGCGTCGCCATGTATCAACAACTGGCGATGCTGGTATTAATTTTGGTCATAGGTCTGACCGAATGGCCACTGTTCGCCCGCACCATTCGAGCCTCGGTACTGGCTGAAAAACAAAAAGAGTATGTGGATGCCGCACGAGTGATGGGCATCAGTCAGAAGCGCATTATGTTTCGTCATATTTTGCCCAATACTCTGTCACCTGTCTTGGTCATTTTTACCGTTCAAATTGCCAACGCCATTGTGGCCGAAGCCGCTTTGTCTTTCTTAGGGTTAGGCATGCCTTCAACCGAACCGTCTTTAGGCTCTCTTATTTCAGAAGGCGTCTCTTACATGTTTGCGGGCTCTTGGTGGATCTGTGTGATTCCGAGTATCACCCTGATCATTTTAATACTGGCGATGAACTTACTGGGTGATTGGTTACGCGACCACCTCAACCCAAGGGCTTACAAAGACTGATTATGAATTTGTTAAGTGTCGAACATTTAAACGTCAATTTTCATTTTAAGAAGCGAGAACTCACCGCGCTGATTGATGTTAGCTTCAATTTAAAACGAGGCGAGCGTATTGCCATTGTCGGCGAATCTGGGGCAGGAAAATCCATTTTGGGTTTCTCCATCGTTAACTTGATTGGTAAGCCTGGTTACATTCAATCCGGCACCATTAAGTTGGAAAATAAAGACATCACCAAGATGAACTTGCGCCAGCTGCAAGAGATTCGAGGTAAACGCATTGCGATGATTTTCCAAGACCCGATGATGACGTTAAACCCTGTTATTACGATTGGTGATCAGCTAGTCGAAACCATTCGCAGCCACACTAAAATCAATTATAAAGATGCAAAAAACATTGCCATTGAAAAGCTGAGAAATGTTCAAATTGCCTCGCCTGAAAGACGTTTTGATCAGTACCCCCATGAATTATCCGGCGGTATGCGTCAACGAGTCATCATTGCGTCTGTATTGCTGTTAAACCCAGACATTATTATTGCAGACGAACCCACCACCGCTCTGGATGTCACCATTCAAGCGGAAATACTGCAATTACTGTTAGCCATCTGCCGAGACAATGGCGTGGCCTTGATTCTGATTAGCCACGACCTCGGTGTGGTGTCAAAAGTCGCAGAACGCACCTTAGTTATGTACGCAGGTCAAATTGTTGAAGAAGGGCCCACCTTAGAGATTATCAATGATCCACAGCACCCTTACACCCAAGGCTTATTAAATGCGCTTCCGCAAATGGCCTTACCGGGACAAAGATTAAACCAGATCAAAGGCAGCATGCCTTCTTTGGCAGAGCGACCAAGTGGTTGCGCTTTTCATCCCCGTTGCCCGTACGCCACCGATAAATGTCGGACTCAACAGCCTGAATTCATATACAGTGGCGTCTCCAGTGTCGCCTGCTTCATGGTAGAAGACATGCTCAGTGAATTTAGCCAAGATGATGAGGGATCACTATGACGCATCCACTCATTCAAATCAGCGGCCTAGAAAAAACCTTCTCATCGGACACTGGCTGGTTCGGAAAATGGCGACTGCCTGGCCGTAAAGGTCGCGGTAAAACGGATCAAATCTTCGCACTAAATGGCGTTAACCTCACCATTTATCAGGGCGAAACCCTTTGTGTGGTTGGCGAAACTGGTTGCGGCAAATCCACCTTGGCTCGGTCTATTATGGGACTGGATGAACCAAGTGCTGGCGAAATTCATTACTTGGATCAGCGTATTGATCACCTTAACAATCGTCAAAGAATGCTGTTTCGTCGTCGCATGCAAATGGTGTTTCAAAACCCCTATGCATCACTAAATCCACGCATGACGGTGTATCAAACACTGAGTGAACCCATTGCCTTTCATAATCCACAGCTGTCTCGTCTGGACGTCGACGAACAGGTGGAAACCTTGCTTGAGTCCGTTGGTATCAGCGCCAATAGCTCCGATCGTTACCCTCATGAGTTCTCAGGTGGACAGCGTCAACGCATCAGCTTGGCGCGAGCCTTATCGGTCGAGCCAGAATTTATCGTCGCGGATGAGCCTCTCTCGGCATTAGATGTTTCGGTTCAGGCACAAGTGCTGAACCTAATGATGGACAAGCAGGAAGAATACAACCTTAGCTACCTTTTTATTACCCATGACTTGGCGGTCGTTGAACACTTTGCCAACCGAGTCGCTGTGATGTACCTTGGCCGTATCTGTGAGTTGGCTAATACCAGCACCTTATTTAGCGCACCAAAACACCCTTATACCCAAGCCTTACTATCGGCCATTCCACGATTAGACAGTACGGCCGCCGACCCTATTCGCTTGATTGGTGAGGTGCCAACGCCAACCGAAAAACCCATCGGCTGTGTTTTCCAAGCTCGCTGTCCCTACGCCAATCCGCGTTGTTACAGTGAGACGCCTGACATGACATTACAAAGTGACGGCAGCAGCGTCGCTTGCCATGCTATTGAGGAGGGTCGTTTATGATGTCGTCTCGCCTTAGCGCAAATCGGAGGGTCATGTTATGGAAATAAGATGGCTTGAAGACTTTATCGCACTGGCCAAAACCCGTCATTTTTCTCGGGCAGCGGACGAACAGAATGTGACGCAACCCACCTTTAGTCGTCGCATCAAATTGCTAGAAGAAGAAATGCGCGTCACCCTCATTGACCGCAACACGTTACCTTTGTCTCTTACCCCGGCAGGCGAAGTATTCTTGCAGACAGCAGAACTCATCACTCGCCAAATACGAGACACCAAAGAGCGCTGCCAAGAAATCCGTAAACAGGAGGAATCACAGGTTCGCTTTGTGACCACTCAAACACTATTTTTGAGCTTTTATAAAGAAGTCATTGAGCCGTTTTGCCAAAACATCGACTTAGATTTAGACATCAATATGAAATCCAGCTCTTGGCTGGGCAACGACTTTGTCAATTCTCTGGTGAATCAACAGTCCGACATTATGATGTGCTACTGGCACCCCGCCATCAACTTCATTCGCACCCTAGACGACGAACAGTACGAGCACCTCGTCATTGCCAAGGAAACATTGATTCCTTGCAGTGCCACGGAACCAACAGGTGAGCCCAAATTCACCTTACCGGGCGCTAAAAGAAAGCCTTTGCCTTATATCGGCTACTATGAAAACTCATTCTTACAACCTGTGATACACCATCATCTGCAGCGTCAGCGAGACATACCTCAGCTACAAACTCTGTCAGAGAATTATCACTCAGTGAGTATCAAAGCCATGGTAAAAGAAGGCTATGGTATTGGTTGGATTCCACGCCGATTGATGATGGATACGTTAAATTATGGCAAGGTTGCACTGGCTGGAGAAGAACATTGGCACATACCATTAGAGATACGTTTGTATCGCTCTAAGTTCAATCAAAACCCGAATTTAACTCAATTCTGGGAAGCCTTGAAACAACGCATTGCACGAGATGGTTTATTGGATTAAGCCTCGTTGGATTCGTTTAATGCCAAAATCATCGGGTCACTGCTCATGGAACTGGCACCAAACGCCTTACTAAAGAAGTAACCTTGACCAACATCACAGCCAAACTGACAGAGTAAATTGAGCTGATCTTCATTGGCAATCCCTTCTGCAATCACCTTCAAGCCCAATTTATGACTCAAACTAATAATGGCATTGGTCAATGCAGCATGACTTTGGTCTTCAATGATATCGCGAATAAAGACCTGATCTATTTTAATCGAATGGAAAGGCAGATCTTTCAAATAACTGAGGCTTGAGTAACCGGTACCAAAGTCATCAATGGCTAGGCTAAAGCCAAGCTGGCTCATTTTTCGTAACAACTCAGCACAGCCCACCGCATCTTCAATCAGAATCGACTCTGTTACTTCAATTTCAAGGGATTTCGGGTTGACCTGATAGCGCTCCAATAAGGTCAGCAAATTAGGCAAAAAATCGGCTCTTTTTAGCTGAGCAGCCGAACAATTAACGGCAATAGGAGGGACTTTCAAGCCCTGCTTTTGCCATTCAAGGATATGACGAAAGGTTTGTTCAAACACCCACTCACCCAAGGGTAAAATAATACCTGACTGCTCTGCGATGGGAACAAACTCCGCTGGCGACACACTGCCCAGTTCTTCATCCTCCCAACGCAATAACGCTTCCAACCCAACACACTGCTGCGTTACAAGGTCCACTTTAGGTTGAAAATGCATCTCTAACTGTTCATTTTCAATGGCACGGCGCAAACGTGTTTCAATCCGCACGTTACGCGCAAAACGACGCCCCATCTCACCATCATAGAAATGATAAGTAGCTCGGCCTGAACGCTTCGCCTCATAGACGGCCAAATCGGCATTTTTAATTAAGGTCATGGCATCAGTGCCAAATTCTGGATACCAAGCCACACCAATGGAACAACCAATGTTTAACGTCAGGCCATCAATGAAATAAGTCTGACTGACCTGCTGAATGACCTCTTGTGACAGAGACTCTAAATGTGAAATCGGCTGATCTGGCTGCGCTTCTAACACGACTAAAAAAGCATCGCCACCAAAATAGCCGAGTACAGCCTGATCAGGAAACACAGACGTAAGACGCTGAGCGACTTTGGCTAATAACTTGTCACCCACTTCATGACCAAACGCTTCATTGATAGTTTTAAAATGATCCAGATCCAATACAAAGGTCGCTAGCCATTTTGATTCTTGCTGACATACCACAAGTCGCTCAGTTAATAACTGCTGCACTTTATAACGACTCAATAAACCTGTCATTGGGTCAATTTCAAAGTCTTTATTAGCAAGAGCCAATGCCTGTCGATGATTTCGATTTAAACGATGAACAAAGACACCAAGAAGGATGCCCAACAAGGTAAAGATCAAACTGGGAGTGATGACAAACAACCAATTTACGCCAGCTAATTGATTTTCTAGGGGCAGTGCATGAGCCGTTGTCGATAAGACATAATCAAGCAGTTCCATATCCTGATCGATATGACGAGTTTCCGCTAAATAAATGATCAGGCTCGTCAATAAACCGAACAAACACACTAACCCAAACACAAAAAATGGAGACTTGTTACTCACAACCTTATTCATTCCACCGCCATTATGTATGCCATTCTGAATACTTTCCCTTAAATTCCATTAACTCTACCTAAAAACCCTAACTTGAACACGGAATATCTCATTGAAAAGGGTATTTATGCTATTTTTCTGCTATTCTCTGGCAAAATTTTATTCGATTAGACAGGCCTTTTGTGACCCAATTCCAAGATACTCTTAAGCAACAATTACCGACTAAACTAACCAGTCTGCTTTCAGACATGGGGTTTACCCGATTCACGCCGATTCAGGAGCAAAGTTTGCCTCCCATTATGGATGGCAAAGACATTCTGGCACAGGCTCAAACAGGCAGTGGCAAAACACTTGCTTTCGCTATCGGTGTATTGCTTAAAATCAATCCACGTTTTTTTGGTGTGCAAGCCTTGGTCATGTGCCCGACTCGCGAATTGGCCGATCAAGTATCAAAAGAAATCCGCAAAGTGGCCCGTTTTCAAGAAAACATCAAGGTATTGAGTCTCTGCGGAGGCATGCCATTCGGCCCACAAATTAACTCGTTAGAGCACGGCGCTCACATTGTCGTCGGTACTCCAGGCCGTCTAATGGAGCATCTACGCAAAGGCACATTGCGTTTGAATGCGCTAAACACGCTGGTATTAGACGAAGCGGATCGCATGTTAGACATGGGCTTTGTTGACAGCATTCGTGAAGTCGTTGAACTGACCCCAAAAGAAAAACAGACCTTACTTTTCTCTGCCACCTATGGTGACAACATTGAAGCACTCAGTGCTGAGTTTCAGCGTCAACCGGTCAGTATCAAGGTCGAAGTACAAGAAGACTTAAAACCCAATATCGAACAATTTTTTGTGCGCAGTGAAAACGCTAACAAGACCGCCGCTTTATTGAACTGCTTACAACATTTTGCCCCGCGTCAAGCCATTGTGTTTTGTAATACCAAAGCAGAATCACAAAACGTTGCAGACTGGTTAGATGATCACAAAGTCGCTGCACAAGCCATTCACGGTGATTTGGAGCAAAAGCAGCGAGACCAAGTGTTAGTTCGCTTCAGTAACCAAAGCAGCTGTATCTTAGTGGCAACCGATGTAGCAGCACGCGGCATCGACGTGAAAGAGATTGATCTGGTCGTCAATTATGACACCACTCGAGACACTGACGTTCACACTCACCGTATTGGACGAACTGGCCGTGCCGGTGCAGCTGGTGTTGCTGTCAATTTGATCACCTCAAAAGACGATTATAAAGTGCGTGACATTGAAAGTCGTTTTGACATCAAAGCCAACTTTATTGAATTAGAGGAAGCGGATCCGACTTACCGTTTAGTACCGGAAAAAACCACTATTGCTTTTGATGCTGGCCGTAAAAACAAGCTTCGTCCTGGTGACATTCTAGGGGCGCTAACCGCTGGCCTAGGGTTAGACAAACAACAAGTGGGCAAAATAGATATCTTTGATTTCCATGCTTATGTAGCCGTTGATAACCAAGTGGCTAAGAAAGTCGTAAAAGCATTGGAAAACAAAAAGATTAAAGGCCGAAATATCCGTGCGCGTATTTTAAGGTAATCATGATGACAAGGATGTTCGCACTGATCCAAGCCCCTTGGCTGCAACTGGTTGGTTTTTTAGCTGGCTTCATTATCATCAGTCTTGCCACCTTAACACCAATGGAACAACTACCTGCCGTCCCAGGTTCAGACAAACTGCATCATGTCATTGGTTTTGGGGGCTGGGCATTCATGTGCGCGTTTGGTCCTTTTAAACGCTTTTTATACCTGTCGGTGTTCATTTTTCTATGGGGCGGTGCCATTGAATTGATTCAACCTAGTGTCAATCGGTATGGTGAATGGTTGGATTTCTATGCCGATGCTCTGGGAGTGTGTCTGATTGTCATCCTCCGATCCACCCTATTCTATCGCGCTAAAATCCGCCAACTTAGTGAAAGCCAAGACAAGAACTGATAAAGTATAACCGTTCGGTCAAATATTTTAGAGAGAGATAAGATGACGCACTTAAAAGCTTGGCGCGCGGCCATAGTCCACTGTATTGCAGACCCAAAAGACGTTGGTACAGAAGCGGCTTACGAGTATTTTGAAGACGGCATATTGGTTGTCGATGGCGATAAGATTCATGCTTTAGGTGATGCCAGTACTTTATTGCCTACGTTACCAGACTCTCTCCACATTGAGCATCATCCGAACGCCATCATAACACCTGGTTTTATTGACACTCATATTCATTATCCGCAAACCGATATGATTGGCTCTTATGGCGAACAATTGCTGACTTGGCTGAATACCTATACCTTCCCAGAAGAATCCAAATTCAGTGATAAAGATCATGCTCGAGATGTCGCAGAACGCTTTTTAGCTGAGTTATTGCGCAATGGCACAACCACGGCTTTAGTCTTCGGCACCGTTCATAAGGTGTCAGTAGATGCTTTTTTTGAAGCCAGTCAAGTACATAACTTGCGTATGATTTGCGGTAAGGTGATGATGGATCGTAATGCGCCAGATTATCTAACCGATACATCTGAAACGAGTTATCAGGAAAGCAAACAACTGATTGAGAAATGGCACAATAACGGCCGTTTGCACTATGCCATCACACCTAGGTTTGCACCAACCAGCTCGGATCAGCAGCTTGCATTAGCAGGCAAATTACTCAGTGAATACGATGATGTTTACTTGCACACGCACTTATCTGAGAACAAAGACGAATGCGCTTGGGTACAAGAACTCTTTCCAAACAGTCAACACTATCTTGATGTCTACGATCAAAATCAGTTGCTCAGTGAGCGCTCAGTCTTTGCTCATGGCATCCATTTGTGTGATCACGAATACCAAAGGTTGAACGAAACCGGATCAGCCATCTCTTTTTGTCCAACCTCTAACCTGTTTATTGGCAGTGGCTTATTTAAGCTCAGCAAGGCCGAACAACATAACGTCAATGTGGGTTTAGGAACAGACGTGGGCGGTGGCACCAGCTTCTCAATGCTGCAGACAATGAACGAAGCCTACAAAGTCATTCAATTGCAAAATGAAAATTTAAACCCAATCAAATCATTGTACTTGTCCACCTTAGGTGGCGCTAAAGCACTGAGGTTGGAAGATAAAATTGGTAACCTTGCGGTGGGAAGTGAAGCGGACTTTATCCTATTAGACAAACACGCTACGCCTTTGCTTCATTCACGCTTGGCCTTGTCAAAGAACATAGAAGAAAGTCTGTTTGTCTTCATGACCATAGGGGATGATCGAGCCATTCAAGCCACCTACTCCGCAGGACAATGTGTTCACCGGCGTGCTTAACACCATGTCACAGGCGTCATGAATAGAATGAACAATGCGCTATTCATGACGACTTCTTCCCTCAGCATAACGAAGGAGACAAGCTAACATGCATTCTCAAGCTGTCATTGCACTGGGCGCTTTTGCCATTTTTTTTGTGGGCATTGCCTTAACCATTTGCTTGGTGATACTGAAAAAAATGCGCCAGCAAAACGCACATAAACAGACACCGACTGCTAAAAGCTCAGATAATCAGAAAAATCATTAGACGCAGAAAACACGGGTGACCTTAATTAAGGGTACAGCCGCACAATCCCAGTTTTGCCTTCAAAATCCCCCAGTATCCAAACTTTTTCAAACACATGAGGTTCTGGAATACGGATCAAATGCTCTACCGCTTTAATGTCTTCCTGTCGCCAAGCCGGATGCGCATTACGTATGACCAACCACACTCGTTCAGTCCGATAACGTTTGCCTGCTTTATTCTCTAAAATCCTATTCAGGGCTTTTAATAACCGCTCTTCCACTGGCTCTTGTTTTAATTGCGCGAGTACCTGATGGGTCTGAGGCGTCAAATGCCGCCCAAGAATTTCCATCGCCTCTTCTTCTGAACCATATAAATGCGCAATTTCTAAATCAAGACGCTCCCCTTCAAAGACACACGACACATCTGGGCGCATGGGGTCATTGTGCCATATGTGACGAATCGGCTTGCCGGTGTTTTTTTCATAACAACGCATAAAGAGTTTGGCGGCTTGATGCTCTAGCTCGATTTTTTCTCTCTCACTGTCTTGCATTGACGCCTCCTAAATACGACATGACGCGATTGCACACTTCCTTATTTTGTACACATAAACGCAAACGGAACTTCATAAATCCTAAGTATAATATGAAATTATTCGAACTCATTTCCAGTGGGTTCACACGCTTAAATCACCCCAATGGAACCCCTATGGAAAACGCCCATAACAATACTCAAGCCTCCGGCATGCAGGCAAAGGAATTCACTGTCCTGGTCGCCCTTCTTATGTCTATTGTTGCCATCTCAATTGACGCTCTCTTACCGGCTTTGGGCATTATTGGCAATGACCTTGGTGCCGTCACCGCCAACCAACCTCAGCTGCTCATCAGCATGTTGTTTTTAGGGATGGCATTAGGACAACTTATTTGTGGTCCGCTTTCAGATGCGCTAGGTCGCCGTCCGGTGTTATTTTCAGGCTTCACCCTTTACCTTATTGGCACCTTAATTTGCTATCAAGCAAATAACCTCGAAATGCTAATGATTGGGCGCTTTATACAAGGCTTAGGTGTTGCCGGACCATATATTTCGGCAATATCTCTTGTTCGTGATTTATTTCACGGCGCACAAATGGCACGCATCATGTCATTGGTGATGATGATTTTTGTACTGGTACCAGCCATTGCGCCGACACTTGGCCAAGGTATTATGCTGATTTCTGACTGGCGCGGTATTTTCGAGTTGTATCTCGTTTACGCTATCATTTTGATGCTGTGGATCTTCTTCCGTTTAAAAGAGACTCTGCCGAAAGAACACCGTATTGCGTTTTCAACAAAAGGCTTTTATGACGGCTTTAAAGAAGTGGTCACCAACCGAATCACAGCAAGCTATACGATTTGTATGGGGTTGTTTTTTGGTAGCTTTATTGGCTATTTAAACTCGTCTCAGCAAATCTTCCAGGTGCAATTTGAAACCGGCAATCTGTTTTCAGTCTACTTTGGCGTATTGGCTTTAGTGCTTGGCGTATCATCCCTAATCAACTCTAGAGTGGTTGAAAAGTTTGGAGCTCGACACATTGCCTTTCGCGCTATTTGCTTAGTCGTAGTCGCTTCCGCGATATTCTTGAGCTTACATGCCTTTGTGGAGATCAATCTGTGGATGTTTATGCTCTACGCAAGCGTCTTATTTTTCTGCTTCGGTTTGCTGTTTGGTAACGTCAACGCTCTGGCGATGGAGCCTATGGGGCACGTTGCTGGAATCGCCTCAGCCATTATAGGCTCTGTTTCTTCTATCATGTCGATGTCAATTGGCACCGTGATTGGCCAAATGTATGACAATACGCTGATTCCTATTTCAGCTGGCTTTGTGATCATGGGCTCACTTGCCCTCGCCATTATGTTTTGGGCCGAAAAAGGTCGTATCGAAGACCTACCGCAAGTCGGAAGTGCCTCGGCCTAGCATTTCGCGAACACCTTATGAAGCCAAAAAGCTCGCACGATGAATAGGCAATCGTTGCGAGCTTTTTGTTTTCTTGCTCTCGTTAGTGGCGGCCAATAATCGGCTCTAACTCGGACAACAAATCCGCTTGCGAAATAGCTGGCTGCTTTAGCAAGGCTGGCAACAGCAAAGATCGCCGAGTAACCGCATCCAATAGTCGATAGGTGTCATCTGATACTTGATAAAGGTCTTTCCAACGCTGCAGTATATTTTCAAGCCGCCCTTCAAATTGCGCAAAAAGCGCCATCGATGAGGCCGACATTTTGTGCTGCTCGCCAATAAAAATTCGATACACAGCTAGCCACTCAGGTTTCGAAACCCAGGTTTGCCAAAGGGTCAGCCAAGCTGCCAAAGGCTCTTGCGACACTGATTGCTGATAAGTTTCGAAGCTGGCCGATAAACTTTGCTCAGCGGCCTCAGATAAGCTTTCTAGCACCTGTTCCCACAAAACCAATTTCGTCGGAAAGTTACTGTAAACCGTTGGTTTAGAAACGGCGGCGGCATTCACTACTTGATCAATACTCGTGCCTTGATAGCCTTGTATTGTAAACAACTCACACGCTGCCGACACGATATGCGCTTTTTTACTGGGTCTTCCCCTAGCCATGTTTCCTCTAACCTTAGTCGAAGTGTTTAATGCCTCATTCTAACTTATTGATGTTAATAAGCCGTCAAATATGTCTTTATCCAAGAAAATGACACCCAAGTCAGAACACTATGACTGCCCTTGAAAAACCGTCATGCCTGCTGGGATTTCATACCAATCTTGCTTTTCCGACACCCAAATGTGAGCGGTTGGTTGGATGATGGATGTGTCCTCTAATGTACTGGGTTTTAACTTAAGCAAATCAGGTTTGGCCGGATCAAAATGATAAATCCGATTACCGCATGTCACACAGAATTTAGCGGCGGAAACATTACCACTGTCCGAACCTCGTCGCCAATCAGCCATCTCGCCTTCAATTAGCAGCTGCTCTTTATCCACCATAGCGGTAATACTAAACGCACTGGTAGAAAGCTTTTGACACTCTTTACAGTGGCACGCCACGATCATTTTAGGCGCTGATAACAGTTGATATTGAACACCTCCACACTGACACGCACCACGAATGGGATATTTTGCATCACTCATAAGCCACTCCTCTAAACCACGCCCTCTAGGTCGCAGCCAATCCGTAAAAACCAGATACTGGTCAAGGGTTTAAACACTACAACCGATAGAATACCCCTTGCAACCGACAAACTAAAAGCAATAAATAATCCTTTATGGGCAGCCCAACAAGGGAAAACTGATTAATCGATGATATCGGGTTCAATAATAAAGATATGACGCATATTGGATAACATGTATTACCAAGCGACCCGACAGAACAAAAAGCTTAACCAGTTGATCAATCACCCACGCAATGCCTTACGCTTTGGCGTCACTCAAGCCAAGGGGCACGCTCACTTTCTACAGGATAAAACAAACAATATGACGATGGATAACGAGCGAAAACAACAGCGAATACACCCACTGATCTCTAGATAACATGGCTAGCATGTCTCTGTTGCAGGTAGACAATTATGAACGCAAACACTATCCGACTTAGCTTCGAGTTGTTACAATCAAAAATCTCACTTACAAAATGAAACATTTATGTAAGAAAGAAAAGGTACTTTAGGTATGAAAACTGCCTAAAACAAGGAAGCCGTATACAAAGATTAACAATATGATGTAAATCGTATGCTTTCTATTTAAATCTTCTTTCGGTGAAGTGGTCATGTTGTTGGGATACAAATAAGCAATGAAAGATAATGTAACGATATCAGTCTCTTCTATTCATGGAAGTAAGCATTTTAGCTTTGGAAAGAAGTTTCGACACACTATGAAAGTGTTGAGTTACATACTGTTTGTTGGTGTGATCGTCACAGGCATTGTAATTTATTATCTCGTCCATGAGGCCGAGTTTGCCAAACTAAAACAGAAAGAACTGGAAACAAAATATTCATCGGTCAATCGTGAGCTGACAGCCTTAACGGCTTTAAAATCTACCCTTGAGCACGATTTGTCAGAGCGTGAAGAACGCATGCAGTTGGTCTCAGACAGGCTCAATGATTTAGAAAACGTGCTTGGTATGAGCGACCAAAATGGTGCCGAGTTGGAATCTCGCTTAGATACCGCTACTATAACTACATCAATGCGCGTCATGATGTTAACGCAAATCCCTAGCGGTCCGCCTGTCATCAATGCTCGCACATCATCAGGATACGGCAAGCGAAAACACCCGGTCACTGGGATTGTAAAATTCCATCGGGGCCAAGATTTCGCGGTCAATACCGGAACACCTATTTATGCTCCGGCGGATGGTGCGGTCGAAGTAATACGCCCAAGCAACAAAGGCTCTGGTAACTATTTAAGAATATTCCATGCTTATGGTTTTTCGAGTTCCTACTCTCATTTGAGCAAATTTGCCGTCAAGCGTGGTGATTTTGTTAAAAAAGGGGATTTGATCGCCTACTCAGGAAACAGTGGTTTATCCTCTGGCCCCCATCTTCACTATGAAGTTAGGTTTGTCGGCCGAGCTCTAAACCCGAAGCCCTTTATAAGTTGGAATGTGGATAATTTCGATACAATATTTGAAAGTGTAAGAGGTATAGGATGGGAATCTTTGGTGGGTCAAGTACAGTTAAGAGTCAGTCGTCAGCTACAACTCTCATCGCAGAAGGTTGCACTATTAATGGACACATCCAAGTAGCGAGCCAGTTGCAAATCGATGGTCATGTTGAAGGGCAAATTGACGCAATTAAACAGATAAAAATTAGCGAATCTGGCAAGGTGTTGGGTGAAATCAACACAGAGAAATTGATCATAAACGGACACTTTGAAGGCATTTGTTATGCAACTTATATCGAAATTTTAAGTTGCGGACGTGTGAGTGGCACCGTTTATAGCGACAATTTAAGCATCGAACCTGGCGGTAAATTTACCGGTATTACTAACCCTGCCGAAAAGAACGTCGCCCAACAAGAAGCACTAGACCTAGATGAAAAAGTGACCTTGATTAGCAGCGATGCAGTCTAGAAAAATCATCTACTTCTTTTAAAAGACGATAAAGCCAAGTCCGTTACGAACTTTGGCTTTTCTTTTTTCCGTTCGTTTTCTATTCATTTTGCTTATCCTTTAGGCACATCAGCGTATCTAGGGATTACTAATACCTCTTCTAAACATTTATCTTATCTAAGTAATGCTCAATCTTCCCTAAGTTAACTTCTTGTTTCAAAACGATTCACGTCACGATCTGGTGATTTAATCATATTCCCACCCAACTAATAGGCCGTCAAAAACCCATATTATTAACGTTAATGGCTTGACCTTGGTCTTCGTATGAATTAATTTATTTACCATACCGTTTAGTTAATAAATTATTAGGAGCAAGCCATGCAAAGCGAAAATGGTTTCTACGGCCAATATGGCGGCAGCTACATTCCAGAAATTCTGTTTGCCAGTCAGCAGCAAATTTTAACCGCATTTGAAGAAGCCAAGCAGGATGAAAGCTTCCTAGCGGAATTGAATAAGCAATGGCAACAATTTTCAGGCCGTCCGACACCACTCACGTTTTGCGCCAATCTCACAGAGCATTTTGGTGGTGCGCAGATCTACCTTAAGCGTGAGGATTTAAATCACAGTGGCGCGCACAAAATGAATAACGTTATTGGCCAAGGTTTGCTGGTTAAACGCATGGGCAAAAAACGTGTAATCGCCGAAACTGGGGCTGGTCAACATGGCATTGCGACGGCACTGGTTGCTGCTCGTTTGGGTCTAGAATGCACTATTTATATGGGCGCGAAAGACATCGAACGTCAGTACCCAAATGTGTTTTGGATGAAACAGCTCGGTGCTGAAGTGGTGCCTGTTACCACTGGTGCACAAACCCTACGCGATGCTCTAGATGAAGCATTACGGGATTGGTCTTCCAGTCACGAAGAAAGCCATTATTTAATCGGTACGTCCTGTGGTTGTGCGCCCTTCCCTGAAATGGTGGCTTTTTTCCAATCCGTCATAGGCAATGAAGTACGTGAGCAAAGTGTTACCCAATTCGACCAATTCCCAGATCGACTTTATGCTTGTGTCGGCGGTGGCTCCAATGCATGCGGCTTGTTCCTACCTTTTCTTGATGATAAAGACGTTGAAATGATTGGCGTTGAAGCGGGCGGAAAAGGCTTAGCATTAGGCGAACACTCGATTCGCTTATCTCACAACCTTGGTCAACCTGGTATCGCCCAAGGTTTTGCCACCATGTTTTTACAAGATAATACCGGACAACTGCAAGAGACGCACTCCATCGCAGCGGGTTTAGATTATGTTGGGGTTTCACCTATTATCGCCCATTTGGCGGAAACTGGTCGTGTGAAAATGACCTATGCAATGGATGATGATGTCATTGCCGCTTGTACTCTGTTGTTGAAAAAAGAAGGCATCATTCCTGCGCTTGAGTCCTCTCATGCCCTCGCTGGTGCCTTTAAAGACGCTCCAAATCTGCCGAAAGATTCAAAGATTGTCATTAACTTATCGGGCCGTGGTGACAAAGATATTTTTAATGTCGCAAAAGCCGTACAAGATGAAACCTTTCCTGAGTTCTTAAACGATTACCTTGCGTCTTACCCTACTCGTCACCTTGATAACCAGGAGCAAAACTGATGAGCCAATTAGCCGAATTTACCCAGCAAAAACTCATCCGTAAACCCATTTTGGCCATGACCCATGTGGTATATGGTTATCCAAGCGTCACGGAAAGCCTATCTTGGATGAGACGATTATTAGAAGAAGGCGTTGACTTCATTGAAGTACAATTCCCGTTCTCAGACCCGGTTGCAGACGGCCCGAGCATTGTTGCCGCTTGCCATAAGGCTCTGGAACAAACACTGGACGTTGACACCTGCTTATCTCAGTTAGGAGAGCTGGCACGGGATTTCCCAGAAAGCCGTATCGTCCTCATGAGCTACCTTAATCCAATGTATCGCTTCGGTTTAGAAAAGCTTGCTAAACGTGCCTCGGAGGAAAATATCCAAGGTCTTATTTTACCAGACTTACCTATTGAAGCAGCCTCACAGTACCAACAAGCTTGCCATCGACATAATATTGATCCTGTTTGGTTGGTAACACCAGTGACACCAACTGAGCGACTGACTATGTTAGCCAGTCAAGCCAGTGGCTTCTTGTACTGTGTCGCAAGATCTGGGGTAACCGGTCACTCCAGTCACGAAAGTAAGGCGAAAGATACCTCTTTGGATGATTATTTAGCTCTAATCAAACAACACGCCAGTGCTCCCATTGGGGTTGGTTTTGGCTTGCGTAAACGTTCCCAGATAGAGCAACTAATCGGTAAAGCAGACATCGCGATATTAGGTTCGGCACTGCTCGATGCCTACAACCAAGGCGGTCAAAAAGCGGGCATCGAACTGATCAAGGAATTATTTCATTAGTTGCTCCGTTCCTCTTACCAACAACCTCTCTTGTAAATCCCTCTCTCATAATATACGATCCATATATAAATCATATATGGATCATATATTATGGGTATTATTAAAATCTCTGATCAACTTCACGATGACATTCGCAAAAGCAGTCAAGTGATGTCGCGATCTATTAACGCGCAAGCCGAATTCTGGATAAAAATGGGCCGCTTGGCAGAGCTCAATCCAAGCTTGACGTTTGCTGAGCTCATTGCTCAGGAGCTTGCCAGCACGATAGATCAAGATATCCCGTATATAGGCGTGAAATGACATGCAAGTAAAGATTAAAAACTCAGAAGAAATTGCGTTTATGCGCGAATCAGGTGCTTTATTAGCTAGAGTATTTGCGATGCTCGATGGCATTGTCAAAGAAGGCATTTCGACGTTAGAGATCAATGATAAGGTCGAGCATTATATTCGTGATGAACTTAATGCTAGACCGGCCAGCTTAGGTCAATACGGCTATCAGTTTGTATTGAATTCTTCAATTAATGAGGTGGTGTGTCACGGCGTCCCCAATGCCAATAAAATTCTCAAAGGCAGTGATATTGTCAATCTAGACATCACCCTTGAAAAGAACGGCTTTATTGCAGACTCCAGTAAAACGTACGTAATGAGCAATGCCAGTTTGGTTGCCAAACGGCTTGTTAAAACGACTTATGATGCTATGTGGGCCGGTATTAAGACAGTCAAACCAGGCGCTACTTTAGGCGATATTGGTTCCGCCATTCAAAGACTAGCAGAAAGCAAAGGCTACTCTATTGTAAAAGAATATTGTGGTCACGGTATTGGAAGGGAAATGCACGAAGAACCCAATGTTCTTCATTACGGCAAACCAGGTACAGGCTTGGTATTAAAAGAAGGAATGACCTTCACCATTGAGCCCATGATCAACCAAGGTAAAGCAAAAACCAAGACTCGCAAAGACGGCTGGACGGTGGTCACCGCTGACAAGAAACTGTCTGCACAATGGGAACACACCGTTCTCGTCACCAAGACAGGTTATGAAGTCCTCACATTACGAGCGGAGGAGCAGTGATGACTCAGGAGAAATAAGCCGAAAAGCCTTATTTCTCTTTCGCCAAACGCAAAAAACGCTTATGAATTTTTCGTGTTGCTAACCAAACACCAGCCACAACAAGCGGCACAGTCAATCCAATCACAAGGCTTTTATCAAATTGAAAGCCTTTATCGTACGCCGCTTCTATTAAAAATTTCAGCAAGCCAACACTATAATAACTAATAGCGGCGACAGACAAACCTTCCACAGTATGCTGCATCGCCAGCTGTATTTTCGAGCGTCGATCCATTGAAGAAAGTAACTCTTGGTTTTGCGACTGAATCGACATATCGACTCGCGTTCGCATCATATCCGAAACACGATCAATCCGCGTTGACAAGCTTTCTAAATGATCACTGGTCGTCACACAAGTTCTTACCGCTGGAGTTAAACGTCGAGTCATAAACTCAGTAATGGTCAAGTGACCCGACACCTCATCTTCCTTCAACTCTTCTAGACGGTTTAACACCAGCTCATGGTAGGCTTTTGCTGCACTAAAGCGAAACGCCACTTTGGCTCTGGTCGCCTCTACCCATGCTGCCATATCAATCAGTTCAGCCAGCAAAGAGGTTTCATCCAGTTGCGCATTGTCATCCGATAACCTAGCTGTGGTTTGCGCTAACTGATTATCCATATTCACCAGCTCAGCATTGTATTGACGAGCCATAGGCAAGGCCAATAACGCCATCAAGCGATAGGTTTCAATCTCGACTAATCGCTGCACCAAACGACCTAATTGGCTGTCACTCATTCTCTTGTTATAAATAAGAAATCGTCCGCAACCATCGCTGTGCAATTTAAAACTGGTCCAGACTTGAACATCGCCATTTTGCGGTCGACTACCTACCATTCGCATGCCTTCAAAATGACTTTTTACTACCGCCAAATCGGGCTCAGCCTTGGTGATTGCATCTTCAACCGCCACATGAAATGCGACCATCACTTTACCAGGTAATTTGGACAACCAAGCACTCGGCAAACTCGACAAAGCCGCCTGATCAAAGACTCCAAACTCTTCTGTTATCTGGTGTGCGCTAATCATGTAAGAGGTAAATTCGAGGTGCTTGTCGCGACGAATCTTGAAGGGACCAAAGTCCACTTCAATACAGGCACTGTCGTGCTGCGGTGGTGAAAGATCGAAGACTTGGTGCAGTAAACGAAAATGCTCAAACTCCGTCTGCTTTTGCTCACCATCGAGCATAATCGCCAAATAACTGATGCGAGCAGGACTAGAGATCACTTGAAAAGGTCGAGAGTGCAACTCGTCATAGAGAGAGTCCCGCAACGGGTGTACGTCTAAACCGTGTAACTGGCTAGTATTATTCAAATTCATTTTGACTAATTAATCATTTAATCGTGGCAAATGTAACGAAGTCTATCACTTCACTGGGACGTTTAATTTATCAGACACATCCCATAATATCTTGTTCTTTCCGGTATTTTTTGCCTGAACAAGCTTATTATCAGCACGATCAAAAAATTCGCAGAGTAAATCCGAATTTTGCGGATAGCAAGTGGCTCCCCCGACACTGACAGTCACTTGGCCCGTTTCACCACCGTGATGATAACAGAGATTTAAACGCTCAATTTCCAACATACATTGGTGCGCCACCTTGGTTGCCTCCTGCTGAGAAAAGCGCGGCAGTAACACGACAAATTCTTCGCCGCCATAACGTGCAACTAAGCCTTCACCTAGACCAACCTGCATCGCCAGAACAGACGCCACCTGTTTAAGCACCTTATCCCCAGTAGCATGACCATAACAATCGTTGTAGTGTTTGAAATTATCAATATCAACCACCAATAAAGACAAGCACTCTTGATGCTCTATCGCCGACTGCCATTCAGATGAAATGACGTCTTCGTATCTACGACGATTGGCCAACGACGTTAACGGATCAATGTTAGCTAACTCTTCTAACATTTTTCTCTGCTTGGTCAGCTGTAAATGCAAACGTACCCGAGCTTGGACAATATTGGTATAAAGAGGCTTTTGTATATAGTCACAAGCCCCCATCAATAGGGCTTTTTCTTCATGACTCGAATCATTTAGTGCGGTAATGAAAATCACCGGAATGGTACTGGTTCGAACATCATGACGAAGTTTTGCCATGGTGTCATAACCATCCATGCCTGGCATCAGCACATCAAGCAAAATAAGATCTGGCTGCAACTCTATGGCCTTACGAATGCCTTGTTCACCATTAATTGCAAGAATAACCTCTACATCATCTCTTAAAATATCGCTGATAACTTTCAAACTAATTTTTTCGTCATCAATGACTAAAACGCGTTGTTGACTTGTCATTGCCATTATTTATCACCTTGCAAATCAAACATGAGTTCGGCCACTTGCGAAGCAGCATACTCAAATTCAATGCTTGAAACAGAGTAAAGTATATTTTCGATTGGTAAAGCGTATTTGGTACCCACCAGCATTTGCTGGACATCTTGCAAATGATCTTCGACAACGAAATCAGACTGTATTAATAAGCCATGAATGTGTTCAAGCTTCTCAATCACTATCCGTTGTTGATCAAGGTTAACCTTGAATTCACCCTCTTTTAAAAGTGGCGATAATTTCTCAGTTAATGCGGTTATTAACGCATTAATACTGGACTCAATTTTTTCCAGCTGTTGAGACGAAATTGTCTTCGTTACTGCGCTTTGTTCTAACTCAGCACAATCACCAGAAAGCCTAATCGCTCCGATATAGGACAAACTGGACTTAAGCGAGTGAATATTAAGTAAGGTGTCAGATTGAGACACACTACTAAATGAAAAGTGCTTATACCTTTCATAAAAGGATACAAGTAGATCCAAATAAAGTTCGGATCTACCGTCAAGTTTTTCAATAGCGTGCCAAACATCTAATGTATCGATAGCGGAAATAATAGACAACACTTCTTGGTCTTGATTTTTTCCCAAGGATGATTTTTTTTCTATGTATTCTAATGAGTTAGATTGCGTAATCTTTTGAAACTGGATTTGTAAAATTTTGTACAATTCATTCTTATTAATCGGCTTATCCAGATGCCCATTCATACCAGACTGAGTAGATTTGCATTTTGCATCATCGGAAACATGCGCTGTCATAGCAAAAATAGGAATACTTTTAGCCACATCCATCTGCCTCAATTTCTGAGTGGCCGTTAAACCATCCATCACGGGCATTTGAATATCCATTAAGATCAAATCAAAGTGCTCTTTTAATACGTTATCGATCGCTTCTTGCCCATTATTTGCAATCGCCACATGCGCTTTGGTTTCCTTTAAATAACCCAGCATGACCTTTTGATTAATTAGGTTATCTTCCACCAAAAGTATTTTATAAGCCTGACAATCTGGGATCATCACACTCGTTTTTGTTGGCGAATTCGGGGGCTCTAACGTTTCCTGATGGATTTTCACCGGTATATTGAAACGAAATGTCGACCCTTTGCCGAGATCACTTTCAACCGAGATGGAACCATTCATTAAATGGCATATTTGCTGGCAGATAGCCAATCCCAATCCAGTGCCGCCAAACATTCTCGTGATGCTGTCATCGGCTTGCTGAAAGGCCTGAAACAAACGGCTTTGATCCGTAATCGAAATACCAATACCAGTATCAATGACCTCACCGATTAACTCTATTTCTTGAGCTGAAATCGGCGACGAAGACAGGCGAACCATAACACCACCACGCTCAGTAAACTTGACGGCATTAGTGATCAAGTTCACCAGTAATTGCTGAATTTTGAACGGATCACCCAACAGGCTTGCTGGAAGGTAGGGGGATACATCATAGTTCAGGCTGATTTGCTTCGTTTGCGCCTGAACCATATTAATATTGATAGCATGTTCTAGGAGGCTATGAATTTGAAATGGACTTTCTTCAAGGGGCATTTTTCCCGCTTCAGCTTTGGAAAAATCTAATACATCATTAACGATCTCCAATAGGGAATCACCGGCAGACAGTATTTTAGAGAGATAGTCAGTTTGTTCTGTATTTAAAGGCGTTTTTAGACATAAATAACTGAGCCCAATCACGGCATTGATCGGCGTTCGAATCTCATGGCTCATTCTCGCCACAAAAGAAGATTTAGCTTCTAAAGCCTCTTCAGCAACCAACTTAGCACGCTCAAGTTCCGCTGTGCGCTCTTGTACTTTTCGGTCCAGATCATGATTCACCGACTCTAAAGCAAGGCTATATTCAGTCAGTTTTTCATTGGCTTGCAGTGCAACTTTTTCAGCGTCTTTTATTTTAGTAATGTCACGGCTCACGCCACACACAAAAATAGGCTCATTAGAAGCATCATAAATGGGTACAAAAAGGGTATCAAAATAAACTTTAGTACCATCCCCTCGCACACCAATTTGTTCGACAGTAATAGGTTTCCCTGCTGCAAGTACTTCATGGTATGTGGCATACACTTGCTCCGCCATTTCATCACCAAATTGCTCACGCATATTTAATCGATGAATCGTCGAATCTTGTGCCAGCCCCATGACTTTTTTAGACGCTGGATTATTTTCATAAAGAGTAAATTCACCGTCCGCTTCAACTGACATAATGAACATTAAGTCTGCGGAGTAATGCCAAAGCTGGCGAAAGCAATCTAGGATGGTTTGATCATGTTCATGTTCATCGTAGGTATGGCTCAACTTCATGTGTTATCCCTCACAGTCCATCACGTCAATCAATTGATTACTTCGCTAATTGCCCGTTTATCGAGTTCGCTTAACAATAGATATTATGGCTATCTGTCTCATTGACGAATCCTCGCGATAAAAACAAACGAACTGACGTCAAACTCATACGACCAGCGAACAAAATAGCTTGTAAAGACATCAGCATATCTTCACTTAGCATTAGACTTTGTAATGTATTGTTATTGATATCGGTGACGAAATCGATCTCGAGAGTGAGTAATAAGGGCTGCAGCCTAGCCTTGTAAACCAAGAAGACGCGCCATTTTGTTGAAATGGTCTACGATAGAGCCGTACAGAAAATCCTGTTTTTTGATCCTTAGACATCTCACATTCATCCGTTTATCCATTTGCTTAAACTGAGTGTATACTCAGTTTATTGATTCAACCAAAGTGAATTTGGAAGCCATGCTCTAGATCAAAAAATCTTCTAGCAGCTTTAAAAAACATAAAGAATGAAACTATGTGGTCAGTAAAACAAAACTTAATGGTAACAGCTCTTGCGATTATGTGGTCAACGCACACCTTTGCTCATCCCCTGATTGAATTTGGCAAACGCTGCTTAATCGAGGAGCAACAACTAAATCAAGCGGCTATGCAAGTGAATCAACATCAACAAAACCACCAACAAGCTCAGCAAGTGAGCCAAGGCATTAAGCAGCAACTTCAGCACTATGAAGCACAGCAGGCCAGACTCGCCACCAGCATAAAAGAATGCCAACAAACCAGTAAAAACACACCCTATTGTCACAATGTGCGTGACCAACACCAAAAGTTGCAGCAACGGATCCAAGACACCCAACAAGCCTTAATTGATGAAGAAGAAACCGTCAGTCTTTATTCCTATGAGCTGATGCGCGATGACTATGAGCAAAAGCTCGCTCGCTTCCAAATGCGCTGTCGTAACTCCAATCAACACTATGCTTTTATTCAAAACCCAGAGGCTTATTCGGCCGTCTGTCATAACGAAACGTTAAAGCAAACCCAAACCTGCTCTTTCCTTTAGAACAGCAAGCCTGTCCCGATCACGAAACTGTCATATTTATCCGGCAATCTATACCTAACCAATGATCGGAACAAAGCCTTGCTTGCCATCAATTTAAACCGCTCAATGGGCCGCCAAACGACTATCAAGCGACTCAATAAACAGGTGTCGGTCAGCCTTATCTCACCGACCCCCATGCATTGCATCAGCCCTAGATATTTATCCTTTTCAATTGATATCTCCGTACTAGCGGGCGGATTTTGGTGGGAAGGTAGCAAAGGCACTCAACAAGGCCTAGGCACAGAAAAAACACCACCACTGGATTTACAACAAGAGAAACTCGACAAGCTTGTCCAATCTCTCGGGGCTTCCTATGTTCGCGTAGGCGGATCAGAAGCGGATAAACTCCACTATTTCACTAGCTACAATGCACCTGACCAAGACGCACTGCCATTAACCCAAGCTATTTGGCACCAGCTACATGACTTTTGCCAACGTAATGATCTATGGCTCATGTTTACCTTTAAATACGGCCTATTTGAACGAAGCTTACAAGGTCAATGGCAAGCAAACGAAGTCATCGATTTACTCACCTACAGCCAACAAAACAACCAAAACATCGCCATTTGTGAACTGGGTAATGAGCTCAATGCTTACTGGGCCTTTCACGGCATTACGGCTCAGCCAAGTGCAAAAAAGCTAGCGAAAGATTATGACCAATTCATTCGCTGTGTAAGACAACACAGCCCTGCCAGTTTGATTGCAGGGCCGGGCAGCGCTTTTTGGCCGAGAATAGGCGAAGCCGTTAAACCCTTTAGCAATATCACTGTGCCATTTTTAGAGAATTTAACGGAACCATTGGACATAGTTGACTGGCACTATTACCCGTTTCAGAGCAGTCGTTCACCCGTTAAAACCCGTGCCGCCACTCCTCGCAACCTGTTGTCGCTGAACGCACTGGATAGCTTTGAAAAGTACGCGTTAAAACTGGATGAGTATCGCCGCCAATATCAGCCTCAAGCGCAAGTGTGGACAGGCGAAAGTGGCTCAGCCCAATGCGGCGGCCAAGCCAAACTGTCTGATCGTTTCATTTCCTCTTTTTGGTGGGCCGACCAACTAGGACGAGGAGCAAAGCTTGGTCAGCAAGTGATGATCAGACAAAGCCTAATTGGTGGTGATTATGCGCTGATTAATCGTCAAACCCTCAAACCCAATCCAGATTTCTGGGTCAGCTGGCTATGGGAAAAGCTCATGGGCAATGAGGTCTATCAGGTACAAAGCAGTGATTCGTCTATCTTAGTTTATTGTCATAACGCCAAAAAATCAGGCAAATGCACACTCCTCATCATTAATATGACACCACAATTTCGCATGATTCATTGCCATCATTTCGGACTAAAAAAGAAACGCTTTGAAATCACAGCGGATTCCCTAACCGCTAAAAAAATCCGTATCAATGGCATACGGCCAAAATTCCGTAATGGTAAAGTGAAACTCAGTGATTTCCCTAAACTGTCAAAGCTCAATTTGATCAGCCCTTATAGCATTAATTTTTGGTGTTTTACGGTATAGATCACAAACGCAAATAAAAACAATTATCAATACTGTAAAATTTCATTCTCGCTCGCTATAATGCCGCCTTTGTCTTAATGGAAGAGGTGTATCATGGTCGGCATGACTGGATTGGTTCGTTGTATGCTGTTGTCTGTTGTCTGTTTTGTTGTCTTAACAGGCTGTGAGCAAGATCATGACTCTGAGTCCCATCTCGCCCTCTGGCAAGTTTCTCAAGCTGAGAGTGGCTGGCCGCGGAGCATTCAGACCGAGCAAGGTCCACTGACATTAGCTCAACCTCCGAAGCGAATCGTTTCTACCAGCGTCACCCTTACCGGCACCCTTCTCGCCATTAATGCGCCGGTTATCGCCACCGGCGGTACTATGGCAAACACTGACGTCGCTGGCGAATACGGATTTATGCGTCAATGGGAAAGCGTCGCCAAACAGCGAAACCTCGTCTCTCTGTACCAGACCGAAGCCAACGCCGAAGCCATTGTCGAAGCCAGACCAGACCTTATTATTATCTCGGCAACCGGTGGGGATTCGGCTCGAAAACTGTATGACCAATTAAACGACATCGCCCCTACTCTCATTATTGGTTACGACGATAAAAGCTGGATGCAATTGGCGAATATTTTTGGTCAATTTCTTGGACTAGAAGAGCAAGCTCAAGCGGTTATTGATCAATTTGAACAAGAAGTTCAAAACACCAAGCAAATGATTCAACTACCGCCTCAACCAACCACTGCAATGGTGTATTACCAAGACAATACTGGTGGCAATATCTGGACTCGTGAATCGGCCCAAGGCCAATTGCTCACTGAGTTAGGCTTTCAACTCGCCGAGGTCCCTGATTCGGTTAAAGGCGACAACAGCATGGGCAAACGCGACGACATCATCATTGCCACTGGGGAACGCTTTCCTGATGCCATTACGGGGCAAAGCGTTTTACTCTTTGCGGCGGCCAAAGACAGAGAACAAGATTTCATTAACACTCCTTACTTACAAGCCACCCAAGCCGTCAAAAATCATCAGGTTTATGCCGTCGGCAATGACACTTTTCGATTAGATTATTACAGCGCTACCAACCTGTTGCACCGCTTACAAACGCTTTTTGGACAGTCCAAACATGCAAACTAAACAAAGACTCATTTGGCTAACCTTCGCCCTAACTTGTTTGTGCATTATTATGCTCGCCAGTCTTTGCTTTGGCGCTAAAGCCATACCGCTTGATCAGCTTTGGAACATTGCTTCTGGCGATGAAACAGGACTTGCCAAAACCATCATTTTTGAAGGACGACTGCCTAGAACCTTGAATGGCTTATTGGTTGGCATGGCATTAGGCACTTCTGGCGCACTTATCCAAGCCATTACCCGCAACCCATTGGCCGACCCAGGTATTTTAGGCGTTAATCTGGGAGCCAGTTTGGCCATCGCCATCAGTATTGTTTTTCTCGGTGCGACGCAGCTCAGTGAATTTTTCTTTTATGCCGCCGTCGGGGCTTTGCTAGCTAGTCTGCTGGTTTACTATGTTGGGCGTTTAGGCGGCGGCCGAGTTGATCCGTTAAAACTAACCCTCGCCGGTGTGGCAATTGGCGCCGTATTTGGTGGTTTGAGTTCCGCTCTGACACTTTTCAATCCTAGTGCCTTTGATCAAATTCGCTTTTGGTCGGTTGGCAGTTTAGACATACGTAGTCTCGCAGTCCCCTTCTTTATTGCCCCTGTGGTCATCATAGGCTGTCTTATTGCTCTGGCAATCACGCCTGCGCTGAATGCATTTGGCTTAGGCGATTCACTCGCCACGGCTCTGGGCAGTCAGCCAGCACGGGCGCAGATCCTCGCCCTCATCGCCATTACCTTGTTGTGCGGAGCAGCAACGGCGGCAGCTGGACCGATTGGCTTTGTGAGTCTCATGATTCCTCACATTGCCCGTTGGATGGTGGGGCCGGATCAACGCTGGGTTATGCCATTTTGTATTATTTTAACCCCCTGCTTACTGCTCTTCGCCGACATTGTTGGCCGAGTCTTGATCGTCGGTGAACTCAGGGTGTCCATCGTCACCGCCTTTATTGGAGCGCCTATCCTCATCTATCTTGTCAGACGAAAGGGAGCCTCTTCATTATGATGACACGTCGATACAAACCGTCTCTCGTCCCGGTCGCTTTCATTTTAACTCTGGTGGTGCTTTTGGCGACCCTGTTTATAGGGCAACAAGTCGCTCAAGGAATGACTGGCATCTGGCAATTGCTCACGGGAGAAGCCAGACAATACCAATCTATCGTGGTTTGGCAATGGCGTGCTTCTCGGGCCTTAGGGGCTTTAATTATTGGTGCTGGTTTGGGTGTCAGTGGTGCGGTGTTCCAATCCTTAGTACGTAATCCATTAGGTAGCCCAGACATTACTGGCTTTAATGTCGGTGCCTTTACTGGCGTTTTACTCTCCATTGCTTGGTTTGGTAATGTCTATTGGATGAGCGTTTTAGGTGCCATTTTGGGTGGACTCTGTGCCGCTACTTTGGTCTATCTGTTTGCCTACCGAGAAGGTCATTCCGGCTTTCGTCTGATCATTGTTGGCATTGCCATCAGCGCCACCCTAACCGCTTTTAATCAATGGTTATCTTTATCCGTGTCCCTTGAAACTGCCATGACCGCCGCACTTTGGAGCGCAGGTTCGCTGAATGGTATGACCTGGTCTAGAGTCTTACCCGCCGCCATTTTATTGATCTTGCTAATGTGCATCGCCTTGGCAATGAATAGTCGTATGAAATTACTGGAAATGGGTGACGATACCGCTGCTGCTCTTGGTGTTTCCGTGAACAAGAGCCGCTTAGCATTGATGTTTGTCGGTGTATCGCTAACCGCTGTAGCCACCGCCATCACCGGCCCCATTGCCTTTATCTCTCTGGCAGCACCACAAATTGCTCGCCGCCTAGAAAACAATGCGTCCATTTCACTGACTGCATCCGCAGTGGTTGGCGCTATGTTGTTACTGACCGCTGATTTCTTAGCGCAACACGCTTGGCAAGGCATCACCCTACCTGTTGGTCTCGTTACCATCAGTTTAGGTGGTCTGTATTTGGTTTATTTAATTGTACGAGAAGGAAGACTATGAGCCCGAATTCCTCCACTTTATTAGCCGCTGAGTCCGTCACCCTTAGCTACGATCAAACCACGATTGCAAAAGATTTATCAGTACAGATTCCACAAGGTAAATTCAGTGTGATTGTCGGACCAAATGGCTGTGGTAAATCCACATTATTACGCGCCATGAGCCGCTTATTGGTGCCAGAATCTGGCAAAGTATTGCTAAATGGTCGCAATATCCATGAACAAACCACAAAGGAAGTTGCCAAGCAATTAGGGTTGTTACCGCAAAGTGCGATCGCTCCAGATGGCATTAAGGTGATGGACTTGGTTTCACGAGGTCGTTTTCCCCACCAAAAATGGTTCCAACCTTGGCGTGAAGAAGACCAAAAAGCGGTTGATGCCGCCATGGCAGCGACACACATTACCGACTTTGCTCAGCATCATGTTGACCAACTTTCTGGAGGACAAAGGCAACGTGTTTGGGTAGCCATGGCCTTAGCACAACAAACACCTTTGCTTTTATTAGACGAACCAACGACTTACTTAGACATTGCTCACCAGATTGAATTGCTGGATTTATTTCAGGATCTTAATCAAAAAAATGGCCATACCATGGTGGCGGTATTACATGATCTGAACCACGCCTGTCGCTACGCGGACAACCTTATTGCAATGAAGGGCGGCCAAATTGTCGCCACAGGCAAGCCAAGTGAAATAGTGACTGAAAGCCTGATTGAGTCGGTATTTGGTCTACCTTGCCTGATTATTGAGGACCCTATTTCTGGCACACCTTTAGTCATACCTAAAGGCAGATTGGCTTAACATTGAAGTAACAATGGTGAGGTCACACAACCTCACCATTTCTATGTTTACCTTGATTCAATATTAACTAGGCTGTCACGCCCTTTGTCGAGTCCGCGCTTGGACCCTCTTCTGCAGGAAATAAGTTCGTATCAATCAATCTGGTGTCTCGTAACGAGCGCACTCCTGCACTTAGCAATAGAGTAACCGCCGCGCAGCCTAAACCTAATGTCACCAACCCCATCACTGGCGATAGCACTTTCACAATCATCCCAATGCCAAGCGCACCAGCCGAATCGCCAACCACATCTTGTGCCGTCCAGAAACTGCCAATGCGACCTAACATATGATCTGGCGTATGACCTTGAACAATCGTATATTGCAGTAACCCCCCAATAGAACCAAGATAGCCAAATACAGCTAATGCTAACAACATCAAGACTAGATGCCCCATATAGCCTAATGCGGCAACACACAAAAATGAGAAAAACGCGCTAACCAACATCACAATCCCAGGTCGTTTTGCATGCCGAACCCAACCACTAGTAAGCGCGCCCAGTGTCGATCCAACCGGTACCGCGGCATACATAAGACCCACTTCAAACGCACCACCGCCAAATGCCGTTGCCGCCAGAGCAGGAAATAAGATCCGAATGGATTTGGTGACGGCTTCCAATGTTCCTAATGCCACCACAGCGCGAATAATTTTATGGGTGAACACAAATTGAAATCCATCCAACAAGGAGCGAATCGGATGCTCTTGAGGGCCGCCTTTTTGTGGCTTCATGTTTGGCAAAGTAATTAAGGTAATCAAGGTACAGAAGGTCCCAATGGCCGCTAAGGTGTAGTTCCATGTCACCCCAAACGACACAATCACAATACCGGCCAGCGCAGGTGAAATCACAGAACCGATACGCACAATTAACATACTCAGGGCGCCTGCGGTGGGCAGATTTTCTCGTCCGACCAAATGCGGTATCGACGCCATTAAGGCTGTCATACCAATGGCACTGAAAAAGCCATCCCAAAGGGAAATGGCGTAAACCGCCCAAAGACTTGGTTCAGACAAATAAGCATTCGCCGCGAGCAAAACAAAGCCAACCCCACAAATAGAACGTGAAAACAAGATTAACCACTTACGATCCATTCTGTCGGCTAACACCCCGCCCAACATCAGACCGATAAACATACCAATGCCATCTAACGCCACAGCAAAACCGACTTGCAAGCTGGAGCCTGTTAATTCGTATATTTGCACTGGCACCGCAACGTTTAACATGCCAATGCCCAATACAGACATCAAACGAGCAATGAAAATGGCGCGAAAATTGGCGTTGGTTTTCAGTAGACTGAAGTCCAATAACCATTTGGACATAACAACCTCTCCTTAGGCATTCGACTTCTCTTGTAGTAAATGCCGCAAACCTTCAACCAAACCGGATCGCCATGAAAGCCAATCATGCCCACCACAAAAAACATGGTAGAACACATTGGCATTACTATTGCGAAGAGCATGAAACATTTGACCATTATATAAACACATATCAGCTTCACCTGAACCAACCGATTGATAAACGGAAAGGTGTTCTGCGTTCAATATTTTGCTTTCCAAGGCTTCTGTCAAACCGCCTTCGGGAGGACTAGTTAAAATAGTTTTATCAAGGTGTGAGGCATGCATCCGGTTCACTTCTGGCCACCAAAACGAACCGGATAAACTGATAACTTTTTTATATCGCTCAGGAAAAGTGAGGCCGGCATACAAAGAAGACAAACCACCCAAGCTTTGTCCTGCAACAACATACTCAGATATAGAGCAGGCTGAGTGACCTAAATGATTTATTAAATCTGGCAATAATTCATTGTGCACAGCCTCCCAAAAAGGTCGATAACAGCTTAGTTCTTGCCAACGAGTTGCCGAATCAATTGATGGCACCAAAAGATAATGGGCTGGTCGCAATTGTTCTTGGCTGGTCAGAAAATCTAATACAGACAAACAACCACTTTCCGCTCCCCACCTCTGACCATCAAGTAAAATAACCAGAGGGGCTTCACCCTTTGCGGTTGAATACAACTGGCAATTACGCTCATTACCTAACCGTTTAGACTTCCAGCAAAAAGTCTTTATCAACTCATTTATAACCCTAGGTAAATTCCCTTTATCCCAATCCTCCCAGCCAGCTTCTTTAGAAGCATTGGGCATATGTAATGCTGACGACTCGCCCCAGCCAGAATTCAATACAGGTAGAGGATTTAATGGGTCCGCAGTTTGCTGAGAGGCGATGGAGATCCACCAATTTCTCTGCGCCTGGACAGAACCATCTCCTTGTTTTTTAACAATGTCAGGCAATTGATCTGCTGTTAATGGAATAAAAGAATAACTGCCTCGCCAGTGTGAATCGATATGTAACTCTGCAAACCAAACATCGGTTCCTCTAACCCTCTGCAAGCATTTAGGAGACCATGTATGATGATTTGTGACTGAGTTAACGTCCAATATGACACAAGCAACATCAGATGAATTTTCATTTCCTTGAGGGTCACGCCATAAAAACTGAACTCTGTCTTGAGTGATTAGAAAAGGACTTCCTAATGCCTTAAACCGCTCCCACCAAAGATGACTTCCCACACTCTCAACGTTCTCCCAAAAAACCAACTTAGCATTTAAACCCATCACACTAATCAAATCCGTATCCTTAGCTCACACTCTGCCCAATACAAGTAAATAACACCCTAATTAACAATGTAAACCAGATGTAAATTTAACAATAACACATATGATAATGATTATCATATGTGTTATTGTTGCCGGACAATTTACTATTAAATGGAAGTACGACGTAATGAAAAAGGCAACCCTAATCTCTCAATTCATTTTATCAAGCATATTGTGTTTACTCATAACCGCCTGCCAAGACACTTCCGAGCATACTTCCTCTGACCTTAAAATAGATCAAGTACGAAAAGACAATTCCGGTTGGCCAAGAACCCTCATGACAAGTTATGGTGAAGTTACACTTAGCCAACCTCCAAAGCGAATCGTCTCAACAAGTATTACAATAACTGGCACTTTGTTAGCTATAGATGCGCCAATTATTGGCTCTGGCGCAACCATTCCAAATACAAATATTTCAGATGATCGTGGTTTTTTCACACAATGGAGCGAGCTCGCGACCAAAAAGAACCTTAAAGCTCTATATCAGACAGAGCACAATGCAGAGGCCGTTGTTAGAGCCAATCCAGATCTGATTATTATCTCTCAAACAGGTGGCGACTCTGCCCTTAAACTATACGATCAATTAAAAGACATTGCGCCTACGGTGGTGATAAATTACAGCAACAAAAGCTGGATGCAGCTTGCTAATGTATTTGGTGAATTTCTCGGTTTAGAAAATAATGCGGACACTCTAATTCATTCGTTTAACCAGCAAATAACCGAATTCAAAAATACCACCACACTCCCCCCACAACCGACAACAGCCTTGGTGTATTATCAAGACGGTACTGGCGGTAATATCTGGACACCTGAATCCGCTCAAGGCCAGCTACTCACCCAACTTGGTTTTACGTTAGCCCCTATTCCAGACACCGTTCGCGGTGATTTGAGTATGGGTAAGCGAAATGACATTGTCATCGCCAGTGGAGAACGTTTTCCAGACGCATTAACAGGAAATACGCTTCTGTTATTTGCAACAGAATCGCCACAAGAAGAAGCCGTTAGAAATAATTCATACCTGTCTGACGTACCAGCCGTTGTCAACAATTCCATCTACAGTGTTGGTAATGACACATTTCGACTCGATTATTTTAGCTCTCGCAACATGATCAAAAGGCTTGAAAACCTATTTAAGAAATCATCCTCCCACAAACTAAGCAGTAACCAATGAATTAATCAAAGCCAAATACATGGTTCAACGGATTTAAGATGAGTGCAAACAACAAAGTCTTAAAACAACCAAACTAGTAACGAAAAATTTATTTGGGAAATAACATGACAAGAGTAGCTCCAATTCATCCCGAATTATGTCGGACGAATGTCGGCTCCAGTGCTTGGTGGCAACAGATTAAAACCATAGGTACTCCTCTAACAATGGCTCTTGATGCGGATACCACTCTCGTTAGCTTTGTATGGCGAGATGAAAAAGAAGCGAGTGCAGATATAGAAACAGTTTACATTGACCTGTACTCCAAAACCCCTCACCCAACAAAAGAACTCACTCAGTTAACCCACATTGATAACACTGACGTTTGGTTCTGGGAGACGGAATTACCTAATGATTGGCTAGGCAGTTACTTTCTGATGCCTGCAACAGCTAAACAAACTCCCCCCATTCAAAAAAGTCGAGCGGGCATTCGAAACTGGTGGATCCAGTTGATGAAAAGTAATGCCCAACACGACCCTCTTAACCCATTAGCTTCATACAACAATGGTAGTGGTATCAGACTATCCAGAGTTTGCCTTGATGAAAAAAACCTTTATGTTTTCAAGGACCACAAAGAGCACTCAAAAGGGCAATTACAAACAACAACATGGCTCAGCGAAAAGCTGAATAACAGACGTTCTATTTGGCTATATCAGACAGGGAAAAACACCACCAAAATACAACCTATTGTCTTGTTATTGGATGGGCAGCATTGGGCAAATAATCTTCCTATTTACCATCAACTAGATGAACTAACGTTAGCAGGACATTTGCCTGAAGCCCTATACGTTTTTATTGACTCCATTGATGCTTTACATCGCAATACTGAACTCGCCTGCAATCCTGATTTTTGGAATGCCATACAACAAGAGTTAATCCCTTGGATTCTAGAACAATATGCTCTGACGCCCCCTTATCAATACATTGTGGCTGGGCAAAGCTTAGGTGGCCTTAGTGCCATTTATAGCGCCTTAAACTGGCCTGAATATTTTGCGACAGCCATCAGTTTATCCGGCTCTTTTTGGTGGCCTGATGTGGAGTCAGTTCCAGGTGAAAGCAAATTCATTCAAAAAATTAAGCATGCCCCTTCTACTTCAACACCATTAAACCTTGTAATGGAAGCAGGCTGCTATGAAAAAGACATGCTGGAAGTGAGTCAAATCATGGCCAGAACACTACAAGCCAACGGACATCAAGTTCAATTCAATGAATTTAGAGGTGGCCATGATTGGCTGTGTTGGCAACAAAGTCTCATCCGAAGCTTGATCAAAGCGCTTAACTATTAACCTATTACCTGTCACCAAATTTAAGGACCATATTGCATGGACAATTCACAATATTTAAATCCATTTGATGATGAATCGCATAATTTTTTAGTGCTTAAAAATCATCAAGACCAATACAGTTTATGGCCTGAGTTTGCGGTCCATCCTCATGGTTGGACACACGTTCACGGCCCTGCTTCCAGAAGCGAATGCCTATCTTACGTTGAACGCCATTGGAAAAACATAAACCCTTTCGCTAAGACTGAAGCTGAACTCAAATAAGGAGTTTTTTTATGGAACGAAAGACACTTCCTCTTACCACTACTCAAGAAGGTATATGGTTAGCTGATCAAGTCTCAGACGATAAGCATATTTATACGATATCTCATTGTGTTGAACTGAAAGGTGATATCCAAAGCAATCTATTAGAACAAGCCATTCGGTTAGCATTAGGCGAAGCCGATACTGTACTCGCTTACTACGATAATGGGCAGCAGCATCTCATCGACTTAACAGACAGTTTTCAGGTCGAGAGCATTGACTTTACAAGCATGAAGAATGGTAGGGAAAACGCTTTTGCTATTATGCAAGAAGATACAAATTTAGACCTACTTCTTACAAATAACCGCCAAACGCCACTGCAAAAACAAATAATATTTTCCATCGAAGAAGAGGGACATATCGTTTGGCTATGGTATCAACGCTACCATCATATTATGTTAGATGGATTCAGCTTTACTGCGCTGACTAAACGTGTTGCTGAAATCTATACCAGTCTAGACAACAATCACCCCATTACAGGCTCACCGTTCACTTCAGTCGCTCAGGTAATTGAAGAAGAAAACGCTTACAAAGCATCGCAGAAATACGTATCTGATCAAGTATTCTGGCAAGAATACTGCGCAAACTTACCTCCGACCATTAGCCTGTCAAACTCAACAACGACAAAAGATCAAAGTTCACCCAGTTTAATTAAACACTCCGTCACCATCTCAACTCATCATTTGGCGACACTAGATACCTTATCAAAGACCATAAAAAGTAACCGTGCTGAATTATTGATGAGCCTTGTTGCCGCTTATCTGTACCGTATGAATGGACAATCAAACCAGGTGATTGGAATACCATTCATGAGACGCTTAGGATCTGCTTCTGTGACATCTACAGCCCCAATGGTCAATGTATTGCCGATGAGTATCGAGCTCGATGGTAATATGACTTGGGGAAGTGTCGCAAAACATTTCAAACAATCTTTAAAACTCATTCGGCGACACCAAAACTACAGCGCAGAACAAATCCAGAGAGACCTGAAAAAGGTCAATTCTTCTGCACTTTACAACACCCTGATAAATTATAAGCAATTTGACTATGATCTGAATTTTTCAGGTACTGCAGGCACAACACATCATTTAGCAACAGGTCCAGTTGATGACTTAGAATTCAGCATTATTGTCGAAAAAGACAGAACCTACTTCGAACTAAGAGCTAATTCTCAAAAGTATAATAACGAAACATTAAAAGCACATGGTTGCAGACTATCTACCATGCTTAGCAATTGGCTACTTGATGAGCGCCTTCCATTAAGTCAACTCGCTATTCTTCCGGAAGTTGAGTACGAAACTATCATGGCTTGGGGAACAGGGCGATCATTTGAGCCAAATAACTTAAACAATATATTGGATGTATTCTGGCAGCAGGTAGAGCGTAAACCTGACGCGACTGCTCTAGTATGCCGAGCGCCAAGTGAGGGGCGAGAAACACGCTATTCTTTCCATGAACTCAGCAATGAAATTAATCAATTAAGCCGCTTTTTAATAAAAAAACTCGAATTGAATGGCGCGACAGGAAACTCAGTTATTGCCTGTGCCATGCCTCGAAGCGCTCAATCCATCATTGCTATGATGTCAATCCTTAACACTGGCGCAACATTTTTACCATTAGACATGGATTATCCTCAAGAACGCATGGAAATGATGTGTGAGGATACTTCTCCCATTCTACTATTAAGCCATTCAAGTGTTTCAGTGGAACTCGATATTCCTACTTTAAATCTTGATGACGATGCCATCATTGCTTCCTTAGCAACATACTCAAACACGAAACTAACCGAGTTTGAGAGATCGACTCCAAGCGGTAGCGATATTGCTTATGTTATTTTTACTTCTGGAAGCACTGGCCGTCCTAAAGGGGTAATGAACACCCATAACGCGATGTTGAACCTATTACTATCTCATCAAGATTCTATTTACCGACCTACTCAAAAAGTCGTTCAAGAGCGCTATCCCAATCGCGCTCTTCGAGCGGCACACACACATTCCTTTTCATTTGATTCTTCTTGGTTGCAAGTTTTTTGGCTTATTCAAGGAGAAGAACTTTATGTATTTGATGAAGACACTCGACGCGATGCTTTCGCCATTGTCGAGGAAGTTCATAATATTAAAATCGATGCTATGGACCTTCCCCCTTCTCTGCTTGCACAACTGCTGAACAATGGATTAATGGATGAAGCTAATCATTCAGACCATCAGCCAAGCCTTATTCTCATTGGCGGAGAAGCTTGCCCTTCTGCCTTATGGCAGCAACTAAGAAGTTTTCCCAAACTGATCTCTCATAACCTATATGGCCCGACTGAATACACAGTGGATACGCTTCGTGCAAATCTGGCAATGCACTTGAATCCAGTCGTCGGAAGACCCATCGCTAATACACAGACTTATATTCTGGATACTCAACTACAACCCGTCCCTATAGGTATGTTAGGAGAGCTTTATATTTCAGGAGAAGGGTTAGCCCAAGGCTATTTAGCACGGGCTGGGCTGAGCGCCAGTCGCTTTATTGCCGACCCTTTTAGTCACGAAGTAGGATGTCGAATGTATCGTACTGGCGATATCGTACGCTGGAATTCAGAAGGCTTTATTGAATTTGTTGGCCGTGGTGATGACCAGGTAAAAATTAGAGGCTACCGGGTTGAAATAGGAGAAGTTGAAAATGCTCTATCACAACTCGAGGCAGTGGAAAGTGCCATCGTTATTGCTGAAGAAATCAACAACAGCCACAGACTGATAGGCTATTGTGCAGTACCAAGCTTGCCGGAACAAAAATTCAAACAATATGGACACTCTTTAGTAGCACTATTAAAACAACATTTGCCAGACTACATGGTTCCAGCAGCCATTTGTGTGATGGCCTCCTTACCGCGAAATGTTAGCGGTAAAATCGATAAAAAAGCGTTACCTAACATCACGATTGAAAGCGCATCTTCCACTTTCGTAGCACCAATAAATGAAGCCGAAGAACGCTTATGCCTTTGCTTTTCAATCGTTCTAAAAATAGAAAAGATTAGTACAACTGATGATTTCTTTGCCTTAGGTGGGGATAGTATCAGTGCGATTATGCTGTGCACTGAATTGCGAAAAAAAGGTTATGCCTTACGCCCTAGTCAAGTATTTAAACTTCGTTCACCCCAAGCGCTGGCAAAGGAAATAAGCTCTATTTCTAAAGACATGTCTTTGGAAAACATCCATCAGTGGGAACTTAAGCAAAATCAATGGGATATTCTGTCTACTCAGTATCATCCAATGGCTGATGTAGCGCCTTTGCTGCCACTTCAAAAAGGCATGCTTTTTGAAACCATAATGGATTCCGCAACGGGCAACTACAACGCGTATACTCGACTTAACTTTACTGGAGAAATGAATCTCTCCCAGCTACAAAATGCACTGAATACACTACTAGTCCACTACCCTCAGTTAGCAGGAGCCTTTGACAGCGAGAGTTTAGAAGAGCCTGTTCTAGTGATTCCTAATACCAAGAACGAAATATGGCAGTGGCCATTAAGTACCCATAGCATCAGAATGTATGATGATAGTCAAAAGCTCGCAGCTCTAGAAGAGCTTGAACAAACACTGCTAGAAACACCTCATCCAGTTGATACTTTTACTGGTATGATTCACGCCGCTTATGTCGACATAGGCCAAGACAAAACATCTGGATTACAACAATCCGCCCTTATTTTGATCGTTCACCATCTTGTCATTGATGGCTGGTCTACCCCTCTTCTGATTCGCGATTTACTCAATGCTTATCAACAACGTCCACTCAAGCCTATTGCGAGCAGCTACACAAACGTCATTAAGCAGCTTTACAGTCGTGATCAGCAAGCCAGCATTAACAAGTGGCAAGAAGTCATGCATCAAGTACAAGCCTGCCAACTATTTGAACAACATCATGAACAAGTAAGTGAGTACAGTTTCAAGCTAGCACAAGATTTAAGCCGTCAATTCACGTCTCAACTAAAAGAACAAGGCATAACCCTGAACGTCTTTATGCAAGTACTATGGGCTCAGATGTTAAACCTTCTGTCAGGCAAGGAGGACATTGTTTTTGGCTCTCCTGTTTCAGGGCGAAGCAGTCATATTAATGGTATTGAAGATCAGGTTGGTTTATTCCTAAACACCTTACCTATACGCGTTACACTAGACCCAAAACAGTCTCTCTGGGATCAATTACCCGCATTACAAGAACGCCATATTTCTTTACTTGAACATGATGCTATTGGCTTAACGGATATACAAAAATTAGCTGGCACCCCAAACTTATTCGATACCTTACTGGTTGTTGAAAATTACCCTGACAATGACTATTTAGACATTACATTAAAGGGAGAAGATGGCAAATCTTTAACCATAAGCGACATACAAAACCGTGGTTACAGTCATTATCCACTCGCCTTGCTCATCATCCCGGGTGAAGAAATTACCTTTTTAATTGAAAACCGTGGAGCGATGACAATAGGAGAAGTAAAAGCACTGTCTCAAAGAATAGAACAAACAATCAAAACCAGTCTAAACTCTCCCGAACGCCTACTTTGTCAGTACCAAAGTGCAAGCCTTCAAGAGATAGATTTTATTAATGCTATTAACAACACCGAGCAATCAGTTGAAGATTTAACACTACAGTCAGCTCTGAGCAAACAAGCTCAGCTAACCCCTAATGCCTTGTGTGTTTCTGATATGCAGTATCAATTAAACTATCAAGAAGCACGTCAGCAAGTTCAAACTCTCGCGCATTCTCTCCGCATTCAGGGCGTAAGCTCAGGAGACATTGTTGCCGTCGCTATTCCAAGAAGCTGCCATTTAAGTCTGGCTATTTGGGCTATTATTGAAGTTGGTGCTGCGTATCTTCCCCTTGACCTCAGTTACCCTGACGACCGTCTTGACTATATGTTAGAGGATGCAAAACCTGTTCTACTAATCACCCAAAGCACTCAACAAAGCCGCTTTAGTGAAATACATAAAGGTGTAAAACAGCTACCATTTGATCATTTTTATGACCATACATTTATCGAGAATGCAGCACAGACAATTCATAATCCTAATATCACGGGTAACCATCCAGCGTATTTAATTTACACCTCTGGAACAACAGGACGCCCTAAAGGTGTATTGGTTTCTCACAAGGCCATCATCAATCGCATCTTATGGATGCAACATGAGTATCAACTTACTCCCGAGGATGTTGTACTGCAAAAAACACCAAGCAGTTTCGATGTTTCAGTTTGGGAGTTCTTTTGGGCACCTATGGTCGGCGCTTCTTTAGTGATGGCTGATCCCGATGCTCATCGGGACCCAGAATTACTGATGCAAACCATCGATCAATTTAACGTAACGACCCTGCATTTTGTTCCCTCTATGCTGGCCATTTTTACGGCGACGTTGCAAAGTAAAGTAAATCATCATTCAACTTGCACTTCGTTGAAACAAGTCTTTTGCAGTGGCGAAGCATTATTAAAAGCTCAGGCTCAAGCCTTTAAAAATTGTTCAAATGCACAACTTCATAACCTTTATGGACCAACAGAAGCTGCGGTCGATGTCACCTATAAGCCCGCTTTTGATGATCTATCATCTAAAGGCCAAGGCATTGCAATAGGGAAACCTGTTTGGAATACAGAACTGCGTATATTGGATCAGTATCTGCGTCCAGTACCTGTTGGTGTTACAGGAGAGCTATACCTTTGCGGAACTCAACTAGCAATGGGGTATCTAGATCGCCCTGAACTTAACTGCGTTCGCTTTATAGCCGATCCTTATGGAATGCCGGGCGACAGAATGTATCGCACAGGCGACCTTGTTCGCTGGCTAGAGAATGGCGACGTTGAATACTTAGGCAGAGCTGACAATCAAATAAAAATTCGTGGTCAACGTATTGAATTAGGAGAAATCGAAGCCGCTCTGCTAGAACAAAACGGCGTAGAACAAGCGGTTGTTGTCGCTCAGACTCTGAATATACAGGTCGAACAGACAACAGGACAAGATAACCGTCAGCTCGTAGCGTATCTCACATTAGAACCGTCTAAACTTGAGGTATATGACGAACCCACGATCAAATTTGAGCTGAGTAAAGTGCTGCCCAACCACATGCTACCAATAGCCTATGTGGTATTAGAAAGTTTGCCCCTCAGCGCGAACGGAAAGTTAGATCGAAATGCGTTACCAAAACCGAATTTAGCAAAAAACGATCAGCCTAATAACACATCTAGATCACCTGCAATTGGGCTAGAGAGTCAGCTCGCTCGTCTCTTTAGTAACATCCTAGGAATCGAACAGATTAAAGCAGATGATGACTTCTTTGCTTTAGGTGGTCACTCATTACTTGCTATGAGACTGGCAGCCGATATTCGTAAAGAAGTAAAACAGCCAATTACCGTTGGTCAAATAATGGTGACCTCAACCATTGCCAAACTTGCTCAGTTACTTCAGAACCAAACAGAGCAAGATAGCCGAGAGAAATTGGCTTCTATGCTGACTAATGACCAATTGAAAGGCAAAGGCACAAATAGTGGTTTTGATGATTTGATTTATTTACGTGAAGGACAAGGGGCACCTTTGTTTTGTTTCTACCCAGGATCAGGCTTTGCGTGGCAATACAGTGTGTTATCTCGATATTTAAAGGGAAAGCACCCTATTATTGGACTTCAATCACCTAGACCGAATGGACTGATCGCCAGCAGCGATTCACTTGAAGAGCTAGTGGTTAAACAGCTTAAGGTCATTCTTCGAGAGCAGGCAAACGGTCCTTACTATCTATTAGGTTACTCACTTGGTGGAACTGTCGCCTATGGCGTTGCGGCAAAGCTCAGAGAAATGGGAAAAACCGTTAGTTTCCTTGGTCTTTTAGACACCTACCCTGCGGAAGTCCATGATTGGAATGATCCTCAAGGAGAAGAAGCGGCGATGGGAGCAGAACGGGAGCAGACACAGTTACTGACCGATGCGATTTCAGACAAAAATAATGATTCAGATGACGTCGCTCTGTTAGTAAAACAAGAGCAAGACAAAATGTTAGAGCAAATCTTTGCCAACTACAAAGATGCGGTTCGTCTACTGAAAAAAGCCTCTACTCCCCTTTACGATGAAAAAATGCATGTCTTTATTGCTCAACAGTCTCTACCAGACTACATCAGCCCAACTGAACAATGGCCGCCATATGCCAATAGAGCTCATTTTCATTCTCTGGATCATTGCAGTCATGAAAATATTCTATCACCAGATAACTTAAAAACATTAGGGCCTCTTTTAGATCGGCTTATTCATGAGGCATCACAAGAATTGATAACCCAAAAACCATCAAACCTTTCGTCAGAGTTGGCCTAACCCTTACCGATTAGAAGAGAGTAAAACGTGAGCGATACCAAGAAAAAGTCCATGTTTGTGGATTTCAGTTTATTAGTAACACATAAAAATTTTCGCAATGTGTTTATTGCGCGCACTATATCAATACTTGGTCTGGGGATGCTTTCAGTGTCGATACCGGTTCAGGTCTATGCTTTAACCAGCGATAGCTTACAAGTTGGTATTGTCATGGCATTAGAAGGGATAGGGCTATTTATTGGTCTTCTCCTAGGAGGCGTTCTAGCGGATATGTATGAGCGAAAACGCATTATTCTGTTTGCTCGTTCCACTTGCGGATTGGGTTTTCTTGCCATGGCGATTAACGCTTGGTTACCTGATCCCTCATTGTGGGCCATTTATCTGCTGTCCATTTGGGATGGTTTTTTTGGCGCCCTAGGTGTAACCGCTTTAATGGCTTGCATGCCTTTCCTAGTAGGTCGAGAAAATCTTATGCAAGCTCGAGCAATCAGTATGGTAAGTGTGCGCTTAGCAACGGTTATCTCGCCAGCCATCGGGGGCATCATTATTGCTGCCTCCGATGTCGCTTGGAATTACCTCATTGCAGCCGTTGGGACTGGCATCACCTTACTTGCTTTGCTGTCTTTGCCAAGCATGCGACCAAAAGAAGCAAAAGCCCATAATCCCCTGTCATCGTTGTGGGATGGATTGACCTATATTTTCACCAATAAAATTGTCGCTGGCGTTGTCATCATGGGAACCTTAGTTACCTTAACCACGGCCATTCGGGTATTGTTTCCGGCACTTGCAGACACTGTTTACGGTGGCGGAGCTTGGATAGTAGGCTTGATGTACTCAGCCGTTCCTTTGGGCGCGACATTAGGAGCCATTATTAGCGGTTGGGCAAATCATGTTGAGAAGCCAGGCTTGGTTATGATGTTAAGTAGCCTTGCTGCATTTCTCTGTTTAATAGGCATTGGATCAACAACTATTTTCCCAATTGCTCTTATACTGCTGATAGGCTTTGGTTACCTTGTATCCATTGCATCGCTGCTTCAATACAGCTTTGTACAAGGCCATACACCAGACCATTATTTGGGTCGTATTAACGGAATATGGACAGCTCAAGACGCTTCAGGAGATTCGCTAGGGACACTTTCGATTGGACTTATCGGCAAACTGCTTTCTTCTTTGGCAAGTGTTTTTGTCTTTGGCGCGGTTGCCATGAGCATAGGCTTAACCTTGTTAGCTTGTTTAAAAACTCTGAGAAACAGCCCTCTTAACGACCCTAAATTAGTCGCAGAAGAGTAAGTCATTCCACTCTCTAATAAATACATTACAAAATGACTAGCTTCATTCGAATGAGCCACTTTATTAAAGCCTCCTATACGGAGGCTTTTTCTTACCTAAAAAGCGGTCAAATCAAATTCTTAGTCCAAAATTAAGGATCGAAAGCATACCTATTAAAACGACATAGAAAAAATGTAAACGCATTTCTTAGCCGCTGTAGATAAACCATAAATGAGAGTCCAAACTGACCTTTCTGTGGTAAATACACTCTCTAAAAACAAAGGCAGGATAGAGCTACCTTCTTTCTAAAAGCTGGACTTACAAGAGAGTATATATGGAGATTAAAGAGGGGCTAGCAGGAGAATAATGATAGGGGTCAATAATAAAAGCACGCATGAAAGGGAACATGCGTGCTTTATACTAGTTCGATTTAGAAATTATAGGCCGCACTCACATAATAGTTACGACCTAATTCGTACGTAGTATATCCAGTATCTTCCTCGTCTAAACGAACATCACCGATATTTTTAATACCTGCACGTAACACCAAGTTATCAGTCACATCGGCTGTTAGGCCAATATCCGTACGGTAGTATGAAGGCAGTTCAGAATAAACTGTACCCACACCTGAAACCCAAGAAGAATATTGCATACCAGCTAAGTAATTTACACTTAAGAAGGTAGAAATGACATCCGTTGCTTGATAATCAAATGAAACACTTGCTTGATGCTCAGGACGACCAGTTAGCACTGTTTTCAAGCCATCAGAATCTTCGGCCTCTGTGTCTAAGTAAGTATAATTTGCTTTTAATAGAAGGTCTTCCGTTAATGATGTCGATCCACTCAATTCAAGACCCTGAGTCATTGCTGTTGCGACGTTAATCCACTTAGCAGAAACTGGGTTGCTACTTGAATCATAACCCACTTCACGCTCTATTAAGTTATCAATATCATTACGAAAAACAGTCGCAGTCGCACTCAAGCTTTTAGTATGATAATCCACACCAAACTCATAACTTACACTAGTTTCCGCTTCTAAATCTGGGTTACCTGCTAACGTACAAGAGCCACCACAACTTACAGTCCGGTACTCTTCACTAAGCTTACTGACATCAGGCGCTTTAAAGGCCTTAGTTACACCACCCTTCAGAGTTAAGTTCTTACTTGCGTTGTATACAAGGTAAGCTTTAGGAGAAAAATTGTTACCATAAATATCGTGATTATCTACACGTCCGCCCAAAGTAAATACAAGCTTATCTGTTAATGACATTTCATCCTGAGCAAAAATACCATACTGATCTACGTTATATTCGCCAGTATCTAAAAGTGTGTAGCTGTTTTTTAATTGTTCATTTTGATAGTCCACACCGGCCATTACAGTGTGGATACCAATGATCTTATTAGCATAACCTTTGGCATAAGTATTATTTGCTTCTAAGCCATCATGAACTTGTGGATCATCGTATTGTGAGTTGTAATCATAAACATCACTTTCTTCACGCTTAATATAAGCAGTGGTATTTGCCCAATCCCATTGACCTTTGTGAGTAATAGCTAAATCGGTTCTTGTTATTTCCTGTTCTCGGTATGCAGTGTCACTATAAGCTTGATATGGACGCTCATCATGGTTGTAGCCAAAATCGACTTCTACTTCTTGGTTTTCAGCAGCTTGCCAAGTCAAAGTAGAAGACAAATTCTGAGCATTTTTCTTTTCGCGAAGTGGACCAACAGATTCATCATCCGCATACCAAGCTTTTTGGCTTAAATCCTCAACACTGACAGATAATGCAAGCTTGTCATTGATAGCCCCCATACCAGAGACCCCCAAACGATACTGATCACCACCGTCACCTGACTCAATCTTGCGAACTTCGGCATTAGCCGTTCCTGTCCAACCAGCCCCTTCTTGTGGTTTTTTAGTAATAATATTCACTACACCACCAATAGCATCGGCACCATATAGTACCGACATGGGACCACGAATAATTTCAATTCGCTCAATGGAATTTAACGGCACACTATTCAAGTCAGTATCACTGCCTTTATCAAAAGCACCGCCTGCAGAAACTCGCTTTCCGTTCACTAATAAGACAGTATATTCTCCGTCTAAACCACGAATTTGAATTTCATCTCGACCGGTTGCATCACTTAGGTTATTAACACCAACGGTTTCACGAAGCAAATCCGATACACTACTAACAGTTGATTGCGCAATATCATCTTTCGTTATCACGGTCGCAAAAGCAGGTATGTCTTCAATCTTTTTAGCTGCCATAGTAGCGGTTACGACTAAAGTATCAAGCTGAGTAGAATCCTCTTCCACCAAACTATTCTCGATTTCATCACTTGCTGCGAATGCCATCATGGGAACAGTGGCCAACATACTGACAATTAACTTTTTCTTAGCAAACATAAGCTTATTTCACTCCAATCTATTTTTGTAAGTCCATAAAAAGCATGCGAATGTTATTGCGAATTATTTTCATTATCAATAGACTTTACGTTACTTTAACCATGAATTTTACATTTAAGGAAGAAAATGTCTCTCTCTAAGCTTTCATCCACTCGTACACCAAGTCATTTATCCACTGTCGCCATCGCTGTCATCAGTATTAATGCGGCTTTAATTTCAACCAATACATTCGCTGAAAACGCCAATCAGCTAGAAACATTGGTTGTGACAGGGGAAAAGATTGATAAGGATATAAAGGACACGACGACAGCTGTGACTATCATCAGTGGCGAAGACATAGCAAAAGGTGATGCGAAAACCGTTAATGATGTCGTTACAGAAGCACCCAACGTAATAACAGCGGCATTTGGTACGGTTAATATTCGAGGCATAAATGGTAGTGGTGCAACGACCGGATATTACGCAACGGTAAGTGGCAGTAGACAACGAATTAACACTTCAGTAGATGGTGTTGCTGATGCCTTCACAGGCTATAACTTCAGTGGCTCAGGCGTATGGGACATTGATCAAGTAGAGGTACTTCGTGGGCCACAATCCACCACTCAGGGAGAAAACTCAATTGGTGGTGCGATCTCGGTAAAAACAAATGACCCAACTTTTGATCCTGAAGCTGCTGTTCGCCTTGGCTTAGAGACTTATAAAAATGGCAATGTAATGAAAAACCTAGCCTTCATGACATCTGGACCCATCACTGAAGATCTGGCATACCGCATTGCTGCCGATGGCACAGATGGAAAAGGTTTTCTTAGCTATGATGGTGAAACAGACGCTGTTCCCGTCGACCCTGAAGAGTCCAGCAATTTAAACTTAAGAGGTAAATTGCTCTGGAAAGCCAGTGATGATTTAACCATTAAAGTAACAGCCAACCACCGCAAAGCGGATGGTAGCTATTTGAATTGGGCTAATTGGAGTAATGGGACTGGCAATGAGGATGAGACTTTCACCCTAGATACTAGCGGCTCTAACAATACCCGCCTCCAAGATTCGAAAGTTAATAATTTATCAACAGAAATTAACTATGTTTTGAATGATCGTTTAACGAGCATTACAACACTGTCTAGTAATAATCAAAAAAACCGCTTTGATCAGTATCCAAATGAAGAAACATATACTTTTGAAGACAAAACAAAAACATTAGAAAGCCGTCTACTGTATACCCCCAATGACTCTAAACTCAATGGCTTCGTTGGTATAATGATCGCTGATAGAGAGAACACATTAGATCATGTAAGCACTCAAGGCAAAACAGAAGAAACCCGCATGGGCATATTTTCCGAAGGCGACTATAGCCTAACTGAAAAGTGGACTCTAATTGCTGGTGGTCGTTTTCAATACGAAGACCAGAGTCGTTACTATTCAAAGAGTGGCAGCGTTAATATTGATCAAGACATAACAGATCAATTTTTCCTACCTAAACTTGGAGCTACTTTCGCCGCTACCGACCAAACCACTGTCGGTTTCTCAATACGCAAAGGCTATAACTCAGGTGGTATCGGTTATGATGATGGCTACCGCTCAGGACAAGGCCAAGTTCAAGCCGCTGAAACTTACGATTTCGATGCAGAAACCGTGTATGCATACGAACTAAGCTCAAAAACCTCACTGGATAACGGCGCTACGTTAAATGCTGCAGTTTTCTACAACAACTATAATGATTACCAAGCATTAGCTGATAGCCGAATCAGTAATGTAACGAAAGCACACACTGCTGGCATCGAGCTTGAAGCGACTCAATGGTTAACTGAAAATTTAGAAATTAGACAATCAATTGGTTTTATGGAATCAGAAATTGATGAAAATGATAATTACCAAGGTAATGAACTATCTAATGCTCCAGAGTGGAATGCATCTCTTGGCTTCACGCAATACATAGGTGATAACTTAACGGTTGGGGCAGATGTGACTTATGTTGGAGAATATTACTCAGATCTTGATAATACTGCGGACTATAAAGTGGGCAACTACACTTTAATAGACGCCAATATAGATTATGAGTTAGGAGACCTACTAATCAGTGGCTACATTAAAAACCTTACCGATGAAGATGTTGTCTACATTATCAATTCAGGATCGCGAGCGGCCGTTGGCCAAACTCGTACAATCGGTTTAAGCGCAACCTACCGCATGTAGTTCGCTTAAGGCCATTAATTATATTAGCTCAAACAAAAAAGACGAATCAGGTATGATTCGTCTTTTTTATGTGCCTTCTTTTGTTGTTGAACAATGTATTAGCCATAAAGTATTTCTTGCTTATCACAAACATCCAATCATTCTCTATACCTTACCAATAGGCTACAGACAGTAAATTGGCATTCTGTAGTTGATAAGCTGCCGTTACTAAAACTTCCGCAGGCACGGCATCACTTAACTTTACCTTTGTTCGAATGCAACAATGGTGCTCTTCAAGCTCAACCAATTCAGCATCTAGGAAATCAAAATATTGCTTAACACTCGGATAAAGTGCTTTGTAAACACTTTCCTTTAAAGAGAAAAGCACTAATATGGCCATATTCTCATCAAAACCTACTTTCCTTAGTAGGTCATATTCTGCAGCCTCTCCAATCAGCTCTCTATCCTGTAACTGAGTTGCGCTCTGCACTCTCTCAATATCAATACCAATGCCTTTGATCGACAACTTAGCTGATTCAATAACGATCGCCACCGCCTCATTATCCGTATGAGAGATACTCCCTAAATACTTGCTCGGCCAAATTGGCGCACCATCATTACCACGAATAACATCAAATAATGGAAGGTTCTGAGCGGATTGGGCAAGTTGAACGGCAAGTCGACCAGCAAGATAGGTTTCTTTTCGCTTTGAGCGCCAGCGAGCATATTCATTTGGCTTTTTGATGTTAAAGGTATGCTCATCGGCAATCAGACTTCCCTGCTCAAAACACATATGATGAACAAGGACATCACCCAGTCCTTTGAAATGAATACGAGTTTGATTATTATTTTTCACTTAGTTACAGCCAATAAAAATGCCCAACATAACAAATATATTGGGCATTTCAATCTATTTCTGAAGAAGACAATTAAGCATTCAAGGTCGCACCACCGTCAACAACCACATCCTGCATGGTGATGTGGTTTGCCATTGGCGATGCAAAAAACACAACCACTTGGGCAATATCACTAGGGACAGCGATTTTCCCCAGTGGAATACCTAGCTTAAATTGCTCAGGAAAACCTTTAATGGTATTAGCTTCAGCTTGATCATCATGCCAAAGCTGACGCTGCATTGGCGTATCCGTTGAACCTGGACACACCAAATTACAACGCACACCATAAGGCGCCAATTCTAATCCAGCGGTATGACTAAGCGAGCTCAAAGCAGCTTTTGAAGCACAATAGGCCATCATATTGGCTCTTGGTACTTTAGCTGCATTTGAACTCACCGTCACAATAGCACCATGCCTTTGCTGCTTAAAACGCGCCATAGTGTGCTTAATCATTAAAAATGCACCACCCGCATTGACATTTATGCAGTCAGAAAAGTCTTGCCAGCTTGTCTCTTCCACACTTGCCATGCGCAAAATACCAGCCGCATTTACCAGCACATCTAGCACCGGATGTTTAAGCAATACATGATCAACAAGGCTTTTCACCCTTTGTTCATCACTGATGTCCAATGTAATGCATTCAAACTCATAAGACGTTTCATCAAACGCAAGGTCGAAACCTATGACATTGGCTCCAAGGTTAAGAAATTGATTCGCTACTTCCAACCCAATACCTCGCCCTGCTCCCGTCACCCACACGGTTTTCCCGGCAAAATCAAGCAGGCTCATTCGACCAAATCCACTTGTTTCGTCGTCATTTTAGCTTGCAGTAAATCCCACCATGCGTTTAAGGTCGCCGCCGAGGCCAATTCTTGAAAGGAAACCTCTAACCCTAATTCTTTCCATTGAGAGACCAAGTTCATAATTTGAATAGAATCCAAACCATAATCAATCAACTCATCATCTGCTTGAAAATCTTCAAGCTCTTCTTCGTCTAATAAACTCAGAATTTGCGTTTTAAATTGCTCGTAATGCAAACTACTTGAGCGGGCACTGGTTGCTAGCAATACCTCATTGGTGGAAATCACTCTACCCGCTCGTCCAGCGGTGTAAGTAAGGGCTTGATAATGTTCACTTTCACTAAAATCCGCTAACGCATCACCTATCATAAAGGGTTGAATATCACGCATAAAAGCATCTACAGCAGTCATCATGCAGCCAATATGTGCATAAACTCCACCAATCAATAGCTGATCACGCCCCCAGCTTTCCATCAACTCCTGCAAATTAGAACGGTGGAAAGCACTGTATCGCCACTTCACTAATACCGTATCTTGTTCACTTGGCGTCAGCTCATCAACCACATGCTGCAATTCAGGAAAATCATTTAATCCACTTCCCCACATGTCATTTAGCAAAGCTCTGTCTTCTGGCTTCTGATCTTTCGGTTGTGCGGTATAAACAACAGGAATCCCATGCGCATGACAATAGGCTTTGATGGCCGACAAGTTTTGTTTTAAGGTCTTTATTAATTCAGAATCCGCATCATAGAAGCGTAAAAAGTAGGCTTGCATGTCATGAATTAAAAACACGGCTCTATTGGGTTCTAACACCCAATTTACTTTCTGTTGCGGAAAATCACTGGCCGCTGGCATAGAATAAGACGGTATTGTTGGAATGCTCATATTGTTCCCCTTATGACACATTATTTAATTGAAGGCGCTGACGAATTACGTCTCGTAACGCTACTTTATTAGGCTTCCCTACTGGTGTTAGCGGCAATGCATCAATGAATTCAAAGCGATCTGGCACCTTATAATCAGCAATACCAAACCCTCTTAAGAACTTTCTCAGTTGCACACTTTTCAACTTTGACCCGTCATGCCTAGGGACAACAAAGGCACAGGTTTTTTCGCCCATAATACTGTCCGGCATAGCAACAAGAGCACTGTGTAAAATGTGTTCGTGCTTTAGTAATAAATTTTCGATTTCTTCTGCGGCAATTTTTTCACCTCCGCGATTAATTTGATCTTTGTCTCGGCCAACGACGGTTAGATACCCATTCGCGTCTTGACTGACCAAATCCCCCGTGTGGTAAAAACCCTCGCGATCAAACACTTTGGCATTATGTTCTGGTGCCTTGTAATAACCTCGGATGGTATAAGGCCCTCGCGTCACCAATTCACCTTCTTCACCAGGGGCAACGGGGTTACCATCGCTTCCGATTACCTTCACCTCATCCATTGAACACATAGGGTAACCCTGTGTCTTAACAATGGTTTCAAAGTCATCATCCAATCTCGTGTAATTCACCAAACCTTCTGCCATGCCTAAGATTTGCTGTAATTGACATCCTAATCGCTCCGGGACTTGTCTTGCGATGCTTTCACTTAATTTCGCTCCCCCTACTTGAACCAAAGACAATGAGGTTAAAGAGGACTTCCGATCCACAGCAACTTGCAACCAAAGAGCCAACGCTGGTGGTACTAATGCCACGACATTAGCTTGATGTCGTTCAATTAAGTCAAAACAAAGGTTGGCTTCCGGATTCGAGGCCATCACCACGGCGCCACCAGCATGGAACACACCAAAAGCGCCAGGAGAACTCATAGGGAAATTATGAGCACAAGGCAAGGCACACAAGTACACGGTCGATGAAGAGAATCTACATATTTCAACACTGCGACGTATGCTGAAAAAGTAATCATTATGGGTTCTTGGGATGAGTTTTGGCGTCCCCGTACTACCACCAGAAAGTTGGAAAAACGCCACTTCGTCAGGTGCATTAGGGTGCTCAACCCATTGCTGAAAGGAGGTTTCCATTGCTTCAACCAACGATGCTCCCCAGCCAGTTTCTACTAACAAGATATGCTTCAGGCTGGTCTCTTGCTGCTGAAGGGCTAACCAATATTGATCATTTGCAAATAACCTGTGCTGCTGACTGGCAATCACAAGACTTGGTTTAATCTGTTTAGCGTAAGCAGACAACTCATTTTCATTGTGGCTAAACAGCGCATTGACCGGCACAACCCCAATCCGCAACAAGGCAAAGAAGACAACATAAAACTCAGCAATATTGGGCAACTGCACTAATGCGGTATCACCCTTCTTGAGACCTAAATGATTCAGGTAGCCAGCTAAGTTCTGAGATTTTTGGCATAAATCAGCGTAGGTAAATTGGCGCTCACCACACAAAACCGCGAGATTCTCTTGCGGTGCATGATCAATCAAATCCGTCATAGGACGATCCGTCCAGTAACCTTTTTTCCGATAGGCTGTGGCGAATTCTTCTGGCCAAGCTGTAAACTCAATCGTCATTGTTAAAACCCTTTATACCAAAAGCATTAATCATGGTTTGCATTTTCGCACTGGTTTCTCGCCATTCACTTTCCACACAGGAATCCGGCACCACACCAGCACCAGCAAACAACCTCACCTTATTGCTCGCCACTTCGGCACAGCGAATCGCAATAGCCCATTCTCCATTTCCTTGAGCATCACACCAACCTACCAAGCCACTAAAGAAACCTCGTTTATGAGGTTCTAACGCAGAGATATGGTGGTGCGCTAAACCGGTTGGCGTACCACACATAGCAGGCGTGGGATGCAATTGCTTAATCACATCAAAGATACTCAACTCGGAATCCTTTGCTAATATGGCTTCAATTTGCGTGGATAAATGCCACATAGTCGGGGTTGAAATAAGGCTTGGTTGAGCCTCTAACTTCATTGACTGAACCATAGGAATAAGTGCACTACGAATGGCATCCACCACAATACGATGTTCATATTGATCTTTCTTAGATTGCTGTAACGCGTGTGACGCTCGTCGATCCTCTTGCAGGTCTTTACTGCGCTTAGCAGAGCCTGCTAACGGATTAGAATAAAGCGTATTGCCTTCTTTGCGGATTAAAAGCTCAGGGCTTGCACCGATCAGAATGCCGCTTTCAAGCGGCACACTAAAGTGATAAGCGCTGGGGTTTTGTCCCATAATATTGGTTAACAAGCGTGGGATGTCTACTGACCTATCTAGGGTTAACTCTAAGATTTTTGATAAGACAATTTTCTTCAAATCATCATGATTAAGTGTCAATAAAGCCGCTTCAATCATGTTCACAAAGCCAGTGTGATCAGGTTTAAAGGCGTGGTTTATAATCTGGTGTGAAAAATCTTTATCTTTAAACGCTGGAAAATCAGCCGAAAAAGGCTTAACTCGCTCCGACCATTTAGGGGCCAGAAGCTGACATGGCTGATCCAAATCAAACGGGATAGCGCCTACTAAAATAGGGTTATCTATTCCCTTTCGCTGTTCAGCATCAAAGACTTTGTTAACGTCATGCTGAAATGTCTTTGCCGACAACGGTGTCTCTATCTTTTGGCTCACCCCTCTGGCACGTACTAAATTGTGACTGGAATTGAATAAAAATAAATCGGTTTTATGCTGGTCTGACAACGACAATAGCTCAGCATCATAATCATAGTCCGGAAAAGCAACATCCATAAAAGCCTCCAATAATGAGAATCATTAACAAAATAATGATGAGCGAATGATAATCAATTGCATTTTATTAAACCAGTCATTCCATGTAAAAAATTTGCAAGCAAAGGTCAGTGGAGCAAGAAGCTAAAATATTGTCAGGCAAGATTCATAAAATAATATAAGCAATGATCATTTTTATATTTGCAATCAATATCTCTTGAAAAAAAATCGCATTTGAGTAACATTCGCATGCGAAAATCATTCTCAAACAAAGGATCACATTGATGAAACTCGGCTCCCTCCTTGCCATGGCTCTTGGAATGTCCATTTTGACTGGTGCAGTCCAAGCAAAAGTAACCGTTATTGATGACGTCTTAGGCCGACAAGTTGAAGTGGATTTACCCGCTAAACGTGTTGTTCTTGGTTTTTATGCAGAAGATTATATGGCCATTGGTACAGAAAAAGCCTTTGATTATGTGGTCGGATTATCCCGCGATACATGGGAAGCTTGGCGTCCTGCTAGTTGGAACCTGTATACCAACTACCGACCTTCACTGAAAAAAATTCCAGATGTAGGGGAAGTGGAAGCACAGACGTTTTCCATCGAAAAAGTACTGAGTCTAAGACCCAGTGTTATCTTATTAGCCGATTGGCAATACAAAGGCTTGGGCATGGACGTTGAGCGTTTAGAAGACGCAGGCATTCCAATCGTTGTCGTAGATTACAACGCACAAACCCTTGAACGCCATGTAAGAAGCACTCAAATTATTGGTCAGCTAACAGGCCAAGAACAACGTGCGGATCAAATCGCAGACGAGTATCAAACCACCATTAACAGCACCATTAAACGAATTAAAGAAGCAAACCTGCCTAAACCTCGTACCTATGTTGAGTTTGGTAATAAAGGGCCAAGTCAGTACAGCTTTACCTATGGTAAGAACATGTGGGGAGCCATGGTTACCATGCTTCAAGGCGACAACATAGCAGCACCTTTTGTAGAATGGTGGGGACCAATGAACCCAGAACAAGTGTTAGCTTCCAAACCACAAGTAGTCTTCATCACAGGTACTGAGTCTGGTATCAAAGGCGATGCGCTGCCAATGGGGCAAGGCATTGACCGTGATTTGGCGAAACAACGCCTAGCCGGTTTCACAAAACGTGCAGGCTGGGCACAAATGCCAGCGGTAAAAAATGACCAAATCTATGGTCTTTACCAAGGCGCGTCTCGAACCATTCTTGATGCCTCGATGGCACAATTTATGGCTAAGGCCATGTACCCAGATCTGTTTAAAGATGTAAATCCTGAGCAAGCTTATCTGGATTTCTATAAGAAATACTTACCCGTTACCCCAACCGGTACTTTTACTGTTCAACTTTCGGAGTAATATACCGCCTAACATTTCAGTCGGTATTCTAACTATGCAGTCATCAGGTTTACTTTCTGATGCTATTTCAAACCAGCGACGTTCTGAGCAACGTCGCTGGTTTGTTATGAGTATCCTATTCGTGGTTTTAATCACGTCTTTTATTTTAGATGTGGCCACTGGCCCTTCTTTATTGAACATCAAAGAAGTGGCTAACGCTCTCCTTCATCTCATTGGTTTCGACACACCTGTTGATCCCACTACAGAAGTCATTGTGACCAATTTGCGCTTGCCTATTGCCATCATGGCGGTCATTGTTGGCGGTGTATTGGGGGTGGGTGGTGCTGAAATGCAAACCTTGCTAAACAACCCAATGGCCAGTCCTTATACTTTGGGAATGGCCGCGGCAGCCGGTTTTGGCGCCGCCATGACCTTGTATGTTGGTTCCCTTGGTTTGAATGCAAATGTGGCCGTGCCTCTTGGTGCTTTTGTTTGCTGTATGCTGGCCGCCGCCTTTTTATTTGCACTCGCAACCATGCAACACATCAGCTCTGGACAACTCATTTTGGCCGGTATTGCCTTACTGTTTTTGTTCCAATCACTATTGTCCTTGGTGCAATTCATTTCATCACCAGAGTTAAGTCAGCAAATTCTTTTCTGGCTATTTGGCAGCTTATCTAAAGCGTCTTGGTCTAACCTTTTGATCGTCGGCGGTGTCACACTGGTTTGTATGGTCTTTTTAATGAAAGATGCTTGGAAGCTCACGGCCCTTCGTTTGGGTGAAGAAAGGGCAAAAAGCCTGGGCGTCAATGTCAGTCGTCTACGCCTTAAAACGCTTTTCATCGTGGCTTTGATGACAGCCACAGTGACCAGCTTTGTCGGTATCATTGGCTTTATTGGGATTGTCGCACCAAATATTGCTAAGATTTTGGTTGGCGAGGATCAAAGGTTTTTCATCCCACTGTCTTTTTTAATTGGTGCCTTCTTACTTTCCAGTGCATCAGTGTTATCCAAAGTCATTGTTCCTGGCGCTTTATTCCCTATTGGCATAGTCACAGCCATTATAGGTGTGCCTTTCTTCTTCTGGCTAATCTTAGGAAAAAGGCGCTAAATCATGCTGACAGTCAACCAACTCAATGTCACCTTAGACACTCTTACGCTGGCTAAGGACATGTCTTTTTCCCTTCAGCCAGGTAAGGTCAATGTTATTATTGGCCCTAATGGCACAGGCAAAAGTACCTTACTAAAAACCTTATTTGGCGACATTAAAGCCCAATCCGGCGACATTCACTTTTTTGATCAAACGTTAACGACAAAGCAACTATCAGCTTGGCGTAAACTCTTCGGCTACATGCCACAAGATATCCGACTGGATATTGAGCTCAGTGTGCTGGAAGTGGTTTTGCTCGGTCAGCTAGACGCCCTGAGTTTACGACTTGATGATGCTTTAATTGAACAAGCTTTATCGGCACTAGATAAAATCGGTTTACTGCATCTAGCCAATCGTTCAGTGAACAAACTTAGTGGCGGTCAATGCCAGATGATTTTGTTTGCCCAAGCTTTAATGCGAAATCCCAAAATACTCATGCTCGATGAGCCTGTCAGCGCTCTAGATTTGCATTTTCAGCATGTATTGTTGGATCACCTTGATGAGCAAACTAAACAACAAGGTTGGGTGACCTTAATGGTGTTACACGACCTTAATTTAGCGGCTCAATATGCAGACAATTTATTGGTACTAAAAGACGGTCAACTGGTAAAAAGTGGTGATCCAAAAGACATTCTTACGCCCGAGCTGATCAAGGAGGTGTATGGCGTACAAGCTGAGATCTCCAAAGACAGTCATGGTCTCCCCTTCGTTCGTACCATCCGTAGAAGTCGCACGGAAGTAAATCTGTCCACGGACGGAAAAGTCACGCAATTAGACAAAGGAATAGCCAATGCGATTTAACCATCTTGTCACCAGCGTAACGCTTAGTATCTTACTTATCGGTCAGCAAGTTCATGCCAAAGAATGGCAAATTCAGATGCTCAATTATGGTTCTGCAGAACAAGGCGGCATGATCTTTGAACCTGCTTTTATCCATGCCCAAGTTGGCGATACAATCACATTCCTGCCCAGTCATTCTGGTCATAATGCTCAGTCTTATGTGGTGCCGGAAGGCAGCCGACAATGGAAATCTTCTTTGGATAAAGAATATACCTTCACCCTTGATGCGGAAGGCATACATCTTTATTATTGCCCGCCACATTTGATGATGGGCATGGTTGGTATGATCCAAGTTGGCGCCGCTAAAAACCAAGCCTTGATTGACAAAAAAGCCCCCCGTTTACGCTCTAAAATGGCCCTTAAGCCCGAGCGAATGGATGCCCTATTAAGTCAAATTCGCTAGCCACTACAACGCTTTAAAGAACCCAACAGCATGCTTTTCAAGCACTTTATCAACGATACTCGGCTTTTATCACCCGCAGGCAAAGTACTGGTCATTAATGGTTTCACCTTTAATCTCGGCTTTTACATGCTGCTGCCGTATTTGGCAGATCACCTGCAACACGACTTGGGCATTACCGGCTGGTTTGTCGGTTCCATCATAGGACTACGAGTATTAAGCCAACAAGGTCTATTTTTAGTTGGCGGCACGCTGGGCGATCTGTTTGGCTATAAGAAGCTGATTTTAATGGGCTGTGCTATACGCATTATTGGCTTTGCTTTACTGGGTATTGGTCAGACTGTGCCTGTACTGCTGCTCGGAGCCTTTTGCTCTGGCTTTGCTGGTGCCTTATTTACGCCAAGTAGCCAAGCTTATTTAGCGTCAGAATACCCGCATCAAAATCAGCGGCAAAAAGTTTTTGCGCTGCAAAACCTCACCTCGGAAGCAGGCATGCTGTTGGGCCCTCTGGTTGGTCTGAGTTTACTGGTGGTGGATTTTGCTCTAGTAGGTCTGTTTTCAGCGGGTTTATTCAGTATTCTTCTGGCGATTCAGTGGCGTTTTTTACCTGAATTGGACTCCCAAAAAACGACATTGAGGGAATCCCAGCCACCCTTTTGGCGACAGTGGCTTAGTATGATAAGACACAAAGCTTTTATGGTATTTGTGCTTTGCTCTTCGGTTTATCACCTGCTATTCCACCAGCTCTACGTTGCCATTCCTCATGAAGTAAGAGTCGTCACTCAAGATGTCAGCATCATCACTTGGGTGTTTGCCACATCGTCCATTACCGGTGTGCTCATGCAGATGCCGGTTAGTCGTTTTGTTGAGCAGCGACTTGGTACGGCGCTAGGAATGGGCTTGGGCATGTCAATTATGGGCAGCAGTTATTTATGGTTGAATCTGCATTTCGACACCTTGCCAGCCCTCTCTTTTATATTGTGTGCATTATTTTTTAGCCTTGGCTCTATGCTGGTATTCCCTTTATTAGGAGCACACGTTCCAACCTTTTGTGAGGCATACACACTGGGCAGCCATTATGGTTTGTATTCCTGCATTGGCGGCCTTTATGCCTTTACCGGCAACATCACCATAGGCTGGTTACTTTCATCCACTAATGTCTCTCATACCTATATCTGGATTGGTTTGGCTTGTTGTGGCGTCCTTTCTGGTGGCTTATTGTTTTGGCAGGTTAAACAGCCATTGAAGGCATAAACCTTTCAAAACAGACCGTTTAGCTGTCATTAAAATGTAAAACCTTCTCATTAATAATGAATGGGTATTTAAATTCATCTCAATATGTACTTAAATTAGGTACATATCAGTAATAATATTGATCAAGTTTCATACGGATTATGAATAACGGTGGCGTCTTACTAAGAAACGCTTCCCAATTTGCAGGAGCAAACTAAGATGAATAAGCAAACCAATGCCGACGGTTTAAACACGCCTGATACTCAATCACCTCAAACTCTATTGCCTTTGTCGACGGCTCAACGCGGTCAGTGGATCGCACAAAAATTGGCGCCTGAAGGTACGGCCTTCAATGTCGCAGAATACCTTGAAATTAATGGTGACTTGGATGTCTTACTCTTCCAAAAGGCCATTCATCAATTAATCACAGAAACCGACTGCATTCGCTCACAAATCCTCGAAACTGAAGATGAAACCTATCAGTTTATTTCCCAATCTTACGATGACTCTTTCTCCATGCTCGATATGAGTCACGAGGTCAATCCTATCGACCATGCTTTGCAATGGATGAAACAAGATTACCTTAAACCTCTAATACAAAAAGGCGAACGATTGTGGTTTAGTGCTTTAATCAAAATCGCTGACAAGCATTATTTCTGGTATCACCGTTGTCATCATGTGGCACTTGATGGTTTTGGTGGACATTTGATTACACAACGTCTGGCCCATTTATATAACGGTTATTACTTTGATCACCACATAACGGATTGTCCGTTTCCCCCATTGGCAGACTTACTCGCGCAGGAACAGAAATATAAAGACAGCAAGCGCTTCAAGGCGGATCGACAATACTGGCTCAACAATTTGGTACACCTTCCTGACAGTGTCTCTTTAGCACAACGCATTCGTCCTGACGATCAAAGCCCAATGCGTCGTCAAACCTTAAACTTATCCGTCGCGTTGTCTGAACATTTAAGTCAGATTGGTCAAGCGTTTGGCGCCAGTCGACCCCAAACTCTCATTGCGTTAGTCGCAGCCTACTTTTATCGCATGACTGGAGCGGAAGACTTGGTCATCGCGATGCCAGTCTCTGCCAGAGTGAATGCAATACAAAAGAATACGCCAACCATGTTAGCTAATGCGGTACCAATCCGTTTAGCGTTTTCCGCAACCATGAGCTTTCAAGCGTTATTGGAGCAAACCTCCAAAGTCGTACGTCATGCGTTACGTCATCAGCTATACCGTTATGAAGATTTGAAACGAGATCTGGGCATGCTCTCCGTCAATCAACAAATTGCGTCTTTAGGAGTGAATATTGAACCTTTTGATTACGACGTGAATTTTGGTGATTGCTCGACCACATTGCACAATCTCAGCAATGCCATGATCGATGATTTGACAGTGTTTATCTTTGATCGCAAGAATGGCAATGGCCCGAGCATTGAATTTGATGCCAATCCAAAACGTTATACTGATAAGGAATTGAGCCAGCACTTACAACAATTTGAACGCTTAATTAAAAGCCTATTGAGTTCAGTAAAACAACCCATCGCACAAGCACAACTGTTAAGTGATGCAGAACAACAGATTATCCTTCATGATTGGAATCAAACACACAGCAAACTTACTGACTATGGTTATTTAGACCTATTTCATCAGCAAGTAAAGCAACGAGGATCAAGCACAGCAGTCATAGGAGAAGATGGCAATTTCACCTATCAAGAACTTAATGAAAAAGCGGTGTCTTGGGCTCACCGCCTCATTCAATATGGCGTCAAACCAGAGCAATTAGTTGCGGCCTGCCTACCTCGCAACAGTGAGATGCTCGCTGTGCTTTTAGGCATATGGAAAGCTGGGGCAGCTTACCTACCACTCGATCCAGAGTTTCCACAAAAAAGGTTAGCCAACATACTGGAAGATGCTGAACCAGCTTGCATTATTACCAACCACGAAGTCAGCGCCAGTCTTCCGGATAGCAAACTCAGTTTGCTGTATACCGATCAAATAGAGGCAATAACAACTGACTTATCGCAACAACAAGCCGTTCTACAAACACAAGTTCAAGTGGCGCCTCACGCACCGGCTTATGTAATCTATACCTCAGGCTCTACTGGTCGCCCTAAGGGCGTTGAGATCTCTCACCATGCCTTGAAAAATTTCTTGCTCGGGATGCAAGCAGAACTCAACTTCAGTCAACAAGATCGTTTTTTAGCGGTCACCACTATCTCTTTCGATATTTCGTTATTGGAACTCTTTTTGCCTATCATGCTTGGCGGTTCTGTGGTCATAGCAACTCGAGACACCGTCAGAGCACCAGAGCGTCTTACCCATTTAGCAAACGAGCAGCAGATCACCTTTATGCAAGCCACACCTTCACTCTGGCAAGCTCTATTGCCAGAGTATCAAACACAGTGGTACGGGGTGCGAGCATTAGTCGGTGGTGAAGCCTTATCAGGGCAACTGGCTAAACATATGCATGCCTTAGGTCATCCGGTGATGAACCTCTACGGGCCAACCGAGACTACTATATGGTCAAGTGTCATGCCTCTTGAGCATGAGCGAGACCTGCAAAGTCCCCCCATTGGTCGTCCCATTTTTAATACTCAAATGTATGTGCTTGATAAAAGTATGCAACCCGTTCCCGTTGGCGTCACGGGCGACCTCTACATTGCAGGGCAAGGGTTAGCATTAGGGTATTACAAACGCCCCGACTTAACCGCTGAACGTTTTATTGATCACCCTTTCGTCAGTGGCGAAAAGGTTTACATCACGGGAGATAAAGCCAGATGGCGTGAGGACGGTGTTTTAGAATACCTAGGACGTGAAGATAATCAGGTGAAAATTCGCGGCTTCCGTATTGAGACTGGTGATATCGAATCGGCCTTAGCTGCTATGTCAGCCATAGAGCAAGCAGTGGTTATGCCGCAAACCTCTCCAACCGGCAATAAACAACTCGTCGCTTACCTTCTTACGGATCAGGCTGAATTAGACATGCATGATATTCGACAGACATTAATCACTAAGTTACCCGACTATATGATTCCGAGTCACTTTATCTGCATAGATGAAATGCCTTTAACGCCGAACGGCAAAATCAATCGAAAAGCACTACCACAGCCCAGTTGGCAGACGGCAAATCATTATCAAGCGCCACGCAACCACACGGAAGAGATGCTCGCTAACCTGTGGGCAGAAACCCTTGGGTTGACCTTAGTGGGAATACACGACAACTTCTTTGAAATAGGTGGAGATTCCATAACGGCCACTCGTATTCTGCATAAGTTAGAACAAAACCTAAGCATGGACATTCCCTTAGGCGTCTTGTTTAAAGCAGCGACTATTGCGGAATTGGCGGAGCATTTACAACAAACTTCCAACTGGAACCCTCTACAAGCATTATTACCCATTAAGTCGTCAGGCGAACACACTCCTCTATTTTGTATTCACCCCGCCTTAGGGCTATCTTGGGGTTATGCTGCACTACTCAAACATTTACCTCAATCAACCCCATTGTTTGGCTTACAGTCCCCAAGCTTAACGCAAACAGAGACCATACCAGAGACCTTAGAAGACGTCGCAACTCACTACTTAACCCTAATACAAAGTGTACAACCCAAAGGGCCATACCAATTGTTAGGTTGGTCCTTCGGCGGCTTAGTTGCTCATGCCATAACACGACAATTAGAAGCTCAAGGGGAATCCGTTTCTTTCCTATGTATGCTAGACAGTTACCCATACAAAACAGACTATCAGCAACCCAAAAATGAAGCCGATATAGTCAAATCTGCGTTAATCTTTTTAGGCTATGATTTGAGTAAACTTGAGGCTCTGCCTATCAATAAAGCAGAATTAGCAGCCTTGCTCTGGCGTGATTACGACGACTCATCCATGTCGGTGGTGAAGAAAATACAAGCTAGCCAAGAGGATATTATGAGTCGTATTCAAGCAACCGTTGAACATAACCTAGCACTGGCTAGTCAATATAAAGCCCATAACATAGAAGCAGACATTCTGTTCTTTGCGGCTGCAGACAGTGTTAACGGCTCAATGGAAAAAATACTCGAACATTCTAGCATCGCTTGGCAAAATCGTACCCGTGGTCAGGTGGTCAGTCATCAAATCGCCTGCCATCATCAGGATATGCTCGACCCATCGGCACTCAGTCAAATAGCCCCCATACTGCGCAATCAATTAAACAAGGTCCAGATTAAGCAACCCAAAAATAAAAAAGATAAACTGCGTTAATTCAAACAATTTAACCTTTATATAAAGATCATAAAAACTGACAAGCTGAGATTAAAAAGCCCCGCATAAGCGAGGCTTTTTGATACTAATCGTCTAAGGGATTAAGTACGCTTCATGGCAAACAAACCATAAGCAGCAACCACTAGGAAACAAGCTGCAGGAACAATATAAGAAACGGTTGCACTGTATGCGTCAATCGTTGCACCTTGAACCAATGGCATAATCGCGCCACCCAAGATCGCCATGACCAAACCAGCTGAACCGAACTTGGTATCACTGCCTAAACCATTCAAAGCCACACCATAAATGGTTGGGAACATAAGTGACAAACAAGCCGAGATAGACACGATCGCCCATACACCAGATACATTTGGTGTTACTACCGCATACAAGCACAATGCTGTACCAGCCGCAGCCAACAAGCTAAGCAACAAGGCTGGACGGCAGAAGCCCATCAACCAAGTCATCACGAAACGCGAAATTAGGAAGATGATTAAGCTGTATTGTAGGTAATCCGCTGCACTGGCTTCCGTACCACCAATCGCTTCTTGAACATATTGGATAGTAAAAGTCCAGGTACAGGTCTGTGCTGCAACATTAAAGAATTGCGCCACCACACCCCAGCGGTATTGTGCATTACCAAACAAACGGCCTAGAGTGGCAAAGAAATCAATCTTAGTGGCTTCTTCACGGTAACCTGCACCAGATGCATTGGTTTTTGGTACACGAATGAAGAATACCAATACCCAAATCAACATAAGCACAAATGCCATGCCAACATAAGGCGTCATTACCCCTGTCAACTCATCTGCTTGAATGCTCTTAAGCATTTCAGGCGCCATGCTGGCACGTTCTTCAGCGGTGGCTGTATTCAACTTAGGAAGGATCAAAGTCGCAGCAAGAAAAACACCGATGTTAGTACCAACTGGGTTGAAGGCTTGTGCTAAATTCAAACGGCGTGTTGCTGTTGCTTCTGGGCCCATCGCCATAACAAAAGGATTGGCAGACGTTTCCAGAATGGACATGCCGGCCGCCATAATGAACAAGGCCGCTAAGAAAAATCCATAGGTCATGGAAGTACTGGCAGGATAAAAAGCCAACGCGCCCAAAATCGCAAGGCCAAGACCACTCAATACACCCGCTTTATATGAATAGCGCGCATTGATAAATGCAGCAGGAATGGCTAAGCAGAAATAAGCACCATAATATGCAAACTGCACTAAGGCAGATTCAAAAGTACTCATAGTAAAAATTTTACTGAATACTTTTACCAGAGGATCGGTCATATTGGCCGCGACACCCCAGGCTGCAAAGCAGGTAATCAATAAAATAAACGCCAGTTTCATATTGCCATAAACAAACTGGTTAGAAGAATTTTCTTGGATCGCTGAGTTTTGATTTTTCATAAAGCAACAACATCTATTATTTATAGTTAGAAGACAGCGTTAAGGAAATAGTTTTCCTCACTGTCAGACATTGATAATGATGCTCAAGAACTAAAAATCCACAGCACTTCATCTAGAAGAAAAATGACACGATTTTTAGCACTCGCAGTATCAAAATTTGGTGCAGGATCCTACCACCAAGCGTGCTAAAAAATGACCGAAATGACGAAAACTTGTATTAATCACAAGCATTTAACTTTTTCTTGCCAAGTTCGTTAACATTAATGAAACATTCGTGACGCAACATTCACTAAAGCCAATCAAGCCTTGTCGAACAAAAACCAACAGACACCTAAAGATGGGCGACCATGACTCATGCTAAACTGATTAACGTTCTGCCCTATTTGCTATTTTCAACAAGAGAATCTTCACACTATGTCCAGCAGTCAGCCTAAAAAGCGTTACCCTCGCCCTCCTATGAGCTTAATCGTTGAAAATATCGAGGGCTATGATATTGATATTTATCTGGGCGGCTCAGCTGGCGCTGCAGATCGTCAACTGCATGAAGAAAACAATATAAAAGTTATTTTCAATTGTGCGGTGAACCTGGATATTGACCTTGCCAGCACCACCGACCATAAACATCAGCCTCCGTTACTGAATTTTGGTACGGGGCACGTACGATATTACAAGATTGGTTTGATTGATGGGCCAGGCAATCCCTCAGAGATGTTGTTATCTGGCTACTATTTACTGCGTGCTGCGTTACTCCAACGTATGCCTGAAAAAGCCTCTTACCCAATTAAAGAACAAGGCAACCTATTAATACATTGTCGGGGAGGTAGAAGCCGCTCTGTGGCCTTACTGGCACTGTTTTTACACCTAGAATACCCACAAACCTATCCTAGTCTGCAATCAGCCATTGATTTAATCCGTATCAAGCGAGAATTGCACCCAGACGAATGGTATGAAACCCCAAAACCAGCTTTGATTGAAGCAACTGAGCAAGCCGCTTTGATGGCTAAGCATTTGCAAAAAATGACGCTGTAATTCCTTGCGCTGCCATACTGTCATTAAAGTTAGGCGATTTTGTCATTTGCTTGCTCTGCTTGTCCCTTTAACCTTGATGAGAATAAAAATAACAGGAGGGTTATATGCAAGGTAAAGTGCAAATCAAAGTCAGAGGCTATCACCTCGATATTTTTCAGCATGTTAATAATGCCCGCTATTTAGAGTTCTTAGAAGAAGGTCGCTGGGCTTTTTTTGATGAATTCAACGTCGGCGATGACATGCTAAAACAAGGCATTGTATGGGCGGTAGTGAACATTAATATCGATTTCAAAGCTGAGGCAGGATTTGGCGATGTGCTTGAAGTAGAAACTCAATTTTCCAAATTAAGTAATCGCAGTATCACCATGAAACAACGTATTCTAAATGCCAGCAACAACAAATTGGTGGTGGAAGCTGACGTTACCTATGTGTGTTTTTCAAAAGAGCATCAAGCCGCCATTCCGCTTCCCGAAGACTATCGCCAAAAAATAGAACAAGCGATTGTTTGACGCTTTTCAAACTTCATATTAAGGCCCATAAAGCATTGTGCACAATTGGGCCTTTATTGTCTTAAATTAAGCATAAAACCTACCTAATTTAGCCAAAAAACCACGCAAAATCAGATAGTTGAAATAAGCTCACCAATGACCTGAAAACACATCAATTGTATACAACAAAGTCTCCTTTTAAGCTTGCCCCATTCGTCACCCAAGAGGGGGAAATCATGATGATTATGCTGTTCACAAGAAGGTTAAAAGGCACCATGAAACTACTAAACAAAGCGTATAAATTTCTCTTTACCGAAGCTAAGCTAGAGCGATTCCCAAATCCGAATAGCCCAGCCTCCTACATCAACTGGAGCGGTGTTGAGACAACGGACTGGTTGGCCTAAAAACCCCATCAAGCCATCCGGTTTTAGAGCATTATTAGCAAAAAAAGCCCCTTTACATTATTGCAAAGGGGCTTTTTCATTAGGGGAAAGAATCGCTAAGCTAATTCATTACCAAGAAAGCGATACTTTCTCACCAGTATCGAATGACTTCTGTGCCGCATCGGCCAAAATCTGCGCACGACGACCATCTTCGAAGCTTGGTGATACCGGACGCTTCGCCAAAACATTCTCAATGAAAGCCGTCAGCTGTAGGTTGTAAGCTGCACCATAGCGATCTATGAAGAAGTTAAACAAAGGATCTTTCACGCCTGTGGTATCTGTGTTGTAGCGTACGACAGAAGTTGGCGTTTGGTTGTCAGAAAGCACCATTCCTTCCGAACCAAACACTTCAACACGCTGGTCATAACCGTAAGTTGCACGACGTGAACCATTAATATGGATCAAACGACCTGATTGGCTCTTCATATTGATCATGACACTGTCAACGTCACCAATTTCAGTGATTTTTTCGTCCACCAAAGCACTACCAAAAGCTTGAATTTCAACCACTTCTTCACCCAAGATGAAACGCGCCATATCAAAGTCATGGATGATCATATCGCGGAAAATACCACCAGATGATTTCAAGTACTCAACCGGTGCCATGCCTGGATCGCGACTGCTGATGATCACTTGTTCAAGCTTACCGACGCTACCATCATGCGCCGCTTTAGCCGCAGCACCGTGACTTGGGTCGAAACGACGATTAAAACCAATTTGAATCGGTACATTGCAATCTTTGATCTCTTCCATACAAGCGTTTACGGTAACTGTATCCAGATCAATTGGCTTCTCACAAAGAATCGCCTTACCCGCTTTCGCCGCTTTAATGATCAAATCCACGTGCGTATCCGTACTGGTCGCAATCAATACCGCATCCACTTCAGGATCCGATAACGCGTCTTCCACACTGGCTGCCACTTTCGCACCCGTGGCCTTTGCCACTTCTTGAGCCGCTGGCGCATACACATCATAAACGTATTTCAAATTTGAATGAGCGAACGCCTGAAGGTTTTGCGCATGCATCTTGCCAATACGACCCGCACCAAATAAAGCAAAGTTCAACATAGTGAAATCCTTATGTTATTTTTATTCAATCAACCATTGGTTACTTTTTTATCCCGTTCTATGATCCACTCATGGTCGGGGTCATTATGAAAGATCCAGTTACGACTGGGTCCTGCCATGACATTTAGATAGTAAGATTGATAACCGTGTGGCACCCCCACAGGATGGTAGCCCTCTGGTACCATCACCAAGTCACCATCTTCCACTGCCATGGTTTCATCAATGCTGCGATCGTCCGTATAGACACGCTGAAAGGCAAAACCTTGAGGTGGATCTATCTTATGGTAATAAGTTTCCTCTAACTGAGTTTCCGCAGGTGCTGCATCGGTATCATGCTTATGAGGCGGATAACTCGACCAACCACCACTAGGTGTGATGACTTCACACACTAACAAACTATCCGCAGGTTCATTACCAAACAAGATATTGCAAACGTGGCGCGTATTACTCGCCACACCACGGGTTTCGTACTGACACTGATCAGGACGAATCAATTTAGCGGCATGACCGCCTTTGCCTGGCGCTTTGCAAAATGCGACTTCCACATCGGTCAGCGCCTCAATAGCAATTTCATCTTGAGCAGGCGCATACACCGCATAAGGGGCTTTTTGATCAAACACACTCATGCGATCGCCAATGTCATCCCAGGACTCATTCTGAGTGCGTGCATTCGCCTTACCACTCAAAATCACGGCGCAAACTTCGTCGCTGCCAGTCGCAAGGCTAACTGACTCACCCGCTTTTAGCTGATGAGCCTCAAAGCCAACATACTGCCAATTGGCACTGGCTGGCGTCACCAACTGAGTTTGTGACTGCCCGGCCTGTTGACGCTTTTTACTGAGTAAACGTGACATATTGCTTCCCCTCGTAAAACATTACTTCATGGTTGGCATAGAGAATTCCAGCCCTGCACGAAGCCCTGTTGGCCAGCGTGCTGTGACGGTTTTCATGCGAGTATAAAAACGTACGCCATCTGGACCATGCATGTGCAAAGGACCAAATAAAGAACGCTTCCAACCACCGAAGCTGTGGAAGGCCATTGGCACAGGAATCGGTACATTGACGCCGACCATGCCCACCTGTACTTTCTCAGTGAACTGACGTGCAGTATCACCATCGCGAGTAAAGATGGCCGTACCATTACCGTATTCATGTTGGTTAATCAGAGCTAAGCCTTCTTCATAAGAATCCACTCGCACCACAGACAATACTGGGCCAAAAATCTCTTCTTTATAAATTCGCATATTCTCTTTCACATGATCAAACAAGGTTGGTCCAACAAAGTAACCCTGTTCATGATTTTTGCGGACAAACTGACGACCATCTACCACCAAAGTCGCGCCTTCTTCTTCACCTGAAGTAATGTAGTCACGAACTTTCTGAGCATGCTCTTTACTGATCAGCGGTCCCATGTGAGGCTCTTCTTCTAGGCCAAACTGTTTGTACAATCCAGGACCAACTGTCATGGTCGAAATCTCTTGCTGCAATTTTGCAATCAAGTTATCCGCCACTTCATCACCGACACAAACGGCCACTGAAATTGCCATGCAACGCTCACCTGCAGAACCATAAGCCGCTCCCATTAGAGAGTTCACTACTTGGTTAGGATCTGCATCTGGCATCACCAGCATGTGATTTTTCGCACCGCCAAGCGCTTGAACACGTTTACCATGAGCGCTGGCTGTCGCATAAATGTATTCTGCGATGGGCGTAGAACCCACAAAGCTCACCGATTGAACACGTTCGTCTGTTAGCAAGACATCAACCGACTCTTTATCGCCGTTCACCACGTTAAACACGCCATCAGGTAAGCCAGCTTCTTTCAACAATTCTGCCAAACGCATAATGGTGCTTGGGTCTTTTTCGGATGGTTTCATCACAAAAGTGTTACCACAGGCAATCGCCACAGGGAACATCCACATTGGCACCATGGCTGGGAAGTTAAATGGGCTGATACCAGCGCACACACCCAGTGGCTGCATCAAACTGTAGCTGTCTACACCACGGCCAACATTGAGGCTGTGTTCACCTTTTTGTAGGTGTGGAATACCGCAAGCAAACTCCACGACCTCAAGACCACGAGTCAATTCACCTAAGGCATCAGAATATACTTTACCGTGTTCACTGGAAATCAACTCCGCCAATTCACGACTGTTCGCTTCTACCAATGCTTTAAACTTAAACAATACTCGAGCACGATTTAGCGGTGTCACCTGAGACCAAGTTTCAAAAGCGGTTTGCGCGGATGCAATCGCTGCTTCCGTCTCAGAAACCGTACTTAACGACACCTGCAACGAAACATCACCGGTCGCAGGATTAAATACATTGGCCTGACGAGCTGAGGCACTCGCGACAAACTGATTATCAATAAAATTACCCATCAGTGTGTTTGAACTAGACATAAACCTTCTCTCTTTCATTCATCAATTCGGTAAACAGAACACCTTTTTTGATGCTCCCTGTTGTTATCAATCTTGTTGTCAGCTTGTCTTAAATCGCAAACCCTGCTTGTTGCAGATTGCTCGACAAGTACTTATACCCCATGGTGGCATAGGTTAGCGGATGCGCAATCGCCGGATCCTGTTCAGCTTCCACCACAATCCAACCTTGATAATCGACGCTTTTTAACACATCGAAAATCGGCGCATAATCTATGCTGCCGTCACCTGGTACGGTGTAAACACCATCTAATACGGCATTTAAAAACGGACTGTCACGGTTTAGATTGTCCTTTAAGATGCTTGGACGAATATCTTTACAATGCACATGAACAATACGTTGAGCATGTTTCTTCGCCATTTCCAGAGGATCACCACCAGCAAAGGTGATGTGACCTGTGTCTAATAGCAACCCGACATTATTGCCCGTCATGGCCATCAATTTGTCCACTTCTTCAGCGGTTTCAATGACAGTGCCCATATGATGGTGATAAGCCAATTTAACACCTTGCTCGGCCATGTAATCCGCCACTTGGGTAATACGCTTAGCGTACTCAAGCCATTGCTCCTCAGTCATACCTGGACGCTGTGACAAAGGAGCAGACTGATCACCGTGAATGCAATTGGTGACTTCGGCAAACACCATGACATCAGAACCTAATGCTTTGAGCAGGTTAAGGTGATCTTGCATGGCGGCAATTTCTTCCTCCGCACTGCGCTCCATTAAACGCGCACTGTACCAGCCTGACACTAAAGACAAATCGTGCGCTTGCAAAATTGGCCCAAGAACCGCTGGATCACGAGGAAATTTGTTACCCAACTCGATGCCACTGTAGCCAGCTTGGCGAGCTTCGCTCAAGCACACTTCCAAAGGCGTATCTGCACCCAATGAAGGCAAATCATCGTTAGTCCAAGTCAGCGGATTAATGCCAATTCGAACATTAGAAGCGGTTACGGCGTTGTTATTTTTGTTCATCTGATTGCATCCTAAATCGTTTCAATGATTAATAAGGCTGTTTTTGTTTCGCTGCTTGATAGCGACGCTCAGCGTCCACTACTTGCTGTCTACTCGATACCTCTGGTACGGCTACATCCCACCATGCACCACCTTCTTGCGTGCTTGGCATAGGGTCAGTATCAATGGCGATCACATAAGTTTTGTCACTGGCTCGGGCACGCTCTAACGCGGCGTCCAATTCGGCCAAACAAGCGACCTGCTCGGACTCAGCCCCTAACGCTTTGGCATGTGCCGCAAAATCGGTTTTTGGCGCACCGGCTTCCACCGTATGACAGTCTTGTAGTAGGTTGTTGAACGGCTCACCACCACAGGCATTTTGCAAACGGTTAATGCAGGCATAACCACGGTTATCCAACACCACTATGGTGAGTTTCAACCCCAGCATGACTGAGGTAGCAATTTCAGAATTGAGCATCAAATAGCTACCATCACCAACCATCACAATCACATCACGCTCCGGTGTGGCCATTTTCACGCCCATGCCACCCGCAATTTCATAGCCCATGCAAGAGAAGCCATATTCCACGTGATAACCCAAGTCGTCCGAAGTACGCCACAACTTATGTAGCTCACCTGGCAGACCACCTGCCGCTTGCACTATGGTGGTATTGGCTTGTGCCTGACGATTGATGACACCAATGACGTTGGCATCAGTCGGCAAATAAGCGCTATCACTCGCCTGTTGTGGCAAAGCTGTCGCCTTGTCTACGGCGGCCAACCAAGCTTTATTCCAATCCATGACTTGCGTTTGCCATGCCTGATCACTCTGCCAAGCAGACAAATCCGCTTGCATCTCTTGCAAGCTGGTTTTCGCGTCCGCCACCAATGGCAAAGCATTGTGCTTTTCCGCATCAAAAGGTGCCATATTGAGACTCAACAAGGTGCAATCTGGATTGGCAAACAAGGTACGTGATGCCGAGGTAAAATCTTGCAAACGAGTCCCTACGGCGATAACCAAGTCGGCTTCCTGAGCAGCCGCATTCGCCGCGCTGGAGCCCGTCACACCGACTGAACCCAAATTCCATTGATGATCCCAAGGCAAAGCGCCCTTACCCGCTTGGGTTTCACAGGCTGGCACACCATGTTTTTCAACGAAAGCTTTGATTTCTGGCAAAGCTTGGCTGTAATGGGCGCCACCACCTAGCACCATTAAAGGTTTCTTCGCTTGCTTAATGGCCTCAATCGCATCAGACAATTGTTGTACATCAGCACGATTGCGACGCAATCCATGTACTTTTTTAGCGAAGAAGCTAACTGGATAATCATAAGCCATGGCTTGCACGTCTTGCGGCAAAGCAAGAGTGGCTGGACCACAGGAAATCGGATCCAACATAGTGTTGATCGCCACAGGCAAACTGGTAATCAACTGTTCAGGACGATTAATACGATCAAAGTATCGTGACACAGGGCGGAAACTGTCGTTTACCGACATACTTGGATCATTGAAATGCTCTACTTGCTGAAGCACAGGGTCTGGCGTTCGCGAAGCAAACACATCACCTGGTAAGAACAGCACAGGTAGACGGTTGGCCATGGCCAAACCGGCCGCTGTGACCATGTTCAGAGCGCCGGGGCCGATCGATGTAGTACAAGCCATAATTCGCTGACGTCTGTGCTGTTTCGCAAAGGCACAAGCGGCTAGCGCCATGCCCTGCTCGTTGTGTGCGCGAAAAGTGGTAAATTCCTCTTTTACTTGCGCCAGTGCTTCCCCGATCCCAGCCACATTACCGTGACCAAAGATCGCCCAAGCACCGCCAAATAATGGTACTTCTTTACCATCAATCACTGTGTATTGCGCTTGCAAATGCTTTACCAAGGCCTGTGCCATGGTCAAACGAATTGTTTCCATTTTTTGCCTCCGTTAGCGGGCGATTAAAGAGATTTACCCGCTTCGTTACGCTGACGCCAGTATTCGCTCATTTCAAGATAATTGCTCTTCACTTGAGCAACAAATTCCGCATCACTAATGTCATTTCTCAGCCAAGCCTTGGTTGGCGCTGAGAAAATCGTGCGACCAATGGCAAAGCCTTTACATACTTCTTGACCTGCTGCCGCATAGAAACCTGCTTTCAATTCCTCTACCGGCGCATCCAAGCCCAGTAACACCACCCCACGACAGTATGGCGCACGCGCTTTGATAATATTATCTATGTTCTGCCAAGCGATTTTGCTTGGAGAAGGCAGTTTCCACCAGTCTGGGAACACACCAAGATTGTAGAAACGCTCAATAGAACGAGACAAGGTTTCATCGTCTACATCGGAATCCGCTGGCGGAATGATTTCCAACAGAAGTTCATGTCCAGTGGTACAGCAAGCGCGATACAAGTCCATGACTTTTTGTTCTTGCTCACTGCGTAGATTCACCTCGTCATCTGGGTGATAAAACACCAAGCATTTGACGATATGATTGGCAGGCCAGGTTGCAATGGCTTGACCGACATTGTTCCCTAACTCAAAACGCAAAGGGCGACTGCTCGGCATTTCGACCGGACGAGCAATCCAATGGTCCTTACCCGTAATGTCATTCAACACATTTTGTGCAAAAGTGCCATCTGCCAAGATGCCCGTTCCACCCACGGTATCACCTAGCGTCTGCGCACCTTCATAAGCCGCTTGCAAAATCAACTCTTTCGCTTTGCTGATACGCGAAATAGGTGCACCGGCTTCACGACACATATCAACAAATTGACGTCTATGATCAAAGGCCAAAATACACATATCTTGCCAATCTTTGTCATCCCCTTCACGTTCGATACGCTGGGTCGTCACACGATGCAAATAATTCAACACTGGATCCAAATCTGGACGTGGAATTTCATCACGATGGATCAGATAATAATCCAGCTCTTCTAAGCTTGGCATGGCAGGCGAACAACCATGACGTGATACAACAATGGCCCCACAGGCATTGGCATAATCACACGCGTTTTCGGTACTTTCTTGATTGATCCAACCTCGTAAATAACCACTCAAGAAAGCATCCCCAGCACCCAATACATTAAGCACATCAACGGTCACACCGTAACGAGTAATGCCTTCATCCAAGGTTTCAGGAATGTCACCTTTGAACACAGAGCATCCCAAAGCACCTCGTTTTACAACTAACTCAGCAGACGACACCTTACGAATACGCTTCAGGCACTCAATGGTATCTTCGCAACCACCCGCAATGTGAATCTCTTCTTCCGTCCCCACAATTAAATCGCACAAGGGCAAAATAGACATAATATGTTGCGTCACAGCATCGTCAGAAACAAAACGGTTTTCACCTTCACCACGCCCCGTCAAGCCCCAAAGGACAGGACGATAGTCGATGTCGATGATGACTTTGGTGTCATTTTCTCTAGCGTATTCAATGGCTTTGCGTGCCGTTTTGTCAGTAGACTCAGTAGAAAAATGGGTTCCCGTAATCAATAAAGCTTTTGATGAGGCAATAAACGCCTCATCAAAATCCTCTTCTGAAATGGCCATGTCGGCGCAATTTTCACGATAGAAAATAAGCGGGAAAGTATCCTGATCTTTAATGCCCAGCAATACCAAACCAGTTAAGCGGTCCTGATCCGTCACCGTATGAGACACATCGACCCCGGCACGAGCTAACTCGTTGCGCACGAAGCGCCCCATGTGCTCATCGCCTACACGAGTCAACATGGCAGACTTTAACCCCATGCGAGCCGTACCAAATGCGATATTGGCTGACGAACCACCCAAATACTTCTTAAAGCTACTGACATCTTCCAACGGTGATCCGATTTGTTCGGAATACAAATCCACCGCCGCACGACCTAAACAGATGACATCCAGATTCTTATTTTTCATTATTGATCCCCATCATATTGTTCAACCTTGACCCAAGCATTTCCTTCATATGACTTAAGTACGTCATCGAGTATCACATTCACTTGTGCAGCTGCTCTAAAATCTGGCCACAAAGCTTGACCATGAACAATGCCCTCATAGAGGTCACGAATTTCAACTGCTTTCATATCATTGAAGCCCAAACCGTGCCCAGCCGACACACAAAATGCGGCATAGTCCGGATGTTCAGGCCCAACCAATACTCGTTTAAAGCCCTGTACGTCTGGCTGTTCACCAGACAGGTAAAGTGAAAATTCAGACAAACTTTCCTGATCAAAAACCACACTACCTTTCGTGCCAGTGAGTTCAAACGACAAACCATTTTTCCTACCCCAAGCCACACGAGAGGTTTCCAGCGTGCCTTGTGCACCGTTGGAAAACCGCACCATCATGTGTGCTTGGTCATCATTTTCAACCTGACCTTTTGCCATACTATTCGTGGCTGACGCTTCTAAAGGGCGTTGCTGATGTACAATTTTTAAATCCGCGCACAAGGCACTAATGGGTCCAACCAAATGCAACGCCAATTGCACCAGATGCGAGCCCAAATCGTTCAATGATCCAGTTCCAGCAAACTCTTTCTGGAGTCGCCAGCTAAATGGCACAGCAGCATCGGCCAAGTAGTCTTCATTAAACACGCCACGAAAATGCACTATGTCGCCCAACTCACCACGCTCGATAAGCTGCTTAATAAATTGCACTGTAGGATTTTTGATGTAATTAAAGCCAACCAATGTTTTCACACCTGCGGCCTCAGCCGCTTCGGTCATAAGTTTGGCATCTGCGGCGCTCAACGCCAGTGGCTTTTCACTGTATACATGCTTACCTGACGCAATGGCTGCTAAAGCAATGTCTTTATGAAGAAAATTCGGTGCGCAAATATCAACCACATCAATCTGCGGATCGGCGACTAACTCTTTCCAGTCCCCAGTGGAGCGGTGAAAGCCAAGCTCTGCGGCTTTTTGCTTGGCCAGCTCAGGTGTTGCATCCGCTAACATGTCACATATCAGGGATTGATTGGATATTTCAAATGCCGCCATCGCGTTACGATAGGCAATCGCATGGGCCTTACCCATGTAACCTGATCCAACCATTCCCACTCTAAGTTGCTTAGACATCCACTTTAACCTCTAAACAAAACCCGAATTAAACCGGGTCCTATGTTTCATCTGTTTCTTGTTCAGCGGTGGAATACTTACCTGCGCCGAAACAAAGTTTGTTTTTATATTTATCGTTTATTTCAACAACAGAACAATAATAGAATATTTGTTTCAAAAATTTCAAGAAATAAAAAAAATATTTTGCTTTTTTTAACAACTTTCTTATCTGAAATCAAAAAATGAAAAAATAATTCTTTATAAACAATTAGGTAGGACTTAACTCTTAAAGAAAACAACACTTCCATTTAATTTGCATTATTGAAACATAGGTTCTAAAATTTGCGTTTGGGGAATCTGCTATTTAATGCAAAGCCTTATTTAAAGAGGAAGTCATCTAATAGTAGCTCCAGCTGGAATGCCCATAATCAGCATCTCCATAAAAACTCTAATAATGATAAGGAGAGCTACTTTGGCCGCACCTTCTAGCCTTGAGCAATTACAACAAGCCATCAGTCGAAACTACGACAATTTATCGAAACGTTTACAACAGGTAGCACGCTTTTTACTAGAACATCCCAATACGGTTGCCCTAGAAACCGTTGCTAGTCTCGCACAACAATGTGGTGTGCCGCCTTCTACTCTAGTTCGCTTTGCAGCGGCGTTTGAATACAATGGTTTCAGTGAAATGCAAAACCTGTTTCGCCAATCCTTGGTGGAACAAACCTCGACCGCCAGTTACAGCGAACGGGTAAAAATGAACAAAAATACGGCTGGCAATAACATCAACGCCAGCGATGTACTGAATGAATTTAGTAGTAGTAATGCCTTTTCGATGAGTCACATGGCTCATCAGTTCTCACCTGATGCGTTAAATGCGGCTGTGGATCTATTGGAACAGGCACAAAACATCTACCTTATTGGCTTGCGTCGGGCATTTCCCATTTCCAGTTATTTTGCCTACAGCTTACGCCACCTGAATAAAACCACACACTTGATCGATGGCGGTGGTGGCATGTTAGTCGAACAAGCCAGCAACATACGAAAAGATGATGTGATCATCGCGACCACTTTTAGCCCTTATGCCCAAGAAACCGTCACAGTGAGTGAATACGCCTATGCAGCGGGGGCCAAGGTCATCGCCATTACCGACAGTAAAATTAGTCCATTAGCCGGTATGTCTGATGTGTGTTTTGATATCAAAGAAGCTGAAGTCATGGGCTTTCGCTCCCTAACCTCTTCTATGACACTGGCTCAAACCTTATTGGTATCACTGGCGTATCGATTAAATGCAGACGGTCAGATTGGCGATACTAAGCAGATACAGTGGAAACATTAGCTGTAAGCTGATTCATTTCAAAAAGATGAAGAAAGTCGGTTGTTCGACTTAGGCTTGTCTCGCTGTAGTACCCAAAACAAATAACTCACAACGATGAGATTAAAGAGCAAAATCATCCAATTGCTGAGTTTTGCTACGTCTTGATAAATCGCATAGAGCTCAAACGGGATATACAAGCAACCACTGACAAAGGCAAACCACTCCGTCCAACGTAAGTGAAACCAAAGTCCATACGCCATGACAAAACGAAAGCTGGCGTACAACAGAGCCAAGCCAGTAAACATAGGAAAACGACCTTGTGAGACTTTATCAGCAAGCATCAATAGCCATTGGGCGTAATGGCTTTGCTCAGATATGGCCAAGGCTCGCATTCTCTCCAGCGTCATCGCATGCAAATCTTGTCCTGATAAAAAGTACACCAATAAAACAAGCATCAAGGCAATCACTCCTTTGACGCCTTCCATCAAGGCTAATGCATGCAAACCTTCAAACTTCATTTGTGCCTCTGACCCTAAAAATGACAGACTAACCAGAGAAGATGACAAAAGCATGATGAGACAAGCAGATTGGGGACACATACACAAAAAAAGCCAAACAGAATATTCTGTTTGGCTTTGCTGTGTAGAACGTTAGAAAAACTTAGAACATTAAACCTTAAACTTGTCTAACGACTTAGCTTGTTCTGATGTGATGCCAACCATGGTTTCACATAATTGAGATTGATCACCCACAGCCTCAGAAATCGTTTGACTGATGTCGCGGATATTCGTGGTGTTGCGATTAATTTCATTTGAGGTCGCACTTTGCTGCTCTGCGGCGGCGGCAATCTGCACCGTCATATCATTAATCTCATTAATACTGCTGCGTATAACCTCTAATGAAGCTTTCGCTTTGCTTGAAACTTCTTGAGTAACCGTAGCGTCTTCACGGTTTTCCAAAATAACTTTTTCCGCCACACGTACGCCATTTTGCAGCTGTTGAATCATGGTTTGAATCTGCTCGGTAGATTCTTGCGTTTTCGAGGCCAAGGTTCTGACTTCATCCGCAACCACCGCGAAACCTCGACCCTGCTCGCCTGCTCGCGCCGCCTCAATCGCCGCATTCAGCGCCAATAAATTCGTTTGATCCGCAATGTCTGTAATAACCGTCAAGATAGACTCAATGTTATTACTGTACCCCACCAGTTCATTAATGGTCTCGACCACTTCTCCCATACGCTCGGTCAAACGAGCAATGGAGGCCGTTGTCTGTTCTACCACTTGTTGACCATCTTTAGCGGCGACATCCGCTTGATTAGCGCGTCCAGCTGCGGTTTGCGCATTATCAGCAACATCATGCGCGGTAGCCGACATTTGATGCATGGCCGTAGCCAACTGGTCTAGCTCACTTAACTGGGTGTAAAGAGCATTGGCAGACTGATTTGCTGACGCCGCGGTTTTATCGGTATTCTCACGCACTTTTAGAGAGCGTCCCTTGACCTCTGTAATCAAGGTCTGCAAATGCGCTACAAACTTATTAAATTCGTCCGACACTACACCAAATTCATCATTGCGATTCACTTCCAAGCGTTTCGTTAGATCACCATTTCCATCGTTGATCTCTTGCAAAGAACTTTGTAAAGCTCGCAATGGTTGCAATAGCTTAGTAATGACCAAATATAAAACGACCGACACAAGCAATACGGCAATTAAAGTACTAAAGAATGCGATCCAGCCGAATGAACGAACATCAGCAAACAATTTATTTTCGTCTAACACCACACCAACATACCAATCCGCTCCGTATAAATCTTCTAACGGGCTGAATGTCACATAGACATCTGTTCCATCGGCGAGTTTTTTCGGCGTCAATTCGGTCGCCATTTTCGGCATACTGCCCTGCAATAAGTCTGATACAGACTGACCATTCAATTCGGTATTTGGATGACTAATGATCTTGCCATCTTTACTGATCAAAAAGGCATAACCCGTTTGATTAAAGTTCAAAGAGTTCACCGCATCAGAGACCACTTTTAAACTTAAGTCTCCACCAAATGCGCCTTTAAACTGTCCGTTATCAGTGAAATTAGCAACAACAGAAATCAGAATGTCGCCGGTTGTCGCATCCTCATAAGGCGCGGTTAACACAGCTCGATCATGAGGTTTTGCCGTCGCGTACCAAGGACGTTTACGAGCATCCCAATCCGAGGGTGGAATCCAAGAAGGGTCATTGCTTATCGCCTTGCCATTTTCCGACTCTAAACCACCGAAAAGCAATATGAACTCATTTTTATAGAGGGGTAAATTAAAGGTATCCTGAATTTGTTGCTTACTGAAATTGCCATCAATATTTTGTGCCGCTAGATCTATCACTGCCAATTTGGCGTTTAGCCAGTTGTTAATTTGCAATGCCAGCGCTTTACTGCTTTCTTGCGTGCTCACTTCTGTTTTTTCATACAAAGCAGATTTTAAACTTTGGTACTGAACAAAAGAATAAAGAGAAAAGGCGAACACAACGACTAATGAAGCCGCCATTACAACCTTGTGAGATACTTTCATATTTTAACCCTGCGCATTGAAACCATGAGAAAGAAGCAATAAAAACGCGATTATTACTGTTCTTTAGATTAAACAGGATAGATTTTGACAAATTATTACAAAATCAAAATATCAGCATCATAAGAAGAAATGAGCAGATGAACGCGCACGCGGTTTCATCTGCTTGTTCTAACTAATTAAAAGGATCAATTCTCGATCACTAGGACTTTCCAAGCCAACATAGACTTGTCCGACATGGCTTTGGTCGACATCAAAAAGCCCTGATAGCCTTGTGATGGAAACACCGTATCGGTGGCATTGGTGGTATCGGGTGCACCGTGTCCAGAATAAACCGCTTCATTCACCATGATGTCGTGAACTAGTGCGTCATCAAAACCAACTTGGGTGGTTAACATGCTGTTTGATGTCGTAATAGTAAGGTGAATATGAACCGCTCGGCTTACATACCAACCAGGGAAACAGGTCTCAAAATATACCAAACCATTTTGGTCTGTGATCTGTACACCTCGGAACCAATCGCTAGCTTGATAGGTTTCATCGCCATTGGTACAAAAATCCACCATTTGCATATCACTGCCACTGTACACACCTAACGGATCACAATGCCAAATATCCACTTTTGCCCCCACCACAGGCTGACAATCGTCATCTATCACTTTGAACCATAAACGTACCGGTAAGCCATCACGTCCTGCCGAAATATCTTTACGAAAACGTGTACGTGAATAACATGGCCCCTCTGTGGTTGGCTCACTGACTATACATGCATTTTCTAAATTGGCTTGTCTCAGTGGATTAAAGTACATCAGGTTTTGATCCATTGCCTGTGTGCCGCCGGTCAGCCATTTGGCATTCGCCGCTGCTTTGCCTGCCACTAATTCTCGTGATGGTGGCGTGCCTGGCATACCATCCGGTGGAGGCATACCTTCAACGCCATTTGGTGGTGGCATATTGGCTTCTCCCATGGGAGGCCTTCTGCTTTGCCCCATGGATGGGTGTGAAGCAGAAGTAGATGCGCTTTCCTTCGTCGTAGCAGAAGAACAGCCTAGTAAATTCACAAAAGGTAAAGCCACGAGACTCGAAGAGGCTAATTGAATCAGTCGTCTTCGGCTGGTTTGCAATTTGACTAAGTTTTGTTTCATCACTGTCATTCTCCTCCATTAAAAGCCGTAAGATACTGTGCCAAGGTATCGGAATAAACCGACTATACATTGCTTTACCTTCTTGACACTTTCACCACCAACAATAAAAAGCCCCACTACTTTTCAGTAGCGGGGCTTTGCGTGGTAACACTAGGAAGTGGGAATCAATCTATTAGAATCATTCACCTTTCCCCTAGGAGTTAAGCGAGATCAAAACGATCTAGCTCCATTACTTTCGTCCATGCTGCAACAAAATCCTTCACAAAGTCATCTTGTGAATCTGAGCATGCATAGACTTCAGCAATTGCGCGTAATTGCGAATTCGAACCGAAAATTAAGTCTGCTCGAGTCGCTGTCCAACGTTTGGCACCGGTGTTACGATCACGTCCTTCAAACGCCATTTCATCATCCGAAGTCGCCACCCATTGTGTGCCCATATCGAGCAAATTGACAAAGAAGTCATTACTCAATACCGCTTTTTGTTCCGTAAACACACCCTGTTCAGAGTCCGCGTGGTTTACACCCAACACTCGTAAGCCACCTAACAAGACGGTCATTTCAGGTGCTGTCAAAGTCAACAATTGTGCTTTATCCAATAGCATTTCTTCTGTTGTCACAGTGAACTTGGCTTTTTGATAGTTTCTAAAACCATCCACTAAAGGTTCCAGCACTTCAAAGGACTCAATGTCTGTCTGTTCCTGCGTTGCGTCACCACGACCAGGGGTAAATGGCACCTCAATGTCATAACCTGCTGATTTGGTAGCTTTCTCTACCCCAACCGAACCAGCCAATACAATCAGATCCGCCAATGAAATGTGTTTTCCACTGGTTTGCGCTTGATTGAATTCAGTTTGAATGGCTTCCAGTTTTGCCAAGACAACTGCCAATTTCTCAGGCTCATTCACCGCCCAGTCTTTTTGTGGCGCCAAGCGAATACGAGCACCATTAGCACCACCACGCATGTCAGAACCACGGTAAGTCGAGGCAGACGCCCAAGCCGTTGATACCATTTGAGCAACAGACAAACCACTTTGTGCAATCTTTTCTTTTAATGATGCAATATCATTTTGATCCACTACTGAACGTGTGCTTTCAGACACAGGATCTTGCCAAATCAATTCTTCACTTGGCACCAAAGGCCCTAAGTAACGCTCAACAGGGCCCATATCACGGTGTGTCAACTTATACCAAGCTCGGGCGAAAGCATCCGCTAATTGATCAGGGTTCTCGTAAAAACGTTTCGAAATCTTTGCATACTCTGGGTCTATTTTTAACGCCATGTCAGCTGTCGACATCATAGGCGCATGACGTTTAGTTGCGTCGTGTGCATCTGGCACAGCATCCGCTAACGCCCCGCCTTTTGGAATCCATTGAGTGGCTCCGGCTGGGCTAGTCGTTAATTCCCACTCATTGTTCAACAAGGTTTCAAAGTAACCGTTGTCCCATTCAATTGGGTTTGGCGTCCAAGCGCCTTCCAAACCGCTGGAAATGGTATCGACACCATGACCACTGCCTTGGCTATTACGCCAACCAAAACCTTGTTCGGTGATACCCGCCGCCTCTGGATCTGAACCAACTTGAGCCGCATCACCAGCACCGTGAGTTTTACCAAAGGTATGTCCACCAGCGACTAAGGCAACGGTTTCTTCATCGTTCATCGCCATACGTGCAAAAGTGTCGCGAATATCATACGCTGATGCCAATGGATCTGGCTTACCATCTGGCCCTTCTGGGTTAACATAAATCAAACCCATTTGTACCGCCGCTAATGGGTTTTCAAGATCTCGATCACCTGAGTAACGACTCTCTTCACCACCGCTTAGTTCCAACCACTCTTTCTCTGATCCCCAGTAGATATCATCCTCTGGTTCCCACACATCCACACGACCACCGGCAAAGCCAAAGGTCTTAAAGCCCATTGATTCCAAAGCACAGTTGCCCGCAAGAATCATTAAATCTGCCCAAGAAATTTTACGTCCGTATTTTTGCTTGATAGGCCATAACAAACGACGAGCCTTGTCTAAGTTGACGTTATCTGGCCAGCTGTTAAGTGGTGCAAAACGCTGAGTACCGGATGTAGCACCACCGCGACCATCTGCTGTTCGGTAAGTACCTGCACTGTGCCAAGCCATTCGAATAAAGAAAGGACCATAGTGTCCGTAATCCGCTGGCCACCAGTCTTGAGAATCCGTCATTAGCGTATACAAATCCTGACGAACCGCTTCCAAATCTAGACTATTAAATGCCTCAGCATAATCAAAATCGCCCCCCATTGGGTTCGATTCTTTTGAGTGCTGATGTAACATTTTTATGTTCAATTGGTTCGGCCACCAATCTTTGTTCGAAGCACCGCGTCCTGCAGACTGAGTGGTAGCGCCTGCACCGTGATTAAAAGGACATTTACTTTCGTTCGACATAATCTTCTCCTGCTTGATACGTTATGTTGCTTTGACTGCTCCAAGCAACACACTCTTTCTTATATAGCTGGTTAGAGGTTTCCCCTCCGTGTAGGTATATTTATAGAACTATTAATAAACAACATCTAATAAATAAAAACTAATTAACCAATAGCCTAATGACCGACTTACTTCAAACTTGGCTATAATTTAGTGCATTCAGTAAATTCATTTTGCTCCTCTCAACAACAAGATAGAACATCCTTGTACAACTTGCCTAACCTTAGCCATCATTTTTTGGGTATCTCGCCAACAATTCACCACCAGCGAACATTTAACGAAAACTGGTTCATAAGTTGCTTTGTAAAAGATAGACCAGAGCAAAAATCATCCAAAGGAGAGTGTCATGAACCAGTCTGATTATCCGTTATCGGAAGTTCCACAAAGTGCGCGTCGAGGCTTATTGCCGATGGCGTTTGTGTTGTTGGGTTTTACCTTTTTCACCGCCACCATGTGGGCTGGAGGAACATTAGGTAAGGCCTTTTCTTTTTCTGAACTATTGTGGGTGATATTACTAGGCAATTTCTTGCTTGGAGCTTACGCTTCTGCGCTTGCTTATATCGCCTTTAAAAGTGGTTTAAACAGTGTATTAATGGGACGTTATTGTTTTGGTGAAGTCGGCAGTAAACTGTCTGATTTTGTATTGGGTTTCACCCAGATTGGTTGGTATGCGTGGGGCACTGCAACATTAGCGATTGTGCTGGTAAAAGTAACCGGCATCACCGAAAGTTGGCAAACGCCTTTGATGATTTTGTTTGGCATGGCCTTCTGCATTACCGCCATGATAGGTTTCAAAGGCATGGATATCTTGTCACGATTTGCTGTGCCGCTGATGCTGATCTTTATTTTAATCAGTCTTTATACCGGCTTAGTGGATGTGGGCGGTATGGCTGGCTTGCTCAACATTGAAACCACCGAGAGCCTCAGTTTCACCGCGGCGGTGACCATAATGATTGGTACTTTCATCAGTGGTGGTACGCAAGCCACTAATTGGAGTCGTTTTGCCAGCAGTGGCAAAGTGGCCATTATCGCCACCATGGCGGCTTTTTTCATTGGTAATGGGCTTATGGTGCTTACTGGCGCATTGGGAACCCTTATCTATCAACAAGCCGACATTGTGGATGTTATGTTAGCGCAAGGCTTTTTGGTACTGGCGATACTCATGTTGTTTATGAACATCTGGACCACACAAGACAACACCATTTACAACTTTGCCGTGGCAGGTTGTAACCTAGTGCGAACAGATAAACGCCGCACAGTTACTTTAGTGGGGGCCGCCATTGGTACTTTGCTTGCTGTTTTTGGTATGTACAATTTCTTAATTCCTTTCTTGGTTTTACTTGGTACCTTTATTCCTCCCATTGGTGGCATTATCATGGCGGACTTCTGGATTCGTCATAAGGGTCAATACCCAAGCCTTGAAACCAGCCAATTACCCGCTTTCCATTGGCCGGGCTTGGTGGCTTATGTTATCGCCTCGGCGGCGGCCTATACCTCACCAATATTACCCCCCATTGTGGGTGTGATCAGTGCCATTCTGGTTTATGCTGTACTCACTCTGATTACACAAAATCAACCTAAGACAGCAGTTAAGGAAGGTCCTTAAGCATTCGTGAGCAAACCTGGCGTCGCTGCTCTCAATTTACAAGAGACCAACACAAAGAGTGTTGGTCTCATTTTCAAAAAGCGAATTCATCTAACTTTGGATGACAGAAAACTGATTTTTATGACACACATGACTAACTTCTATACCAACGAACGGTTTGCTAAATAATGCTCAGCTCCGTTTTGTAAACCAAGGATTAAAGACACTTATGCAAATTATTAACGCCCGTTTACGTCACGAATCCGAACTTTTTACACTTGATATTGAACACGGCAAGTTCACCAAAATCACCTCACAAACTCAGTTTATTCAAGCCACGGAGGGGCAAATAGATGCGCAACAAAACCTTATTTGTGCGCCCTTTGTGGAACCTCATATACACTTGGATGCGGCACTGACCGCCGGAGAACCCGAGTGGAACCAAAGTGGCACTCTATTCGAAGGCATTGAACGCTGGCGTCAGCGTAAGCCCATGCTGGATGAAGCGGATATCCGTCGCCGAGTCATGTCCACCATCGAATTGCTGGTGCAAAATGGCGTACAGGCTATTCGCACCCACGCAGATACTACCGACCCTAGTTTAATTGGCATAAAGACATTGTGTGCGATTCGCGATGAATTGAAAGACAAAATTGATATTCAAGTGGTCGCTTTCCCACAGGACGGCATGCTGTCTTACCCAAACGGTTTGGACTTGATGGAACAAGCGTTGGAAATAGGCGCCGATGTCGTCGGCGGCATCCCGCACTTTGAATACACCAGAGAACTCGGTGAAGAATCCGTCAAAACCTTAATTGCTTTAGCACGAAAATACGATCGCTTAGTGGATGTGCATTGCGATGAAATTGACGACCCCAACTCACGCTTTTTAGAATTCCTTGCTTACGAAGCGTTGCAACATGACATGGGACACAAGGTCACCGCCAGTCACACGACGGCGATGCACTCTTACGATAATGCCTATTGTTCAAAGCTGTTCCGCTTATTGAAAAATTCAAACATCCATTTCATTTCTTGCCCTACGGAGAGCATTCATCTGCAAGGCCGTTTTGATAGCTTCCCAAAACGCCGTGGAGTGACTCGCGTAAAAGAGCTATTAGAAGCCGGTATGAATGTCTGCTTAGGCCAAGACTCTATTTTTGACCCTTGGTATTCCTTAGGCAATGGCAAGTTATTGAGAACCTTAGATTTTGCCCTTCATATCTGCCAAATGATGGGCTATCAAGACTATCGCCAAGCACTCGACCTTATTACGAATAACAGTGCAAAAACTCTGTGCATAGAAGATTACGGCATTGAAGTTGGCAAAACGGCAAACTGCATTTTATTGGAAGGCGAAGACGATTACAGTGTCATTCGTCGTCAAGGTGAAGTGTTGCTGTCAATACGAGCTGGCGAGATCATTATGCAACGGCAAGCCTCCAAACTATTAACACTCGATTATCTAATAAATTAAAACGGCTCATGACTAAAGAAATCTCTAAGCCTTTCTTTTTACTAAACTTTACAAATTAAATGAATACAATTTTGGCATAATACTTCTCACATAACCTAGACTATTTTTTGTACAGTCCATATTACTAGGTAAAGGGAACAAAAATGCGCATTCATTCAATTCGATTAAAAGTCATGATGCCAATCATATCGCTTGCTCTCATTTTAGTGGCCCTATTTGTCTTCATGATGTTTATGAGTAATTTTCAAAAACACACCATGGGGGTGCAAACAGAGCATTATTTTGAGGCCATTTCTGAAGTGCTAAATGCCGATCGCGATATTTATCAAGCTCGCTTGGCGCAAGAGAAATTATACGCAAACGATGGCCACAGAGAGCAAAACTTAAAGGATTATGAAGAAAACGCCCAACAAGTTTATGATCGTTTTCAGCTATTTTTACAACACCTTGAAGACGAACCTGCTGAATTAACTCAACCTTTTGAATCGTTTGAAGCACTTTATAATCGATGGCTTACTGCCAGTAACCAATTAGCCATTACCTCAAAAGCACAAGTCACTATTTCACAAGAATTTCTAGAACTTGATGAGAAGTTTATGGTGATTCGAAATATGCTGGATGAAGCAGGTGAAAAGCTAAGAGATCACACCCATGCTATGGAAAAAAAGTATGGTTCTGATCTGGATTTACAGCATTATATTGAAGCAATAAGTGAAGTCCTTAATGCCGACAGAGATCTATATCAGGCCAGACTGAGTCAGCAAAAAATCATTAATGGCGTGGGTGACTTTGCAGAAAACAAACTGTCTTTTCAAGAAAATACCCAACAAGCCTTACAGCGTTTCCATACTTATGGCAGTTTATTAGTTTCTGAGCCTTTCCTTACCGAACCATATCGTGAGTTCGATACCTTATTTAATGAGTGGTTCCAAGCAAGTGAAGCACTTATCGACTCTCCCAACATTGAAAGTAAAATCATGCTTTCAGACAGCTTTATGATTGCCGATAAGGTTTTTTCCGACATTCGAGAAATGCTGGATCAAGCCGGCGAAACCGTCAGAAATTACTCCAGAACGGCAGAAGAAATTACTCAAGAAAAAGTGAAGTCTTATCAAGAAATTGCCATGGTGATCATTGCCATCTCCTTTATAATTGCCATGATATTTGGCTACTTCATTCCGCTTAAATTGACGAAAGATGTCAAAGACATGACTCAGCGTATAAAAGAGATTGCAGAAGGCGATGGTGATTTAACCCAAAAAATCAACTCAACCTCGAAAGATGAATTAGGGGATTTAGCAAAAGAATTCGATGGTTTTGTCGAACAGCTTCGTCTGATTATTGCCAGTATTCATAAACAATCTAATTCATTAGGTAAAATGACCAATGAATTAAAAAGCGCGTCAGACGATACCACTCAAATCACCAAGACCTTAGCCACCGTTTCGGATTCCATCGTCAGCGCTGGTCATGAAATGAACATGGCCAATCAGCAGATGGAAGATGTCGCCACCGAAACTGCCACTGAAGCCACCACATCAACCAACCTTATTCAACAAGGTATCGAGGCCGTCAAAACCTCTCACGATGCCATTGCAGGTTTAATCGGTGATATAGAGGAATCATTAACAAGGGCCAAAGAACTGGAAGAAAGCTCGGAAGCCATTGCATCGGTTCTGGAAGTGATTCGTAACATTGCCGAACAAACCAACCTCCTAGCACTAAATGCCGCCATTGAGGCCGCTCGAGCGGGAGAACAAGGGCGAGGCTTTGCTGTGGTTGCCGATGAAGTTCGTACGCTTGCTACGCGTACTCAAGACAGTACGGATGAAATAGAAACCACCATAGATCAACTAAAAATTAATGTACAAAAGTCGTTGAGTGTTACGCAAAACAGCCGTTCTAACGTTAATAATACCGCTGCTAACTTTGATGAAGTCACTCAAACCTTTGACTCATTAAAAGAGTCTTTTGATAAAGTTCAAAATATGGCGGCTCAAACAGCACAAGCCACACAAGAGCAATCCACTGTTGCGAATAGCATTAACGAGAATCTAATGTCATTAAAAGAACAAACTGAAAAAGCGGAAGAGGTTTCCTCCCTGGTCAGAAATCAATCAGAGCATATTTCAACACTCTATCAAGGGCTAAATAAACAAGTTGACAGCTTTAAAGTCTAGGGACAAGTTGTTGTGGTTTTCCATCCGCGAAAGCCACTGCATTTTCAAAAGCCGCGTTAAAATACAACTCGTAACTATTGTGCTCAACATAGCCAAGATGCGGTGAACACAAGACATTAGGTAAGCCTAACAAGGGTTCATTTTGTGCATTCGCTGGCTCATTTTCATAGACATCCACCGCGGCGCGTTTACTGGGCACACGACTTAATTCGTCAAACAAAGCTCTCGACTCAACCAGCTCCGCACGACTGATATTGACGAATAAAGAATCAGACTTCATTTGAGCCAAATCTGCTTTGGTCACACAATATTTGGTTGCCTCATTGAGGCGCAAATGCAACGACACTATATCGGCCGATTGAAAAAATTGAGACTTAGACTCAGCGGCCGAAAAACCATCCGCCAAGGCTTTTTTACGTGAGGCTTCACTGCCCCAAATCATTACTTGCATACCAAACACTTTAGCAAATTGCGCAATACGCTGGCCGATTTTTCCGTATCCCCAAATACCCAAAGTTTGCCCATTGAGTGTTCGCCCCAAACCAAGTTCTTGGGACAATTGCCACTGACCTTGTTGTAACTGATTCACATAGGTTGGGATATGACGACTCGCCGCCATAATCAAAGCCCAGCAAAGCTCAGCCGGTGCCACAGGAGAACCAACACCTTCCGCTACTTCCACGCCATACTGGTGGCACAATGCTGGGTCTAAATGGTTACTGACTTTACCGGTCTGACTAATGAGTTTGAGGTTAGGCAGTCGTTTTAGCAGTGTTTCAGTGATAACAGTCCGTTCGCGGATCAGTACCAAGATCTCCACATCACCCAATTTCGCAACCAATTCATCCTCATTGAAAGTGTCATTGAAGATCACCACTTGATGATCTTTTAACAAGGCGAAGCTGGCCAGATGTCTAACACTGTCTTGATAATCATCCAATACGGCAATCTTCATGCAGAACTCCTTAATACACATCTAAACGGATCTTTCGATTGGTTATCATGATACAGAATCGCCACAGAGTCACGATGGCGAATAACCTAGCAGGCAAAAAAAAGCCCCACACAAGGTGGGGCAAAAGACAGAAGTTAGAGATAGATCTTATCGAAGTAGCATTCGACAAGTTATCAGCATCACACTCGCTCGAAGACGGTTGCGATGCCCTGCCCCATGCCGATGCACATGGTAGCAAGCCCGAGTGTTGCGTCTTTATCACGCATCACATTAAGCAGAGTGGTGGAAATACGTGTACCAGAACAACCCAATGGGTGTCCAAGAGCAATCGCACCACCGTTTAGGTTGACTTTATCATCAACCAAATCAATCAATTTAAGGTCTTTCAATACAGGAATAGATTGCGCAGCGAAGGCTTCGTTTAGTTCCACCATATCGATATCATCAATCGTCAGACCCGCACGCTTAAGTGCTTTCTTAGTCGCTGGTACTGGACCATAGCCCATGATCGCTGGATCACAACCCGCTACTGCCATACTGCGTACTTTGGCAATTGGCGTTAAGCCCAAGTCTTGTGCCTTTTGAGCCGACATCATCAACATCGCTGATGCACCATCAGACAGAGCAGAAGACGTACCTGCGGTTACCGTACCTACTTTTGGCATGAAAACAGGTTTCAGACCCGCTAAAGATTCCATAGACGTTTCTGGGCGAATCACCTCATCTACTTCAACTAAGATCTTATTACCATCTGCGTCATGACCTTCAATGGCGACAAGTTCGTTATCAAAACGACCTTGAAGCGTCGCTTCATGAGCAAGACGATGAGAACGAACAGCAAAGGCATCTTGCGCTTCACGGCTGACGCCATGCATTTTGCCCAACATTTCCGCTGTTACACCCATCATCATGGACGCTTTTGCCATGTGCTTAGATAAGGCAGGGTTAACATCTACCCCATGCATCATGCCAACGTGGCCCATGTGCTCAACACCACCTACCACAAACACATCACCTTGGCCTGTCATAATGGCTTGAGCCGCAGTATGGATCGCAGACATTGAGGAACCACATAGACGGTTTACCGTTTGCGCTGCCGATGTGATTGGCAAACCAGCCAACAAAGACACGGCACGTGCCATATTAAAACCTTGCTCTAGAGTCTGGTTTACACAGCCCCAGATTAGGTCTTCGACGTCATTAGGATTAACATCTGGATTACGTTTGAATAAGGCCTTTACTAGACCTGCAGATAAATTTTCCGCACGCACGTTACGAAACACACCATTTTTGGATTTACCCATAGGTGAACGAACTGCGTCGATGATTACGACATCATTTGGATTCAGTTTCATGGAGATTCTCCTCTTCCTTTGGGCAATTAAGCGCTGTAGTAAGTTTCGTTGTTTTTCGCCATTTCACGCATTTTCGCGGTTGGCTCGTACAACTTACCTAAGTGGCTGTATTTATCTGCAAGATCACAGAATGCTTGCAGTCCCATCTGATCCAAGTAATGCAGAGCACCACCCAAGTATGGAGGGAAACCGATACCGTAAATCAAGCCCATGTCCGCCTCAGCAGCAGAAGAGACAATGTTCTCTTCCAAGCAACGAACGGTTTCGATGCATAATGGAATCATCATACGAGCGATAATATCGTCTTCGCTTAATTCCGTTTTAGAGGTCACAACAGGGGCGAGCAACTCATTAATTTCTTCATTAAAGATTTTCTTCGGCTTACCTTTGCGATCTGGCTCGTAAGCGTAGAAACCTTTACCGTTTTTCTGACCAAAACGCTCAAGTTCAAACAAACGATCAACCGCATTTTTGCCTTCGTGCTTCATACGATCCGGGAAACCATCCGCCATCACCTGATCCGCATGATAAGCCGTATCCACACCCACTACGTCAAGCAAGTAAGCCGGGCCCATTGGCCAGCCGAAACGCTCCATAGTCTTATCAACCACTTGGAAATCCGCACCTTCTTGCATCATCAAAGAGAAACCTGCGAAGTAAGGGAAAAGAACTCGGTTTACCAAGAAACCTGGGCAATCGTTTACTACCACTGGGGTTTTACCCATGGCTTGTGCGTAAGCAACAGTCTTAGCAATCGCTTCATCACTGGTTTTTTCACCGCGGATAACTTCTACTAATGGCATACGATGCACAGGGTTGAAGAAGTGCATACCACAGAAGTTTTCTGGGCGTTTTAAGGCTTTCGCTAATTCTGTGATTGAGATGGTCGACGTATTGGATGTCAAGATCGCGTCATCAGCGATCTTACCCTCTACTTCAGCCAAGACAGACTGCTTGATTTTCACGTTTTCAACGACGGCTTCCACCACTAGATCAACGTGTTCAAACTCACCATAACTCAATGCTGGAGTGATACCATTCATGGCTTTAAGCGCTTTATCTGTGGTCAAACGACCACGCTCAACTTGGCCATTGAACAACTTGTTCGCTTCACTCAAACCAAGATCCAATGCTTCTTGGCGAATGTCTTTCATGATAATCGGCGTGCCTTTCGAAGCAGATTGGTAAGCGACACCGCCACCCATAATACCTGCTCCTAGTACCGCAGCTTGCTTCACTGGCGTCGCACCTTTCGATACTTTGCCTGCGGTTTTCTTAATGGCTTGATCACTTAGGAACAAGTTCACCAAAGATTTGGCTACAGGCCCTTTAGCAAGCTTAATGAAACCTTTAATTTCCGTCTCAATGGCTTTTTCCATAGATTGGCTGATGCCTTTTTCCATGGTTTTAATCGCCGCCATTGGTGCCGGATAATGTTTACCGGCTTTCGCCCCAACCACACCACGAACAGATTCGAAAATCATCATTTTTTCAATTGGTGTGAATTCCATTGGCGCACGCAATTCTTCACGGCGTGCTTTGTAGTCTAGCTTGCCATCGATTACTTGCTGGATAAGGTGGCGCGCAGATCCCTGAACTTTATCAGCCGACACAACAGCATCAACTGCACCATCTTTCATAGCATCGGCACTGCGTTTTTGCGCACCGCCACAGATCCATTCACAGGCATTGTCAACACCGATAAGGCGAGGTAGACGCACTGTACCACCCCAACCTGGGTAGATACCTAGTTGCGTTTCTGGAAGACCAATTTTCGCGGAATCAGCCATCACACGATAGTCACATGACAATACCAATTCCATACCGCCACCGAGTGCAATGCCATTAATGGCCGCTACGGTTGGGCAAGGTAAGTTGGAAATGTCATTAAAAATGTTATGTGCATCGCGCAGTTTGTCTGTCAAATCTTCATCTGACAATTTAAACCATGAGGTAAATTCAGTGATGTCGGCACCGACAACAAAAACGTCTTTTGCACTGGCAATGACGACACCTTTTAGGTCATCAGTTTGTTTAAGAACATCAACGGCTTTTGCTAATTCGCTTAACGTAAGACTGTTAAACTTGTTAACCGACTCACCGGCCAAATCCAGAGTGACGGTTGCCACACCTGCATCATCGACTGCAACCTTGACTGCTTGTCCTTCGAAAATCATGCTGGTCTCCAATTATTTTTATTATGACCCAGCTCAACAGAAATGAACTGGGCCCAGATTAAATCGTTTTCCCTAGGGAATACTTATAGATTGCTTTCCAGTTCTGGCACCGCGTCAAACAAATCCGCTACCAGACCGTAATCCGCCACTTGGAAAATTGGCGCTTCTTCATCTTTGTTGATCGCCACAATCACCTTGGAATCTTTCATACCAGCCAAATGTTGAATGGCACCAGAAATCCCCACGGCAATATACAGATCAGGGGCAACGGTTTTACCCGTTTGACCTACCTGTAGATCATTCGGTACAAAACCAGCATCTACTGCAGCACGAGAAGCACCGACGGCAGCACCCAGTTTGTCAGCCACACCTTCCAATAGTTTGAAGTTGTCGCCATTCCCCATACCTCGACCACCAGACACCACCACTTTCGCTGCGGTTAACTCTGGACGATCAGACTCTGCCAATGCTTCTTTTACAAAGCGACTCTTGTCTGCAGCGATAACTTGCGACAAGACTTCACGTTCAGCACTGCCACCTTCGCTTGCTGCCGCATCAAAACCTGTCGCACGAACCGTCATCACTTTAACGGAATCAGAGGACTTAACGGTGGCGATGGCGTTACCTGCATAGATAGGTCGAACAAAGATATCCGCTGATTCCACTTTGATGACATCAGATAGTTGAGCCACATCAAGCAAAGCGGCCACACGAGGCAAGGTATTTTTACCTGTCGTAGTAGCGGGCGCTAAAATGTGCGTATAGCCTTCAGCAACATCAATAATTAACTTAGAGGTGTTTTCGGCCAACTGGTGCTCATAAGCTTGGTTATCGGCAACCAATACTTTTGCTACGCCAGCAACAGCGGCAGCTTGTTCAACCACCGTTTGACATTCAAAACCTGCAACCAACAAATGAATATCACCACCAATTTGTGACGCCGCAGTCACCGTATTCAAAGTAGCCGGTTTAAGAGACTTATTATCGTGTTCAGCAATGACTAAAATACTCATGACACCACCTTCGCTTCATTTTTAAGTTTATCTACCAACTCAGTAACAGAGCCTACTTTGATACCACCAGCACGCTCTGGTGGAGGCGTAACCGATACCACACTAACGTTAGAGCGAATTTCCACACCCAAATCAGCAGGCGTTTTTACATCCAGAGGCTTTCTTTTGGCTTTCATGATGTTTGGCAAAGAGGCAAAACGCGGCTCATTCAAACGTAGGTCAGTGGTTACCACTGCTGGTAATGTCACGGCCAATGTTTGCAGACCACCATCAATTTCACGTGTCACTTGCGCTTCACCGTTTTCGATCACTACTTCAGAAGCAAAGGTCGCCTGAGGGTAATCCAACAAAGCCGCTAACATTTGACCTGTCTGATTATTGTCAGAATCGATCGCTTGTTTACCCATAATGACCAAATCAGCCGCCTCTTCTTGCGCAACTTTCGCTAGCAATTTTGCGACAGAGAGAGAATCAACATCGTCTTCTGCTTCTACTTGAATGGCACGATCAGCACCCAACGCAAGGGCGGTACGCAAAGTTTCTTGGCAAGCTTTAGAGCCGATAGAAACCGCCACAACTTCAGACGCTACGCCCTTCTCTTTCAGGCGGATAGCCTCTTCCACAGCGATTTCGCAGAAAGGGTTCATAGACATTTTAACGTTCGTTAAATCGACCGCAGTATGGTCGGCTTTAACACGAACTTTAACGTTATAATCAATAACTCGTTTAACAGATACTAGGATTTTCATAAGTCCCTCATATTTATTATTTTCTTGCAGTCTATATTAGTTTGAGAGCGATTTTCATCAATAACAAAAAAGCGCCAGTTAACTAACAAAAATATTCAAGAGGATAATTCCAAAGTGATTCCAGCGGTTTACGCTCTTTGAGTTTAGACCGAATTCAATAAAACAAATGACAAATACCGTACAAACAAAAAAGCCCCACCAAAAGGTGAGGCTCATCGGCACACTCGCAGCGACTTATTTATTACGGGAAAGAAAAGATGCGAAAGCTTGATAAGCTTCTTTGGATTTTAATCTATCTTTAAAAATCCGCCCTTCTCGCATCAAAGCCATCTGCACATCGTCTTGCGCTCGATGCTTGAGCAGATCTTTACTGAGGGCAACGGCCTCAACAGGTAACGCTGCCACTTTCTCTACATATCGTTGCGCAACTTTAAAGGCTTCGCCCGGCTCACACAAATGGTTGATCAAGCCCATGTCTTTCGCCTCTTCAGACTCAACAAAATCCCCTAAGATTAGAATCTCAAACGCTTTTTGATGCCCTACTAATTGCGGTAGAAGGTGGCTTGATGCGGCTTCTGGCACCAAGCCTAACTGTACAAATGGGAACTGCAATTTAGCATGACGTGATGCCACCACCATATCACAATGCAACAACATGGTTGCACCAACACCGACAGCTCGCCCCTCAACCCCGGCGATTAAAGGCTTTTGATAACGCGTCAACATTTGCAAAAACGCCATGATGGCTTCCATCTTATCTGGTGCTTGGGCAATTTGCAGAAACTCATTGATGTCATTACCTGAAGAAAAATCTGGCCCAGCGCCATAGATCATACTGGCTTTTACCTCAGCATTGTTCTGGGCAGACTGCAAAGCCTGCGTTAACGCCTGATACATCTCTAATGTAATAGCGTTTTTCTTTTCAACTCGATTCAAACAGATGTATTGAATACCAGATTCAATGCTTTCAGTAACAAATTCACTCATGACTGATGCTCCTCATTCGGCAATGTTAGTACTTGTTCATCCACCAGTTTTCTAACCATAGGACCATCATCAGCCCAACCTTGACAGGTATTCACTAATTTACCAATCGCAATTGGCACCTGCTGTGGGTACTTTTCACTCAACGGCTGCCACATAGTTTGAAAGGCCGTTGTCGCCGCTACTGGCAATAGCTCCATAATATGGGTACAACCAGACTTACCGGCAAAGGTTTGCTTTAACCAACGGTTCCAGCCAGCCCCAATACGAGTACCTTTAATAACATCAAACGCAGGCACAGCACCGCCACAACCAGGGAACGGAAAAGCATCCATAGACACTTCAATGTCTTTAATGAGAAAGCTATCGTCGAGCGTGAGGCGAACGTACATATCATGAAAAGGACTGTCTTTAGGAACTAGGCTACCATCGTATTCGCGGTACACATCTTGAGCCTTAAGGTCTTGCATAGTGGCTTCGACTTCCCATAAGCCGTCGTCACGCAAGAAACCATAGGACTCAATGCGACGCCGATGCAGCAACTGACGTTTCACTTGCGTCATCATTCTCTCCTAGAAAAGGCGTAAAGAAAGAAAACACCTAAGAAACAGCTAATTGCCCAGCGGTTTCTTAGGGTTAAGTCCAGCCTTAGCTGGCCATTTCCTCTTCACGTAAGGCACGACGTAGAACTTTACCGACATTTGTTTTAGGTAGCTCAGTACGCACTTCGATGTGTTTCGGCACTTTATAAGCGGCCAAATGTTCCTTACAGAATAGACGCAGAGTATCAATATCCATTGCTTCATCAGATTTCATCACCACGAAGGCTTTTACCGCTTCACCGGTTTTGTCGTCTGGCACACCAATGGCAGCGGACTCTAAGATAGCAGGATGAGAGGAAATGCAATCTTCCACTTCTGTAGGGTAAACATTAAAACCTGACACTATGATCATGTCTTTAGCACGATCAACGATTTGCAAGTAACCGTCTTCATGCTGCATGGCAATGTCACCAGTAATCAAGAAACCGTCTTCGGTCATCACTTCGCGAGTGGCCTCTTCACGATTCCAATACCCTTTCATGACTTGTGGGCCACGCACGCACAACATGCCAGATTCACCTTGTGGCAACGCCTCACCATTATCACCTTGGATCTTGATGTCCGTTTCACCGACTGGCAAACCTATGGTTCCGATACGTTCTTTACCAATTGGATTGAATGACACAACAGGTGAGGTTTCCGTTAAACCGTAACCTTCAACCACTTGGCATCCGGTAATGCGTTTCCACTCATCGGCTGCAGCGTGAGTAAGTGGCATACCACCCGAACAGGTCAATTTAAGACTAGAGAAGTCCAACGCGCGGAAATCTTCACGATTGCATAAACCAACAAAAAGCGTATTTAGTCCCACAAAACCAGTGAACTTCCACTTTTTAAGTTCAGACACAAAACCTGGCAAGTCTCGTGGATTTGGAATCAAAATGCTGTGCGCACCACGCTGTAACAAGGTCAAGCCATGAATCAAGAAGGCGTAGATATGATACAAAGGCAAAGGGGCAATGTAGGTTTCGGTGCGCTCATCAATGATGGACTCAAGACGGGAACTCAATTGGTACATGTTAGCCAACAAGTTGGCATTCGTTAACATGGCACCTTTAGCAACACCAGTCGTACCACCTGTGTATTGCAACACTGCAATTTCCGCCGGCTTAGTTGATACTTTTTCAACCACCTTACCACGACCTTTAGCTAAAGCTTGGTTTAACGTAAGCGCACCCTGTATATGATATGGCGGTACCATCTTCTTCACGTATTTCACTACAGAGTTCACCAATAAACGCTTTACAGGTGAATGCAAGTCGGCAATTTCTGTGATGATGACATGCTGAATGCTGGTTTTAGCAAGAATTTTTTCCACATTGCTCGCCATATTAGCGAACACCACTAAAGCTTTAACATCGGCATCATTAAACTGATGTTCCAATTCTTTAGGTGTATAAAGCGGATTCGTATTTACCACTACCATACCCGCTTTCATGGCGCCAAAAAGGACAATCGGATATTGAATGATATTAGGTAATTGGATGGCAATACGATCGCCAGGAGATAAGTTTGTTTCATTTTGCAGGTAGGCCGCAAACTCGTTAGATTTTTCATCCAGTTCACGGTAAGTAATGGTGCGCCCCACACTTGTGTAGGCAGGCAAGTCGGCGTATTTATTAACCGCTTTTGCAAGTACATCCGTTAGACATTGATAACCATTAGGGTTTAGCGAGTCTGGTAAATAACTACCTGGCACTTTCTCGTTTTCTGCGTTGTTATTTAGAGAAGTATCCATTGTCATAAAAAGCTCCAGTTGTTTTTTTTATGTTGGAGAGAAATGCAAAAGCCCAACTACAGTTTAGCAGTTGAGCCTTAAGAGCGTTGCGCAAAATTTCAACTTATTGGGGAAAGATTTGCGTCAATTTCGTGGCTAGCATAATGTCTCCATCTGCACGAATTTTACCTTGCATAAAGGCTTGCATGCCATCTAATTCGCCACTCATTACATCTTTAAGGGTTTCCAGGTCCATGCTTAAGGTCACGGTTGGATCATCATGCTCACCTTCACCCATTTCACATTTTCCGTCTTCAATACTTAAGTGATAGTTCTCTGCATCATCTAAGTCAAATTGAAAAACCGCTTCCATATCATCCGCTTCATCTGCGTCAAAACGACCTAGCATCGCATCAAAAACCGCTTTAGCTTCGCTCATAGTACACCTCTTCAATATTCTATTTATCAGGCACACCACATAGTATGGTGTGCCATTTTGTTATTAAGCATTTAGGAATAAGAAATTGTCTTCTTCCATTGCAAGTAGATTATCTGCACCAGACAACATGGCTTCCACATGAGCTTTAGTGCGTGGCAAAATACGCTCGTAGTAGAAAGTCGCTGTTTGCAACTTAGCGGTATAGAAACCGACTTCGTCCGTACCCTCTTCTAACTTGGTTTTCGCCGTAACAGCCATACGTGCCCAGAAATACGCTAACACCACATAGCCAGAGAACATTAAGTAATCTACAGACGCAGCGCCGACTTCTTCTTTGTTGCGCATCGCTTTCATACCAATCTTCATGGTGACATCACCCCACTCACTGTTGAGCTTATCCAGTGCCGTGATGTAAGACTTAAAGCGCTTATCACCTTTGTGCTCTTTACAGAACTTGTGAACCATTTTAGTAAATCGACGCAAGGTAGCACCTTGGGTCATCAGGACTTTTCGACCCAAAAGGTCCAGTGCCTGAATACCGGTTGTACCTTCATAAAGCATCGCGATACGGCAATCACGTACGTTTTGCTCCATACCCCACTCAGCAATAAAGCCATGCCCACCAAATACCTGCAAACCTTGGTTAGCCGCTTCAAACCCTGTTTCCGTCAAGAAAGCCTTCGCAATTGGTGTCAACAAAGACATCAACTCTTCTGCTTCTTCTTTCTCTTCTTTGCTGCCATGCTTAGTGCTATCCACTAACATAGAACAATAATGAATCATTGCACGACCACCTTCTGCGAAGGCTTTTTGAGTCAGTAACATACGACGCACATCAGGGTGAACAATAATTGGATCTGCGGCTTTTTCAGGTGCTTTTGCACCAGACAAAGCGCGCATTTGCAGACGATCTTTAGCGTAAGCCACAGAATTCTGCAACGCCCATTCAGAGTGAGCCAAACCTTGCATTGCCGTACCCAAACGCGCTGCGTTCATAAAGGTAAACATGCAATTCAAACCACGGTTTGGTGGCCCAATTAAGAAACCTTTTGCACCGTCAAAGTTCATCACACAAGTCGCATTACCGTGAATCCCCATCTTGTGCTCGATGGATCCACAAGCCACTTGGTTACGGTCGGCTTTTTCACCTGCGTCATCCACGTTGAACTTAGGCACAATAAATAATGAAATACCTTTAGTACCAGCTGGTGCATCAGGCAGACGCGCCAACACAATGTGGACAATGTTGTCCGCCATATCGTGCTCACCCGCAGAAATAAAGATTTTTGTACCACTGATGGCATAGCTACCATCTTCTTGAGGTTCTGCTTTGGTTTTCAACATACCTAAGTCAGTACCACAATGCGGTTCAGTCAAACACATGGTACCAGTCCATTCACCTGATACGAGCTTGCTTAGATACGTTTGTTTTTGCTCATCCGTACCGTGTTGCTCGATGGTGTTCATCGCACCATGGCTCAAACCTGGGTACATTCCCCAAGACCAGTTTGCCGTAGAAATCATTTCTGTGACCAACATACCTAGAGAGTCTGGCAAACCTTGACCACCCATTTCTTCAGGGTGAGACAAAGATGGCCAACCACCTTCAACGTATTGCTGGTAAGCTTCTTTAAAACCTTCTGGCGTGGTAACAACACCCTCATTGAACTGACAACCCTGTTGATCACCAACACGGTTTAAAGGAGAAAGAACACGCTCTGCAAACTTAGCGCCTTCTTCTAGAATCGCAGATACCATATCTGGTGTTGCTTCTTCAGCACCAGGCAGTTTTGCGTAATGACCGTAAATATCCAGAACTTCTTCTGTGACAAATTTGATGTCGCGCAAGGGCGCTTTATATTCAGGCATGGCCTATGACCTCTTATTGTTTTTGTTGGAACAGTTCCAAAATGAACTCTTTCGATGTTAGAAAGAGTCGTCTATAACAGCCATTCTCTCAATAACAAAAGATGCCAAAGTTAATGACAAAATACACCAAGCGATTTTTTTTGAACCTTCCCAACATGAACAATTCGTAAATCAAACCGCTCCACACACCCTTGAAATGAATTTCAACGCTCTAATTTCAACAAGTTATAAAAACTAACATTGATCATCACCCCTTATTGTCATGGGATATGTTTTTACCTCTTTAGCCACATTGTCCGCTCATAAAAAAATGGCATAAACGAATAAAAAAGCATCAAGATGAGACTTTCCCCCACCACGTCATGCTGTAGAATTCATTTATTAAGGAAACCATGTAATGACTTAAAGAAGGCGTTTCTCTGATGGGGCTGATGTTCAGACGACCTATTCGTACCTTCTTCACATTGGGCAATGTATTGGCGCTGACATTCATTTATAAAGACGGATCAACACCCTATGCAAAACTTAAAACACAGTGCTTTAATGTTCATCGCGGTGCTTGGGTTACAAGCAGAAGCGGCGTCCGTATGGAAAATATCCACGGAGACCAAGCATCTCTACTTAGGCGGAACAATTCATATGTTGAGCGCCTCGGATTATCCATTACCAAGCGCCTATGACCAAGCCTACTCCGTGGCGGATAAAGTCGTTTTTGAAACCGATATCACCGCACTAAATCAGCCCTATTTCCAACGCAAACTTCAAGACACCATCACCTATTCTGATGACACTAAAATCCATCACATCTTAAATAAACCGACCTACCTCAACCTCTTCCAATATCTCCAATCAAGAAACATCACCAGTGAAAGTATTGAACACTTTACGCCCAGTGGACTGTCTCTTTTACTCAGCATGCAAGAACTCAAACAACTTGGTATGAACCAAATAGGAGTCGATGCATTCTATGCTGAAAAAGCCAAACAGGATCAAAAAGCTCAAGCATGGTTAGAATCACCGGATGAGCAACTTCGCATCTTGAGTAGTCTTAATCAAATTGACCCAAATGACTTAATTAATTACACCCTTGAGGACATCAATGGCATGGCGGACTCATTACAAGCGTTGAAACTAAGCTGGCGCAATGGCCAGTTAGATAGCTTGGCAAAACAGCAGTTAAATGAACTTCAACAGAGTTACCCTACGATTTATCACACCTTGATTGCTGAACGAAATCAAAATTGGCTCCCTAAGATAGAGCAGCTAATCAACACAGCAGAAATTGAATTCATTATGGTTGGAGCCTTACATCTAGCGGGGCCAGACAGTCTTTTGCAGAGTTTAAAAAGCAAAGGTTATCGGATCGAACAGCTCTGACTCCCTGTCACAGGATGAATAAGATTGTATCCCGCAGCAGGGTTAGAGATAATAACCGTTTAAAGCAAAAACTGTGGACTACAACAACTATGACACCCAATAACAAAAAGCCGGTCTTAATCGCTGGGGGCGGTATTGGCGGCTTAAGCCTTGCCTTAACACTTCACCAAATTGGCGTACCTTGTTTAGTACTTGAATCCGTAGCGGAACTCAAACCCCTTGGTGTCGGCATAAACATCCAACCCAATGCTGTTCGCGAATTATATGACATGGGGTTAGAGCAAAAATCACTAGACACCATTGGCATTCAAACGAAAGAATGGACCTTAGTAGGCCTCAATGGTAAAGAGGTATACAGTGAACCTAGAGGGCTAGATGCTGGGTATCATTGGCCACAGTATTCTGTACATCGTGGTGAGCTCCAAATGTTGCTATACCGCACCGCGATTGAGCGCCTTGGTAAAGAGGCCATCAAAACCGGTCATAAAGTAACGCACTATCAAAATACAGCGGACGGTGTCATCGCCACAGTGGCGTTAACCAACGGAGAGCAGATCGAACTAGAAGGGGCTTTATTGATTGCCGCCGATGGTTTGCACTCTGCCGTACGTGCGCAAATGTACCCACAACAACCCCCTATTCACTGGGGCGGTGCGGTTATGTGGCGCGGAACCGCAAAAGCAAAACCCATTCGCACTGGGGCTTCCTTTGTCGGGTTAGGTACTCATCACCATCGCATCGTGTTCTACCCTATTACACCTGCCGACCCTGACACAGGCTTAGCGACCGTCAACTGGATCGCTGAGGTTACCATGGACAACTCTGAGGGTTGGACCAGCGGTGATTGGAACAAAAAAGTCCAATTAGAAGACTTTATTCATCACTTTGAAGGCTGGGATTATGATTGGGTAGACATTCAAGGCTTACTCCGAGGCGCGGAAGAAGTATTCGAATACCCAATGATAGATAGAGACCCCGTACCAAGTTGGGTAGATGGTCATGTCTGCTTAATGGGCGACGCTGCACACATCATGTACCCGACTGGCTCCAATGGCGCGAGTCAGGCCATTGTCGATGCTCGCGAGCTAGGCGCTTCCATCTTGAAATTTGGTGTCACCCAAGCTGCTGTAACGGATTTCAATGACCGTTTGTGTGCTGGCATTTCCGAAGTGGTATTACGCAATCGTGGTGCCGGTCCCTTTGTCATTTTGAATGAGCTAGATAAACGCTGCGGTGGAGTATTTGATGACATTGAAGCCGTTTTTCCAGCACAAGAGCGCCAAGATTTGATGGCCAAATACAAAGCAGCTGCAGGCTATGCGATGGAGGCTCTTAATCATGCAGCCCCCACTATAAACACAGACGCACCAACACCAACACAAAACGCCAACCAAAAAGCGTCTTAAGCGGATAAGAGGAAGTTACATGCTGCAACATTATGTGTTTATCAAATATCAAGACAACACATCGGCCGATCACATCGACGCGTTTGTTGAAAAGATGCAAGCATTGAAAGGTCGCATTGATGAAATTAAAACGCTGCATATTGGCAGGGACGAGTTAAAAGAAGCGCGCAGTTGGGATCTCATATTGGATATGCAATTTGCTTCCATTGAAGATTTACGTCGTTATCAGACTCACCCTGAACACCAAGCAATCATGGCGTTTAACGATCCTCATGTGGCCGATGTTGGCGCCATCGACTTCGATAAATAACCCCGCCAATATGGTGCAGTTAATATTTTTTCAATATTAACTGCACAAATCCGCCTTATTTTTTTATACTAACGCCGTTTTTTAAACCCTCAAATTTATAAACCACAATTAAGGCAAATCAATGCTTGAACGTTTATTTCAACTAAAAGCACATAATACAACCGTGCGAAACGAAGTGGTTGGCGGTATTACTACCTTCCTAACCATGGCTTACATTATCTTTGTAAACCCATCCATTCTAGCGCAAGCTGGCATGGACCAAGGCGCGGTATTTGTTGCCACTTGTCTTGCGGCCGCAATTGGCTGTTTGATTATGGGCCTTTACGCCAACTACCCAATCGCGATGGCGCCAGGTATGGGCCTTAATGCTTTCTTCACTTACGGTGTTGTATTGGGCATGGGCTACTCTTGGGAACAAGCGCTAGGTGCAGTTTTCCTATCTGGTATTTTGTTCATCATCATCAGTATCTTCCGTATTCGTGAATGGGTCATCAATGCCATTCCTTCTTCTTTGAAGCTGGGTATTGCGGCAGGTATCGGCTTATTTTTGGCTATGATTGCTCTGCAAAATGCGGGCATCATCGTCAAAAATCCAGCCACTATGGTCGCTCTAGGCGATTTGTCATCACCTTCTGCTATTTACGGTCTGATGGGCTTTTTCATTATTTGCGCACTTGCTTACCTTAATGTAACAGGCGCGGTAATGATTGGTATTTTGGTTATCACCGTGTTGTCTATGATACTTGGCCAAAATCAGTTTGGCGGTCTAGTGTCTATGCCACCTTCCGTTGCACCCACTTTCCTTGCGATGGACATTGAAGGCGCATTCCAAATCAGCATGATCAGTGTGGTATTTGCTTTCTTCTTTGTTGACCTGTTTGACACTTCTGGCACGTTAGTCGGTGTTGGTCAGCGTGGTGGTTTGTTGGATAAAGATGGTAAATTGCCTCGCTTAAAGAAAGCCTTGTTAGCCGACTCTACTGCCACTGTTGCAGGTGCCGCTCTAGGTACTTCTTCAACAACAAGTTACATTGAAAGTGCTTCAGGTGTTGCTGCGGGTGGCCGTACTGGTCTTACTGCTGTCGTGGTTGCTGCGCTTTTCTTGTTGAGTTTGTTCTTTGCGCCATTAGCTGGCTCTATCCCAGCGTACGCGACTGCAGGTGCGCTAATGTACGTTGCTGTGTTGATGACCAGCAGCTTGGCACGTGTTGAGTGGGAAGACATCTCCGAAGCTGCACCTGTATTAATTGCCGCTTTCACTATGCCGCTAACCTACTCCATCGCCGATGGTATCGCTTTGTCTTTCATCAGCTATGCTGTGATCAAGCTACTTTCAGGCCAAGGCAAGCAAGTTAGCCTTGCTGTTTATACTTTAGCCGCTTTGTTTATCGCTAAGTTCTTTATCTTCGTGTAAGACTGGCGACCACCATAAAAAAATGGGAAGCCAATTGGCTTCCCATTTTTTTTCCTTAAATATTGCTTCAGTTCATTGCCATTTTTAAAAATGAACTAGGACAAAGGCAACACCACTTCAATCATCAAGCCACCCAAAGAACTTTTCTTCGCCTGTATATGACCGTTGTGCTGACGAATAGCATTTTCAGTAATAGCGAGCCCTAGCCCTGTACCACCAGAATGACGATCTCGTGCGGTAGATACGCGATAAAATGGTCTAAAGATAGACTCTAATTCATCATCAGGCACACCATCGCCATCGTCTTCTACGCAAACCATGAGGCGCTTGTCCTGCAATACCAGAGACACCTTAACTAGGCTGTGGCTATAACAAATGGCATTACGAATAATGTTTTCCAGAGCGCTCATTAACAATTGTGGATGACACATAATGTCGCAGGCCGGAATGTCTGGTAGCTCAACTTGCTTATGTCTTTGCTCTGCTTCGAACTGACTGTCTGCAAACAAGCCTTCCAATAAACTCGATAACGGCTGACGTTCACGGGTGAGGTGACTATCCACTTGCAAGCTCGATAGCTCAAGCAGCTTACCTATCATTTGCTCCAGTCGTTGCGCTTCAATATCAATCCGCTCCAGCTCGGAACTTTCCCCCTGTTTACGAGACGCCAACGCCTGCGCCATACGCAATCGAGTTAAAGGGGATCTCAATTCATGAGAAATATCCGATAACAAACGTTGCTGACGACTGATCATCATATTGACGGCTTCGACCATTTGGTTGAAGCTGGCCCCTGCTTGACGAAACTCCTGAGTGCCTTTCTCCAATTCTGGGTCCGTTTCAAACACACCTTGCGCTACACGTTTAGCCGCTTCTTCCAAGCGCCTCGCTGGTTGACTCAGCGCCCATGCCAACCAGAGTAAAAATGGCGTACTTACCAGCATGACAACCAAGAGCAAACGCAGAGGATGATCAAACAACTGTAATAAGAAATGCGGCGGTTCATTCCAGCGGTGAGCAAAGATTAAATAATAATCTTGACGCGCAAGATAGATGGGAATGGGACCAGAAAACATCGTTTTGCCATACAAGCGTTGGCGAGGTATTTCAGGATTTTCAATACTGGAAACAAAATTACGCAAAGAACGATCAAGGAAATCGGAACGCTTCCCCACTGTAACAATATTGCCGTCAAGGTCTGTTAAGAACATACGTAGACGACGGTCATCTTTGTCTTTATTACGTGGCGGGCGCCCTTCCAATATGGCAATCACTGGCTCAATGCTGTGAGCTTCGGCATAACGCTCCTCAAGCCGATCGCGCATTTTTAACATCATATCATGATGAGGTGGCGAGATAGCCCGACTCTTGCGCGGGTCTAAATGCGGCAGAGTCAATACCACCATCACGATTAAAAACATGGTAAACCAGAAGATGGCAAAAATTCGGCCATACAAGCTGGTGATTTTTGGCAACCGCATCAGGCGCTCTCCACCAGTAAATAACCACGACCACGCAAGGTTTTAATTCGCGCTTTACCATTGTCCCAGTCAGGCAGCTTTTTACGTAAATTGGAAACATGCATGTCAACCGCACGATCAAAAGCCGCAAGGCGCTTACCCAGCACTTCAAGACTGAGATCTTCCTTAGTTAACACCTTTCCCGGATGCTGTACAAAGTAATGTAGCAAAGCAAATTCTGTGCTGGTTAAATCCAATAACGCGTCTTGGCAATACGCCTCTAAGCGCCCCGGATACAGCTTTAAATCATGATAAACCACACCATCTGACGCTTTTTCACTGCTCACTGGTGCTTGGGTACGACGCAAAATAGCGCGAATACGCGCCAGCAACTCTCGTTCGCTAAATGGCTTAGGCAAATAATCGTCCGCACCTAACTCCAAGCCGACAACACGATCTATTTCATCGCCTTTTGCGGTTAACATTAATACGGGGACCGACCACTTCTCACGCAGCTGCTTCAAGGTGTCGAAGCCATTTAATTTCGGCATCATGACATCCAATAAAACCAAATCCACGGACTCACTCATCGCCGCTAATCCCGCTAATCCATCATAAGCAGTCGATATCTGGAAGTTTTCAAATGACAACACTTCTTTAAGCAAATCACTCAATTCAACATCGTCATCAATAATTAAAATATGTGTCATCACGTTCTCAAACCTTACTGATCCTAAAGTCTATTTTACGTTGAAACCCCGTTGAGATTTTATCCTTTACGATACTTTACCATGCTTAGACCGCGCTTTACCTAGCAGATCCTATTCTAGTTCACATGCAGTCGAACACTGCCAAAGAGAGCAACCTTTAATCATATTGAGGATCAGACTATGAAATTCACAAAGCAACTTATCATCGCTTCCCTTGTTTTACCTTTAACCCTAGGCGCAACCAGCAGTTTTGCTCACGGCGACAAAGAAGGTAAAGGCCCACGCGGACCACAACAAGAATGTCGTATGGGCGGTTTTGACCGCGGTATGATGAAAGAGTTGACGTTAACAGACAGCCAAAAAGAACAATTGAAAGAATTACGCAAAGACAGCCGCGAAGCAATGAAAGCTGAGTTTGATAAAGCGCCAAAACCGGATATGCAAGCACGTGAAGCACACATGCAAGCGCTAAAAGATCTGATGATGGCTGATAACTTTAACCCAGCGAAAGCCACTGAGCTGGTAAAAGAAATGAGTGAAAAACGCACTGAACGTCAAGTACACAAGCTGAGCCAACAACATAAAATGCTAAGCGTATTAACGGCCGATCAAAAAGAGACATTCTTTGAGCTTCAACAAGAGCGTGCTGAAGATTGTGCCGACAAGCCTCATAAAGGTAAACGTCACTAAGGTCGATTCAAGACACAAAAAAGGCAGCTTACGCTGCCTTTTTTTTATCACCTACCAGCTAAAAGATACTTATTTAGTTCCGTTTCCAAATACGGGCCACAGCGCGATCACTACCAAGTAACCCAACCACTTCGCAAACCAAACCGGTACCACAGAATAATACAATTGGAATCATTCCTGCGAATTGCCCTGTCACCAAAGTCACATAAATCGAAATGGCACCAATAACCAAACACAAGACCCCTAACGTAATGAGCACTTTACGGTGGGATGGTTTGTAATCATACGCCCCTTCACCATCCTCAAAGAGGTTTAAAATAGGTGAACACAACTTTTCCAAAACCGCTTTCATAACTCGATCCCAATCACTTTATCAATGTATTTTGCCTAATATCATCAATCAAAAGAAACCCACTGTCATCAAAATAAAACCAAATTGAGATTAAACTTCGCTCTCTTGTCGTCGATATAGAAATACACATACAAACTATTTTCATTTACTAACATAATGGAGAAAAAATGAAAAAGATTTTGTTATCTAGCTTAGCAACCGCAGCGGTTACTCTTTCAACAGGCACTTATGCAGAGTCATTATTTACTTTCATTGATTATGGATTCGGTAAAGTAGACGTTAGCTCTTCTGATGATGACTACACTTCCCTTTCTGGCGCATTTGAAACCTCTGGCGGGCCTTATGTTGCATTTGAATCAACGGAATACGGCAGTTTGGATGTCATGGCCGTTGGTGCTGGTGTGTATTCCAGTGTTGGCAGTCAATCCAATGTTTTTGGACAATTACAATATGTGGAAGTGGATCTGGGCCGCAATGACGAAACAGGCTTCCGTCTTACTGCAGGTATACGCTCCACTATTTCAGATCGCGTTGAACTGGAAGGTAAGTTCAAATACGACGACGTTTTCTCTGACACAGATTCCAGCTTTGCTGTGGCGGCTCGCTATTACGTCACAAAGAACTTCTCAGTGGCAGCCAACTATGACACAGCGGAAATCGCTGGGTACAACTACGATGCCATGTTCGCTTCACTACGTTTGAGCTTTTAAGTCCGTTTAAGCAACAAGGTTAAATCAGACAATAAAAAAGCGCTTGTCGGTCTCCACATGGAACACCAACAAGCGCTTTTTTTGTGCATCAACCCCGATTAAACGACTTTCGTTAACCAGTTGTGCTTGTCTTCTGCTTTACCCCATTGAATATCATTCAATGCTTGACGAAGCTTCTGTGCAATTGGGCCAGGTTCGCCACTGCCCACTTTGAAGTCTTTGCCATTATGAATAAAAGTACCTACAGATGTCAGCACCGCAGCGGTACCAGACAATACCGCTTCCACTTCTGGCTTAGCAGCACGTTCCAATAGCTCATCAACCGTAATATCACGCTCAGATATTGTCATACCCAAGTCTTTCGCTAGCGTCAAAATAGAAGAACGTGTCACACCATGTAGGAAACTCGTGTCCAAACCTTTGGTGATGATTTCATTACCGTCAATCAACAAAAAGTTAGCGGCTCCCGTTTCCTGAACATCCCCATTTGGACAAAACAAGATTTGATCCGCTTGTACCGATTCTTGTGCTTGGAAAATCGGCCCGAGTGCACTGGCATAGTTAGCACCGCTTTTTACCATCCCCATGTGGGGTGCACAACGCATACCCGTTTCTTCAAGCAGCAAGCGTAGCGCTTTTGCGCCACCGGTAAAATAATCGCCAACAGGCGATAACAAAACATACAACATAGAGGTCGCCGTTGGTACAGCCGCTTTACCAATGGCCGCTTCCGTACCAATATGAGTTGGACGAATGTACATAGAACCAGGAGGTGTGGGAACATCCTCAGCGTATTCTGCTACCACATCCAAAATCATTTTCGACACCGCCGCCTCATCCAATTCCGGCAAAGATAACAAACGGCTACTTTGCACCAAACGTTTGACGTTTTGGTCCATTCGAAATACATGCACACTGCCGTCTTCATGGCGAAATGCCTTCAAACCTTCAAAGCAGGTACTAGAGTAATGTAAGACGTGCGCACCTGGATGCAATTGAATGCTGTCCGCCGCTACTATGCTTGCTTCACTCCACTGATTATTTTCGAATGTCGCTAATGCCATCTTAGGCATAAAAACGCTACCAAAAGCCGCCATTACTGTTTCCTAATTTAGTTGAAAAAAAATGAATTACTTGAGCTAAACAAGCCACAGAACGAGCCTTTTTTAGCATGACTGATTCCGTCCACAAATATTAAAACGGAACCGAGTTTGAAGGAAGCAAATATGAGGTTAGGAAGGAAATAAAATGAAATACTCAATATTTTTTGCCATATTGGTTACATAAAAGCCGACCATTGGCTTAAGACCAAGACCAACCCCAATAAATTGACAAACACGCTTGCCCAAAACACCAACATAAAACGCTTTTTACTCCGCTTATGATGGAATAACTTTTGCGCCACCAGCGCTCCAATCCAACCGCCCAACAAAGACAGTAAGTGCAAGGTGGATTCCTGAACTCGCCAATGACCTCGTATCGCCGCGTGTTTATCAAAACCGTAAGCCAAAACAGCTAAAAGGCTGAAAAAAGCATACCAAGCACAAATTAAGCTGAACATCATAATTGGGCTCGAATTGACTCCATGCGTTTACGGTTTACGCCCAAATCAGAGTAGCCCACTCGAGAAGCTGATCGAATGTGAATAGTCGTCAAACTCGGTGACTCTTCAACAAAGTAGAATTCCACATCATCAACAAAGCGAAACAAGGCAGACTTAAACTCAGCATGTAAATAGTTTGCTTCCTTGATCACGATATTCACACGTTTAGTCTGCTGCAGAATGGCTATAATTGCCTGATAAGCATTTTCTAGATTGCCATGAAATAACAATGGATCAATATAATGCTCTCTGTCTTGTGCTTGACTACTGACACAGTTCGGCTTATTCGAACAGGCCGTTAGTTGACCTTGATTCACACCCAGTTTTGCCATGCTATTTCCTCTACCACTGATGCCAATTAATGTATCGTCATAGTTTGCTTATTCACGCAAGCTTTCGACAAATTATACCATCCTTCAAAGGCTGCAGCTCCTTGTAACAACTTATACTTTATACGCCCGTCAAAATATAACAGGCGAGACCACTACTAACGGTTCTTAAGTGATTCAGTCGTGTCCACCTCGTTGAGTATTCATGCCAAATGGCATCACTTTGTTGCTTGTCTTCTGGGCTAAGCTTTAGTCGCTCATTCAATGGCACATTTCCAAACAAGGTGACCGCAAACATACCAAATAAATACATCACGGCTGACGTTACCCAAAGCCATGAAGTATTCTCTTGCCAGTGAAATACATGCCATATAAAAGCCCCCAACAACCAAAGACTGGTGGCAAAGAAAACGGGCATAAAGCCACTGCGTAAAATTACTTGATTTATGCGGTTCATGGCCTTAATCGCGTCACTTGCCGACAAACGATTTAATGCCCTCATCACGAACACAGAAAAAGCGAAATAGGTGCCCGTCATGGTGCCCAGCAAGACAATCAACAATCCTGTCATCTCAGCGCTCCTGTTGCTCACGCCACATGGACAAACTTGCTAGGTCAGCAAGATATTGATCAAAATTACGTGCAGGTCGATCCAATACTTGCATTACCGTATCTGTTGTAGACGCATTACGACCATCCAACACATTGACAAACAGCTCATTGATTAGCCAAGCCATTTCATCCGGTAAACCTTGCTGTTTAGCACCTGACAAATAGGCCTCTACTGGCACAGGAGTGAAGTGTATTTTCCGCCCTAAGATGTTGCTGATTTTCTCAACACAATGATCAAAACTTAGCAATTCAGGCCCAGTCACTTCCAGCAATCGATTTTGTAAATGAGGCTGAGTTAACGCCGCAGCCACCACATCGGCAATGTCTTCTACATCAATAAAAGGTTCTTTAGCGTTAGGCTTTGGCAAGACCAAGTCTCCAGCTGCAATGCCCTGTGCCATAAAACTTTCACTGAAATTCTGCATAAACCAACTGGCACGAACCACATTCCATTGTAGCCCACTCTGCATTACCACCTGCTCCGCTCGAAGTGCTCCCTCTTCTCCCCGACCAGATAACAAAACAACATGCTCTATCCCAACTTGCTTTGCCACCTCAACAAACGCCACCATATCCTCTTGTGCTTGTGGCACTGCCAGATCAGGATAATAAGTCACATAGACGGCTTTTACTCCGGACAAAGCCGACGCCCAAGTACCTAGCTCTGTCCAATCAAAAACAACATCACTATGGCGTGACAAACCTCGAGTACTCAATCCCAACGCACTCAATTTATTAATGACTCTTGCACCCGTTTTACCCTGTGCACCTATCACAGCAATCACTTCACGTTTCATTTTAAACCCTCACTTTTAATTGGGAGTTAGCAAGCTGCTGCTAACCTGAAACAAAGTGTAAAAGGCGCCACCTTGATATTTAATGCTTTAACATCCATACTTTTTTGCAGTTTGTCTAAAAAATCATTTTAATGGACTTTTGCATGCTCCCTCCACGTGACATCCCAAGCCACTCAGACACTCTTGGCGAAACACTCTACTCGCTTAGATTAAATGGCTTGATCTACGCCAATTCAGAATTAACAGCCCCTTGGGGAATCGCGATGCCACCATTGATGGGAAAAATGATGTTCCACATCGTGACGCAAGGCAGCTGCTGGTTAAGCTTTGAGAACGGTCAAAGCCATTTTTTACAACCTGGGGAATTAGCGCTGGTGCCAAAAGGATTGGGGCATACCATTAGCCATGAAAAGGAACAGGCATGCGAACCTTTCTTTGATATTCCTGTTACCAAGCTCTCAGAACGATATGAGTTCTTGCGCTATGGTGGAAAGAGAAAGGCAAATGAAAGAGAAAGTCAAAGCCACCTCACTCGACTCATCTGCGGGGTGTTAAGCTTTGATCATCTTGCTGGGCAAAAGCTGGTAGAACAACTACCCGAAGTCATACATCTTACGCCGTCAAAAGACAATCTGCCTTTATCGCTGCAAAACATGATACAAACACTGGAACAAGAAGCCACTACCCTCGCCCCAGGCGGCGAAACCATCATGACGCATTTGGCAGACATTATAGTAATTCAAGCCATTCGTAGCTGGATCACTCAGAATAACAGTGGGACAAGCGGATGGCTTAGTGGACTGCAACACCCAAAATTGAGTAAAGCCCTATCCGCCATTCATACTCAGCCACAACACGCTTGGACGGTAGACAGACTGGCTAAACTATCTGGCATGTCACGCTCAGGATTTTCAGCACAATTTACTCAAGTTATCGGTACGTCGGTAAAGCACTATCTCACCGAATGGCGAATGAATTTAGCGAGAAATAAGATACAACACACTTCTGTCACATTAGCAGATCTGGCCGAAGAATTGGGCTATCAGTCTGAAGCCGCCTTTTCCAGAGCCTACAAGCGTATCTTAGGTGAGCCACCCCTTCGGCCCAAAAAGCTCATAGGGGATAAACGCGTTTAAAGTGCTCCAACACCAGCAACATATTTTCTTTAGGAGAAATCCCTAATTCTTCACACTCCTTTGAAAAGAAATCCCAGTGAGCTTCACGCCACCAGCGCAATGACTTATCACCTTCACCCTCTGCCGCCGCAAACTCGGCCGTCACGTCATTAAAACGGCATTCGCTAACTTGGGTCGTCTCAATAATACAAACAGGCTCACCCTGCCAGTTGGTGACCACTTGCAAATGCCCAACTTGGGGATAGGCTTCATTCTCATGATGATACCAATGGGCCATACTGCAAGACGCACGCTTTTCACCTCGTAAAACCAGCTCAGCACAAAGATTGGCATTCACCTCATCGGCACAAAAGTGATCCGCACTAAACGAAGAGTACTGCTCAGCTTGCACCTTGGGCAAAGAATTCAAATAACGTGTTAGGTAGGATCGACTATTCGATTGCATTACAAGGAAATAATAAGAGACAAAATGATAAAACTAAATATAGACGGCTTTATAAATAAAGCCGTCTAATTCGACAATTAATCGTCAATCGTTTCACAAACCATATTACTGGAATCAATTGCCTCACATAAATGAAGCTCTCCAGAAACACCAAACGGGCGGTTATGATTTTCAGTTACAAAGTACATATTATCTTCAGCAGCAGGTTCAATACTTGTAAAGGTTGAAGCACAACCAGTCAGACCAACCGCAATCAGCAAAGCTAATAATTTAAATTTCATTTTTCAAAATCCTTTTACTTAAAATCAACATTTATACGTTCACAATCACCAGCATCTGGTGTTGATGGACAGTGAAAAATAGCTTTACTGCCATCATATTGACCGGACACGAAACGACCACCATCTGGTGCGACAGCACTATCATTGTAAAAAGATGAACAGGCACTGACACTTGCTGCGACAGTAATTAATAAACATAATTTTTTTAGCATCATTGATACTTCCTTTTAAAGTAAAACAATCCTTAAGCGCAATTTAGATATATTAGAAAGGAGCTCTTATCCTTAAAGCTAAACATCCATAATTATAACGAAAGAAGCAAAGTTCCCTCGAGCTTAAGAGCATATTATCTAGCCACTTCATATTACTAAACAGCCAATTAAAATTCCAACTCTAATTAATGATCAAACAAAAATATAAATCAACTAAATGCTTTTATTCTTGATAACCATATACCACCTTTCTTATTAGAGCGTCATTATACTTTTCCTATGAGCTATAATCAGGCCTGAACAAACTCTTTCGGCCTGTCACTTAACGCCTCTACAATGTCGTTAATCATGGCCCTAACAATGGGCTTTTGTGCCGATGACGGTTTCCAAACCAAATACAACATAGCGTTATCTTGTTCAGTCAGTGAAGCCTGCCAATTTGGCAATACCTCAACCAAACGACCGTCTTTTAGATCCTCTTCAATAAAAAGTTTACTCACCAAAGTAATACCCTGGTGCGCTTTGGCCCACATCAACAAAGGTGTTCCGCCTTCTGACGAGAGCATTGGGTCAATGCGGATTTTTCTATGCTCAGTTCCCTTTTTAAAATGCCACCAAGTATGCTGACGAGATCGATAAAAAGCCAAACAAGCGTGAGATTTTAGATCCTCTGGTGATTCAATGGGGGCAGACTGTTGCAGATAAGACGGTGAGGCAACCAGTACATTGGGCATCAGTCTTAATGGCCGAAAGAGCAAACTTGAGTCATCTGGACGCCCATATCGAATGGCCAAATCAAATGGGCCTTTATGAAGATCAGAGAGATTATTGTCCAAACTGATCGCAATCTTAGTGTCTGGGTGTTTCTGTCTAAATTGGGCGATAAGAGGCACTAGAATGGCTCTGCCTATGGAGTCAAATGTGGCGATGCCTAAACTGCCATCAACCTTAGCATCTTCTTTAACAAAACTGTGCTTGGCGGTATGAACTGACTGCAAGATTTGTTTGCATTGATTATAAAACTGCTCCCCATCTGGTGTGAGATCCAGCCGACGAGTTGAGCGAATCAGCAACTTGGTTTTCACTTCATGCTCAAGCTGATTGACCTTTCTAGTGATGGAGCTCGGCTTTTTCCCTAACGACTCCGCCGCCGCACTAAAAGAGCCTAATTCCACCACTCTGACAAATTGTTCCATCGCCTCAAACACAAGATGCATTCCTTATTTATCAATGAAAAAGCAGTATTCCCCATTATTGCGCATAACGCAAAAATAGAAACCTAATCTAGGCAGTTTATGCATTGGTAGAAACTCGGCACCATGTCCTTATTCACTTAAAACACATAGGAGCAAACCATGAGTGTATTCAATCTAATCGAGAAAAGACGTTCAATTAAACACTTTGATCCCGACCACAAAATGTCTGAGCAAGAGTTTGATAAACTCATCAAAGCGGCGATCCTGGCCCCTACCTCTTTCAACATTCAGCATTGGCGCTTTGTACGTGTGGTGGACGAAAATCAGCGTCACAAAATCCAAAATGCCGCGTGGAACCAAGAACAAATCAGTTCCGCATCTGAACTCGTTATCATAGTCGCCAACACCCAAGCTTGGTCCGACAACCCGAGAAGATACTGGAAGAACGCCCCAAATGAGGTTCAAGACATGCTGGTGTCCATGCTGGAAAACTTCTATCAAGACAATGCATGGCTACAAAGAGACGAAGCCATTCGATCCGGTGCCATGGCTGGGCAGAACCTAATGCTGGCTGCGGAAGAAATGGGCTACAACACCAGCCCAATGATCGGCATCGAATTTGATAAGGTCGCCGAACTGATTCAGCTTCCCAAAGACCATGTCATCGTCATGATGTTGGCCATCGGCAAAGGCACCAAACCCGCACAACCGCGAGGTGGACAGCTTCCTGTAAAGGAACTGGTGATTGAAAACTGCTTTTAATCGCTCCCCTTTGCGCTCTAATTAGCCGCGCCCAAATGGTGTTCATTTACGGTATTTAAGCGGCCATTAAAACAAAGCGGTTTCGATCAGACTTTTGACTTCAACGAGCTGGCTTTCATTGTCGACTAGACACTCAATTTTGGATTGAGAAACACTGTCTTGCATGGCGAATGCCAGCTCATTTTGGGTGATGTTGCACTCAATCGCGCTGTCATCATTCAGGTTGAGCCGACCTTTGAGTCGCCAAAAGCCTTTGTGCTGCTTGAGTTGATGGGCGAGGTTTTCAACCGTGTCTTGCTGAAAATGCATTTCACCTGCAATCACCCAACCAATGCTACAAAGGGTTTGATCGCGCTTTTCATAACAAGTGATCTTTTCATGCTGGAATCTGAGCGTATCAGACTCATGATGATGACTGTTTTCATGATCATGGGAGTGATGATGGTTTGAGTGATCATGGTGCGCATGGTGATGAGGCAGTACGGACGAAGCATTGCTCTTTGAATAATCCAGCCAGGATAAAGCGATATCACCATGATAAGAAAAAGCGTACTTTTTCGGATCGTTAAGCTGTGCAACGAAAGCAAGAAATTGGTCTTGCTCGACGTCTGAGTATTGATCGGCTTTAGAGGCAATAAGCACGTCGGCTTGGTCAATCTGATCAAAGAACGCCGGATGACCTAAGTATCTTGGGTCTTGCAGGTTACGCACATCCAATAGACAAACTGAGGCTTTGACATCCAGCACGTCACGGTAATGCTCGGCTTGCAATTGCGCCATGATTTGCGCTGGGTGGCCAATGCCAGTGGGTTCAATGAGTATGCGATCAGGATTCACCTGCTTGATCAGTGCGTTCAAACCGGTACTAAACGCCGCCGAGGTCACGCAACACAAACAACCACCTGGTACTTCTTTGATGCTGGCACCACTGTCTGCCAGTAACGCGCCATCTATGCCCACTTCACCAAACTCATTAACCAATATCGCCCAGTGTTCACCCGCTGGCGCCTTACTAAGCAGTTGGCGAATGAGTGTGGTTTTACCGGACCCTAAAAATCCGGTAATGATGTTCACTGGGATATTTTGATAAGTCATAGTGTCGGCTTAAGCGTAACGACTTTTTATTGCGATTTATCGCCACTAATGCGACTGCCAATCGCGGAGGTTTGATCCTTGTACTTGGCATTGTCACGCTTGTTGTATGGACGCTCAGCAGGGCCAGACAAGGTTTCAAAGTTAATCGCCCCTATCGTCATGCCTGGGCTTAAAGCAATCGGCAGTTTACCGCCGTTAAGGAATTCCAAAACAATACCCCCACTCCAACCTGGGTCAATACGATGAGCCGTTACGTGCACCATGAGCCCTAAACGCGCCAGAGAAGAGCGACCGTCTAACCACCCCACCAAGTCATCTGGAATCGTCACCGACTCTTTGGTCACACCCAACACCAGTTCCCCTGGGTGAATGAAGAAAGGTTTGCCATCCTCCACTAAAATTTCGTCGCTCATGACAGATTCGATAACTTTACTCAGGTCATCTTTGGAACTGCTCAGGTCAAGGTAAGGCGCAGGGTGACCTTGAAACACTCGAAACGAGTTGCCCAAACGCAAATCCACCGACACACCGCTGATCACGCTGTTGTCTGGGCGTGGTTCAATCACTATGTCGCCTTGGTCTAGGGCTTTAATTATATCTCGGTCACACAAACGCATGTTACTTCCTCAATCGTCGCTCATGCCAATGGTTGGCATCACAAATTGCTGTTCTTGTTGGCGGGCAAGGGTAGCACCCAACTGACGAGCAATCGACTGATAAATGCCCGTCACGTCACTATCGGGGGAATTTACCACAATCGGCTTACCTAAATCACTCTGTTCACGGATCGATAAACTCAATGGCAGCTTGCCAAGCACATTCACACCGTATTCTTTTGCTAAGCTGGCACCGCCCTCATCCCCAAAGATGGCTTCATGATGACCACAGTTAGAACAAATGTGCGTCGACATGTTTTCCACCACGCCTAAGACTGGAATCTTCACCTTGTTAAACATTTCAATGCCACGACGAGCATCCAATAAAGCAATGTCTTGTGGTGTGGTGACGATCACTGAGCCTGCTACTGGCACTTTTTGCGATAAAGTGAGCTGAATATCCCCTGTGCCCGGCGGCATATCAACAAATAAGTAATCCAAATCATCCCAATCAGTTTGCGTCAGGATTTGCATCAAAGCCCCCGTTACCATGGGACCACGCCATGCCACAGGCGTATCTTTGGTCGTCAAAAAAGCCATCGACATCACTTGCACACCATGCGCGCTCGGCGGAATAAAGAACTTTTCATCACGCACTTGTGGTCGAGTACCATCAGCAAAGCCCAGCATCATACCTTGGCTTGGACCGTAAATGTCTGCATCCAGAATACCAACCCGCGCGCCTTCACGCGCCATCGCCAAGGCCAAATTCACCGTAGTTGTAGACTTGCCAACCCCACCTTTGCCCGACGCCACGGCGATCACATTTTTCACGCCATTCAGGCCAGGTAAATTACCCTGTGTGGTGTATTGACTGATTTCGTGCTCAACCTCTAAAGTCAATTCCCGACTATCATGCAAGGCAGTTTGAACGACTTGCTCCAATTCGGCCTGCTGTTGTTGCGCTGGGTAAGGTAAAGTCAAGCGCAGATGCAAACGAGTGTCATCACCGGTCAATTGCCAGACATCGCCATAGGCTTGTTGGGTATTGGGGTCGATCAATTCAGCCAGAATGGTCTGCTGTTTAGCATGCAATTCGTCTAAGGTGGACATGTAGGCTCCTATTAACAAGCGGCGCAAATAAATGAGTAAGATGATGCCAATGTGGGGGCAAATTGCGGAAAAGCAAGGCTGAGACTTGCACTCAACCTGCACTTAATAAGAAGTAGAGACTTATTGCACAAAATAAGAAGTGGCGACTTATATCGCGGAAAAGCAAGGCTGAGACTTGCACTGAATAAGTGGCGACTTATAATGTCGCCTTCTAATAGATTATCCCTATTTTTGACATGCGCTCAATTAGCATCAATAACAAGAATACGGATGGAATTTTCGACCTTTTTTAATCCAGTAGGCTTATCAAAAATGGCACAAACGCAACGTAAAATACTCGTCACCAGCGCCCTTCCTTACGCAAATGGTTCTATCCATTTAGGACACATGCTGGAACACATCCAAACCGACATCTGGGTGCGTTTTCAGAAAATGCGTGGGCACGTGTGTACTGCGGTTTGTGCTGATGACGCTCATGGCACTGCCATCATGCTCAAAGCGGAACAAAACGGCATCACTTCAGAAGAGCTGATCGAAGGCGTGCGCCAAGAGCACATGAAAGACTTCAATGATTTCTTGATTGGTTACGATAACTACCACTCAACTCACTCAGACGAAAACCGTGAGATTTCTACCAGCATTTATAAAGCTCTGCGTGATAACGGCAAAATCTCAGTACGCTCCATCGTGCAAGCCTACGATCCAGAAAAAGAAATGTTTCTTGCTGATCGCTTCATCAAGGGAACTTGCCCTAAATGTAAAGCAGAAGATCAATACGGTGACAACTGTGAGGTCTGTTCTGCCACATACACGCCAATGGAAATGATCAACCCACGTTCGGTGTATTCCGGTGCGACCCCCATTGAAAAAGAGTCTGAGCATTACTTTTTCAAACTGCCAGACTTCCAAGATTTCTTGGCAAAATGGACCCGCAGTGGCACCTTGCAAGACCAAGTGGCGAATAAATTAGCAGAATGGTTGGACTCTGGTCTGCAAGAATGGGACATCAGTCGTGATGCACCTTATTTTGGGTTTGAAATCCCAGATGCACCAGGCAAATACTTCTACGTTTGGCTAGATGCCCCGATTGGCTACATGGCGAGTTTCCAAAATCTGTGTGAGCGTACTGAGGGTTTGAACTTTGAGGAATACTGGGCGAAAGATTCAGACGCTGAGCTTTACCACTTCATCGGTAAAGACATCATCAACTTCCATGCCCTGTTCTGGCCAGCCATGTTGGATTGTGCAGGATACCGCACGCCAACTGGCGTCAATGCCCACGGCTATGTCACGGTAAACGGCACTAAGATGTCTAAGTCACGTGGTACTTTTATTAAAGCACGTACTTACTTGAATCATTTGGATCCGCAATACTTGCGCTACTACTTTGCCGCTAAGCTTAACGCCAGTGTCGATGACATAGATTTAAATTTAGAAGATTTCATCCAACGAGTGAATTCTGACGTAGTAGGTAAAGTGGTTAATATCGCCAGCCGTACCGCCAGCTTTATTACTAAGAAGTTTGATGGTCAGTTGGCTACTGAGGTCAGCGAAAACGACATGATTCAATCTTTCATTGATGCAGGCGATGTGATTGCCGAGCATTTTGAAAGCCGCGAATACGGTAAAGCCGTTCGTGAAATCATGCGTCTAGCGGATGTGGCGAATACTTACATTGCCGATCAAGCCCCTTGGGTATTGGCAAAAGACGAAGCCACGCTGCCTAAGGTTCAAGAAGTCTGTACCGTAGCACTCAACCTATTCAGCATTTTGGCGACGTATTTAAAACCAGTTATGCCAAACATGGTGGCTGACGCCGAAGCCTTCTTAAATAAAGAGCTGACTTGGAACAATCGCTCTGAATTATTGTTCGGCAACACGATCAATAAGTTCAGACCATTAATGGGTCGCATTGAACAGAAGCAAATCGATGACATGATCGAAGAAGGCAAAGTAGAAGCTGCAGCAGAGGCCGCAGCGAAAGAAGCGTCAAACACCAGCAAGGAAGAAACCGAGCTGAGTAAAGAGCCGATTGCTGAGGAAATCAACTTTGACGATTTCGCGAAAGTGGATTTGCGCATTGCTTTAATTGCGAAAGCAGAGCATGTAGAAAAAGCCAACAAGCTTTTGAAACTAACGCTTGATATAGGTGGTGAAACACGCACTGTTTTCTCTGGTATTAAGTCAGCTTATAAGCCAGAAGATTTAGAAGGCAAATATACGGTCATGGTCGCAAACTTAGCGCCACGTAAGATGAAGTTTGGTTTATCTGAAGGCATGGTATTAGCGGCAGGCCCTGGTGGTGAAGAGATCTACTTACTAGAACCACACGCTGGCGCAAAACCTGGCCAACGCGTCATGTAACAGCGATCCGCTATTGTTTAACCTAGATGAGAAACATTCTTAATAGGTTAAACAATAGCATTGTAATAGATACATAAATCCAACTTATATAATCGAAACTTATTATCTATATACTAAATCAGACTATATATCTGGCATTTTTACCTTTGTTAGTTATAAGCAGATTGGTATAGTTACGCTCGCAGGAAGTGCTCGGGCAAGCACTATTAGTTTCAATGAATTTACCCTTTTTTTGGACGTGAGATGACTGAATATCTGTTGATACTAGTCAGCACCATTTTGGTGAACAATTTTGTCTTGGTACAGTTTTTAGGACTCTGCCCTTTCATGGGTGTGTCTGGCAAACTGGAGACATCTATTGGTATGGCCATGGCCACCACCTTTGTACTGACACTTTCCAGTCTGTGCAGTTATCTTACTTTTACCTACATATTGCAGCCATTTGGCTTGGAATATCTGCAAACCATCTCCTTCATCTTGGTGATTGCCGTTGTGGTGCAATTTACTGAAATGGTGGTACACAAAACTAGTCCTTTGTTATATCGCGTATTGGGGATCTTCCTACCCTTGATTACAACCAACTGTGCTGTGTTGGGTGTCGCGCTGCAAAATATCAGCAAACAAAACGACTTTGTTGAATCCATTTTATATGGCTTCGGTGCCGCCGTTGGTTTCTCCTTTGTCTTGGTATTGTTTGCCGCCATGCGTGAACGCATTAATGTGGCTGACGTGCCTGTGGTGTTTAAAGGCTCAGCAATCGGCATGATTACGGCAGGTTTAATGGCTTTGGCTTTCATGGGCTTTACCGCCCTAGTACAGATTTAGGAGCCAAACCATGACAACTGTATTATTGGCCATCGGCATCCTAGTTTTATTAGCGTTAGTCTTCGGCGGTATCTTAGGTTATGCCAATGTACGCTTCCATGTGGAAGGCGATCCTATTGTTGATCAAATCGATGCTTTGTTACCTCAAACTCAGTGTGGCCAATGTGGTCACCCAGGCTGTCGACCATACGCAGAAGCCATCTCCAATGGTGAAGCCATCAACCACTGTCCACCGGGTGGTCAAGCAACGATTCAAGCTCTGGCCGACCTACTCGACGTAGAAGCTATTCCTCTAGACGGTGATCACGGCACAGAAAGTGCCAAACGCGTGGCCGTCATTCGAGAAGACGAATGCATAGGCTGTACAAAATGCATTCAAGCTTGCCCTGTTGACGCCATTTTGGGTGCAGCAAAGCAAATGCACACAGTGATTTCAGATGAATGTACAGGCTGCGATCTGTGCGTCGAACCTTGTCCGGTAGATTGTATTGATATGGTAGAAGTGGGCGTAAACACCAAAACTTGGTCTTGGGATAAACCTCAAGGCGTGGCCAGCACCTCGTTGAATATTATTGCGACAGATCGTCAGACGGAGGCCGCGCACTAATGCAGACGTTTGATATTTTTTCTTTTCATGGGGGCATTCATCCACCAGAAAACAAGGCTCAATCACTGCAGCTGCCTTTGGGACGTCCAAGTCTACCAAACGAATTAATCTTGCCGTTGGGTCAACACATTGGTCAGAGTTCACGACCTATGGTGAAAGCCGGTGACAGGGTATTAAAAGGCCAAGCCCTTGCCATGAACAATGGCTTCTTAAGCAGTTTTTTACACGCGCCGACATCGGGCACCATCAGTGCCATTGAAGAACGTCTGATTGCTCATCCATCAGGTTTAAGCGATCTGTGTGTCATTTTACAACCAGATGGTTTGGAAGAATGGCAAGCCCTAGAACCTTTGGTCGATTGGCAAACCCAAAACCGCACTGACGTGTTGGCTTACTTATCAGAAATGGGCATTGTCGGCATGGGCGGCGCAGGCTTCCCTACACAAGTCAAACTGCAAGGTGCCAACAAATCCCCTTTGACTCACTTCATCATCAATGCTGCAGAATGTGAACCATACATTACAGCAGACGATATGCTGATCCGTGAAAAAACCTTGGAATTGATCCTTGGTATCGAAGTGTTACAACACCTAGTTAATGCCAGCCAAGTAGTGATCGGCATTGAAGACAACAAACCCACTGCCATTAAATTACTGAACGACTTATTGGCTGAACGCAACAGCACCATCAAAGTGGCGGTGGTGCCAACCAAGTATCCGTCAGGTGGTGAAAAACAGTTAATCCAACTGCTTACTGGTAAAGAAGTTCCTAGTGGTCAACACCCAGCCGACATCGGCATTTTGTGCCAGAACGTGGGCACCTGTGTCGCCGTACACGACGCTATTTATCTTGGTAAACCCCTGATTTCTCGTTTTACCACATTAACAGGCGACGCTCTGAATGCACCACAGAATGTGGAAGTGTTACTAGGCACACCTGTGTCTCACCTATTGGAATACGCCGAATCACAAGACAACAAATTGCATCGCTTAGTGATGGGCGGCCCTATGATGGGCTTCACTCTAGACTCTACCCAAGTCCCCGTTGTGAAGACCAGTAACTGTATTTTGGCTGCGACCAAAGAAGAGTTGCCGCCTCCAGCGCCAGAGCAGGCCTGCATTCGTTGTGGCATGTGTGAACAAGCCTGCCCTGTTAGCTTGTTACCACAGCAATTGCTTTGGTTTAGCAAAAGCCAAGAACACGAAAAAGCCGAACACCATAATTTATTTGATTGCATAGAATGTGGCGCTTGCTCTTATGTTTGCCCCAGTAGCATCCCATTAGTGCAGTATTATCGTCACTCTAAGAGCACCATTCGTGAAGCTCGTGAATCCGCTGTGAAAGCCGATCTGGCTAAGCAACGTTTTGAAGCGCGTAAAGCTCGTCAAGAAGCGGAAGCGGCTGAGAAAGAAGCGAAACGTCTGGCACGCCAAAAACCGGCACCAGCAAAAGACGCTAACAAAGTCGCACCAAAAGCGGCTGCCAGTGCGGCACCTGCGACAAACGACGAAGCCAAAAAGCTCAAAGTGGATCTGGCCATTGCCAAAACCAAATTGAAGAAGTTGGAAAAGCAATTACTAAGCGCACAAGAAAACGAGCATGTAGAAGAAATCAACAGCTTACAATTACAAGTGACAGACCAAGCTAACCAAGTGAAAGACTTGGAAGCACAAATGGCCAAATTTGCAGAGGCTGCACCGGTTGCTAAACCAACACCGGCTAAACAAGACAGCGCCGGCGATGAGTTGAAAAAGGCCAAAGTGGATCTTGCTCTGGTGGGCGTGAAGCTGAAAAAAGCCCAAAAGCAACTGGACGAAACACCAGACGATGCGGACTTGAAACAAAAAGTCGCAGACTTGGAAGCACAGCAAAAAGCCGCTCAAGCCAAATTGGATCAAGCAACAAGTGCCGCACCCGCTCAGACGACGCCAAAAGCAGCAGCAAACACTAACAGCGATGAATTGAAAAAAGCCAAAGTAGATCTAGCGCTCGCTGGCGTGAAGCTGAAAAAAGCACAAAAGCAGCTAGCTGAAGCACCTGATGACGCAGACTTGAAACAAAAAGTGGCAGACTTGGAAGCGCAGCAAAAAGCGGCTCAAGCCAAATTAGATCAAGCGCAAACAATTGATACAGCGCCAACCAAACCAGCCAATGATGGAACGACGGCCAACAACGATGAGCTGAAAAAACTCAAAATTGACGCAGCCATTGCCAAAGCAGCTGTGAAGAAAGTGGAAAAGGCCTTGAAAAAAGCCGAAGAGCTGCAAGCGCCTGAGCTAGACACCTTACGTCAGCAATTCAAAGACGCTCAGCAAAGAGCTACTGAATTGGAGAACGCTCTGGCCAACCCAAATGCACAACAGGCCACAGCCACACCCAAATCGGCTGAAAACAATGTCGGCACAGCAGACGAAGATAAAAAGCGCAAAGTGGACCTTGCCATCGCCAAAGCGGGCATCAAAAAAGCCGAAAAGAACATTGCCCTATTAAAAGAGCAAGGTAAGAGCGAGGAAGAGATTCAAGCTTCCGAATGGCCGCAAAAACTCATTGAAGCACAGCAAAAATTGGCACTATTAGAAACAGCGACAGCAGCGGAAGACACCTCGTCGAAAGAAACATCGACGGCAACTCAAGCACAGCCAGCCGCACCAACGAAGGCGGACGATGATAAAAAACGTAAGATCGACCTTGCCATCGCCAAAGCGGGTATTAAAAAAGCCGAAAAAAACCTTGTCCTGTTAAAAGAGCAAGGTAAGAGCGAGGAAGAGATCCAAGCTTCCGAGTGGCCGCAAAAATTGCTTGAAGCTCAGCAGAAACTGGCTCAACTGGAGTCGAATGAAGCACCGCAACCGGCAAACGCTGAGCCATCGAATGCCGAACGAGCGAATGACGAAGCCCCTCAAGCTAGTTTGGCTGAGCAAATTAAGCAACAAAAAATTGCCGTTGCACTCGCTAAAGCCCAAGCCAACAAATTGGCGAAAAAACTTGGCGTAGAACCAGACAATGCCGAGCAGGTGCAGCTAGAAATCGCGCAACTTAAAGACAAGCAAGCGCAAGCAGAACATTTGCTTGAGCAACTGATGAAACAGCAAGAGAGTCAATAAATGGCATTATTGAGAATATCATCTCCCCATGCGCAACGTGCCGGTCATCGCACTTCTTGGGTGATGCAAATGGTGATCTTGGCAACTGTGCCAGGCATCCTAGTGCAGACTTGGTTATTTGGCTTTGGCACCCTAATCAATGTTGTCATTGCTTGTTTAACCGCTTTGGCCAGCGAAGCGCTGATTCTGTTGATCCGTAAACGCTCTGTGGCTTTCTTTCTAAAAGACTACAGCGCCTTATTAACGGCTGTATTGCTGGGCGTTGCCCTCCCTCCTGTCGTGCCTTGGTGGGTCACAGTCACTGCGGTTGGTTTTGCCATTATTTTCGCCAAACAATTGTACGGAGGTCTGGGCAATAACCCATTCAACCCAGCTATGGTTGGCTATGCCATTGTATTAGTGTCCTTCCCTGTACCCATGAGCCAATGGCTTGGTCACACCAGCCTAACCACTTCAGGTGAAACCCTGTCTTTCTTGCAAAGTCTGCAAGCCATCTTCCATCATTTACCCAGCATTGATGGTTATACTATGGCGACCCCATTAGACGGCTTTAAGCACAAAGATTTACTCGACAGTGACGCCGCTTTTAATACCATCCCAGCCTTACAAGCAGCCAGTGTAAACGCTTGGCTGTGGATCAACCTTGCTTACCTCATCGGCGGTTTAGGGCTACTCTGGTTGCGCATCATTACTTGGCACACGCCAGTGGCGTTCTTATCAGGTTTGCTACTGATGTCTGGCGTGTTTTATGTCATCGATCCAAGCCTCTTCGCTTCGCCAGTGTTTCACCTAGCAACAGGTGCAGCCATGTTTGGTGCCTTCTTTATTGCCACCGACCCAGTGTCCTCTTGTACCAGTAATCGTGGCAAGCTGATCTACGGTTTAGGCATTGGCATTCTCATTTACATTATTCGTACTTGGGGTGGTTACCCTGATGGTGTGGCATTTGGCGTACTCTTGATGAACTTTGCTGCGCCACTCATTGATTACTACACCCAGCCACGTAGTTATGGTCATAGCAAAGCCAAAAAAGGCCTAAAATTCGGGGAGGATAAATAGTGGACATCCTTTCTTCGATTCGACGCAACAGTCTTGGCTTAGGCATATACGCTGTCTTAACGGCAGGCTTGATTGCCGTGACGCACCAGCTGACAGATCACACGATCAAGGACAACATTCTTGAAGCTCAGATTTCGGCTTTTAATGAAATTTTGCCTGCTGACTTTTACGACAACGACCTCACCAAGGACACTGCCATTTTACCAGTTGATCCTTTGTTAGGCAGTGAAACAGGCACTAAGATACACATTGCTCGTAAAGACGGTGACGTCACTGGCATCATCTTCGAAACCACCGCCACTCGTGGTTACAATGGTAATTTGGATATGCTGGTAGCGATTAACCGTGATGGCGTCGTAACCGGAAGTCGTGTCATCAGTCACAAAGAAACACCTGGCTTAGGTGATAAAGTAGACTTGAAAAAATCCGACTGGATCCTTAGTTTTGCCAATAAATCCTTAAGCAACCCACAGCTATCCGGCTGGGCGGTGAAGAAAGACGGTGGTGACTTTGACCAATTTACTGGTGCGACCATTACACCAAGAGCCGTGGTTCGAGCGGTCAAAAACACCCTTTTGTACTTTGATCAAAACAAGGACGCGCTGTTGGCGCGTTAGTGAATGACGATGAAAATGAGCGCACAAACCGCCGTCGCTGACGACGTACAAGACCCTAGTTCACAAAGCACAGATTCAGCTGAGGCAAAGCCAACCGCTAATTATGCCGAGATCATCTACAACGGCATCTGGAAGAACAACCCAGCCTTAGTACAGTTACTTGGCTTGTGTCCCATGTTGGCGGTCACTAGTACGGTTGTTAACGCGTTAGGACTTGGCCTAGCAACACTGGTGGTGTTAGTCGGTTCCAACATCGCGGTGTCTATTATCCGTAACTATGTCTCTGAAGCGGTTCGTTTACCAGCTTTCGTGATGATCATTGCTTCTTTCACCACCTCCATCGAACTTATCATGCAGGCTTATACTTATGAGCTGTATCAGATCCTTGGCATCTTTATCCCTCTGATTGTAACCAACTGCGCGATTCTAGGCCGAGCTGACGCCTTTGCCAGCCGTAATCCTATTTTACCGTCGGCGATTGATGGCTTAATGATGGGCTTGGGCTTCATGGTCATATTGGTGGCCTTGGGAGCCATGCGTGAATTGATTGGTCAAGGCACCCTCTTCTCGGATATGCATTTATTATTTGGCGACATGGCGCTGCACTGGAAACTCACGGTTTTCCAGAATTACCCAAATGTCTTGTTTGCCATTTTGCCGCCAGGCGCCTTTATTGGATTGGGCTTACTGATTGCTGGCAAGAACTACTTTGATGAAAAAGAGAAAAAACGCATTGCCGCTGCGAAAGCCGAAGCCGGTCCTGCGGAATCAAAGCGTGTACGTGTGACTGGACAAGCAGGTTAAGGTTGTTCACAAATGAATAAAGCCAAACGCTATGAAATTTTTTCCCGATTACGAGCAGAAAACCCAAACCCAGTAACCGAACTGGAATACAGTTCGCCGTTTGAACTGCTCATTGCAGTACTGTTCTCCGCACAAGCGACGGACGTCAGCGTCAATAAAGCTACCCGTAAGCTTTTTCCTGTCGCTAACACACCTGAAACCATGCTGGCCTTAGGTGTAGAAGGGTTAAAAGAGTACATTAAAACCATTGGCCTATTTAATGCCAAAGCCGAAAACGCCATTAAAACTTGCCAAATTTTAGTCGAACAACACAACAGCCAAGTCCCCGAAACCCGTGAAGCACTTGAAGCACTTCCGGGGGTTGGTCGAAAAACAGCAAATGTGGTTTTGAACACCGCTTTTCGACAAATTGCTATGGCCGTGGACACACACATCTTCCGCTTCAGTAATCGCACAAAAGTAGCACCTGGAAAAAACGTCTTAGAAGTAGAGATGAAATTATTAAAATTCGTACCAAAAGAATTTCTACTGGACGCTCATCACTGGATGATTCTTCATGGTCGCTACATCTGCGTTGCTCGCAAACCCAAATGTGGTGCCTGCATCATTGAAGATTTGTGTGAATTTAAAGAAAAAACGTCCGATTAACCCTTATCTTTTCGCTATCGCGAGCACTCAATTAACCAACACCATTTAGTTAAATAAAAGCTAAACTAAATTTAACTAACCTGAGATTTATCTAACCTTTCCTTCAAGGCATCCTCAATGTCATGTTTTTACCCATGATAATGAGGATGCTATGAGCCATATCGCTAATACCAACTTAACTCAAGCTCAACTTGATGCCCATTGGATGGCCTACACAGGCAACCGTCAATTTAAGAAAGATCCTCGTATTATCACGGCGGCGTCAGGTCACTATTACACCGATGCGGACGGCCGCCAGATCTTTGATGGCTTATCAGGCCTTTGGACCTGTGGTCTAGGGCACAGCGTCCCCGCCATCAACGAAGCCGTAGCCAATCAAGTTAAAACCCTAGATTATTCCCCCGCCTTCCAATTTGGTCACGAAAAGTCTTTCCAGTTGGCAGAGAAAATTACTGAATTCATGCCAGCTGGTTTAAACCGCGTATTCTTCACAGGGTCAGGCTCTGAGTCCGTGGATACCGCACTCAAAGTAGCACGAGCATATTGGCGCAAAAAAGGCATGGGTACCAAGACTAAGTTCATTGGTCGCGCTAAGGGTTATCACGGTGCGGGGATTTCTGGTTTCAGTGTCGGCGGCATTCCTGCGAACCGAGTTTTATATGGACAAGGCCTAGAAGCCTATCATTTGCCTCATACCCAAGTACCGGGCACAGAGTTTAGCAAAGGCATGGCAGACACAGGCAAAGAGCGCGCAGAAGACTTACTAAACATGATTGCCATGCACGATGCCTCTAATATCGCAGCCGTTATTGTTGAGCCTATGTCTGGCTCAGCTGGTGTCATCGTACCACCAAAAGGCTACCTACAACGCTTGAGAGAGATTTGTGATCAACACAATATCCTGTTGATCTTTGATGAAGTCATCACAGCATTTGGCCGTATGGGAGCACAATCTGGCTCCGAAGCCTTTGGGGTAACGCCTGACATTATTACCATGGCAAAACAAGTAACCAATGGTGTGATTCCAATGGGCGCCGCGGTATTTAAACAAGAAATTTACGACACCTTTATGGACACAGGTGGTGCAGATTACATGCTAGAGATTCCCCACGGCTATACCTATTCAGCTCACCCTATTGCCTGTGCGGCGGGTTTAGCATCGTTAGAAACCATTCGTTCTCAGGGGCTGATTGAAAGAGTCAAGCAGATGAGCCCAATATGGGAAAACTACGTTCACTCTTTAAAAGGCGCAAGCGATGCCATTACAGACATTCGTAACTATGGTTTTGCCGCTGGTATTAGCTTAGCCGCCGTTGACGGAGAAGCGGCGAAACGGCCTTTCCAAATTGCCATGTCCATGTGGGATAAAGGCTATTATGTACGTTATGGTGGTGACACCATTCAATTGGCTCCGCCGTTCACAACGGAGGAAACTGAAATGAGTAGTCTAATTGACGCGCTAGGGGAAAGTATCAAGAAATTCAGCTAAATTCGCTGAAATCAGCAGTAAAAATCAATAGATTGAATTTCGAACTTTTCATTCAATCTATTGATTTCACTTCCTTCCTTCCCAAAATAACATGCACTATACTGTTATCAATAACGCCACCGGCGACATCCCATAGATAGGAAAGGAATGGCCCATGTCTATTACCCAATCCCCTTATGTCCGCTGCTTTTGGACGGGGTCTTTGTATCTTACTAATGGCAAAGTGATGCCAATTCACTGCACCCACATATCAACCAAGATGATTGAAGTGGAAGCGCCAACAGGACTAGAAGGTTCCAAAATGGTCAAATTGGAACTTAAAGCCATGCACGAAGGAGAGCGCAAACTGATTAAGGTTTTGTGTGACCCAGACCTCGACATTTTCAACGAGCACAACAAGCATTACATTAAACTCAAATACCACACCATTTCAGACAAAGATGTGGCCTTTATTAAAGACTTTGTTGAAGCGCACGAGTAACACACCAAACAGCGCTGATTATTCCTTCATAGAAAACCCATAAAAAAACCACAAAGACCAACGCCTTTGTGGTTTGTTCAACGTCTTAACAGAACGCTAATCAGCGCTATTGTTTCCGTTAAGATAATGTCGTTTCAAAGAGCTTCAGCAGCTTGTCACTGTCCACTTCCATGCACACCTGTGTCATTGGCACGTCTGCCCAATGTGGCTCAGGGAAAGTCATCCCTTCCGGCGCAAAGATAGTTTGACCAATACCAATGCCTTCACACGCAACACGCACTGCACCAAGTTCTACACCAAAGATGCTTGGGTCCATAAGATAAGCAATGGTTGACGCATCATGGAAGTAACATCCGTCCATATCGAATCGGCTGCTGTAGAAATTGATGTAATGCTGCGCACAATCGTACAAGAAACCACCTTCAGTTGGGTTAGCTTCACGAATACGCTCAAGTACACCGTTGTCTAGCAAGACTTGGTGAGTAACATCCAAGCCAATCATGGTCACTTGCCAAGGCGCAGTGAAGACTTTATCTGCCGCATGAGGATCATTCATAATGTTCGCCTCAGCAACAGGAGAAACGTTACCGTATTCGATCGCAGTACCGCCCATCAACACCACTTCATCCACTAGGTTGGCTACCTCTGGATCCAGCTCTAACGCTTTCGCTAGATTCCCTAACGGGCCAAGCGCCACAATCGTGACTTCACCTGGATTAGCGCGAACGGCATCAACAATAAACTGCGCTGCACTTTGCTCAACAGCCTGACCTTTTGGCGCAGGCCAATCGATATTACCAAACCCATCTGAACCATGAACGAAATCTGGGTGTGGTCGTGGGGCGATGACACTCGGTACCGCAACCCCTTTAGCAACAGGCACATCAACCTTGGCGATTTCCGTTAAGGTGATGGCATTTTGAGTCGCCAAATCCACCGACACATTACCAAAGGTTGTGGTCAGACCAAGTACCTCTAATTGCGGTGCTTGGAAAGCAAAGAAAATCGCCATAGCATCATCAATGCCTGGATCCGTATCAATAATAATTTTACGAGCCATATCGCCTGTTCCTCTTTTTAAACTAGTCATGCTGAGCAAGAAATTCAGTCACTTCTTGCTGCGTTGGTATAGATGAAGCCGCCCCTAAACGGGTGACACATATTGCTGAAGCGGCACAAGCACGTCGAATGGATTCAGCCATGCCTTGGCCTTGCATCATGGCCGACAAACAAAAACCAATAAAAGTATCACCGGCAGCCGTAGTATCAACCGCCTTCACGGAAAAGGCCTCCACTTGAATACGCTCTTCACCATTAAAATAACACACACCAGCTTTGCCTAACGTCATCAGTACCGCTAAATCAGGGTAAGCGTCTGGAAATGCCGTAATGGTCGTGTCGATGTCAGGCGTACCAATTAAGTCCATCGCCTCCACTTCATTAACGATTAATAAATCTACCAAACCAAGTACTTGTTTGGTCAGAGCTACGTCCATTGGCGCAGGGTTAAAAGCCACTTTTACACCTTGCTGTTGCGCTTTCTGCATCACATATTCAATGAGATTGGTCTCATTTTGCAGCAACACCCAATCACCCTGCTGAGCATTTTCCAATACCTGATCCACCTGCTCTTCCGTTAAAGCATGGTTTGCACCTTGGTAGAGAATGATCGAATTTTCCGCCTCTTTCGTCAGCTGAATAATCGCGTGCCCTGTTGGTACATCAATTTGTCGGATTAAACTGGTGTCGACACCCAAAGACTGCAGTTGTGTCACCACACTTTGATCGCTATGGTGAATCGCTCCAACGTGTTTAACGTCAGCACCGGCTTTCGCTAAGGCAACGGATTGATTCGCCCCCTTCCCTCCCAGCAAACACTGGTAATGGTCTGAGGCCATAGTTTCACCAGGTCGAACGAAATGGTCTAACTGATAGAGGTGGTCGAGATTAATCGAGCCAACATTATAAATTGTCATATTGCCCATCCTTCTGGGTGACACAAAGCCAAACACTTGGCCCATTTTTATTCGTAGCCAAGAGTGTACGATAAAAAAAGTCACTCGTCGGCGTTATCAATGGATAAATTAGCAAATTTTGACCGATTGGACAAAACATAAAAAAACGCTCAATCCAATTTGGAAGGAGCGTTTCTTAGAAACACTAATAAAACAATATTAGTCTTTATTTTTTATCTAGAAAGCCACGGCCTTTTTGTGCCGCAATACGCATGCGCAATGCATTCAATTTAATGAAGCCTGCTGCGTCTTTCTGGTCGTAAGCACCGGCATCATCTTCGAATGTCGCCACAGAGCTATCGAACAAGCTGTTTGGAGACTGACGACCAACAACTTCAACGTTGCCTTTGTACAATTTCAGACGCACAGTGCCATTTACGTGCTCTTGAGATGTGTCGATCAAAGCTTGCATCATACGACGCTCTTCAGACCACCAGAAACCGTTGTAAATGATTTTTGCGTAACGAGGCATCATTTCATCTTTCAAATGTGCCGCTTCACGGTCTAGGGTGATGGATTCAATCGCACGGTGTGCTTTCATCATGATGGTGCCACCAGGTGTTTCGTAACAACCACGGGCTTTCATACCAACAAAACGGTTTTCAACGATGTCGACACGGCCAATACCGTTCTCGCCACCAATCTTGTTCAATGTTGCCAAGATGGTTGCTGGAGACATAGCTTCACCATTGATGGAAACTGGGTCGCCTTTTTCATAACCGATTTCAAGATAAGTCGGCTCATTTGGTGCTTCTTCAGGAGACACAGACCAACGCCACATGTCCGCTTCTGCTTCCGCCCAAGGATCTTCCAGCATGTCACCTTCGTAAGAGATGTGAAGTAAGTTCGCATCCATAGAGTAAGGAGATTTTTTCTTCTTGTTAGAGAAGTCCACTGGAATCTGATGTTTTTCACAGTATGCCATTAGAGTTTCACGAGACGTTAAGTCCCACTCACGCCAAGGCGCAATGACTTTCACACCTGGTTTAAGGGCATACGCGCCTAATTCGAAACGTACTTGGTCGTTACCTTTACCTGTCGCGCCGTGAGAAATGGCATCAGCGCCCGTTTCATTAGCAATCTCAATCAAACGCTTAGCGATCAAAGGACGAGCAATTGACGTACCTAGTAGGTATTCGCCTTCATAAATAGTGTTCGCTCGGAACATAGGGAATACGAAGTCGCGGACAAACTCTTCACGCAAATCTTCGATGTAGATTTCTTTAATACCCAACGCTTGAGCTTTCGCGCGAGCTGGTTCAACCTCTTCACCCTGTCCTAGGTCAGCGGTAAAGGTCACCACTTCACAGTTATACTCTTCTTGAAGCCACTTCACGATTACGGAAGTATCCAGGCCGCCTGAATAGGCAAGCACTACCTTCTTCACGTCAGACATTATTTCTATTCTCCTCAACGAGCTCGCGCTCCCACGCCAATGCTTTTAAACCAGTACACGGCGGCGCAAATAATTTTAAAAAAAGGGGATGTAAGTTTAAATTTTCGCTACTGGCTTAGCAAGTAAAAAGCCTTATTTCGCGAGAAAATAAGGCTTTTAGAAGAGAAATCGAGGCACACAATTATGCGACAGACTAATTGATGTCGTTTTTTTCCAAACGAATGGTCACCCGTCGGTTACGCTCACGACCTTGCACATCATTATTGCTGGTCGATGGATAACGTTCACCGTGATAACGAGAAATAATTTTCCCCGCGGCCACGCCCTTTTCTAATAAATACGCGGTGACTTTTTCCGCCCGAATTTTCGACAGTTCACGGTTATCTCGACGAGAACCTATGTTATCGGTATGACCATCGATGTAGATGTATTCCACACTAGGATCAGACGACACATACAAGGCCACCAAATCCAAACGAGCTTTAATGCGGTCCGTTAGGTTTACACCGTTAACAGGAAACAGCGCAGCCGTTCGTGCAATTTGATCATAATTTACCGGTAATAAAGTAGCTAAGCAGCGACGAAATTCATTATAGGCGGGGGCGAAATTGATATTCGACAAGCCCACTTCAACGGTTTCTTTGCTGTTTTCCCATGCTCTGCCAGCCACCACAGGGTGACGGCCACGGTCTAAACTGGTCAGCATGCGTTCTGCTACTTTACCGCCCACTTCCACCGTCAGACCGTATCCAGGGTAAGGTAAAATATCCAAAGTTTCAGGTTTGCTGCCAGGAGACCAGTCCGGCGCTTGAGAAAGAATGTACACCTGACCCGGTCCGAGTTTTTCATTTCTAGGCTGCAACACAAACTTCATAGGCTCGCCCGCTTCTTTAATAAACTGGCCTTCACCATAGTGTGGTACTGGGTGTGTCAAGCTACAGGAGAAAATATCCCCAGATAACAGCCATTCAGAATCGGTAATTCCGGACTGATAATGAGTCAATGCATAGGCCTGGTTAAAACTTAACCCAGCCGTCAGTAAAAACGTTGTTCGAATTAGCAGTTGTTGGGCAATTCCCATTGAGACATCTCGTTCAAGCGTAATCAGTTGTGTTATCATCAAATCCTATTGTACCGTTAATCTTATACAAGCGGCAGAATTAAGGACCTTCTTTTGTCAAACCATGAAATCAAAGATCGATTCCGCGGCTTCCTACCCGTAGTTATCGACGTCGAAACCGCAGGCTTTAATCAAAAAACCGATGCATTGTTAGAAATGGCTGCCAGCATCCTCAGAATGGATGACAATGGTGACCTCTACATACATGAAACCGTTGGCTTTTTAATCAAACCGTTTGAAGGTGCCAACCTAGAAAAAGCCGCTTTGGAGTTTACTGGCATTGATCCTTTTGAGCCTGGCCGAGAAGACATGACCGAGAACGAAGCCATTACTCAAATGTTTGCTAAAGTTCGTAAAGAGCTAAAATCCGTAGGCTGTAAACGTGCGATTTTAGTGGGTCACAATGCCGCATTCGACCATGGTTTCCTAAATGCTGCAATCGAACGTGCCGACATCAAGCGCAACCCATTCCACCCTTTTTCCAGTTTTGACACCGCCAGCTTAGCCGGTTTGGTGTTCGGACAAACTGTGTTGGCAAAAGCTTGTGAAGTCGCCTCTATTCCCTTCAGTAACTCAGAAGCACACTCCGCCAAATACGATACGGAAAAAACCGCCGAACTATTTTGTGAAATGGTAAACCGTTGGAAACGCCTTGGTGGCTGGCCATTAATTGCCAACGAAACCGAAGATGACATGTCAGCGATTTTCAATTCTGGTCAATAAGCACCATAATGAAACCCTATCGCAGATTTTTACTGTCTTCACTTCGTCCATAAGGTGGTTGCTATGATGCCAGCAAAAAAATACCTTTACCTGCTACTTGGCTGGTTATCGTTAATCACAGGTATTATTGGCATCTACCTCCCCTTGCTTCCGACTACTCCTTTGGTACTGCTTGCGGCTTGGTGTTTCTCCAAGTCGTCCAAACGTTTCCATTCATGGTTGATAAACCACAAATTCTTCGGCCCCATTGTCCGCGATTGGCAATCGGAAGACGGCATTCCCAAACGCTCTCGTAACCGAGCCATTATTTTCATGTGGCTCGGAATGAGCATTTCCATGCTGATTGTTTACCGTTTCTGGGCAACGGTAGGCTTGATAAGCATCGGCGTTTGCGTCAGCATTTATTTACTCAGATTACCGCTCCGCGAAGATCTGCAAGACTAACACCCTGCGTTGTTTGCAGATTGACAGACATTTAATTTCCAAGACATCATAAGGTCATCCATGATAACCCGTCGCCAGTTTCGTCTATTCATCTTTTACCCAGCTCTCGTTATCAGCTTAATCATAATGTGCTTATGGGGAGCCGCGCCGTTTGTCGCCAAGCACTATCTACAAGACTTTTTCCAACAACATGGTCAACGTGCTACGCTGGATGCGCCAGCCATTGATTTCTTTCCGCCCCGACTTGAGGTCAATAACCTCATCGTCCAACAGCAGAATACCCCAACATTAACCCTAGAACATGCCGAGTTCGCCATTGAGTTTTGGCCCTTGTTTAATCAAACGTTAGCCGTGTCCATTGCCGACATAGAAGGCCTAAACCTTAACGTAAAACAACAAGCGGACACTTGGATCATCGCGGGACTGGATCTGGAAAAACTGACATCAGACAACACAGAAACAAAGGATGTTGCGCAACCAGACCTTTCAAATGCCGAAACAGATAACAACGCAAGCGCATCACCTTGGGGAATTTCTGTTCCTCAAATCCAGATTAAAAAAGCCTTTGTGGATCTCACCCGTGACACCAAACAAAACGAAGCCGCCCAGACAGATCGCTTAGGCTTGACCTCATTAGAGGTCCAAAACCTCATTGGTCAAGGTTTAGATTGGCAAGCCGACATCGCTCTCGCAGCACAAGTAAACGATGCCACGTTGCGCCTTGATAGCGAGCTAAACTACCTGAAAGAACAAGCCAATCTAGTGATCAACACCTTATCCGCAAACCTATCGGTCGAGAGTATTCGACACTTTTTACCTGCCGACTATCAGGCCACAGAAGGCGACATAACGTTAAATGCTGCCTTATCCTTGACGCACGATGCCACCAGCGGAAAATTTAAACTCGATGCATCATTCTTTAACTTAGACCTTAAAAATGCCTTCGTGCCTGTTAAGCAAGCACAGAGCATTCGCTTGCAAGCGGCTAATCTAGACCTAAAAAACAGCCAACTAGACTATGTTCTTCCTCCCAAAGCGACCGATGCGGACCATGAAATCATCAATCTAACAGCCAATACCAAGCTAACCCTAAAGGCTTCAGATGTGGCCATCCAACAAGGTGAACAAAGTCTGGCTTGGCAAACATTGGACATCACGAGCCCAATCAAGGCCATTAGCGATGAATCCGGATATCAATTGCAGTCTGACCGTTCGACACTCGCCCTATCTGAATTAAAGCTCTCCTCCGACAGCCTGATTCTAAGTGGTCAAGCCCTTGCTCTACAGCTGGCAAACCTTGATCTTACTCTGGACTCTGATAATCACATTAAAGTGGCCGTCGACAGTCAATTTAACAGTCAACAGATAGCGATTGAACAAGCCGGCAACAGCTTGTCATACCAATCACTGGCGCTGGACAGCCAGTTAGCTTTTTTACAAGACGCCCAACACACACATGCACAAAGTGACGCGCTCAATCTCCAACTGGACGAATTTAATGGCGACCTCATTAACGGGCAAAGCATTTCATTGCAAACAACTAAGTTAAAGGCAGATCAGCTGACACTGGATCAAACGACAGATCAGTCACCAATAGCAACCAGCCTTTCAGGTCGACAGGTTTCTCTCAGCACCGAAGGCTTAGACAGCTACGCCAGTCAAGATAAGCGCCTTGCCGCATGGCAAAGCAGCCAGCTTTCTGGGGTCAATTTTGAACAACAAGGGGACTTATTTTCGGTGCAAGCTGAGCGTTTAGACGTTAATCAAATCAGCTTATCAGACCATCTTGACGCCCCAGACACGCCAGTGCTAGCGACATTAGGGAAGATTAGCATTAGCCAACTGGAAGCCGATCAAGACGTGGTAAAGATAGACACCATCAACACTCAAGATGTGATCATTAATTTGCTGTTAGACGCCGAAAAAAATCTCGCTAATCTAGTCTCAATCAACGACACGCCAGCGACCTTGCCAGAACCGAAACTGCAATCGAACGCTAGCCCGAGAGTGTCTGACGTCCGTGAAAGCAGCCCCTCAAGCACACAAGAAACGGAAACAACCGAGTCAGCGTTTAAAGCCCCTTATCAATTGGTGTTAAACCAATTTGCCATGACGGGAAAATCCCATATTTATGTCAAAGACGAAAGTATTTCACCAGCATTAGAGCGCACCTTAGACATTGACACCCTAACCCTGGCTAACTTGAATACCCAAGACGAAAAACAAGCCATGGACGTCACCCTAAAAGCCCATAATGGTAAGTACACAGAAATCCAATCCGATGTAACCCTATGGCCATTGGCGGACAGACTCACCATGCAGAGTGAATTAACCATTAAAGAAGCCGAATTACCGCCTTATTCCGCTTATCTTGCCTCCGTATTAGGTTATCAAATTGACTCAGGACAATTAGACCTTGACCTCAAATTGCATGCCCAACAAGGGCGTTTGGATGGCAATGCGCATATTTTACTTCGGGAATTTGACTTAGGCGGTCGGCAAGAAAGCGGTTCAGTCATGCAAGCAGGCGTTGTCCCGCTCAATATTGCGGTGGGGATTTTAAAAGACAGCGACAATAACATTGATCTCGACATTCCGCTCTCTGGTGACGTCGACAACCCTGAATTTGGCTGGCGCAACTTCCTATTCCTACCGGTTCGAAAAGCTTTATATTCCGCATCCAGTAACTACTTGATGCAAACCTTTATCCCTTATGCCAATGTCATCAGCATTGCTCAATTAGCAGGGGATCAGCTGCTAAAAATTCGTGTTGAACCGCTTATTTTCGAGCCAGCAGAAGCCCAACTCAGTGACAGTCAAAATGATTTTTTAGTGCAACTGAGTCAACTGATGAAAGACAAAGAAGACAGTCAACTAAAAGCTTGTGGCGTTACCAACTATGTGGACCTTGGCTTTGATACACCGCCTGCGACCTTGGATGAGAGCCAGAAAGCACAAGCAAGAGAGTTAGCCCAAACAAGGGCAAATCACTTAAAGGACTATCTTGTGTCCTCAGGCATCCGCTCGTCACGTATTTTGCTCTGCTCGCCAGAAATTGACTTGTCTAAAGACAGTCAACCACGAGTGGAACTCAACTTTTAATTCAGACGTTTTCCTCTCGCGTTTCTCTCACTCACTTGTCCGTTGTCATGCAACGGACAAGGACTCTGTCAGCAAACTTTCAAGTGCCACTACAAATGTCCAACAAATGCGTAGTCAGCGAAACCTGCGTTGAAAATACAAGCGTATGACCTATTACTTAAGAGAAGAAGATAAAGGTTAGAAAAGCTGACAAGGGTCAAGAATGTTTCTCTTTGTCTGAGCTAATCTATAAATAAGCTTAATGATTAAATGAATGCAGATCGGAGGACACTATGCCAATTTCAGATCACAACTTAGTGAATGAATTCCCAGAGTACAAAGACGACATCCACCACTTAAAAATGGAAGATGCCCATTTCAAAAAGCTATTTGATGAATACAACCATCTAACTCATGAGATTGAAAAAATGGAACAAGAATTGATTCCTTCTACTACTCAAGAGGAAGAAAGCCTGAAAAAACAACGTTTGCAACTCAAAGACACATTACAAGGTTACATCAAAGCCAGCAAAGCAGCGGCCGAAAAAGCCTAACCACGACAACTCAAAGACGTGAAAAAGCGGGCCTTTATGGCTCGTTTTTTGTGTCTCCCCTCCCTAAGCCGCCACTTTTTCTACAATGAACTTCGCAGGTTTAAGGTACGTTTACTTCGGCAAACCACAACACATTGACACATTTTCTCATCACGCTAGCAGACGCTCTTAAAAACCCAATGACCTTAGCGTGACTTTTGTAAGAATTGCCCTACAAATATTGATTGTAAACCATTCTCATAATCATTATCATGCCGACCTTTCTCCCCCGACCTAGAGACACTCTCCATGTTTAAGAAAACCTTTTTGATGATGCAGGCATGCGGCGCTCTGACGTTCTCGTGTATTGCATTTGCAGAAACAGCAACGGATGATGACACCATTGAATTACAGGCATTAGAAGTGCAAGGTCGCGCTCTATCCTATTACAAAGAAGATGAAACCAGCTTAGCCACTAAAACGGCGACCAGCCTCGATAACACGCCTCAATCCGTTCAAGTGGTCACTAAGACCTTGATTGAAGACCAAGCGGCTCGCCAGATTACCGACCTCTATCGCTCCATCTCTGGTATGTCGCAGAACAATGTATCCACCGTGACGTTACGTGGTTTTGCCCAAGACGAGATTCTTTACGATGGCTTAAAAGGCAACCCATTTGGCAACTTTTCCATCCCGCAGCTTTTTACCATAGAGCAAGTACAAGTGTTAAAAGGCCCTTCTGGCGCAATTTATGGGGCTGGCGAACCCGGTGGTGTGATCAACTATGTGACAAAAAAACCCACCTATGAGCAGCAAAATACTCTGCAAGTCACTGCGGGCAACAAAGATTTCTTAAGTGGCAGTATTGAATCATCAGGTCCAGCTAACGAAGATGCCTCACAACGCTACCGCGTGGGCATTTATTCCGACAGACAAGATTCTTACCGCAACAATGTGGAAGAAGAAAATCAAATCATTGATCTTGGCTATGCTTGGGACATTGATCAAGACAATACTTTAACAGTGCAATACACAGACATTCACCAATACCTTTCCGGTGCTCGTTTACGTGGTATTCCAACCGATGACGATGGCAATTTCTTAGCCGATACCTCATGGAACAACAATGAGAAATCCGATTACCAAGAGCTGGATGCCCAAGTCTTCCAAATGCGCCTTGATCACAGCATCAATGACTGGCTAGAAAGCAATGTCGCCCTACGCTACTTTGAGAATACCGAAACGCAAAAATACCACGAAGTCGTCGGCTTACTAGACACCGACAGTGATGGTGTAATGGATACCACACAGCGACAATATCGTGACCAAGTGCGTTCACGCCAAGGCATCACACTTGCCGGAAACCTGATTGCCGAATTGGGCGATCATACTGTGCTGCTTGGCAGTGACTATCTCCATGAAGAAAATAGCTTTTTATACTACCGCGCCAGCAAAACAGCGGATGGTGTCTCTAACCTGAGCCTGGCCAATCCTGTCTATGGTCAAGACGATGTCAGTGATTACACCATGCACCTTAAAACAGATGAGACCACCACGTCGGATCGTCTTGGTGTCTACGCCCAAGACCAATGGCAGATGACCGACAAACTAAACTTGCTCAGTGGCATCCGCATTGACCGCTATGAAGAAAGCTACCAAGATCACACGTCCAGTGATGGAGAAAAGCAATATAACGACACAGGCTACTCTTCTCGCATTGGTGCCAGTTATCATGTCAATGAGATTTGGAAGCCCTATGCCTCTGTCTCTACAGGCTTTGCACCACAAGAAGCAGATGACCAACAAAAGTCGCAAGATGGCCAATTATTTGACCCTGAAGAAAGCCGCCAAGTTGAAGTCGGAGTGCGCAGTTACTGGTTTAATAATAAGCTGAATATCAATTTAGCGGCTTATCACATAATACGTAAAAACATTCTACAAGATGACCCAGAGGACGATAGTTATCTGGTTTCCATTGGTCGTATCCGCAGTCAAGGCGTTGAATTAGACATACTCGCTGATATCACACCTCGTTGGGTGGCGAATGTCAGCTACGCCTACAATGATGTGAAAGTGACTGATGCCGAAGATGGTGTCTATTTTGCCAACACACCTTATCATCAGCTTGGCGCATGGACCCGCTATGACTTCCCTAGCATTCAGTCTTCTATTGCTTTTGGTGCAGATTACGTTAGCCAACAAAAAAACCGTGACGAGCAAATTGTTAAACCCTTCACGGTTTACGACTTGTCTTGGCAAACCCATTGGCAGGATTGGAAATTCCAAGTCAATGTAAAAAACTTGTTTGATAAAGAATACGCGGTCAGCGGCTTTACCGAAAAAATCGGCTCTTTCGTAGGTGAACGACGTCGCGTTTACCTGAGTGCGGCTTACCAGTTTTAGTGTGACTTGATAATAAACACTTTGATACAAGCGAGTCTAAGTACTCGCTTTTTTTGTGTTCAAGAATCCCCTTTTAGCGAAATTTTGACCTAAATCAAACCTCCCTCAATTAGCTTGGCAAAGCCCTGCCAATCTCTTGAGTTCGTTCTTCAAGAGGTTACACTCCGCGCGTTTTCAATTTTAGGGCCAAGTCATGTTTACACCAGAATTATTGTCGCCAGCCGGTTCGTTAAAAAATATGCGCTATGCTTTTGCTTACGGTGCAGACGCAGTGTATGCCGGACAACCTAGATATTCTCTTCGTGTGCGCAATAATGAGTTCGACTTAGAAAAACTTGAAATCGGCATCAATGAAGCCCATGAGCTGGGTAAAAAGCTTTATGTGGTCAGCAACATCGCCCCCCACAATGCCAAGCTAAAAACCTACATACAAGACTTAACCCCTGTCGTAAAAATGCACCCTGACGCCCTGATTATGTCGGACCCTGGCCTTATTATGATGGTTCGCGAGGCGTTTCCGGATCAAGCAATCCACTTGTCTGTCCAAGCCAATGCGGTGAACTGGGCGACGGTAAAATTTTGGCAACAGCAAGGTATCTCTCGTGTCATCTTGTCTCGGGAATTGTCCCTAGACGAGATCGAGGAAATCCGCATGAAGGTGCCTGAAATGGAACTGGAAGTCTTCGTCCATGGGGCTTTGTGCATGGCGTACTCTGGCCGTTGTTTACTGTCTGGCTATATGAACAAACGCGACCCGAACCAAGGGGCTTGCACCAACGCCTGTCGCTGGCAGTACAATGCTCACTCAGCCACACAAGACGACAGCGGACAAATCATCGCTACAACCAACTCGGCGGTGCAAATTCAAGAGCCAAGCGATCAGCTGTTTTTATTGCAAGAACAAGGTCGACCTGACGAATACATGCCCGCCTTTGAAGATGAGCATGGCACCTACATCATGAACTCCAAAGATTTACGGGCGATTCAACACGTAGAGCGCCTAGTGAAAATGGGCATCCACTCGTTAAAAATTGAAGGTCGAACCAAGTCTTTCTATTACTGTGCGCGAACCGCACAAATCTATCGCCAAGCCATCGACGATGCAGTGGCTGGAAAAGGCTTTAACCCACAATTGATGGACAATTTAGAGAATCTTGCCAATCGTGGCTACACCGACGGTTTCTTGCAGCGTCATCGTCATGTGGATTTGCAAAACTACGAAACGGGCAATTCCGTTAGCCATCAGCAACAGTTCGTCGGCGAAGTCTTATCTTGCCACAACAACCAACTGACACTGGAAGTCAAAAACCGTTTCAGTGTCGGCGATTCACTGGAATTAATGACACCGCAAGGCAACCAAACCTTCACCCTGACTCAACTATGGGATAAAAAAGGCCAAGACATTGACGTCGCCAAAGGCAGTGGCCACATTGTCAGCCTCCTCTGCCCTGACGGTATGAAGGCATCTATGGGCATACTGTTACGCAACTTGCCAGAGGGTCAAACCACCCGACAACCGCACAAGCAAGCCACAGCGGAAAGGGAATAAGATGGCTTTGTTGATCAATGAGCGTTGTATTAACTGCGACATGTGTGAACCAGAATGCCCTAATGACGCCATCAGCATGGGGCCAAAAATCTATCAAATCGCTCCTGAGAGATGCACGGAATGCGTGGGGCATTACGACCAACCGACTTGTGTCGCGGTGTGTCCAATTGATTGTGTAAAACCCGATCCCAAAAGACAAGAAAGCGAAGCACAGCTCTACGAAAAATTTGTCGAGCTGCATTTTGATATTTAACCCAGCCTTGATGACTACCAAGCATCGGCTTTAAGCGATTTATACCAAGCTCAGCAATTGAGCTTGGTTGGAGTATTAAGGGGCGTTTCGTTGAGAAGGTTGACGAGTAAAAGCCTTCGCATGGGTGAACGGGTCTTCTATTTGACGTTGCTGGTGAGTCGCTTCTGCCCACCAAACCAGCTGATAAAAACTACGGCCAAAATAATCAAACCAAGCACTCTGGTCTTCCCCCACTTGCAACGCACCATCGTCATGAAAGACTTCTTGCGCCTTAGGGATGTGAATCATTGCTGAGACCGACAAACAGCCCAATTCAGCCAAAAAGTTTCTCATGCCTAGCGCTGCTCGCATGCCACCCCACTGACCAGCCGAATAAGTCACAATGGCACTGGGTTTGTAGGAGAAAATCGAACTACCAAAATGGTTTAGCAAGTTCGCCAGCGCAGGACTCATAGAATGGTTGTATTCTGGGCTCACCATAATGTAGCCATCGGCAGCAGCAATCTTATCCGCCAAGTTATCTAAAGCCGTTGGCGCTTTGCCTTTCACATAGGCGAAGTGTGGTTTGAAAACAGGCTCCATTGGATAATCCAACGCATCGATGAGTTCTACCTCATGGTCGGCAAAACGCTCTGCAAAGCAGTCTAAGCAAGCTTTGGCAACGCGTTCACCCAAACGTGCAGGTTTAGGTGGCGTACTGTTACGGACACTGCCAAGAAACACCAAAAACTTCATCATTGAACTCCATTTAATCAGCTCAGGGAATGTTCGAAAAAATCCTCGATCATCGCCTCTAAAATCTGAATATCATCACAGGTTTTAGCATAGACGCGCAAGCCCGTTATTTGAATTTGTAGCAATCTTGCCAGTTGTTGTGGGTCTTTCTGCGCAGAAACTTCATTTTGTTGTTGCGCTTCAGCCATAATCTTAGCAAAGGCATCTTCCACTCTTTTTAAAGCGGCCTTGGCTTGCTCAAACAAATCACCCTGCTCTTCCGTTAGCTCCGCCACGGTTTTTGCCAGTAAACACATACTGCTCGGAGCATTTTGACGTGATTCAATGACCACCAATCTCACAAAACGCTGTAACGCATCGAGCGGTGAATCCGATTGCTCTCGTAATTGTTCAAGCTGATCTAGACTGACCTGTACGTAATAGTCAATCGCCGCCTTAAAGACCCCATCTTTACTACCGAATTCGGCATAAATACTTCCCGGGCGCATATCAATAGCGTCTTGGAGATGGCGCATCGACGTTGCGTGATAGCCTTTTCCCCAATACAAATTTGTTGCTTTTTCAATGACTTGCTGGCGATCAAACCTTGGCTTTTTACTCACTTCATAACCTTATAAAAAAATATAATTGAGCGAATGTTCAAATATATATTGAACGATCGTTCAATTAAAGTTAAATTGCTCATTACTTAAGCAAAGCACACTTTTCATTAACCAACCTAAGGCCGTAAAAATGACCGAATTTACATTACATGACTTGGACTCCACTCCTGAAGGCAGCAAAGCCATTTTGGAAAATGCTGTAAAACAAATGGGAACCGTACCTAGCCTGTATGCAGTGATGGCAGAATCACCAGAGATTCTTCAAGCCTATACGCAACTGCATCAAGCTTTCACAAACACCTCTTTTGATGCCGAAGAACTGACCGTTGTTTGGCAAACCATTAACGTTGAACACGAATGTCACTTCTGTGTTCCAGCACACACTGCTATTGCTCATTCTATGGGAGTGGACAAAGAGTTGATCGAAGCACTACGCAACAGCGAACCAATGCCCACTGAAAAATTACAAGCGTTACAAGATTTGACGTTAACATTAGTCCGTAAACGTGGTTTTGCTTCTGATGAAGAATTAGCCGCTTTTTATGCCGCTGGCTACGAGCCTAAGCAAGTGTTGGAAATCATCTTAGGATTGTCACAGAAAGTGATTAGTAACTATGTGAATCATGTCGCGAAAACCCCAGTTGATGAGATGTTCAAGCCGTTTGCATGGCGCAAAAAACAAGCTTAACGTCACCATTCTTTAGACAAAAAAATAGGAGCCATGGGCTCCTATTTTTTTACCTAAAACCAGCGCCTAACGCGTGCGGAATATGAGTCAAACTCCTCGGCAAACTTTTCTTTCATATGCCGCTCTTCCGGCACGATCTGAAAGCGTGTCATATAGAACACAAAAGCAAAAATCCAAACCACCGCCAACAGATTCATTAAGTACCAAGCCACACCAATCAATAACAACACAAAACCTAGATAAATAGGGTTACGACTCACCCCAAACACACCACAGCTGACTAAATGAGAAGATTGTTCAGGATAACGTGGGTCCAGCGTGGTTTTCGCTTGACGAAACGCTACCACCGACAGAATGATCAACGCCCCACCAAGCAGAAAAAAACCACCAGCAACAAGCTTAGCCCAAGCAAAAGATAGAGAGACAGCAGGCATAAACACCGCCGTTACCCACATACCAACAAGACAGATAAGCAGCAATAAAACAGGCGGAATACGCAACTCAAGTTTTGACATATTAAGCTCCAATGAACTGAGTCTAAATAGATGAAATGTGTTTATTCGGCCACGCCAAGTAATCGGTTGAATTTACTTTGGTCGATGCCCCAGTAAATACGCCGTCCAAGTTAAAAGACTAATAAAAACACACGCCGTTATGGCGATGAAAGCCAAGATGGCCCGCACCAAATCACTACCGTGCACATGGCCTTGCTCATTATCTTTTGCTAGCGAACTCAAACAATGTTTTGGGCCGTCTAACGGATAGAAGGTGAAATCGATGACCCGTTCCAAAAATCGCCAATAGTAATGGAACTGCTTGTTAGGGCTTCTATTGGCGAAGTAACCAACCCTCGCAGAGATGGTAATATCAGGATCCCCTCCGGCAATGGCATTGCCAAGTTGATCAATGGCCACCAATACGTTCCACAACCATTTAGCGACGGCATCCATAGTTTATCCCTCGGCACACTTGATGGATGATAAAAGCAACATAACACTAATACTAGTCTACTCAAGGGCACTCTTGCTTAAAAAACAAGCGATTCTTTTATGCTGATTGGCGGGTCATATAGACACGATAAATAAACGCCATCAGCAAACAACTTGCCGCAGGAAATAAAAGCGCCATAAATTGAAACGACTCATACAATAAAGCCCCAATGGCACCGCCAGAAACAAAGCCAATGATGATGTACAGGAACAGCTGAACCTTACGTTTATCAAGCGCTTCCCCCCTGATACACTTACCCAGCATAATGCCCAAATCGGTAAAAATCCCCGTTACGTGAGTGGTTCTGATAATGGCGCCGCTGTAAGTCGTGGCTAAAGCATTTTGCAAACCACAGGCCGCCGACGCAAAAAAATGCCCATAAAAAGAACCGTTCGATAACAGAAATAAAGAGACAAGTAACAAGATGGCTTCTAGGAACAAGGCCGTATCATAATGCCGTCCCAATTTAAGGCTTGCCCCGTGTAAAAGAACACCTGACAACACTGAGCCTAGTAAAAAGGAGAAAAGCACACCGAGCAGATGCAAACTGGTTTGAAAAGAAGAATAGAAAAAGCCTGTACCAAGCAAGGTTGCCGTGCCCGACAAATGCGACACTGACTGATGATCAAAACTCAGCAAACCAATGGCGTTCACACAGCCAGCCACCAGAGCCAGAAAAAAGGCACCTACCTCTACCCATCTCGGTAATTGTGAAATCAAGGCTGAAAGACTCCTATACAACTCACATCATTCTAAGTGAATAAGCCATAAACTACCGCCAGATCTGGCTTCGAACACCACTTCTCATATTCTCTGCGATGTACTTTCGTTGCTGTTTCAGACAGAGAAGAACAAGGTTCTTACTAACAAAACAAGTAATGGGTTACGACAAACGTTCACTAAGCGCTAATTTGATCCCAAGTGCTGCAAAGCTTGAAGCAAAAAACTTCTGCATAGCCAGACTCGCCTTTTCAGACTTCACAATAAACGCACTGAACGTTCCCGATAAAAAACCATAAAAAAGAAAAACGACAAACGTCATCAACATAAAAATAGAGCCGAGAGCCAGCATGTTCATGAACACACTTTGTGTTACATTGGGAATAAATTGAGGCAAAAAGGCCAAGAAGAAAATAGACAATTTAGGGTTTAAAATATTCAACAGAAAACCCTTCATAATAAGTCCACGATACTTAGTCGCAGCTTGCGCTTCATTAACAGACAGAGGCGAAGAAGCACGCCACATTTGCCACGCCAGATACAGTAAATACATGGCACCAGCATACTTAACGACCTGAAAAGCGAGCGTACTGGTGTGAAAAATTGCCGCTAACCCAAACGAACTGGCTAATAAAGCAGGAAGAATGCCCAAGGTACAACCCAAAGCGGCAAAAAAACTGGCTCGTTTCCCCACAAAAAGCCCAATCGCCACAGTATACAAAACACCCGTCCCTGGCATTAGCACAACCACCAAAGACGTCAGTAAAAACTCAATCGAAATCATATTCTCATTCCTTTTCGTTGAAAGACAAACTCACTCGTTATTTAAACGTCTTCATGGTCCCTAGGAATTGACTCTAAATCCGGCGCCAAAAAATGCCTTCTTGCCTGATCCGAGAACAAGAGCTCAGCTGAGTAATGACTCAGCATGATATTTGAATCCAGTAATACGGTATTTTGTTGAATAAAATCTTTTGCGCAATCAGCAGACTCTGTCTGGTGCATAAAATGATGGACAGCATAAATCCAAGCTTGCGTCATCGTCTCGTGATACTTAACACTAGGATCTATCCCTGCATGTATTAAAAGGGCATGTAAGGCCGACTTCATTGAACGGATAGCCGAATCCGTATGTTGATCCTCTACCAGATACACATAGGCCAATCGAATGTGAGCAGCATGGTCAAAGTCTGGAATAGGAAAGTCACAAGAGGCGACAGAGTCTCTGAACGCCCTATCGTCATCACTTAGCTTAAAATCGTTCATATTGCCTCCCAAATGATCGACACAAACCACTAAATTACACATTTACGGGTGGCTAAAACACCTAACTCATAACCACTCAATAAAGTACTAAAAGCCACAGAGCTTTAGTACTTAGTCTTTCACCTGTCTTTTAGCCTTGCTTTTGCGCGTATGCTTGAAGCAACTCAGGAAAGGCTTCCTGTGGTGGGAACTGACTAAAACTGTGTTCTGCACCGGTCACTGCCCACGCCAACTTTTCATCCGTGTAGGTTTCAACAAATGGTTGATAGCTTCCTGCGTCGTCTAACATGGTTGAACGCACATTGACAAAATCATCCATTCCTTCTGGGCGAGTAAATAACCAACTCATACAGTGCCCGCAGAAAAAATGACGCGTGCTGCCGTGCAGTCCACCAATCACAGGCTCCCCTGCCGTAATCGAAAACGCAGCACTTGGAAATAACGAACTCAAGCTAAATGCACTCGCCGTCATTTGCTGACAGCCTGTACAATGACAAGCCATAGTAATCATTGGCTTAGCATTTATTTCAAATGTGACCTGACCGCAACGGCAATGTCCCTTAACTTTATGAGATGTACTGTTCACGTTACTCTACCTCCAAATGTAAAATCGTTAGCGCTTACTCCATCCCGAACCAAAAATTGCAAACGAGATACTGAAAAATAAATCCCTTTTAATCCGAAATTTTGAGCACCCCCTTTAATCCCCCTTACCAAGGGGATTAAAGGGGGTTGCGAAGCGGATTAATACGCCGTTGGCTTAAGTGCAAAAATACAGTTGTTATTTGTCCCGTTTTAAAGCTTTGTTAGGCAATTTCCTTCTCAAAAAGTACCCAAAATAAATAAACCATGAATACAGTATAAACTCCAAAACGCGCTGATTTAACCCTACTGTGTTTGAACTTGGATCTAAATTGATCAAGGCGAACACAGCGAGTATCCCTGCCACATAACCAGTGTATCTAAATGTCCTTGATTTGGACCATGACTTAGAAGCTGAAGATATACAGAATATGGCGAGAATCCCGCATAGATAGCCTGGAAAAGCCGATGCCATATGAATCATGTGAGACAGTGTTGCTACATCAGGTTCACACTCAAAATCACATGGGAAAAAAGCCGCAACACCAAGACTAACACCATAGACTGCTACCAAAATAAGTCCAATGGTATTCCACTTTGTACGAGGCAATACGGAATAACTAACAAAGACAAAACCAAGCAAGAACAATTCAGTAGGGATAAAGCCTAAATAGTTCACGTAATCCCCATAGGGCGACCCAGTTGCCCCCAATTCACTTATAAATTGAGCAACATGACTGTAATCTGGATAAAAGTGACCAGCTATAAAAATAGTACTGACAAACCAAAGAAAGCTAAATACAGGTAAAGCGAGAAGAAAATATCGACGGTTCAACGTGCCCTTCCTTGTTTGACTATGAGTATCTCAGCGAGCTGACGAAAACGTTTATGCGTTAATTGGACACATACATAATGCTAACTTGCCCTATTTGGTTCAAAACCATCATATCTAGGTAATTCTGCATCCAAATTATCCCAGTTTGCTTTAGATGATACGAAGTTATGAGATGCCGGTCTTTCTTTAATGTCTGTATCTAAAATACCAAGGCGAATTCTAAGTTTTGTCGGGTTGTCTGAGTTTGAGCTAAAAACCGGAGAAGCGCACACAGAGCAAAAATGCCTTAACTTACCCTCTTTAAATTTGAAGTGACTAAGTTTATTTTCTGGGTCTAAGACATTGAAGTCTTCTGTGTTTACGAACCCATTTGTAGCGTATGCCGTACCACTATTTTTACGACACAATGAACAATGACAGTGAATTATGTTATCAATTGAACCCTTAAGTTCAACTTTAATTGCCCCACATAGGCAAGAGCCCTTGTACATGAATAGATCCTTTCAATCAGAGAGTCGGAGTATGATTTGTTTAATTTTACTCTGAACCTGATTATTCGATACTGAAAAATAATTCCCCTTTAATCCGAAATTTTGAGCACCCCCTTTAATCCCCCTTACCAAGGGGGATTAAAGGGGGTTGCGAAGCGGATTAATACGCCGTTGGCTAAAGTACAAATTCCCGATCATTTATTAAATCGCCTTGTCGTAAACATGAGACGTTTTAGCACAACGGAACCCCATCGCTGCGTAAAAAAGATGAGAAGCTTCACGCGATACGTTTGATCTCACGACGATTTTTGCTAAGCCCTGCTCTTTCGCCCAATCCTCAGCAGCAGAGACCAAAGCCTTGGCAATGCCATGGCGACGATAGCTTTCACCCACCACCAAACCCGTAATTTCAGCCTTATAACCCGATTCAAGAAACAAACGCTTTTCTACTACCAACCAAGCGGACACTTTGCCCTCACACACAGCCACAAAGACTTGATGAAAAGCTGAGTGGACTAGGGATTTCAACCAGAGTGTCGTTTCTTCTCGATTCGCTTCATAACCTAATGCTTGGGTTAGATACATGATGTCATCAGCATCTTTTAATCTGGCAGGAATGATTTCTAAAAGCACGGGGGTAAGCCTTTAATGTGGGTGGGATTGGGTTGGGTTCGATTTTACTCTGATTATGTCCTGTAGCGAAGTAAGCGGAGCGGTGTTAATGTTTGAGCGCAGCAAGCTACACAAAATTGCGTAGTGCACATCGTCTATCTGAAGCAGCTTATTAGGCACCCCGTTGATAAGCCTTGCTAAGCTCGAGATAGAAATCTTTGCGGGCTTTCGATATTAGTTCTTTATGATTATTTAAGTTTTCTTTTGTACAGTTACTATTACTTATACTACCAATCCTAAAAAGGGCATCGAACTCAGTTCTTAATACAGACAATTTGGCTTCTGAAATTTCTTCACCAAGAAGTAGTAACTTTGCTCCACTTGAATTTAAAAGAGTGAATGCTGCGAAGAAATTATTTTGAAGCTTATCAAGTTCTTCTTTTTCATTTTCGAGGATTTGCTGATTATTATCTCGTTTATAAACAGTATTCGCTAGGTTTGCCCAGAATAGAGACGCTGCATTTGCGGATGAGTCAACGGATTCTAATACTCCTTCAAGAATTGCCCTTCGCCTATCGTGAAGGTCTTTCTTTACCTGACTCTTGTTGTTCATCCATGCTACAAATAGACCAAAACCTCCCCCCAAAAGAGCACCCAAACCAATTTTAACTGCATTATCTGCAACATTAATCCATGTTGTTACATCAGTCATACTTCGTTCCTTCTAATTGATAACTAACGCTTTACTAAGAGGTTTTAAAACAGGTTAATTGAGGCAAATTTAAATATATTTAATTTTACTCTGACCCCAATTATTTGACCCCAATTATTAATGTCTATAAGTGAATGTTAAAATTAAGTTACTCTGTTCCACGGTTCTAATAATCATATTAATTCTTAACAGGTATAAGACCTCGCCGACTTGATATCAAAGCAACATCCTTATTTTTAGGTATTCGCTGCAGACGCTGAATAATTTTCTGCTGAGTCTCCGGCGTCCAAAAAACCTTCAAATTTTCCCTAGCCCTTGTAATTGCGGTATAAAAAATACTATGAGAAATATCATCTTCGTTAGAAAATTGATTAGGGTCAGAGTTAAATTATATTTAATTTTACTCTGCCCCTAATTATTCTAATTTTACTCTGACCCTAATTATTCCGGGTGACGACCGCGCAGCGGTTGGCAACCCAGCGGCCGCAGGCCGCGAGTGCTGCGCCTTGTTAGAGGTTTATTTTCAAACTTGCAGGGGTTAGATTTAGTGTTTTCTATTTTTACCAAGACCATATGTCCCACCGTTTAAAACTAGTTTTTTTTCAAATATATCTTGCTGATCTTCCTTAGCATCTGGACCCAATTTTTCCCTCCAGAATGCCTCACGTTCTCTTGAACTGTTAAATCTATTCTTTCCAGTATTTGTAGCTTGCGTGACCTGACTAGGGTAAAGCCCGTGAGTTTTTGCGCAATGGTCGATTAGATTTTTGCTTTTTATTTGACAGTTGCAGACATGACAAATAACTAGGCTGTTATCTATTTCTTTCTTTGCCATTTTTTCACGCTCAGCTGTCAGTCTCAAGACTTCCGCTTGCGGGCTATGGACCTTCTTTAAATGCTTTTTCAATCTATGAGAACGAATTAGAACTTTGCATTTTGGACATTCCACTAGCTCAGAAGGTGAATCCATAATGACCTCTAACGCTTCACTCAGCCGCAGCTTTAGCTGTCGGCTGGAGTGACTTGTTATGAGCTTGGCTGAAAAATAAGTATATGTTGAACATAATTAAAATACGTTTCATTAACATCAAAATGCGCTATGAATGGGTCTTTACATCCAAATTTCTTATACAAAAAAATTATCTTGCACAAAGTAGTACCCGCCAACTTCACAAGGCGGTCAGTGTGAACACCTTGTGCTTCATGCTCGTAGCCATAACGCTCTGAAGTAAATACTGACCTGTGCTCCGTTAACGTGTCAATATCCGAATGTGAAAATAGATAACTTTGAAAAACTGGGTCTATTAGCTCATATAAACATACTAAGTCATGAGCTTTACCTTTAAGGTCCTTTACTCTTTTATTTGGCTTGTATGTCTCATTAATTTTACCCGCATTAGTCGAAACCTCTGCATTAAAACTCTTAAGCATAATTTCTAGTGAAAGCGCACTAAGACTAGTTTGGATAAAGCCTTTTACTCGGGCGTGATTTTGAGCAACAAAGAAATAGTCAGCCGCTGTTTCGATCATATATGGTCGAAAATCAGGAGATACTACATCATCACAGTTCGGTTTAAAGCTCAATTCACTCAAATGTCTGCGACCTCATAATATTTTAATAGTGCGCATGCGCGTTAAGACAATTCCAAAACTTCACCAATACCTTTATAAGCAATTGAAAAGTAGTACTTTTATATACCTATTAACAATATCCAAATCTGGAAAAACGAGCATGCGCATTATAAAAAATAGGATGTGAGATCAAACTAGGTAGGAAAGCTCCTTCTCAATTCATTCGTACATCCTTTACTTGAATTTCATCATAGAACAGCGTTTTGAGTTTTTCCAATAAGAGTTATAATTTTTTAACTAGGATTCATTTCGTGATCTCAAGTCCGCAAGTGTTTGATGGTTTTGTTTGAGGCTGCTGGACTAACCCCACCCTCACCCTCCCCTTGAAAGACATAAGGGGAGGGAACATGAGATTTGGTTTGGCTGTAGATGGTTTTGTTTGATGGCGCTGCGCTTATCAAACCTACAGATCGTAATTTACGCTACCCTGTTTAACGGTCGATGCGATCCAAGGATTCTGACTGTTCTAGCCTTTCGGCTAACCAGACTTTTATGATGGACTGACGAGTCACTCCGATTCGACGAGCTTCTTTATCAAGCGAGTCTATCATCCATTCTGGAATATCTACGTTGATTCTTTTTTGTTTCTGTAAAGGACGCTGGGCTTTTATCACATCAAGCTGCTCTAGCAAGTCTTCTCCTGCATCAAATTTGTCATCAAATTCTTTAGCTTTCATATAAGATTACCTCTGATTTTCTTGCGCGCCGCACTGATATGATCCTTATGTTGTTGTTCCTGTATGTGATAACAGCGGTCCAATGCTTATCATCCATACGGCCAATGACAACATACCTTTCTTCATCTTCTGTTTTGGCGGGAATTTCGAGCAACATTGAATCATCCCACAGTCTCTGAGCTTCATTGAAGTCGATTCCATGTTTAGCTAAATTCGCATCACTTTTTAGTTGGTCAAATTCAAATGCATGCATGAGTAAAAAATATGCTTTTTTTACTCATCCTGCAAGAAATGGCATTTGATTTGATGGAATTAATTTTGTTTGATTTAGCCTGTCTGATGGCGATGCGCTTATAAGACCTACTTTTTTCGCGGTTTACTCTGAATTTGTCTGAGGTTGCTGGACTAACCCCATCCTAACCTTCCCCTTAATAAGGGGAAGGAACAAGAGATTTGGTTTGGTAGCTTACTCTGAGTTGCTGTGAGGCTGCGGGACTAACCCCACCCTAACCTTCCCCTTGACTTTCCTTTCGAAGATAAGGGGAAGGAACAAGAGATTTGGTTTGGTAGCTTACTCTGAGTTGCTGTGAGGTTGCTGGACTAACCCCACCCTAGCCCTCCCCTTGAAAGACATAAGGGGAGGGAACAAGAGATAATGAGCCACTCAACCCTTGTCAGTTCGACGCGATCCTGATTGCGCGACCTTATGGTCTTCCCAAGTCAGTAACCGACAGTCAACTTCCAGCCATAAGTGCCATTCAACACCTTACGGTACAGAACGCTATATAAATATAGGAAGTGTCAAAAAGAAAAGAGCCCTTATGATTCTGAAAAAGATTTTTTGGTTACTTTTGCATCGTTTGGCAAAAGTTACCCGCCTAGCAGGGCGGAAAAAAGCTCCCCAATCAAAGCCAATCAGAGGAAACCCAAAAACTATCGAACACAGTAAAACCCCATCCTAACCCTCCCCTTGAAAGACATAATGGGAAGGAGCATGAGATTTGGTTTGGTAGCTTACTCCGAGTTGCTGTGAGGCTGCAGGACTAACCCCACCCTAGCCCTCCCCTTAATAAGGGGAGGGAACAAGAGATTTGGTTTGGTAGCTTACTCTGAGTTGCTGTGAGGCTGCAGGGCTAACCCCACCCTAGCCCTCTCCTTAATAAGGGGAGGAAAATTATAACTCAATGACTCTTGCTTGCTCCGACAATGGGCTATCGATGTGACTCACTAAGATCAGCATGTCAGGTTGGTAATCATGCTGCAGGGCATGACAAATGCGTTCGATGGTGGCTTTGTCTAGGCCGTCAAAGGGTTCGTCTAGTAAGAGTAAAGGCGCGCGGCGCAGGAGCAGTCTTGCTAGCACGAGACGTTTGCGCTGTCCGCCGGAAAGGTCGCGGCCTTGTGAGCTAAGTAAGGTGCTCAGTCCGTTGTCTAATCCCCTCACCCAGTCGGCTAACGCCACGGCTTCCAGTACGGCCCACATTTCGGCATCGCTGGCATCGGCTTTGCCCAGCATGAGGTTGGCGGCGATGCTTTGTTGGAACACATAAGGCGACTGGGGTAAGTAGCTGAGCTGCCCTTGGAAGTTCGGATTGTCGTAAATCCCGCATTCATCTTGGTTAACATATGCCTTGCCTGTGGCTAGGCAATCTCCAGCAATGGAAGCCAATAAGGTGGATTTACCGCTGCCGCTGACACCGCGCAACCAAAGGCTGTCCCCTGTGTTGAGTTCAAGGTCGATAGCTTGGTTGCCCATGCCACTTGCTAGGTGGTAACCACGCCAATCTCGCAGTGATAAATGAGTGAGTTTTTCCAAAGCAGAAGCGGATACCGGTGGTGCGTCTTGTTGGATTTGGTTTAAGCGACGCAAGCCCACTTGCGACTGTCCTTGTGCGACAAAGGATTGCACCAAGGGCAACACCAGTTCATTCACTGCTAGCAAGGCCAGTACTAAGCCGACTAACCAAGTGCCAGACACTTGGTCTTTGAGTTGCCAGCTCATGGCGCTGGCTTCGGACGTGTCTGTTTGAAAGTCGCCTAATAGAAGAAATACGCTGGCGAGTAAGCCGATGGTGACCATGTATGCCAATAATCGCCCTAGGCTAATGGCTTGTTGAATCACCACTTCCATGCGTTTTTGACGATTGTCTAATTGCTCTAAACGAGCTGCGTAATCTTGCCAATGCCCGCGAATGGTTAGGGTAATCAAAGCGGAAAACAAACTGACAAAACGGCCACGTCTGTGCACGCCAAGAATTTGTCCAACGTGCACGGCATGGGACGCAAAACGGCCACATACATAAGGCAAAACGACTAGGTGGCACAATGCCGCGATGCCTAGCAGCCAGAGTAAAACAGGGTCGATGAAGTAGGCAAAAATGCTCACGCCAACATAGCCGAGTAAGGCGTAGAGCCAAGGCAAAAACACTACCAAGGGCCAACGTATGATCTGATCCAGATCGCTCACCAAGCGTTGCAATAAGTCGCCACGGCTTTGTTGGTGCAAATCGGCAATCGGTTTGGCGACACGCTGATCCCACACCCAAAGACGCAAGGTGCGCAGTAAACCTAATAAATGGTTGTGTGCGGTCACTTGTTCACCGTAGCGCCCTGCTGTTCTGAGGATGGCTAAGCCGCGCACTATGGCACCCGGCGTTAGGTAATTAAAGACTAAGGCGGTGCCCAAGGCGGTGGCCAATCCGGCGGCGGAGATAAACCAGCCAGACACGCCCAACAGAGCCACGCCAGCAATACTGGACGCCACACCGGTTATGACGGGAATGATAAAGCCCCAAGGATTGGCTAATAATAGTTTAGCGAGGGATAGCGTAGTTGGCTTTTTCATCCAATCCTCCTGTGCTCTCATCCAGCCCTTCTTTGTTTAGGCTCCAGTGTTTGTCGGCCCAGTGAATCGGGTGTGTATCATGGCTAACAATGAGTAAGGTTTTTCCTCGGGAGACGGTTTCTAAGGTGTTTAATACGGCATCGGCGGTGTCTGTGTCTAAGCCAGAACAAGGCTCATCCAGCAGCCAGACGTCAGCCTTTGATAACAAGGCTCTAGCAATGGATAAGCGCTGCATTTGCCCACCCGATAAACCACTGCCCAACTCCGTTAAAGCGGTGTCTAAACCATTAGGAAGCGCAGCAATAAAGTCCGCACATTGGCTGTCTTGCAAGGCTTTTTGTATGCAACTTTCGTCCGGTTCAGTAATGCCCAATAAGAGATTGCGACGAATGCTACCATTCACCCATTCAGGGGTTTGTGGCAACCAAGCCAGTTTGTTGCGCCAGTCTTTTAAGTTAAGTGTGGAGAAGGCTTTGCCTTTAATATAGAGCTGACCTTGGTAGTTTTCTTCAAAGCCCAGTAGTAAGTGCAATAAGCTGGACTTACCGACACCAGACTCACCGCTCAGCCAGACTCGCTCTCCTTTAAGAATATTGCCTGTAATCGGTGCTAGACGTTGTCGTCCTGTGTCTTGCCAAGCCAGCTCATAAAACGATAAATAAGCCAATTGCGCTGAGCTTGGTACGTAGTCTGTGGTGCTCTCCGATGTTGTCTCTACCGACAAAGGCGTGTCTAAAATACTCATAAGATCCGTGGCCGCCGCTTCGGCTTTTTGTTTGGCGTGGTAATCGTTGCCTAGCTGACGCAGTGGTAAGTAGAACTCAGGGGCAAGCAGTAAGAGAAACATGGCTTGAGTTAATGTCACAGGCGCAGTGCCCACTTGCCAAGGTAAAATTTCCAATAGGCCCAAGCCTAAATATAAGGCGATCATGGCAATGGAAATGGAAGCAAACAGCTCTAGGGTGGCGGTGGATAAGAAGGCCAATAACAACACACTCATGGTGGTTTTTTGGTACGCCTTGGCGCTGTTAGACAGACGATCTCGTGCAGCGGGTGTACGACCAAGGCGTTTGAGTTCCGCCAAACCTTGGCTGAGATCCATAAATTGGTTGGACAACATGGCCAGCACATTAAATTGACGACGATTCGCCTGCGCCGCCTTGTAGCCGACAAAAATCATAAACACGATCACCAATGGCGCGGTGAGCATGAAAACTAAGAAGGCCACCCATGACACAGGGGCGACCGATAATAAGATAACGCTGGGAATCAGCGTGACCATAAAAACTTGTGGTTTATAGCGACTGAAATAATCGTCTAAAGCGTCTACTTGTTCGTAGACTCGTGTCGATAGTGCCGCGTCTTCTTCGATGCGCAAACGCGCTGGGCCCAATTGCGTGAGATGGGCGATCAATTTGTGCCGCAAGCCGTAACGAATGTGTCGGCTCGCCGAGGCACAAACGCGCTCTCGACCATAGTTGGCAAGAGCGCGCAGTAACAAAGCAAATAAAGCCAGAAACAGGAAGGAAAGCGAGAACGCCTGTTGCAACACCATGTCGGAAAACACGTTGGCAAACGCCCAAGCTTGCAGCACCAAAGCCACCGCAAACAAGACACCAAAGCCTTGCGCTAATCGGTACTGAGCCGACTGTTGCGTCGCCAATTCCGCTAGGAAACCAGCTTCAGGGGTTTTAATGCGCTTACTTTTTGACGCTTTGGAGACTGCTTTTCTTCCCGCCATAATGCTTAGTGTTGCTCCTCTTCACCTTCGTAACCGCTAAACTCTAACCATACCGCATTGATGATACCGAAAGAGCAAGCTAATAAAATGCCTAGAATCCAAGCGAAATACCACATGATTCATTCTCCTATTTATGGATTGGCTGAAGTATCAGGCCTCAGCCAATCTTGGGTCAATATTGTTAATGTCTTATCTCTATCGATCTAGACTTAGTACAAAGAATGCTTGTTGGCTTCAATGTGCTCTTTGTTCAAGCGACCGTACATGACGAAGTAGCTCCACAAGGTGTAGCCCAACACGATTGGCACAAAGATGCAGGCCACAACAAACATGATCATCATGGTGTTTTCGCTAGAAGTCGCGTCCCACATAGTCAAGCTCATGCTTGGGAAACTTGATGAAGGCATCAAGAATGGGAACATAGAGCCACCAGCCGTGACAATAATGCCTGTAATACCCAGAGAAGAGCTCAAGAAGGCCATGCCACCTTTACGCTTGATGCCTGCAATCGCCGCCATCAACATGCCTAAGATGCCAATCGCCGGTGCCAACATCAGAGCTGGTACTTTTTCATAGTTCGCTAACCAAGCACCTGGCTGAGTTTCCGCTGTTTTCATTAGCGGTGTCATGGCTTCATTACCATTAATGGCGCTAGTAATCACATAGCCGTCAATACCAAAGGCTAACCACACACCCGCAAGGATGAAGAACACCGCGGCCAACAAACCTGTAATGGATGTTGCCATACCAGCTTTACGCAACAGGTCGCCTTCGGTTTTCATTAGCAACCAAGCACCGCCTTGAGTCACCAGCATCATCAAGCTGACCAAACCACATAGGATGGCGAATGGGTTCAGCAAGGCGAAGAAGGAACCTGTGTAAGTGACACGAAGGTATTCATCAAACTGGAAAGGCACACCTTGTAGCAGGTTACCGAATGCTACACCGAAGATAATCGGTGGCACAGCGGAACCAAATACAATGCCCCAATCCCAAGAATTACGCCACTTTGAGCTTTCTAACTTAGAGCGGTAGTCAAAGCCGATTGGACGGAAGAACAAGGCCGCCAACACCAACATCATGGCAAAGTAGAAGCCAGAGAAGGACGTTGCGTAGACCACAGGCCAAGCCGCAAACAAAGCACCACCAGCGGTGATGAACCAAACTTGGTTACCGTCCCAGTGCGGTGCAATGGAGTTGATCATGATACGACGCTCAGCATCGTTACCACCGATTACTTTCAACAAGCTACCGACGCCCATGTCGAAGCCGTCGGTTACGGAGAAGCCAATCAGCAAAACGCCGACCAACACCCACCAAATGATTTTTAATAATTCGTAATCCATCTTATACCCCTTGCTTTAACTGATCAGCTTCTTGTTCAAGCGCGTAGCGTCCAGTGTGTAAGCTGGAAGGCCCCTGCTTGGCAAAACGAATCATCAAGTACATTTCTGCCACTAAGAAGGCGGTGTACAGAACGGTGAAACCAATAATAGTCAGCCAAATTTCGCCAGCAGTTAGACTGGAAACCGCTACGTGAATCGGTAAGACCTCACCAATCGCCCAAGGTTGACGACCGTATTCGGCAACGAACCAGCCAGTTTCACAAGCGATCCAAGGCAGTGGCAAGCTGGCAACGAAGAACTTAAGCAAGGTACGGTTTTGACCAATGCGACGACGTGCGTTTTGGTAGAAAGCCACCGCAAACATCAGCAACATTAGGAAGCCACAAGCCACCATGATGCGGAAGGAGAAGAACAAAGGTGCTACTCGTGGAATGGAATAGTCCACCGCCATATCGATGTCTTCAGGGGTTACTCGGTTAATGTCTTCGTTGAAGGCAGTAACCAGCAAACCGTAGCCTAGATCGTCTTTCACTTTCTCAAAGTTTTCGATGAGCAAAGGATCTTTGTTGCCAGAACGCAATTCTTCCAACAGCTGATTGGCATAGATACCGTTAATAATGCGCTGACGGTTATGCTCTTTCAGGTCTTTGATGCCCATCACTTCTTCGTCTAAAGAACGTGTGGCAATCAAGCCCATCAAGCCGGGTATACGCAAGGCAAACTCAGTTTCTTCAAGCTCTTGATTTGGGAAGCCAATCACGGTGAAAGGCGCTGGTGCTTCGTGTGTTTCCCACTCAGCTTCAACCGCCGCCAATTTCACTTTTTGTACTTCACCTAACTCGTAACCCGACTCGTCACCAAGGATGATCACACTCAATACAGACGCTAAACCGAACGCAGAAGCGATAGCGAAAGAGCGACGCGCAAAGGCAAGATCACGACCTTTTAATAGGTAATAACTGGAGATGGCCAATACGAACACTGCGCCAGTTGTGTAACCAGCAGAAACGGTGTGAACAAATTTCACCTGTGCCACTGGGTTCAATAACAAAGCACCGAAATCCACCAATTCCATTCGCATGGTTTCGTAGTTGAAGTTTGAGCCAACTGGGTTTTGCATCCAGCCATTGGCGATCAAAATCCATAACGCCGATAAGTTAGAACCTAATGCAACTAACCAAGTCACCATCAAGTGCTTGACCTTGCTCATACGGTCCCAACCAAAGAAGAACAAGCCGACTAAAGTGGACTCTAAGAAGAAGGCCATCAAGCCTTCAATGGCCAGCGGCGCGCCAAAAATATCGCCCACATAATGAGAGTAATATGACCAGTTGGTTCCGAATTGGAACTCCATGGTCAAACCGGTAGTTACCCCCAAGGCAAAGTTAATCCCAAACAATTTACCCCAAAACTTCACCATGTCTTTGTAAATTTGTTTACCCGTGATCACATAGACCGACTCCATGATCGCAAGTAAAAAAGCCATCCCTAGTGTTAAAGGGACAAACAAAAAGTGGTACAGAGCAGTAAGAGCAAACTGAAACCGCGATAATTCCACTACAGCTTCGTTAATCATATGACTTCAACCCATTCATTTGATTGAGAAAAAGGCGTTTGTCGACACATTCTGGCACCGTGTTCTTTTTATCTAACGCCCACCGAAGCCCCAAAACTAATATCAGGGCTTACTATAAGAATGGATTATGATTGCTGTTGAATTTCGAAACATTGCTGTAGATCAAGATAAAGAGATTGAAAGAAATAAGCAGGAAAAAACTTTGCTTTGAAAGTAAAGAGCAATGATTATTGCTAACGATGATGTACAATCTTTAGCTTTATCGAACAAGTGGTCGCGGATGACCCTGACTATCGCTATACGGAAATCAATTCATGAAGGCCTTTTTTAACATGTTTGCTTTTTTACGTCTGATGACATTCGTGTCGTTGGCTAGCTTATTGCTGGCTTGTGAACAGAGTACGGATGTCGAAAAAAACGCCAACCTGACACAACAGGTCACGAATAACCCAGAAGGTGTCCAAAACCACCTACTCTATATGGAAGGCCCAAGTGGCGATTTTAAACTCCATTATGCCAGCAGTGACCGCACGCTTACCCCAAGAGACACCCTAGTTTTTATTCACGACACTGGGGAAGACTCATCCAGCTTTCGCCGCTACTTTCAAGCGGATAACGTCAAACAAAAGTATCGTTTAATCGCTTTGGATCGTCCTGGTTGGGGCAAGTCCACCTACGCTGGTGATTTTCCGAGTCGCTTGGAAATACAATCTGAAATGCTCGCGCCTGTGATCCAGAATATCTGGGAACGTAATGGCAAAGAGAAAATTTTGTTAGCCGGACAAGGTTATGGTGGCGCGTTGGCTTCTTTACTGGCCGCCGAGCACCCAAATTTTGTGCGCGGGGTTGTCTTGATCAATGCCACACTCACCGAGCAACAAACTCAAGCCGCATGGTATGCCTCAGCCTTGAAATGGCTGCCGAGTTTTTTCTTTTCTCAGTCTTGGCAACATGCTCAATTGGAGCAGGTTGATTTGGCGTCGAGTTTAAACCAAGCAAAAGTCCAATTTGCGGGTTTAAATCAACCTATCGGTTGGTTGCAGACGGTTGAGGCGGAATCGGCTCATCCGGGCACGTATATGCGCTTGGCCAAAGACTTATTTCAACAGGCTGATATCCATCTCACCCTAATCGAAAAAGCCGACAATAAAGGCCAACAACAATATCCAGAGCAAGTCATGAGATCGGTACAAGCCATTAACATTCATAGCCGCTATTAATCGCTGTGACGTAATGGCTGTGACGGCTAATCGGAAGAAAGACAAAGCGGCCATTTTGTTCATTAAGAGACCGCTTCGTTTCATGTTCCAAGTGACGTTAGCTTACCGCTTCAAGGGCTTGGCGCACATCGGCAATAATGTCGTCAATGTTTTCGATGCCAACAGAGATACGTACTAGGTCTTTACTCACACCCGCTTTCGCCAGTTCTTCATCATTCAACTGACGGTGAGTGGTCGACGCCGGATGACACGCTAGAGATTTCGCATCACCTATGTTCACCAGACGCAGGATCATCTGTAAAGCATCGATGAATTGCGTACCAGCCGCTAAACCACCTTTGATACCAAAGCTCAGTACCCCAGACGCTTTACCACTGGTAATGCGTTGGCTGATGTCATGATACTGGTTGTCTGCCAAGCCCGCATAATTTACCCAGCTGACTTTGTCATGGGATTGTAGATAGTTCGCCAGTTTTTCAGCGTTCGAGCAATGACGTTCCATGCGCAGACCAAGGGTTTCCAAACCCTGCATAATCAAGAAAGCACTGTGTGGCGAAAGTGCTGCACCGGTATTACGCAGCGGCACCACACGACAGCGACCAATGTACGCTGCCGCGCCTAACGCTTCGGTATAAACCACATCATGATAAGACGGATCTGGTTCATTCAACATAGGGAAACGAGCTTTGTTGGCCACCCAATCAAACTGACCAGAATCGACGATGATGCCGCCGACAGTGGTCCCGTGACCGCCAATGTATTTGGTTAGGGAATGCACCACAATGTGTGCGCCCAATTCAAACGGACGACATAAAAATGGTGTCGCCACCGTGTTATCAACAATCAGCGGAATACCGTGTTTGTTAGCAATTTTTGCTAAGGCTTCAATGTCGACAATGTTACCTGCTGGGTTGCCAATGGATTCACAAAAAATCGCGCGGGTATTGTCATCAATGGCGGCTTCAAAACCGTCAAAATCGTCTGCTGATACCATACGCGCTTCAATGCCTTGACGCGGAAAACTGTGAGCAAACAAATTATACGTTCCGCCATACAACTGACTGGTACTGACAAAGTTACTACCCACATCGCAAATACACTGCAACGCATACGTGATGGCCGCCATACCGGAAGCGACTGCCAAGGACGCAATGCCACCTTCCATTGCCGCAATACGTTGCTCAAGCACGTCTGTGGTTGGGTTCATGATGCGTGTGTAAATATTGCCTTGAACTTTTAAGTCAAACAGATCTGCGCCATGCTGAGTATCATCAAAGGTGTAAGACGTGGTTTGATAAATCGGCACCGCTGCGGCTTTCGTGGTGTCTTCGGAAGTGTAACCATGGTGAAGAGCAAGTGATTCTAACTTCATTTTTATCGCCTGTTATTGTTTTTAGGGGAAGATAATAGTACGCAGAACCAGAGACAGGATAAAGGGCAAAACTGTCAACTGAGTATGAACCCGCTTAGTCACAGGAGACTAAGCGGGTTCGATGCTATTGATACCCTACTCTCTTTATCGTAAACAAGGATTAATCGACTTGGCCTAACAACGACTTTAATTCTGGCATTTTCGCCATCATCGCTTGGTATCCAGCCTCTACGCCAACCTGTTTGGAGCTCGAAACACCACTGCCTTTTGGCTCATAACTTGGCCTCACCACAAGGTCGGCACTCATAATTTCGTCTTCGCTGAGACGACAAGCCAGTAACCTGAAGGTAGCCAGTTGCACGCCTATCGAAGTTTTATCCGCCGCAGGCTGATTGCCACAATAGATATCAACGGCGATGACCATATCTGCTCCCATGGCTCTGGCGTAATGCACAGGCACAACATTTAACACACCACCATCGACTAACAAATGCTCATTGTGCTGAACGGGAATAAACGCCCCAGGGATGGAGGAGGATGTCTGCACAGCCTGCCCCGGGTTCCCATCCGTGATCAACACCGATTCAAGGTCTGTCATATCAGTGGCCGTAATGCCAATCGGTATACTCATGGCCGATAATGTTTGCTGAGGCACCGACGCATTTATCCAGTCAGCCAGATTTTGTCCGTTCACAAGACCTTGCTTTGATAACACAAAGTCCATTAAGTCATACTCGCTAAACGCCATGAGAATACTTTCTAGCTTGTCATAAGACTGACCAGAAGCATACAAGGTAGCGGCAACAGAACCAGCCGAAGAACCAGTGACTAAGTCCGCTTTAATGCCATGCTCATGCAATGCTTTGATCACCCCTAGATGCATGTAGCCTCTCAAGCCACCACCACCAAAAGCAATTGCTAAAGTTTGATTATCTGTCTGTAAGGGTTCCACCGCCATTTGCTTAGTGATGTGCAATTGTTGATAGTGGTTGTCTTTGGCACATCCCACCAACAGCCACAAAGAAAGCATCACCAAGCTGATGAAGCGAATTTGTCTATTAATCATTTGAGGATTTTTCCTGAATCAGTATAGATAAAAGCGGACCCCTAATGCGGCCGTTGTTTCGTATTCCTGTTGTGACGCAAAAAACAGCGTAGGAACAACTTCTGCGAAAAATGACATTCCAGAATCCAGCAAGACTTCTGCGCCTATCGGCAATCTGAGTCCCCACACTTGCTCTTTACTGCCATGAAAGTCTCGAAAAGCATTCGCAGACATTACAACCCCTCCTATTCCGCTATAAAGTACGAGAGCAGGTGCAAACACCGACTGAGAGGCCGTTGAATAAAGATGCGCGTCCAAATATAAGAAGTGTGAGCTGTTTAGGTCTGAATACGCGCCTAAATCCATACTGAATCCATCAAAGTAAGCTTTATCGGTATAGTAGAAAGCATCATTGTTATAATGCCCTATCCCCAGTGAAAAATGCTCTGTCGCGATTGCCCCACTGGGCAGCGCCCCTAAGAAGATGCTAAATAAAACCCACTTTTTCATCCTACAAAGTCCATTTCAGGGAGGTTTTTTCTTCCGATAGCTGCCACAACTTAGCGGCCATATTTCTGTCTAGCGCCACCTCGTCCAGTGGACACTCTCCCACTGGGCCAACCGTCTGAGCTCGGCTGGTTGGACCATAAAGTTTGTTTGCTTTCAGGTTATCTTGAGTCGCACACATGACTTCTGGCCATGCGCCTTTCTCCGCGGACTGAGCAATCACACGAGATAAGACAGCCCAAAGAATCTTATTGAAACGGCTTGCCGTATCCTTCAATAAATTTGTTCTTGAAGCCCCTGGATGACAGACTTGTACTTGAACGTTGGCATTCGATGCGGCAATGCGTCTTTGCAGCTCATAAGCAAACATCATTTGCGCTAATTTGCTTTGCGCGTAAGCATTCCAAGCGGAGTAATTTTGGTTAAAGTTTAAATCGTCAAATTGAATGGTCTTCAGTCCCATTTTGTAGGCATTACTTCCCACTACAACAATACGCCCACCAGTTGCCTCGATACGCTCAAACAACAAACCACACAACAAAAAGTGACCGAAATGATTAACGCCTAGCTGGCTTTCAAAACCGTCGACCGTCATTTCCTGTTGCGCGACTTGCGCTATGGCCCCATTGCAAATCAGCGCATCAATCTGTTGAACATTTTCCAATATTTGCGCCGCAGCATGACGAACCGAATCCAGTTTGGCGAGATCCATTTGAATGAACGAGAGCTCCGCCTTCTCACCAAACTCTTGCTTGAGATCCGCGATGGCTTGTGTCGATTTCACTGGATTTCGATTCAACATGACAACTTTCGCTCCTTTGCGAAGGAAGATGCGCGCTGCCTCAAACCCAGCCCCCGAATTTGCGCCAGTGATCACAAAGGTTTTACCGTCCAAAGTATCAATCGCTTCTGGTGTCCAGCCAATTGCACCAAATAGATGTTTATTCGTTGTCATAGTGTTAGATCCCATCGTTTTTTCCTGCCCCAACAATAAGAGGTCGAGCGTCAGAGAAAGTGAATTTATATAAAGTATTCAAATGTCTGAGGAACACTATAACTCTCAGACAAGAACACAAATAGGCGATAAACTCTCTAAAAATTGCCTATTTGTATCATTACATTGATGAGCTGATTTTCGGATGCTAATTTAATGGCAACACTTCATAGCATGGTGACACGATGAGTAAACCTTTAATAAAACAGCTGATTGAAAGCAAAATGAGCGAAGATGGTATGTTCGATACCGGCATCAAGGGCGTACAACTGTTTCGAGTTACTAGTCCTGTTCGCTGTGCACCTGCTGTTTATGAACCGAGTGTGATTGCCATTGTCAGCGGGGCCAAAGAAGCCATCTTAGACGGGAAACGCTATGTGTATGACAACAGCCAATACATGTGTTGTTCAATGTCAATGCCAGTTGAAGCTGGCACGCCGACTGCCTCCCCTGAAAAGCCATTATTGGGCGTTTCCATTTCCTTGAGTACTAAGGTTATGACAGAACTGGCGATTGAAATGGAAAATGCCAGTGGGGCCATTCGCAAACCTCAATCCAGCGCCATTCCACCAGGCTTTGCGCTGTCTGAGTGGGATGATGATTTTTCCGATGCGTTATTAAGGCTTTTACAGTTAGGTCATAGTGCAGCGGATTCCTCTATCCTTGGTGAAGGACGACTTCGTGAGCTTTATTATGCGGTACTAAAAGGCGCTGCTGGGGAATCAGCAAGACGGGCTTTTGGCGTCGGTAATGAAATTGCCAAGTCCATTGAATACCTTTCAACTCACCTTAACGACACCATTACTATTGATGAAATGGCTTCTCAGATAGGCATGAGTCGCGCGGTTTTACATCGCAAATTCAAGGAAGCCACGTCTATGTCTCCTATTCAATTTGTGAAATCAATGCGATTGAATACCGCCGCGATGAAAATTGCGACCGGAACCAATGTTAGTCAAGCCGCAATGGAAGTGGGTTATGTCAGTTCTTCTCAATTCAGCCGAGAGTTTAAACGCATGTACGGCCAGTCGCCCAAACAATGGAGTCATGGCTCACAGATACCAGACAGCATCAAAATTTGATGCTCTAAGCCCATTGTCATTAAGGCATGGAACCATTCTCAATATCTAATTTAACGAACGCAGGAACCGTAAATGGACTCTGTTTTACTCTACAGAATGATCGGCGTGGTGCTCATTTTTCTTGGTATTTTACTTGCGGTGAACCCAGAGCTGGTGAGCCATAAGCCCATTCCCGAAGATACCTTTAAAGCCATTGAAAGACGAATTTGGTGGGGGTTATTGATTGGCGTGGGAATGCTACTGCAGTTTCATCAGCAGTGGCTTCCTTGGCAAGCGACAGTTTCAGCGACAGGCGCAACCTTGCTCCTAGGGTTACTGATCGCCCGTCTGATTGGCATCCTCTTGGACGGTTCAGTCATGAAACAATGGGTAAATGTCGGTATTGAGATTATCTTACTCATACCTTTTATTTGGTGGTATATGAAAGTTCGTGTGTAGGCTGTTTTTAATCTTCATCAGTAAGCCGCGACAGAATAAGACACCTTTCATTCTATTTCTGACAGGGTTAAGCCTGAGATGCATTAGAGTGAAAAGGCTGCGCCGCCATTTCAGCATCGCCTTGCACGGTTACTCGATGCAAACGTCGCGGTTCATCACCATAATCAGTGACTGCAAAATGCTGCGTAATACGGTTGTCCCAAATCGCCACGGAATTTTCTTGCCATTGAAAACGCACCTGATGCTGGGTTTGTCGAGCTTTGCTAAAAAGTCGCTCTAATTGTGCGTCACTTTCCTGTTCACTCATGCCGACAATAGCGCGAGTAAATTGTTCATTAATGAAAAGTACGCTTTGTTGCGTTTCGGGATGCGGTTGTACCATGGGTCTGAGCAAGGGCGGAAAATCTTCGGATCGTTTGCTCACCGAGCTTTCACCCTGTTCATTTATGTCATCGTAACGACTGCTGGCAAAGGCGTGCAATGCGTGAACCGCTTGTTTATCTTGCACGCTTTCTTGTTCGGCTTCACTCAGCTCTGTCCACACGGCAGCCATGTCACACCAGATGGTATCGCCACCCTGTTGTGGAAGATGCTGCGCATGTAGGATGGAGCATTTAGGAGGGATACTTTGCCAGGTCATATCCGTATGCCAGAAACTTTTACCTGGCGGATTACCGCGAGCCGTTTCAATCACCACCACACGATTATCCTCCTCCAAATGAGGGAAAAATGGGTGCGCAGCTTCCAGTTCCCCAAAGCGCTTGCCTAAGGCGAGATGCTCATCGACCGTTAACCCTTGATCTCGAAAGAACAGCACCTTGTGCTGCAAAAAAGCCTGATACAAGAGCGCAAACTGCGCATCAGACAAATCGCTCAATACCACATCTTCCACCATAGCACCGATGGATTCCGTTAACGCTTGTATTTTCATCACAGGCTCTAATTCTCTTTGGCTCGACACAGTTTCATATTATTAGACGTGTTTTCCCTGTGATGATTACACTTATAAGAGTCGAAAACCGACCTCTTTCACCTCTTCACCGATTTGCTGGATCGAATAGCAAGCCAATGCTTCGCCTTCAACCTGAGTGCTGGTTTGTTTCCAAACCAAAGTGGCGACGCCCCCACGCCGTAAGATCGTGAGTAGCTGCCATTCTAGATCCAAGCTGGTCAGAAACTCGCTCTTCTGCCACTGAGCCTCAACATTCTTTCTGTTATCTGGGTCGTATAATTCTTCATCCGTTTGGTATTTAGAGAAGAGCGCCCAGTCTTTAGCATTGGATCCCTTAATCACGTCATCAATCATTGGCTTGGCAGTGCTAAAAATATCTTCGTCTGTTTTTTCCGTTACCTTCATAATACCGACCTCGATGCTTCCTTTTATATTGATCATTCAAGACCAAGAATTCGCTGATGATTTCCTGAACTCAGTCTCCAACAGCCTCATGTTTTGCCGAATGAATTATGACGTTTGCAAAGCTTTCTGTATTTCTGCCTTAATATCCAACAACAATAAAAAAGCCCCCTCTGGCGACATATTGTAAGGGTCAAATTGATCATTTGAGCTGTACTGATAAAACAGCTCGGACAAGGTCTGAGTGTCTTGTAAATAGCCCATGTGCCATTCAGAAAACGATCGTTTAGGGATGGATTGATAGTCAAGGATTTCAAGACGCTGATGCCGCGGATCACGAGCAATACGGTGGTATATTTCGTTAACCTGCTGACGAGAGCCCTCAAGGCACTGTAAAAAATATTGCCGATTAAAAGACAGCATTCCAGTGACATGTTGCTTCGCATTGTTTCGCTCAGCCGAGGACAGAATCTGCTTAATGTCATCTGGGGAAAAATCGTCACTAATGGTACTCGCATAAAGCAAACAAACTAAACTCATAACCACCCTTAAACTGTACAAAATTATTAACGTTGACGATTCTTATCGTCGTGATGTCGTTCTGTCTTTACAGAGAGTATGCAGGCTCAATCTTAAAGAAAAGTAATACCCCGAGGTTTCCTCTTCAGTTTAGTCAATCAAACCAGTGTTAAAGAAGCAGCACAGACATCCATGTATTTCGCCAACTGAGCGTCTTTCTCAGAGATACCAGACACATCATGCGTGGTCAATTGGACGTTCACCTTACTGTAGACATTAAACCATTCGGGGTGATGGTTCATTTTCTCCGCGTACAAGGCCACCATAGACATAAAACCAAAAGCGGCGACAAAATCCGCAAACACAAACTGCTTGGTGATTTTTCCCTCTTCTAAATGCCAACCATCATGGTGCTGATTGAGTTCAGCCAGAAGCGCTTGGATTTGAGTTTGGTTGTATTTTTCAATCTGCATGTCACTTCCCCTGAAATGATTCCACTCATTTAAATAATCAACAATGCCTGAAGCTTCCTAAGCTGGCTTGCCTATTCCTACAAAACCTAGAATATTAGTGTAAACAAAACAAGTTTAGTACTAAGCAAAGAAGAACGTCACTGTCGTCTTAAATAGCGCAATCATGACGACGATTGTCTGTTATCTCTTTATTCAAAAAGCGGGCGAAAAAAGCTTCGATCGTAACTTAAAATACACTGAGTCTCTTCTGCATATTGGAAGGCGCGAATGCATTCTTCATCTGCAAGCGATTTCATTCGATATTCTTCGTATGCCGCTAAGCTAGGAAAAGAAAATAAGGCCAAGGCTTTATTATTAGCGCCCTCTGAAGGAAGAAAATAGCCATGATGGGTGCCACCAAATTTATTGACGAGTGGGATCCAAAGCTTAGCGTAATGCTCAAATTCTTTCACTTTGTAAGGGTCAATGACGTAATTAAGATAACAAGTAATCAATTTTACTACTCCAAATCTCTATGCTTAACCTTCGGCTAAGCGGTATATAAAAGGTTATTGCTTGACGATGCGGCGCAAACCGCCTTTATGTCTTATTACTGAAAACCAGTGCCGACCCAAACCCAACGAAGATTCCTCCAGTAATACGGTTAAACCACACCAAGACTTGCTCTTGTTCTAAGTAGCTACCTAACCGAGAGGCCAATACAACATAGGTGACTAGAAACAAGAAGGAACAAATGGCAAACGTACCAGCGAGTATGACAAATTGCAGAAAAACAGGTTGATCAAGATTGATAAATTGAGGAAATAGCGCGGTATAAAAAGCAATCGCTTTAGGGTTACTGAGACCGACGACATAGGTTTCGCCAAATAGTTTTAAACGACTTGGGATTGCCAATTTCACAGATGTGAAACGATCTCCATCACGAGATACTGGCTGAGAACGCCATGCTTTTACACCCAAATAAATCAGGTATAAGCCCCCTATCACTTTTATAACGGTATACAACACGGGAGACGCTAAAATAACGGCCCCCAAACCGACTGCCGACACAGAGGCCAACGTCAGCATGGCGACGACATTACCAACGACTCCGATAAGCGCCCTTCGCACTCCATATTTCGCACCATTTTTAATAGATAAAAAGACCGCTGGTCCAGGGCTTGCGGTCGCGACAATGCAAATACCCAAATATAAGAAGTAATCCATCCTTTCAACTCCACTAATAGGTAAAAGTTATCAGTATTAACGAATAAATTGGTTCAGCGACAAGCTTGAATGTCATCACAAAATGCCTTGAAAGCCACCTGCAATACACTGGCTATGTCTTTGTCGTTAACAATGCCATCAGAGTCTAAACCACTGCTCAATAAAGGTATCGAGACACAAGCCTCTTCAACAATTCGCCCAGACATGGTGGTGAGCACTTCCCTTAAGTGCGCTTGCGCATGAGATGCTCGTGGCGATGTGTTGATCAGCATTATGGGCTTATATGGAAACTCAAGGCTGCTGACCAACCAATCAAGGGCATTTTTTAAAGGCCCGCTAATGCCGTGAGCATATTCCGGCGTTGCCAACACTAACCCTGACGATGCTTTTAACGCGGCCTTTAAATTCTCCAAAGAAGCAATTTTTTCGTTTTCACGATCTGGATTAAATAACGGCAAATCCCCAATCTCGCCCACCTCGACTTCGACATGATCAGGTGCCAATATTTTCAGTGCATTGATGACGGCTGAATTGTATGAGTTTTTTCGAAGGCTGCCCGATAATGCGAGGACATTTAAAGTTTCCATTTAATGCAATACTTCCTAAAGGTAATACGAAGCGCCTAGCAGTGTGAGCCAAATAGCGCTATGTGATACTAGAGTTTGTTAGATATTACACACCGATTAACTTAAGAACGCTTGCAGGCCCAGCTCTAAAGAGTGGACTAATGGAATCAGCTTCTTTCATGTGAGGCGTTTCATCATGCTTAGCAAGACATTCTTCTGATGCCCAACGTTCCGTTAGAACAAATTTCACATCGCTGCCTGACACCCTATTCAATTCATACTCAAGACAACCCTCTTCACCCAACACAAGCGGCCTAATTTTTTGGTATAAACTGATTTGCTCCTCAGCCTTTCCGGGTTGAACTTCAATTAATATGACAAGTTTTACTTCCTTTCCCATTTCTTTTCCTTAATCAATTTTGCAAAAAGCGAATCTGATCGATTGAGCACACGTTTCCTTACTCATAATGACCGCCTGTCGTTGATGTTAATGCCTTTACCAATGGAGAACACTTCATTTACCTAATGAAAGTAAAACAGCTTGTTCAGCATGAATCGCCGTCGTGTCATATAAACGCACACTTGTATGCTCTTGTTTTACCAATAGCGCTATTTCTGTACAACCGAGCACAATCGCTTCTGCACCCTGCTGATGCAAACGATCTATTATTTCGAGATATTGGTTTCGAGAATCCTCTTGGATAATACCGAGACACAACTCATTGTAAATGATGTCGTGAATCACCTTTTGGTCATCTAAATTCGGCACCATGACGTCGACACCAAATTTATCAATAACGCGCTGCTTATAGAAATCTTGCTCCATCGTAAAACGTGTGGCTAATAAACCAACTTTTTTAACCCCGTCAGAAACCAATTTGTTGGCCGTGGCATCTGCGATGTGAAGAATAGGAATGGTAAGGGAGGATTCAATTTGAGAAGCCACTTTATGCATAGTATTCGTGCAGATTAGTAAAAAGTCGGCACCGCCCGCTTCAATACCTTTAGCGGCTTTCGATAAAATATCAGCCGTCTCAGCCCACTTTCCCTGATGCTGTAGATGTTGGATTTCATCAAAATCCACACTATACAAACAAATTTTAGCAGAATGTAGACCACCTAAATGGTGTCTGACAGATTCATTGATGGCTTTGTAATAACTCGCGGTGGATTCCCAACTCATGCCACCCAACATTCCAATTGTCTTCAAAGTTTTCTCCAGATGTCGGTTCAGTTTTTGCTTCTGCTTTGACCACCGAAAAGAGCATTAGCTATTGATACGCTTTCTTGCCACTCTACTGTTTCTTTCTTCCAATTGGGAGTTCTAGATGTATAACCACCTTATTATCGACTTTTTTAGAAAAAAGTACTCCAACGCCAGCCAGAAGAAATCGAAACACTTGCGAGCAGAGAAAAAACTAATCCCAATTACGCTTTCGCAAGCTTTTAATCTGCCCCTTTTTCTTCTTGCTATCAACACGCTTTTTCTGTGAAGAGCGAGTCGGTTTGGTTGGGCGACGGACCTTTTGCACCTTGATCGCGTCAAGAATCAGTTCTTTGAGGCGTGCTAAGGCGTCTTCTCGGTTCAGTTCTTGGGTACGATGCTGCTGAGCTTTAATCACAATATCGCCGTCTTTTGTAAGACGCGAATCTTGCAACGCCAGCAATCGTTCTTTATGAAAGTCAGGTAAAGAGGAGCTGGCTACATTGAAGCGCAGATGAATAGCGGAAGAGACCTTGTTGACGTTTTGTCCACCCGCGCCTTGTGCTCGAATGGCGGTCAATTCGATTTCGTCATCGGGTATGGCAACCGCGAGGGATATTTGCAACATAGTCAGTTCATTCTTTATCTATTTGATTGATGGCAAAGAGTATATCAGGATTTGTAATTTGTGACTTTACGGCATCGTTTCGTGGGTTTTTATCCGCTATACTGGGTGTTTTATTTTGGCTAAATTTAGGAGTGTCATGTGACTCAGTTCCGCCCTTGTATCGACTTGCATCAAGGTAAGGTTAAACAAATCGTTGGCGGCAGCCTCAATGATGAAGGCGCAACAGAGAACTTCATCAGTGAGTACAATGCAGAGCATTATGCTCGCTTGTACCGTGAACACGGTTTAACGGGTGGTCATGTGATTGCGTTAGGCAAAGGCAATAAAGATGAGGCCATGAGCGCCTTACGTGCCTACCCTAACGGCTTGCAATATGGCGGTGGCGTGAAAGATTCTAATGCTGCTAGTTATCTAAACGCTGGCGCTTCTCACGTTATTGTAACGTCCTACTTATTTGAAAATGGCGAATTCTCTTGGGATCGCCTTGATAAAATCAAACGTGAAACCGGCACAGACCGTTTAGTATTAGATTTAAGTTGCCGACGCACTGCAGACGGCTGGTTCATTGCTACGGATCGCTGGCAAACCATTACCTCAACGCAAGTCAATCACGATAACTTGGTGGAATTAGCCAATCACTGCGACGAATTTTTGATTCACGCGGCCGATGTAGAAGGCTTGCAAGCAGGCATTGATGAAGACTTGGTCAGCCTACTAGGAAAGGCCTGCCCTGTGGCCGTCACCTATGCTGGTGGCGCGCGCGCTTTGCACGATTTAAAACGTGTTCATGAATTGTCCGCAGGTCAAGTGGACTTAACCATTGGCAGTGCCTTGGATATTTTTGGTGGCAAAGGGGTGACCTTGGACGAATGCATTCTGTGGAATCAATCCCAAGCATAATACCTTGCTCAAGCCTTACCACAGACAAGCTTTACACTTTATTTAGTCAAATTCGACTGGGATGTCGACTTGGCTTATCTCGACATCAAGTGCCGCATACCGCATACTTGGTGTCTGTATTTTTTTCCTAATTGTCAGGACGGTTAGATGTCAATATTTCGTAGTGGCCTGTTACTTGTGACGCTCTTTTTGAGCGCTTGCTCGATGCCCATTTTTTCTCCTCAACCAGACGCTACTGACCAAGTTAAAGACTCTGCAACGGATTTGATTACACCCAATCAACAAGTTGTTATCGAAGAGCCAGCAAAAGCGACTGGCTATGCGGAGGACTTGGCAGATTTAAACAAATATCAGCAAAGTGCTGAAAAGCATTATCAAGCATTAAACACTCGTCTTGGCAGTGCCAATAAGCCGCCGAGAATCATTGAGGCCGATCTATTATCTCGTGAAGCCTTGCAAGCCAGTATTCAACAATTGCGCACTTATATAAGCCAAACCAATACGGAATTGGCCGCATTGGATGCCCGCGTAGGTGAGCGTCAACAAATGCCGATCAGCGGCGATCTGGTGCGTTTGTTCTTATCTGAAACCACGGTCAATGAAGCGGTAGGCAGTTTTAAGGCGCAACCTCTGATTGGTCAATGGGTCCGCGGCGAATCCCGAGTCATTCGTTTAAAAGACAATTTTTTGTTTGAGAGCCCGAATTCAGAAGACGTAACCATTACTTTTTCTGAGCGATATCAAATTTTGATCAACGGCCAAGTCGTAATGACAGTGTCGCCACAAAGAGCTAAGAACAGCGCCAAATTCCAAGTCCCTACTCAGGATCAAGGCGGCTCATTGATTGGTAAATTGGATTATCGTCTGGTCAACAACTGATCTCTTTGAAGGGTTATTGCGTGTTTGGCTTAAGGTATAACCAGATGATGAGAAGGATCAATTAAACTCTGATCCTCATGTGAGCCATTATCACGTCCGTGAAAACATGTGGCCCTCAACCAGACTTAGCATCACGACTCAAGGGGCGTGATGCTCTCGCCTTTCGCAGCTTCCCGCTGTCGCTGCGCATTGTCCATCTGTACTTTTAATTGTGACAATGGTTTAGTGAGCGCTTTCATCAGTGACTTGGTGTTAACTTGTTGAAGCAGCTTTTCCAACTGATGAGCCACATATTGGTTCACTTGCATTAACCTTTGCGGTTGCTGTGTAAGCGTCATTTTCTGACTTTGCCAGTAAGCGTCACCCACAGAACCACTTAACGCACTGGCAGCTTGATGGTGTGTCGTATGCGGTGATTTATGCTTTTCAATCATGTCCCAAATGGTTTCACAAAACTGCTGGAACGCTTCACCTAAACGGTGAAAAACTTGTTTATCTAAGGTGTTCGTTGCTTTACGGCAAAAGTCCAAATTGGCCATCATGCCGTCATAACAGATGGACACCATATCCTGTAAAATGCGCATGTCTATGGCGAGTTTGCCACGTCGGTAAAATCTCAACATGTTTTCCTCCCATGCTATTTAAATGACTTTAATCTGTCTTAATGTGTTGACCTTAACCCTGAGGCAAGGGTTTTGACTTTTTGGTTAAATCGTTTTCAATAAAGGGTGAACTTTGTGCAAACAAGTTTGAATAAACTGAGAGTTAGCGCAAAGTAACAACCTATGGCCTAGGCTTAGACCCTTGCCTTGTGATCTCATTTGGCTAAGTTCATAAAACTAACGAAAGGAAATCATGAAAACAGCGCCGAAGTTATTCTTACAAATTCAACAACCAGAGCTGGCCAGTGAGTTACTTGCTTTGTCTAGCCTGCAGCAATTTGAACTGAATATCAGTCAACAAGGACACAGCTGGTTAGCACAACTGATCGACAGCCAATGTGATATTGCGATCATTGAAGCCAATGCGGATCAGCAAGAGCAACTTGAGGCATTGAGCCAACACCCTGTCTTGGATAAGGTGCAATGTATTTTCCTTAGCCAAGGAGAGCCGTCTCTGATCATGGATCAGTTAATGCGACAAGGCGCTGGTGTTCACTACCGAGCTCCGTTTAACTTCTCGCAACTCGAAGCCAATTTGAGCGAGTTGTTTTCGTCATTAGATCCAGCACCACAAACACCTTCGCCACAAAGCAGTTATCTCGATCAATTCGGTTTACTGGTTGGCTCATCACCCTGTATGCATCAGCTGTATCGCACTTTACGAAAAGTTGCCGCCAGTGATGCCAATACCTTTTTGATTGGTGAGAGCGGCACGGGTAAAGAGCTGGTAGCTAATACCTTGCATTTATTTAGCCAAAGGTCAGATGCGCCTTTTATTGCCGTAAACTGCGCCGCCTTAAGTCCAGAGTTGATCGACAGTGAGCTCTTTGGTCATGTCAAAGGGGCTTTTACTGGCGCGCACAAAGACCATATTGGTGTGTTTGAACAAGCCGAAGGCGGCACGCTTTTTCTCGACGAAGTCACCGAGATGCCCTACGAGCATCAAGCCAAACTGTTACGTGTTTTGGAGTCTGGTGAATATCGTCCAGTTGGTTCGCAAAGCTTTAAACAAGCCAATGTACGCGTGGTCGCCGCGACGAACCGAACCCCCAAAGACGCGATTGAGGAAGAAAAGTTCCGCGAAGATTTATACTTCCGTCTCGCCCACTTTCCCATTCAGGTGCCTCCCCTACGCAATCGTCAAGGTGATGCCGTTGGTCTTGCCCAACACTTTTTGGCCTATCGCAACACTCAAGATCAGACAAATAAAACTCTGTCCGATCAAGCGATCAATAAAATCGCTGAGTACAACTGGCCTGGTAATGTGCGTGAACTAAAACACACCATTGAACGTGCCTTTATCCTTGCGGAACACACCATATTAGCCGAGCACATAGTGACCGATGGTTTGACAGACACCAACGACTCTCAACAACAGATCCCCACGGGCATGCCGCTGGAAGACATTGAGAGAATGGCTATTCTCAAAACCCTGGCTGAAAATCAGGGCAACCGTAATGACACGGCACAGCAACTTGGTATCAGTGTCAAAACCCTCTATAACAAGCTAGACAAATACGGTACGGATTCGTTGCCTCAGGCTTAAGCTCAACCGTGTCTGTTGCCACTCTTTAACAGAGCCGTCTTTGACCAGACTATTAATGCGATCAAGTCAAAACAAAAAAGGGCTCAAACGAGCCCTTTTTCCATATGCTCTTAGCAATCCGTGTCTTTGCTGTCCATTTTCTCTTTAACTTGTTCACACGTATCTTCCACGGCGTTGCCCGCATCCGTCATAGTGCTATCTAGACTGTCACCGGCTTCGTCCATAGTACCTTGTACGCTTTCACCCGCATTGTTTAGCGCATCACCTGCATCGTCAATGGTTTGCTCTACTGCATCACCTGCTTGTGATAGAGAGTCTTCTACTGCGTTCTTTTCTTCATCCTGACCACATGCGGCCAATGTACCCGCTGTTACCAAAACCAATGCTGTGTTTAAAAGTGTACGTTTGATGCTCATAATGTTCTCCATTTTAGTTTCTAGTCCAAGAATGATCGTTCAGGCCAAATCGGCTGTATGTATTCGAACTCTTGTCATCGCAATCGATGTCTTACCGATTCGCTGTAATCTGTATATTGCGAAGCCTGTGCCAACTTTTAATAAAACTTATAAGATATTGTTTTTAATAGATAATTTTATTTTCTCTGTGATTTTTAGTGTCTTTTTTACTGTTTTTAATCGGTTATTTTTACTGATTGGCTCGGTAACAATTTCCGTCGAATAAATGTAAAGACGCAAAAAATATGGCAAAGTCCTGTGTTACTGGCCGTTACGATGGCGAACGGACTTTGATGCTCAAAAATTAGGATCCCTCATGACTGACGCTTTGTTGCTGACTTTTATTTTTCTTGTTGCCGGTGTGGTTTCCGTTCCCATTGCAGCACGCTTAGGTCTTGGCTCTGTACTGGGCTATTTGCTGGCAGGCATTTTGATCAGCCCGTTATTATCCTGGTTTCATGTGGACATAGTGTCGCTGCAACACTTTGCTGAATTGGGTGTGGTGCTGATGCTGTTTTTAGTCGGCTTGGAATTGCACCCGAAAAAGTTATGGTCGATGAAAGCACGCCTGTTTGGCTTAGGTGGGGGGCAAGTTGCGTTCTGTGCCGCCTTTATCATGGCAGTGGCCATGCTGTTCGATCAGCCTTGGCAAACCAGTTTAGCCATTGGGTTAGTATTGGCCTTGTCCTCTACCGCTATTGTCATTCAATCACTGACCGAAAAAGGCTTGATGAAGTCCGATGGTGGTCAATCCTCTTTTGTGGTTTTGTTGGCGCAGGACATTTTGGTCATTCCTATGTTGGCGCTCATTCCCTTGTTAGCCTTACCGGAATTACAGCATTTAGTTCACGCAGCTGATGCTGACACCACAAGCCATAGCGCTGTTTTGTTAGAAGGCTTAGCGTCTTGGCAAGTACCACTGGTGATCATCGCTGCCATTGCTAGCATCATCATAGGGGGCAGTTATTTGGTCACTCCTATTTTTCGCTTTATCGCCGTTGCGCAGCTGCGTGAATTGTTTACTGCTACGGCGCTCATGTTTGTAGTGGGGACGACATTATTAATGTCTTTGGTCGGCCTATCTCCCGCATTGGGCACTTTTCTAGCGGGCGTGGTACTGGCCAATTCGCCTTACCGCCATGAGTTGGAGAGTGACATAGCCCCTTTTAAAGGCTTGTTGCTGGGCTTGTTCTTTATGACCGTTGGTGCGGGAATCAATTTCACCTTGTTATCGGATAAATGGTTACTGATTCTTAGTCTAACGTTAGGCTTAATTTTGCTTAAAGCGAGTGTACTTTGGTTACTCGGTTGGGCCTTTAATATTCGCGGCTCGAATCGCTGGTTGTTTGCACTGGGCTTGGCTCAGGCTGGTGAATTTGGCTTTGTGCTCTTGTCTTTCACTGTCAGTAACGGTGTGATTGCGGACGCTGTTGCCGATGTACTGTTACTGGTGGTAGCCATTTCTATGCTGCTGACACCATTGTTATTTATTCTCTATGATAAAGTCATTGCTCCACACTATGCAGCGGGCCAAAGTGATAAAGCATTTGATGAAATGCCAGACGACAATAACATTTTGATCGCCGGTTCAGGGCGTGTCGGTACTACCCTAGACAACCTCCTCCGCTTGGCGGGCTTCCATTCTACTGTGATTGACTTCAGTACCAAACGCTTAGAGGCATTAGAGAAGTTTGGCGTTAAACATTATTTCGGTGATGCGACCCGTCCTGATTTATTAAAAGCCGCTGGGATCGAAGATGCCAGTGTGTTTATTATTGCTATTGATAACCCTGAACAGGTCACTCAGTTAGTGCAGCACGTAAACCACCACTTTCCAAACATTCACATCATTGCCCGTGCTTTTGATAACAACCATGTTTACGACCTATGGTCTTATGGCTGTCGAGATATTATTCGTGAAACCTATGACAGTAGCTTACGTATGGGGCGTTCTACTTTTGAAGCTCTAGGTATGAATCGAGACACGGCCGAACAAATGATTGATGTGTTTGTCCAACACGACAAAGTGTCTATGATTGAGGTTGCCGATGCCCATAAAATTGGTGTGCCCTTCCATGAAAACCAAGCTTTTATTCAACGCTTGCGAGAATATCTGGAAGAGAAAAATCCGCAGTTACAAGCCGCTATGGAAAAGATCAAGACGGAAGACAAGCAAGACTCTCTTTGACAGCACTGGTGGGAATGTTTATAACAAGACCCCAAATGCACAATTACCTTTCGATGAGGCAGATTTCTGACTATTTATGGCGAATATTTTATTTGTTTACTCCACAACAGACGGCCACACTCTAAAAATCAGCCAAACCATGCAAACGGTTATGGAACAAGCAGGACAACAGGTTCAACTACTGCCTCTTGATCAGGTCAATGCAGAACAACTGTCTCAATGTGACAAATTGGTGATTGGCGCGAGCATCCGCTACGGTAAGCACCAAGCGAGTTTGGTGCAATTCATCGCTGATAACAAAGCCGTCATTGAAAGCAAACCCAGTGCTTTTTTTACCGTTAACTTGGTCGCTCGCAAGGCTGAAAAATGCGAACCTCATACCAATCCATACATCATTAAGCTACTTGATCAATTGGCTTGGCAGCCTAGCTTACAAGGGGTGTTTGCCGGTAAGTTAAATTATCAACAATACGGTTTCCTTGATCGCAATATGATTCGCTTCATTATGTGGGTAACCAAAGGGCCAACCGACCCAACCACCAATCAAGAATTTACCGATTGGCAAAAAGTAGATGAGTTTGCCCACGCCGTTTGTCAGCTTTAAATCACCGTCTATTTGGGAGTATTTAGAATGCTAAAACGCTTCTACTGGTGTCTAATCGCCCTCATTTCGATCAGTTTAATGGCTTGCAGCACATCGCCGACAGGCAGAAAACAACTTATTTTATTACCCGATTCACAACTGGATGAAATGGGTGTGGCCTCTTTTCAGGAAATGAAAGCGGAACTACCGCAGACCGAAAATGAGGCCAATATTAAGCAAGTTGAATGTATCGCAGATCGCATTATCAATGTGCTACCAGACAAGTATCGCAATCAAGCTTGGGAAGTTAGAGTCTTTGAAGACGATCAAGTCAACGCCTTTGCTCTTCCTGGTTATAAGATTGGCGTATACACAGGCTTAATAAAGATCGCAGACAACGCCTCTCAACTCGCCGCCGTCATGGGCCACGAAGTTGCTCATGTACTAGCACGCCACGGTAATGAAAGAGTCTCCACGCAACTCGCGACAAGCCAAGCGCTGAATGTGACCTATGAGTTAAGTGGTGAAGACAGCAAAACCAAGCAAGCTATTTTTCAAGGTTTGGGCATCGGCGCGCAAATCGGTATTATTTTGCCCTTCAGTCGTACTCATGAAACAGAAGCCGATGAAATTGGTTTGGAGTTAATGGCCAAAGCAGGGTTCGACCCAAGAGAAAGCGTTAAACTCTGGCAGAACATGAGCAAACTGGGCGACAGTAAAAATCCAGAATTTTTATCAACACACCCCTCTAATGAGAGCCGTATCAGAGACTTGAATGCCAAGATGACCTCACCACTGGCAAACTACCTCAGGCTGAAAGAACAAAATAACATTGCGCGCTGCGAATAATTAGACAACGGATAATAAAAGGCTTTATTTATGTCGGATAAGATGACTTCTAGTGTTTCAGGATCAAGCAAAACCTCGCCAGCAAGTAAATCTTGGCCTTTATATTTGATCATCATAAGTGCGGTTTGTTTAACCTTCATTAGTCAGTTGTATTTAACCTCGGCACAAAGCCTCACTGCAGGGTTACTGTTTGCTTGTATTGCCCTTTGGGCCACTTCGATTGTACCAGCCTATTTACCTGCCCTTGGGCTGTTCGCCTTCGCCACCGCCACGGAATTAGCCCCTAACCAAGTGGTCTTTGCGGGCTTCCATTCATCCACTTTCTGGCTGTTGTTCAGTGGTATGGTCTTTGGTGCCGCCATTAAACACTCAGGTCTCAACCAGCGCGCCACTTTCTTACTTACCCGTATTCTGGGAAACAGCTATCAGGGCACCATCATCAAGATTGCTTTATTCGCTATGGCTCTGGCGTTTTTGATTCCTTCTGGTGTGGGTCGCGTGGTATTGATCATTCCAATTGTGGCGACCTTAGCAGATCATTTTGGCTATCAAGAAAATTCAAATGGCCGCACTGGTATGCTGTTAGCCGCGGCCTTTGGCACCTTCTCTCCTGCCTTTGCCATTCTCCCAGCCAATGCGCCCAATATGTTGCTGGCCGGTATGTTAGAAGCGCTTTATGATTCTCCTGTGTCTTATTGGCAATATTTAACCCTGCACTTTCCAGTGCTAGGTTTGGGGAAACTGGTGATGATTGTTGGCATCATTCTATGGTTATTCCCTGATCAGGATCCAGAGAAGAACTTGACCAGTAAGATAGAAGAAACCGTCATGAGCAATATCGAAAAGCGTCTACTTTGGGTGCTGTGCGTTTGTTTTGCTTTTTGGTTTACTGATACCTTGCACCATATTTCACCCGGTTGGATTGGTCTAATTGCCGCCATTATTTGCCTCTGGCCCAAATCAGGTTTAACCAGTAAGCAATGCATCGATAAAGACATCCAATACGGTACGCTGTTTTTCGCTGGCGGTGTCATAGGGTTAAGTGCCATAACCGCTTACTCAGGTTTAGGGGATATTTTGGTCAATACCTTGACTAGCGCTGTGCCTTTCTCAGCGGATTCGTCTTTCATTAATCTTGGTTTACTTACCTTGATCTCCACCTGTGTTGCCGTGGTCACTAACTTAACTGGGGTACCTGCTATCATGACCCCAATGGCTGAGCATTTGGCCGACATCACCGGGCTGTCTACCCAAGCGGTACTGATGAGCCAAGTGCTGGCTTTTTCTAATGTGTTATTACCCTATCAAGCACCACCACTCATTACCGCCATCGCCCTTGGCAAACTGTCCATTAAAGCGGTTTCCAAAGTGTGCCTGTTGAGCTTTTTGTTGACCAGCGTGTTGTTATTGCCTTTAAACTTACTCTGGTGGCAACTGCTTAACATGATTTAAGTTTTCTTTTAAAACGACAAGACGGTATGATTTGCGCTCTTCATTTAACCTCATGAAAAGGAATTTTCAGTGAAAAAAATCCTCGCTGTGCTCGTATTTGTTTTGCTTGCAGCTTGTCTCATCGCACCCAAATTTATTGCACCAAAATACCAAGAACAACTGTCGCAACTGGTAACCAACTTAAACTCAGCGCCTAGCTATGAAGCCAGCCTAGACACACTGGAAGAAGGCTGGTTCAAGTCTAAAAGTGTGTTACACCTGAGCTATGATTTGAGCATGGTTGACCCAAACTTATACGGTCAAAAACTCGAAGCCGACTTAGTACTTGATAGCCGTTTCGGCCCACTCCTGTTGTCTGATGCTGGTACGATTGGTTGGTTTGATGTTCACGCATATTATGCGGGTGATTCATTGCGCGAAACGCTCAACTGGCCGGAGGATCAAGCCTTTTTCGATGCGTCTGTGGTGATGGATTTGATGGGCAACGTAAAATCCGTCGACCAAATCCCAGCCTTCGACATTAACGAGGGCGATTTCACCTTTAGTGGTTACAAGGGCAAAGGCACATTCGCCTCAAATAGCCTGGCATACCAAGGCCAAATAGAGCAGCTTAATTTAGACAAACACGATGACACATTACAGCTCGCCAATACCCAGCTAGCATTAAACATTCAAAGTAGCGCTGAAGTCTTAACCTCCGGTGGTTTCTACAATGGCGACATCAGCATTGGGTTTGATCAGTTTTCTTTAGGTTCACAAGATAACCCAAATGAGCTTGAAGTAAACGGCGCTTCACTCTTAGTGTCTTCTCAACTGGACGAAGACGCCCAATTAGGCAAAATCGTCTCTCGCTATGCCGTGAATAACGTTCGATCAGATGAATTCAGCGCTGATGACTTATCATTGGTGATTGAAATGACCAATTTAAGTAACCAGTTTTTCTTGGATTACAAAACCTTTTCTGATGCGGTATTAGCCGATGGCAAAGTTTCCCCAGACGAACTTACCATTGCCTTGTTCACTTTCATGACAGACAACATAGACGAATTGCTGTCACACCAACCTGAGATGAACATGACTGAATTCCGTGGTCGTTTAGCAGAAGGGTCATTCCATGCGACATTGAACAGCCGCCTAAAAGACATCAATGGTCCCATTAGTATCGATCAATTGTTGGATCAAAACTTTTGGTTATGGAACTTGATGGTGAACGCTAAACTACAAGCCGATGAAACCTTGATAAGTCATTTAGGCGAACGCTATTTAGCACAACAGATGCGCACTACCATCGATTCACCTCAGGTAAAACAGCAGGTGCAAATGCTGCTTAACAACTTCGTCCAGCAAGGTTTTATTAAGCGTGACAATGATCAACTGATGACGGAGATCGAGATTGCCGATGGTCAGGGAAAAATCTACGATTTCCCGTTCCCATTAGCCTACTAAAATCCATCATTCGTTTTGGCATTCAATAATGCATAAAAAATGGCCGCTTTCTTATTTAGGAAAGCGGCCATTTTATTGTCAAACTATCGGATACTTACGTCATTAAAACGCTTCGCCATTGTATTGCGTGACCATACAGTCTTTGCCTTTTTCTTTCAGCATCATACAAAAATCGACACTAAAGGACTTTTGTAAGAAAGGCCCTACTTTTAGCTGATACATAGTGCGACCTTTGACGTCTTTTTGATTAATCTTAGGCACTAACCCATCATAAGCTGTTGGATCGTTTTTCATTAATACCTGCCAGCCGCGAACCGCTTCATTACGATTTGAATAAGCCGCTAACTGCACACCGTAACCATCATTCGACATTGCGCTGTTAGTCGCTTGTGATGACGCCTGAGACACTTCTGTTGACGCCAAGGGTGCAGCTTGAGCCATGTTCATGTCATCCTCTGTCGCCGCTGCCAATGGTGCCGCTGGCATGGCTTCTGAGGACATAGCTTCTGAGGACATTGACGTTGAATCAGCCGCCATGGGGGCCATTGTGTCTGGAGAAGTTTCGACTAAAGGTGCAACATTGGTTGCCGCCATACTGTCATCCACATCAATCATAGTGGATTCGGAAGAGTCTGGCATTTCGTTGGCCGCTTCTAAAGCTAACTTTTCTTGTTTCAAGGCCGCCACTTCTGCCTCAAGCGCATCAATCTTATCTAGCTTAACTTGAGCGGTTTGCCACTGCTCTTCATGGGTTCGGACTTTGGTTTGTAAGTCTTCATAGCTCATGAAGGTGTTCTTTTCACCAGTTGATGAACAAGCCGCCAACACTAATCCCATTTGGACTACGATTAGCTTTTTCGTTATTCCCATTGCCATTCTCTCCATCTAGACGAATTATAGGGCTTGCACGTGAGCGTTATCGCCTCGACAAACCTGCAAGCCAAAAAATACCTTCAGCCAGTATATATAAGGTGTTGTCCCCATAAAATCAAAGCGTAGCGGCCAGCCTTACCAAGCACCACTAAGGGGATAAAATACCAAAGCGAAGTTCTAAAAACACCTGCCGCTAAAGCTATACCATCGCCTATAATGGGTAGCCAAGTAAAGAGCAAACTCCATACTCCATAGCGATTAAAGTAATATTCTGCTTTTACGCGCTTTTTTGAGTCAACTGGAAACCACCGACGCCCTTCAAAACGAGTCAGGTAAGCACCAAGAATCCAAGTGGTTACTGCGCCTAAACTATTACCGATAGTTGCCCAGCTCCAAAGCCAAATAAGGCTAATGGTTTCTTGCGCTGCGTAAAACAGTAGCAAGGCTTCAGACCCCAAGGGTAATACGGTGGCCGACAAAAATGACACGACCAAAATGGTGACATATTCCAAGTGACTTCTTACCTTCTAACAGACTTTCGGGGTCATTCACCAAAACCATGATCTAGCTCATGAAAATCGGCTAGCAATAATTATAAAAATAATTAATCCTACTAGCTGAATGAATTCTATATAACAAAATCAAGAGAGCCGAAGCACGGAGGCAAACCATGCTCAACCGCATAAATGATATCAAAATTCGCTATAAACTCTGGGCCATCATCGGCTTAATGTCATTGGGGACAACGGCGTTAATTTTGGTGTCGCTTTCGTCGCTTTTTTACAGCCACGTAGACGCTCGAAAAGAACGCACTGCTGACATTCTCGACATTGTAAACACGTCTCTATTATCCCTTTATCAACAGCAAGAAAACAATCAAATATCCCCACAGCAGGCAAAACAAGACGCTTTAGCCCTCTTGTCTGAGTTTCGCTATGGTGATGGGCAAAGTGTTTGGGTATTACAAAACAATGACCGCGAACTTATCAACGCACCAGCGTCTTATACTCGTCAACAACCTCCAGCGTCTTTAACCGCAGCGTTAAAAGCATCACAAACATCAAACACGGCGCAGCAAAACATTGAATTTCATTACCAAGATGCAACCGGTAATGAGCACAGCATGATTGCCAGCGCCCTAGACTTTAAGCCATGGCAACTGACGGTTATCACCACGACGTCTATGGATGCTGTCACTAACTTCTTTTTGGTGGCGCTAGTGGACTACGCCATTCTAGTGGGGATTTTAACCTTAGTCGTTGGCGGCACAGCCTTGTTTATTATTCATATGGTCACCACTCGTGTTACCAGTTTGTGCCATACCATGACGACGGTTCAACACTCAGGTGATCTCACCCAGCGAGTGGAATTTAGCGGCAAAGATGAAATGGGCGCGATGGCGAAAGCATTTAACAGCATGATGAATGATTTTCAAAGCATTGTACGCAATGTCACGCACTCCAGCGAAACCCTAGACGGCATTGTTGGGCAAACCAATCAGTCCACACAGAAAACTGTTGAAGGGGTGGCGCGTCAACTTTCTAACACAGACCAAGCCACAGAATTAATGCAAAGTGTGATGACTTCAGTTGAAGAAGCATTGGGCATTGCTGAGCAAGCAAAGAATAAAACACAGGAGCTTGGTCAACACTCGAAGCAAGGCTTGGGTGTGATGGACAAAGCCAATCAAGACATTCAACGCCTCTCTCATGAAGTTGGTCAGGCCGCTCAGCAAATACAAACCTTACGAGAAGAAGTGACACACATTCACGAGCGGCTGGGCATCATTTCCGAAGTGGCCGAACAAACCAATTTATTGGCGTTAAATGCAGCAATTGAAGCGGCACGAGCTGGAGAACAAGGACGTGGATTTGCGGTGGTCGCCGACGAAGTTCGCCATCTGGCACAAAGATCCCAGCTGGCCGCCACCGAAATTGGTGGGTTAATTGATCGATTAACACAGCAAACCGACACGGCGGTGGGGGTAATGGAGTCAGCACAAAGTACGGCCAATCAAGGGGCAAACCAAACCGCAGAAGCCGGACAAGCCTTTTCCGAAATTGCTGAAGGGGTGATTTCCATCTCGCAATTAAACAGCCACATCAGCCAGGCGGCTGATCGCCAATACGAATCTTCTCAAACCGTTCACCAAGCGTTAGGGGACATTGCGGTGATTTGTCAGGAAAACAACGACAACTCAACCGACATTCGGACTTCGGTTGATCAGCTACAAGACTGTGCGACACAGCTACGTCAGCTGGTCCATCAATTCAGCATCTAACTGCATGATTGGGCGTTTCAGCCTGAGCAAACGCCCAATCATCCTCTTTAATAAACAAATAATTTGCAAACAGGCCGATTTACGACTTTAACTTATTGGTGAGTTTCATTTTATTTGGGTATAGTGATCCAAAGGTTGTACGAAGAGTTCCTATTTTCATTACGCTATTAAAGGGTAGAAATAGAAATGCCGTCCGATACGCAAGATACGCTCGACTCTCTTTATCAACACATTCAAGCGGTGATTTTATCGCGCCAGCACCCTGTCACTGGGCTCTTTCCAGCCAGCACCAGCATTAATAACCACGGTAATTATACCGATGCTTGGGTACGTGATAATGTCTATAGTATCCAAGCCGTTTGGGCCTTATATTTGGCTTATAAACGCGCCTCTGATACCGATAAGCGCGCTCATGAGCTAGAGTTTGCTTGCATCAAGATGATGCGTGGCTTGCTGTTCGCCATGATGCGACAATCCCACAAAGTGGAAGCCTTCAAACACAGTCTTGACCCCAAAGACGCCTTACACGCCAAATACGACACAAAAACCGGTTTAGAAGCCGTCGCCGATGATGCGTGGGGGCATTTGCAAATCGATGCCACCAGCTTTTACTTGCTGATGATGGCGCAAATGACCAAAGCCGGCAGTAAAATCATTTTCTCTCGTGATGAATTCAATTTTATTCAAAACCTCATCTATTACATTTCACGTACCTATCGCACGCCAGATTACGGCATCTGGGAACGTGGCAATAAGGTGAATAATGGCAAGGCGGAAATCAATGCCAGTTCCGTTGGCATGGCCAAAGCCGCCATGGAAGCCATGGATGGTTTAAACCTGTTTGGTGACGACGGTCCTGAATGGGCTGTGGTTCACTCCTTTGCCGATGCGGTCGCGCGGGCAGGCTCGGTTTTGCAATCATTATTGCCGAAAGAGTCTCGCTCAAAAGAAGTCGATAGCGCTATTTTAAGCATCATTGGCTTTCCCGCTTTTGCCGTCAACGATGAAAAGCTTACCCGACGAACTCGGCAAGAAATCCTCAATAAATTGGGTGGTGAATACGGTTGTAAACGCTTCCTTCTGGACGGACACCAATCTGTCTTAGAAGACAAAAACCGGATTCATTATGAGTACGATGAACTCATTAACTTTGAACACATTGAGTCAGAGTGGCCGCTGTTTTTTACTTACTTATACATAGATCGTCTGTTTGCTCGTGATTGGGAAAGTGCCAATTACTATCGCCACAAGCTCGAAACCCTAATGGTTGAAAAAGACGGTCAAAAACTCTTACCTGAGCTTTATTATGTCCCGCAAGAGAACATCTTAGCGGAAAAAGAAAAGCCCGGTTCACAACGTCGTTTGCCGAATGACAATTTGCCGCTGGTATGGGCGCAGAGCTTATACCTTGTCGGTAAAATGCTTGATGAAGAGCTGATTAAAACTGACGACCTAGACCCACTCGGATTGCACAAGATCCAGCATAGAAAACATAAAATCACCACCTCTATGGTGATTTTGGCGCAAAACGATAAAGTCAAACAAAAGCTAATGGACGCGGGCTGCTTGTGCCAAACCCTTGACGAAATTGCACCTCTCAAAGCCATTACCGCCGAACAGCTGGTGACAACCTACCAACACTTGGGCGAATCCACTTCCCTCGGCTTAACCGGTCGTCCAAATCGCGCCCTTAATAGTTTGGCAACGTCACAGGCGTTTAGCATCAATAACGAGCATTATTTGTGTCTCTCTTGGATACAAAACGAAGACAAAGATTACCGTAAGATTGACCCAGATTTGTTCCAAGCGCACATTCGAAATGAGCTTACCAGCTTAGCAAATCATTGGTATTACCAAGCCAACGCGGTGTTTACTATTTTAATTGACGAAGCCATCAGTGAAATGAGCAACAGTCATGAACTGTTTGAATTCATTCGTCTTTTACAAAAGCGTGAAAATGATGCTTATCGCGTCATCCCACAATCCGCTAAAAACGCATTCAAATCAGGCAATCGTCGCGTCATTACCATGAAGCCGAGTGACTCTCTGCAGTTGGGCATTCAATTAAGCCATCATGAACGCAGCTGGCCACTGGCGGACGATGATCAATACTTCTCCCTTGACCAAGAGCATGCCACGACCGACAACCTATTGTCGCAGTTGTCTGAAACCCCTTCTCTTAATCAAGCCGTACATTGCCTGACCTTGCTCGGGGAACGTAAAGCTTTGATGAATACCTTACCCAATTCAACGCCAGCCACGACCGCATACAAAGTACTGCATAAAGTCTATTTGCAAACCCTTATCTCCGAGAACTGGCGTGCCGCTCGGCAACTCTATGCTCTGTTGATTACACCAACCACGGATCTAGCGACCTACATCGCAGATATTACCGTAAGACAACGTTTCTTAGTTGTTGGCGAAACCCCAGACAGCGAGATTGAGATCAGCTCCCCCTTACATCAAGACGCCATTCTTGAAGCGATGAGAAAGACGTCCAGCAGTGCCATCAGTTTGGTTCTGTGTCATGAATTAATTGCCATCGCCGGTACCTTAATCCGCACTCAGCCAGACTTCTTTTCGGGGATCCGCACCATTCGCATTCATAACCTTGTAATGCTGTGTGCTCGCTACTTTGACCCAGATGACTCTGCTCCTATCTATGACACTTTGGCTAAAGTATCTCCAAGCGCACTCTACTTTGCCCTTGAACATGTGTTAAAACAAAAACACGACGAATTCGCCCACGTTGCCACCAGCTTGCGATACCATCACACCACAGATGCCCAAGGGGCCCTAAAAGACATTGATTGGTTCGAGTGGCGCTCAGAGCAAGGCATGATTACCAAGCTACCGGATAGTCTTTTGCTGCAATTTTGGGAAAGTCTAAGTCACGTCAATACCATTGTCTTTGGTGACTTACAAAGCAATACACGACTCGATTGCAAACGCGCCTTAAACTCCATGACACCTGGGGAGGACACCTTTGCCCTACTCGTCGAAGACCTCACCTCTGACATTCACCCTAGTTGGTATAAGAGTTTAATTTTTGAGGGCTTATACGCCTTCATTCAGTTCTGTCAGCAACACAAAAAATGTCAATTTGAGCAGGAGGTCAACCTTCCTGTATTAGTGTCTCAAGCCGCTATGGACTATGCTAAACAGTATCAGGCAGAACATCCTGAAGAAGATCAAATTGCAGCGGCCGTGGATGACTTTGCCCAGATCACACCAAGCAAAGCCAATCAGTTCTTGCGCTGGGCGGTCAGCAAGCTTCATAGTCATCAGTACCAACATTCATCGAGTGAATAAATTGACTCTGGCTGGAGAATTGAATGGATTTAGTCAAGCACGACTTGTTTCAAGATTTAGCGAAAACGCAATGTGCCGACCCTTTTGGGTGTTTAGGACGTCACCAAGATCCAGTGACTCAACAGCAAACCTTGTATGTGTGGCAACCTGAAGCGGAGTCCGTTCTGGTTTTAGCCATTGATCAAGATAAAACTCTGATGCAAATGACGCCCTCTGAACTCAGTGGGCTCTTTACCGCCCCTTGGCCTGAGGACATTGGTCACACACATTATCGACTAAAAATCCAATACCAAGATGGTAATCACCATACTATCGTCGATCCATATCAGTTTACTGACAGCAGTTTCAAAGACCCTGAACACCACACAGCGAATCTCTTTAAAAGCCAAGGAGCCATTCAGCGCAGCGCGTACATTCATGATGAGCTAAGCATCCAAGGGGCTCGTTTTGCTGTCTACGCTCCGGCCGCTCGCTCTGTGTCTGTGGTGGGAGATTTTAATAGTTGGGATGGGCGAGTTCATCCAATGTCGAGTAACGGCGATGGCATATGGCGCTTATTTATACCAGACGTCAACCATGGCGCCCGTTATAAATTTGAAATTCGCGCCCATGACGGTGAATTATTACCTCATCGTACGGACCCTTACGCACAACAGATTGAACAATTCCCATCATTTGCCAGCATTACATGCTTTGATCGTCACCATGTTTGGGCTGACTCAGACTGGCGACAACGCTCCGTTGAGGATCTCTACGAACGTCCCATGAGTATTTATGAAGTACACCTCGGCTCATGGCGGCGCAAAGCGGGCAATCAGCCTCTTAGCTATTTAGAACTCAAAGACCAGCTGGTGCCTTATGTTAAAAGCATGGGGTACACCCACGTAGAGCTATTACCCATCACTGAATACCCGTTTGATGGCTCTTGGGGCTATCAACCAGTTGGGCTGTATGCTGTCACCTCACGCTTTGGTCACCCTGAAGACTTTAAGGCTTTGGTTGATGCCTTTCACCAAGCAGGTATTGGCGTGATTATGGATTGGGTGCCTGCGCATTTTCCGGCTGACAGTCATGGTTTGGCGAATTTTGACGGCAGCAAACAATATGAGTACCCAGATCCGAAAAAGGGTTGGCATCCAGAATGGAACTCCTTGATCTATGATTTCGGCAAAGATCACGTGGTCAATTACTTAATCAGTAACGCGGTTTATTGGTTGGAAGAGTTTCATATTGATGGTTTACGCGTCGATGCTGTGGCTTCCATGTTATACCTTGATTATGCCCGAGAAGAAGGAGAATGGATTGCAAACCAAGACGGCGGCAATCACAACTATGAAGCCATCGCATTCCTGCGAAAACTCAATGAAACCATTTACCTTAATCACCCCAGTTGTTTTACCGTGGCGGAGGAATCGACCGCTTTTCCTGGCGTTTCTAAACCAACCTTTATGAATGGCTTAGGTTTTGGCTTCAAGTGGAACATGGGATGGATGAATGACACCCTAGACTACATGCAACGAGATCCGATTTATCGACAATATCATCAAGGCGCATTGAGCTTTAGCATGGTGTACGCGTTTGACGAGCAATTTGTTTTACCCATTTCCCATGACGAAGTAGTCCACGGTAAATACTCGATGATCGACAAGATGCCAGGTGATGCCTGGCAGAAGTTCGCAAACTTACGCGCCTTTTCAGCTTACATGTATTGTCATCCGGGGAAAAAGCTAAATTTCATGGGAAATGAATTTGCACAGGGACAAGAATGGAGTCACGAACGCTCACTCGACTGGCATTTGCTCGACATTCCCTATCATAAGGCGCAACAGGATCTGACCAAAGATTTAAACCAGCTCTATCAGCTACAAGTCAGCTTGCATTGTGATCATTCTGCCGAAGGCTTTGAATGGATCAGTCACGATGACAGTCAGAACAGTATTCTGGCCTTTGTACGACGGGCTAAAGACTCCTCTCAGCACCTTTTGGTCATCATCAATTTTACGCCAACGCCCCACTCTTCCTATCGAATTGGTGTGCCCGAAACTGGAACATATCGAGTGCTAATGAATACGGATGATGCGGTTTACCAAGGCAGCCAGTTTACCCAGCAATCAACCTATTCAACCGAGCCTATATCGCATCACGGCCGGGCGAATAGCGTCGAGGTACAGGTTCCCCCATTGTGTGGACTAATTTTAACGTGGCAGCAGGATTGATTCGGCGATTTAACTAGGAGAATTCAAGGTGAGCGCATATCAGGTGACCCAAGGCCAAACGTTTCCGTTGGGCCCTTCTATTCATCCCGATGGGATCAATTTCGCCGTGGTATCAGAAGACGCAAGTCAATTGTACCTCTGCCTATTTGATGAACATAACCAAGAATTGGAATCCATCCCCTTTATTGCCAAGCACAGAGGCATTTGGCATATGCTCGTGTTGGGGTTAAAGGCGGGACAAAGATATGGCATTCGAGCCGAAGGTCCATTTGAGCCGGAAAAACAACTCGTGTTTAACCCAGCCAAGCTGCTCATTGATCCCTACGCAAAAGCTCTAACCGATAAATTAGTTTGGCATCCAGATCAAGCTGCTATTACTGAACAGGGTGTGATCCAAGCACAAGACTCTGCTCATTGCGTGCCTAAATGTCTGGCCATAGAACCCAAGGCTCAAGCCACACGACCTGCTAGAGTCAATGTGGCGAGCCATGAGCGCAGCCTATATGAACTGCACGTAAAAGGCTTTACCCAACAGCTGGATATTGACGAACAACACAAAGGCAAATACTTAGGCGTCATTTCTCGCCCTGCGATTGCCCATCTACAGTCTCTCAATATCACCACCATTCAGTTGATGCCTTGCTTTACCTTTATGACGGAAAGGCATCTGCACCAACTGGACCTAAATAATTATTGGGGATACAACCCAATCAACTTTTTTACCCCAGAACCGTCCTATGCTGAAAACGATGCGGTAGTCGAATTTCAAGCCATGATTGATGGACTCAGAGAGGCGGGATTCGAAGTTATTTTGGACGTGGTATATAACCACACGGCTGAAAGCGAATTGGATCAATCTTGTGTGAGTTTCAGAGGATTAGACAACGGACGCTATTACCGCCATCAAGCGGGACAATACTTAAACTACACAGGGTGCGGAAACTGCTTTGATACCTTCAATCCAGCCAGTATTCGTCTCATTTGTGACAGCATGCGCTATTGGGTGGATGTCATGGGAGTAGATGGCTTTCGCTTTGACTTAGGTGTGGATCTGGGGCGTACCGACCATGACTTCAGCGCCAATGCACCTTTACTGCAAGCCATCTTACAAGACCCAATCCTAAGCCAAACCTGTCTTGTCATGGAACCTTGGGACATCGGCCCAAACGGTTATCAAGTCGGGCAATTTCCGAAGGGATTTTTAGAATGCAATGATAAATACCGCGACTCAGTGAAGCGGTTTTGGCATGGTGATTCAGGCATGATAGCCGAGTTCGCTACACGGCTTTTAGGGTCAAGAGATTGTTTCCATAAAGGCCATAAGAGCGCATTGAATTCCGTCAATTACATTACCTATCATGACGGTTTTACATTAGAGGATTTGGTGTCTTACGAAGCGCGCCACAACCTGGCTAATATGGAAGACAATAGAGATGGTCATGGCGATAACATCAGTCAAAATTTCGGTGTGGAAGGCGAAACCCAAGACCCCGAAATACTGGCCTTGCGACTCAACCAGAAAATTTGCTTTCTTGCCACCTTATTATTAAGCCAAGGCACTCCTCACCTATTAGGCGGCGACGAGCTGTCTCACAGTCAACAAGGTAATAACAATGCATACTGCCAAGACAATGACATCACTTGGCTCAATTGGTCTAAAGCATCACAGAGCCAGATATTAAAAGACACCATCAGCCAACTCATGGCATTACGCAAAGCCTACCCTATTTTGGCTGAGGTACACCTTGAAGATGATGCTTTGTTTCAGCATTTACCAGCTGACCAAGTGACTTGGCTAAATGAAAACAGTGACACTATGAGCCACGGAGATTGGCACACCCCGGATCGACATTTTATCGCCTTACTGTTAACCACGGCCAACCTGAGCAGTCGCTTATGGTTGATCTTTTACAACCAAGCTGCGCCAATTAACCTGCCTTTTCCTTCCCTGTCCGACCAAGATCAGGAGGTGAAGGCTGAGGTGCTATTTCAGTCTCCTAATGTTCAATTGACAGAGAAACATGTCACTTGCTCAGGTGCCAGCGTGGCTTTAGTTAGACTCTAAAAATCTATGTCCTTGAGGATTTAAAGCCCATACGAAAGCCACCCCAGTGCTGCCCTTTCACATAGATGGGCACGGATAAATCGTGAAGAATTTCCCCTGTATCACGCTTATAGGTTTGCAATAAGAAGCTCTCCGTGTGAGCACCACAGCGACGCCCGGTTGGATCATCAAAAATACGTTTAGTACGGTTACTCACTAAGTCCTTGTCGTAATCCCCTGTTAACGGTTGACTGAATTTCCTATTGTGAGTTGGAAAATACCCATTGAGATCGACGGCCCCCGCAAACATGACTTCTTCATGTCGCTCTAAAACTTCCTCCTGAATAGCCGGAAAAGTTTGGTCGCTGTAATGATCATAAGCGGTACTGTACTTTGTCGGATTCGTACCTTGAATGGCTTGATAGTCTTGCGAGAAAACCTGTTTTATCGTGAGCTGGTTTTGATCAACGGCCGCTTCCAAGACCAGTCCAATTTGCTGGGCAGCCTGTTGCGCCGTTTGCAATAGTTTCGAAAAGAACAAGTCTGAATTCACTTTGTCTAACTCACGGAAAACGATTTCCGCGCCATTGCTCAAGCTGGCTGCTTCTTCAGATAAGCGATCACTGCGCTGTGAGATGTCTTGTAAAGATTGACCAATACGAGCAATTGAGCCGCTTATTTGCGAACTAACGGTTCCTAATTCTTCACCACTGCTTTCCACTTCGGATAACACGAGAGAGGCATTTTGCACTTCTTCTGTTAACGCAATAAAGCGATCGGTTTCTCCTAACAAGGTTGCCGACAAAGACTCAGATAGACTCTTTAACGCATGCATTTCTTGATTCGTGCCAGAACTGTTGTGCCGAACTTCAATCAGTAAGGCAGATATTTGCTCTGAAGCATCCGCACTTTTTCCCGCCAACGCTCGTACTTCATCCGCCACCACGGCAAAACCACGCCCTTGTTCACCAGCCCTTGCAGCTTCAATTGCTGCATTCAGTGCCAGCAAGTTAGTTTGCTCTGATACCCCTTTAATCACCTCAGTGATGCGGTCAATGTCGTCAGCACTTTTGGTCAATTTGGCCAGTTGATCATTAGCACTTTGTACTTTTTCTGTGAGTTCATTAATCTGATCCGCACTTTGTGACAAAGCAGTCTGCGCTGTGCTGCTGGATTGCGCGGTATCCGACATGGTTTTGGCAAGCTGCCCCAAGTTATTAGACAAGCTCAAACCTGTGCTAGATAACGTCTCTACCGCTTGAGTAATTTGCTCACTGTCTTGATGTGTATGGTGGATGTCTTTACTTAATGAGTCGACAAAGTGAGACACTTCCGCAGCTCCGATGGCCATACGTGAAGTGGCTTGGGTAACATTTTGACCGATTTCAGAATAAGAGGATGAGGAATAAATGGCTGACGTATCCCCTACTTTATCAGGTAGGTTAAGTCGTTTCTCTAGATAGGTACGCCATAAGGTCAACCCGGCTAACAAAGCACCGATAAGACTATAAGGTAAGGCAATATCACCAGAGAAATAACCAATGGCAAATAGGATAAAGAGCCCTAGTACGCAGCTCATTTGAAAGTACAACATAGTATCATCCTTTATTATAATTATTTTTTTATCCTAGGCTCGGATTAATCTGGGTCAATGTAAATCGGATCAGATACGACTAAAGTCTAAGTCCATAACCTTCATTTAATAACATCCTTAACATACGATCTATTACATTGCAGTCTTAGGATTTTTATCGTGAACGTGATATAACAAGACTCTAATGGATTTTAGGTATTAGGTAGTAGTTTGACAGATGTAACCGCATTCAGTGTTGACAGTAGCAACAGCATACACCAAGAAATAATGGACATTTCGCAAAAACGTGTTCTGATTATAGAAGACATAGGTGAGATGCGCATTATGCTTAAGTCATTAATGACGTCACTGGGTTACAGCAAAATTGATGTGGAATACTCTGGCCAAATGGCCATCAAACGAATCCTAGAAAAACATTACGATGTTATTCTTTCTGACTATAACCTTGGCGGCAGCATCGACGGCCAACAGATCCTAGAAACGTCTCGCAAAAACTATGCTCAAGATCATTCCACAATTTTTATCATGGTAACCGCAGATACGGCCTATGAAAGTGTGGTCAGTGTATTGGAATATCAACCAGACAGTTATCTGGTAAAGCCCTTCCCTCCCGCCGCTTTTTTCCGTCGGCTTGAAAAAGTTCAAAAGCAAAAGAAGATCTTCGAAGGCATCAACACTGCTCGTAAACTCAATGAATACGAAAAGATGGAAGCGCAGGCAAAAAGCATCATGGCGGAATACCCTCATTTCGCCAGCCAATGCCTAAAAATCATTGGGGAATCTTTGTATGCCCGTGGTCGCTATAAAGATGCGAAAAGTCATTACATGCTGATTATTAAGAATCATAAAACGCTCGCTTGGGCCCATTACGGCATTGCGCAATGTGAAATGCAACTGGGTGCCGTGGGAGCGGCCATTAAGAAGTTAGAACAGACCATCGAATTAAGCCGTCACTTTCTGTCTGCCTACGATTTGCTCGCGAATGCTCACGAAGACCAAGGCAACCTTGAAGACGCTCAGTTTGCTATGAAACGCGCTCTCGAAGTTTCTCCTCGATCGAATGAACGTTGCTTGCGCTTAGCGGATTTAAGCGCCAAAGTCGCCGATTGGGAAACGGCTGAACACGCCTATTCTCGTATTATTCGTCTCACTCGTGACACCATCAATGAGAAAGTCGAATACTACTATGAGTACCTCAAGTGTCTCACCAATATGATGAATGCTGGCGGTGACAACGCGAAACTAGCGGATAAGTTTAAACGCTCTTTAATTCGTTTACGTTCCTTTGGTAAGGCTAACCCGGCGGCTATCTCCAATTCGTTTCGCATTGAAATACAGCAATATCTCACCCGTGAACACACTGGGGAAGCCATTAAATCTTGGAAGCAATGGAACCGATTAATTAAGTCGGGGCAAGCTTCGCCTCTCACGGATGCCCAAAAACACACGCTGAAAAAGCGTCTTGGCTTGCTATAAACCCCATTTCCTTTTACTGTCTGGGCGATATCCATTAGCCAATAAGAGTGTGTCCATTTTATGTCGTCTAACCAAGACTTTTCGAATCTCATGCCCGATGTCATCCTCGATGCAGTGGAGTCACTCGGCTTTTGGACAGATGCCAGAATTTATCCCCTGAACAGCTATGAAAACCGTGTCTATCAAGTAGGCATTGAAGATGCATCACCTCTTATTGCAAAGTTCTATCGCCCTAACCGTTGGACGCTGGCTCAAATTCAAGAAGAACACGATACTTTAATCAAATTGGCCAATGAGGGACTGCCTGTCGTCGCTCCTCATGTGATTGAAGGTAAAAGTGTGTTTACCCATCAGGGGTTGGTATTTTGTCTGTCACCAAGACTTGTGGGCCAACACCCAGAAGCCGAAAACCTAGATCAGCTGTTTCAGATCGGTGAACTGATCGGCCAACTACATCAGAGTCTTGGTCAAACAAGCTTTCAACATCGCATTGAGGTGTCTCCTCTTGAGCAAATTCGCAGCGCTGCCTCTCGTATTCTTGACAGCACCGCGCTGCCCAAAGCATTAAAAGCACCTTATCAACAACAGATTTCAAGCTTATATGACTTGTGCGAGACACAAATCCAACGCTATTGGCCAGCTCAATTGCGCCCTATTCATGGCGACAGTCATCGCAGTAACCTCATTCTCAGTAACGAACAATTCCACCTACTGGATTTTGATGATTGCCAAAATGGGCTGGCCGTTCAGGATTTATGGTTACACCTAACCCAAGTAAACCTTGCCAAACAACAGCTAAGTGAGCTGCTAGAAGGCTATGAAAGCTATCAATCGTTTGACTCTAGAGAATTGGCCTTGATCGATGTCTTCAAATGCTCTCGTGTGATTTGTTACGCCGCTTGGCTACTTCAGCGACAAACAGACCCAGCATTTGTCAAAGCTTTCCCTTGGTTTGCCAGTGAAGAGTATTGGCTAAATCACCTGAATGAATTAAAAGAATGCCAGAACGAATGGGGACAAATTCTCTAATGACATCTCTTAATGCCAACCTTAAATCATTATTTGGTTTCGAGTCCTTCCGCCAAGGACAAGCTCCAGTGGTTGAACAACTGTTAGCGGGCCACTCTTCGCTTGCCGTGTTTCCAACAGGCTCAGGCAAATCATTGTGCTATCAATACACAGCGACTCAGTTACCTCACCTCACATTGGTGATTTCACCTCTGATCGCTCTGATGCATGACCAATTAGCTTTCCTAAAAGCCAAGGGCATTGCTGCTGCCAGTTTGGATTCCACACAAAGTCGAGAAGAAAGCCAAGCGGTCATGGCAGGCGTAAAAACAGGACAAATCAAAATCCTGATGATTTCAGTGGAACGTTTCAAGAATGAAAATTTCCGCCGTTTTATCCAGCAAGTTGCCATTTCACTACTCGTTGTGGACGAAGCACATTGTATTTCGGAATGGGGCCATAACTTTCGACCAGATTATCTGAAACTGCCGTTTTACCAGCAGGAATTAAAAATACCATTGGTGTTATTGCTCACCGCCACAGCCACTCGTCGAGTGCAAAAAGACATGGCGCAGAAATTTCAGATCCAACCACAACACATCATTCAAACCGGCTTTTATCGCTCCAATTTGGACATCGAATTACAACCGATTCCAGCCATACAAAAAAACCATCAGCTTGATCAAATTCTAAGGCACACGCAAGGGGCAAGCATTGTCTATGTCACTTTACAAAAGACCGCCGAAGACGTCGCACACTACCTCATTCAACAAGGTCATCAAGCTCAAGCCTACCATGCGGGACTAAACAGTGAAGACAGGGCGCAGATACAACAGCGCTTTATGTCTGGTCAAACGCGGATCATTGTCGCCACCATTGCCTTTGGTATGGGCATAGACAAAGCAGACATACGTCTAGTGGTACATTATGACTTGCCGAAATCCATTGAGAATTACAGCCAAGAAATTGGCCGCGCTGGCCGCGACCAAAAGCACAGTAAATGCATTTTATTGGCGAATTTAGAAGGTCTACATACCTTAGAAAATTTTGTTTATGGTGACACACCTGAACGTCATAATATCGCGTGTTTGCTTGAAACCATCTTACAAGAAACACAACAACAAGAATGGGAAACGCAACTTTATCATTTGGCCAATCACACCAACATTCGATCGTTGGCCTTAAAAACACTCTTGGTTCAGCTCGAGCTCAAGCAAGTCATTGCGCCTAAATACAGCTACTATGCAGACATTAAAGTAAAGTGGGAAACGGATCCTCAGCAGTTTATGCAGCAGCTACCATCCCATTGGCAAGCAAGCTTCCCCTTGCTACTAGAAGGCATTCATTTCAAAAAAATCTGGGGCGTTCCTGACTTTGCGTGGCTGCAAAACAACGCTAATTTAAACCGTCAACAAGTATTAGAAATGCTGGAATTTGCCGAACAGCAACAGGCGCTTACCTTAGACAGTAAAAGTCTGACTGAGGTTTATCAGGTATATCCTGAAAGACTGCAAGATACACTTTTATTAGAGCAGTTGGATGAATACGTTCAGCAGAAAGAGACATCAGAAATAGAACGCATTGCGACCATGATTCGATTCTTCGAATTAGACCGATGTCTGAATCACAATTTGGCCCGTTACTTTGGCGATCAACAAGCGCCTGAGCATTGTGGGCATTGCTCAGTATGTCGACACAGTGTGTTGCATTTTCCACCGCAGCACTCGTCTCTAGCACCTTCTTTGGATAGCTTGGGGGAATACATAAAACCCTTTTGTCAGGCCGTACAGCAAAAAGCGCCCAACATACGTGTCACGGCAACCTTGATCACACGCTTTTTAACCGGCCTGAGTCAGCCTATTTTCACTAAAATAAAAGCCCGTCAATTGCCAGGCTTTGGTGATTTTGAACAAGCATCTTATCAAGCCGTTTACGCACAGGTAAGGAAACAGTTTCAAGAGTAAGACGCTTGCGAGATAGGAAACAGAGTATCGAAACTCACTGCTCTTCAATGCGAGGGTCTGAGGCAGGTTCTAACACACTCACCTCTATCAGATTGTTATCGGGGTCATTAAAGTACACCGATTGAATCGGCCCAGTAGCACCACTCTTTGCGACAGGGCCTTCGATGATGTTGACCTCACAAGCTTCAAGGTGAGCCACCAGCTTTTCAAGTGACCAATGGGCAATCAAACATAAGTCACCGGCTCCTTCCATGGCGTGATTTCGCAACTCTTGACCCAATTTTTGGAAGTTGATTTTCTGTTCACCAAAACGCACCGCGCGTCGACCTTCGCCAAAGGTAATGGCTTCCATCTGTAAGACTTTTTCATAAAAAGCGACGGCAGTCTCAATGTCTGCAACGGTTAATACTATGTGGTCAATATGACTAATCATCCGCGCTTAATCTCCTGTACAAATCCGTTGGTATCGCGCCATGCTACGAGGGATAAGAAAGAAAAACAAGCTTAAAAAGCGAACTCAATTCAACAGGGAAATCGGGTCCATTTGACCGTCTATTAAGCCTTGTTTTTGACGACGGTTGAGCTTTTTAATACGACTTTCAATCATCAAAGCTTCCCGTTTTGAACCTACCGGATGTTGCCAAACTAATTCTAATGGCCCTTTCCCTCGCAGATAGCGTGCTGCTTTTTTACTGTCACCAGAATGCTCTTTAAAGCGCCTGTCCACATCAGTACTTATACCAGTATATAAGGTATTCAGACGAGTCTTAATAATATAGAGACTCCAATTTGTGTCCGTCTTATTCGCCACCGCTATTTGCCTTGAATCCGTCACCTTATCTCCTTAGTTTGCTTAGCCAATAATCATAAACAATGTCAACGCCGTTGCCAGCCCCATAAGGTAATTAAAACCACGCTGACGTTTGGGCTCCGTCAACCAAATACGTATTTTCATTCCCGCCCAAGCCCAGATGGAGATAGCAATAAAACCAAGACAAGCAAACGCCAGCAAAATCGACATACCAGATGTCAAATAGTCATCGCCAGCAATCGCAAAGGTACTGACGCAACCTAAGGACATCATCCAAGCTTTTGGATTCACGTATTGAAATAAAGCAGCTTGCCACCAACTCATCGGCTTGGCCGCCAGTTCACCACTCTCAAGACGACCAACAGGCGCACTGGCAATTTTCCAAGCCAACCACAGCAGGTAGACACAGCCCAGCCATTGCAAAACAGAATATAAAGGCGGATACAAACTGAACACCGCCCCTAACCCTAATAAGGTGGCTAATAACAAACTGGACATACCAAGGACAATCCCCAGCATATGCGGAATGGTACGACGAAAACCAAATTGCGCCCCAGATGCCAATAACATGATGTTATTTGGCCCTGGTGTTACCGAGGTAATAAAAGCAAACATGGCCAATGCCACAAAAAACGATGTATCCATCTGCTAATCCTTTTTATATTGAAACACGTCCTGCAAAAAGCCTTTGATACTGGCTTTTTTCGCTTCCAAACGCTGCTCTTCAGGCTTCACACCAATATCCGCACATTGCTCTACTGTCATTGTTTTTAATGCTTTACGAGTTTGAAAACGTAAAACACAGGCTTGTAAATGAGCGAATAAACCAATTGCTAACATGACCTATCTCCTTGCGCTGACGGTGTATCCTAATAATACCCCTTTGTGTATGTCCCTATACTTTAATGCAGGGCTAAGTCCCAATACAGATTCAAAAAAACCTTTATTTCATCATACAGATTGGCAGATTACGCTCTGTATGGTGTCATTTTAGCAAATCTGTATGGTTATTTTCTGTATTCAAGCATCTTACAATAGTGGCAACGCAATACAGTTAAACAGATTGGGAGAAATAAATGACTCTATATGAAAACCTCGCCATTCGTCTACGCGAGCACATCGAGCTTGGTTTCTATAAACCTGGAGACAAACTTCCTTCTGTTAGACAACTCGCGAAAGAACATGGTGTTAGTATTTCCACTGTTCAAGAAGCCTATCGCCAACTAGAGCAAGAGCTCTTAGTAGAAGCCAAACCAAAATCAGGTTACTTTGTTAGTGTTCAAAACAAGGACAATCTACCCAGCATTTCTCGTCCACCACAACGCCCTTTAGAAGTATCTCAGTGGGAAGAAGTCCTCAACATGCTGATGATTCGCAGTCGCACTGATGGCGTCCAATTACAGCATGCGATGCCTGACATGAAAGCCACCACACTTAAGCCACTACTAAAAGATTTGAGTAAACAGAATCCTGAGGTTGGTTTAAGCTATTCTGACGTTCGGGGTACGAAAGAACTCAGAACGCAATTGTCTCGTTTGGCTGTAGCATCTGGCTGTCAGCTCCACCCTGATGACCTAGTCATCACCTCTGGCTGTCAGGAAGCCTTATCTGTGTGTTTGCGCGCAGTCACCGAGCCTGGCGACATTATAGCCATCGAATCACCCAGTTTTTATGGCTCTATGCAGGCGATCAAAGCCGCTAACCTAAAAGCCATGGAAATCCCCACTCATCCAGAAACAGGCATCAGTTTAGAAGCGCTAGAATTAGCACTGGATCAATGGCCAATCAAAGCCATTTTCGTTACACCAACCTGTAATAATCCTATGGGGTACACCATGCCAGAGGATAAAAAGGAGCAACTTTACCGACTGGCGCAAAGTTATGACATTACCATCATAGAAGACGACATTTACGGTGATATTTCCTTCCAGTTCCCACGCCCTAAAACCATCAAATCCTTCGATACTGATGGACGTGTCTTATTGTGCTCTTCATTTTCCAAATCCATTGCGCCCGGTATGCGCGTCGGTTGGATCGCACCAGGGCGATACCGCGACAAGGTGACGCACATAAAATATGTGTCTAGTTCCATGTGTCCAGTCACGCCACAATTAGCCGTGGCCAAATTCATTCGTCTTGGCGGCTATGCAAAACACATCCGAAACATGCGACTAAATTATGAAAAACAAAGAGATATGTTGCTAAAAGCCATTAAGGCCTATCTTCCCAAAGACACTCGTGTCAGTTTTCCGGCTGGCAGTTTTATCTTATGGGTAGAATTAGCAAAAGACATCGACAGCATGAAATTGGTAGAAAAATGCCGCCAAAAAGGCGTCGGTTTTGCCCCTGGTCCCTTATTTTCGGCCACCGGAAAATACCGTAATTGCTTTCGCTTAAATTACAGTGAAAAGAATGTTGAAAAACGGGAAGCGGCCATTAAGACACTGGGGCAAGTCATTGCGGAGATGCAGCCAGACTGATCTGAACAGCGCTTTAAACATTTAAATAATGCGACCAATCGGTCGCATTATTTTAGGATTTGACGCGTTTAATGTTGATTAGAATTGGGCTGCCTGTCATAGGGTCTGGTATCAAATCACATTCCACACCATACAGCTCCATGACGAGCTCTTTCGTCATCACGTCTTTCGGGCTGCCCTGAGTAATGATCTTGCCGTTTTTCATCGCCACAATGTGATCGGCATAACGGCAGGCACTGGGTAAATCGTGAACCACCATGGCGATGGTTTTGCCCTCTTCAGACAATTCCCGAATCAGCTCAAACACTTCAATTTGATGGCCCAAGTCCAAAGCCGAAGTAGGTTCATCCAAAAGCAGTAACGGGGTTTCTTGCGCAATAGACATGGCAATCCAAGCTCGCTGTCTTTGACCACCTGAAAGGGTATCCAATAAACGCGCTTGAAGGTCACTCAAATCCGCCGCTTTAAGAGCATAATCAATGGCTTCTTGATCACTCATGGCCCATTGCTTAAGGGCACTTTGATGCGGATGGCGACCAAAACGAATTAATTCACTTACCGTAATCCCATCTGGAGCAATGGTATCTTGAGGCAGTAAGGCTAAGCGCCGCGCCACTTCTTTTGAAGGCAACTTATGAATATTTTTGCCATCCAATAAAACGGCACCACCACTCGGCGCATGAATACGAGATAAACCATTCAATAAAGTCGATTTACCACACCCGTTAGGGCCAACAATCGCAGTGACTTTGCTACTGGGCAAACGAATGTCTAACCCTTCGATAATCGTGGTTTTACCATGCTTCAAGGTTAACGCTTCAGCACCTAAAGAAACGGTATCAGACTGACTCACGAAACACTTATCCTTCTTAAATGACCTTAATAAAAGGCCTGATAATTTATATTGTCGACTTAGAACGCTGACGTATCAAAATCCAAATCAAATACGGACCACCAACAACGGAAGTCACAATACCAACAGGCAACTCAATCGGCGACAACACAGTACGGCCAACCAAATCTGCAACCACCATAATAAAAGCCCCAGCGAGCGCTGAGCCAATTAATGGAATACCTCGATAACGTGCAAACACACGCGCCATTTCCGGCCCAATCAAGGCCACTAATCCCACTGGGCCTGCCACCGCCACTGCCAAACCAGTTAAAATAATCGACAAACTTAAAGACGACAAACGCAACCATTTAGTGCTGGAACCCAGACCGGTAATCACCGCATCGGAAAATGGCAACAAAGAAAATAGATGAGTCAGCAACAAGCAGGCGATTAGACAAAATAACAAGCCAGCGCCGAGGATATTCACCATCAGTTCAGGACGAGCACTTAAACTACCCACCGTCCAAGGATACGCGGCATTCGCTGTATCAATGTCTACCTGACTTAACATCAGCTGAGTCATGGCTCCCGCAATGGCACCAATGCCAATACCAGCGACAATGAAACGATAACCGCGAGTACCACTACTGCCCGCTAGACCAAAGGCTAATGCCGTTGCGGTTGCCGCTCCGGCGAGCGCCATGGCGGATGGTGCGATGGAAATGGCGGTGCTGACCACAGACGACACAGCAAACGCCATCGCGGCGTTATCAATACCAATAATGCCTGGTGTGGCTAAGCGATTACGGGCTAAAGTTTGCATCAAGCAACCCGCCAGACTAAACGCGGCCCCCGTATAAATCCCCGCCAGCAAACGCTGCAAACGTAAATCTTGGACAACAAACTGACTTAAGGCATCACCATAACCAAACAAGGCTTGAATGACCTGCCATGGTGATAAAGCAACCGTGCCAATGGCCAGCGACGCAATACTGGCAAGTATCACCAAGCCTAGTAACAAAAGATTGCGGCGCAGCGCACGACGATCAAGCAAGCAAGAAAGTTGTCCTACAGTCAGGTTCACATAGCCCTGTGGCACGTTCGCCTGAGTAGAAGTAGTAGAAAGGCTATTCATCATAATGTCGGTAACCTATGCGCCCTGACAATCGCCAATAAAACAGGGGCTCCCACCATAGCCGTTAAAACACCCAACGGCATTTCGGCTGGCTGAGCCACCAATCGTGAGAACACATCCGCACTTAAAATCACCAATGGTCCAATCGGTAAACATAACCATAGGGTTCGACGAATGTCTGGGCCAACTAACGCGCGGGCGGCAAAGGGCACCACCAGACCAACGAACATTACAGGGCCAGCAATGGCCGTCGCAGCACCAACCAGCAGCGCTACAGCAAAGACGACAATCAAACGAATTCGTCCAGGCTTATAACCTAATCCTATGGCGACTCGCTCGCCAAGCGCCAAGGAGGCCAAGGGTCTGGCCACATAAACAACACAGGCAATAGCAATGGCAAATGAGGGTAATAATGACAACAGTTGCTCCACATTGCGGCCCGCAATGCTGCCTGTCACCCAAAAGCGGATTTCATCGGCGGCGCGCTCATTGTACAGCAACAACAAAGAGGTCATGGCAATCAATAAACTGGACAGGGCTGCACCAGCTAACACCAAGCGTATAGGATCATTACGCTGGCCTTGCATTTGCGCTACACCAATCACACAAAAACAACCAATAAGAGCTCCTAATTGAGCAAGACCAACCGACAAGGTCGCCGTACTAGCGCCGAAAGCCAAAGCAATCGCGACGGCAAAAGCGCTGCCTGAACTGACGCCAAGCAGACCAGGCTCAGCCAAAGGATTACGAGCGACCGACTGCATAAGCGCGCCAGCCAAGCCCAAACTTAAGCCAGCAAAGATACCAATTAAAGTACGCGGCAAACGAAGCTCGAATACAACAAAACGAGTGTCGTCGGATCCGGCTCCCATAAATAGAGCCATTACGTCACTCGGGCCAACATCGCCAGCACCAAAAAACAGGCTCGCCAGACAGCAAAATACCAGCAGCAAGGCTACTGGTATTAAAACGCTCAGAATCGACCGCTGAGCAGGCGGTGTTTGAAACCACAGTTGCATCAGGCTTATTGAACCTTGCTGTCCAGTACGTTTTGAATGTCATCCAAAATCGCATTGGCTGCAATCGGCCCTGAAGCACTGGTCCACAATTGACCATCAACCGGAATCACATGATCACGCTTAACCACATCAAGACGAGCAAAAGCCGGCGATTGTTTGGCGGCATCTAACGCCTTTTGACCTTCTTCATCCAATGTTGCCATGAAGATCCAATCATTATCGATTTTAGACAAGTTTTCCAAACTTAATGGACTGGAATGCGGACGGCCACGCTTAATCAAACCTGAATCCGTTACCTCAAATCCCGCTTGAGCCAATAGCCCACTGGTGAAAAATTGAGTCGTCAGTACTAGAGCGCCTTGTGGCATCCAACGAATCAGAGCCGCACCACGTTGATCCGCTGGTAATTTGGTCTCTAGCTGAGTTTTAATCTGTGCCGCACGATCCGCAACCGCTTGGATAATTTGTTCTGCTTTCTGTTCACGGTTCAACGCTTTTGCGTAAACACGCATTTCACGAATCCAACCATCTGGGCGAATCCCTTTTCCTTGCGGCACTATGGTCGGTGCGATTTTTGACAACAAAGCATATTGCTCTGCTGGTAAACGGTAAGAAGCCAAGATAATGTCTGGGCGCTGAGCAATCACCGCTTCGAGATTGGTTTCTCGTGACGTGCCGACGATATTGACGTTTTTGGCAGTTTCTTGGATATAGCTTGCCACACCGTCACCACCTCGAGTTGAGATCGCACCGATAGGCTCAAAGCCTAACGCAAACGCAGCATCAAGAGCACCTTCATGCACAGTGACAATGCGCTCTACTTTATCGCTAACCGTTACATCACCGTATTTAGTCGCCACCGTAATGTCATCGGCTAACACAGGTAACGCACATACTAATCCCAAGAACAAACCTGCAGAACGACCTAATCCACCTAACAGGGACATATCAACCTCTTCTCTTTAAAATAAATGGTCATGAAACAAATGGCTTTTGAATCAATAACGCTTGCGAATCACATTAATCATTGCGCTAAAAAGCACGAATAATAACTTTTATCATTGCGCGGCAAAACACGAATAATAACTTTTATCATTTGTGAGATAAAGCGAATCAACTCTGCTTTACCTCACTTTACTTACAGAGGGAATTTAAAAACTGTATTCCAAGGAAGCCCAGTACTCACGTCCTGCATCAACAAAACCATATTCTGAAAATTCAAATTCTTCATTGGTCAGGTTGTTAATGCCAGCTTGCACAACAAAACGATCATTGACCTCAAACTGCATGCCTAAATGAACTAAGTCATAGGAAGGCGCTTGAGTTTCGGTATTACTAGACAAACCGGTTTCTTGTGACTCCTCACCTCGATATTCGTAATCGACCCAAGCCTTAACCTTATCTAATAATTGCCAATTCAATGACGTTGCAAATAGATGCAGTGGCATTTGTGTAAGAGGTTGGCCTTTGTTGTCACCAGACAACTGCTCGGATTTGGTATAGGTGTAACGCACACTTAAATTCAACGTATCACGTAACTGAAACTCGGAGCTTAACTCAACACCTTGGGTTTTGGCTTCATCAACATTGACGTTGTAACGAGATCCAAACACAGAACAAATCGAAGTTGGACAACTGGTTGTCATGATCTTGTCATCAAAATGATTATCAAACACTGTTGCACTGATGACTTTATTGCCTGCACTGTAGATAACACCAATTTCTTTACTAAGAGAGGTTTCTGGCTTTAGAACTGGATTACCATAAATGTCCCCGCCGCGGCTGTCTTGCACCCAACCACTGGTCATTTCACGAAGCTCTGGGGTTTGATAGCCCGTCGCGATACCCGCTTTCACTGTCCAGGTTTCGGTGGCAAACCAATTAGCGTAAAAGCGAGGGCTAATTTGACTGTCAAAATTCTCGTTTTTATCTATGCGCATGCCTGACGTCAATGATAAGTCTTCAGCGAAAAACCACTCATCCTCACCGTAGAGAGAATACTGATCGTTACTAATGGTATTTGTGTCGAGCACATTTTCTTCGTCTTTCAGGTCGGCTTGAGTGATATTACCGCCCACAGTAGTAATATGCTCTTCGCTTGGAATAACCCATCGGCTATCCACCACCAAATTGGTGATGCGCATATCACGACCTTCATTGTAGGTGCTCTCTCTTTGCACATAAGAAGTATCCGATATGTCCCCCCAACTGCCTGTGTGGGTTAGGGCAAACGAATTTTTATCATTTTGCGTTTCACTATCATTGCGCGCACTTCCTGCTGCTGACTTTCCTACCGTGGTAATACGCTTTTGATTGCTTTTCATTAAATCCAGATCAAAAGCATGGTCGTCATTCGGCGTGTAACGCAGTTGCGCATTGTAATTATGGATTTCTTTTTCGGAAGCGCCACGTGACACTTCGTCTTCTTCATTAAAAAGACCGCGAGCTCCCAAACGAAGACTTAAAGTATCAGCAATGAGAGGTCCAGCCAGATAAATAGAAGCTTGCTTACTGCCACCATAAATATCATCTTCAGGCTGAGTCACATCAAAACGGACATTACCATGCCATTCATCAGTGGCTTTACGAGTGATGATATTGACCACACCACCCATTGCGTTTGCTCCGTACAAGGTCGACATAGGACCGCGGATGATTTCAATACGCTCAATGGACTTTAAAGGTGGCAACCATTCTTGATCCATGCCACCGCCACCACTTGGCTGTGACTCTCTAGAAGACTGTGGACGACCATCTACCAATAGCAAAGTATATTTGGTCGGCATACCTCGAATGGAAATATCGTTACCCGATGCACCACCAGTAGCAAACACACCAGGCACATGACTCAATACCTCGGTGATGTCTTTGTAAGCCCCCTGGTTAATCGTTTCTTGATCGATCACAGTAATACTGGCTGGCGCTTCTGTCACTTCTTGCTCGTACCCTGAGGCAGAAATAACTAGCTCAGAAAGTTCTGCTCCGTTCTCAGCCATAACAAGAGTAGAAATCAAACTCAATTTTAGACCGGTTGCTGTTGCCAGCAATAAAGAATATTTACTCATTAAATTAGACTCAGATTCTTAACTTATTCAATTAATTGGTGTTTTTCTGTACACGATCTTGGTAATTCGAGATCTTCACTACACGGGCTAAGCTGCAATCGCGCAACAAAGCAAAAGCGTTAGTGGCATTTTCATCAACAAAAGGGTGTGCTTGATCAGGCTGACGTTGCTGCAAAGCTTGCATGCGCTCTACGCTGTTGTCTCGGGTTGGGTGATTCGATAAAAACACATCCACCCCTTTGTCATCTGCCAATTGCTTAAAGCGCGCAGCAGAATCTGTGTACATTTGCAGGCGCTCAATGTTAGGACCGAAGTTCAGTCCCGTGCCGCCCCACATCGCCGCCATATGGGTTTTCCCGCCATCTTTCACAGGGAAAATCAGCGAAATAGTGCCTAAGGTGTGACCTGGAGTCACATACAATTCTACCTTAGTATCACCTAACTCAATGACTTCACCGTCATGGATGGTGATGTCTCGAGTCGGTGCTTTGCCCCATTTAGGATTAACGATTTCAGGCTCTGGGCTTTCCAGTTCAGTCCAATCCGCGTCACTCATGACTACTCTTGGCTGGAAGGATTTCACCAAGTATTCTTGACCGCCATAATGGTCACCGTGAGCATGAGCAATAATCAGGTAACGTATGTCATGAGGATCCATACCAAGCTTTTTAATGCCAGCGGCAATGACCTCTTCCGCCTGACGATTACTGTTCATGGCATCGAGTAGAATAAGCCCTTCAGAGGTTTTGATCACCCAACTGGCGACCGAACGGTTACCCACAAAGTAAAGATTATCAAAGACTTGTTGTGGCTCAATATAAGAACGTTTGGCACGCTCCGCTCTTTGCTCATCCGTTAACGTACGCTTCTTATTCCTCGAACCAGATTTTCGCGCCGTAATGTCTCTTAATGGCTGATCAATAGCGCAGATATTCGCTAAGCCGGGATAGTCTTTACCCGCTGCTAAACCTTGTGCCACCAATGCTTGTGGCGACAAGGTAGTTTGTGCCATGCCATGATGACTGAAAGTTAACGCAGAAAAGCACAAAGTGGACACTAAAATCTGTTTAGAAGAACAAATAGTGCGGCGAAATATCATAAAAGTCTCAACTTTATAAATAAGATTGGTTACTATTTAGATTCTCACACAAAATGACCAGCAGGACTCGGAACGGTGTGTTCCGAAATATGCAATACTACTCTGCACATCCAAGACGATTAGGCACGCTGTATGTACGATTTAAATGACCTACAAAGTTTTATTACACTGATTGAAACTGAAAACTTAACCCAAGCCGCTAAACGTCTTGGTGTTTCCAAGTCCACCCTCAGCCGCCGTATCGCCAACCTTGAAAATCAATTGGGACAAGCCTTACTGTTGCGCCAAGCAAACCAGATGATCGCCAACGACGCAGGACGTGCTTTCCATCCCTTTGCTTGTAAAATCATTGAAGCAGCCAAGCAAGCACAGAAAACCATCGACTCTTTACAAGACGCGGTCATTGGCGACTTAAGCATAGCGGCCTATTCAGGCCTTGCACGTTCGTGGTTACCGAAAGAGATCATTCATTTTGCTAACCAACATCCTGAAATAAACTTTTCACTTAAAACCACGTCAAAATTTTCTGAGTTAGAACAGGCGGATATTGGCGTTTGGTTAGGCTCACCTGAACCCTCTCGATTTAAAGAAGAAATGGTCGGTTATCTAACTTGTGGGCTTTATGCTTCTAAAGAGTTTGTTAACAACAACCCCAATCTGATTGATGTAGCAGAGTTAGAAAACATTCCTTGGGTCAACTTTCACCATTTTTATCAGCCCGCTGGGGATTTAGAGCTGCACCATTTGGAAGACGGCGCGAAGCGCATTCAAATTCCAAAGTCGCAAATTTGGACTGATCAAATTGCCATGCAATTAGAGCAAATAGCCAAAGGGACTGGGGTTGGTGTTCTTCCAGATTACATGGTTACCATGCGAGAGAAACATCATCCGGGCGATCTCATTCGAGTACTCCCTCAATGGCAATTACCCATGATCCCCGTCTACCTCTTGTATCCCTATGGCAGCTTACCCAAGCGTATGTCGGAATTCTTACACCATTTCCGCAATCGCACTCGTGATATTCTGGATAAGCAAAAGTCTCAATAAGCCATCCAATACTATCTTTTAGAACAAAAAAGGAAGCCAAATTGGCTTCCTTTTTTCTTTCTTGTAACCTATTAAAAGATAAAGAGTGCGAGATGGTCGTTCACTTATTGACAGGCAAAACTGGCCGCACTTTCTGGATCACCCTTACCATCATAAGTCGCAACGCTTGGGAAAGGACACAAAGGACGAGTACGATCGTCAGACCAATCCGTCGGTAACTCTTTGTTTGCTCCACCTGGGTTATTGGCACCGCGCGCAGAGGCAATAACTTGCTCTGGTTGTTCGCCCTTTTCTACCCAATTCACCAGAGGCGTCAGCATGTCGAATTGATCAACCGACTGACCGCCACGACAGTGCGCCATACCAGGCACTGGATAAAATTGTGCGAATTGCCCAGCCTTGCCTTGATTCTCTTGATCTAGCGCCTGATACCAATCTTGCGTATCTTGCACAGAGAAAATCGGATCGGACACACCGTGATAGACCATAATTTTGCCACCACGGTCACGCATCACACTCATGTCTTGCGGATTTTGTGGCGTCATGAAGCTCATACTGGCTTCTTGATAGATTCCTTCTGTGGCATAGACTTTTTTCACCAGCTCATCGATATCCGCATTGAATACGTATTCTGGGCCATTGAAATTACGAATGCTCAGGTCTTTCAGTTCCACTGGCGGCGTTTGAAAAATCATGCTCACTGCACCAGAGTCACGTTTGATTGGCGCACTGTATTCCCAGTTCATTTGATCTTGGTTGCTGATGCCTGCATCGTAAGGGAAAGAGGCGTATACCCGTTCTCCGTTTGACTGACGAACGCCATCAAAAATGGTAGCGACTGCGGTTTTCTGTTCTGGGGTCAAACAAGAACCATCACGCCCTGCACTACAAGAAGGAACATCTTTGTCTAAATCAAACGCACTTTGGCAAGCATTGTAATCTTGCACCAAACCATCTTTTAAACCATCCAAAGCATCACACTGCTTTAATACGGCTTTGGACACCAGTTGTCGTTCCTGCAAGGTAAAGGCCGCACTCAAATCGGCTTGCGTTGTACCAGGTACCGACGCATAGACCTGAGCACCTGCAATATTAGCCGTTGCGGCTAAAGGTAAGCGATAACCAGGCGCGCCCACTAAAAATCCATCGTATTGATCTGCGTATCGTGTTGCCGCCACCATGGCATGACGACCACCATTTGAGCAACCGGCAAAATAACTACGATCTGGTGCTTTGCCGTAAACTTGCGACACCACAGATTTCACCATAGGCGTTAACGTACCAACCGCTTGATAACCATAATCCAAGCGCGCTTGAGGGTCATAACCAAAGGTGGGTAATGGGCGATCATGGCCGGCATCTGAACTGATAACAGCAAAACCTTGGTACAAAGCGTTGGTAATAGGGCCACCAGCAAAACCACCTTCAGCCGGTTTTACAGAGCCATCTAAGCCGCCATTGGCTTGATATAAAAGGCGACCATTCCATGCTTTCGGCAGGCGAATTTCAAAGCCTATAGCGTATTCTTTGCCATCTACTGAACTGACGCGTCGGTTCATTTCCCCTTTTACCAAGCAATGCTCACCAATGGCTTTGCCTGCCACCGACATCTCACCTTTGGCAACCGATGCTACGGAAAGTATGCTGGTGTTTTGATAAGCAAGTTGATTAGCAAATGCCTCACATTGTTGGGTTAACGTCTCTGAACTGGCTGGACTAAGCTGCGCAGTAGAAGACGGTGAAGTAGAGCAAGCGGTCAAAAAAGCAGATGAGACCAGTGTTGCCAATAGTGGTTTATAGGCAGAGTTGCGTTCCATTATATCTCCTTGTAGCCGTTTACGGCTTATATTGTTGTTATTTTCAACAATAAGAATATATAACAAAATTCATTTTGCAAACCCATAACCACAATTAATAGCCGACCTACCAGCGAGCTTCCACACAAAGTCATTTACTAGTCCGTTAAAGCCAATGGTAAGTCAGTCTTTTTACTCACTTACCATGGTATGTATGCGTGCTACTGGACTTAATCTTCAAAAATCGCCACTGCTCTTACAAAGCCAGCCGAGGCTTTTTCTATCTTGTAGGGGAAGCATGACACGGTAAAACCATAAGGCGGCAATGACTCTAAATTAGACAGTTTTTCCATTTGACCATAGGCAATATCACGACCAGCCTTGTGTCCTTCCCAGACAATGGCCGGATTTTTTTCATCAGCAAAACGTTTTGCCGTATGACTAAAAGGCGCATCCCAACTCCATGCATCCGTCCCAACAATGCGCACTCCTTTTTCTAACAAGAATAAAGTTCCCTCTCGCCCTATCCCTACACCGGCATTTAAGTAGTTAGGCGTACCATATAATTGCCCTGCTCTGGTATTGATCAACACGATATCCAATGGCTGAAGTTCATAATCAATCCGATCCAACTCCTGCTGAATTTCCTCAGCGCCAATGACATAACCATCGGGAAAATGCCTAAAATCCAGTTTGACACCATTTTGCAAACACCAATCCAACGGCATCTCATCAATCCCCCAAGATGGATTACCTCCATCCGTAGTCGATGCATAATGCCAAGGCGCATCCATATGAGTGCCACTATGGGTAGTCAAGACCATATCTTCGACAGCCCAGCCTTCTTGACCGGGCAAATCCTCAGCACTTAACCCTGGAAACATAGCCAACAAACTAGGTAACCCTTGCTGGTGATCTTGGTATTTAATTTTCGGTAATAACAGCGGCGGGTCAGTATAAGGATTATTGTTAAGGCTGACGGACAAATCCACCATACGACGTTTTGACGATGACATAGTTGCTTTAATCTGCAAGGTTAGTTCCCCCTTGGATAACAATTTGATCAATGGCTCCGAAGATGCTCTCTGCAGAACCATTAAATGCTTCCATACGGATACGATCACCAAATTTCATGAAATCCGTTTGAGCCTGCCCTGTAGTAATCATTTCGAGCGCTCTTTTTTCAGCAATACAAGAGCTCCCTCGTGCAGTCTCTTTGTTGGAAACAGTACCTGAGCCAATGATGGTCCCTGTGGTAAGTTTTCGAGTTAGAGCGGCATGCGCAATCAGTTCACCAAACGTGAAATTCATTTCATCACCGTTAGCGTTACCAAACCATTGTCCGTTCCACGTTACGCTCAAAGGTAAACAAACACGACCGTCACACCACTGATCACCCAGTTCATCTGGGGTAACCGCAACGGGTGAAAAGCTGGAAGAAGGCTTCGCTTGCAGGAAACCAAAACCGCCCTTTATTTCCCTTTGGATGAAACCGCGCAGACTGACATCATTCACCAACATAATCAGGCGAATATGTGACAGCGCTTGTTCCACGGAGCACCCCATTGGTACCTCTTCAACTACCACCGCAAACTCACCCTCAAAATCAATGCCATGACGCTCATCCGGTAATTCAATTGGATCATTAGCCCCCAAAAAACAATCGGACGCCCCTTGGTACATCAAGGGTATGGTGTCGAAATCCTCCTGTGGCGGTAGTGAAAATGCCTTCTGAACCAGTTCCCCATGGTTTAAAAACGCGGAACCATCACACCACTGATAAGTGCGAGGTAAGGGAGCCATCATTTGTTCACTGTAAAAATCAAAAGAGGCTTCCAGTTCACCGTTATTCAATGCCTCATATATTGGTTGCATAACAGGCATTAAGCTTTGCCAGTGATCTAATAAATGCTGCATAGTTGGCGCGATCGCATCCAAACTAAAGGCTTTGGATAAATCTCTGGAAACCAGTAGCAAACCGCCGTCCTTAAGATCATTTTTCATTGTTGCAAACTTCATCAAACCTCCCATCACCTCAACAAGGTGAATTAAACTGCCGTTTTCTCACCTTTAATGGAATCTGTTGATGACTCTCTCGGCCCAGTCACCGGAATAAACAAGGACAAGATACCCGCCAAAAGCAGTAAACTGGAGGCTGTCATTAACCATGAGATATAGTTGCCTGATAGATCATAAAGACGACCAGCCAAATACGGACCAACAGCCCCACCCACTAAAAACACGGCATACACTAGACCATACGCCAAGCCATAAATTTGACGCGCAAATAAGCGACCAATTAAGAAGGCAATCAAATCCACTTCAGCGCCGATTGCTAAACCGGTAATAATGGCCCCCAACTTAGCGTAAGCTGGGCCACCTAGACCAAGAACCAAGAAGCCGGCACTGGCGACCACAAATAACCCTGCGGTAATGAAGGCTGCCGAAAATCGGTCCAACAAGAAACCAACAACCAGTCGACCTATGATCACAGAGACACCGATTAAAGAAGCAATTGCCCCCGCTTGCGGTGGTGTTAAGCCACTGTCAGTCAACATAGAAAAGAAATGCGCGACTGTGCCGAGCACAGCCAATGCGGTGAGCAAAAAGATCAAACATAGGTGATAAAAACACCAGTTATTTAACAAAGTACTAATCGGCGTTGATTTCACTTCTTTCGTGACCTCAGAGTCTTTCGCACCGATTAACAACAACCAGACAACGGGAATGGCAGCCGCCACGACAACACCGAGGACAAAGTAACCTGCTCGCCAACCATGACTGGCGACGTAAGGTGCTAATAATTCCGGTAATAAAATCGCCCCTGTGCCAGTACCAGTCAAAATAACGCCCAAGGCTTTGCCTCGGTTTTTTTGAAAAGCCACAATCACTAAACGAGTAAAAGGCAATGGGGTTGACCCCGCTGTCAGCATGGACATAATGGCAATAATCACCAAATAACTGGTCAATCCAGTTGTAAAGTAGCCCAATGAGAAGAAAGACAATGACACCAAAGCTAAGGAAATTAATGCGACCTTAGCGCTGCCAAAACGATCGACGAGCCAACCTGTAGGAATCACCATGATGGCCGCAAAGCTGGTACCGATTAAAGCACCCAAAGAGGAATCCGCCCGAGTCCAACCAAACTCAGCCGCCAAGGGCTTCATAAAAATGCCAATGGAATAGAAATAAATGGAGCTAACGCCGACTGAAATACCAATGAACGCGGCAAGCAGAACACGCCAATTTTGTAGAAATTCGGAATCTTTCATTTTACCTCTCCTGTCGATTGTCCGTTAATGCGCAACGCCTCAATGCCTGAAATAGCATATGAAAACATTGCCAACGAAAAGGCATTTACAGTAGGGTAAAGTGAATGCAGAAGTAGATATATTCGTTTCATGATTGAGTTTTCCTCATTTATTTTTATTGTGTCGGTATGCAAAATCCATAATAAATGAAGAATAAAGTATTAAAAAAATCGTATTTCTCGATATCAAGCATCTATTTTTTTGAATACTAATAAAAAGAAGGAAATTCAATGCGTTTTCATCATTTAGACCTAAACTTGCTGGTCGCACTCGATACCATTTTAACCGAGCGAAATGTGACTCATGCCGCACAAAAACTAAACATTAGTCAGTCTGCTGCAAGTGGTTTGTTATCTCGGTTGAGAGAGTATTTTGACGATGAGTTACTGGTGCAATCAGGGCGTCAAATGTTACCCACTCCACTGGCTGTCTCCTTACAAGAGCCTCTCAAACGAGTCTTATTAGACATCAAAACCAATATCGTCGGAGACAAACATTTCGACCCCCTTGAATCGAATCGCCATTTCAAAATCATGGCCTCGGATTATGTAACAACCGTTTTTCTGAGCCCTTTATTCAACCAGGTCCATCGTTTGGCTCCGAACATGACCTTCGACATTATCCCCAATAACAATCATTACAACGACGCCATCGCCAGAGGAGAGATTGACTTTCTGATCCAACCTAACTTCTATATGAATAATGATCACCCCAAGGCACTTTTATTTGAAGACTCCTATTCCTGTGTCGTTTGGCGAGATAACCCTCTAGTGGGCGACACCATTAATAATGAAGAGTATTTGAATTTAGGTCACGTGGTGATCAATTTAGGTGAGATGCGGGCTCCAAGCTTTGAAGAAGATTTCGCGAAAAAGTATGGTCAAGACAGGCGTATTGAAGTCTCCACCAGCGACTTTAATACCTTGCCCCACTTGGTTGTAGGCACCAACCGTATCACTGTGATGCAGACTCGCCTGGCTCGCATTCATGCGAAAACCCTGCCGATTAAGATCATTAATACACCTGAGCCCATCCCAAGTTTGCGAGAATACATGCAATGGAATCATATTCTCGACAGTGACCCTGCACACCAATGGCTTAGAGACCTGTGCCAGAAAATACTGTCTACAGACTAGACAAATAAAAAAAGAGGAGGCAGTCGCCTCCTCAAATGCTCGGGAAATCTATCACTCTATTCGAGTTTAAAAGGCGTAGCTTACGCCTGTACCATAGCTAGTACCAGAAGATTGATCCGTGACCTCATCTTTCATTATGCGCGTAAACCAAGTCGCTTGTTTCGATAGCGCATAGTCATAACCCAATGTCACCGTAGTACGCTGCAGATCTTTCGCCCAACTTCGTTCCATTGTGCTGTTGCCCAAAGACGCTTTTACCACGCCTGAAGCAACGGGTGAAGACACCCCAACTTGCAGCATTTTAATTTGAAAATCTTGGTTAACACTGGCCCGTAAACCTTCGACCTTACTCTGACTTACTTGTCCGTAAAGCTTGAATGTTTTGAAGTCATAGGACAAACCTAACTGAGTATTCGAGTAATCTTCCGCGCTGAAAGTTGGCGTCGCTTCTGGCAAAGAAGAGAACCCAAGAGGATAAGTAAAGGTCGCACCTTTGATCTCATCCACCGAAACAACAGCAGCAAATGGGAAACCACCTACCGTCACACTCGCACCGTAACGCTCGCCTGTCGTACCACCCTCATCTGGAGCAGCCATAACAGCGACGCTCATACCTGATATCTTAGGCAATGAATATTGTATGGCGTTATCCCACGCCGAGTCAGTGCTGCCCAATCCGGTTGCCATGGGTTGCGCCGGACTGCCCACATAAGTGTGCATAAAACTTGGGCTGTAAGTACTGGTCGCACCAAAAGGGTTAAAACGAATGGTATTGATGAAGTTCAATGACGTCAGTCGACCGGCTTTGATACTCCCTAGAGAACCTTCTAAGCCCCCCCACGCATAACGACTATAGAAGCTCTCATTCGTTAATCCTCTGGTGCTATCGCCCTTGTCAATTTGGATAAAGCTCGATATGCCCATTTTCGCCGTCAAGCCATCTGACAACTTAGACTGCCCAGACAAAGCAATATGAGATGTGGTCATCATATTGCTGTCCACAGACACATCGGCATCGCCTTGACTACTCAATTGCCGCGACTGAACGCCTAAATTGAATACCCCAGAAAAACGTAACGAAGATGTTTCCGATGAATACAAGTCTCCGGCCACCGCACTGCCAGTCGCCAAAGCACAGGTAAGAAAAATGCCTAAAGGTTTTAGAGAAATACATGAAGAGAAAAGGTTTACACTAGAATTTCGCGTGACCATGTTCATAGTTTAAGTATCCATATTGTTATTTTTGTTAAGATTGTTTTGAAGCTAAACAATAAATAAGGAAACTTATCTTTAAAAATCGATTATTGTGATATCTTATATCCAATTTTTAATATAACACTTTATGCAATTTTGCCCTGTGCCATTTCTAAATAAAGCACATATTTTGCTTTCATATAATGGTATGAATCCCTATATTATGCGTGATATATATGTCAAAAAATTACGCTTAAAGTGCTATGAGTCAACAAGACGGTGGCAGCGATACTAGTGAGTTGGGACGTTTGGCTAGACGTTTTAAAAGCAAGTGAATGACGATATTACTCATAATATGAGCCATCGCCATCCTGCTAGAAAGGCCTGCCTTACTGACAATGAGGCTCTTATCAGGATGACTAGAATTGAACTCAGTTTACTATTCTGAAAACAATTCAAAGATCAAATTCCGAAACCAGACATTGCCCGTGTCCTGATGATAACGGCGATGCCAAAACATATTGATTTGCGCTGGAGGAATATCGACAGGATGGGCTTTCACGATTAAATTCAGATTTTCGGCCGTTTGTAGAGCCAGCTTTTCAGTCACGGTGGCAATAAGATCGGTTTTTGCCACAATGTAAGGTGCCGAAATAAAGTGCGGGAGTTTCAATTTACTGACTCGTAATACTCCACTTTTTGCTAATAATTTCTCCACCCTACCATGCCCTGTATCTCGAGCCTCTATTATAATGTGCTCTGATTTAGAGAAGTCTTCTAAGGTTAACTTTCCCGTCGCACAAGGATGTCCTTCTCGCATCAAACAAACATAATCTTGATCGAATAAACGACGCTGATAAAAACCAGCTTCCAGTTGTGGTAACAGTCCAATGGCCAGATCCACACTGCCAGTTTCTAGCTCTTCTTTTAAGGAATGCCCTTGGTCTCTTACCGTGCTGACCGAAATATTAGGGGCGTGCTCAGCAAGGTAGGCCATCAGACGCGGCAACATATAAATCTCCCCCAAATCCGTCATATTGATGCAAAAAGATCGGTCACTCGACAAAGGATCAAAACGCTCCTGATAATTTAATCCGTCCTGCAATGTACTCAACGAATAGCCAATAGATTCCGCAATACTGTCTGCAAATGGCGTAGGTCTCATACCTCGCGCCGTCCTTTCAAATAACTCGTCATGCAAGGCCAGCCTTAGCCTCGCAAGCGCATTACTGACCGCAGGTTGTGTCAATCCTAGGTGCTCTGCTACCAAACCAGTTTTCCGTTCTCGGTACATTAGTTGAAAAACAACCAGCAAATTTAAATCAATATCTTGTAGTCGAATCATGGTAGAGATCTCACCGTTGTGAATAGTTATTATTAGGATTATTTTATATCTGAATATCTCAACAACTTCTATAGTCAATTCCATGCAACAGCATCGCACATAAATCAAACAATAATAAGAGACCTTTTCACGTCATCACAGTAGCCGTATAAAGATCTCAATTAATAAGAGCGACCATGGAAATACTCATTAAACCTACCAATAAAACGATCAGTGCCTCGCAAGGCAGCACCTTGCTAGAAGCGTTTTTGGAAAATGACATTGCCATTTCCTATAGCTGTCTCTCAGGTCGATGTGGAACCTGCCGCTGTAAAGTTATTGAAGGTTCAGTGAACGGACCAGCAGCTGCAGAAGGACGTTTAGCACAACAAGGCCAATTCGTTTTAGCCTGTCAAAGCCGTGTTGAAACGGATTCGATTATTGAAATCCCAGAACCTGATGAAATCGTTACACACCCAACAAAGACGATAAAAGCGGAAATAGTGTCTTTCGATATATTATCGAATGATGTGCGTAGATTAAGACTCAAAACCAACAAAACCTTCGATTATTCTCCCGGTCAATTCGCCAACCTAACCTTTTGGCGTGAAGACGGTACTCGATCTTACTCTATGGCAGGCACATCAGACGATGATTCATTAGAGTTCCACATTCGTCTTGTGCCGAATGGTCGAGTGACATCCAAACTCGATGAACAAATCAAGATTGGCGCATCCATCAAACTCAATGGCCCACTTGGGGCCTCTTATCTTAGACGTAAAAATACCGACCCTATGTTGTGTATTGCTACCGGGACAGGCCTTGCACCTATCCTTTCAATTGTCCGAGGCGCACTAGAATCTGGAATGCAAAATAACATTCAACTGGTGTTTGGCGCGCGCACTGAAGAAGACTTATACGGCTTGGATTATTTGGAAAAATTGGCCTCTGAATACGCCAACTTCCAGTACCTAATTGCCTTAGATCATACAAAACCCAATAGTCCACATTTTCGAGGTCTGGTAACCGAGGCCATCACAGAACGTTTTCCAGAGCTTAAAAATTGGCGCATTTATTTAGCGGGAGCGCCAGCGATGGTGGAAGCCGCCTCTTTGGTTTGCAGCAAACGCGGAGCCGATATCGATCGTATATATGCTGATGCCTTTTACCCTAGCGGGGTTTAACAGCATTTATCTAATTTTTTGACATAAAAGTAAGGCCTCTATAGGAAACCAGTCATTTCTTTTTAAGGCCAATATTCAACCCACAATAAAGACAAAAAGGGCGAATAAAATGAGTCATGAAAATCCTATTCCAATGACACCTGTTTGGGAGCATGAAGACACCAGTCGAATTCCCTTTTGGGCTTATACAGACGAAGACATACACAAGCAGGAGCTTGAGAAACTCTTTTATAAAAAACATTGGTGTTATGTCGGATTAGAAGCCGAAATTCCACAACCTGGCGACTTCAAACGCACGGTTATTGGCGAACGTTCCGTCATTATGGTCCGTCATGAAGATAACAGTATTTATGTGGTTGAAAACGTTTGCGCCCATCGGGGCATGCGTTTTTGTCGAGAAAAACATGGCCATGTCAAAAGCTTTACCTGCCCTTATCACCAATGGAATTACGACCTAGAAGGCAAGCTGCAAGGGGTTCCTTTCCGCCGAGGTGTCAAACAAGATGGTAAAGCAAAAGGCGGCATGCCTAAAGATTTCAAAACATCTGATCATGGCTTAACCAAACTATTAGTCGCAACGCGCGGCGGTGTTGTTTTCGCCAGTTTTGACCATGATGTCGAGTCATTTGAAGATTTTCTTGGCCCCACTATGTTGTCCTACTTTGATCGAATGTTTAATGGTCGCAAGCTCACCTTGTTGGGTTACAACAAGCAACGTATTCCAGGCAATTGGAAACTGATGCAGGAAAACATCAAAGACCCTTACCACCCAGGTTTACTGCATACCTGGTTTGTCACTTTTGGCTTATGGCGTGCAGATAACCGCTCTGAGTTAAAAATGGATGAGCATTTTCGCCATGCCGCGATGATCTCAACACGAGGCTCAGGCGGTAAAGACACACAAACCACGAATGTTTCCAGTTTTAAAGAGTCCATGCAGCTCAATGACCCTAGCTTCTTAGATGTCGAAGTCGAGCCATGGTGGGATGGCCCGACCGCCGTCATGATGACCCTCTTCCCAAGCGTCATTCTGCAACAGCAGGTTAACAGTGTCAGTACCCGTCATATTCAACCAAACGGCCATGGTTCGTTCGACTTTGTTTGGACGCATTTTGGCTACGAAGACGATACCCCCGACATGACCGAGCGTCGTTTGCGCCAAGCGAATCTGTTTGGCCCTGCGGGCTTTGTTTCGGCGGATGACGGTGAAGTCATTGAATTTTCTCAACAGGGTTTTGAGCAGAAACCTTTCCATCGTTCACTGGCAGAACTGGGCGGGAAAGAAATAGAAGAAACCGATCATATGGTCTCTGAAACCTTAATCCGAGGCATGTACGCCTACTGGCGCAAAGTGATGGGAGTATGACAATGAAAGCAGACAACTACCTAAAACTGACTCAATTTTACCAAAACTACGCCGCTATGGTTGATCAAGAAAATTGGGACGCGTGGCTCGACATGTTTAGCGAAGATTGCGTTTACAAGGTTCAAGCCAGAGAAAACTATGAACGCAACTTGCCCATGGCCGCGTTATCACTCACCAGTAAAGGCATGCTGAAAGACCGTATTTACGGTATCACAGAAACCATATTTCACGACCCTTACCACCAGCTGCATCTGGTTTCATCGCCTCTGATATTAAGTGAATCAGATGACGGCATCATTGAATCACAAGCTAATTACACGGTTTTTCGAACCAAGAATAATGGCATTGCTGAAGTCTATAACGTCGGTCGTTATCTGGATCATTTACGCCTAACTGAACAAGGTATTCAGATCAAATCTCGACTCTGCATTTTTGACAACGAGATGATTCTTAATTCTTTGATTTACCCAATTTAATACTCGAAAAAAGAGGTTTTCCATGAGTGATAACTGGATAGAGACCATCAGCATTGACGATGTTCCTGAAGACGATGTCATTGGCGTTACGGTCAATGGTCATCAAATCGCGCTGTATAAAGTCGAGGATGAAATCTTTGCGACAGACAATGTCTGCACACACGGGCATGCCCTATTAAGCGATGGATTTTTAGAAGACGGAGAAATCGAATGCCCGCTTCATCAAGGGAGATTCTGTATAAAAACGGGAAAAGCCATGAGCGAACCCTTGACTGAGGATATCAAAGCGTACGCAACTCGAATGGAAGACGGGCAGGTTTTCCTAAAGTTTAGATAAGATTAATAGCTCGTTCGTAGAACCATCGCGAACCACTTAGCCAGCAAACAATAACTATAAATAACCTGGAGAGAACAATGAAAAAACCAATATTAGCACTGATCACTGCGAGCGTTATTGCACTAATCTCTACCAATGTATCGGCACAAATTTTGTCGATCGCGTCACCACCACAAGGTTCTATTTGGAACACCATGAGTAACGGCATGGCCAATGTTGGGCGCTCTAAAGCCAATATCAATTTGGTTGTTCAACCCTATAGTGGTAATCGCGCTATGATGGATGCCGTTAACCAAGGCTTAGCCGAGTTTGCTATTAATGATATCAATGACGCCATTGTCGCGGTACAGGGAAAGGCTAATTATAAAGGTAAACAACGTCGTCATTTAAAAGTAGCACTGCGCATTAGCCCTCAGCCGATTGGCATTTTTGTCAAAAAGCAATCCGACATTAACCGCATCGAAGACCTAAAAGGGAAACGAGTCGCTTCGGGGTGGAATGCGTTTCCGATTGGCCGCCCGCATATGGAAGCTATGCTGGCGACTGGCGGTTTAACTTGGGAAGATGTAAAAAAGGTTCCTGTCCCTGACCTAATCCGTGCCGCAGACAATCTTTCATCAGGCCGACTGGACGCCACTTATTTTGCCATTGGTGGACCAAAAGTAGCGGAAGTAGATGCTTCCGTAGGCGGTGTAAAATTCTTACCCGTTAACACAGATCAAACGGCACGCGATGCCATTCTTAAAGTACGTCCAGCCTTTTATTTTTCCGAAGTAAAACCAGCGCCACATCTAGTTGGCATAGACAAACCAACCCAAATGCTGACTTGGGATAACGTTCTAATCGTTAACGATAAAGTATCTGACGAAGATGTTTATCACATGGTAAAAGCCATTCTCGAGAACAAAGACGCTTTAATTAAAATATTCCCAGGTTTTAAAGCACTCGCGGTTAATACCGTGAATAAAAACTATCCGGGGATTCAATATCATCCTGGTGCCATTCGTTACTTCAAAGAACAGGGCCTTTGGGAGGAATAACCTCCTTTCATCACCCTATTTTTTCTGAAAAGGTACTTTAAATGAACGTTGAATCGTCCAACCCAGAAACCATGATGACTGAACCTGCGATAATGTCAGCATTAAGAAATGGCTTAGGTGTCCTGATTGCTTTGGCAGCCATTGCTTTTGCTGCTGATCTGTTTAGCCGAATTGGGATTGCCATTTATACCGAACAATACCTTGCCGTGGTGTTGGGAATAAGTCTCTCGCTGGTTTTCCTAAAACCACAAGAAAAGACCATTCAACGCCTGTGCAATGCTGCTATTGCTGTCATTGGTTTGCTGACCAGCTTGTATTTAGCGATACAGTACCCTGATTTAGTTGAGCGCCAAATGGATTTGCCTTTGGATGCATTGGTGATCTCCGCACTGCTGTTTATTTTAGTGTTAGAAGGTTTAAGACGAGTCGTCGGCATTACCCTCGTCATTGTTGTTTTGTTGTTTATGGGTTTTGCCCTGCTCGGCAGTCACCTTTCCGGCCCTTTGCAGACCCGCGAAATAACCCTAGATAGACTGTTCGTTTATCTAGGGGTGGACACTAACGGCATGCTGGGGTTAACCCTAAACGTTGCCGCCACCATAGTGATTGGTTTCATCTTGTTTGGGCAACTCTTATTGCGCTCTGGCGGTGCCGATTTTTTCAATGATGTGGCACTGTCACTGATGGGGAAAAGTCAGGGTGGTTCAGGTAAAATCGCCACCATTGCTTCGGCCTTATTTGGCTCTATTTCTGGCGTCGTGGTGTCCAATATCGTGGCAACGGGCGTCGTGACCATCCGCATGATGAAGAAAGGCGGTTTTAAACCCCATACTGCGGCGGCCATAGAAACAGTCGCCTCGACAGGCGGGCAAATTATGCCACCAGTCATGGGCGCTGTGGCGTTTTTAATGGCTGAGTTCTTACAAATCAGCTACAGCCAAGTGGTTCTAGCCGCTTTGGTTCCAGCCATACTCTATTATGCTGCTCTTTATATTCAAGTGGACTTGGAAGCCGCCAAACAACAAATAAAACCCATCGACCCTAAACTGATTCCTTCCAAACGAGACGTTATCAAAAGCGGTTGGGTGTTTATCATTCCTTTCAGCGCCGTGATCCTAGCTTTGTTTACCTTTAATCAACGACCTGAAACCGCCGCGCTTTGGGGCGCTCTTGGCGCACTTATTGTTGGCCTATTAAAGGGCTATAAAGGCAAACGCATGCATGCCAAAGACGTAGTGGCCAGTTTAGAAGAAACAGGTCATTCCATCGTCGACATCATCATGATTGGCGCCGCCGCCGGTTTCATTATTGGCATACTGAATATTACAGGTTTGGGTTTCGGTTTAACCTATTTCTTGGTGGAGTTAGGGCAAGGTAATCTATTCCTCTTATTGGTCATTTCAGCTGTGGTTTGCATCGTTTTGGGAATGGGGATGCCAACCGTTGGTGTCTATCTATTGCTCGCGGTTTTGGTCGCTCCTTCTTTGATTCAGGTTGGCGTAGAGCCCATTGCAGCGCACCTATTTATCTTCTATCTGGGCATGATGTCCATGGTTACACCGCCCATTGCCATTGGGGCTTTCTTTGCCGCCAGTATCGCCAAAGCCAATCCGATGAAAACCGCTATGACGTCAATGAGATTGGGCTGGACGGCTTATATTATCCCCTTCTTATTCGTTACTACGCCCTCTCTTTTGCTCATCGGCGAGACGTCGCAAATTGTGATTACCGTGATGAGTGCCTTGGTCGGAGTTTGGGCTGTATCCATCGGCTTTGCAGGCTACTTCAGAGACAAACTCAAGCCCTTCTTTCGAATCAGTTTTGTCATAACTGGAGGCTTGTTTCTACTGCCTAATTTACAAGGTGGAGAGACACCTATTATGCCGAAAATAGTAGGAATTGGATTATTAATGACCTTGATATTCGTTACTTATTTGATCAAAAAAACAGCATCAAAACCGTCACCTAATTCGACCCAATCATAGGAAAAAACCATGCAGTTATATAACTTTTTTAACAGTTCAACGTCCTACCGAGTGCGAATTGCACTCGCCTTGAAAGGACTAAGCTACGAGCATCACGGCGTCAACATTCGTATTGGTGAGCAAGCAACCGAGAGCCATATAAAACTCAATCCAGCAAAGGGCGTCCCTGTGCTGATTACGGATGACGGCCAAACACTTACACAATCCATGGCTATTTTGGACTATTTAGAACTCACCTACCCTGACTCGCCGTTACTGCCTAAAGACACATTAGAACGGGCAAGGGTTTTAGAAATCTGTCACATGATTGCAAGCGACATGCATCCGGTTAATAACCTTCGCATCCTAGGCTATCTCAAGCAGCAACTAGAGGTTACGGATGAACAAAAAACGGCGTGGTATCAACACTGGATTCAAGAAGGGTTCGAAGCACTGGAAAGCCGTTTAAACGAATACGGCTATGGTGATTATTGTTTTGGCGATCAGGCCACATTGGCGGATTGTTGCTTAGTCCCACAAGTGGCCAATGCTCTGCGTTTCGGCTGTGATTTGTCGTCTTTTACGAAAGTCTTAAGCATTTATGAGCACTGCCAACAAAACACGGCTTTTCAACAAGCCGCGCCCAACCAACAACCCGATTTCATCGCTTAATTTTGTGAAATTGAAAAATAAATAATAAGGAGTTTCCCATGCAATCATTAGGTACTCTTGAGGATTTACCTCAATCCTACCGCGATAAATTAACCGATTTAAACCTGGTGCCACTCTGGCCCAATATGCGTGCCGTTTTGCCTCATAAGGTCCCAAGCCGTAAAACCCAAACGTTAAATTGGCAATTTGACACACTTCGCCCTCTGTTAATCGAAGCTGGCGATTTAACGCCGATGGAAAAAGCCGAGCGTCGCGTATTGGTGCTGGCTAATCCAGGACACGGGCTGACCAATATGCAAGCCACTCCCAGTATTTATATGGGCTTGCAGTTAATATTACCGGGCGAAACCGCCCCCAATCACCGCCATACACCCAACGCCGTACGCATTATCATTGAAGGCGAAGGGGCAACCACCATTGTCGACGGCGAGCCTTGCATCATGGAACGAGGTGACTTGATTCTGACGCCATCTGGAAAATGGCACGAGCACCAGCACGACGGCGACGGACCGATTATTTGGTTAGACATACTCGATCTACCTTTGATTTATCAATTAGAAGGCTCTTGGGCCATTGAGGGAAAAACTCAGACCAAGGTGCTTGAACGGGATAAATCCTTTGCCGAATACAGCGCCGCAGGCGTGGTGCCTGAATTGGATTTTAAAAGAGAGAATACGGATTCGCCGATGCTGCGCTACCCATGGACAAGAACACGGGCTTGTTTGATGGAAATGGCTCAGCACTACAGTGATAGTCCAATCCGCATCGCTTATGTCAATCCAGAAAACGGAGCCAGCTTATTCCCCAGCATTGGCTTTGGCGCCATGATGCTACGCCCTAACGAAACCCTATCTTTGCCTAAGCGCACAAGCGCCTGTGTTTTCCATATTGTCGAGGGTCAAGGCTCTCTACAAGTGGATTCAAACGACGCTTTGCAATGGACAGAAAAGGACACGCTCAGCGCGCCCGGTTACAGCGAGGTAACGCTCAGCAACCCCTCTGCAACTGAGCCTGCGTTCATTATCACTGCCGACGAAGCGCCACTACATCGTTACCTCGGTATTTTTTAACCCTTATCAATACACCATTAATAAAAGGAAAAACCATGACAAATAAACTCGTATTCCCCGCTAAAGAAACCATTTTGGCGCCCATTGAAGGCTCTGATAGCCTGTTTCCTATCCATCGTATTTTTTGTGTGGGACGAAATTACCATGCTCATGCGGCAGAAATGGGTGCCACCGTTGATAAAAGTGTACAAAGTCCTTTTTACTTTATTAAGGATGCCAGTACTTACGTGGCAACAGGGGCAAGCATTGATTACCCTCCCCAAACAGACAATTACCATTATGAAATGGAGTTTGTCGTTGCGATTGGTGAAGAAGGCTTCAATGTCAGTGAAGAGAAAGCCGAAGACATCATTTTCGGCTACGCATGCGGTTTGGACATGACCCGTCGAGATCTCCAGTTAAAAGCGAGAGAAACAGGCCGTCCTTGGGATCTGGGTAAAGACTTTGAAGAGTCTGCGATTCTAGCCCCCATTGTGCCAATAGGTAAAACAGGTGTGTTAAACGACGGCAAAATCGAATTGGCCGTGAATGGTGACACCAAACAATCTTCGGATATAAATTTGTTAATCTGGAACGTGCGTGAAATCATCGCCGACTTGTCCAAATTTTACCATCTACAACCCGGCGATTTGATTTACACTGGTACGCCAGATGGCGTTGGGCCTGTCGTTTCTGGAGACAAAATAACCGGAAGTATCGAAGGTGTCGGCGATATTCAGCTAACCATCCGTTAATCCCCCGTCAAAACATCATCAATAAAAGCTCCCAAATTAATGAAATATAGGGAGCTTTTTCTTAAGTGCTAAAAAACGACCATGACTAAAACCGAAAAATAATTTATATCGATAAAATAATTATCACTATAAGTTGATTAGCAGGTTGACTGAATAAAAAATATACATAATGATAAATATCGTATTAGAACGATACGCCTGTGTAGGACAATAAAAATAAAACTGAGAATATTCTCGGACACTTACAAGGAAAATAGTCATGTTTCGCATTAAAACGTTGGTCAAACAAACTTGTGTTGCTGCCACTGTCGCAACGCTTCTCGCCACCACAGCAAACGCCACATTCGCTGCTGAAGATAAAATTCGTTGGAAAGTCCAAGCCGTCTTTGGTACTCATCTCCCTGGATTAGGAGATCCCATCATTCACGTTGCCAAACAGCTCAAAGCCGCAACAGATGGCCAGATCCAATTTAAGGTCTATGAACCAGGTAAAATTGTACCTCCTTTCAGCATCACTGAAGCCGTCAGAAACCACCAACTCGATGCTGGCTATGCTTGGCTAGGTTACGATCAAGGTAGAATTCCCGCTTCGGCCTTGTTATCCGCCGTCCCCTTTGGCATGGAACCTTGGGAATACTCCGCATGGTGGTATGACGGCGAAGGTAAAAAATTAGCCGAAGACTTGTACGCCAAACACAATGTACACCCTGTGTTATGTAGCATCATTGGTCCTGAAACAGCAGGTTGGTTCAAAAAAGAAGTCAATGCCATGGAAGATCTGCAAGGTCTTAAAATTCGCTTTGCGGGTTTAGGAGGTAAAGTCCTTCAAAAAGCAGGAGCATCGGTGACCGTTCTGCCCAGCGGTGAAATATTCCCAGCGTTAGAAAAAGGCGCGATCGACGCGACTGAATTTTCTATGCCTGCGATAGACAAGATCATGGGCTTCGACAAGGTCGCCAAAAATAACTACTTTCCCGGTTGGCATCAAACCTTCACTGCGTCTCATTTAGTCATTAACAAAGGCGTTTGGGATGACCTGTCGAGTGCCACTAAAGCCACCATTGATATGGCCTGCACAGCAAGTACGTTCCGCGCGCTGACCCACGGTGAAGCGATCCAAGGGAAAGTACTGGCTGAACTAAAAGACAAAGGCATTAAAACTCGAACACTGAATTCTGAGATGCTCACTGGCCTCAAGAAAATTACCGATCAAGTCATGTCTGAACTGTCTGCAGAAGATGAAGATTTTAAAAAGATCTACGACTCTCAACAGAACTTTAGAGCGGAATATAAAGAGTGGCGTAAACTCGCTTATCTTCCTTTAGATCTTTAGATTTCTAATCGCGGTTTCCATTCCCATTAACGACCTAGTTAGCACCTAGGAAACAACGAATAAATACACGGATGGTCATTAGAGAAGGTATCTCTCCTCCTCTAATGACCCCTAAACGTCTGCGTTTTCTAACAAGACTGACGCCATAGTGCTTAATCCAAGCCTAACGAAGTGATTTTTCATCGTCACACTTGGTAGGAAATAGGCATGGGAATGTTGGTGTGACTTAAGCGTATTTACTCAGGAGGATATTATGCAAATGGCCCCTAACAATAAGACTGATAAGGTTGCGGCGACGAAACTATCTAGTTCTAAGCTATCTAGTTCTCAGCGACCGAATACGAAACTTCCCGAGACCAGACTTTCCAAACATATCGACAGCCTATTAAAAGTCATAGGTAACGCAGCGTCTTGGATTTGGGTGGTACTTATGGGGGTTATCATTCTGAATGTCTTCATGCGTTATGCATTGGGCGAAGGCCGTATTGAATTTGAGGAATTGCAATGGCATTTTTATGCTGTCGGCTGGCTTATTGGTCTTTCTTACTGTTTTGCTTATGACCAGCACGTTCGAGTGGATCTGATTCATGGTCACTTAAGCTTGCGAGCTAAGTCTTGGATTGAGCTATTCGGTATAGTGCTGCTTCTATTGCCGTTTACCTGCACGGTGATTTGGTATTCTGTTCCTTTTATTAGCTATTCATGGGAAATGCATGAAATTTCCTCTGCGCCCGGTGGCTTACCTTACCGCTGGATCATCAAATCGAGCCTATTAGTGGGGTTCGTTTTGTTGGCACTGGCGATCATCTCGCGCCTCTCTCGTGTTCTTGCCTTGCTGTTTTTGCATTCGCGTTCTGACACTCAGTCTATTACGACACAAGCTTAGGAGAGATCATGGAAATTAACGAAATCCTCGCTATCTCAATGTTTGCGACCTTTATTGTTTGTTTATTCAGTGGCTTTCCGGTTGCTTGGGTATTGGGGGGCATTGCCATTGTGTTTGCTGTGATCGCCATGGCAGCCGATTATTGGTTAGACGCTTTTATCGGTGTCGATTGGAATTATGTATCGATCACGGTCCAACGTATCTGGGCCGTGATGACAAACTGGGTTTTAGTGGCATTGCCCATGTTCGTGTTTATGGGGTTGATGCTGGATCGATCAGGTGTTGCCGAAGATCTCATGGGGAATCTAGCGCGACTATTTGGTCGAGTGCGTGGTGGACTTGCCGTTACCGTGACCTTCGTCGGTCTGCTATTGGCGGCCTCTACCGGAATTATAGGGGCATCTGTCGTATTATTAGCGGTGCTGGGTATTCCGATGATGTTACGAGAAGGCTATAGTAAAGAATTGGCTTGCGGCACAGTCTGTTCAACAGGCACTTTGGGGATTTTAATTCCGCCCAGTATCATGTTGGTTATGATGGGAGACCGTGTTGGCATTCCTGTCGGTGACTTGTTCCTCGGTGCATTATTACCGGGGCTTTTACTGGCGGCTATGTATGTTGCTTACATCATGATTTATGCGTGGTTGAAGCCACACGCTGCCCCTGCCCCACAAGACAGTGAAAACGTCACCTTTAGCATTCTTTGGAAGGTTTTTAAGGCGGTATTACCCACTGCTGGCCTTATTCTCGCCGTACTTGGGTCCATTTTTTTCGGTATAGCTACCCCCACTGAAGCGTCTGGTGTTGGCGCATTTGGAGCCATGCTTCTGGCTTGGAGTAAGAAACGTTTAAGCATCAAAGTACTTCGTGAAGTGGGTCGTGAAACCACCAAGACCACCGCTTTTATCTTCGCCCTTCTACTTGGTGCAACGGCTTTTTCATTGGTATTTCGAGGGCTAGGTGGCGACGAAATCATTGAAGGCGCCTTAACCAGCTTGCCGTTTGGCCCAACTGGTATCGTGATCACCATATTATTTGTGACCTTCCTTTTAGGTTTTTTCCTAGATTGGATCGAACTCACCTTGATCATCCTTCCATTGGTTGCCCCCGTTGTCTCAGGGCTCGGGTTTGATCTTGTATGGTTTACGATATTGTTTGCCGTCTGTCTGCAAACCTCTTTCCTGACGCCCCCCGTTGGTTTTGCGCTCTTCTATTTAAAAGGGGTAGCCCCTAGTGGCATCAACCTAGGCCATATTTATCGGGGTGTTATACCCTTTATTTTAATTCAGCTGCTTGGATTAGCGATCGTCTTTTATTGGCAAGGTATCGTGACTTGGTTGCCTAAGATTGCTTATTAGGGCTTGAACAAGGCGGTGATTCCAACGTAATAAATCTGACCTCACCGCCTTGCTATGAAATACATTATTTTAGATATGAGAGGCATTAGTCGATTCGAACGTCAAACGCCAAATTGCGCTTGTTGTATGCCTATTCGGCATTTATTATTTTTTAATGAAAAATGCCGAAAGACAAGATTAAGGTTTATTTATGAGCACGCAGCGTCGCGAAAAAGGTTCAAGTATTTCCCGTGTACTTGAAATTATAGAAGCCATTTCTAAATCCGAGCACCCTCTCAGTGCAGCGGATCTCTCCGAGTTATTAAATATCCCTAAACCCAGTGTGCACCGTCTATTACAACAATTAGAAGCCGAAGGATTCTTACAAACCAATATGCGAGGCTTGTTAGTGCCTGCTGATCGCCTTCATGATATTGCCTTGGGTATTATCTATTCCAGTCGTTTTAAAGCACAACGCCAAGCGATTTTGCAACACTTGGCCGAGAAAATTGGTGAGACCTGTGGTCTCTCCATTCCGAGTGGCACAGATATGATTTATTACGATCGCGCACAAACAAACTGGCCATTGCAAATCCATTTACCCGTTGGTATTCACACGCCTATTTGCTGTACTGCCAGTGGTAAACTCTATCTGAGTTCCTTAAGTAAGGAGCGCCGTCAGCGTATTCTTGGCGCGATACCCATGAAGCAGTACACACGAAACACAAAAACGAACCCAGACTGTTTAGAACATGAACTGCTCTATATCCAGAAAACCAATGTAGGTACCGATAATGAAGAATTTATCGACGGCATGGCGGCGGTCTCTGTGCCAGTTGTCGACAGTCATGGACGGCTGATCGCTTGCCTATTCTGCCATGCTCCCGTTATTCGTAAGAACCTAGATGAGTTGCTGCATTTTCTCCCTGAATTACGTGCGGCGGCAGTTGACATCGGAAACCTAGCGGAAGAAGTGGATTAGAACAGGCTACTGACGGTTTATGTTTCAACATTCATCATGACTTAGAAGCGTTGCTTTTCGAATACTCTTTAGGGCTTTGTCCGGTCATTTTCCGAAAGGCGGTCCGAAAAGCCGATTCTGACTGATACCCTAATTGCTGAGCCAATGTGGTAACGGTTGTATCAGTGGTTTCCAATGCTAATCTGGCCAGATGCATGCGCCATGCACAAACATAATCCATCGGAGACTCCCCCATGACGTCGGTAAAACGTTTGGAAAAAACCGATCGAGACATCCCCGTTGCTTGCCCCAGCGTCTCAACACTCCATTTATAGCCAGGATCTCGGTGAATACAGGTTAAGGCTTTGGCGATTCTTGGATCAGAAAAACCCTTTAACCAACCTTCTCTATCACTGCCATAAGTCACCGCAAAGGTTCTAATGGCATGAATTAGAAATAATTGTGCGGTTTGTGCAACAAGGGAACCAAAACCCGATTGCTCAGGCTGCGCCTCTTTGAATAGAAAGCTCACCATAAGGTTTTGCAAGGTGGTACCTGCGTCTTCAGCATTGATCCTCATTAACTCAGGCAAGGTATCAATCAGAGGACCATAACATTGATCAAACCAATGAAAGGCAAACGAAAAAATGCGGACCATACTGCCGCCACCGCCCCAGCTAATATGTTGAGGATCGGCCAAGTTAAATGGAATATGCTGACCTTTATCAAACAGCTCGTTCGCGGTGATCCAGCTTTGCGGAAACTCTTCTGAAGACGAGATATAGTAAGGCTTACCACGCATGCCTTTCGGTAAAATAAAGGTATCCCCCGCTCGAAAACATTGCGTTACCCGGTTTTGATCACTCAACCACAGTTCACCTTCCACCACAGTACAGCTGATGGGAACTTCATACTCTATTTTGATGGCCCATGGCGAGGTAAATTCAAAAAATACCACAGCGGAGTCGGCCACCAACAAAGAGGACAAAACGTCATCAAGAAAATCTCGCTCTGAGTTGGCTTCAATTGGAATATAAGGCGCACGTGTTGGAAGTTTCATGGGCAAATTATGTCAGGTTTAAAAAAAAAGTCATCGCTAATCTAGTTAAATTAGTCGTTATTTTCTAATTGAGATACAAAATTCAGGACGATTTAGACCATATGAGAGATTTATTCGGCGGTATAGTCTCTAATCAATCCCTATAGTAACTCTCGTAATCTAATAATAATAAATGATGAGAAGATGCTAATGATTAATGACGCGTTTCCGCTTCCAAAATTTGTCACCTTTGAAAACGCCACCATAGCGAAAGAATTTTTAGGTGTTTCTACCGAGAATTCACTCAAGGTTCAAGGTATTGCTAGGCCAGAAGACGAACAACAAGTCCAACAACTTGTTCAGTGGGCCAATGAACACGAAGTGACGCTTGTCCCTTTGAGTTCACCATCAGGAAATCGTCGACACGGACTCGCCGGCTTAAAAGATGCGCCTTTTGTCGTGCTTGATATGTCGAAAATGTCTCGGGTAATTCATGCTGATGGCGAAGATGCCATTGCCATTATCGAACCTGGGGTTACCTTTCCTGAGTTCGATGCTCAGTTACAAAAACATAACCTACGATCGATCAAACCTTTCCTCCCCAGAGCAAGCAAGTCAGTACTAGCCTGTTACCTAGAACGTGAACCGACAACCTTACCCAATGAGCACTGGGATTCAACCGATCCATTAGCAAGCCTAAGCCTCACCATGGGCAGTGGAGAAAGTTTTCGAACCGGTGGTGCCGCACTGTACGAAGACCTTGATGAAGCTTTAAAAAATGGTGCTCGCCAAATGATGGCTTCCGGTCCAATCGGCACAGATTACACCCGTGTTATGTTAGGTTCTCAAGGCACATTAGGCGTTACTTCTTGGGCCTCCATTTATTGTCAACGAATCCCCAGCATTGAACAGGGATTCCTTTACGGTGCCGAAGACGTCACCACGCTAATCTCCATTGTACGTCATCTGGCATTGCATCAGCTTGGCGCGCAGTATTTTATGCTTAGCCGAGTTCAGCTCGCCGCAGCATTGGCCAAGGACAGCACCCACTTTGCGGAGTTACACCAACTCTTTGGCAAAGATGCGATGCCTGCTTGGTACCTCTATGTCAACATTGCTTCGCGTGACGTGTTACCCGAAGAAAGCATGCAGTGGCAGTTAGCAGACCTCTCTTCCTTAGTCGATACCTTGCCGGTAACCACCATATCGCAACAGTATCCCAGCTACCTTGCTGAGCTGGAAGCGCGCCTAAGTACACCCTCTAAAGAATTTTATAAAGACGTGCCTTGTGGCACCCATACCGAGGTGTTCTGCATCACCCAAATGAGCAAGGTCGCCAACCTTGTAAACCTTGCTCAAAACCTACTGGCGGACCTATCGGATGTCCAAGTGGGCTTCTATTTACAGCCGATGATTCAAGGCACGAATTGTCACCTCGACATTTCCCTATTCCATACAGATGAGCAAACAACACAACTGGCTGACATCGAAATGCAATTGGTAAAAGTATTAGCAGATAACGGAGGTTTCTTCAGCCGACCTTATGGCAAATGGTCCGAGGATGCGTTTGCTCGCAATGAAACCATTGTGCCTCACCTTCGCAGGGTAAAAGACATTTTTGACCCTGCTGGAATTTTAAGCCCTGGGAAACTGTGTTACTGAGTTTTTCGAGACCTATCTAATAACAATAACCTGGTAGAAAAATTATGTCCTTAGAAGATCGAATCCATAATATGGAGCAGTGCAACCGCTGCTCCCAGTGCAAGTTTGTGCACATGCCTAAAAGTCAGGAATTTTCGAGTATTTGCCCAAGCAAGTACCAAAGCCGCTTCCATGCCTCCTCGGCTGGAGGGCAGGTTATTTCAGCGTACGGTTATCACAACAAACTCATTGAAGCATCACCAAAGATGATCGACAGCGTTTTTGCATGCAGCATGTGCGGTGCCTGTGAAACCATGTGTAAAAGCCATATGGGTGACAATGTTGAACCCTTTGATACCATTTTAGAATTCCGTGCGCAGTTGGCTGAAGATGGCAAGGTTCCCGAAACCTTGAGCAACATGGTCAAACACCTAGAACAAGAAGGCGCACCTCATGGCAAACGTGATGAGCGTAGTCGCTGGGCGGAAGGGTTAGATATCAAAGATGCCCGTAAAGAAACCGTCGACGTGCTCCTGCATATCGGCAGTGGCCAAGCTTATAGCGAAAAACAATGGGATAACCTTCGTTTTATCGTCAAATTGCTAAAAAGCGCAAAAGTCGACTTTGGTATTGCATATGATTCAGAAAGTGACAGTGGTGGTTTAGCGTACGAAATTGGCTACCGCTCTGTTGCCGACAAACTGGCTCAAGAATGGGCGGATTTGGTTCAAAAAAGTCAGGCAAAAACCCTGCTCGCCATCAGTGCTGAAGCCTATTCCGCGTTTAAGAATGTCTACCCTCGTTTAAACAAAACACTCTCCTCAGTACGGGTTCTGCATACTACCGAGTATTTCGAAGAATTGCTTCAACAGGGCAAGTTATCACTGGGCATGAAAAACACCGGCAAGGTTGCCTACCATGATTCTTGTCGTCTTGGACGACGCAGTGAAGAGTACACACCTTGGAACGGCGAATACATTCGAGTTCTGAACACCATGGCGGTGACCGACACGCCTCGTAAAGTCAATTACGGTAACGATGGTAACTATGACGCGCCTCGCCAGTTGCTATCAAGAGTCGACGGATTAGACATGGTCGAGCTAGAACGCACTCGACAATATTCTTTTTGCTGCGGTGGCTGTACAGGTGTCAAAGAAACCTACCCTGAGATGGCCGACGGCGCAGCTCAAGAGCTTTTGCGCGAAGCCGAATCCGTGGGAGCTGAGGTGTTAGTCAGTGGTTCTTCGTGCTGTCAAGCAAACATGGCGGCGGCGGCAAAACGCAGCAACTCCTCCGTCAAGGTCGCCTATCTTTTTGACTTGCTAGCCGACTCAATTCAGGAGGGCGCGTAATGAGTAATCTACCTCCACACATATTAAAAGCCTTTGAAGCCGTCGTTGGTCCAGACAATGTGTCTGACGAAGATTTTGTTGTTAACTGTCACGACTGGATGGGCTTGGGCGCAGACCCTTCTACCCGTACTTTATTAGGTAAAGCACCGGCCGCAGTGGTAATGCCGGGGTCAACCGAAGAAGTGGCGGGGGTCGTCAAGGTATGTAATCAATATAAATTGAAGTTTAAAGCGCACAGTACAGGATACGGTAACTATTCTGGTGTCGGCACTAAGGGCTCCATTTCCATCGATTTATGTCGTATGAAAGGCTTAGAAATTGACCCAGAAAGTCGTATGGCGATTATCCAACCCTATACCACCGCAGGTGAATTGGTCTCTGAAGCCCATAAGCATCAATTAATGTGCCACATCATTGGTGCTGGCCCAATCCATTCCCCGCTCGCCTCTGCCACCTCATTTGTGGGGGTTGGGGTCGCAGGTAATCATACCAGTATCAACTCACGCAACATGTTGTCCTTAGAATGGGTCACTCCAGAAGGTGAAATCGTGCGTATTGGTAGTAGCGGTTCGGACGCAGGCTGGTTTACCGGCGAAGGCCCTGGGCCTGGATTCCGCGGCATGATACGTGGTCTTTATGGGGCCGCGGGTGGCTTAGGCGTGTTTACCAAAATAGGCATCAAACTTTATCCTTGGGCAGGCCCTAAAACCCTTGAATGGAGTGGTCCACATCCATACAGAGGCACACCGCCGCCAGAAAATTTCGCCACCTACCAGCTTGATTGGGATAACTGGGAAGACGCAACGAAAGCCACCCAGATGATGAAAAACAGCAAGGCAGTGGCCTTCATCAATCGTATGCCACCCGCCGCTGTTGGACACTGTCTCACGGCGACCAATCGTGAGTATTATGATTTACAACGCACCGGCAAATTACCGGACATTGCCACGAAAGCCAATGCAGTCGGCTGGTCTGTCACCACCATGGCGTGGACTAAGGCGCAATTTGACTGGAACGAAGCGGTACTGAATAAAATCCTCGCCGAAACCAATGGCCGTAAAATGGACATTTCCGAACGCGAGCGAGATATCCTCACGGCAGCCGTGCTGACCTCTCATTACGTCGCCCGTTTCAACCGTATGGGTGACTGTGCGGGAGTCAGTATGGGCGTACTCGATTCCATCAATCTAATTCCAGAAGTTGTCAAACGAACCAACGACGATATTGGTGATAAAGAAACCAAAGCCGGTGGCAAGATGATGGAAGTCGACACCGAACAAAACTGGATGTGGTTATCAGAAGGCCGACACTTCTGGACAGAAAATAACCCTGCCAGTACCCGTAGCTTTGTGAAAAACATTGTTGCTTGTGTGGACTTTATCCTTAGTAGCTTTATTAGCAATGAGAAAAAACCACTGGGTGCCGCGCTCTTTGTTCATGGTGAAGCGAGTGATTTATTTGGCCCCAAACTTGGCCACCCCAATAAATGGATGCGCAAGGTAAAAAATACTTGGGATCCAAACAATCTCTCAGATTCAAAGCACTTTATTCAACCCGAAGCGGCAAAAGAGTCAAAAGCTTGGCCAATTGCTAAAAAGATATTTTTCCACCCTTGGGGCAAGCCTATCTTTCGGAAGATCCTGACCAAAGAGTTTGGTAAAGACGATCCCAAGTAAAAAGCTACTGTGTTGCTGATCTCAAAATATAACCAATAAAAAGAAATTTAGAGGTGAGAACAATGATAAAAAATTTAAGCGACGTCATCACCCTGTCGGCAGAAAAGTTCGGTGATAAAACAGCCTTAATCTACAACCAGCAGTCTTTCACTTACCGTGAAATAAATCGTCTGGCCAACCGATTAGCCAGTGCACTAAAGAAAAAAAGCATTGGCCCTGGCGATAAAGTCACCCTTTACGGTGAAAACTCATGGCAATGGCTGGTCAGCTATTATGGCATTTTGAAAACCGGGGCTGTGGTCAACCCTGTTAACGTCATGTTAACCCCTAATGAAGTCGAATTTGTCGTCCAAGATTGTGATGCAAAAGTCATCATTGCCTCTCAATCTAAAGGCACGCCTCTTGTAGGAATTCAGCAAAAAACGGGGGTTGAATCCCTTATTTTGTATGGTGAGGATATCCCTGAAGGCGCGGAATCTTTTGATCACTTTTTAGAACAAGGTCGTGATGACTTTACCAGCTTTGAGGTTAACACCAATAGCCTTTCGACGATTTGCTATACCTCTGGCACTACTGGCAATCCGAAAGGCGCCATGTTGTCCCATCGTTCGGTGATCAGCAACTTCTTGATGACGGCACAAATGCACGGTCGCTCAGAGAAAGACACGGTTGTTTCAGCCTTACCCTGTCCGCATGTTTACGGCAACATTGTCTTCAACAGTACCTTTTACAAAGGTGGCACCTTAGTTATGCATAGTCTGTTTAATGTGGAGGAGGTATTTACATCAATCAACCAATATCAAGCCACCATGTTTGAAGGGGTACCGACCATGTACCTATATATGCTGGATCACCCCAACTTATCCAATGTGGATTTTTCTCATATGCGGATCTGTACGGTAGGCGGACAAACCATGCCAACCAGCAAGATGGAAGCCGTTGAGGAAGCCATCGCCTGCCCGCTCATCGAACTTTGGGGAATGACTGAAATCGGTGGGCTTGGCACAACCTTCGCTCACGATGGCGAATACAAACATGGCTCTATCGGCGTGGCATTGCCCTATACCGGAGCAAAAATTGTCGATGTCGACAACGCAGAAGTAGAGGTAGCACGTGGAGACGTCGGCGAACTGATGATCTCCGGACCTTTGGTTATGCAAGGCTATTATGGCAATCCTCAAGCGACCCAAGAAGCCATCACTGCCGATGGCTGGCTGCATACCGGTGATCTAGCCAAAATGGACAAGGACAACTGCATTTTTGTCGTCGATAGAAAGAAAGATTTAATTATTACCGCGGGGTTCAACATCTACCCCGCCGAATTAGAACGGGTGATCGCCAATCACCCAGATGTCGCCATGGTGGCAGTGGGGCCTATTGCAGATGAAGCCAAAGGTGAACTCGCAAAAGCCTATATTGTTGCGAAACAAAATACCACCCCCGACATCGACCAGATTATCGCTTATTGTCGTGAACATTTGGCCGCCTATAAGGTGCCTCGTGACATTCAATTTGTCGATGATTTACCCAAAACCTCCAGCGGTAAAGTGATGCGCCGCAAACTCCATACCTTAGATAAATAACAATAAAAACTGTCATTCAGTTAGGAGCGATACTCATGTTCGATGCACATAATCACTATCAAATGGTCATTAATGGCGAGCTCATTGCCACAGAAAAAAGCTTGCCTGTGTATAACCCAGCAACCAAAGCAATCATTGCACAGGTGCCAGACTGTCCAAAAGAGTGCCTTGATACGGCGGTATACAGTGCTAAAATCGCCTTCAAAACTTGGTCAAAAACCAGTTTTGATCAGCGTAAGGCTGTACTTACTAAGCTTGCCGACGCATTGGAAGAAAATGCCGAAGACTTCATGGCTCTATTAACTCGTGAACAAGGTAAACCTCGCTCCGGTACAGAATGGGAAGTGTTTGGCTCGGTTGCTTGGTTACGTGCCATTGCCGAACAAAAACTGGAAGACGAAGTCGTTGATGAAAATGACGAACGCTCTGTTATCACTCGCTACACGCCACTGGGTGTGGTCGGCGCAATTGTGCCTTGGAACTTCCCTATTTTGCTATCGGTATGGAAAATCGCGCCCGCATTAATGGCTGGCTGCACGGTTGTCGTCAAACCCTCGCCTTATACGCCATTGTGTAATCTTAAATTTGCCGAAATGGCAAAAGACATTGTGCCACCAGGTGTGCTCAATTGTGTCAGTGGTGGCAATGAACAAGGTCAATGGCTAACAGAGCACCAAGACATCGCTAAGATTGCTTTTACCGGCTCAACGGCTACTGGTCGTAAGGTAATGAGTGCCTGCTCTGAAACCGTGAAACGGGTCACGTTGGAACTGGGTGGCAATGATCCGGCCATCGTTCTGCCAGATGTCGATCCGAAAGAAGTTGCTCCAAAACTTTTCTGGGCTGCTTTTCAAAATAATGCACAATTTTGTAACGCCACCAAACGACTCTACATTCATGATGCTGTCTATGACCAAGTACGAGACGCCTTGGTGGATTATATTAATAATGAAGTCATTGTTGGCGATGGTGCCAAGGCTGATACCACACTCGGTCCGATTCAAAACAGCATGCAGTTTGAAAAGGTAAAAATGTACTTTCAAGACTGCATAGATCAAGGCCAAAAATTTGCAGTCGGCGGAGACATTGACGATAACGCCGACGGCTGGTTTGTTCCTGTGACACTGGTTGATAATCCATCAGACGATTCTCGTATTGTCACCGAAGAACCGTTCGGTCCTATTCTGCCATTACTGCGCTGGTCCAATGAAGAAGACGTTATTGCCCGTGCTAATGACACGATTTATGGCCTAGGTGCCAGTATTTGGGGTAATGACGCAGCCGCAACCCAACGCATCGCGGAGCAAATCGAAGCCGGAACCGTATGGATTAATGAAGTGCATCAATACTCTCCGGCACAAGCTTTCGGGGGCCATAAACAATCCGGTCTTGGCTGTGAAAACTCGCTGCATGGCTTGATGGAATACACTAACTGGCAAACCATTACTCGTAATAAACAGGCTTAATACACGGTTTTTAACAGGATCAAATAACTTATAAAGAGCACTGTTTGATCCTGTTCACCCAGCTTATGGTCGTTAAAGGTTTACAACACATTCTTAGTATTTGATTACTTAGTATTAAATAATTTTTAGGAAACATTTATGAGCTATATCAAAAAACAAATCCCCAGCAGCATTTTGATCTTTGGCGCGGGAAATCACATTGGCAAACCCATGGCCAAATTTATTGAGAAGAACGCCCCTCAAATTAAACTGCGCTTGGTTTCCAGCCGAGAAGAAGGCATTGAACCACTGCGTCAAGAATTCCCTAACGCTGAAATCGTACAAGCAAACTACCTCGACTTGCCTTCCATGGAGGCTGCCGTGGATGGCATGGAAGGGATTTATATGTCAGTCCCCAATCACCTGCCTTTCTTACCCGTTACAAACAACTTTGTCGCAGCGGTTAAAAAGAGCGGCACAGCCATTCACATTGTCCGTCAGGTGGCCATGGTACCAGGTTACAACTACCGCCTAATGCCAGAAGCGATGAAGAAAATGATGGGCGACGAATACCCTGATTTGGTCACCAAACGAATTTACGAAGAAAATGATTTACCGACGACCTTTTTGAACTTTGGTGCCAGTTTTATGGATAACTTTACCACTCGTGCCGGTAGAGCCATTAAAGAAGACAAGCAGTTGATTTGGCCACCAAGAAAAGTCCCTTACATAGATGCCAACGAGATAGCAGAAGTAGCGGCACAACTATTGCTCTCCGATAACCAAGGTCACATTGGTCAATTGCACACGTTAAACAATGGCCAAGACAACCTACGTGGTCACGAAGTCGCTGACATCATGTCAGACGTTCTAGGCACCAACATCGACTATGTCGGAAACAAAGAAGCGTTTGTCAAAGAATACACTCGTATCTTTGGCCCAGCCGCGCCGATGATTTGGGGATTTTTTGAGTTTGAAGCCACCTATGAAGAAGGTTGGGTACTGAGTGATTTTGTTGAAAGAATGATTGGCCGTAAGCCCAAATCACTCCGCACATGGCTTGCAGAAAATCGTGATGCGTTAATGAGCTAACCTTTACGATTTAACACACTGACCATGTCCCCAAAGCAAGGTTAGTTGATGAATTGATCATTCGATAAAGCTGAATGATCAATTCGATTTAAAGGGTTTTTCTGCAAAACCAAGGGTGATCTATATTGATTGACATTGTTCTTAACAATAAAAATAAAACTTACTCGGTAGGAAGAACACGTGAAAAAAATCCCTATTTTCCTCTTAAAGATCTGCTTAATTTTTTCAGCTGTTATCTCTGTCAAGGCGGCGACCAATAGGTTTGATCAATCTGCGATTAAATCGATTTCAAATTAGACAAGCTAGTCGACTATTAAGTTGTTTTTTCTGCCTAACCCTATCTATCTAAAATGAGAACCTATCAAAATGAAACTTGCGACATTCAATAATAATACTGCAGACGGTCAATTGGTCGTTATCTCCAACGATGGTACACGTTTCGCGCCAGCAGGCACTAGTATGCAAGCTGCATTAGAAAATTGGGCGAGCTTTGAAGCATCATTAGAAGCCATTTCAACCGCACTGAATAACGGCACACTTGCAGGGCAAACCGTTCAAACCACAGAACTCTGTGCCCCACTCCCTCGTGCATGGCAATGGCTTGATGGCTCAGTATATAAAAGCCATGCCGACCTGATGGGCGCCGTGACGGGGATGGAAGTCAAAACACTCGAAGACCGCCCATTAATGTACCAAGGAATGTCCGACACCTTTCTCAGTGCGACGGCGGATGTGCCGATGGCCAGCGAAGCCGATGGCATCGATTTTGAAGGCGAATTTGGCATCATTGTCGATGACGTTCCAATGGGTGTTACCCCAGAACAAGCACGTCAACATATCAAATTAATCGTGCAAATAAACGACTGGTCATTACGGGCGTATTCCGGCCCTGAAATAAGCACAGGCTTTGGTTGGATTCACGCTAAGCCACCTTGTTCAGTAGCCCCCTTTGCCGTGACGCCTGAAGAGCTTGGCGAGCACTGGGAAAATTGCCAAGTGCAACTTCGTCTTAATATCGAGTGGAATGGCAAAAAATTTGGTCACGCTCACGGCGGTCACATGCAATACGGCTTTGATGAGCTTGTTGCCCACGCCGCTAGAACGCGCAATTTGGTTGCTGGCACCGTCATTGGATCAGGAACCGTTTCCAATTACGAGTACCGAGAAGTGGGGTCATCTTGCATTGCTGAACGTCGTGGCATTGAACTGCTTGATCAGGGCGAAGCAAAAACCGGCTTTATGCATTATGGCGACACGGTTCGCATGGAAGCAAGAACACCAGACGACCAAGTTGTATTTGGTGCCATTGAGCAAAAAGTGACGCAGCCTGGGAGCTAACGATGACAGTCTATAAACCCTTTCAACGTGTGGTCACCGGACATGATAAAAGCGGTCATGCCATTATCCGTTCAAATGAGAATATTGTTCCAACAGAAATGCCCGGTGCAGATGGTGCTGGCTTTGCGACAATTTGGTCCGCCCCTGAGATCCCAGTGGATAACAACGATGAAACGGATGGCCGTGACCGCAACGCTGGCATCACGCTCCCCGGAGGCTCTGTGATACGCATGGTTGATACACCTCCAGGCTCGGAATCCCCTATGCACCGTACCAACTCCATTGATTACGGCATCGTGTTAGAAGGCGAAATCGAGCTTGAACTCGATAAAGGCGTCAAAACCATAGTCTCAACCGGAGGCGTTATTGTGCAGCGCGGAACCATACACGCATGGCGAAACGTCAGCGACAAGCTGTGCCGTATTGTCTTTGTATTAACCGAAGCCAAGCCCTATTTGGTCAATGGCGTACCACTGGACGACCTTAAACCTGAGGATATGGACGGCTTTCATTGATGTAACTGAGTTTATATGGCGCCATTCGCTTAAACACCGATTCCTGTGAGTTCGATCACTTACGAATGCGGTATTCATATTATAAAAACGTTTTAAAGCACTGGAGAATACAAATGACAGTTTTAGTAACAGGCGCGGGCGGCTTCATTGGCTCCGGCGTTGTAGAAGCACTGTTAAAGGCTGGCAAGTCTGTCGTGGCGACAGATCGTGAATTAACGGCACTAACACAACATCAAGCCTTAACCCTTAAACAAGGTGACCTAGCCGATGCCAGTTTCCGTGCGTCACTGTTTGATCAAACCATAGAATCAGTGGTTCACCTTGCAACCATTCCAGGCGGTGGCGCAGAAAGTGCTCCCGAGTTATCTTTCAAAATTAATGTAGAAGCGACCGTTGACCTTATTCAATTAGCCGGCGCAAGCACAGAAAAGTGTCGTTTCGTCTATGCCTCGGCCATTGCGGTATTCGGTGATGCCATTCCGCCTGAAGGTGTGAACGATGACACGCCGTTACAACCTAAACTGCATTATGCCATGCATAAGATGATGTCTGAGGTCGCGCTGGGAACCTTTACCCGTCGTGGCACAATTGATGGTGTCGGTGTTCGCTTACCCGGTATCGTGGCTCGACCACAAGGCGCTGAAGGGTTTAAATCAGCGTTTATGAACGATATTTTTCATGTCATGCTCGCTGGTAAAACGATGACGATGCCCGTCTCTAAAACGGCACAAGTTTGGTTAATGTCCCGCACTCAAACAGTCAACAATCTCGTTCACGCACTCGGTTTAGACAGTCAAACCATGCCAGAAGACAGAGTCGTCACCCTACCGGCTATTCACGTCGTAATGGGCGACCTTATTAATGCTCTTTCAAAGACGACAAGCACCTCAGTAGATAATATTCGTTACGACTCTGACCCTCAGTTAGAAGCCGCTTTTGGCGCTTACCCTCCCCTTACAACCTTGAATGCTGAAAAAGCCGGTTTTGTACATGATGGTAGCGTAGAACAGCTGATCAGCAACACATTAGCCGACATTCAGTCACGTTAATCAATGACGATAAGGCATATTTATGGCAATTTTAAATACCAAAGTGAATACGCGTAGTACCGAGTTCACAGAAAATCAGGCCGCTATGCAAACTCAAGTGGACGACCTTAAATGTAAAATAGCGGAGGTCAGTCAAGGCGGGGGGGATAAGTATCGCCAACGCCATGTTTCACAAGGCAAGTTGTTAGCCAGAGATCGAATTAACGCGTTGCTGGATAAAGGATCGCCTTTTTTAGAGTTGTCTCAGTTAGCCGCCTATCAAGTGTATGATAGCCCCGTACCGTGTGCCGGTGTGGTAGCTGGCATTGGTATGGTTTCAGGCCAAGAATGCATGATTGTCGCTAATGACGCCACCGTAAAAGGCGGCAGCTACTTCCCGCTGACCGTTAAGAAGCACATACGCGCACAAACCATTGCTGAAGAAAACAATCTACCCTGCATTTACATGGTGGATTCCGGCGGTGCAAATTTACCCAATCAAGACAACGTCTTCCCCGACCGAGAACACTTTGGTCGTATTTTTTTCAATCAAGCCAATATGTCCGCACAGGGGATCCCGCAAATTGCCGCTGTGATGGGGTCTTGTACTGCTGGTGGAGCCTATGTACCAGCAATGGCGGATGAATCCATTATCGTCAAACAACAAGGCACCATTTTTTTGGCGGGACCACCCTTGGTCAAAGCCGCGACGGGGGAAGTGGTCAGTGCTGAAGAACTCGGAGGCGCTGATACCCACTGTCGCACGTCCGGTGTCGCCGATCATTATGCTCAAAATGACCAGCACGCGATTTCACTAATCCGTCAATCCGTATCTCGACTTAATCGAGTTAAGCCTAGCCAACTTGATACACAAGCCTCCCGTGAACCTTTGTATGACAGCCAAGAGATTTACGGCATAGTACCGAAAGATAAACGACAGCCATTTGATGTTCGCGAGATCATTGCTCGTATCGTCGATGCTTCAGAATTTGATGAGTTCAAAGCACTTTATGGCACCACCCTAGTCTGTGGTTTTGCTCGGCTTTATGGTTACCCCATCGGCATAGTGGCCAACAATGGCATTATGTTTGGCGAGTCCGCTGAAAAAGGCGCGCACTTTATCGAGCTCTGTACTCAGCGGAAAATTCCGCTCATTTTCTTACAAAATGTCACCGGTTTCATGGTGGGTAAACAATATGAAGCGGGTGGTATCGCCAAACATGGCGCAAAAATGGTCAATGCCGTGGCGTGCGCAAAAGTGCCCAAACTGACGGTGTTAATCGGCAGCTCATACGGTGCAGGTAATTATGGTATGTGTGGCCGCAGTTACGATCCACGTTTCCTGTTTATGTGGCCAAATGCGCGCATCTCAGTCATGGGCGGTGAACAAGCCGCTGGCGTACTAGCGCAAGTTAAACAAGCGCAATATGAACGTGAAGGCAAGCGTTGGACAGACACCGAAGAAGCGGACTTTAAACAACCCATCTTAGACATGTATGAGCATCAAGGGCACCCATATTATGCCTCAGCAAGACTTTGGGATGATGGCGTTATTGACCCAGCAGACACCCGAAAAGTACTCGGTTTAAGCCTTTCTGCTGCATTGAATAAGCCTATTGAAGAAACGCGATTTGGTGTCTTCAGAATGTAACGAATGCTAATTATTGCGGATTCACTTGTTATACCCTGCGAGGTCTATTTCGTAATCCGTTGAATAAGTAAGTAAAACCATTAAAGAGAACACTTATGTCTGACTCAATTGTCCTTTATAGCCTGAATAAGTCGGGTGTCGCAACGGTGTGTTTAAACCGAGCGGAAAAGCATAACGCCTTTGATGACAAGGTCATTGCCGATTTGGAAATGGCGTTCCAACGTGCTGCTGACGACCCTAAAGTGAAGTTGGTGATATTGGCCGCAGAAGGAAAAAGCTTTTCCGCTGGCGCTGACCTGAATTGGATGAAGCGCATGGCGCAATATGATTATCAAGACAACCTTCGTGATGCTCAAGGTTTAGCAAGTATGTTGAAAACGCTCAACTTTCTTGAAAAGCCCACCATTGCCCGTGTTCAAGGTGCGGCCTTTGGTGGCGCGGTGGGTTTGGTATCCTGCTGTGATTTTGCGATTGCCAGTGAACAGGCTTCTTTTAGCCTCAGTGAAGTAAAACTCGGCTTAATTCCCGCCACCATCAGCCCTTATGTCATTGCCGCCATCGGTCAACGAGCCGCACGCCGTTACTTTCTGACTGGCGAGCGCTTTTCGGCCAAAGAAGCTGAACAGTTAGGACTGGTAACAAAAATAGCAAGTCACAATGAACTGGATTCAACCCTAGATCAGTTAGTTAATCAGCTACTTAACAACAGCCCTCAAGCACTCAAACAGGCCAAGCAATTGGTTTTTGATGTGGCCGACAAAAACATTGATGACGCTTTAATACAAGACACTTCTGAGCGCATTGCTGCCATACGTGTGTCGGATGAAGGTCAAGAAGGATTAAGCGCCTTTTTCGACCAGCGCCCTGCCGCGTGGATAGGAGAATAACCAAGATGTTTGACAAAATACTCATTGCTAATCGAGGCGAAATCGCCTGCCGAGTGATAAAAACCGCTCGAAAAATGGGCATTCGTACTGTTGCTGTGTATTCTGATGCTGACCGTCACGCCCTCCATGTTGAGATGGCAGATGAAGCCGTACACATAGGTCATGCCCCTTCTCGCGAATCGTACCTCGTCATAGAAAAAGTCATTGCAGCGGCAAAACAAACCGGAGCTCAAGCCATTCATCCGGGTTATGGTTTCTTAAGTGAAAATGCCGATTTTTGTCGAGCTTGCCAAGACAACAACCTAGTCTTTATCGGCCCGCCTGTTGGTGCGATCGAAGCCATGGGGTCAAAATCGGCTGCCAAAGACATCATGGGAAAAGCCGATGTGCCATTAGTACCAGGTTATCATGGCGCGAATCAAGACCCAGAGTTACTCAGAGCAAGTTCGGAACAAATGGGCTACCCCGTACTGCTAAAAGCCGCTGCCGGTGGTGGTGGTAAAGGCATGCGCCAAGTTTGGCAAGCCGAGGATTTTGATGAAGCTTTAGCGGCCGCTAAACGCGAGGCGATGAATGGTTTTGGTGACGACACCATGTTGGTGGAGAAATACTTGACCGAGCCTCGTCATGTGGAAATTCAAGTTTTTTGTGATCAACACCACAATGCCGTTTATTTATTTGAGCGCGATTGCTCATTACAGCGCCGTCACCAGAAAGTTATTGAAGAAGCTCCTGCTCCCGGCATGTCGGATTCTTTACGCCAACAAATGGGTGAAGCCGCAGTCAGAGCAGCCCAAGCGATTGATTATCAAGGCGCTGGTACAGTGGAATTCTTGCTTGATCATGATGGCCGCTTTTACTTTATGGAAATGAATACTCGCTTACAAGTGGAGCACCCTGTTACCGAAATGATTACGGGGCAAGATTTAGTAGAATGGCAACTGCGTGTCGCCGCGGGACAAACATTACCCTGCCGACAAGAGCAATTAACGATTCATGGGCATGCATTTGAAGCTCGGGTATACGCAGAAGACCCCGATAAGGATTTCTTACCCGTTACCGGTCAACTGCATTTGCTACGTCCCCCAGCCGGTAACGATAATGTTCGAGTGGATACCGGCGTTCGACAAGGCGATGAGGTCAGCGTTTACTACGACCCCATGATTGCCAAACTGATCGTTTGGGATGAAGACAGAGAAACGGCGTTACAACGCTTACGCCAGTCCCTACGTGACTACCAAATTGCAGGCATGAAAACCAACCTACCTTTTCTCTACAAGTTGGCCAGTGTCGATGCGTTTGCCCATGCGGATCTGGACACGCGATTCATCGAGCGCCATGAGCAGGAGATCTTCAAGCCCGATGAACATGACCAGACAAAGCATTTACTACTCGCCACATTATTTATGCTCCTGAAAGAACGTCCGTACCATTCTGGCGACGCTCATTCATCTGTCGATAAACGTTCACCTTGGTTGGAAACACATGACTGGCGCATGAATTTAGTTCATTGCCAACACATCACGCTATTGATCGATGACGAGCCTCATCATCTCAAAGTCCAAGCCAGCACGCGAGATACACTTGATGGCTACAGGATTCAATATGACGGACAAGACTATTTTGTCGCTGGGGAACAGGTTGAACACGAGCTTATCGCTCACATTGAAGGACACCGACAAACAGCAACCGTGTCGCTCCAGGATAACAAAGGGATGCTATTTACTCAGCAAGGAAGGCTTGAATTCACCTTGCCGGAAGTCGATTTAGGCATAGAGGATGCCAGCCAGTCACAAGGCGCGCTAGCGGCACCCATGAACGGCACAGTGGTTGAACTGGCCGTCAAAGCCGGTGAGAAGGTTAGCAAAGACAGCCTATTACTCGTCATGGAAGCAATGAAAATGGAGCACAGTATTCGTGCGCCAGCCGACGGTTACGTAGAAGAATTCTATTTCACCGCTGGTGATTTGGTCGACGGTGGTGCGCAACTTATGTCCTTTAATACGGAGGCAGAGACCGCCCTATGAGCTTACCTAAAAGGGTCAAAATCGTTGAAGTCGGCCCAAGAGATGGTTTGCAAAATGAGTCGCAGATTATCTCAACTGAAACCAAGATTACACTGGTTAAAAAGCTCGCTGAAAGTGGTTTAGGCTATATTGAAACAGGCAGCTTTGTTAACCCTAAGTGGATTCCCCAGATGGCCGACAGCGAACAGGTATTTAGCGGCATAGAACGGCTGCCCGATATTACCTATGCGGCCTTAACGCCCAATCTAAAAGGCTTCCAACGGGCAATGGACGTAAAGGCTTCTGAGGTGGCTATTTTTGCCGCTGCTTCAGAAGCTTTTTCTCAAAAAAACATTAATTGCTCGATAGCCGAAAGTTTACAGCGGTTTGAACCACTGATCGCCGCCGCCAACGAGCAAAAAGTAGCGGTGCGCGGTTATGTGTCCTGTGTTTTAGGCTGCCCCTATGAAGGCGATATTGCCCCCAGAAAGGTCGCAGACGTGACAGAACAATTACTCGCCATGGGCTGCTATGAAGTCTCCCTTGGCGACACCATAGGCGTGGGCACCCCAGCTGCCGTTGAACGCTTGTTAGATGAGGTTTTAATCAATACCCCAATAGACAAACTGGCGATGCATATGCACGATACTTATGGGCAAGCGTTGGCTAATATCTATGCCGCCCTATTGCGTGGTATCTCCGTGGTCGATGCGTCCGTGGCTGGATTAGGCGGCTGTCCCTACGCCAAAGGCGCATCTGGGAACGTGGCGACAGAAGACGTGGTCTATCTACTCAATGGTTTAGGTATTGAGCATAAGGTGAATCTAGGAAAACTGATCGAAGCGGGTCAATTTATCAGCTCTGCTCTTGGGCGGAACAATGCGTCTAAAGTAGCTCACGCCCTTTCTCAGCAATAAAGATGCTTATAAGGCTGACATGGGATCCTTTAGGATCCCATGTTTTGTGCCGCCTCTTGAAAGGCATTTCGTAGCCAAATAAGTCCTTCGTCTTTGTGACGATACTGGTGCCACTGGGCACATTGTTTTAAGACTGGAATATCAAATGGCAGAGGGTGAATTTTTAGCGGCCATGCTTGGGCCATCTTATGCGCTAACCTCGCGTGAATCGTCGCAATATTGTCAGTGCCAATGACTAAAGCGGGCAAGGAGGCAAAACTGAAGGTAGTCGCCGCAATACGACGCTCTATATTGTGTTGGTTCGCAAAAGACAGTTCAAAAAAGCCTTTTTTCATACCACCTGGGCGCATCACCACATGACCTGCCTCAGCATATTTTTGCTTAGTCAACTCGCCTTTTGCCAGCTCACTATGCTGCCATACTACACAGGCAAACTCTTCTTCATACAAAACATCGTTGGGATGCTCCTTCGAAACAAAATCGGAAGGAATGATTAATAAGTCTGCTTCACCGCGCTCTAATTGCTCATGAGGGTTATCGATTTGCGCTAAAAACTCAAAACGTGCTGTGCATTTGTGCTGCCCAACCACCTCAAGTAAGTAGGGAATAAAAACAGTTTGCGTATAGTCGGAACAAAAGATGCTAAAAATTCTATCTGTGTTCTGTGGCTCAAACGTAGGCTGAATAAGAATCGTGCTTTCTATGTTGTTCAAGGCATTGCGTACATGCACTTTTAAGTTCTCACCAAACGGTGTAATCAGCATTTTTCGACCCACTTGTGCCAGCAAGTCATCATTAAAATACTCTCTCAACCTAGATAAAGAATTGCTCAGTGCCGAGGGACTCATATTCAGTTTCTCTGCCCCTTTGGTAATGCTTTGCTCCGTCAGCAAGGTGTCTAATGCCACCAGCAAATTCAAATCAAGCTTTTTAAAACGCATGGGAATCTACCCTTCTTTATTATTTTAATCATTCGATAGTATCGAATCATCGATTCAATTTAAAGGGCTCTTGTGAATGATAAAGCTGGCTTATAGTGGACTTGTTCTTAACGATAAAAATAAAACCTTCAACGAGAGGAAGAACAAATGAGTAGATTTAACTCCGCGTCATTTCGGCTTACGTCTGTGGCTGTCGCCATTATTTCCAGTACGTCAACCGCCTATGGCTTCAATATCGATACCGGCAGTTCTGATTTTAGGCTCAGCCTAGACAATACGGTTAAATACAGTACGGCGCTTCGCTTAGAAGACGCATCTCCTGGCCTGACAAACAGCGCCAACCAAAACGACGGTAACAATAACTTTGATAAGGGTCTGGTTTCCAACCGGCTTGATTTGTTCAGTGAACTGGATGGCTCCTATAAAAACATGGGCTTTCGAGTGAGTGGTGCCGCTTGGTACGACGACGTCTATAACAGTTCTACCGACAACACTAGCAGTACCGCTAATAACACACCTGCCAGCGAATTTTCTGATAACACCAAAAAAATCATGGGTGATGATGCTGAAATACTGGATGCCTTTGTCTATGGTTATTTTCCCGTTATGAATGGGATGGAAGGAACCGTTCGTTTAGGTCGTCACTCCCTCTTATGGGGTGAGAGTTTATTCTTCGGATCTAATGGTATCGCAGGCGGACAAGCGCCTAATGACGTGGTGAAACTGCTATCTGTTCCCAACTCCACATTCAAAGAAACCGTTCGACCAACGGGCAAACTGTCGGTCGACATACCAATCAGTGATGAAGCAACCATTGGCGCCTATATCGGCTATGAATGGGAAGCGTCACGTATTCCACCTGTCGGTTCCTACTTGTCCAGTGGCGACGCCATTGCTTCAGATGTCTTACTTATTGGTCAAAATAAAGCTCAGAAAACCAAGGATGAGGAAGCCAGTGACTCGGGGCAATATGGTCTGCAATTGCGTTGGAGCGATAATGATCTGGATGCAGATTTTGGTTTGTATGCCATTCGCTACAATGCTTATAGCGCCAGTAACCAGTATATGGTTGCACCTAGTGGTATTCCAGAGCAATTCAAATTTGCCTACGCCGAAGGCATCGAAGCTTACGGTGCCAGTATGGCGAAAAGCGTTGGCGTTTGGGGTCTGGCAATGGAAGTATCTTATCGCCGTAATGCCCCTCTACAAAGTAAGGGCCAAACAATCACGCCATCAGGCGTGCAATACGACAACAATGATAATCCAGGTTATGCGGTTGGTGAAACAGCCCATGCTCAGTTCTCTTGGATGGCAAGTCTAGGACCAAGTTTTATCTCTAAAGAAGCCAGTTTTATGGGCGAAATTGCTTGGAATACTCGAGTCAAAACCACTGAAAACGAAAGTATGCTAAACCCCAATGCTGACCGCTCTGCGGTCGGTTTGAGAATGGTGTATAGCCCAACTTACCGTCAAGCTTTTGATGGCCTTGATCTGTCTCCATCCGTTGGCTTTGGCCACACTTGGGGGAAATCGTCTGCAGTAGGCGCCTTTGGGGTTGATGGGGGCGGTGATGTCAATGTCGGCATTAAAGCTGTCTATCTAGATCGGTGGAATATGTCCTTAAGCTACACCAAATACTTAGGTGAAGAAGGCAACTTCCTCGATGACAACAATTATGCGCAATATAAGCAAACGTTGAAAGATCGAGACTTCCTTGCAGCTTCTATTAACACCACCTTTTAAGTTTTGGAGAACGAAATGTATAAAAACAAAAAACACCGTTTGAACGTTCTTTTCACCTCAGTACTTTTGAGCGGTTTTGCTTCACTAAGCTTGGCCGCGGTCAGCCCAGAAGAAGCGGCTCGTTTAGGCCAGGATTTAACCCCTTTCGGCGGTGAAAAAGCAGGCAATAGCGCAGGCACGATTCCCGCTTGGACAGGAGGATTTAACAAACCTATCCCTGGGGAGATTTTAGGAGGAAAGCGCTTAGATCCATTTAAAGATGAAAAGCCGCTGTATTCCGTCACCGCACAAAATATGGCGCAATACAGTGAACATCTAACAGATGGCGTCAAGGCGATGCTTACTAAGTACCCGGATACCTATCGTTTAGATGTCTATCCTACGCACAGAACGGCGACAGCACCAAAGTGGGTCTATGACTTTACGATGCAAAATGCACTCAAAGCAAAGTTAGAGGGGCATAAACTGATTGACGCTTATGGTGGCACCCCATTCCCTATCGCTAAAAATGGTCTAGAAGCCATTAATAATCACAGATTATCTTGGCGTGGCGTAAGCTGGGAAGCCGCATTCAACCAATATCAAATTACGTCAAGTGGCAAGGTGGTACTGACTACCGATGGCTTTATAAAACGTCAAGTTCCCTATTATTTTGAAGATGGCTCAAGTGAAGACTTCAATGGCTACTTTGAGCAGATTCTGCTGGAGAATTATGGTCCGCCAATTCGAGCTGGAGCACTGATTGGTGGACAAACCAATCTCGACTCCTCGAAAACCAAGTCGTACGTTTACTTAGCTGGCCAACGCCGAGTAAGAAAACTCGCCAATCCTTGCTGTGATACACCAACGCCTGCTACCGCTGGCTTGATGTCCTTTGATGAAATAAGTGTGTTTTCTGGACGTACCGAAACCTTTGATTGGAAGTTATTAGGTAAAAAAGAAATTTTCCTACCTTATAACCAGAATCATTTTTTGCAATACCCAGACAAAGACATCATTACTGGAAATCACTTAAATCCAGATGCGGTTCGCTGGGAGCTACACCGAGTCTGGGTGGTTGAAGCAACTGTGGCGAAAGGCAAACGTCATCAAGCCGCACGTAGCCGATATTATCTTGATGAAGATACTTGGCAAGCCATGTTGGGCGATCGCTGGGATTCAAAAGGACAATTATGGAAAACACTTTGGGGTTTCAATTACATCATGCCGGAATTCCCAGGCACCATCCCTCAGACATTCGGCTTTTATAACCTACTGTCAGGGGAAGGTTACGCGGCTAACGTGATGAACGATAAAGCATTTCATTATCGTCCAAGAAAGCGTTTTCCTACCAGTACCTTTACGGGTCAAGGTATCGCGCGACAAGGTATGAGGTAACTAGAAATAAATTGAGTTGAACGGTTTGCCTTGAGGAGTGAGTAGCCTTACTCCCCTTTAGGTTACCTCATTGCCTTGGGGCAAACTGCTTTTTATCTATCAAGTTACTAAACAATTTAAACCGACTATTAAGCTGAAATAAAACAATTGGAGAACTTATGTTTCGTTATTTTCCGAGCAATTATCCATGGGACCTTTCGATCAATCTGGCACTAGAAATGGGGGCTCGTATAGGGGAAATTGAAGAGATGTGCGCACCGCTAAAAGAAGCGGCTAAAGCTAAAGACGAAGCAGGTTCAATAGCCTTTAGAGAAAGCTGGGAACGCATGGCGGATAAGCTGTGTGATTTGGCACAAGAAGACGAAGACAAGGGTCGATTGTTATCGGCTGGTGACAAATATGCTCGAGCAGCAACCTATTATGGCACAGCTGAACGCTTGCAAGGCCTTGGAAGCGAAAGTCGACTAACCCTATACAAACACTTTTTAAAAGTCTTCGCTAAGGGAACGACCTTAGCGAAAGAAAACTGTGAACGCGTTGAGATTCCTTACGAGGGTAAACACATATCCGCCTTATATGTTCGCGCCGAAGGCGTCGAAGGCAAAGCGCCCATTCTCGTTCAAGTCAATGGCCTAGATTCTATTAAAGAGATGATCTATCGCGTAGGCGTGCCTCAATTATTAGCAAAACGTGGCATTTCCTCTCTCATTGTTGACCAACCAGGTACAGGCGAAGCCATACGCCTACAAGGGTTTACTGCCCGCTATGACAGTGAACATTGGGCCAGTCGAATTGTCGATTGGTTAGAAACACGTGACGAAATTGATGCCAAAAGAATTGGCTTACAAGGGGTTTCCCTCGGCGGTTATTACTGCCCAAGAGCCGTTGCTTTTGAACCTAGATTTGCCTGTGGCCTTGTATGGGGTGCTAACCATGATTGGCGTGATGTACAAAAACGTCGCTTAGAAAAAGAAGGTGACTTTCCCGTTCCGCACTATTGGGATCATGTACGTTGGGTGTGGGGCGCAAAAGACATGGACGAATTTATGCAAATCGCTGAAAACGTCCACCTTGATGGTGTACTCGATCAAATCAAGGTGCCATTCCTCGTCACTCATGGTGAAAAAGATTCTCAGATCCCTCTTAAATGGGCGTACCGAACCTATGAGCAACTCGTCAATAGCCCTAAACGAGAACTTAAAATTTTCACTGATCGAGAAGGTGGTGTACAGCACTCTAGCTTTGATAACTCCGCCAATGCAGGTGCCTACTTAGTCGACTGGGTGGCAGAAACGCTCGGTGGTCATACAGCCTAACCACTTACTAGAGGAAAGAGATATGAAAGTTGTAGGTTTAGAAACCATTATTTTTGGGGTAGACGATATCCCTTCTTGCGCCACCTTTTTAACCGATTATGGTCTCATTCCAGTCGATGTTACTGATGAAGGTGGGCGCTTTGAGGCGCTGGATGGCACAGGCGTTGTTCTGGCTAAAACAGAGGATCCGAGTCTGCCAGCCAGTGTTGGCAATGGCTGTATGATGCGAAAAACAATCATGGGCGTCGCTGACCAACAAAGTCTTGACGACCTGTATGCTGAGCTCAGTAAAGACCGTGCAGTCGAAACATTAGCAGATGGGTCTATCGAATCTCATGATGACTCAGGTTTCGCCATCGGCTTTCAAATCTCTAAGAAAAAGCAGATTAACCTAGTGGGCGAAATTTCAAACCTTCCAGGCTCGCCATTTCAAAGACCGGTTAACCAACTGGGCGTCGACGTCGATGCAGAACAAATTCGTCCGATAAGCCTGTCTCACATTGTGTATTTTGTGCCAGATGTTAAAAAAGCAGAAGCCTTCTATGTTGAACGACTGGGCTTTCGCTGTACCGATCGTTTTGAAGACATAGGGCCGTTTTTACAACCGAGTGGCAGTTTAGAACATCATACTCATTTTTTAATTGGTGCACCGCCGTTCATGCAAGGTGTTGAGCATTTTACCTTCCATTTTAGTGGCCCGACTGAGTTGATGCAAAATGGCGAGCGTTTTATCAAAAAAGGTTATCAAGCCTTTTGGGGACCAGGTCGTCATATTTTAGGTTCAAACTGGTTCTGGTATTTCAACAGCCCGTTTGCTTGCCATATTGAAATGGACGCCGACATGGATCTTCACGACAAAAATTGGACGCCTCGTGTTTCACCAATGGGAGCAGATGCTTCACAGGCTTTTTTGATGCGAAATCGAGAGAAATGGGCGCCTGGGGCAGACACCCCTCACAACGGTGATTATGAATAAAGGATCGAGAGAAAAAGAGTCGTTCTTCCCTAACAAAGCGTGGTACGAAGCACCATTCCCCCTTGTTTATTAACAAGGGGGTCGGCCTATAACAACGGCCTTTAGTCTTCGCGACCACAGAATAAAAATAAATAACGTGGGTGATAAAATATGTTGATACTAAGAATCACAAACCAGATACGCTTTGGCAAAGCAAAAGCCAGAATTTGCCGACCTATTATTTTCCAATTAGGAGAAGTGTTATGAGTCAGCGATTTGGTTTAAAAGGTAATGTCGCTATCATGGCGTCGAACTGCGCAGGCATGCTTGATTTGGTTGCGTTACCCCTCTGGATAGGCGTGTTAGTAGCGGCTTATCATTATGACGCTCAGCAAGCTGGCGCGTTAGTCACTCTCTTTCTCATCGGTGCTGTTTGCGCAAGCCTATCAATTGCACCGCGTTTTAAAAAAATGAATCACAAACTGGTGACTACGGTTGGTTATCTGGCTGCGGGGGGGTGTTTTTTTATTGCCTCACAGACTTCCAGCTTTTTGCATTTAGCCATACTGCACTTGATTGCCGGTGCTTGTGCAAGTTCAGCGCTTAGCATGACCCATGGCACCGTTGCACGGGCTGAAAACCCTCATAGATTATACGCTATGACTGGGTTCGCATCCGGCTTGTTAGGCTTGGCATTTATGGCCGTTACGCCAAACATCATCCAGCTAAAAGGTGGCCATTCCTTGTTTATTATCTTTGCGGGAGTAATGGTCTTAGCCGCTTTAATCTGTGCCCTAGCCTTCCCTAGAGTCAATTTTGACAAGCAAGAGTTAGAGAAAAGCGAAACCCTAACTCATAAAAAAATCCCCACTAATGTTTGGTACGGCATGATAGGCATTAGCTTAATGGTGGTGACACAGGCCATGACCTTTAGCTTTATGGAACGTGTTGCCAATGAGAGAGGCTTTAGCGCAAAGGAAATCACCTTCATTCTAGTGGCGCTTTCCCTATTTAACCTTTTTGCTACTGTCATGGCTGGTATCTCAGAAAAACGTATCTCGACTCGTTTAGTACTTTTCCTTGGCCCTGTCATACAGGTGATCTTAGCCAATATTATTATGAATTCGTCGTCATTAGTGTTATTCGGTGCCGCGTCTATCGTCTTTGTCTCACTCATCATGTTCACCCATACCTTTGTATTTGGTTTGTTAGCCAAATTAGATACTTCTGGACGTGCTTTAGCCGCCACACCTGCAGTACTAATGATAGGCGCCGCCATCGGCCCGGTTCTTGGCGGCACCATTGTCAAGCTAGCCGGCTATCATGGTATCGGTATTGCGGCACTGTGTTTTGGCAGTCTCTCTGTGTTTTGTTTTATGCGGGTTTTTCACCAAGCTCCTCTAATGGTTAAATCGGAGCCTACAGTATGAAGGGACAAGGTGGAAAATTAGGCTTCTATCCTATCGCACTACTGCTTTTGCTTATTTTCTCTATCAGCAAAAGCCAAGCGGCAACCAAGGATGCAATGGAGCGCGCTGCGACCCAATCCGATTTAGGTGATCATTCTGTTCTATTAGGTGCCGCCTACGCGGGCGCTTCTCTTTTTACCGTGGGTGAAAGAGGCTTAATTCTCCGCTCTAACGATAATGGTGAAAGCTGGCAACAGGTCCCCTCTCCAGTGAGCGTGACCTTAACTGGCATAGCCTTCAGCGATAAGAATAACGGTTACGCGATTGGGCATAGCGGCATTGTCTTAGGAACAAGCAATGGTGGTGACAGTTGGCAAGTTAAGTTAAATGGCCAAGCCTTAGCAAAGCAGTTACTCACGGAAGCCATCGATGACGGCGATGACCAAACGATTCAAGAGATGCAGCGTCTCGTGACAGATGGCCCAGACAAACCTTTTTTGGATCTTTTACAACTGGGTCCAAAACATTTGGTGGTCGTCGGTGCCTATGGCCTTGCCGTTGAAACAAAAGACGCAGGAAAAACGTGGCAATCTTGGATGGGGCGCATCGAAAACTTTTTCGGTTACCACCTTTATGCCGTCAGAAAACAAGGCGATCGAGTATTAATCGCGGGGGAACAAGGCTTCATTGCATTATCCGTGGACAATGGACAGACCTTTAAGACACTAGAGTCGCCATATGAAGGCAGTTTTTTCACTGCTGAGTTACTCTCAAATAACGATCTGATTGTTGCAGGCCTTCGAGGCAATGCTTTTGTTTCTCATGACAAGGGTTCTTCTTGGGAAAAAATCATTGATCCGCTACCTGCGTCTATTACCGCCTCGCTGATCAGCAAAAATGGACAGCTGTTTATGTCAAATCAAGCCGGCATGATACTGTCATTAGCAAACGACCAGTTGCTTCCTATTAATCACAAACCACTTCCGCCACTAACTCATCTAATAGAAACCTCTAAAGGTAATCTGCTTGCTCTTAGTATCAGTGGTTCCATTCCAGTACACATAGGAAACTCAAAATGAAGTATGAAGTCCCTGTTTCCGACACTAAAAAAGCGCCTTTCGACCCAAACTCTGGGCAGCTGATTGAGAGAATACTGTTTAATCATAGATTGATTGTGTTGATGATTTTTACCGTTTTGTCGGTCATTCTTGCATGGCAATCCAGTAAACTGACCATTAATGCAAGCTTTGAAAAGACTCTTCCGACAGAACAAAGCTATATCAAAAATTACCTTAATTACGAGACAGAACTGACCGGGCTAGGCAACGCGCTTAGAATTGCCGTCGCCAATCCTGGTGGCAGTATTTATGATGCCCACTATCTTGAACTTTTGCGTCAACTAAGCGATGAAGTCTTCCTTATGCCAGGCGTGGATCGTGTCCAAATGAAATCCCTTTGGACACCTTCTACTCGCTGGATCGGTATCACCGAAGAAGGCTTAGAAGGCGGCCCAGTTATTCCAGAAGGATACGACGGTTCTCCTGAAAGCCTACAACAGCTTAAAGCGAATGTTGCTCGCTCTGGGCAAATAGGCCAACTTATCGCCGCAGACGAAGAATCGACTGTGATTTATATGCCGCTGTTAAATCAAGACGCAACAGGCAAGCCTCTTGATTATGCAAGCTACTCTGAAAAATTAGAGAAGCTACGTGCTAAGTATCAAGAAAAAGGATTAGACATTCACATAACGGGCTTCACAAAAGTGATGGGGGACCTCATTGCGGGAGTGCAAACCGTTATTTGGTTTTTCGTTGTTGCTGTGATCATCGCCACGTTAATGGTCTTTTGGTACACCCGCTGCGTTCGCTCCACTGGCTTAGTGGTGTTTGCTTCTTTATTGGCTGTGGTATGGCAGTTGGGCATATTGCCAACGCTAGGTTATGACCTTGATCCCTATTCCATCCTAGTGCCCTTTTTAGTCTTTGCGATCGGTATGAGCCACGGGGCGCAGAAAATGAATGGCATTATGCAGGATGTAGGCCGAGGTTTTGACAAACTTGTCGCTGCTCGATTTACCTTTAGACGGCTGTTTCTAGCGGGTCTTACCGCCTTACTTGCTGATGCGGTTGGCTTTGCCGTGCTATTAGTGATTGATATCAAAGTCATCCAAGAATTGGCCATCGCCGCTTCCATAGGTGTGGCGGTACTGATCTTCACCAATTTAATTCTACTTCCTATCCTGCTTTCCTATGTGGGTGTCAGTACTTCGGCGGCACAACGCAGTGTCGTTAACGATATAACGTCCGATGAAAGCAAAAAAGCGCCCATTTTATGGCGTCTTTTGGATAAATTTACTCAACGAAAATGGGCAACCGCGGCCTTAATCTGTGGGTTTATATTAGCGGCAGGCGGCTATTATCAAAGTACTTATCTAAAGATTGGGGATTTGGATCAAGGCGCACCAGAGTTACGTAAAGACAGTCGATACAATCAAGACGTTGCCTTTATGAATAAGCATTATGGCGCTTCCAGTGATGTATTAGCCATTATGGTCAAAACCCCGGATGGTCAATGTTCTCAATATCAAACACTGAATAAAATTGATGCGCTAGAATGGCAGTTACGCCAATTACCGGGCGTAGAATCCACCAATTCACTCCCTTTATTGTCTCGCAGAGTGTTAGCTGGATTAAACGAAGGCAACCCAAAATGGTATGAATTTTTAGAAAACCAAAGAATGTTAAATTACATCACTGCTGGTGCGCCCCGTGGGCTGTACAACAACAGTTGTAATTTACTGACTATTTATACCTATCTTGAAGATCACAAGGCCGACACCTTAAGCCGGATTGTGTCCCACGTCGAACAATTCGCTGCACAAAATAATACTGATGATGTCCAATTTCTGCTAGCGGCAGGCAGTGCTGGTATTCAGGCAGCAACCAACATAACGGTTAAAGAAGCTTGGTATAACATGCTCTTCCTTGTTTACGGGGCGGTCATCATTCTCTCCTTTATTACCTTTCGCTCATGGCGCGCCGTCGTGGTGGCGGTACTTCCGTTGATGCTGACCTCAGTGTTAGCAGAAGCGCTAATGGTTCAACTTGAGATGGGCGTAAAAGTCGCTACCTTGCCAGTTATCGCCCTTGGAGTAGGTATTGGCATCGATTACGCCTTGTATATTTTATCCATTACTCTGATGGAGTTACGTCGAGGTTCAAGCCTATCAAAGGCTTACTTAAGAGCACTTAATTTCACTGGAAAAGTGGTCATGCTCACAGGCATAACCTTATCGATTGGTGTTATTACTTGGGTACTTAGTCCCATTAAATTCCAAGCCGATATGGGACTATTGCTGGCCTTCATGTTCTTATGGAACATGTTAGGAGCGCTTATTTTACTGCCTGCGTTAGCACACTTTTTATTAAAGCCCAGTTATGCCAATGCAAACCAGCAGGAGGTAAGTGAGGCTCGTGATCAAGATGTCACGCCACCTCAAACAACGAAAGCTGAGTCGATAGCAGACGCGTCATCAGAAAAGACGCTGTCTGATACAAGCAACCGGCCCCTATCAACATCATTATGAATAAGTTCTCTCCTCTATGTCATGTTGATGACCTAGAGAATGACTGCACAAAAGGTTTTCTAGAAAACGAAAATGGGCAGGATGCCATTTTTATCGTGAAGAAAAACGGTGAGCTTTACGGTTGGAAAAATGCGTGCCCGCATGTGCAGGGAGCGCCGATGGCATGGCGTAAGGATCAGTATCTGAATACTCAGAAAACGCACCTTACCTGCTTTGCTCACGGTGCATTGTTTGACCCTACCACAGGGCTTTGTATTCAAGGTCCCTGTCTTGGTAAGACATTAGAAAAAGTTGAACTCTTCGTCAGTTCTGAAGGCATTGTTTCATTTTTAGACCTAAACAATAAAAATAAGGAGTCATGATATGTCAGCTGTAAATAAAGTTTTGGTGATCGGTGGTGGTTTCTCGGGAATGGCCGCGGCAATCAGGCTATCTCGCAACGGAATCGATGTCGACTTGGTCGAGATTGACCCAGATTGGTGTGAACTGGGTGCTGGTATTACTATTAATGGTGTCTCCATGCGAGCTTTAGAGATCCTCGGTCTTTATGATGATGTCGTTAAGCAAGGGTGTGTAACCGATACCATCGGCATGTATTTAAGTAATGGTCAGCTGCTAACCAATCTACCGACGCCAAGCCCAGTCGGTTCGAGCGTAGGCGGTTGTGGCGGTATTTTTAGACCGACCTTGGCACGCATTATGTCCAATGCAACACTTGAAGCAGGCGTTAACGTGCGTTTGGGTTGTACTTATAACAGCATTACTCAGGCAGAAAATGGGGCGGAAGTGACCTTCACTGATGGTACGACAGGCCAATATGATCTCGTCATCGGTGCGGACGGTATCCACTCAAAATTACGCCAAGAATTTTTCCCAGAGGTGTCAGATCCTGAATATGTCGGTCAAGGTGTATGGCGTGCCATTATGCCTCGCCCAGAAGAAATTGACCGTGTTCATATGTGGTTGGGGCAACACCTAAAACTGGGTGTTAATCCTGTTTCTGATTCGCTCATGTATATGTTCATCACAGAAGATCGTCCAAACAAAGAGCACATTGATAAATCTACCTGGCCAACCCTGTTTGCCAAGTTAATGTCGGAATTTTCCGATCCCATTGTTCAAGCCTTGATTCCTCGTGCTTATGATGAACGAGCCAGTATTGACTACCGCCCTCTGATGAACATCTTAGTCAAAATGCCTTGGAACCGTGGTCGCCTTGTTTTAATCGGTGATACCGTCGCCGCCACCACTCCTCACCTGGCCTCAGGCGCTGGTATTGGCATTGAAAGTGCCATCGTTTTAGCAGATGAGTTAGCCAGAAATGAGGATCTAGACAGCGCGTTTGCAAGATTTCACGAACGTCGTTGGGAACGCTGCAGAATGGTTGTTGAAAACTCGGCTCGCCTCTGTGACATCGAGATTCATGGTGGTGACAAAGAAGAACATTCCGCCATTATGCGTGAATCTTTAATCGCTCTGTCTCAACCTATTTAATGAACCTTCTTTTTTTAACCTGCTGTACTATAGGAGTGAAGCCGTATGACTCTTCCGACAACTCATCGTGTTATAACGGGTCATGATGAAGAGGGTAATGCCATTATTGTCGAAAATGGCCCAATACCCACTACGATGGATTTCGACGCCATTCCAGGGACAAAATTTCATGAGATATGGAACACCACGGAAACACCAAGCGTCATTAATCTTGATGATCAAGACCCAACATTAGGGCCAGTTGTTTTATCGCCGCCAAAGAATGGGACACGTATTCGTTTTGTCGATATCCCGCCAGATACGGAAGAGTTTTTAACTCAGGGTAAAGACAAAATGGAGGGGGTCTTTTCGAGCATTGGTAGTAGTGAGTTTTCAACGGTAAAAGAAAATTCACCTCATCCCCTAATGCACAGGACAGAATCCGTCGATTACGGCATCGTCATAGAAGGAGAGCTGACCCTCATTGTGGACGATGGAGAGGCACAGCTAAAACCTGGCAGTGTGGTCATACAACGAGGGACAAATCATGCTTGGGCGAATAAATCCAACAAGATGTGCCGAATTGTCTTTATCTTGGTTGATGCTTGTTATGACGCGGAATTAGACAAGGCTTTAACCGCTAACAATTAGCCAATAATCAAAGTTCAAAAAGCCATTCCAGCGGAATGGCTTTTTTGTTATTAAACAGGATAAGTCTTTGCAGTGACATTCCTGAAAATAACGGATTCTCAGGAAAATAGAATAGATGGCGAGCGTCCAAATTGAAACGTCCTGCATTGAGAATAGCAACATAAAACCATCGTTACTCTCAATACAGGACGTTTAATTGGTTACGATTTCGAACGACGAAATAAAATGGTCAGTACGAATAATATCGTTTTGAAATTAAGCAACTTAAGAGCGGCTCTGGCTTCTTCAGGCTTAAGTCGCGCTTTCATTGGCATCGATCCAAATATCTTTCCCGTTATGACCAGATCGTCACCATCTTGCTCCAGCGCTCGGATGGTCATCAGCTCCTTACCTTGACCATCGTATACCATCATCTGTTTTTTCTTGTCGGAACGGCTCATCGCACTTCCTCATTGAATACTTTATCGTAGTCAATACCAAGGTCGTCCATCATTTGAATAGCAGTTGCACGGCCTCCGCCTGTCACGCCACCACCTGGGTGCATAGCGGGGCCCACTAGATACAAGCTTTCTACTTCAGGGACTCGGAAATCGCCAAGGTCAGGGGTCGGTCTATGCCCCATACTTTGATAAAAGGGATTTGCCGCACCATGAATATCGCCATTCAGAAAGCTGTTCGGGCTATAACGTTGATGGTCCATTGGCGAACCAATATGACGCGCTATAATATTGTCATCCTCAAGGCCGTCATAAAACTTACGATATTGTGCTAAAGCTTCATCAGCAATGGCTTCTTTGCTCTCATCCCACCCTTCTAATCCGCCTTCATGCAGCTTAGCAGGCACTAGATGTACACCGTAAAACACACCGCTGCCCGCCGGCGCTCTGGATGGATCTGTGTGAGTGACATCAAACCCACCAATCAAACGAGATGACGGTACTCCGCGTCGAATTTTATCAAACTCCATGCACATGTCGCGAACCGTATAAAAGTCCATCAGTTCTACCGCATGTGAGTGATACTCTTTGCCGACCTTCAGGGTCGCTTGCTTTTTCAAATTTAGGTGAATCATATTGACCGATATTTCAGTGGTCGTAACACGCTTTGCACGCTTAACAACAGGCTCTGGAACCCCCTCAACGAACTTATCCAAAACGTGCGGATGGATTGCGCCAATCACACCATCTTTCGCCATAAAGGTTTCGCCGTTAGTCAGTTCAAGTCCTGTCGCTTTTCCAGAAGAGACGATGACGCGTGCCACTTCAGCATCACATCGCACTTCCCCACCATAATGCTCAATACACTTAACTAAGGATTCAGAGAGTTTGCCAGATCCCCCTTTCGGGACACCACCGCCATAGGTATGAAGCATGGCGTTAGACAAGAAAGCCGCAATGCCTGTACTCAAATCATCAGGATTAATCAAGGCTTCAGCGACGGCACGAAGCAAATGCAATTTAACCAGTTCATTTTCAAAGGTTTCTTCGATAATGTCGCGAGCGCTACGCTGCATCATATCAAACATAAAACGTCCCTGATCGGATTGATCCATCATGGCGACAAACGCACCTAATGGCGTTGGCGGAATAGCAAGTCCTGTCATCATCATGGGCAAAACTTTCTGCCCCGCTTGAACAAACTGTCGATACACTTCGGCATCACGAGGAGAAACTTTCGCAAACTCTTCACAGGTCCGATCAAGATCTTTCCATGAAACGAGAACAGTGCCATCATCCCACACACTCACGACACTGCGATCCATGTAGTCATAACTCAAACCAAACTTAGACTGCAAACCCAGTTCGTCATTTTGTATTAAAGGGTTCGCTAAAATCATAACGTGCGTTGCGGAATGCTCGTCATTAAAATAACCAGGGGTCATCAACTCTCTTGTTGTGACACCACCACCGTAAAAAGGCTGCCGCTCCAAAACAATTACTTTTTTGCCAGCTTTCGCCATGTAGGCAGCAGCAACCAAACCATTGTGGCCGGCGCCCATTACAACAACGTCATAATGACTCATCTCACTTACTCCTATTATTTTTTTTATAGATTGGGTTATAGTCTATCCTTCCTGAAAAACACCAATAAGTGCGAAATACACCTCTTTTTAGATCAAACCGTACATAAGGAAGGGCTATGGATCTCTTAAGCGAAACGTTACTTTCCCTAAAAATAAAAAATATGTTGATCGGAACCTATCACTTAAGCGCCCCTTGGGGGTTTAGCTCACAAGGTTTTGACTATGGCTTCAGCTTTAATGTGATTGAAAACAGTTGCTGGATAACACCAGAGGGAGAAGAGCCAATTGAACTTCACTCAGGCGATTCTTTTATCTTTCCCCGTGGTGGGCCTATGTCACTCAGTTCTGATCACCAAGTAGAGATTCATCCTGTTGCTGACGTCTGGAACTCAGAGGAGGAAAGCTTTATTGGGTTTGAGCAACATCCACCTGGTGCCTATTACGAAACTCATTGGGGAGGCGGTGGTGAAAAAACTCGCTTGCTGAGTTTAGTGTTTGAAATCGAGGAACAAAGCCGAAGCAGTTTATTCAATGCCTTGCCACATTTTTTAGTATTACGTAAACATGAATGCCAAGAGTTTCATTTGATTCGTTCTGCCCTCTATGCCATTGCTCAAGAAAAAACCAATATGCAACCGGGAGAATATGCGATTAGAAACCACATCAGTGAAGCGCTTTTAGTCAGCCAGTTACGCGCCCATGTCGCTCAAACACACTATTCATCGGGATTACTGGCCGCCATTAAAGACCCCTATTTGCAACCGCTATTAATTGCGTTACATAAAACGCCACAGAAAAAGTGGAGTGTGGAATTGATGGCCAAAGAAGCCGGATTGTCGCGGACAGCGTTCGCCAAACGATTTAACAACATACTGGATAACACGCCGATGAATTACTTACATCAACATCGAATGGAGCTGGCCGCAACCAAACTAAAAGAGACTCAAGCTAATGTTGAAACCATTGCTCAGGATTTGGGGTATGCGAATAGTCAGCACTTTAGAAAACACTTTTTACGTACTTATCAACAATCACCAAGTGCATACAGAAACTCATCGTCTTAAGGTGCTTCGCTCTTTTTTACAGTACCCTTTTGTGCGAGGCGAAATAAAGATACATCATCGTATTTACAAGACACTTTGCTCTTTTTAAAAGTAGTGTTTTGGGTGTTAACTAGGCCCCATGCTAGGCAAGAAGCTTTACAGGGAGATAATGGATTAGGACAATGCAGGGGCTGTTTCTTGTCACCAATAAGCTTGCTCGAACCCTCCCTAAAAAAACATTTCTATGCCTTCATGTTAATGTAAATAAATGAAAATATACTTTATTGAAAATGCCTTTAAACCAATAATCTGGTGCTACTCAACACCTTTTTAAAGCAAACTTACTCTAGTCCGAGCCAACACAGTTCGCATTAGAAAATAATCAGGATTGATTCAATGACAAGCAAACCGTTCCGTTGTGCAGCTCTGTTTTGCATCAGCACCGCTTTGGTCGCTTGTAGTAGCTCACAAGAAAGAGTGAATTACGCGGATCTAGCGCAGCAAGAATTTGACAAGACTGAGGTCCAAGCCAATCAATGGCAATCCTTGGATCAAGCGGGTGAAATAAGCTACCTGACAGATTTAATTCAAAGTGACGAACTGGATCAACTCATTAAAGAAGCCTTAGTCGCCAATCCAAGTCTGCAAAAAACCGCCCTAACCCTGCAAGCAAGCTTATGGGAACTGAAAAAATCCCATGGTGCAAATTTACCCTCCGTAGATGCCAGTATTGGTGTCAATGAAGAAAAAGACAGTGATACCAGTTACTCTGCAAAAATCAGTGTCAGCTGGGAATTAGACTTATGGCAAAAGCTCGCGAATGCGGAGTCGGCGTCAGCGAAGAGCCTCGCTAGCGATGAAGCCTTATACCAATCCAGTCAAGACACATTAGTGGCGAGTGTCATGAAGACGTGGCTCTCTTTGACCGCCAAGCAACATGCCATAGAAATAGAAACTAAACGCTTAAACCTGTTAGAAGCCAACGAGCAGTTGATCGTCAAACGTTTCAAAAGTGGCTTGGACAATTTAGAAGCGTTAGACGAAGCACGCACTTCCACATCGCAATCTCGGGCATCTTTGGCGCAATATCGCGAAAACCTTGAAATTCAAAAGCGTGAATTGCAAACCTTATTAGGACGTAACACGCCGCTGATTTTATCTGCGCAACAAGAGTATCCAGAAGTCAGCTATTCCTTATCCGGTTTACCTGAGCAAAACCTACAACGCCGTCCCGATTTAAAATCAGCCTATCTGACTATAGAAGCGGCTGATTTAAGCACGCAAGTGGCCTACAAAGACATGTTGCCTTCCATCAGCTTGAGCGCTGCCCTTTCTGATGCGGCAGAATCCCCGCGCATGGCTTTATTTACTTCTCCTATTTGGAGTTTGGCAGCGCAATTGACTCAGCCTCTTTATCAAGGCGGTCAATTAAAAGCCGCCGCGGAAGTCGCCAAGCTGCAAACCGCGCAAGCGTTTCAAGGCTACCGAGACACCTTATTAACCGCCGTGAATGAAGTAGAAGATGCGTTGGGACAAGAAAAAGTATTGCAACAACGTCTCACTCATATCCGCAATGCGTTACAAAGTTCGCGCAGTAACTTAACTCAATATGAAACAAAATATCGTAATGGCTTGGTGGAACTGAGTGACTTAATCTCTGCGCAAACCACCATGTTTGATCTCGAAGCACAGCTTGACGAGCTGATCTACGAGCATTTAGCAAACCGAATTACCTTAGGGCTGGCATTAGGACTGGGAGTAAAACCAGAATGAAGCAATATTCACGCTGGATCATACTAGCATTATCAATTGTGTTGGCGGTTACCAGTTATTTTTACATCGACAGCAAACTCAATACTGACAAATTTGCAGGACAAATGGGCCAAGGCCCCTCCGGTCGTGGTGGTCCTGATGGGCCAAGAGGGGCTCCAGGATCAGGCATGTCTAATAGCCGCAACCAAACCGAAGAGACAGATGAAACCGCGGTAAAAGTATCAGTCATTAAGGTTCAATCTGGTGAATACGCGCCCATTATTCAAGGCTCAGCCGTGACTGCCCCGCGCTATTCTCTGACACTCACCAGTCAAGTAAGTGGCGAAGTGATTGAAATCTCTTCTCAACTAGAAGCAGGCAAGCGCGTCAAACAAGGTGATGTGTTAGCGGTTTTGCGTAATCGTGAATTAAACAGTGCGGTGGCCAGTGCAGAAAAAACCTTAGCCAGTGCCGAATTGGCATTAAAAGAAGAGGTTCGCCAAGGCGATCAAGCCAAAGCCGAATGGCAAGCCGCAGGCTTTACTGATCAACCCGATTCCGACCTGACATGGCGTATTCCTCAGTTGGCCGAAGCCAAAGCCGAAGTGAACTCGGCAAAAGCCGCTCTAATGGAAGCCAGAGACAACTTAGAAAACACCAAGGTCGTTGCACCTTTTAATGCTCTGGTCACGGCGCGTAATATCTCGCCCGGCTCATACCTTAGCTCCAGCAGTGACATTGCTACTTTATACAGTACCGACCGAGTCGAAATCACATTAGAACTCGCCAGTTCGGATTGGGCGAAATTGCCTGACGCAAAAACCTTGCTTGCAGGTAATTGGCCTGTCACTGTAAACAGTATTGACAGTCAAGCAAGCTGGTCAGGCAAGGTGATCAGTGTCGGTCAACACATAGACACCACAACTCGTATGCGTAGCTTAACCTTGGCAGTAGACTCGCCCTTGGATCAAAACACACCTTTATTACCTGGCGCCTTTGTCACTGTTGAACTGCAAGGTAAAACCTTACAAAACCTTTGGAAATTACCTAACTCTGCCTTAAGTCAGCGTGGTGATATTTGGTTTATAAACGAAGCAAACCGTCTCGACTATTTCCCTACGACGCCCTTATTCGTGGATGCCAAATACACTTACATCTTGGTCCCAGAAACCATGCGAGACCAACCTTATTCAGTGCTAACCAAACCCTATAACAGTTATCAAAAAGGCACCCTAGTTGACGCCATGGAGCAAACTGAAAAATGAGTCCGAACGATCAACAAAGAGGCATCATTGCTTGGTTTGCTGGAAATCCAGTCGCCGCCAACTTACTGATGATTTTTATCATTACCTTAGGGGTGATCAACATAGGCTCGTTAAGTAAAAAGAGCTTCCCGACATTACCACCAAATGGTATCGATATTGATGTCAGCTATGACAGTGGCTCGGCCAAAGCGACCGAAGAAAGCGTCACCATCTTAATTGAGCAACAACTGGAAGGTTTGGAAGGCATAGATAATGTTATGTCGACGTCGACTAGCAGTGGTGGTTCCGTCAATGTTGAGATCAAAGATGGTTATGACCTAGATGAAATTTTCAACAACATTAAAGACAAGGTTGATGAAATTTCTTCCTTTCCCAGTGACGCCGATCCTGCAGTCATCACCAAAGACACCCGTTCTGAACTGGCTATTATCATTCAGCTATTTGGCGACACTGATCGCCGAACCTTACAAAAAGCGGCCTATGATTTAAAAACCGACCTGTTATTAGATAAAGAAATTAACTCGGTTTCCATTTCAGGTTGGCGTGATCCCAGCATGCTGATTAAGGTCGATAAAAATCAGCTAGAAGCTTATGACCTGACTTTAGCGGATATCAGTACTGCAATAAACGCCGAATCCGCCAGTGCATCAGTCGCGACACTCAGCAATGAAGACCTATACCTCAAAGTCAGTACCTCTGAGCAAGCCTATTTCAAGCAAGAGTTCGCTCGTATTCCGATCAAAACCAGCACAAGCGGCGCAGAGCTCAAACTCAGTGACATCGCCACCGTCCAAGATGCATACGATGAAGACGACTTTGTGTTGTCGCGTTTCAATCAACAAAATAGTTTGTCTTTGCGGGTAAATACCATCGGCAAGGACGACATCATCAACACAGTAGAAGCAACGAAAAAACGTGTTGAAGACTGGCAAGCATCAGGGAAACTGCCTTACAAAGTTGAATTAACCACCTGGAATGACCGCAGTGAATCCATCAATCAACGTCTTGAGTTGATGGTGAAAAACGCCCTAACCGGTGTGATTCTGGTGTTTGTACTGCTCGCTATATTCCTCAATATTACGGTAGCTTTTTGGGTGGCCGCAGGCTTGCCATTTATCTTCTTTGGCACCTTGTTTTTAATGGGCACCAGTCAGGTCGATTTAACCTTAAACATGATCACCACCTTTGGCTTTATTCTGGCCTTAGGCATAGTGGTAGACGATGCGGTTGTTGTGGGTGAAAACATCTATTCCGTGCGAGCGCGGGATGGCGACACTTTAAACAACACGATAAAAGGCACTATGGAAGTCGCTGTGCCTACCCTGTTTGGTGTCTTTACCACAGTGGCGGCCTTTTGGGCTTTATCCAACATTGATGGTCGTTTGGGCAAGATTTATTCTCAATTTGCACAAGTAGTGGCCATTTGTTTGGTATTGTCCATCATTGAGTCAAAAATCATTTTGCCGGCCCATTTATCCCATTTAAACACTCACAAAGCCCCCGCTAAAAATTGGCTAGCGAAAGTGTGGAGCATGGTGCAAAAAGGCGCAGATGATGGTTTGCAATTTTTCAGTAATCGTCTGTATAAACCCGCCATTGAGTTTTGCCTAAGCCACAGATATGCCATGAGCTTGGTCTTCATCAGTATGTTTGCTTTGGTGATTTCCATGCCTCTGACGGGTGAAATTCGCACCAGCTTTTTTCCTCGTATTCCGGGTGATACCGTACGAGCTTCCTTAACTATGTTAAGCGATGCCAGCTATGGTCAGACCGAAAAAGCCTTGATTGAGATAGAGCAAAAAGCCTATCAGGCCGACAAAAACCTTACCAAAGCGGTGAATGCCAAGCAGGCTGATCAAACGGATTTACCGAGCAGTTATTTAAAAAACATTGAAACCTATACTTCCAGCGATCAATCCGGCAGCTTTCGTGTCGAATTGGTGAATGGTGCACCCTATTCATTAACTCAGTTCTCAACCGAATGGCAGCGTTTAGCAGGCACACCAGAGGGCGTAAAAAGCTTGCGTATTCGCAATGGGCAAGACGGCGCAGTAGATGCTCTTAATGTGGAACTCGCTAGTTCTAATGCCACTTCCCTTGATGAAGCATTGAACACACTAGTAGACGCGTTAAACCAAGTCCCCGCTGTGACAGGCATTGAAAAATACGACACGCCACCTGAATCACGCTTAGAACTCAGCTTGAGTGAGCAAGGTCGCTTACTGGGGTTAACCACTTCCGAATTAGCGAGCCAAGTGGCCAGTAACTTTGATGGTACAGAAGTACAGACCTATCAAAGAGACAATGACGAAATGGAAGTTCGCATTGGCTACCCAGAAGCACAACAAGAATCCCCTGCGGCCATCATGAACACTAAGATCACCCTGGATAATGGCTCACGTGTGCCACTAGATACGGTAGCCAAATTGGGACAGATTGAGGTGCAAACTGAGATCATTCGTATTGATGGCAAGCGCTCTTACTACCTGTCGGCGGAAGTAGACAAAGACATTATGTCTTCGACCGAAGTGGTTGAATTATTGCAGCAATCAACCATGCCGAACATCAAAAAACAATTCTCAGAAGTGGATTTTAGCTTTTCAGGAGAAGCGGAAGAACAAGCGGAAACACAATCCTCTTTGTTTCAGATGTTTATGTTGGCGCTGTTAATTATCTATGCCTTACTGGCCATTCCGTTGAAGTCCTACAGCCAGCCAATCATCATTATGATGGCCATTCCATTTGGCATCATTGGCTCTTTGTTAGGTCACTGGATGAATGGACTTGCCTTGAGTATTTTCTCATTAAACGGCATTTTGGCGCTAAGTGGCGTGGTGGTAAACGATAGCTTACTACTGGTGTCTCGCTACAATGATTTGCGCCAAGAGACCATTCACATTCGTCGTGCCATCATCATGGCATGCCAAAGTCGTTTGCGTGCCGTATTACTGACCTCGTTCACAACCTTTGCAGGCCTTGCGCCCATCCTGTATGAAACGTCGCGTCAGGCGCAAGCCTTGATCCCTGCTGCGGTTTCCCTCGGCTACGGCATCATGTTTGCCACTTTGATCACCTTGGTATTGATGCCGATTCTCTTGATGATCAAAGAAGATGTGGAAAACGTGATCAAGCGTATCAAAGACAAAATGAAACCTAAATCGGATGTTCCCGTTTCATCGTGACCTATGCCCGGTTGATCTTAAAAAGGCAGAACGAATAAACAAAACCCCGATGCTGATAACAGCATCGGGGTTTTTAATGGTAACAAGAAAAGCACTAGGGTTAGACTTTAAAACGTGCCACCAATTCATCAAGGCTGTTCGACAGTTCTCGTAATGCTTTACTGTTGTCTGAGACATCATTTGCCGTGGTCACACTGGTCTCAACCGAATTCTGAATACCAGTAACATGACTTGCAACATCTTCAATCGCGAGTAATTGTTGCTCCGTAGATGTCGCCACTTGTTGGTTAATCGCATTCATGGTTTTGACTTGCTCTGCAATGCTGTTTAATGAAGCTTGCGCTTCTTGCATCGACTCTACACCTTCACCAGCAATTTGCTGTCCTGCCTGTGATGCCGCTAACGCTTTGCGAGACTCTGCTTGCAACTGATCAATCATCTCCTGAATTTCATCCGTTGACTGTGCCGTTCGTTTAGCAAGATTACGAACTTCATCAGCCACCACAGCAAAACCTCGACCGGCTTCACCTGCACGTGCTGACTCGATTGCTGCATTCAATGCCAATAAATTGGTTTGCTCTGAGATATTGCGAATCACCTCAAGAATGCTGCCAATTTGTTCAGAATTTTTCGCCAAATCTTCTATGACCTGAGCGGTTTTCTGACCTTCTGCCGCTAGATTTTCGACGGTTGCTTTGGCCGATGACACCACATTTAGACCGGATGTCACTTCGTGTTCAACTTGGTTAGCACTCTCCGCCGCTTGTGCAGCATTTCCAGAGACTTCACGTACCGAGGCTTCCACCTCATGAATCGCAGAGGCCACCATAGAGGTTCGTTCACTCTGCTCTTTGGCATCCGATTGCATGGTGTTAGCCGAACTTAACATCTGCTCTGAAGCATTGTTAAGCTGAGCGCTCGTTTGGCTCACTTGTTTCACCATGTTGTGAATGATGCTGACAAACTTATTAAAACCAGAGCCGATATTGGCTAATTCCGCAGGGCCTTGATCGCTTAACCTGTGTTTTAGATCACCGTCACCTTCACCAATTTCGGTTAAGTTATTTGCCACAACTTGTAGTTGCTTAACTAACTTAGTGCCCACAAACAAAGCGGCAAACACAGTAATGATACTTAAAATGATGCCCATAATAAGCAAGGCGTGTCCCATAGTAGTCACGCCACCAAACACGGCTTTATTTGGGATCTCAGCGACTAAAGTCCAACCCATAGCTGGAATGTATTCGCTGGCCAATACAGCATCATCAGACATAACGATGTTCAAGCCATCGCGTTTTAATAAAGTCTTACCGACTTCATCGCCATATAAATCGGTTACTTTGGTGTTCTCTAAAAGAGACTCATCACGGTGAACTTTAAGCGTACCGTCACCGGATACTAGATAAACGAAGCCACTACCATTAAAGGTAAAGCTGTTTAAATAAGCCGTCATTTTGTCTAGGTTCATGCCAAAACCCGCTAAACCACGGCCATTGGTGTTTTGGTAGTTCACAAACAGCTTCACCTCACCAGAAGTCTGGCTTCGGTAGACGCTGACATTGCGATCATTTGTCGACTTCGTAAAATCAAAAAACCAAGTATCGCGCTCTGGCAGTAAGGTCCGCAAAAAACCGTCTTGGTTCCAATATTTGGCCGTTTCACGATCTGCCCAAGAAGCCGTATCCAAACCAAGCTGATTTTTGATGTTGCCTAATAGCTCAATTAACTTCTCTTCCCCTTCCGGATCAAAGCCGTTCTCCGCCCAATCAATGATTAGAGGGTTGTTGGCTAGTGTTTGAGCAGTAGCAGCAAGGTTTTCGATTTGATTTTCAACCTCACTTTTAATCTGTTTGATTTGCGCTGGAAGCTCTGTACCTGTCGTACGCTCCAACATGACCGAACGGGCTTGATAAAAGCTTAACAAGCCCATGGTGATGGTACTGATAAGTACCACAGCAACAAAGGCATAGATGAGTCGAAGTTTTAGTGACACCGAGTTGAATCCTTTTTGGTTAGTGAATTTAATCTTGACTGTTTGGTTAATTATTAAACTAAACGAACAGACTGTAAACTGATATAAAGTTATTTATCCATCCGATTTACAGAGAATGAATATGAAAAAATGTATTGTCACATCCATCAGCCTCATTTTAGTCGCCATACAAACATCTTGCACAACAAAAGGGGCTTATGAAGCCTTTCAATATAATCATGCCTCGGCTTGCCGTGAATATCGCGGCCAACAACAGGATGATTGCTTAGCAAACTATAGTAAATCGTTCGAGGAATACCAAAAAGAGCGAACAGGCTACTCGGAATAAGGCAATTCACTCAATAAAAGCGATAATTTAAAAACTTTTTTCCTACCTCATCTTGGATTGATATTCCATAAATCCCCTTAGATGAGAAATGTTGTTGCTTAAACGTATAAAACCATTACCCTTAAGAAATATTATTCCCATACAAATAAAATAAAGAGCACAAAATGCACTTAGACAACACAGACCTGCAACTTCTTGCTTTAATTCAAAGCAATGATAGTATTTCGACAGAAGCAATGGCTCAACAAGTAGGCTTATCCAAAACCCCTTGTTGGCGACGCATTCAACGTTTAGAAAAGTCAGGCTACATCAAACGTCACGTGGCTTTATTAGACGCTGAGAAATTGGAACTGGGCGTGTCGGTTTTTGTTCAGGTAAAAACCAATCAACACGATGCCAATTGGGCGACTGAATTTGCTCAGGTGGTTTCTCAATTTCCAGAAGTTGTGGAGTTTTATCGCATGGCGGGTGAATACGATTATTTACTGCGCGTTTTGGTAAAAGACATTCCAGCCTATGACCAATTTTATAAACGCTTAATCAGTGCCACTGCGTTAACAGACGTTACCTCCAACTTCGCTATGGAACAAATTAAATGGACCACGGAGTTGCCTTTACCTCAGCTAACAAAAGCCGAATAAACGGATATTAAGCAGAGGTCGAGTCTGTCAATCAAGGCTAAGGATCTCAAAATGTTAACGATAGACTCGCCCAATGTCAGCCCTCTTGCCGCCTCTTGCAAGACAACCACATATCACTTAGATCCACCGTCTATGCTTTTATTAGACACCATCCGACGGAGCATTATTGGCGCTCAACAAAACATCATCACCCCCTTTGGAGAACGCAAACTCACTTACGCAGACTACACTGCATCAGGTCGTAGTTTGGACTTCATCGAACAAGCCGTACAAAAGGCCATGCCTTTTTACGCCAACACCCACACGGAAGCCAATGCCACCGGCATGCAAACCACGGCATATCGTGAACAAGCGCGAGAAGAAATTCGTAAAGCTGTGAATGCTAGCCCTGAAGATTTGGTCATTTTCTGCGGCAGTGGCGCCACCAGCGCCATCAACACTTTGATTTCTCAGCTCGGTTTAAGACAATTAGACGCCACCGAAAAAACACAAACTCGCATTCTGATTGGCCCTTATGAGCATCATTCCAATGAATTACCCTGGCGCGAATTAGGCATTCCTGTGATTCGTATCCAGGAAGGCGAGCAAGGCGGAGTCTGTCTGCAAGACTTAGAAAAACAATTGCAGCAACATCAGGATAAGCGACTCATCGGCAGTTTCAGTGCCGCTTCTAATGTCACTGGCATCCTCTCAGACCAAGATGCGATAACCAGCTTATTGCATGCCTATAACGCGCTCTCCTTTTGGGATTTCGCTGCCGCCGCGCCTTATGTGAAGATCGATATGAATCCTGCGCAGTCCAAACACCAGCACAAAAACGCTATTTTCTTCTCTCCACATAAGTTCATCGGCGGTCCCGGCACTCCCGGTGTTTTAATCGTCAAAAAGAGCTGCATTGAAAATGCGCAACCGAGCCATGTTGGCGGTGGTACTGTGTCTTTCGTGACACCGAATGATCATACTTTTTTACCCATAAGTGAGCGCCGTGAAGAAGGTGGCACTCCTGCTATTTTAGAATCCATTCGCGCTGGTTTAGTCTTCAAACTCAAATCTTTAGTGGGCGATGATGTAATTCAACAGCAGGAACACCAATTCGTTAAGCTTATTGATCAACATTGGCAAAACCACCCTTCGATTGAACGCCTAGGTCATAGCACTGCCGAGCGTATTTCCATTACCGCATTTCGCATTAAAACATCGCTAGGCTATTTGCATCATGGTTTTGTCACTGCATTATTGAATGATCTCTTTGGTATTCAGATGCGCGGTGGTTGTTCATGCGCTGGACCTTATGGACACGCTTTGTTGAATATTGACGAACACAAATCTGAACAAATTCAGCAAGCCCTGAAAGCCGGGGAGAAACTTCTGAAACCTGGCTGGGTGCGTTTTAACTTGAACTATTTCATCAGCCAACAGGAAGCCGACTTTATTCTGCGTGCGATTGATTTCATCAGCCAACAGGGTCTCACCTTTTTGCCTTTTTATGGGTACGATCAGCATAAGGATTTGTGGCGTTTTCAAAACCAAAGAAGTACAGCCATGAGTTTAGATGATCTCTTTGAGTTAGAGGATGTGTACACAGAGAAACCAACTCAAAAAGAAACTCAGCAGCCTCATAGTGAGTCTTATGAGTCCTATTTAACGCAAGCAAAACAGTTAGCCGAAACACTAAAAACACCAAGTCAATCAGACTATGTTAAGCAAACACAGCCTTTTAACCATGCATATGAATCGTTGCGAGATTTTGTGCTAGTCACGGACTTATAAAGCTGAATGCCATCAAAACGAACAATACACCTAGTCTAAAAGTTCAAATGGCATGCCCACTCGCAATACGCCTGAGCGAATCACATCGGCTCGTAACCCTCCTCTGTGCAGCCAAGCTCTAACCACTTGCGCTGCGCTCATGGTGTCGTTCGCTAATCTGCGTCCCAACAAAGAACAAGGCTCACACAACTCGACACCATAAAATTCCGCTTCACCAATACGAAAGCGTTTGCCAACCAAGTCATTCAAACTGACCCCATGGGTCACCACATTGCGGCGAGTGTCGGAAAGCGTGATGTGTTGTTCAAAGTGTTGATTGAAGGCTTGAATTTCTTCCTGTGCAACAAAGGTAATGTTTGGGCCATCATTGCCTTTTTTTCCGTAGTACCTATCCCCTACGATGCCCTTGCCCGCATCCACTTTTACCGCCTCTATTTCAATTTGCGCTTGCTTGGCTTTTTTCGCCACAAAAATGGCTTGGATCATATAACACTTCCCTTCACTAAAAAGACACAGACATTCGACGATAAGGAATGTCTCCTTTGTAGAAACGCTCACCCGATACTGTCATCCCAAAACGCTGATATAAAGAGCAGGCACTTTCTCTGGCATCACACCAGAAGGTACGAACGCCACTGGCTTTTAGGTCTTCAATAATACGACTTAACACAAACTGACCTATGCCCTGCCTCTGAAAAGCCTCTAAAGTAGCAAATTTTCTTAACCTTGCCGTATCTTGCTGAATAAAAACAGACGCCACGCAAACCAACAAACCTTGTTTATCCACACCATAGTGTTCCCCCAAATCATCGTCCTCAACGCGGCATTCCTCTAACGTTTTATTTGGCCATAATACTTGTTGGCGCAATGGTAAGGTTGTCTCAGCATTAATTTTTCGAATCGCTAGCGCTTCTAGTGTCACGATAACCACTCCAACCCCTGATAGGGCGTTTCTTTTAACGAGGTCAAACGGGATGACAAAGACCCAAGATGGAACTCCAATTGATGACCATCTGGGTCTCTTACGTACAATGAATCCCCTTCACTTTGGTTGACTTGCCAAATATCCAATGCAGGATCATCACGCATCGCCTTTAAGGATGCCGTATCAATATTGAAAGCATAATGAGTATAGTGAACACTCATCTCTTCTTTTTCATCCGAACACAAAGATAAGCACAGCCAAGCATCACCATAAGATAAATAAGCGCCCGTTGCCCAACGAACCTCGGCGGTAAAACCCAACTGATTCTCATAGAAATCGAGTGAGCGACTAATATCCTTGACTGACAATGTAAGGTGATTAAAGCCTTTTACGGATGATTCAAGCTTTTTATCTTGATATGACTTGATCATGGCAAAAATTTTAGTCGCTTTCTCAAAGTGATTAAGCTGGTGCTCTTCAATCCACCAACGTGCTACGGACATTAAAGTTTCTGGTTGGTCATTTTTATTGGCAAAAAAAGCATAAAATGACACCTGAACCTTTTCGCCTTTTTGTCTTATTTTTTCCTGGCAAACTGAAATAATCTTTTGCCTCACTTCTAAATTCATGACTTTATTCCCTTTTTTAATCTTTTCACTGCTTGATACTTGCAACTATAAGTCTCATTTATACTCCCTATGCGACTAAAGTCTGACTTCTTATTCAATTCGCCCCTGCTAGATTAGAGATGCGTAATAAAAATAATTATAAGGAGATCTACCGTGTCAGATCATAGCATTAATGCAGAAAAGTATTGGCAAGCCAACCTCCGGCTCATCCTCGGAAGCTTGGTGATTTGGGCCCTTGCCTCTTACGGTTGTGCCATCCTACTACGTCCCATGCTCTCAGGGATTCATATTGGAGGAACAGACTTAGGTTTCTGGTTTGCCCAGCAAGGTTCCATCCTCGTTTTCATTGCTTTGACTTTCTTCTATGCCTGGAGAATGAATAAGCTAGACGAAGAATTCGGCCTGCAGGAGTAATTCAATATGAGTCAATTTGCTATTAACTTGTTATTTGTCGGTGGGTCCTTTGCGCTTTACTTCGGTATCGCGATTTGGGCTCGTGCAGGATCAACTAAAGAATTCTACGTGGCAGGTGGTGGTGTTCACCCAGTCCTCAATGGTATGGCAACCGCTGCCGATTGGATGTCTGCGGCATCCTTTATTTCCATGGCAGGCCTCATTGCGGCCGGTGGTTATGCTAACTCAACTTTCCTCATGGGCTGGACGGGAGGATATGTACTTCTCGCGATGCTACTCGCACCTTATTTGCGTAAATTTGGTAAGTTTACCGTACCAGACTTCATTGGTGATCGATTCTACAGTCGTACTGCCCGTCTGGTTGCCGTGGCATGTTTGATTACCGCGTCTGTTACTTATGTCATTGGTCAGATGACTGGTGCTGGTGTGGCTTTCTCACGCTTCCTAGAAGTAGATAAAAACACAGGCTTAATGATCGCTGCTGTTGTGGTGTTCTTTTATGCCGTATTAGGCGGTATGAAAGGGATTACCTATACACAGGTTGCGCAATATGTGGTGTTAATCATTGCTTATACCATTCCTGCTGTCTTTATTTCTTTGCAACTAACGGACTCTTTTATTCCAGCGTTAGGCTTGTTCTCAACTCATACTGAATCCGGTATGCCGTTGTTGCAGAAACTGGATGAGGTGGTGCGTGAACTCGGCTTTAGGGATTACACGGCCGATGTAGACAATAAACTGAATATGGTTCTCTTTACTCTATCCTTGATGATAGGTACTGCGGGTCTGCCTCACGTTATTATTCGCTTCTTCACTGTCCCTAAAGTGGCTGATGCACGTTGGTCTGCGGGTTGGGCATTGGTCTTCATTGCCTTGTTGTACCTAACAGCTCCTGCAGTAGCGTCTATGGCTCGTTTGAACCTAATGACAACCATCTACCCATCAGGTCCTACTGAGCAACCAATTGAATACGCCGAGCGTCCAGATTGGATTCAAACTTGGGAAACCACCGGTTTGATCAAGTATGAAGACAAAAATGGCGATGGTCGTATCCAATTCTATAACGATACTCCAACCTATGAAGCGGAAGCGACAGCACGTGGTTGGGAAGGAAACGAGTTAACGGTTAACCGTGACATTCTGGTATTGGCTAACCCTGAAATTGCCAATCTTCCAGGTTGGGTCATTGGTTTAATCGCAGCAGGTGGCCTCGCAGCCGCACTTTCCACCGCCGCAGGCTTATTGTTGGCTATCTCTTCTGCCGTCAGTCATGACGTCATAAAAGGCTCGATTAACCCCGACATCAGTGACAAGGGGGAATTAACGGTCGCCCGGATATCCATGTTTGTCGCCATTATCGTCGCGACCTACCTCGGTATGAACCCGCCAGGATTCGCCGCACAGGTAGTTGCTCTGGCGTTTGGTATCGCGGCAGCGTCTATCTTCCCAGCATTAATGATGGGTATTTTCTCGAAACGCGTAAACAGCAAAGGGGCTGTAGCAGGTATGCTAGCTGGTTTGATTTCAACTTTGGTTTATATCTTCTTATTCCTAGGTTGGTTCTTCATTCCGGGTACAGCTACCCTAGCCAACACACCAGATAACTGGTTGCTGGGTATCTCTCCATTGTCTTTCGGTGCCGTTGGCGCAGGAATCAACTTCGCCGTTGCCTTTGCCGTCTCATCGATGACAGAAGAGCCACCTAAAGAAATCCAAGAACTGGTTGAAAATGTTCGTTACCCACAAGGAGCAGGCAACGCAGTTGATCACTAACTGACAAAGCCCTGTTCACTATCGAGCCTTGCTTTTCGCAAGGCTCGATTTCCTTATAATAAGAAAATTAAATAAAGGAACACAGTCGTATGATTTGGGAATTGGTCGCAACCGTTTTTGCTGGTCTTGGTGGTGCAGGCATCGCCTTATTAATTCGTAAACTCTCTAAACAGGCTGCGCCTAAATGGTTAGTACCAGCGTTTGCAGGACTTTGTATGCTTGGTTTTCAAGTACAAGGTGAGTACGATTGGTACGATCATCAAACTGGTTTATTGCCAACTGGTGTTGTGGTTGTTAAAGCCGTTGAAGAAAAAGCCATTTGGCGTCCATGGAGTTATGTCTTTCCTCAAACTACCCGATTCATTGCCGCCGATGTTGCCAACTCAGCACAAAACAAAATTGACCCAAATTTAATCTTAGTGGATTTGTACTTTTTTGAACGCCGCTCTGCCGCAAAACGAGTACCACAAGTCATTGATTGCGTACAATCAGCTAGAGCAGATTTCACCGATTCATTCAGCGCTGAAGCCAATTCCACCACTCAATGGTATCCATTAGGCGATAACGATCCGTTAATCAACGCTGTCTGTAGTTGAAGAATTCCATCGCTCGCTTGAATATAATTGCCTTGGCATAACTTTTTGCTCAGATCATAATGGCTTTTTTCAGCCCTCTGAGTCGATGTTATGACCATTACCGAAAACGAACGCGATGCCGTCTATAAAACCATCTTTAGCCGACGCGATGTTCGTCGTGAATTCAAGTCGACACCGATTCCAAAAACCGTCTTAGAGCGCATGCTACTGGCAGCTCACCATGCCCCCAGTGTCGGCTTTATGCAACCTTGGGATTTTATTTTAGTATCCGATCAAGACACTAAAGCCAAAATCAAACAAGGCTTTTTACAAGCCCACGCCGAAGCGGCTGAGCTGTTTCAAGGTGATCGTCAGGAAAAATACAAAACGCTCAAACTGGAAGGTATTGAGGAAGCACCTTTAGGAATATGCGTAACCTGTGATCGCGAACGAACAGGTCCAGTAGTATTAGGACGAACAGCGAAGCCTGAGATGGACTTATTCAGTTCAGTTTGTGCCATTCAAAATTTATGGCTGGCCGCAAGGGCTGAAAATATTGGACTGGGTTGGGTGAGCATTTTACATGATCAGGTCCTCCGAGATCTTCTAAAAATACCGGATAACATTGAGATTATCGCTTACCTGTGTATTGGCTACGTCGAAGCCTTTCAAGACACACCAGATTTAGAAAAAGCCGGTTGGTTATCACGCCGACCTGTTGAATCGGTTATTCACCACGGCGTCTGGCAGGAAAAAACAATTGGTGAATAAAATTCACCTTTGAGGGTATTTTTTATCGTTTGTCTTCTTTGTTGACTCTTCTTATCATTAATACATCGAAAAAATTCACCATAGACCAGCCAAAAGCGGGTCACTTGATAAAGAAGGAAAACATTATGAACAACTCAAAATCTGTCTCTGAACTAATCAACAATGTAAACGCTGCTTACCTAACTGACGCTGACGTTCGTATCGCTGTTGCTCGTGCTGAACGCGCTGAATTCATCGTTGCTTCATTTGCTGCAGCTGGTAAAGCCATCAAATCTGTTGTTGCTAAAATCAAAGCAAACTTAGTATCTTCTTCTGCGCAACACGCTTAAGAGCGACTAAAAAGAGTTTAGAGTAAGCACTTTTCTTGGGAACCCTCCCATAAAGGTTCATTGGCTTACTCGTTACGGAAAAGGCGCTAAAATAATAATTTATAGCGCTTCCCCGCTCTCTCTATCTACCAATCACTTCATAACAATCATTAAAGACCTTTCGTCATTTCATTTTCTTGATTTTTAAGATCACAAAATTGTTCTATTTGTTTCTGCCATTCGCCCTTTATTCCTAATACAAAAAGAAACTCAACAAAGACAAACAATGGTCCAATGATCAAGCCTACAACATCATCCAAAAAAGCCGGCTTCTTGCCCTCAAAGTAATGCCCAATAAATTGAAAAATCCAGCCAACAATAAACAAGCCTAATCCACTCACTAGCCAAATGACGGTGGTTTGTGCCGCAAGGTAGTCTGCGATAAACAAACTAAGTATCAAGAGACTAGACATAGCGAGTCCAATCACCAAATGCAAAGATAAATAAAATAAACTGCTCAGTACCACCACAATCAATGCTGGCGTAAAAGATACATCAAAAAAGGAGAAATTCGGGCGAGATAGCAAGACAGCAATGGCTAAAACGATCATTGGAATACCAATGAAATGCGTTGCTACATTACGTCTATCTTGATGGTAATAAGCATATTGAGATAAATGCGCCAGTAGGCTCTTCATAATCAGACCTCTCTTATTATTGTTTGAGATATCAGTAAAACGCATCATCATCACATTAGTCAATACTATTTGTTAATATCATATTTCCATTTATATGCTTTGTTTATAACGCGTTTTTCAAGCAAACCCACATTTTCCGTTTTATCAAGAATGACAAAAAGTACGCACTTAAATCTGTTTACAGATATACATAAAAAACGGCTTCCGAAGAAGCCGTTTTTCTTAATCAATATGAAGCCCTAAAGCTTAGTGGTGGTGACCACCTTCGCCATGAACATGTCCATGCTCAACTTCTTCTTCAGAAGCTTCGCGAACTTCCACAATCTCAACATCAAAGTTCAATGTTTTGCCTGCTAGAGGGTGATTGCCATCTAACATCACACCATCTTCTTCGACACCAATAACAGTAACTGGCTGCTGACCACCTGGGGTTTGCGCCATGAACTGCATGCCAACTTGGATGTCATCCACACCTTGGAAGTTTTCAGCTGGTACTTTTTGAATCAACTCTTGATGAATCTCACCGTAGCCATCTTCAGGAGCGACAGATACCGTCAATTTCTCGCCAGATGTTTTGCCTTGAAGCGCTTTGTCCAAGCCGTCGATGATATTTTGCGCACCGCTTAAGAATACCAATGGCTCTTGACCGACAGAAGAATCGAGTTGCTGACCTTGGTCGTCAGTTAGTGTGTAGTGCATGCTCACAACGGTGTTTTCAGAAATTTGCATTGTCTTCTCCAGCTTTATCTTGAATAAGGGAACGAGCGCTTGATACAAGCAAACAATTTTGCGATACACCGCCACAACACGAACCCGAGCGTTAGTTATGATAACGTTCTAATAACATAATCACCAGTTCGTAGATCTTGGTCTTATAAGGTATTTTTAAAGGGGTAAGGCTATTTTTTTTGAGAAAAAGTCAGAAAAAAGCCCTTTAACTCAGTGTTATCGAACATTTTTTGCTCGAAATTGTGATGTGTCCAATGTGTGTGACTGACCTAACCAACTGACACCTTGGGTATGATCTAGATAATCATCACCTGTCAAAGGATGGACAAAAACATCCAAGCTTTGGCGGTTCATTATCAACCATGGAATAAAGTCACCAAAAGTCTCTGCAGCAAAAGACAATTGGCAGCTCCACAATGGATGAGGCCCTACTGGCTTTTGATGGAAACGCCCCACACGAATATCAAACAAATTAGAGGCTTGTTGGGCTAACGCTTGCGCCATTGCCAATCCTTTTTCATCTTGATAGTAAAGATGAGCGTGAAACGCCTTTATCTGAGTGTGGTCTGGTAACGTCATGCTATTTCTCCTCAATATTCGTCTGCAGTTTAACATGCCTTCAGCCTTTTAGGATCGGCTAGGGAAGGTACGAATAAGTCTACTAGGGCTCAACACGACCTAAGTCTTAGAGGATTATCAAATTAAGTGTGTTACATTTTCTCTTCAAAGAATAAGACAATGCTTTATATTCAGGTGCTTAGGCCATGACGGTTTTTTGGATTCTATTAGCTATTTTATATGTGATGGGCCTATTTTTTATCGCTCTGTGGGGAGATAAGGAAGGTCCTCAAGCGAAGAAGTTAACCAGACACCCTCTGGTTTACAGTCTTTCATTGGCGATTTATTGCACCGCTTGGACATTCTATGGCTCAGTTGGCGAAGCCACTCGCTCTGGTTGGAATTATCTGCCGATCCTATTAGGTCCCATTTTATTGTATTTATTCGCCTTTCCGTTATTGCGCAAAATGATCACCGTCAGTCACAAGCAAAACATCACTTCGATTGCTGACTTCATCTCTTCTCGGTATGGCAAACGCCCTATGACGGCACCACTGGTGATCTTAATTTGTATGCTCGCCGTCATTCCTTATATTGCATTACAACTCAAAGCCATCGGCTCTAATTTTGCTCTGTTCGTTAATCAAGATGAATCTTCTTCTACGCTCATTGTTTTGATTGCGACCATACTGATGGGCGTCTTTGCTATGCTGTTTGGCACTCGTAAAGTCGAGGTCACAGAGTATCGGTCTGGGATGATGTTGGCCATTGGCGCAGAGTCTCTTTTCAAACTCATTGCCATTATCGCCGTTGGATTAGTCGTCTGGGCCATGACACAAGACTTAAATTTTGCCGCGTTAGAAGGGAAAGTCGATGTGTCTGTTTGGCACCCTGAAGCCTTCCTTTCTTTCCCTTTTCTAATGCAAACCTTTATGGCCGCCGCAGCAGTAATCTGTCTGCCACGCCAGTTCCATGTGACGGTTGTTGATCATCAAGACAAGCGACAATCCAACATGGCTCGATGGATGTTCCCTTTGTATCTGGCGATTTTCGCTCTCATCATCCCGCCCCTCTCTCTCGCCGGCCAAGGTCTATTCGCGTCCAACATCAACCCAGATACTTATGTCATTCAATTCGCTTTGGTTTCTGACAACCTACCATTACAAATATTAATTTTTCTCGGCGGCATCTCAGCAACCACCGCTATGACCATAGTCGCGACTTTTGTCTTAAGCATCATGATCAGTAACGATGTGATTCTGCCCATTATGTTGGCTCGCGCTAGCGCGCAACAGCAAGCTTTGCCTCTATATCGTCGACGTATTTTAGTAATTCGCCGTTTAGCCATGATGGGGATCTTAACTTTGTCTTTCTTGTACTATCAGAAAATGGCCAACCACGAGTCCCTATCCGGGACAGGGGTTTTAGCCTTTTCTTTAGTATTGCAATTAATGCCCGCCGTATTCGGAGGGCTCTACTGGAAACGAGGTCACGCTTATGGTGTATACACTGGTCTAACGTTTGGCTTTATCAGTTGGATATTACTCATGATGTTGCCATTAAGTGGTAGCATCGAATGGGGCTTAGACAGTGAACAGTCCCGTTCTGAAGTCATTAGTTACGGTGCTTTCATCAGTTTATTAGCAAACATTTTTGGTTACATCGTTGGTTCTTTACTATCAACCGAAAGATTGATTGACCGAATTCAAGCGACCGCCTTTGTCAGCCCAACAACCGAGCTCGAAAAAGGCTTCTTTAAACCCAAAAGCAAGGCAACCAACAGTGATTTCTTTGTCTTGCTGAACACCTTTTTAGGTAAGCAAAAATCACAGCAGGTGCTGGACAATTTCGAACGTGATTACAATCAGAGCATGACACCGAGCGATTCGCCAAACCGTTTGTTTGTCGATTATTGCGAACGCATTTTAGGGGGGGTTTTAGGTGGCTCATCAGCGCGCACCATCATTAATTCCATCTTGATAGACAAACAAATCAAGGTGGAAGAAATGGTGACTTACTTAGACGAAACCACTCAGGCCATTCAATTTAGTCAGAACCTATTATTTGTTTCTATGGACAACCTTGACCAAGCCATTAGCGTAGTCGATAAGGACTTACGAATCGTCGCTTGGAACAAGACGTACCGACAACTTTACCCTTATCCAGAAGGCATGCTTAAAGTCGGTTTACCAGTGGAGGAGTTAATCCGCTACAACGCCCAACGAGGCGAATGTGGTGTGGGTGAAATCGAAGACTTAGTAAACAAGCGCCTCGATCATCTTAAAAAAGGCACCTCTCATCGTTTCTTACGTCGCCGTGCCAATGGCCGAGTGATTGAAATGATCGGAAACCCATTACCAGATGGCGGGTTTGTCACTAGCTTTACTGACATCACAGAACACATCGAAAGCCAACAAGCTCTTAAAGAAGCCAACATTGACCTTGAAAAGCGTGTAGAAGCTCGCACAGAAGAAGTTCAGAGTATCAACCATGAGTTACTTCAAGAAATAAACCGTCGAAATAAAGCAGAAAAAGCCCTTATGGATGCCAAAGGCGAAGCGGAACAAGCCAATGCCTCAAAAACCGAGTTCCTTGCATTAGCCAGTCACGACATTTTACAACCATTGAACGCAGCAAAACTCTACATGGGCATCCTTAACTCAACGGAATTAGAAGATGACACAGGGCATGTGATTCGAAAACTTTCCGATTCATTAGAGTCCACCGAAGCACTGATTTCGACCTTGTTAGAAATTGCACGCTTAGATCAAGGTGCTATTCAACCAACGCTTGAGACCTGCAGTTTAGACAATATTCTTCGCCCCATCATCACCGAGTTTGATGTCATCGCAGCCAGTAAAAACATTCAATTGAGCACCCATATACGTTCATTTAATGTCTATTCAGATCCTATTTATTTACGTCGTATCATTCAAAATTTTGTCTCTAATGCCGTGAAATACACAGCAAAAGGTCGAGTTCTATTGAGTGTGCGCCCACGAAAAAACCAAGTACTGTTGCAAGTTTGGGACACTGGAGTAGGCATTCCGGATGCAGAGCAAGACAAGGTATTTGATGACTTCTATCGTTGGGAAAATACGCAAGAACCAGGAATGGGGTTAGGGTTAGGTTTAGTACGCCGCATGCAAAAACAACTGGGACTCGTTACTCAAGTGCGCTCTATTCCAGGTAGAGGGAGCTGTTTTAGCATTCATATTCCGATGGCGATGAACCAGACAGTCCCGCTGGCTAACACAAAAATCGAATCCGATGAAAAGACTCAGGATCACACAAGTTGCCGTGTTTGGTGTATCGACGATGACGCTAATAACTTAGCCGCTATGGCGAGCCTTTTAGCACACTGGCAATGTGAATGTCGCAGCTTTCAAAGTTACGACCAAGCGCTTGCAGCAGAAGGGGAAGCAGAATTGCTTTTAGTGGATTATCATTTAGACGATGATAAGGACGGTCTTAACCTGATTCAAGCCTTACGAGAGAAAGCCGGTTACTGTATTCCCGCAGCATTGTTAACGGCTTCAAGAGAACCTGATTTAATTGAGACCTGTAAAGCTCAACAGATCAGCTATATGGCCAAACCGGCTAAGCCAGCTAAGCTCAGAGCGTTAATACGCCATGTGCAAAAATCCTGAACTTAGCCTAAAAAGCACAAATATTAAGCCTTTGTAAGACCACAACCAGCAAGAACGATGCCGCTTATCGCGTCACCAATACGTATTAAGTCGTCCTCGTTGTAACCTTCTTTACCACTTAACGCGAGCACTTGCGCTTCAAAATCAGCATAGTGTTGAGTCGTTGCCCAGATCATAAAAATCAGACTAGCAGCGTCAGTTTGGCGCATTTTTCCAGCGGCCATCCAAGCCTCTAACAGTTCAACTCGTGACACAAACCATGGACGTAAATCTTCTTTTAAATAATCACCTATGTGGCTTGCACCACTGACGACTTCCATGGCGAATAAACGTGATGCTACAGGCTTCTCAAAACTGTTTTTTAATTTCACTCGAATAAAACTGTCTAACACTTCTGCCGGATCATCTTCTACCGTGGCACGATCAAACAAATCGTTCCAGCCCATCAGCGTCTGATCTAACACCTGTTTATATAGGTTCGCTTTCGATTGAAAGTAATAAATAATATTGGGCTTTGGTAGACCTGCACGTTCCGCAATATGCTGCAAACTAGCACCGTTATAACCCTTCAACCCGAACTCAACTTCAGCGGCGTCCAGTATTTTAACAAAGACTTCTTCGCGATGATTTTGGCGCTTACTCATAAGGGGTAGTTCCTTAATTTTGATATCCCATAGCAAATACGCACATTCGTTATGCCTACGAATGGCTTATTATTAAACGTCGTTACTCAGCTAAAAGAGTGGTCAATTCTTCCGCTGTCGACAGTTTTCCTTCGTCTTCAATATTTGGAAAAACAGCCACTGTGATTTTATCGGCGGCAAGACTGGGTAACCACTCAGTTTTAAACGTCTCAAGAGAAACCGCCACTGGCTCACAATCATCCCAGTCTTCAATCGCCCATTGGCTGGCAAACTCAGCATCAGGCCATACCATCACACAATCGCCATCGTCTGTTTCAACCATGACGAAGCCTTCTTCGTTGCTTAAACTCCAGACTTGCTGAGTGGCCTTAGCTTGTTCAATAAAATACCCTAAACGCTCACTGTCTGGTGACACCAACAATTGTACTCTTTGATCCATCGATAATTCTGTCATTGTGTTTTTCTCTTTATCGTTAAGTCTTTAAAAGTAAGCCACTTCATCGCTAGTTAAAGCTCGATATTCTCCCGCTGCAAGTGCTTCATCCAGTTGCAAAGGACCAATCTGATCACGATGCAGCTCTGCGACTCGATTCCCTACAGCCGCCAACATACGTTTCACTTGATGGTACTTACCTTCTTGGATGGTGAGATAGATCGCATCACTTGCGATACGCTCCACCTTAGCAGGCTTCGTTAACTGACTTTCACCATTTAACAGCACCCCATTTTCAAGTTGCTGTATCGCCTCATCCAAAATAGGAGCCGCCAAATGAACACGATATCGCTTGTCACAAACATGTCGAGGAGAAGTGATACGGTGCAACCATTGACCGTCGGTTGTCAGCAACAACAAGCCCGTTGTGTCTTTATCCAGTCGACCAACTATGTTTAATTGTTGACCAAGGTGGGGGGGCAGTAAATCCAATACAATCGGATGTTCAGGGTCCTGATTAGCACAAACGTAACCCGCTGGTTTGTTCAGCAAATAATAACCTTCTGATGGCCACGCCAGTAATTCGGAATCGAGACAAATTTGATCCGATTCTTGCACCGTATAATTGGCTTTTTTGACCACGTCACCATTGACGGTTACTCGGCCTTTCGCCGCCGCAATTTTAGCCGCTTTACGAGCGAGTTCAGTCACATGGGATAAATAAAAATCAAGTCTCAATGGTTGGCCTACGCTGATTAAGAAAATACTTCATGGGTGGTTTCAATTTCTTTATAAAAGAAAGTAGAGTTGTGCAACATGCCATTCGCACTGCGGCTATAACCAGGCACTTCCCCAAACGGAATGTACCCCATGTTGACATACATATCGTGAGCAATGTCATCACTTCGTACTTCAAGGATTAATAGTTGTCTTTGCATCGCAGCAGCAACTCGCTCGACACCTTGCATTAAGGTGCTACCTAAACCATTTTCACGAGCTTGAGTGTGTACCATAAGCTTCTCGACATCACATCGATGTAAAGCATTGGCCTTAGGCGACATGCCGATCTGCACGCTGCCAACCACTTTATCATCCTCTCGAACTAATAAGACTTGGCGAGCATTTTCTAGCAATTCATCATTTACAGACAACCAATAGGCTTTTGCCTCTGGTTCACTCATTGGTGGTAAAAAACCAATCGGTGCGCCGGCATCAACAGCATCAATGAGCAATTCAACAAGGTCATCTAGATAAGGATTAAGGTTATCTACTTTTAATAACTCCAAACGCTTATTTCCTCTGTTTTACATTTGGCGTAATCATACCCGAGAGGCCATATTTTAGGAAATTTTAAGTAAAAAATTCCGCGATTGAGTGGATAAATACACAAAAAAAGCGGCAAATGCCGCTTTTAAGATAGGTCATACTGTTTTATACATTGCCCATATATCGTCCTGGTTTATGATTCACCGCAATGATCATATTTAAGGCGATCGCGCCAACAAACGAAATGATGATCAAGCGATAATCGACGACAAAAATAGACGTCATCACTATGGTGCAATCAATCAGCATCTGAAACTTCCCCATGGAAATCCCATATTTTTCAGCCAAATAACGAGCAAGAATATTCACACCACCTAAGCTGGCATTATGACGAAACAACATGAGAAAACCCACTCCCATCAAAAAGCCCCCTGTCATGCTGGCATAAACAGGGTCAACCGCTTCAAACGATACCAACATAGGCGTGATATCTGAAAAAGCCGACACACAGAAAACCGCAAAAAAAGTCTTCAATGTAAAATTCCAACCAAAGTGCCAAACAGCCAACACATAAAATGGTAGATTAATTAGGAAGAACGCCTGACCAAAGGTTAATGACGTTGAATACTGAATCAAAAACGCCAAGCCTGCGGAGCCACCGGTTAACAGTCCGGCTTGAGTAAACAAACTCACTCCCAGCGCGATGATTAATGTTCCGATCACCATGGCTTGAATATCTTCTAAGCGGGTATGTTTTTGAACTTTTGGTAACTCTGTGGTGGACATACTTTTCCTTTGAGTATTTAACTTGATTCGTAATGGGCGGGATTTTAGAGAAAAAGAGCAACGAGACCAAGATAAGCAGAGTACACAAATTCTAGGGTTTTGAGGAAAGTGTCTACTTTTATAGACACTTTATTGAGGTTTCCTTTGAGAAGCGCAAATACGACCAATCACCTTCCCCATGACACGCCTTGGTGATACCCAACCAATCCGCTCAGACTGGAGACTTTTATTATTTTCACCACCAAGCCATAGCTGTCCATCCGGTGCAATATGCAATATTTTTTTAACGATATAACCATATAAAGCATGGTCAACCACAACGAGTTGGCCAATTTTGAGCTTACGATACCAACGACTAATAAAGACAAAATCGCCATCGTGAAGATTGGGCGCCATGCTTTCCCCTTGAACTTTAATAAAGCGCAACATCATCCCTCCTTCATCAATAGATAATACGGCTGAAACAAAACATCAGGAAAGGACGTTGACCTTTCCTGATGTTCATAAAAACCAATCTAACCCTTCAGATCAGGGTAGACAGTGTCCAACATAGGAGGATAAGGACAAGGTGCTCTGTAAGTTGTGACCCCCTTCGTTAACCAAAAGGCTTCAGCAAATTCATTCACTAATGACACCAGCTTTTCACCTTCTTCACGGTTGATGCCTTGCTTACATTTTGACGCTTGCAGCATAATGCTGTGCGTCAGATCATGCGCATTAGGCACTTGTTCGAATTGAGGTGCTTTGAAGTAATCTCCCCAAATAATACGAACGGCTTCTTTTACCTCTGTGCTCGCCGACTCTTTTTCACCTACTAAGCGGGCGATCTGAGCATAATCAGCAACCGTTAATGTCTCTTTGTCTTCGATTTCTTTAATTAAATCCATCAAGCGAACACAGCTTAAAGCCGCCAATAGAGCGGTTGAAGGATCGTAAATTTTGCATGGAATATCACAGTGAGCTTGAGCGGTTTTAAAACCAATCACCTTGTCTAACACTTTCACCATATTATGCATCATGGTTTTTATCCTCCTGCTTAGAACCTTTACGACGTAGTACTTGCTTATAAATTAAGCCGCCTACGATCACACTGGCAATGGCTAGCCAAGTTAACATATGAATCAACTCACTAGACCAATGAGCATGGTCGTGACCTGGGTGTGCTAATACCATTGAACTCATTAGAGCCAAACAGAGACTAGCAACGAGTGATGTAACAGCAGATTTCATATATTTATCCTTATCAATTTAAAGCGAATTTAATGGCGCACCATAGTGGCCTGACTGGTAACAACATTTGTAATAGAACGCATCAGCGCTTTACTTTGAGCCATAACATGTTTGCTATGACTCTGTGAGAACAACTCCCATTCAAAACGAATGTGAGTTGCTGTTCTCATAATCAAGCCACGTTGGTCTTCATCCATATCAGGACGCACAATGACTGCCTGTAAAAAGTTCACAGCGCTTTCGTATTGTGTGTTTGCGGAAAGGAAATCACCTAAAGCAGTATAAGACTCGGCGATATTGAGAAAACTGACTGCTGCTGCGGCAACAACAGACTCAGCATCTTGATGAAAATCATCATCAAAAGACTGCTCGACCTGCTGAAGCGCTTGTTGATTAAGCTCAATAGAGTCTGAGTAATCATGGTTTGAGTAAGCTTTATTGGCTTGTCTTGTTAAACGTTCCCAGTTTTGCATCGTTTCCTCCGCGACCAAGTAGGTCAATCATTAAGATCTAATGAGAATCATTATCGTAAACAAAACAGAATAAATCCAGTTATTTTGAGAATAAATCTCATTATTAATAATAGTTTTTTCGAAAATATGGAAAAGAGAGACACAAAAAAGGCCAGCTTATCGCTGACCTTCTTGATGACATTCAGAAATGGTTTATTGGTCTAGAAAACACTACCACTCGATACCGGGTTGCGCTTTTACGCCACCCGCAAACGCATGTCGTTCATTAGCAATCTTACTATGCGTATCTACGGTATCAAGAAGAATCCGCGGCGCTGTTCGCCCTGTCATCATCACATTCTGATGTGCTGGACGAGAGGCTAACGCATCGATTAAATCGTGTTCGTTTAAATAGCCATATTTATACATATAGGTGATTTCATCTAATAAAACAAAATCAATATTCTCATCAGCCAGCATAACCTTAGCCATAGACCAGGCCTGATTCGCTGCTTTTTGCTCCAGCTCAGGGTCACGGGTTTCCCAAGTAAAACCATGTCCCATTACATGAAACTCAACGCGTGGATGTTCACCGAAAAAGAGTTGTTCACCGGTAGCCTTACGACCTTTAATAAACTGAATCACACCACATTTTTGGCCATGACCTAATGCTCTCGCCATGGTGCCGAAGGCACTGGAACTTTTCCCCTTGCCATTGCCCGTTAACAAGATGGTCACACCACGCTCTTCTGTCGCAGCGGCAATACGCTGATCCACAACCGCTTTCTTTTTTAACAAACGCGCTTGCTGTTTTTCGGCTTCGGTTTGCGTTGCTGTATTTGCCATTAGCCTTGTCCTCTTTTATCTCTTAACGCTTTTTATAAAGTAACCAGCTTGGATAATATAAGTCTTTATGGATTGCAAAGACCCTCAGTATAAAGACTAATGCCACGGCGTAAATCGAGTTAAATTCATGTGAAGGTATGTTTTTTTCTAGTAGCACTAATAACAAGGCCCCCAAAAAAGCCGGTGTTGCATAAAACTCTCGACCTAATACTAAGGGCGGGCGATGACTCAGCACATCTCGAATAATGCCCCCTGCAATCCCCGTGATCACTCCCATAGTAATGGCTATCGTGGGCGGAAAACCTAGGTTCAATACTTTTTCCGTAGCGACCACGGTAAACAAGGCTAAACCAAAAGAATCGGCATAATGGAAAACACTCTGTCGATCCTCCATATAACGCACTGCGAAAAAAGCCGTCAAAGAAGATAAAAAAGCGACCCAAAGATAAGACGTATCACTAACCCAGTAAACATCCTCAACACCCAATACCGTGTCTCTAATCGTACCGCCACCTAGTGAGGTTACCATGCCAAGAAACACCACACTGAACAAATCCATGTCTTTTTTGCCTGATGAGATCACCCCAGTCACAGCAAAAGCCGCTATCCCAAACATACCTAATAGATATAACAACATTATATATTTTGTCTCTGTCGAACTAAGCTAACTTAGCGATTACTAAGTCATTTGATGATGAGTCGTTTATCATGATTCGTTTGCTTATTCAGGCGTATTGAGAAACCAATCCCCTGCCCCCAAACGCTTTAATGACACCCATTCGCCTTGTATGGAGAATTCACTCACACTGGTGAAATCAACATCGATACGAAAACATTTTGATAAAGGCCATTCACACAACAAGCTGACAAGCACTTTAATCACACCTGAATGCGCTACCAGCACACAAGTATCCATTGGCTCATCTTTCACACTAAGCCACCATTGCCACACTCGATCGGCTACAGCTTGCAAGGTTTCACCTTGAAATGGGTTTTCATTAACAATATCACTGGCCCACACATCCATCTCTTGTCGCGGAATATCAGACCAACATAGACCTTCCCAATGACCAAAATCCATCTCTCGTAAAGCATCCACAGGCTGAGACTGACCATCACTGATGTGGTTGGCCAACAAAGCCGCTCTGCTTAAAGGACTGTGGTAACAACGAGTCTTGTCATTGTCATACTCTAAATTCAGTGACGCTTTTAACGCCTGAGCATGAGTTTGCCACCCCTTCACCAACGGCACATCCATATCCCCATAACATAAACCTGCTTTCACATCCGGTTTGGGGTGTCGAACTAGAAGCAATTTCATGATGCACACACCAATAAAGCCGCAATCATAAAGATTTCGCCCAGTTGCTCGCTAGCGCCCAAGGTATCACCATTAAAGCCTTGAATCTTATGCTGCAAATATTGACGTATGGCCAATAAAAATAACGCAGCCAACACAGCAACGAGTGCAATTTCCAATAGACTCAAAGACAAAATGGCCAAAATCGCACAGGGCACCAAAGCCACAACCCATTCTTTCATGCCAAATCGGGCAATCATGCTTTTAGCTTTACTCTCACCTAATGTGACGTAATCCAGACAATGCATCAAAACAAGAGGAAAAACGCGCGCCAAAACATGAACAGCACACCAAGAAGTGATCAAATAGATTAAGCCTAGAAAAGAATTAGAAGCGGTATTTAATAGCTCGCTCAACAATAACCATTTCAAGGTTAAGGAAAACCAAATGGTCAGAGCGGCATAACTGCCTAAACGAGAGTCCTTCATAATGGTTAGGCGTTGCTCTTTATCCCAACCGCCGACCAAACCATCACAACTGTCCATCAAGCCATCTTCATGAAAGCCCCCCGTTAAAAGCACAGCCGTCAGTAACATGAACAGCGCCTGTAACGAGGTTGACCAATCAAACCATAATGGCCAAGTACTCAAAATAGCGATGACGATACCCACCCATGGCAAAAAACTCACTGCCGGAAGGTGTTCAATATCATCACGCCAATCGACTCGTAATGGAATGCGTGTGTATGTTGCTAAACTGCGTTTAAAGCCTTGCCAATAAGCGCTGGTTAATACGTTTTTCATACTATTCTCATACCCCTTAATCAACCCACCAAGCCATCAATTAATATTAGGCTTGATCACTTACGCCGGCACTTTCGAAACTGGCCATTTGTGCCATAAAAACACAGGCACTTTGAATTAAAGGGTAAGACAAAATCGCACCAGAACCTTCCCCTAAACGCAAATCTAAGGACAAAATTGGCTCCGCGTTAAGAAACTCAAGCAAACGTTGATGCGCCTGTTCATTTGATTGATGAGCAAAAATAGCGTATTCCTTCACCAAGGGCGATACTTTATGAGCAAACAACAAAGCCACAGAACAAATAAAACCATCAACGACAAAGGCGGTCTGCTGCTTTGCTGCCTGTAGCATAGCCCCGGCCATTGCCAATATTTCAAAACCGCCAACTTGCTCAGCAAGGGTTTGTGAGCTCCAGTCAGCCATACGCTGACCCGTTTCTTGTTCCGCTCGTAACAAAGACTGCTGGATAATGTTTGCCTTGTGAGACACGCCATGGTCATCCAAACCAGTCCCTCGGCCCGCCGTCACAGTGGCGTCATCACCTAATAAAGCCGACATCATGCAAGATGAAACACAGGTATTACCAATGCCCATTTCACCAAACATCAAGAGCTGGCTGCCTTCTGCTATGGCCTGATCCACTTCGTCTACCCCAGCCTGCAGCGCCTTAGTGACTTGCTCAGAAGTCATGGCTGCCGTTTGGCTAAAATCTTGGGAGGCATAGGCTACTTTGTGCTTGGTTAACAATGGATGATCATCCAAATCCACTTTCACACCGACATCAACAACTCGCAATGGCACATTATGCTGCTGACAGAATACGCTCACCGCCGCGCCTCCCATCAAAAAGTTCATCACCATTTGTGGTGTCACTTCTTGTGGAAATAAGCTAATACCTTGATCGACCACTCCATGGTCCGCCGCAAACACAATCATCTTGGCACGACTGACATCAGGTGTTGTCTTGCCTTGAATTCGCCCCAATTGAAAAGCAAGTTTTTCAAGGGATCCTAACGATCCAGGTGGCTTAGTTTTGGTGTCAATTTTATGCTGTAGATCCACGTCAAAAGCCGACGAAGGAGCTTGAATTTGAAACGACGATAACAAGGCTTACTCCTTAACGCTTAGCTTTCACAGCACGCTGTCGAACCACTTCATACAAGCAAACACCTGTTGCGACGGAAACATTCAAACTGGATACCACGCCAGCCATAGGGAGCTTAACGAGATAATCACACTGTTCACGAGTTAAGCGGCGCATACCTTCCCCTTCTGCGCCCATCACAATGGCCGTCGGAATGGTTAAGTCCTGCTCATAAATGGTACCTGTCGCTTCGCCTGCTGTACCGAAAATCCAAATACCTTGGTCTTGCAGTTTTTTCATCGTACGAGCCAGGTTCGTCACCGCATATACAGGCATACTTTCCGCCGCACCACAGGCCACTTTACTGACAGTGGCATTGAGCGGCGCGGAGTTATCTTTTGGCATAATGACGGCGTGAGCGCCAGCGGCGTCGGCACTTCGTAAACAAGCACCAAGGTTATGAGGGTCAGTCACACCATCCAAAATAATGACCAGTGGCGTTTCATCCAATCCCTCAACATAAGCGTGTAAATCGGCTTCGCTGCCTGCTTTGGTCATAGTGGTATAGGCGACAACCCCTTGATGTACGACTCGTTCTTTGGTTTTGCTAAAAAGCTGATCTAAGTCGCGACGTGGCACCAAGCTGTAACGAACCTTGTTCGTTTTACATAACTTCATTAACCGCTGTGTTTTCTTGTCGTCACGGCCTTCTTGAAAACGCACTTCTTTAATACGATCAGCTTGTTGTGACAACGCATTTTCTACGGCATGAATACCGTATATCCATTCTAAATCGGACATGTTTTATTTCATTCTCTCTATATCGGCATTTAATCGACTATTGGTTAGTCTCTAGATCGTGGTTTCGCATTGCTTTTTTTCGCTTTGCTGACCTTTTTCGCTTTTTTAGGCTTCTTCGCACTATTTGACGACGTTTTTGTCTTAGCCGCAGCTTGAGCCGTTTTCTTTTGCCTAATGCGTTTGCCCTTGGAAGGGACGCGACGCTTTTTACTCTTCGGTTTATCTGACGCTGTGTCTTTCGCGCCTTCTTTTTTATTTCCAGTTCCGTCTTCCGAAGTGGTTTTTGCCTTTGGTTTAGAGCGACCACCTAATTCAATCGGAGGCAGTTGCGCCAATTGCATTTCCAATTCGGTCAGGTCATCACGCTCGACCTTCTTACGAGGACGTGAAGCCGACTCATCTAATGTCAGATCAATCTTACGCTGCTCTAAATTAACACTTGCAACTCGAACTTTCAGACGATCACCAAGACGAAACACCCGACCAGTTCGCTCACCAATAATGGCTTGATGCTCAATATCATGAACAAAGTAATCCTGACCTAAACCAGAAATGTGAACCAAACCATCGACAAACAACCCTTGTAACTCGACAAACAAGCCAAAAGACGTCACCGCCGTAACCACACCATCAAAAGCATCGCCTAGATGTTGCTCAACGTATTGGCATTTAAGCCAAGCTTCAACGTCGCGAGTGGCTTCGTCAGCACGTCGCTCTGTCAAAGAACAAGAATCGCCTAAGCCATCCATATCGGCATGGTCATAACCGTAGATTTTCTTCTCTTTTAATAGAGGACTGCCAGCCACTCGATGAGCTTGAGTCACATTCGGTCGGCCTTCGCCACGAATCAAATAACGAATCGCCCGATGAACCAGCAAATCAGGATAACGTCGAATCGGCGAAGTAAAATGGGTATAAGCTTCATAATTCAAACCAAAATGGCCCATGTTATCGGCTTGATAAACCGCTTGCGACATAGAACGTAACATCATGGTTTGAATGCTTCGTGCATCCGCTCGGTCTTTAATTTGCTCTGCCACCATAGCGTAATCCGCAGGAGTCGGTTTTAGACCACCAGTGAGCTCTAAACCAAGCAATCCAAGATAGCTGCGCAAAGTCAGTAGTCGATCTTCTTTTGGTCCTTCATGAACACGGAACAAGGCCGGTAAATCCGCTTTAATCAATAACTCTGCCGCTGCCACATTCGCACATAACATGCACTCTTCAATTAACTTATGGGCGTCATTTCGTTCGACCGGCACTATGTGTTCAATCTTCGAATGTTCATCAAACACCATACGGGTTTCAACGGTATCAAACTCCATCGCTCCTCGTTCTTCACGAGCCAGTTTTAGCACTTGATATAAACCGTTGAGATCATCAATATGAGAGACGATACTTTGATAGCGATCACGCAAAGCCAGACCTTCATCTTCTGGTTCTGCCGCAATCATTTTAGACACTTTAGTGTATGTTAGACGGGCATGGGAACGAATCAAACCTTCATAGAATTTAAAGCCACGCATCTTGCCTTTTGTGGTCAGAGAAATCTCAGCCACCATGGCAAGTCGATCGACATCTGGGTTCAATGAACACAAACCGTTGGAAAGCACTTCCGGTAGCATTGGAATCACTCGGCCAGGGAAGTAAACTGAATTACCTCGCACAATGGCCTCTTCGTCTAATGCGGTGTCTTTTTTAACATAATGAGACACATCTGCGATGGCGACAAACAGCTTCCAACCACCTGGTGTTTTTTCACAATATACCGCGTCATCAAAGTCACGGGCATCTTCGCCGTCAATGGTGACAAAAGGTGTCTCGCGTAAATCCACTCGATGGGCTTTGTCTTCTTCCGCGACTTCAGGGGTAAAGTGTTTAACTTGTTGCTCAACAGCCGCAGGCCACTCGTTAGGAATTTCATAACGATGCATAGCCACTTCAATTTCAACACCCGGCGCCATGAAGTCACCCAGTACTTTCTTCACAATGCCTTTTGCTGATTGACCTCGATCGGCATAAGAAAGGATCTCAACCAACACATATTGACCATGTTTAGGCGCCAGTCCGGAATCTTTACCAATCAGAATGTCTTGTGCGATTCTTGGATTTTCAGGCGTCACAAAAGCCGTCTGGCTCTCTTCATAGTAACGTCCGACTAACTGGGTATGCTTTCGTTCCAATACTTCAACGATAACACCATCTAAACGGCCTTTTACACTGCGACCAGACAAGCGAACTTTAGCTTTATCACCGTCCATTACGTTCATCATCTGACGAGCGGACAAAAAGATGTCGTCATCGCTGGCACGCAATAAGAAGCCATGACCTTCTTTATTGCCTTGTACGTACCCTTCGATGAAGTCACTTTCTAAAAGAGGCTTATATTCATTATTGGCATTACTGGATAGCTGACTGTCGCGACACATGGCAATTAAACGACGACGCAATGCTTCTATCTCATCTTCTCCTTTAAGAGAAAATAAGTCGCACAGTTGTGGGTGACTTAAAGCGGTATTTTGTGTTGCAAGAAATTCTAAGATGTATTCACGACTAGGCACCGGATTATCGTATTTTGATGCTTCGCGCTGCGAGTGTGGATCGTTAATTTTTTTACTCAATGTATGTTTATCCTTGGTTTTTTTAGTAAGACATCCTGTTATAAATCACCAATATGAACATCTTACGATTGAGAATGTGGTTTTGGCTTTGGCAACGTGCCCTTTATAAGCCCACATAAGTTATCTCATTATAGAGTATTCTCAGGGAATACTCTCTATAAAAGCCTTGTTCTCTCTATTATCTGCACACTGTGGAAAGGTTATTTTGTAATTCGACAACAAAACGTAAAAGAAAGCCTTATTTTATCGAACAATAACTCTGTTTTTGCTGGGTCAAAATAGTCATAAATAAAAAATATGACTTTTTTCTGTTTAATTATTCAGCAAAATCGATGAATAGATCGAATAATTCGATCTATTTCGACTCTAATTTCATTGACGATGACGCTCTAAATTCATTTCGGCCATCACTTTGGTGGAAATTTCTTCCACCGACAGGGTCGTAGAGTTTAAGAAGGGGATGCGCTCCTGACGATACAAAGACTCTACTTCCTCAATTTCATAGCGACATTGCCTGAAAGAAGCGTATTTACTTTGCGCCATACGACCAGTACGAATTTCATGCAACCTCTGCGGATCAATAGTCAGCCCAAACAGCTTTTTCTTGTGAAGTTTTAATACTTTAGGTAAGCCAGCAGAGGAAAAGTCGTCTTCCGTTATCGGGTAGTTTGCCGCTCTAATTCCGTACTGCATGGCCAGATATAAACTCGTCGGCGTTTTGCCCGAACGAGAAACACCAAGCAAAATGATATCCGCTTGATCGAAATTTTTGATGGATGCCCCATCATCATTCGCCAAAGCATAGTTAATCGCGTCTATCCGACCATCATAAACCCCCGCTTTCATACCATGGGCTTTTTGTGCCGAAGGTTGAGCTTTGACCCCTAAGGCCTGCTCAATGGGCGACAACATATCACCAAACACATTGTAACAATGGCACTGACAAGACTGCACTATGTCACTGATAGCTTGGTCTGAAATGGTATAAAAAACCAATACCGATGCCCCCTGCTCAACCTCTAAATCAATTTGTTGTTTTAGACCATTAGCTTGGTCCTTAGTGCTCAAAAAAGGCACACTTTTGGTCAATATGTCGACATCAAAAAAAGACAACATAGCAGAACCAAACACTTCGGCGGTAATCGCCGTTCCATCGGAAACAAAATACACTTTCATGTCATTTTTACTCATTTTGTTGTTATCTAACGACATCCGTTTTTTCGATTGAAATAAAACTACATCGAATAATCGATTTTATTCAACGCATCCCAGCTACATACAATGGACCCAGAGTTAAGGCTTTGACAAGCCCTAGAATGACCTTGTCAGCAGACACTCTTACTCGGCGGGTAGCTCTTTACATTGTGCCCGCAAATGATTTTTATTGATTCGATAATAAAAACACTCAACCATCGGAGTCTCTTGTGAGCAAATTTATTAAGTGGTTTAAAGATCTTCGTTTAGAAGATGTCGGTCAAGTAGGCGGGAAAAATGCCTCCTTGGGAGAAATGATTTCTAACCTGACAGACCTTGGTATCCAAGTACCAAATGGTTTCGCAACCACTGCTTATGCCTATCAAAGCTTTTTGGTTGAGACGGGGTTAGAAGACAAAATCCACCAGACTTTAGACAGTTTGGATGTAGATGATGTGCATGCTCTTGCCGAGACTGGCGTCAAAATTCGCCAGTGGATTGAAGACGCGTCTTTCTCTGACGAGTTCAACCAAGAAATTGAACACGCTTTTGCGGTTTTGTGTGAAGACAATGCCGAAGGTACTTCCTTTGCCGTTCGTTCTTCTGCCACTGCGGAAGATTTGCCTGATGCGTCCTTTGCAGGTCAACAGGAAACCTACCTTAATGTGATAGGTTTAGCGGACATTAAAGCGTCAATCAAACGCGTTTTCGCCTCTTTATTTAATGATCGTGCGATTTCATACCGCGTACACCAAGGCTTTGAACATCAAGGCGTTGCTTTATCTGCTGGCATTCAAAAAATGGTCCGCAGTGACATTGGCGCATCTGGTGTCTTATTTACCTTGGATACTGAATCCGGCTTCGATGAAGTGGTCTTCATTACCGCCGCATACGGTTTAGGTGAAATGGTGGTACAAGGTACCGTTAACCCTGATGAATACTATGTTCACAAACCCACCCTCGAATCCAACCGTCCAGCCGTTGTACGTAAAAGTCTTGGTAGCAAAGCACAAAAAATGGAGTACGCAGAGGCAGGTAGCGACGAGTTTGTTAAGGTTGTTCCTGTTGCTCTCGACGATCAAAACCGCTTTGCTTTGAGCAATGACGAAATAGAAGATTTGGCACGACAAGCTTGTATTATCGAAAAACATTACCAGCGCCCGATGGACATAGAATGGGCCAAAGATGGCATAGATGGAAAACTCTACATAGTGCAAGCTCGACCTGAAACGGTTCGTAGCCAAAGCAGTGCTCAGAGCATGGAACGTTACAGCTTAAAAGAAACCTCTCAGATCATGATTACAGGTCGTGCCATTGGTCACAAAATTGGTACAGGGGCGGTAAAAGTACTGTCATCCATTACTGAGATGGATCGCATCCAACCTGGTGATGTTCTTGTCACTGACATCACAGACCCAGATTGGGAACCCATCATGAAGCGTGCCTCGGCGATTGTCACCAATCGTGGTGGTCGAACCTGTCACGCGGCCATTATTGCACGTGAATTAGGCATTCCAGCCGTAGTCGGTTGTGGCGATGCAACAGAAGTCTTGAAAAATGACCAGCAAGTAACCGTTTCTTGTGCGCAAGGCGATATGGGCTTTGTTTATCAGGGAGCATTGCAGTTCGATGTGATTACTTCTGAAGTGGGCAACATGCCAGACTTACCCGTCAAAGTCATGATGAACGTTGGTAATCCAAATCGCGCTTTTGACTTCGCGATGCTACCAAATGCCGGCATTGGTTTGGCACGTCTCGAATTCATTATCAACCGTATGATTGGCATTCACCCAAAAGCCTTACTGAATTACGCAGATATGGACGCTGCTTTAAAAGAAGAGATCGATCATCGTATCGCTGGTTACCAAGGTCCAGTCGAGTTTTATGTCGACAAACTAGTAGAAGGCGTAGCAACTCTGGCGTGCTCTTTTTCTCAGAAACCCGTCATTGTTCGTCTTTCTGACTTTAAATCCAATGAGTATCACAATCTCGTTGGAGGACCATTGTTCGAACCAGATGAAGAAAATCCAATGCTAGGTTTCCGTGGTGCAGCTCGCTACATTGACGACTCATTCCGTGATTGTTTTGCCATGGAATGTGAAGCCATTCGTCGAGTTCGTAACGACATGGGGCTGACCAATGTACAGATTATGATTCCATTTGTACGTACGTTAGAAGAAGCTCAGCAAGTCACAGAATTGCTTGCGGAACAAGGCTTGGCTCGCGGTGAAAACGGCCTCAAAGTCATCATGATGTGTGAACTACCGTCTAACGCACTTTTAGCTGAGGAGTTCCTACAGTACTTCGATGGCTTCTCTATTGGTTCCAATGATTTAACACAACTGACTCTCGGGCTCGATCGAGATTCAGGCTTGATTGCCGACAAGTTCGATGAACGTAACCCAGCAGTGAAAAAACTCTTAAAAATGGCCATTTCCGCTTGTCGTGAACAAGGAAAGTACGTAGGGATTTGTGGTCAAGGGCCATCAGACCATGCGGATTTTGCTGACTGGTTGGTCGCTCAAGGTATCGAAAGTGTTTCTCTTAACCCGGATACCGTCGTCGAGACTTGGTTGCACTTAAATGAAGTCATTGAAAATGCGTCGTTAAATAAAGACGCCGTGTAATTTATACCTGCCACCTCATTAACAGAGTAGATGGCAGGCACCAACTGCATCTTGGTAGGTTTTCCTATTAAGTCAGAATGCCGTTTAATCGCGGTTAGTGACCTTATTGTTGTCACACTCTCGTTTAAGCCCTGCATTGCAGGGCTTTTTTTATACTCAAAAATGCATCAAACAAAGTCATTTTGAGTGCTCTGAATAGCTCGCTGCTGTGGTTGTGACACACTAATTGAAAGGTAAAAATTGCTCCACATCCTCTAGGTTCACGGAGGTTACACTGCTAAATCGCCACGTTGGTGACTTATCTTTATCTACCAATAAGGCTCTCACACCTTCTGCAAAATCTCCTTTATGGCACAAAGCGGTGATTAGGTTTAATTCTGAGTCAAACACCTGATGCAAACTTGACTGCCGGTGTACTTCCAACTGACGAAGAATGATATGAGCCGATAACGCGCTACCGGAAAGAAAGCTTTGCTTGGCTTTTTTCAACCAAGCCGTCTCAGGTTTCCATTGCCTAATTTTCTGATCTATTTCCTCGATGGAACCTACCATTAACGGTGCTATTTCGCTGGTATGTTCTTTCACATGATTATCTACATGATTCAAGCTACTTAGCCGTTGAGACAAGGGTGAGATGAGTTGCTTAAGACTTACTAACGATCGTTCCTTATCCCGACCATCCCAATGCACCTTATCCAGACTCTCCAACAACGCTTTTTTTGACTCTTGTGAGACTAGAACATTGGCCATCCCTAACGCCATTGCGTCCGAACAACTCAAATGACATCCAGTCAAAGCGATAAAGCGAGCCCAAGTAACATCTATTTGATTAAGAAAATAACTTGCTCCAACATCAGGAAATAAGCCAATGGTGATCTCAGGCATAGCCAAGCGACTCGTCTCTGTCACTACTCGGACATCCGCAGCCATAAATAAGCCCATGCCGCCGCCCATCACGATACCCTGCCCCCAACAAATCACAGGCTTGGGGTAAGTATGTAAGCAGAAATCTAACGCATATTCTTTTTTAAAATAGTCCTCTACGACGGCTGGATCTGGTCTCTCTGCTGCGACAACAGATTCATAGACCTCCACCACATTCCCTCCAGCACAAAATGCCCGCTCCCCTTCGCCTTCTAACCACACCGCCACAATGGCTTCATCATCTTTCCAGACCTGTAATTGCTGGGACATCAATTCAACCATTTGCAAACTCAACGCATTCAAAGAAGCAGGCTTATTAAGTCGAATGATGCCTAATTTATGCGAATCTTTCAGTGCCTTTTCAAAAACACGAACTGGGGCATCTGCGCTTTTATTTGTGAGTTGAATTTCGTGCATTATATGGCCTCATCATTTTTATTATTAAGATAAGAAGCAGCTTAACAATTCATCAAGGTCGCTTCTATGAATATCTAAAAAACCAATTCCCTATCTCAAATAGCAATTATTCAATAATGAATCAGTTTAGTAACCTACTGAAATCCAACTCATGGATAAGACAAGAAAATAATAACAAGGAGTAATACCATGCCTACATCCCTTAGCCATTTAACCTTTGCGACAATAGTCTGTTTGCTATTTAGCTCTGTTCTTCATGCCACTGGACAAGATCCAAACCGAGACGAACGATTTCAAACCAAATTTGTATATGAATCCCGTGTCACAATAGACCAAAACCGTCCCATTGTTGGTAACAGTAAGTACGGTAACCGTGGCATCGTGTGGATTACTGGAGGCGAGTTTGAAGGCCCTCGATTAAATGGCACAGTCATTCCAGGCGGTGGAGATTGGCAACTAACTCGCCCAGACGGAAGCAAAGAGCTAGATGCCAGATATGCATTAAAAACGGACGATGGTTACGTTATTTATGTTCATAACAAGGTGCTTACCGTACCTCGACCAACCGACGCTAATCCTCGTAATCGATATGCTAAAAGCGTGCTGAGTTTTGAGGCTCCAATTGATAGTCCTTATGAATGGATGAATCAAGCTGTATTCTTAGGCACTTTAGAACGAGCCAAAGATTACGCCACCAATCCAGCTGTCATTATTCGAGTTTGGGAGCTACTTTAACACCATAGAGCGCCATGTCTTAAATATGGCGCTCACCTTTCCCGATGTATTCTATATAGTGTTTTTAAATCAACTCACTTCATGACTAAGCGACGATGCTTTAAAGCGAACCAAGCTCATACCTGCCAATACCACAAACCCTAAAATAATCCAGGAACCGATAATAACACCAGTCCATCCACTGTATTGCCAGAAAGGGTCCAGATAAAAGCCCCCCAGACTTGCTCCCAAATAATAGAACACGAGATACAAGGAGGAAGCACTGGCTTTAGCATGCTTAGCATGACGACTAACAAAACTACTGGCCGTTGAATGACATAAGAAGAAACCAAAACTGTTAATCAATAAACCGATCAAAATCATCCAAATGGAACTTCCCAGCGTCACCAAAGACCCAAACATGAAAATACAGGTCCCCAGCACTAATATATTGGCCTGAGCATAGCGTTTCGCTAACTTACCTGAAATAGCAGAACCTAGAGTGCCAGATAAATAGGTCAAGAAGAGTAAACCAACAAATTTAGGCGACAAGTGATAAGGCTCAGCTTCCAACACAAAGGTAACGTAGCTGTATTGATTGATAAAAATAAAAAAGCTAAAACCGCCAATCAGGTAACAGGTTAACAACCGACGATTATGCAAATGACTTTTGATATTCTGCCAAATAAGGCCCACACGCAGTGGTTTCGATTCAAAATGTTGTGAAGAAGGTAAAAGAAAATAAAAAGCCAATAAACAAACCAGACTGATGACCGCCATCACCGAAAACGTAGCAGAATAACCAAGCCATTCACCCGTAAAACCTCCTATTAGGCGACCACCAATTCCCCCTAAGGTATTACCACTGATGTACAACCCGACTGCCACCATCAAAGCATCCGGCGTATATTCGTCTCCTAAATACGCTACCGCAATGGCCGGCAACCCTGCCAAGAAAAAGCCTTGCAACGCTCGCAGTGCAAGCAGTTGTTCATATTGCTGAACCTGAGACAAACACGCTGTCGTTAAGGTAATCCCCACCATGGTAAAAACCATGATGCCTTTTCGCCCCAAGGCGTCAGAAATAGGCCCATAAAATAACAGTGAGATGCCCAAGGTCAATGTTGTAATGGTGAAACTGGCGCTGGCTTGCAAAGGGCTAATTGAAAACGTTTTTGCAATCATGGGTAATAAAGGCTGAGTAACGTACACATTGGCAAAAATCATAAAAGAGCCAATCACCAACGCCAGCGTACCTCGCCAGAATAAACGACTACCAACTTCAATCACACTCACCTCACCTTAATCTAAGTTCAACCGAAACGTCACTATACGCCTAGACAATTTATCAATAAAATATATCTAACTTATCCAATCCATAAGAGTTATTGATGGACATAAAACCGCTTCGTTACCTTGTCTGCATTGCAGAAACCGCCAGCTTTACCAAAGCTGCTCAGCAACTGGGAGTCGCTCAACCAGCGGTGAGTATGGCCATTAAAAAATTGGAGCAAGAGTTAGGCTTAACCCTCATTCATCGAGCAGATCGTCATGTCTGTTTGACAGACGAGGGCAACAAGCTCTATCAGCACGCGAAAAGAATTGTTCAAGCAACAGATGAAGCCATCTTAGAAATGTCAGAATTAAACGGGCTCACTCAAGGAGAAGTCCGAGTTGGTATTCCGAGCATGCTTGGTTCGTATTATTTCCCTCCTATTCTGATGGCGTTTCGTAACCGTTACCCCAGTATTACCCTTAAAGTCATCGAAGGTGGTACTTGGCAATTGCAGAAGATGCTGGAAAAAGGCGAACTGGACCTCAGTGTCATTGTGGCTGAAACCTTACCCGCCAGCCTACAGGCAGAACATTTATTAGAAGAAGAAATGCGAGTCGTCGTCGCCAAAGACCACCCTTTTAGTCAACTTAACAAGGTCACTCCAGCGGCGTTCTTTAATGAAGAACTGGTGATGTTCAAAGAAGGCTTTTTTCACCGCCGCATTGTCGACAAACTTGCAGAGAAAGCTGGGCTCAAGCCAAACATAGGATTTGAAACAAATCTGATTCCCCTCATCAAATCCATCACCAAACAGGGTTTTGGTATTTCAACCATGCTGTCCATGGTAATCGAAGACGACGATCAGCTGATTACCCGATCATTTGATCCTCCCATCTGGTTAGATTTAAACATTGCTTGGCGAAAAGACGGTTACTTATCTAAAGCCAATCAGGCGTTTCTGGATTTTGTCTGCCAGCAAGGAAAATCTGTCTCATGAATTTACAAATTGCCTAGTAATTTCACACATTAAACTGCCGACAAAATGGCCTATAATAAAAGCCAACCATTTTGTTCGAGAGGTCTATATGATTACCAATGATTTTTGGTTAGAGCGCTGGCAAACCGGTCGTATTGGCTTTCACCAAGAAGGCATTAACCCCAAATTAGTGGATTATTGGCCAATTCTAGCCAAACAAAGCAAGGTGCTTGTTCCTCTTTGTGGTAAAACTAATGACATGATTTGGTTAGCTGAACAAGGCTATCAGGTAACAGGCGTGGAGTTATCTTCCCTTGCCATTATTGAGTTTATTGGGGATAACGATTTAACCTACGAAACCCTTCAACAAGGCAATCTCAAGATACATACAGTCAATGAGCTACCAATTAGACTCATCGAGGGTGACTATTTTGACTTTAACGAACAAGGGTTTGATGCTTGTTATGATCGCGCTGCGATGGTCGCAATGCCTCAAAATGTAAGAGAAAAATACGTTCAACACACCCTACAAAGATTGTCACAAAAAGCTTTTGTATTGCTCATAACGCTGCAATACCAAGGCGATAAAAAAGGCCCGCCATTCTCAGTTGCAGAGAAAGAAGTGATTCAACTTTGGGGCACTGACATTAAAAAACTAGCATCGGAAAATCTTATGGAAACCAACCCAGACTATCGTGACGGTAGCTATACTTCATTTGAAGAAAGCGTTTGGCACATTGATCAAAATTAACTCAACTTCCTTATCAGCAAAGGCTGTTTACCTGAGTGGTTTTCTGGGATAATGCCGCACATTATATAAGGCTAAATTATGACACGCTCATAATGATGTCCAGCGATTCACCTAGCAAGAGCAAACCATGATCAAACGACACAAAACCGCCCAGCATTTATTCTCATATCCAGCATATTGGGCTGAATGCTATGGCGTATCTCCTTTCCTACCCACGACTCGAGAAGAAATGGATGCCTTGGGATGGGACAGCTGTGATGTCATCATTGTCACAGGAGATGCCTATGTTGATCACCCAAGCTTTGGCATGGCGGTATTGGGTCGCTTATTAGAATCAAAAGGTTACCGAGTTGGCATCATAGACCAACCGAACTGGCGAAATACCGAGGACTTCATGCGCCTTGGCCGTCCTAACCTGTACTTTGGTGTTACTGCGGGCAACATGGACTCCATGATTAACCGCTATACGGCAGACCTTAAAGTACGAAATGATGATGCTTATACACCTTATGGTGAGGGCGGGAAGCGTCCAGATCGTGCGGTCATTGTTTATTCACAACGCTGTAAAGAAGCCTTCAATGATGTGCCTGTTATGATCGGAGGCATTGAAGCCAGTTTACGTCGTATTGCGCAATATGATTATTGGAGCAATGAAGTTCGCCGTTCAGTATTGATTGATTCCACTGCCGACATTTTATTGTACGGCAACGCTGAACGCGCCATGCTAGACGTTACCCATGAATTGGCCATGGGTAAAACCTTAAATCAACTCAAAAACATACGCGGTACAACGATTGTTAGAGATGCGCCTCCAGGTGGCTTTACTGAGATTGATTCAACACGAGTTGATTGGCCCGGTCAGATTGACAAGATCTACAGCCCTTATGAGTATATTCCTGAAGGCAAATGCCAAACCGAAGAAGAGCAAGATGTGATGCCTATTCGCGTCATTCCAGCACCACTTCGTCGAGGCGAAAAGCTGGATCCCGAAACAACCTATATTCGTCTGCCTTCTTTTGAAAAAGTCTCAAAAGACCCTGTGTTATATGCACATACATCACGTATTTTACATTTAGAGTCCAACCCACATAACGCAAGGGCTTTAATTCAAAAGCATGGCAAAAAAGAAATCTGGGTAAACCCGCCACCGATTCCATTGGAAACAGATGAAATGGACGGGGTATTTGACTTACCCTACGCTCGGGTTCCGCATCCAAAATACAAAAAAGCCCGAATTCCAGCTTACGACATGATCAAAACCTCCATTAACATTATGCGAGGTTGTTTTGGTGGCTGTACTTTTTGCTCCATCACGGAGCATGAAGGTCGGGTGATTCAGTCGCGATCTCATGAATCCATCCTAAATGAAATCGAAGACATCAAAGCCAAAGTGCCAGGTTTCACAGGTCATATCTCCGACCTAGGTGGACCAACATCAAACATGTATACCTTGAACTGTAATGATGATGAGGTTCAGGCTTCATGCCGTAAACTGTCTTGTGTTTACCCTACGATTTGTTCAAATTTAAACACAGACCATAGTCCAACGACTCAGTTATACCGTAAGACACGTGCTATCGAAGGCATTCATACCGTCTCGATTGCCTCAGGTCTGCGCTATGATTTGGCCGTGGAAGACCCTGAATACGTTCGGGAATTGGTGACACATCATGTGGGCGGACTGCTAAAAATTGCACCTGAGCACTCAGAGGCTGGCACCCTTTCAAAAATGATGAAGCCTGGCATGGGAACCTATGACCGCTTCAAACGCATGTTTGATAAATACTCCAAAGAAGCAGGCAAAAAACAGCACCTGATTCCCTATTTCATTGCCGCTCACCCGGGCAGCTCAGATGAAGACATGATGAACCTAGCAGTTTGGCTAAAAACTAACGACTTTAAACCAGATCAGGTACAAACCTTTTACCCATCTCCAATGTCACTAGCGACGGCCATGTACCACTCTGGTAAGAACCCGTTAAAACAAGTGACCTATAAAAGTGAAGACGTTTATACCCCGAAAGATTATGAACAACGACGTGTTCAAAAAGGCTTTCTCCGTTACCACGACTCAAGTAACTGGCAAGGACTTCGTGACACTCTAATTAAAATGGGTCGCGCCGACTTAATTGGTCATGGTGACAACAAACTTGTACCGCCAGCCGAGCAAGACAAACGTGTTCCACGAAGACCCAAAAACGCCAAACCAGGGCAAAAAACGGGCGCATCCCATACGTCCAACCGACCGACAATCAGTAAAAATGCCGCCGCTGAAAAAGCCCGTAACAAGGCGAATAAAAACAAGCCTGGTGCGAGACCAAAAACAGGCAATCAGCCGAATAAAAAACGCGCTTCCAGTAGAACAAAATAAAAAAATCCCCTAGGGCCCTAAAGCCCTAGGGGATTTTAAATTCTTAATACTCACTTCTTAATGGGCTAACGCTTTTCTTTGTTGACGACGACAAGCTAACGCCAATTCCATAGCAGAGATAAAAATCAAGGTATAACCAAGGGTCTCAATACCTTCCTCCACTATGTTTTTTACCACCCGCATGTACGCATCGCCCATGACGGCTTCCCAAAATGAGCCACGCCCCATCAAGCGAGAAAACCCTAAGATGGTCACAAACCCAGCTAAAAACGTACCAAAACTAGCGTGTTTGGCGTATTCCTTCATAGAAGGGTAAATGGCTTTAAATTGCCCCCATAGGAACACAACAACACACCCAAGAATAAATAAAACAACCGTTTGCCAAGCCCCATCAAAAACATAGTGATCAAGCAGAGAATCGGATTCTCGAACAAACATCATCGCCATCAGCGCGGCTAACAAAGTGGTCGCAATCTTCATCGGCTCGGAGTGACGAGACACATATAAAAACAACACAAAACTTAAGAAAGACATCACATCTTGCAAATGCTCTGTGACTGAATGCTCACTGTATTCAGCAGCCGATAGCATTTCATAACCTTCCAAAGAAATGAGCTGAGCAACCACCGACACTAAAAGTAGATAAAGAAAACCACGTAAAAATAACATCATGTACCCCACAATAGATGTCGAGATACTAATGAAAAAAAAGTGAAAATTCGACGTAGCACACTTAAATGACACGGTTATTACTAGATTCATCCTTTAATGATTTCATTTATACAAAAAAGGGAATAAAGCAGTAAATAGTGAACCGCTATATATAAAAAATCCCCTGCGATGCGAACAAAGCAGAGGACTTTTAAAACAACATTGACCCTATTTTTTCTTGGGTGCAAATGGGTTATCGGACGATTTGAATTCAAAAATAATAGGAGTACCTGTTATTTTCAAAACTGAGCGAAACTTATTTTCCAAATAACGCTTATAACTGCCAGGCAAGGAATTCACCTGATTTCCATGTACAACAATACGAGGAGGATTCGACCCACCTTGGTGTGCATAGCGTAGTTTTATACGACGACTGTTTACCATAGGAGGTTGATGCTCAGAAACCGCATCTTCTAATATGCGTGTCAGACGATTTGTAGACCATTTCGCATAGCAAGACTCATAAGTCGTCTCAATGGTGTCATACAAGTCACCTACCGCCGTACCATGTAGAGCCGAGATGTAATGCACTTTTGCGTATGGTACAAAGCCTAATCGACGTTCAACTTCACTTTTAATGTGCTCGCGCTCATCTTTTTGGAGACCATCCCACTTGTTAATGGCGATGACGACTCCACGACCCGCGTCCAAAACATACCCTATCATATGAAGATCCTGCTCAACCAAGTCTTCATGTGAGTCAATGACCACAATCACCACATTGGCATCTTGGATAGCTTGAAGGGTCTTCACAATGGAGAACTTTTCAACCGCTTCCTTCACATGCTTACGTCGACGAATCCCCGCGGTATCAATCAAAGTGTATTCTTTATCATGACGTAAGTAAGGAATGTAGACACTGTCACGTGTTGTGCCCGGCATGTCATAAACGACCACTCGGTCTTCGCCTAACATACGGTTAACCAAGGTGGATTTACCAACATTTGGACGACCAACCACACCAATACGAATACCACGAGAATCTAAATCAATTTGATTTCGTGCTTCTTCTACTTGTTCGGCAAACGGCAACATCACATGATCAATTAACACATGCACCCCTTTACCATGGGCTGCTGCAATAGGTTGTAACTCACCGAATCCTAACGAATAAAAATCCGCTAAGGCGATGTCTTCATTGATGCCATCCGTCTTATTTACGACCAAGGTGACAGGCTTGCTAGAACGGCGAAGGTGATTCGCGATCATTTCATCAGCTGGATTCAAACCATGGCGGCCATCCACAAGAAATAACACAGAGTCAGCTTCTTCGATTGCCAATAAAGACTGGCGTGCCATTTTTTCATCAATGCCCTGCTCATCACCACTGATACCACCAGTATCAATAACAATAAACTCATGACCACCGACTTTGCCATCACCGTATTTACGGTCACGGGTTAAGCCTGGATAATCTGCCACCAACGCATCACGTGAACGTGTCAGCTGATTAAACAAAGTGGATTTGCCAACATTGGGTCTACCTACCAATGCAATTACTGGTATCATTTTTTTACCTTTATAAATAGAAAGTGGCCGCCATCCCAATTTAGCGATGGCAGCCCCTTACAAAATCACAATTGTTCGAACTTAACCTCAATACGTAAGAGAAGTCACATCCGAGTCTGGTGTTAATATGAACAGCTGCTTTTTATGAGCCAGCATGCGACTTCCTGGCGCCACATTTTTTTCATTGGCCAACTCTCGAGCCATCACAGCACCCGTTCCCAAATCGATTAAATGCACATAACCTGCGCGATCCATTAATGCCACATAATCACCAAAGAACTCCGGTGAAATTAGGTCTCTATCCAATAAATCTGAATTCTTCCATACTTCAGAGCCATTCTTAGCGTTTAATGCAATCACATTGCTTTTCATATCAACAGCAACCAATAATTCGCCATTCACCGCCACACCAACGGAACTAGCAATATTACGTTGCCAAAGTGGTCGACCTGTTTCTAATGCCAACGCGACAAGAGTGCCATTATAAGCGACAGCATAAACCACATTATCTTTCACTACTAAGCGACCATCCACGTCACTTAAGCGTTCAATTTCATAACGCCCTTCTGGCTTGCCAGCAGCATACGACCAAAGTTCTTCACCTGATTGAAGAGAAAACGCTTTCACTTGACCATCAGCAAAGCCCGCGACGACTTTACCATTTGCAATGACAGGTGAGCTGGTACCGCGCACCGTCAAAGCAGGCAAGTCTTGTTTGGCACGCCACAATGTATTACCCGAATCGGCCTCTAGCACATTCAACCAGCCATCTGCCGTTTGAATAGCGATCTTACCTGCGGCATAAGCCGCTTCCGACAACACTTCTGAACTCAAACTCTTTTCCCAAAGAACGGACTTATTCGTTAGCGACACCGCCACCAACTGAGCATCATAAGTGCCAAAATAAATTGAGTCACCTTGTAATGTCACACCTGAACTAGGAGCATAGCCTGTCTCAATTTCATGTATTTCATCGCCATCCGCTTGGTTCAAGGTATAAAGTGTTCCCTGATCCGTAACAAAATAAAGCTTATCATTCTCAGCAACTAGACTGAAACGCTCACTGGTTTCACCAAAGTTACCATCCACACTGGTTCGCCAATCTTTATGAAGGTCGACTTCATTTGAAAGACTCGGCAAATCGGGTAAATTAGGGCGAGCATTGGAACACCCTTGAATAATAACGGCAGATAATAACAGCAGAAAAAGAGACTTTTTCATTATTAACCTTTTACTAAGTCCTGAAGTTTAATATCAAGCAGAGGATGATTGACACCTGCTCCAAGTGCTTCACTGGCTTTTTCATAAGCAGTACGAGCGTCATCACGCATTCCTTGCTGCAAGTAAATATCACCAATCACTTCTTGTTGCTGTGCAAGGTACTCAGGCTCGGTCACCAATTGAGCACGACTCATGGCCGCGTCAAAATCGCCTTTTTGCAATAACAAGCGAGCAATTCTCAAATTTGCAATGGCCACAAAAGATGCGTCTTCTGTTTCTTTTATCGCCAACTCTAATGCACTAACCGCGTCATCATAATTACCTTGCTCCGCATCTACACGCGCCAAAAACAATTGGCCAAACATGGCATAACCGGTATCACTGTAATCTTCAGACAACTGTTTGGCGATAAAACTCACTGTCTTCTGATTATTTTCATCGTCCAAATTAGCGGCCGCTTCCACTAGGTTTTGGTATAAAGCAGAAGCTTCGCTTAAATGCGCTTCTTGGCTATTCTTCCAAGCTTGAAAGCCAAAATAACCACCTACAGCAACCGCGACTACGACAACCAAGGCAGTACCATTCTTTTTCCACCAAGCCTTAAAAGCTTCGATTTGTTCTTCTTCCGTCTTTAATTCAGACACTTCTTACTTCCTCATACAAAGCCTGCAAAAAGCAGGATAAGACTTAATTTAAAAAAGGTTATAGCGACGCTATATAACGTGGCAATTCATCAATTGAGCAAGGCACCTGTTCACCCGTTCGCATCTGCTTCACCTGACAGATACCTTGATCGACTTCATCTTGCCCTATAATTACCGTCATTGCTGCGCCAGAACGATCGGCTTTCTTCATTTGGTTTTTAAAGTTACCGCCGCCACAATGACGCAATACAACCCTATCTGGATTTGCTTCACGGATTTTTTCAGCCAACACAGTAGACGCCAACTCAGCTTCTTCACCTAAGCTGATCATGAAAACGTCTGTTTGGTATTTCGCTACTTCTGGAACCAAATCAAGGGTTTCCAGTAGCAAAATTAAACGTTCAACACCCATTGCAAAACCAACGGCTGGCGTGGCTTTACCACCCAACTGTTCGACCAAACCATCGTATCGCCCACCGGCACAGATCGTTGCTTGGGCGCCCAAATGTGTTGTTACCCACTCAAAGACCGTTTTCCCATAATAATCTAAGCCTCGAACCAGACTATTATTAATCACAAAGGGAACGTTATTGGCTGTTAAAATTGCCTGTAAACGATCAAAGTGGGCGCGTGATTCTTCACCAATAAAGTCGTCCAAGCTTGGAGCATTTTTCAGTATTTCTTGTGTCTTTGCATCTTTTGAATCCAATATGCGCAAAGGATTCGTTGTCAAACGACGTTGACTGTCCTCATCCAACTGATCTTTATATTCAGTCAGATATTCCACTAAGTTAGCTTTAAACGCTTCGCGCTCAGATGCCAGACCAATGGTATTAAGCTGCAGTTCAACATGCTCGATTAGGCCTAGTTGTTTCCACAGCTTTGCAGATAACACGATTAATTCTGCATCGATGTCCGCACTGGCCATTCCAAAAGACTCAACGCCAATTTGATGAAACTGACGATAACGCCCTTTTTGTGGACGTTCATAACGGAACATAGGGCCGGTATACCAAAGACGCTGCACCTGATTAAACAATAATCCCGCTTGATCCGCTGCACGTACACAACTGGCCGTACCTTCAGGGCGCAAAGTGAGTGACTCACCGTTACGGTCGTCAAAGGTGTACATTTCTTTTTCAACAATATCGGTCGTTTCACCAACACCACGTTTAAATAATTCCGTGTTTTCAACAATAGGGAAACGAATTTGTTGATAGCCGTAGGATTTAACCACATCGGCAACTGTCTTCTCTAAGTAGAGCCAGACGGATGATTGATCAGGTAGAATGTCATTCATTCCTCTGATCGCTTGAATTTTACGAGCCACTATGGATCCTTAATTTTTCACAATGATATTAGCCATTTCCTGTTCTTTTAGAACGGCTTTCTCACGAATCTTCTTCTCTAAATCATCTACTAGGGAAACATTTTTGGTTTTACTGTCAGGTTTACCATCTTGGTAAATCAAATTATTTGGCGTACCACCCGTCAAACCTATGTCAGCTTCTTTTGCTTCACCTGGACCATTAACAATGCAACCAATCACAGCAACATCCATTGGAATGGTGACGTCTTCTAAACGCTCTTCCAATTCATTCATGGTTTTAATCACATCAAAATTCTGACGTGAACAGCTTGGACAAGCAATAAAGTTAATACCGCGGCTACGCAATTTTAAGCTGCGTAGCATATCCCAACCGACTTTAATTTCTTGAACTGGATCGGCGGCCAATGAAACCCTTAAGGTATCACCAATGCCATCCATTAATAACAAACCTAGACCGATGGACGATTTCACTGTACCAGAACGCAACCCACCCGCCTCTGTAATCCCTAAATGCAATGGATTATCAATTTGAGACGCTATTTTACGGTAGGCTTCGACCGTCATAAAAATATCAGATGCTTTTAAGCTCAATTTGTATTCATGAAAGTCCAACTCATCAAAATATTGAATTTGACGAAAAGCCGATTCAACCAGCGCATCAGGGGTCGGTTCACCGTATTTTTTCTGCAAGTCTTTTTCAAGAGAGCCTGCATTAACCCCGATTCGGATCGGAATATTTTTATCACGTGCGCAATCAACAACCGCTCGAACTCGGTCTTTGTTACCAATGTTTCCCGGGTTAATACGCAAACAATCCACCCCATATTCAGCGACTTTCAAAGCGATTTTATAATCAAAATGAATGTCAGCGACCAATGGAATAGACACTTCTTCACGAATTCGCTTAAAGGCTTCAGCGGCATCCATAGAAGGAACAGATACTCGAACAATATCGGCGCCAGCATCCGCAATCGCTCTTATTTGAGCAACGGTGGCATCAACATCACAGGTTTCCGTATTGGTCATACTCTGAACACTGATTGGCGCACCACCGCCAACCGGCACATCACCCACCATAATTTGGCGTGATTGACGGCGTTTAATAGGTGATTCAAAATGCATAAATGTCTCTACTTGAGCTCAAAACGAGCCAAATCTTTACGAACATAAGATGAAAAATCAAACTCTTGGCCTTTGTACTTCAAAGAGGAAACCCCTCTTGAGTAACCAAACACTACTCGATATGGAGCCTCTCCCGATAGATTCAACTCACTACCGGCCGCTTTCACACCAGAGAATAGAATTTTGCCCGTACTATCACGAATCTCGGTCCAGCAGTCTTCACTAAAGGTAATCTGCACATCATCCAGATAAAAAGGTTGTGCTGGTGTATCTTCAACCTCTTTGACTGGCTCTTGGCTCGCCTTCACCACATCTTCTGGGCTAACACCGGCTTCTTCTAATAAAGCGACGGTTTCAGGAGACAAGCCTGTTACGACTTGATCATCAGATAAACTTTGAGACTCTTGCGCAGGCGTTGGAGCATCATCAACAATCGTGGACTCTTGTACGTCAGTCTCTTCTAAAGGTTCAGCTGATTCTGTTGCAACCACTTCCGGTTCTGGCTCAGGTGACGCGGATTGAATAACGTCAGGACTTTCTACCTGAGCAGCGGCCGCATCACTTGTCGCCGCATCATCTGAACTTTGTGACGGCCACCAAAATACAAAAAATACCAATACCGCGACAATAACCACGGACACAAAAATAACAATGGGGTCACCTAGATGAGATTGTTTGTGAACAACCGTATCAACCGGTTCGATACTCGGCTTAGAGACTTGTTGCTGCTCATCAAACGCACTTAATACGTCTTTTGCATCCAGCTCCAAAAGACGACTGTAACTTTTGAGGAAACCTCGTGTGAAGGTAATCGAGCGGAAGAAACTGAAATTGTTCTCTTCCATTGCTTTAACTTGATCTTGTGTAAGCTTTAATTCAGCCGCGACCTGTTTTTCATCAAACCCTAACGCCAAACGTTTTTCTCTTAAGGCTTGACCGATATTCATAGTGAATGCTTGCTGAGCCTGTTCTTCCTCGACAGGCGCGTCTTCTACTTGCTCTTCTTGAAGTGCCGCTTGAACACTGGAATCTAAATCTGCTGTTGTCGTAACGTTTTCAGTAGCGGTGATTTGTGGCTCTTCTTCTGGTGTTTTGTCTGTTTGGCCAATGTCTGTTTCGAGAGCGTCTACTGGTTTTTCTTGTTCAAAAGGAGTGTCAATTTGTTTATCAGTTGTCATGTCAATACCTTGAGCCATTGAGGCATGTAAAATCACTCGCATACGAGTACTTTGCCGCGTCATCCACGTGTCGATGTATATACTTGGATAAACATTTGAACTCGTCAAAATGTGCCCATCCTAGAGCAACATTTTCAAAAGTTTGGATATTATTAAAAATTATGCGAGCTTTGTCATTATTACCCTGTATTAAAACAAGATTGAGCTCAGTCAGCAAACCTATAACAGGCAATTCTGCTATTTCTTTTGCTTGATCCAAGTGCTTTTCAGCCAATTTTACATCTTCCTGACGTAAAGCACATCGAGAAAGATTTATTTGCACAGATTGGCGTTTCGGAAAAGAAAAATCATTTGCCTGCTGAAAAAGAGAGCATGCTTTTTCCCACTCTTTTTTCGTTCCCAATATCACACCATAATTATTAAGCAAAAAGCCGTCATTAGGGTAATATGACAAGCCCAGTTTTGACACTTTTAACGCTTGTTCCAAGTTTTCAACACTTAGCCAATACAGGCTTAATAAGCGCCAATATTCCCGCCCATGGGCAGCACTTGAAATGCCCTCTAACTGTTCTTTCGCAAGAGACCACTGCCCTAGCAATAAATGGGCTTGCGCTAAGGACAAACGCTTAGAATCCGTTAAAGGCACAACCGGAAAAGAAGAGGTATGGTGGGAACAGGCACTTAGCCATAACAGACTAACCACCCAGAGCAATTTAACCTTTAGCATACAGACATCCTTGTCTTATTCTCATCTCTCTAGCAAAGGCAGATCCTTTATGCCCGCTATTCTAATCATCTATTTTATTATTGACTTACTTCTCTAAGCTCAATGTATTTCTGACTGCGGCGCGTCTTGTCATGAAAATCACCAACCAATTGACCACAAGCCGCATCAATATCATCACCACGAGTGGTTCGTACTGTCACCGTATAACCCGCATCCGCCAAGATTTTTTGGAAACGGCGTGTACGATTATTTGATGGCTTCTCGTAACCAGAATGCGGGAATGGATTAAATGGAATTAGATTGATCTTACACTCCAAATCCTTGAGCAATTCCGCCAATTCATGCGCCTGCTCTTCATTGTCATTCACACCCGACATCAAGGTATATTCAATCGTGATATGGCGTTTATCTGGCAAGTTGGCCAAATAGTGCTGACAAGCTTCCAATAACTCAGCAATGGGATATTTACGGTTGATTGGCACCAATTCATCTCGCAATGGATTATTTGGCGCATGCAATGAAATCGCCAACGACACATCAGTGCGCTTAATCAACTCGTAGATTTTAGGTACCACACCCGAAGTACTCAACGTCACTCGACGCTTTGACAAGCCATAAGCATTGTCGTGCATCATTAGAATCATCGCATCGACCACAGGCTCGAAGTTCATCAAGGGCTCACCCATCCCCATCATTACCACATTAGTTACGCGGCGAGGACCATTCGGATCCATAGGGCCGAAGGATTTGATCGCGATCCAAACCTGCCCAATAATTTCAGCAGGCGTTAAGTTACGATTAAACCCTTGTTTACCAGTAGAACAAAAGCTGCAATCTAATGAACAACCAACCTGCGATGAAACACATAAAGTAGCTCGATCGCCATCAGGAATCAAAACCGTTTCGACACAATCATTCTTGCCACCTTCGGTGCGAATAATCCACTTACGGGTACCATCTTTAGAGATGTTCTGGGAGACCACCTCTGGCGCACGAATTTCACAAATCGTCTCCAACTTTGCTCGTAACGCCTTACTAACATCCGTCATTTCATCGAAACTTTCTGCCCCTTTTTGATGAATCCATTTCATCACTTGAGTGGCACGAAATTTTTTCTCACCGATGGACTCAAAGAATTCAATCAGTTTGGTTGGTGATAAACCCAGCAGGTTTACTTTTTTGGTGTCAGTCATAATTCCAGATCGCTTGCTATTTATAGCATTAAGTGTAAACGAAAAAAGCCTCTGAAAAGATTTTTCTTTTCAGAAGCCTCTGTAAAAAAGCGGGCCAAGGCCCGCCTTTCCAAATGCATTGAGCGAATCGCTCAGGCAGTCAATTACTTACCGAAGAAGTAAGCAATTTCACGAGCTGCTGATTCTACAGAATCAGAACCGTGTACCGCATTGGCATCGATAGATGTTGCGTAGTCTGCACGCAATGTTCCAGCCGCTGCTTCTTTCGGGTTAGTTGCGCCCATTAGTTCACGGTGACGAAGAACCGCACCTTCACCTTCAAGAACAGAAACCACAACAGGACCAGAGGTCATGAAAGCAACCAAATCTTTGTAGAAAGGACGCTCTTTGTGCTCAGCGTAAAAACCGCCAGCCAATTCGTCGTCAAGTTGAATCATTTTCGCTTCAACAATTTTAAAACCAGCACGCTCAAAACGAGTGTAGATTTCACCGATTACATTTTTAGCAACCGCATCTGGCTTGATGATAGATAGAGTGCGTTCTAACGCCATGGTATAACTCCAAATTAATTTTTTATGGGTGATGACTAGTTTGACAAAAAACACAAAAGCCATGACCCAGGACTTAAAAGTTTCAGCGCGTGGATTATACGCATCAATTTATGAAAATTGTATGCTCATTAGCAAAAAATTGTGTTTTATTATCAATTTAAAAGAAATTAAAGAAGCTTTCGAAAATCATCATAAGTTAAAGGTCGGCTAAACAGATAGCCCTGAAGAAAATGACAGCCATGCGCCTTTAAAAACGCTTTTTGCTCTTCTTTTTCGACGCCTTCAGCAATCACTTCCAACTTCAAACTGGTTGCCATGGCGATGATGGCTTTGACAATGGCTTGATTACTTTCATGCTCCATCAAATTAAACACAAATGACTGATCTATCTTTAAATAGTCGATAGGGAGCTTTTGCAAATAAGACAATGAACTGTAGCCTGTTCCAAAATCGTCAATCGCAACACTCACCCCCATCTTTCGAATTTCCTGAAGAAAATCGCTAACTTTATCAAAGTCGTCGACCAATACACCTTCTGTCAATTCAAGCTCAAGATATTTAGCATTGAGACCACTTTCTTTCAAAGTGCATCTAATAAAGTCCAGTAAGCTACGATCATTCACTTGAGATGGGGATAAATTAATAGATAGCTTTATATATTTTCCCTGACGATGTAGCTCTGATAATAACCTAATAGACTCCTCAATAACCCACTTACCTATTTTGATGATTAAACCTGTTTGCTCAGCGATAGGAATAAATTCAGCAGGCGAAACCATCCCTAGATCTGGACGGTACCAGCGAATCAACGCTTCAGCCTGCGTAATGTTCTCTGAGGACAAGTTGAGTACTGGCTGCAAATAAAGTTCAAATTGCTTTTTTTCTATTGCCTCACGTAATGCAGACTCCATTTCTATCCGTTTGCGCGAGCTGTCCTTAAGGTCTTCAGAATAAAACTGAATAACGCTTTTTACATTTTGCTTGGCCGTAAAAGAGGCCAAGTCTGCATACTTCATTAACTCTTCAGCACTCAGACCATCTTTAGGGTAGTGAACCCCTCCTATACTCAAGCCAACACTGCATTTAAATTCGTCCTCTGCGTAATAAGGCTCCTTAACAGCTGAAATCATTTGACCTGCAAGCGACTCGCATTTTGTATAATCAATGTCACGCACTATGATAGAGAATTCATTTCCGCCTATTCGCGCAAAGACATCATTAGAACTCAGCAAAGGTCTAATGCGATCGACGATTTCTTTCAAGACGAGATCACCGACAGAAAAACCAAACTCTTCATTCGTTCGTTTCAAGTGCTTCACATCTAACAATAAGACATAAAAGCTCTGATTCGTTTCGATAGACGTTTCTAAATATTGCCAAAAATATTGGCGATTCGGTAAATTAGTAAGAGCATCAAAATAGGTTAACTTTTCATTACTTTGCTTAAGGTATTTCTCTCGGGTGATGTCCGTAACCAAAAATAACCAGCCACTACGATCTCCTGATTCATCTTTTACAGGGCTAACTGTTAATTGCAACCAACGACTCAGAGCGGGGGGGTGAAGCCAATAAATCTCGCCATTCCAACGACTGCCAGTCTCCAAAACTCGTTCGAAGCCAGAAAATTGACTGTGACAAAGTTCAAGTAGCAAATCGGCTGGAGATCCGTCGTCATTCGGTGACATTTCAAACAAATTATAAAGTGCTAAATTTTGCTCCAGCCTTTGCATATTTGCATCGAGAATCGCAACCCCAAATTCAGCATGATCAATTACCTCTTTAACTGGAAATTCTACGCCTTTAACCTGTTCAGAACCCGACGCCAAAGATTCAACTCTGTCACGAATAAGTTCATGCTGCTCCAAAACTTTATCATTTGAAATAAGAAGCTCTCGTGCAGATTGAAGCATTCCCTGTCTTTTATTAAACTCGTTCTCCATATTAAAAAGAACAAGATAATCTATTCCTCTACTAAAAATCGCCGCAGCTTCTAATCGCAGTAAAGCATCTTCAGTTTGCTCACTCCAAACCCCTGAATTAATTCTTCCATCTGTTTTTAATTGCCAAAATTCATCCGCATCAAAAAGAAAATCGACTAAGAAAAAGGGGCTGTCATCAATAACACATAGCTCACCTTTCAATTTATTCTCAAACAGTGTAATAAACCAAGGAGCATTTCCATAAAGCACCATAAATTTATCGTTTTCAACTCGCTGCAAAATAGCACAGTCAAAGAGGCCTAGCTCTTGAAAAAACGATGCTTTCATATCAACCTACTTTTGTTTTCAAAGCCAATTCAGCGATAGCCAGAAACATATTTTCAACACCCTCTCCAGTCTTTGCACTGGTCTGAAAATTCGCCTCAATCATCGCCAAACCATCATTTTCCGCCACACCATCCCAACCATCTGCTTTTGGCAAATCACTTTTATTAATGACCATCACAACAGGAACATCTTTTTCTGCTTTAATCATTCGACAGATTTCCAAGCCATCAAGTAAAGACTGTGGCCTAGTCTGATCCACCACAACAATAGCAGCAGCTGACCCACGTAAATATTTTGGGTTAAAACCCGCATAGCGATCTACCCCCTCTATATCCCACAACATCAACTGAACAGAAGAATCACCGACATCCACTACCTTTTTGTCAATTTTCACACCAATACTGGTTAAATATCGGTCTGAAAAAATCCCTTCAACATACTGCTTGACCAAACTGGTTTTTCCAACAGCAGATGCTCCTAGCATACAAATCTTTTTTTGTATCATTTAATTCTTCGCTTTTTCTATGTTATCAGGCTCCAATCTAATGACCTCAAAGATAACCCGACGCGCATCATCATTAACCCCCAACCCCCCAAGACCTGCCACCCTCAGTACATCAGGATCAACGCCTTGAGTTATAAGTGCGCCTTGAACTGTCTCTGCTCGCTCTAAGCTAAGTTTTTGATTATGCCCATCAGAACCATCATTTGAACTAGCCCCCATAATCACAACCAAAAATCGCTGACCTAATTTTTTCGATAACGCTGTGGTATAAATTATTTTTTCACTTATATCCTTTACAGCCTCAGCGTTAGAATCGACCAAGTTTTTTTCATTCATATTGAACAAAAAACTGGCGTCCCTTATTTCAGATTTATTTTTCTCAAACAACATTTGATTGAGTAAACGCTCATCCACACCCTGCGGTGACACTTGAACATCACTTAAAACATTATTTACTGTTGCGCTTTCAAGCATTGAACTCAAAGCCGCCCTCAACTCTTGAAAACGATCATTAGAAATAGAACCAAAAAACTTAAGCTCTGTTTGGTTATAACCAATTTCTGGGAAATCATGATGTATTCTCTGAAGTTTTTCAGGAAGTAACTTCATATCCAAAGACTGATAAGAACGTTCATCGATACGAAATAAGGTTTGCGAAAAACCTGTCGACATAAGCCAAGACATAGTTTCCTGTGCAGCAGGATCTCTTAAGGTTTTCACGCAAATTTTGTCATCGCATAACTCAGCATCCAATAAGACAATTCCAGAAACTTCATCAAGTACCAACACCTTTTCAAGCAAATTATCTAACTGCCAATGCTTCACTATCCAATAAGAAAATGCACTAAGAGCCATTAACAACGGCACAATGACCAACCAAGGTATTTTTTTGGGACTTTCTTGTTTATCACTTTCTTTTTGTTGCTCAATCAAACAGCTATTTAATTGCTGTTCTGTATTCTCGAAAACAGATGCATCACCTTCAAAATTATTCAGCTCGTCGTTGTATATTTGATGAATGTTTTCAAGCGTTTTCTGAAATTCACTTCCAATGTTGGCAGGTGGATTCCCTGTAATGGCCGCCACTAAAACAGCCTTGGGCCCCTGCTTAATTAAGAGCGTAAAATCATCCGTTTTAATTTCATCTAAACTTTGTTCATTTCCTTCACTTTGATGTGTGAATGAATCGGCCACAAAATCATTAATAGCGGTCAACATGGCTGAAAACATATCGCCATCAGCGGTTTGAGTTTTATCTCTAATAACGGTTTTTAATAACAAGCCCGTTTCTCTATGAATTAACAAGACCTGCTCAACTCGAAATACAAACGTTTGTTGAACAACATATTGAGAATAACTAACGCCCGCTCGACGAGCTTCAAATCGCCAACGCAACCCCTTGTAAGTCAAGCTACTTTCGAGCATCTCATTCGTTTGCTCAATAATTTCCGCTAAAAAAGCACTGACAGACTTACGTACTAAACTCCCCACCAGCGGGTACAAATAACTGACAAATTGTTCTTTTCGATCATTGACCGAATTTTCGACTGCTTTTTCCACTAAAGGCGTAAGAACACCCGAAACACTGCCATCCGCTTTTTGTCGATCATGAAGTGCTTCCGTAAGAACATCAGCCACTAAATCACGAGCGTTCTCTTCAACAGCGTCACGTACCAACTGATTGTCTTTACCCAATATCAGCTGGCGAAACTGTAACATCTCCTCACTGTTACCAAGTGAGGCTTCATTATCAGTGTTACGATTCATAGCCTCACTCAACTGTCATCCTCAGTTTCGAGATTGCTTGCGACCGTCGCTAAAAGTTTAGCGAGCGTTTTTCTATCTGTTTTAGACGAGTTTAGTTCTTGCTTCATTTGATTTAATAAATCAATTGTTTGATTATGCTTCTGAGTATGTTTATCCGTCAGCGTTCGAACTTCATCATCAATACGTTTATGAAGCGCGTCATCCCCTTGTTTACTGCTTACATTATTTTCTTCTACTTCTTGATCCAGTTTCTGAGCACTTTGTTCAATTTCAGAGGTTTTATATTCATAATGGCTATCGACTTGAGCAATGCTCTCCTCAAGAGTAGACACACTACTTTGCAGCATAGATTGCAATTCTGACACCTGCTGCTTAAGCTCTTTAGTTGCTTGATCAAACCCCGCGCGCATTTCCTCTCTCAACTCAAGTATACGATTGTCTAAATCCACCTTTGCAGAACCAAACACGATATTCCTAAGCTGATCTAATTCTGAAACAGGCTCCGTTGTAGATGACAGTTCCGTTGCCTCTGCCTCATTTACAAAATCGGTATTTTCAATTAATTCCGCCTCTTCAGACTTAGACATATTTTTTTCCTTTAATAAACTTAAAGACAAGCCTATAAACCAATCACATTGAATCTTACTCATTTCATTATTAGTCAGATCAAGTTTGATAAAGACATGGCCATTCAAAAAATAACATTAGGCTATAATATATGAAGTGTAAATCCGCTTAAATACATTTCAGCCTTCATTCGCAACTAGAACACCTGATAATATGGTCGGCATTCACCTTCGAAGCATCATCACCGCGTTTTTAATGGTTTGAATCGCAAAATCCACTTCTTCTTCCGTGGTAAAACGTCCTACCGATAGGCGCAATGAACTGTGCGCCAAATCTTCAGCCAAACCAATGGCACGCAATACATAAGAAGGCTCTAAGCTGGCGGATGTACAAGCAGATCCCGATGAAACAGCAATATCACTCAAGGACATGAGCAAGACTTCACCATCCACATCAGCAAAACCGATATTGATCACACCAGCAACTCGCTGTTCAGCATCACCATTTAAATGGACGCCATCCATAGTGGACAAACCTTCCCATAAACGCTCACGCAAGACTCGAATACGCGTACAATCGCTTTCCATATATTGTGCTGCAATACGAAACGCCTCACCCATCCCCACAATCTGATGAGTTGCTAGGGTGCCAGAACGCATACCACGCTCATGACCACCACCATGGATTTGCGCTTCCAACTTAACCTTTGGTGAACGCCGAACAAACAAAGCCCCAATACCTTTTGGCCCATAGGTTTTGTGTGCAGTTAACGACATCAAATCCACATTCATTGCATTCACATCTATGCTGACTTTGCCCGTAGTTTGCGCGGCATCAACATGCAGAAAAACACCTTTCGATCGCGTAATCGCACCAATAGACTCAATATCTGTTAACACTCCTAACTCATTATTACCATGCATTAGAGAGATCAGTATCGTATCTTCTTTTATGGCCGCAGCAACTTGCTCAGGTGAAATCACACCATGCTTATCTGGCTGCAAGTACGTCACCTCAAAGCCTTCTTTTTCAAGTTGCTTACAAGGATCCAATACAGCCTTATGCTCAATCATAGAAGTAATAATGTGACGACCTTTTTGACGATACGCATACGCCACACCTTTTAATGCCAAGTTGTTCGCTTCTGTCGCCCCCGAAGTCCATACAATCTCACGCGCATCGGCATTAATCAGGCTCGCAACCTGTAGCCTAGCCTCTTCGACAGCCTCTTCCGCTTTCCAACCAAATAAATGCGAGCGAGAAGCAGGATTACCAAAGTTACCATCCTGCGTCAGGCAAGCCATCATTTTCTCGGCAACTCTAGGATCCACTGGTGTCGTCGCTGAATTATCTAAATACACAGGTATATTCATTTGTTCTTCTCCACCACCAGATCAAGCTGCCGCTTGAGCAATCGATTGGATACGCGTCACAATAGAACGCAGCCCATTTCCTCGGGTTGGGCTTAAGTGACGCTCCAAATCCAACTCTGAGAAATATTGCGCAATATCAAAGTCCATAATTTCTTGCGGTGTTTTTCGATCAAATGCCGCTAATACTAACCCCAACAAACCACGAACGATAATGGCATCACTGTCAACAGCAAAGGTAAGCACTTCCCCTTTCTCAGCATCTTTATCATGATCAGGCTGAATCCAAACACTGCTCTGACACCCTTTCACTAATCGCTCGGACGTTCGCCATTGCTCATCAAACTCTGGTAGAGATTTCCCAAGATCAATGATGTATTTGTACTTATCTTCCCAATCATCAAAAAAAGAAAGGTCATCAACAATCTCGTCTGTGCTAGGTAAAGACATATATCCTCTCTGTTAATACCCCGAAAAAATGGGGCTTACTAAAAAATAAAACGACCTTAATGATACCATTAAAGTCGTTCTAATTTGTGTCAGCCATTAACACCCAGTATTACGAATACCAAGTGCGCTTACTAAAAAAACAATCCAGCTTCTAACTGAGCTTCTTCGCTCATCATCTCGCGAGACCAAGGCGGATCAAAAACCAGCTCGACCTTCACCTCTTTAACATTGGGTACTTTTTCAACCCGATATTTGACGTCGCTAACCAATACTGGCCCCATACCACAACCTGGTGCTGTGAGCGTCATATTGATAGAGACGGATTTATTTGACTGATCCAAGGCGACGTCATAAACCAAACCAAGCGACACTAAACTAATCGGAATTTCAGGGTCATACACCGTATCTAACGCCTGCCAAACCTGCTCCTCACTGATGTCAGAGGACCCTAAATCTTGGAACTCTAATACTTCTGCCTGCTGACCAATCGCTTCTGCATCGGTGCCATCAATGCGCAACATGTTACCTTGCCAAGTCACCGTATAATTACCACCTAAACTCTGGTTAATGGTAATAAACTGGCCTTCTGGAATCACCGTCGGCTCGCCACTTGGCACTCGACGAGCTGGACAATCCCGCTGTGTTACAACCATTTTTTGCATGAAATTTAACTCACACTAAAGCTTTCGCCGCAGCCACATTCCGCCACAACGTTAGGGTTATTAAACTTCACCACCTGATTAACACCTTCTCGAACCAAATCGATCTCAGTACCACTCAACATAGCCATGGATTTAGCATCAACGGCAAGCGTCACATCGCCAAACGACAGAACGGTATCTTGCTCTTCTGCTTTTTCAACAATATCCAAAACATAAGCAAACCCAGTACAACCACTTTCCTTCGTACTCAAGCGAATCAAATTACCCGACAGAGCAGCTAATTTAGCAGCAAAATACTTTTCGGCTGCAGCAGTCAAAGAAACACTGGACTCTGGGTCAAATGTAGTTACTGTCATAAAACCTCCTACGCCAACATGCTGCGCACTTTCTTCAATGCAGCAAATAAAGCATCTACTTCCTCTAACGTATTGTAAATCGCAAACGAAGCACGTGCCGTACCAGGAACATTAAAACGCGCCATTAAAGGCTGAGCGCAATGGTCCCCTGTTCGAACGGCAATACCTTGGCGATCTAATAAAAAACCAATGTCTGCCGGATGACCTTGGTCCATCACAAAGCTTAATACACCAATCTTATTCTTAGCTCGACCGATCACCGTCAAACCGTCAAATTCATCCGCCAGTTTCGTTGCATGAGCCAACAAAGCCTTTTCATGCGCCGCCACAGCTTCTTGATCCAATGCGGAAAACCAACGAATCGCTTCGCCCATAGCAATGGCATCCGCCACATTCGGTGTGCCTGCCTCAAAACGATAAGGCAACACATTCCAAGTAGCGTCTTGCAGCGTCACAGTGGAAATCATTTCCCCCCCCGTTCGCCACACAGGCCAATCTGCTAAGACAGCCTCTCGCCCCCACAACACACCAACCCCCATAGGGCCGTATAGTTTATGAGCCGAGAAAGCATAAAAATCACAACCAATGTCTTGTACATCCGCCCAGCCATGCGCGGCACCTTGAGCACCATCAATTAACACCAAAGCCCCAACAGCTTTTGCCTTCGCCGTCATCTCTTTGACTGGATTAATGGTTCCCAGCGCATTGGAAACATGAGGTATGGCGACAAACTTAGTACGTTCATTTAGCAGAGCTTGATACGCCACCAAATCCAACTCACCATCGTCAGTGACAGGCACCGTTTTAAAGGTTGCCCCAGACGTTTTGCAAGCTTGCTGCCAAGTCACCAAATTCGCATGATGATCCATCCCTGTTGCAATGACTTCATCACCCGGTTGCAACAAAGCCGATAACCCGTTGGCAACGATGTTAATGCCTTCCGTCGTCCCTGTTGTCCAGATGACCTCTTCACGCTTCGGAGCATTCAGAAACGTTTTCACAATATCGCGAGCATTTTCAAAATGGCGAGTCGCCTCGTCCGCCAAACGATGGGCACCACGATGAACATTGGCATTGCAAGTGGTGTAATAATCCACCAGAGCATCAATAACACATTGTGGCTTCTGAGTTGTCGCAGCGTTATCAAGGTATACCAAAGGCTTACCATCAATTTCACGCTTTAAAATCGGAAACTCGTCACGAATGGCGGAAACATCAAAACTCATTCTATTCCTCGCTTACTTAACTTCCATTTGCGCAAAGCGCTCACGGATAATAGGACGAACCCACTCGGCTAAGGCTTCATTTGGCATTAAATCGATCAATTCATTAATAAAACCAAAGTTCAACATCACTTGTGCTTTTGATTTACTAATGCCGCGCGTTTCTAAGTAATAAAGCGCCTGCTTATCGATTTCAGCAATGGTTGCACCATGAGCACAACGCACATCGTCAGCGTAAATTTCCAATTCAGGCTTTGTGTTGATTTCCGCTTTGTTCGACATCAACAAATTACGGTTATTTAACTCAGCCAAAGTCTTCTGTGCATCACGATGAATGTGAATACGGCCGTTAAACACCGCTCGCGCACGATCTGCCACAATACCACGCACATTTTCTTCTGTGGTGCCATTTGGCATCGCATGCTCAACGGTAGCATGCAAATCAAACAACTCTTTGCCATCCAACAAATACATGGCATTAAGCTTGGCATCGGCAAATTCACCTGCGTGAATAATATCCGTATCTAGACGAGACAACTCGCTACCAAAGCCAACAATCGTACTGTGCATTTTAGACTTGTCGCTCAATTGGAAATGACTACCGCCAATAGTGAGGTTCGACCCAGTTTGCAATGCAAAACGATAATGCTCGAGAGACGCTTCTGCCGCCACATCGTATTCAACAAAAGCAGTACTAAGACTATCGCCCTGCGATTGAACATCCTCAATCACCGCCAGCTGAGCACCTTTCTCTAGGCGCACTAAAACACGGGTATGAGATTCCGCTCCAGCACTTAGCAAAGAACTGATTCGCAACGGCTCAGCAATTTCAATACCTTCTGCCACGGTAACCAGTAGCACGTCTTTCGCCAGTGCATCATTCACCAAACCGAATAAATGACGTTCCGGCTTAATATTTGAAAAAGAACGCAAAGCTTCTGCTTGCTGATCTGCTGACAAATCTTGACCAAGCTGAACAGTCAGTCCCGTCGGCAAGGCTTTAGTCGATTGCAAAGCATCAAATTGACCATTTACAAATACCAGCTCAATCGCAGAAACATTCGGAATAGCCACAGGCGTTAAGTCAGACACACTGTCTAGTGCTTTCGCCGAACTACGCTCAACGGCTTTAAGAGGTGTGTAGCGCCAAGCTTCTGTTTTCCGTGTTGGCCATTGAGTATTCGCCAAAGCATCAAGTGCCTGAGCACGCTTTGGTGCTAACCAGTCTTGATTATCTTGCCCTCGAGCGATGGCACTTTCTAACCATTCACTCATGCGTTACCCCTCTAACTCATCTTCAGCTGGCTCTGTTTGCAACCAAGCGTAACCTTGTGCTTCCAATTCATGAGCCAAAGAAGCATCGCCACTTTTAACAATTTTTCCGTCTGACAAAACGTGTACAAAGTCAGGCTTAATGTAATCCAATAAACGCTGGTAGTGAGTCACAACGATGAAGCTACGATCTGCAGAACGCTGACTGTTTACCCCTTCTGCGACCACTTGCAATGCATCAATATCCAAACCTGAGTCGGTTTCATCCAAGATGCAAAGCTTCGGCTTCAGCAACAACATCTGCATTAGCTCGTTACGCTTCTTCTCACCACCAGAGAAACCTTCATTTACGCCACGCTTTAGGAATGACACGGGCAAATTAACCTGTTTACAAGCCGCTTTGGCTTCTTTTAGGAACTCAGCCGATGTCACGGCTTCTTCACCACGGGCTTCACGTTGAGCATCAACAGCCGCTTTTAGGAACTCAAGATTGCTAACGCCAGGGATTTCGACAGGGTATTGGAAGGCCAAAAACAAACCAGCGCGAGCACGCTCTTCTGTTTCCATATCAAGTAAATCTTCGCCATCCAGAGTCACACTGCCACTTTCAACAGAATAACCATCACGACCTGACAACACATAACCCATGGTACTTTTACCTGCACCATTTGGTCCCATAATGGCATGTACTTCGCCCGGCTTAACCTCAAGGTTAAGGCCTTTAATAATGTTCTTTTCTTCCACGCTGGCGTGTAAATCTTTAATCGTCAATAAATTCGACATGCTAAACAGTTCCTTAACCTACAGAGCCTTCAAGGCTAATTTCTAGTAACTTGCCCGCTTCTACGGCAAATTCCATCGGTAATTCTTTAAACACTTCTTTACAGAATCCGTTGACGATCATCGAGACCGCTTTTTCTGGATCTAGACCACGTTGCTGACACAAAAACATCTGCTCATCACTGACCTTAGACGTCGTCGCTTCGTGCTCGACAATGGCAGAAGGATTGCGACTCTCAACATAAGGGAAAGTGTGAGCACCACATTGATCGCCGATCAACAAAGAGTCACATTGAGTAAAGTTACGTGCACCTTCCGCTCCTGGATTCATTCGCACCAAGCCACGGTAGCTGTTATTGCTCTTACCGGCTGAAATACCTTTCGAAATGATAGTCGACTTGGTGTTTTTACCAAGGTGAATCATTTTGGTACCGGTATCCGCTTGCTGACGACCTCGCGTCAAGGCAACCGAATAAAATTCACCAATGCTGTTGTCGCCTTTCAATACACAGCTTGGGTATTTCCACGTGACGGCAGAGCCAGTTTCAACTTGCGTCCAAGAAATCTTGGCATTGGTATGACAAACACCACGCTTGGTCACAAAGTTATAAATACCACCTTTGCCCTCTTCATCACCTGGATACCAATTCTGAACCGTCGAGTATTTGATTTCTGCATCGTCTAGTGCAACCAACTCAACCACAGCCGCGTGCAACTGGTTTTCATCTCGCTGAGGCGCTGTACAGCCTTCTAGGTAACTCACATGGCTACCTTCGTCAGCGATAATCAAGGTACGCTCAAACTGACCGGTATTTTGCTCATTAATACGGAAATAAGTAGATAACTCCATTGGGCAACGAGTCCCTTTTGGAATATAGACAAATGAGCCATCCGTAAACACAGCACAGTTAAGCGCTGCATAATAATTGTCTTTTTTAGGCACCACGCTGCCTAGGTATTTTTTCACTAGATCTGGGTGCTTGTGAACGGCTTCTGAAATAGGGCAAAAAATCACCCCCGCTTCTTCAAGCTTTTCTCGGAAAGTGGTAACAACAGAGACAGAATCAAATACCGCATCAACCGCAACACCAGCCAGCATTTGCTGTTCAATCAACGGAATGCCAAGCTTTTCATAGGTTCGCAATAGCTCAGGATCCACCTCGTCTAAAGACTTAGGTTTGTCTTTCATACTCTTTGGCGCGGAGTAGTACGAGATCGCCTGAAAGTCGATTTTGGGGTAATCCACCAGCGCCCAATCTGGCTCGTCCATTTTTAACCAATCACGAAAAGCACTTAAACGCCATTCGAGCATCCATTCAGGTTCACCTTTCATTTCTGAAATACGACGAATGACATCTTCATCCAGTCCTGGCATAAATGTTTCTGATTCCACATCAGACACAAAACCCGCTTCGTATTCCCGTGCCAGCGCCTTATCTATCTGCTCTGTCATATAAAACTCACTCATTATTGGAGCCTACTAAAGCGAGAGCTTAGTAGATTCCACACCATTAATTGATTATCTAATCGAGAATAGCCGCACTAATTTTGCTGCTATCAAGGCCGAGCGGTCGACTTTCAAGATTTTGTCGCTCCGCTACTTGGCGCACATCGTTTCGGCGCACCAATTGCTCTAAACTAATTTGACTTAAAAAGTCATGTATTTGATCACTTAAGTCACACCACAAGTGATGGGTTAGACAAGTATGACCACTCTGGCAGTCACTGCGCCCTTTACAGCCTGTCGCATCGACTGACTCATTCACCGCATCCACAATTTGCGCAACGTAAATATCATTATTGGAACGACTCAAACGATAACCACCGCCGGGGCCGCGCACACTGATAACCAATGCCTTCTTACGAAGTTTGGAAAACAATTGCTCAAGATAGGAAAGGGAAATCCCTTGTCGCTCAGAAATATCCGACAAAGAGACCGGCCCTTTGCTCGAATGTAATGCCAGATCTAGCATGGCGGTTACTGCATAGCGACCTTTTGTTGTAAGACGCATAAGCTACCCAATTAATACTTTCTGTAAGCCTAAATAATACACAAAACCTAGTGTTTTTATCAAGTATTTACCTGACTAAAATACTAGGTTATTAACCAGCCAACCAAATTTTCGTGCGCATTTTACGTGGACTTGCATAAAAACTAAACCGCATATTGAGTTTTGAGCAGAAATTCATCGACAAACAGCCCCATAAAAAGGCTCCTAATTGCCCAAAAATCGCATAGAATAAATAGAAATCCATTCACCGATAGAAGAGTCATTATGAAAGACAACAACGACAATTCATCAAACAGCGCAGGACAGAAGCCCAAAAGCGTACTTGTACCGTTTCTACTCTGCTTTATTCTCAGTGTTGGGGCATCTGGTGGCATCAGCTTTTTTCTCGTCAGCTCCTCTAAGGACGACCCAGAACTAGACAGCACGTTAAGTAAGTACGATGCTCGCATCACGGATGTGCAGAATGCGCAAAAAAAATACAGCCTTCAAATTGATAAAATTGAAAAAGACAGTGAAGAGCTGAAACTCTATCTTCGCCACAGTAGTGCGACAGCCCTAAAAAATATCTTAATCAATCAAGAAGAGAACATTCAGTCTTACCTGAAAGTCATGAAATCGGCTATGAACGATTTATCACGTATCACACCGGACAGTGCCGATTGGAACAGCCAATACCAATACCGCTTGGACTTGGCTCTAAAGAACAGCCTGGAAAGAGAAGACTTGTTGCGCTTACTGAAAACCGGTGAACCCAACGAAAAAGCCTCACAATAATGAGGCTTTTTAGGATTACCAATTACTATCACCCCTTCGCAAGAGTAAGCTTATTTAAATGCTAGCGGCGAGAGTTGTGCCTTGCTTTATCGCCCGCTTGGCATCTAACTCAGATGCCACACTCGCACCACCAATCCAATGCATCGGCTTGTTCAATCCGGCTTCCAATAAGCGGTTCGATTCCTGTCCAGCACAGATAATCACATTATCCACATCCAGTACCTGATCTTTGCCCTCTACAGACAAATGCAAGCCCTGATCGTCAATCTTGTGGTATTCACAACTGGACAACAAAGTTGCGCCTTTTTTAACCAATTCGGTGCGATGGATCCAGCCTGTGGTTTTGCCTAGATTCGCCCCGACTTTACTCTTCTTACGTTGTAGCAGAAAAATTTCTCGTTCGGCAGGCTCAAATTTTGGCGTCATACCTTCAACACCACCACGAGCTCCCAAACTCATATCCACCCCCCATTGCGACATAAAGTCTTGGATCTTCTGGGTTTTATAGGTTTCAGCATGAATAAGGTATTCCGAAATGTCGAATCCGATACCACCAGCACCAATAACGGCTACTCGCTTACCAACTGGGTGACCATCCATAACATCTAGATAACTCAACACTTTTGGATGATCGATACCATCAATACCTGGAGTACGAGGCAAAATCCCCGTGGCTAACACCACTTCGTCCACATCAGACTGATTCAGAAAGTGCGCATCCACTTTGGTATTCAACTGTAAATTTACCCCTGTTAATTCCACCTGACGTTTGAAATAGCGCAAGGTTTCATAAAACTCGCCTTTACCTGGAATACGCTTGGCAATATTAAACTGCCCACCAATCTCACTCGCAGCATCGTACAAGGTTACATCATGACCACGCTTAGCCGCGGTTGTAGCAAACGCCAAACCAGCAGGGCCAGCACCAACCACAGCGATGCGTTTCTTTTCTTCTGCAGGGGCAATAATCAATTTGGTTTCATGACATGCACGAGGGTTCACTAGGCAAGAAGTTAATTTGTTAGCAAATACATGATCTAAACAAGCTTGATTACAACCAATACAAGTATTGATCTCGTCGGCCCTGTTTTCCTGCGCTTTTACCACAAATTCAGGATCTGCCAAGAAAGGTCGCGCCATCGAAACAATGTCCGCATCACCGCGAGCTAATACGTCTTCCGCCACATCTGGCGCATTAATACGGTTCGAGGTCACCAAAGGAACATTTAACGACGCTTTTAGCTTAGCGGTCACCCAAGTAAAGGCCGCTCTTGGTACCTTTGTGGCAATAGTTGGTACACGTGCTTCGTGCCAACCTATCCCAGTACTGATGATACTTGCACCGGCTTTTTCAATCGCTAAACCAAGCTCTACCACCTCTTCTAACGTGCTTCCGCCTTCAACAAGATCCAGCATAGACAAACGGTAAATAATGATAAACTCTGCACCAACCGCTTCGCGTACACGACGCACGACTTCAACGGGCAGACGAATACGTTTTTCATATTCCCCTCCCCACTCATCCTCTCGCTGATTAGTTCGGGCTGCAATAAACTGATTCAAAAAGTAACCTTCTGAGCCCATGATCTCCACACCATCGTAACCAGCCTGTTTAGCCAATTTAGCAGCGTTCACAAAGTCATTGATTTGCTTTTCAATGCCTTCATCCGTTAGGGCTTCTGGTTTGAAAGGGTTGATCGGAGCTTGAATGGCAGACGGTGCGACCAGCTTTGGATTATAGGAATAACGACCTGTATGTAAGATTTGCATACAAATCTTACCACCTTCTTGATGAACCGCCTTGGTAATGACCTGATGCTCCGCAACATCTTTTTCAGATGCCATTACCGCCGCCCCAGCGTACACAACACCTTCAGCATTTGGCGCAATACCACCTGTTACGATTAAGGCAACACCACCTCGAGCGCGTTCCGCATAAAAAGCGGCCATACGATCAATGCCACCTTTGACCTCTTCTAGACCTAAATGCATTGACCCCATTAGCACACGGTTTTTGAGTTGAGTAAAACCAAGATCCAAAGGCTGAAATAAATGTGGGTAAGTTGCGTGACTCATAAGCGACTCTCTTATTATTGTGGCTTAAATTTTAACTATTGCTGCTGCCCGCTCGCAATGTTGACACCGTCAAGATAAGTTTTCATTTTGACATTGTCAAGTTAGCCAGATAATAATCACCAGATGACAAACTCAAAAAAATATCATCATGGTGATCTCACCAAGTCGTTACTGGATTCTGCTTCCAGTTTAATCAAAGAACATGGCGTCGAAAGTTTAAGCATGCGCAAACTTGCCGACGTTGTTGGCGTATCACGTACAGCGCCTTACCATCACTTTAAAGATAAAAATGCCCTCCTGTGTGCCTTAGCGGAAAAAGGCTTTTATGAGCAGGAAGAACTGCTTTGTCAGCTTCTAAAACAAACGCTCCCCACAGCAGACTTATTTAAACAGTATGTACACCTTTACTTAGAATACGCACAACAACACAGTGAAACTTATGACCTCATGTATGGACGAGTCATCTGGAAAGCAGGCACACCGACAGACAGCTTAGTCGCGGCTTCGCGACAAACCTTTAAAACTTGGATTGATTGGGTAGAGAAACTACAACAGGAAAACATCTTACCAGCAGACAACAGTGCCCTAAGAATAGGTCAAACGACTTGGGCTAGCCTACATGGATTGGCGAGATTCTATCTAGATGGGATTTACTTAGACAAAGAAGATTTAAGCGGCATGGTTGATCAAATGATCAAAAACCTATGCCGCTCACCTCACTGAACACCCGAATTTAATTTCGAAGTGGACGATACAACTTAATGGAACAAACGCGCTTCAAATAGATTGGATTGTTTGAAGCGATCTAATGTCTTCGCACCAGCTAACACAGCCAGATCCAACACCGGCTCTAATAACACAACACTCATATAAGCTAGGCTAAAACTGGCAACAGAACTGACACTTTCTGCGCCAAAGCCTTGTCCATAAAAAGCCCAAAATGCTACCCAAGCCACAATACCACCTTGGTACATGAGGGACAGCTGCAATGTTTGTTTATAAGAAATATCTACATAGGCTGTGTTAGGTGAAATAACTCGTTTCGCCACCATGGACATGGCAAACAATGGCAGCAATAAGGTCGTCATGTTCATACCATATTGCGGCAAATCAAACGGCGCAAAAAACACACCTTGAATCAATAAGCCTGACGCTAAACCAATGGCCGCCGCCGCGGGACCAAATATGAGAAATAAGGTCGAGCCCAATATAAAGTGAACTTCTGACACACCAACGGCCTGATGAGGCAGCACTTCAAAAAAGAACAAAACCAACAAACTGGTCATCAGACTTCTTCCCAATAGTGAGAACAAACCGGACTGTTTAATTAATTCCAACGACGACTTGAGAGTTAATCCCACTGCCGCCAAAGCCGTACCATAACTCAATAACATCTTGGCGCCGTCAACAACACCTGCTTCAATATGCATTTTTTTACTCCTAATATGCAACACACTCACCCGTATGCGCTAAATCAGTATCTACTCATGTAGACTCTATCCATGAAGGCCGGTCTCCGGACTTGTTAGCCTATTGATCGATCAACATTTACGACTCAACTCCTTCCCACCTTCGCAGTGCAATTGAATCCGTTAACCAAAGCTAAAACATACCGTTGCGGGGGCAGTACAGGCTTAGTATTCACATACCTGTTTCCCGTTTACTCCGTCGCCAGCTTTTAGGTTGCGACATGACACCTTCATAATCCATTACCCTGACGCACTTCAATTAAGCGACAGAATACGCCAAAGAGACTACTGCCTCTGTCTTCATTAGGCAATTTTAAATCGGCATTATTTTTATTTATGGGAAAACCATGAGATACCCAGCCTAAACAATAACAAGATGTAATTTTTCGTTACCAGTTTGCACTTTGTATGATCATTTAGACGCGGCAGATCACATTTAATAAAGAACTAAAGATTTGATTTTATTTACATTTTTAGAAAAAAGAAAAAAGCGAATATATAGACACCTCAGTGATATTTCCTAGAGTCGAACTGCTATTCACAAAAAGACACTATTTCATCGAAAATAAAACACTAGAATTTACACTCAATTATTGCGATGAAATTTGCGAGTTAGCATGTCACATAGGAAAGTGAAAATTACACTGGTTAGTTTACTGTGTTCGTTTGGCTTAGCCTTCTTTTTAGGAGAAGCGGAAAGCAAGCGACTCTCACAACAAGCTTCCGCTGAACTGGCGCAAAAGAACGAAAAACAAATCGCCTTTCTGGAGAATTTATTCCATTCCATTTCTCTGGTGCTAAATCAGACTTCAGATCTCTATCAAGGACAATGCAATACCGACGTTCTAAACTTCATGCGAAAATCTATTTTTAATATTGATGGCGTGATCGAAATTGGTGTTGTGAAACAAGGCAATAACAGAGGCACTTTAACCTGCAGCTCTTGGGGAGAAAGCGAAATTCAAGTTCGTAACCCTGAGTACCATGAAGGGTTCAAGTTTTCTGGTCCACACATCTCCAATTTGTATAACGAACAAATTTACGTAATCAAAAAGTCGACTCAAGAAATTGAATTCAGTGCTTTGATCAAACACACATCCATTGATAACTTACTGCAAAACATCAAGATAGATACCAACCCCAAAGGAGCGGACCTTGGAACCAATGAAGCAGAATTGCCTTCTGAATTCATAAGCAACCTATATTACAGTTACCAAGACAAACAAGAGTTGAACGCGTCTGATGTGTTTTACCTCTCTATCTTTGTGTTGTCGTTTTTGTTTTTTCAATTTATCTCTATTCCTTTTTTAACCTTCCTAACAGACAAGAAAAGGCTAAAGCGTAAAATCTATTCCGATACATTTTTTAATGTTTACCAACCTATTATTGACTCACAGAGCGGCTCTGTTTTTTCTTATGAAATTTTCACTCGCTGCCAAGACCAAGAGCACGCTGTCAGTATTATTAACAGCATCAAAAAGCACAATCTCTATGTTGACCATACTTTATGGCAACTGGATAAACTTTCGACAGAGCGCAGCCATTTTCATTGTAAAAATTTTCAAATCAACCTTTCCGCTAAGCATTTGGTAAACAGTAAAATGATGGATTATTTAGCCTCCATTGATGCGGCTGCACGACAAGAGATTATTATTGAGATTACCGAAGATGAGGACTTGTTCCTCAACCGAGAGAAAATCCAAATGACCATAAAAACGCTCAAAGAGCTAGGTTACCGTTTTGCTTTGGATGACTTTGGGTCTGGCTTTTCGAACTTTTCTTACATTTTTGAGTTCGACTTCGATTTCATTAAGATCGATAAGAGCATTCTAAAATCAAAGAACGGCGAATTTTTGGTGTCTTTCATTGAAATTTTCAAAACCCTCAACATCCCCTGTATCATTGAAGGGGTTGAAGACAAGGAAGACCAAGACAGACTAACCAGTCTTGATGTTCGCTATCACCAAGGCTGGCTCTATGGCAAACCGAAAAAAGCAGGCATGGCTTAAGGAACAACGCAAATGGATGAGACTTGATAGACGCTGCTATCAAGTCTCAATAATTATTGAGACGGCCGACGTCCAGACAAAGAACTACGTTCATTCATTCTCGCCTCTACCCGCTTAAGTAAAGACGTACGATGGAAAATAGTGCCGCCAATAATACCAATGGAACTGCCGATAAAAATGTCCAATAACCTATGCTGCAACAAGATATCAGTCGACATATTAGCGCTGGTAAATTCCGCCATAATCACTGTTAGAGGAGTAATAAAAATCACGGCGGCGCCGTAGTTTTTAACGATTAACACCTCAATCAAAAACTGAAACATAAACATGAACAAAGCCAAATACCAGTAATTAGGCTGAATCGAAAAAACACACCAAGCCAACCCCATACCAATCACAGTGCCAATGATTCGATGTACATTTCGATGCCAAATCATGCGATAGGTTGCCCCTTGCAAAATGGCCGCACAGGAAATCGGCACCCAAAGAGCATTGGCTAACTGTAACCACATAGCGATCAAATAAGACAAACCAATAAAGAACGCGACCAAAAAACCTTCCAATAAAATCGCATTCACTCGAGGATCGGTTTCAAATTGACTGAGCGGTAGATCGTTCGCGCCAGTCATCAAGCTGTAAATAAAAGCAATAACACATGCCATCATGCCGCCCAAAGCCACCATTCCAACATTGGCTGGCAGTTTCGCTAAATCAAACGGTAAATAAATGGCCAATGCCGATACTAAGATAAAGAAAAAACTCCCTGGCGGCGGTAAACAGTAATATCGAGTAATCACGATGGCACCGAAGGATAAAATAGCCAAGGCTAAAGCCGCAGTATACGGGTTAAAACTCGACAAAGCCCCGACACTAAAGCACAACATAAAGCCGAATGAACACATCGCCATGGTTACCATACGATGTGCCGTGCGAGTTTTCGGTAAATATAGAATCACCATGGCCCCCAAACTGGCTAAAGTAGCAATGGCGAACTGACCCAATGCCGCACCAATAAGAGGAGGAATACCAACACAAATAGCCGCCACGACCGCAATGTGCCAAGGACGTTTCACCTCACTCCATGAAAACAGACTTCCTAATTGCTCTTTAATTGACTTCAGCAATGAAACACTCCTTTATTGATCTGACAGAATGTACATATTAACGGTAAATTCGTTCAGCCCACACACTTAACCCAGATGCTACGCTACCAAAATGATCTCCATCTACGACAGGAATACGGCCAATTTCAGCTTCAATAGCAGCTCGGATAACAGGAGATTGAGCCGAACCGCCAGTGATGTAAATGAGGTCAGGTTGTTCTCCTGCTTGCTCAATGGCTTCGATCATCAAAGACAGCATTTTCTGCAACGGCGGCGCTATAGATTTCGCCATGGCTTCACGAGGCAAACTCAACGACAATTCGGCTTCAATGTAATCCAATGAAACTTGATGAGATAACGAACTTGAAAGGGCTATTTTAACCTCTTCCGCATTACGAACAATGTGAAAGTTTTGCTTATCTTCTCGCAATCGAGCAAAACGAGAAAGCAATTCAGGGTGCTCAGCATCTCGTAACAACTCTTCTATCTGTTGCTGAGTTTGCTGACTATTGAACGTAGAAATAGCTGACACATCATTGGTGGTCACGGCATTCCAATACAATTGCGTCGGCATGGGTAAACCGGTTTTAAGTCTCGAGTCCATTCCAAACAATGGCATAAAATGCTTACCCGCAATACGTATGTCTAAATCATTCCCCCCAACGCGTTCACCCGTATGGGCCAGAAAGTCCTCTTTACGGTCTAATTTTTCAGCATAACTTGGTCCCATTCTGACCATCGCACAATCCGTTGTACCACCACCGATATCAACCACTAAAACCGTTTTATCTTGCTCAAGTCTGGTTTCGAAATCTAACCCTGCGGCAATCGGTTCATATAAAAACTCAACAAACTCAAAACCCGCTCTTTTACTGGCCGTTGTCAGAATATCAAGGGCTTGACGATTACTCGCTTCAGCATTGATTCCTTGAAAGTTAACAGGCCGACCAATAACAGTTCGCGTTAAACGGTGCCCTAATGCCGCTTCGGCTTTTTGCTTAACATTCTGCATCATGCACGCGACCACATCCTCAAAGAAATGAATGTGTTCACGGCGTAAACCCGACCCGCCTAAAAAAGACTTTGGCGATTTGACAAAATAGCCTTCTTCTGGAAAATCATAATATTCAGCAAAGGCTTTTCGACCAAAAAACAAGACTTGATCGTCCTGCCTTATATCCTCTTCTCGACGCACTCGCTGTGCTCGTAACAGAGCAGCTTGCCTATCGTGAAGAAAGGCTTGGCGTTGTGCCTCATCAAGCATATTATGGCCGACGGATTCCGTTATCAGGTCTCGATCGAGTGCGTATAATGTGGACGGCAGAAATGCGTTGTTCTCTTCCAAAGGAAGTAGACGTGCCCCCTCCTCAGACATAACCCCCATTGCGCAATTAGATGTGCCATAATCGAAACCACAAATCATTTGTTAAACCTGACCTTATATTCACGAATGTTTTGAAAAGCAGCGGACGATAACATAGAGACAATAGACTGTCAGCTAAGCTGATCTAACAATTAAATGCGTCAATGACATTCTAAAAATAAACCAGCCAAACGCAGCGAAAGAATAAAAAACGCTCAAAGGAACAATACTGAGATCACCATAAATTTAGTGTTTATGGATAACACACACTAACCAATAGGAGCAGATAATGCACCTTTCGCTACAAAGCAAAATCATGTTACAAGCCATACTGGTTGCCGTTATTATTGCTATCGGAGTCGGTGGCGTTTCCTTTTACGATTTCACCACCAGCAGTGAAGCCAGAATCAAATCGGAAGCGAGTTCACAGGCCGAATCCATCTCCACATACATTAACGCTTGGTCCGATGATCGTTCAAACACGATGAAAGCCGTCAAACAAAAAATTGAACGGGCATTAACCGCCAACCCACAAGCTAACGAACAACAAATTCTCGATATATTGCAGCAAGCACAAAGCAGTTTGAGTTTTGGAATGACATTTTTAGGGCTTGAAAATGGCGCTATGTATCGACACAACCCTGCCTTGAATAGTGCTGATTACGATCCGAGAGTTCGTAGCTGGTACAAAGACGCCAAAAGCAAACAATCTGCTTATGTCACCGCCCCCTATATTTCTTCGTCAACGAAAAAGCTCTCTATGACGTTTGTTGAACCCATTATTATCAATGGGCAATTTAAAGGAGCCATTGGCGGTTTAGTATTTTTAGATGATTTACTGGACAAAATTACCGCGATGAATGTGCTTGGTGATGGCTATAGCACTTTGCTTGATGGTAACGGAAAAATCATTGCGCACCCAAATAAAGCCCTTATTCTAAAAGAAGCGACTGAGTTATCCCCAAATTTAACAGCAAGCTTTTTAAATGAGGCCCGACGCACAGCCAAATTCACCAATCTAACCATCCAAAACCAAGACACCTTAATGTACGCCAGTAAAATTGAGAATAGCCCTTGGGTGTTAGGGTTAATGATGGATCAAAAAACGCTAGACGCACCACTTTACAAACTGGGTTTAAACATTCTCATTGCAGTGGTCATTTTATTAGTGCTGGTTTCTCTGGTCGTTATGCAGATTTCACGCATTCTATTAAAAGACTTACGACGTGTTTCTGACAGTATGGCGCAAATCGCTCAGGGTAATGGCGATCTTACCCAGCGCTTAACGACTCACTCAAAAGACGAAATTTCGGAACTGGTCAACAACTTCAACCACTTCGTTGCCCTACTACAAACCACCATTTCGCACTTAAAAAAAATCGGTGTGGATTTATCCGACCAAGCTAATGCCTCTTATCGTTCATCACAACAGAGCGCTCAAAAACTGGAAGAACAACAAGGCAATATTTCCATGGTTGCCACCGCCATTCATCAGATGGCACAAGCCACACAAGAAATCGCCAGCAATGCCACCAACACCGCGAATAATGCCGATGAAACGGTCGCGTCGAGCAACCTTGGTCAGCAACAAGTAGAGAAAAGCCAGAACAGCATTCGTGCCCTAGCCTCTGATATAGAGGGTGTTGCAGATGTGATCAATAATTTGAGCCAAAACGCCGATGGTATTAATACCATCCTGACTACGATTTCAGGAATTGCTGAACAAACGAATTTACTGGCGCTAAATGCTGCTATCGAAGCCGCACGAGCAGGCGAACAAGGCCGAGGATTTGCCGTGGTCGCCGATGAAGTTCGCGTCTTGTCACAACGTACTTACAGTTCCATTGAAGAAATTCAATCCATGATTGAAGCACTGCAAGGCATTACAAAAGACGCGGTGAATAAAATCAAATTAAGTCATAACAAAGCAGAAAGCAGTGTGTTGGATGTCAATGAAGCCAAAAACAGCTTAGACCAAATCCAACACTCAGTGACCATGATCAATGATCGTGCTGCACAAATTGCTACTGCAACAGAAGAGCAAACCAGCGTCACGGCGGAAGTGAATCAAAACACAGCTGACATTCAACAGAGTGCCACCGAACTGGTCACATTGGCTTCAGACAGTGCGACCCGCGCGGAAGACCTCAAAACACTTTCAGACGATCTAATGAAAAACATTAATCACTTTCGAACCTAAACCGGCTTCGCCCTCTCTAAAACAAAAATGCCTGACAGTCTTCACTGTCAGGCATTTTTTTGATCGCAAATCAGGTATGTCTAGTCAAATTTTATACCAAAGGTGATACACCGATCACAACTTTATGTAAGAAAAACACAATGGCGAACCAAGATACCATGGCAAACACAAAGGCAATCATATCGTATTGCACTCCGCTTTCTTCACGCTGTACGCCATTTTTACGATCACGACGACGATAAATAGCAAAACTGGCCACAGACCAAACTAATAAACTACCGAATAAAATGACATCAGCCAACGTACCATTGCTCATCAAGTGCGCAAAAGCCCACAATTTCACAGCAATTAAAAACGGATAGCCCATTTTAGATTTCAAGCTTGTCTTTGGCACCATCGCCGATCCAAGTGCAAATAAAGCAACTAACATCACTAACGCGGAGATATGCTGAACCACAACCGGAGGAAACCACAACCAAATAGGCTCGAGGCGCATTTTCTGGTATCCCAAAACAATCAGCGCCAACGACAATACGCTCAATAAAATAAAACGCGTACGCCACTGCACCAAACCCGTTTTTTCAAGGTGCATCTCACGCCAGTTTGGCGCCACTACACGTATCGAATGAACGCAGATAAAAATCACCAAACCCACAACTAACATCAACATTAAACATGCCCTCTCATTATCCCCACTCGCTATTAAAGCTACCTAGCCTATAGCAAAAAACGCAGCGAATTATAAAGCAGATCAGCGAATAAGGATAACGACTAAATTTGCACAAAAATCGCACATTGGCGTTGAGTGCAGAAAAAACCGTTAAATGACGCGAAAAAGCCATTGAAAGACGGCCAGAAAGCTAGAAAATCCTCACTTGTTTGCTAGAATACCGACTTTTTTACAATCGAGCTGGTGCCATGATTAAAACCCCTTACTACCTCATAGACAAAGCGGCTTTATTAAAGAATTTAGAGAAGATTGCCTATGTGCGTGAAAACTCTGGCGCCAAGTCTTTATTAGCGTTGAAATGCTTTGCGACTTGGTCTGTATTTGACCTGATGCAAGAGTATATGGATGGCACCACTTCTTCCTCTTTATACGAAGTAAAATTGGGTAAGACCCGTTTTCAAGGTGAAACTCATGCTTACAGCGTGGCGTATTCTGATGAAGAAATCGAAGAAGTATTGGCCCACTCTGACAAGATCATTTTCAACTCGATTGGTCAGTTCAATCGCTTTAAAGACATTAGCGCAAACAAAACTCGCGGTTTACGCGTTAACCCACAAGTCAGTACCTCAGAGTTCATCATTGCAGACCCTGCACGCCCTTTCAGCCGTTTAGGTGAATGGGACCCGGAGCAAATCAGCAGCGTCATTAATGACATCTCTGGCTTCATGTTCCACAACAACTGTGAAAACGACAGCTTTGAGTGTTTTGACGAGATGCTTAATTTGATCGAAGAGCGCTTTGGTCACCTGATTGCACAAGTGAAGTGGGTGAGCTTAGGCGGCGGCATCCACTTTACAGGGGAAAACTACCCACTAGACCGTTTTTGCGAACGCCTAAAAGCCTTTGCCGAACAATACGATATCCAAGTCTATCTAGAACCAGGTGAAGCCAGTATCACGAAGAGCACAACCCTTGAAGTAACCGTGCTGGACACCTTATTCAATGGCAAAAATTTGGCCATCGTCGACAGTTCCATTGAAGCCCACATGTTGGACTTATTAATCTATCGTGAAAACGCCAAAATGCTGCCTAACGACGGTGAGCACCAATACATGGTGTGCGGTAAATCCTGTCTTGCAGGTGATATTTTTGGGGAATTCAACTTTACTAAACCTCTAAAAGTGGGAGATCGCTTGTCTTTTCAAGACGCGGCGGGTTACACCATGGTGAAGAAAAACTGGTTTAATGGCGTCAAAATGCCATCCATAGCCATACGCCAACTGGATGGCAGCATCGAACTCGTAAGAGAATTCGACTATCAAGACTTTGAACAGAATCTGTCTTAACTCTACAGACTCAATTTTTGGAGAGAGTGTTACTATGAAAAAAAATGTCCTCATTATTGGTGGCGGAGGCGTGGCGCGCGTGGTCGCTCACAAATGCGCTCAACACAACGACACACTGGGCAATATCGCAATTGCTTCACGTAGCGTTGCGAAATGCGACGATATTGTCGCCAGTGTCTTAGACAAAGGCAGTATGAAAGTCGAAGGCCGCATTCAAGCATTTGCCCTAGACGCTCTAGACGTGCCAGCCACTGTAAAGTTGATTCAAGACACCGAATCGCAAATCGTCATTAACGTCGGTTCTGCCTTCATTAATATGTCTGTTTTGGAAGCCTGCATTGAAACCGGTGCTGCTTACCTAGACACCGCCATTCACGAAGAACCTGAAAAAATTTGTGAGCAACCACCTTGGTATGCCAACTACGAATGGCAACGTCGTGAGCGTTGTAAAGACAATGGTATTACCGCTATTTTAGGTGTTGGCTTCGATCCAGGTGTGGTGAACGCCTATGCCGCTTTGGCTTACAACGATTACTTTGACAGCGTAAGTGATATCGACATCATCGATATCAATGCGGGCAGCCACGGCAAATACTTTGCCACCAACTTCGATCCTGAGATCAACTTCCGTGAATTTACCGGTCGTGTTTACTCTTGGCAGAATCGCCAGTGGCAAGAAAACAAAATGTTTGAAATCAGCCGTACCGATGATCTACCTGTGGTCGGCAAGCAAACCGCGTACATGACAGGTCACGATGAAGTTCACTCACTATCACAGAACCTAGACGTACCAAACGTACGCTTCTGGATGGGCTTCGGCGAACATTACATCAATGTCTTTACGGTATTGAAAAGCTTGGGACTCTTGTCTGAGCAACCAGTGAAAACCGCAGAAGGCCTAGAAGTTGTACCATTAAAAGTAGTGAAGGCGGTATTGCCAGATCCTTCTTCTTTGGCACCTGAATACACAGGCAAAACCTGCATCGGTGATGTGGTTAAAGGCATCAAAGACGGTGAAGAAAAAGAAGTCTTCATCTATAACGTGGCCGACCACAAAGACGCTTACAACGAAGTGGGCAGCCAAGGTATTTCTTACACCGCTGGTGTACCACCGGTGGCAGCGGCTATTTTGGTGGCAAACGGTACTTGGGATGCCAAAGAAATGCGCAACGTTGAACAGCTAGACCCAAAACCTTTCCTAGGTTTGTTGAACGAAATGGGGCTACCAACACGCATTAAAGACGAAAACGGCGACCGCCCTTTCACGCTTTAAGCCAACCTATTCTTTAACTAAGAAAAAGGTAACAAACAAAAATCCCCAGTGAGAAAGCTCACTGGGGATTTTTTTATGATCCATTGCGGTAAACCAGCTCATTTAGAGATGCGATTCAAAGAGGCTTTCGTCTTTTCCAAAGCTTGCCTTGGCGTCATTTCCCATACCTTCACGAAAGCTTTATAGATACCCCACAAGAACAATAACGGCATGACCAAGGTTTTTAGCAAAAACAGCGCCATCAAATTTAAGAACTTATCCATGGACGCATTCAAGGAATCCACATAACCCAAAATTTTGCTTTTGGCGGCCATGGTGACACGACTAAAACCACTGGTAAGACTTTCAAAGGTGCTCATTTTGTCATTCATACGCTCCGTAAAAGAGGCTATTTCATCTCCACTCTCTTGTTCTTGATCTGACAGATCAGCCAAGCTGAGACGTTGAACGCGAATCTTGTCGTTCACCTGATCCAATTTGGTTTGAATGGCTTTCAAGGCATCTGAGCGGTTAAACAAACTATTAAAAGTCCCTTCTTCTTTCATCAGCTTCGCTTTCTGCTCGTTTAGCATGGCTTTGTCTTCATTAAGCTCAGCTAAGGCTTCACGCAACAATGACATTTGCGCTAACAGAGCATCATGCTTTTGTTTTTCTTTTTGCAAATCTAGGGCAGCTTGGGATTTTAGCTCTGCGGTCAAATCCAATGATTGATCCAATTCATCGGGGGAAACAGGAAACGCCTCCAGCGCCAAATTGTTTTGCGCAATGCGTGGCTCAACAAAGGCACTGTCTACCCAACCGCTTGCTAACGCCACTAAGGCAATGGAAAACTTACACAGACAAGCAAATAGAAACACTCGATAAATCACCACCAAGCCACTGAGAGAAAAGTAATAGCAAACTAAGTAGAGCACGCCAGACACGCTGATAAAGACTTTGAAATACAGAGTTTGGAAGATTTCCACGAGAAACTTTTGGATCAATAACGACGAAATGGCGTACTTCATAATGGACGAAAAGTCTTCCACCAAATCATTCAATGGATCCAGCATTTCACCAATCTGAATGGAGCCAACGATGGGAACATTGAGTGTGACAGTCGACAGCACTGACACAGTGGCATTGAACAATCTGGCCAAGCCAAACGACACGGAAGACGTCACTAACGAGGCATTTATGTAGTCTTCGGCGTAACTGTCCACCACTCCCACCCAAGCCAGCACAATCACCACTGACACAAATAACAAAGCGCGCCACCTTGTAATCCACTGCTCCATACTCTTCCCTTCTTATCGTATTTTTACTGCATCAAACATGGACACTAGCCTAATTTTCAATCGATCGCGAAGCATTCGACTATTTTTTGTTCAGCTTGTTTGATCTGCATTACACTTTGGATCTGACCTTACTCACCAAGAACTGCTAACATAGAGACAAAAAAATCGACCACAATAAGGAAAACATATGAGTCTGATTTGTGAATTGAATGATTTACGACGCTTGTATCACAAAGGTAAGACAAAGATGTTATCAGGAACAATCAAAAAATAGATCTACTGTACAGAAAACGCCCAGATATCATCCAACTTGCTATAAGGAGACTGCAATGATGATACGCGATACAAACCTCATGAAAACAAAACTATGGCTGACTTCTGCACTGCTTTTTGTCTGTTGCATTTGCTATGCTGCAGATGGTCAAAATAATCAGTTTACCTTGGTGATCAATGGGCAAAAGACGGAAGCACTGCCTATTGGATACAAATACATTGAGCATAATGAAATATTACTGGATAGCACGACTGGAAAACCGGTCGGTAAAGCCAGCGAACTCCTTAACCCCATGCCTATGGTAGAGAAAAGAAAGAATGGAGCTCTTTATTTAGTTGATGCAATAGATGACAAGGGTTATCACCTGCAAAACTATACACAGACTAAAGCAAGACATAATTGGGTACATAGATGGGACAAGCTTGGCATAGGATACCTATCAATTGATGACGTCACTTTATGGAGTTTAGGTGAAAATGAAGGTTCTGAGATTGAACTACTTGTTTACAACAATCAGAAAAACAAAATAAAAGGCCGGCTGCGAGATTTTGCAACCCTTTCACATACCGGTACTAAATATTCCATCGATTTTTTAATATATGAGATTGATGGTGACTGGCTTAAGGTCGGTGATGATGCTTGGTTTAAATATGATAAGCGTTTCACTAGCATCAGCTATTGGCAGGACAGTTTAGTCGGAACACCTGAAGATGAAGGTTGGCCTGGTTACTCCATTCTTAATCAACCACTACTGACCAAGGATGCATCCGGTCAATATAGCCAATCCAAAACGCGAGTAACCACCGAAGGTAAATTCATCTACTTACTGGAAAATGACGGCAACTATGGTTATGTAATGGCAACAGACAAACCTATCCCAACATGTGGAGATAAAAAAATCCCCCTGAAAGTGGACAAAGGCTGGATCCGAACTTTCGATGACAATAAGACACCGATATTACATATTGAAGGGATGATCTGCTAAACAAAGAATGCCTTGCTAGGCCATTCACTTTAATCTCAGTATCAAGCTAAAGTGGATGTTCAGATATCATGATATTCGACGGCTTTTTCTTCACCTTGTTTGAACTGCATTACACTCTGGATCTGACCTTACTCACCAAGAGCGACTAACATAAAGACAAAAAAATCGACCAAAATAAGGAAAACATATGAGTCTGATTTGCGAATTGAATGATTTACGACGCTTATATCACAAACGCGTTCCAAAGATGTTTCAAGGGTATTGCGAGTCAGGTTCATGGACACAGCAAACCCTTAAGTTAAATACTTCTGACTTCGATCACATCTTATTTCGTCAAAGAGTAGCGCGAGATTTAGAACCACGATCACTCGCCACTAGACTAGTAGGACATGATGCTAAAATGCCCCTAGCCTTAGCGCCCGTTGGGTTATTGGGCATGCAACATGCTGATGGTGAAATTCTCGCCGCCCAAGCCGCCGAAGAATTTGGTGTGCCTTTTACCTTGTCTACCATGAGCATTTGTTCCATTGAAGCGGTGGCCGCCAAAACCCAATCGCCCTTCTGGTTCCAACTTTATGTGCAGAAAGACCGTGAGTTTACTAAAAAGCTGATCGACCGAGCCAAAGCCGCAGCTTGCTCAGCCTTGGTCGTGACCTTGGATTTGCAAATGATTGGCCGTCGCCATGCGGATCACAGAAACGGTATGACAGCGCCACCGCGATTAACTCTCCCCAATATCATCGACATGGCTCGTCGACCACGTTGGGCCATGAATATGCTGCAAACCAGCAATCGAGAGTTTGGTAATATTCAGGGCTGTGCTACCGGTGTAGACGACATGAACGACCTAATGAAATGGACGGCAGGTTCCTTTGATACCAAACTCAGCTGGGAAGACATCCGCTACTTCCGCGACCTCTGGCAAGGGCCTCTCATCATCAAGGGCATCATGGAAGTGGAAGACGCTAAGGAATGCGTCAAACTCGGTGCCGATGCGATTGTTGTTTCAAACCATGGTGGTCGTCAGTTAGATGGTGCGCGCTCTTCTATCAGCACCTTACCCGAAATCGTCGCTGCGGTCGGTGATCAGATTGAAGTTTGGTTAGACAGTGGTGTACGCAGTGGCCAAGACATCATCCGAGCGAAAGCACTCGGCGCAAAAGGCGTCATGGTGGGCCGACCTATGGTGTATGGCCTTGGTGCCATGGGCAAAGCCGGTGTTACTCGTATGTTGGAAATCTTCCACGAAGAAGCTGAACTCACCATGGCCTTCATCGGCCACCGAGACATTAAAGACATCAACCGTAATGATGTGGTGTTTCAACATGAAAAATTTAGAGATGTTTGAGACCAGGTAAAACCATCGATATGAACAAAAAAAGCAGTAGACCCCCTACTGCTTTTTTCACATCTCATAGTATTAGATCAAAAGAAGCACTGAACTAAAAACAGAGCTGAATTAGGCAAATTCTGACCCAGCGTCTAGCAAGGCTTCCCATAAATATTGAGAACTGGCTAAATCAGACAACAAGAGATAATACTCTTTACCCTTTCCTTCCTGTCTGGCCACGATGGCATTAACACGAGCCACAGACGTTTGAGCAATGCTCCCCACAGGGAACACATCACCTCTTAAATCCACACCGCACACTTTGGAAAACATACTTGCCGTTTGCTCGCCACTAAACAAAAAACAAGCATGACTGTGTTGGCAAAATAAACGGTATACATCCTCTAAAGGTTCCGAGCTAAGCTCTAGTTTTTCAATCAATTCATGGTAAGTATTCTCAATATCCACCAGCCAGAATTCGGTCTTGCTGAGGCGCAATACTACTAGGCTGTCTTCGAAAAGCAGGGATTGGTTTGCTTGACTGGGAATAGGCAAACCTTGTGATGTCAAAAAGCTTGCTGCGCCCTGTCCTCTAAACCCCACTCTCGAATTGACAGTACAATCCTGATAACGAATGCTGGAAGTCGATGACCCTGTGTCACTTAAATCAATCCTACTTTTACGTAAATTAGGCACCGCACTTAAGCTAAAAGATTCCATTACAACACCTCCTGACGAGCATTGTTTTCATCATAAAAAGGCAATTTAACGACTTCAGCCATGACAATTTCCCCATTATCCACACGAATCGGAAATCTTGTACCAAGCTCCTGTTGATCCACCCCGACAAAAGCCATGCCGATGTTTGCCCCAACCGTACTGGAATACTCTGACGAGGTAATGTTGCCCGTAATGGCACAATCAACTTGACTGGCATTGGCCAATACCAAATGCCCTTCTTTTGGTCGAGTGACCTTCGCATCAAGTTTAAAACCAACCAGTTTTCGAGTCTGTTTTCGCGCCATAACAATGTCGACAGATCGACAGCCAATGAAGAAAGGCTTCTTACGATTAACCGCCCAATTTAAAGAAAGTTCACCGGGATGCGACATGCCATCTGTGTCTTGGCTGACAATGATATGGCCCTTTTCCAAACGCAGTAATCGTTGAGTTTCGACACCAAAAGGTTGCATATTAAACTCGCTACCCGCGTCCATTAAACGATCCCAAATGCCTTCGCCTAACAAGCTCGGCATATGAATTTCGTAACCTAATTCACCAACAAATCCGACCCTCATCAAGCGCACCGGGACGCCATCGATAGTGCCCTCCCGATAAGCGAGATAAGGAAAGGCTTGGTTTGAAAAGTCCACATCAAAACACACCTTACTCAGCACTTTTCTAGCGAGTGGGCCAGCCACGTTAACCGCCGAAAAAGCCGATGTCACATTCGCAATGTCCACCTCTAAACGCCATTGCGCGTTCCATTTGGTCATTTCTCGATAAACCGCATCCACGCCACTGGTCGTGGCGGTAATGTAGAAATGGTTTTCCGCAATTCGGCACGCCACACCATCGTCCACCACCACGCCTTGCTCATTGGTTAACACTGCGTAGCGTGTTTTACCAACCGGCTGCTTTAGAAAGCCAAAGGTATAAATGCGATTCACAAATTCCGCTGCGTCTGGGCCTCGCACCTCAAGACCGCCCAAGGTACTCACATCGATCATGCCCACCGCATTGCGCACCATTTGAGCTTCTTTTTGAATCAACTCATCGCGATCAGCAGGGTCTCCATAATAGGCAGGACGACGCCAAATACCTGCTGGAATCATATGAGCGCCAAGCTCAAGATGACGCTGATGCATTGGTGTGTATTTATGAGGGCTAAAAATACGCCCAGCAAGGTGCGCTAATTTCTCAGGGACAAAAGGCGGTCTGGCGGTTGTGACGCCGGTTTCCGTCACGGTTCTATTCGTCGCCTCAGCCACCAAACGAGCCGTTGGCAAGGCCGAATGGCGGCCTTGAGATGGTCCCATCCCGACTGTGGAAAATCGTTTCACGAGTTGCACATCGCGATAACCCAGACGGGTCGCATTGACGATGTCTTTGGCTTGTAGATCTTCATCAAAATCGACAAAGTCCTTGCCTTTGGGATGTTTGAAAATAGGCCAAGGAAAGTTCGTCTGCTGATCACAAGCAACGACCTCAGGTTCACTGCTCGTAAGACCTAATGAGATCACACTCTTGTATGCGGCTAACTGACCGTCACGAATCACCGCATCCAGTTCATGCACACCATTGGCAGACCCAGCCACATGCAGGTTGTTCGGCAAACTGGTCAGTGAAAAACGCGCATTGTCATCGTTATAGCTGAGTTTTGCCCCCGCCTGACAAAGCAATTGGTAAACCGGCATATAGCCTGCGGACATGCACAACATGTCGCAAGGAATCGTCACGCCACCCGCCGAGACTTGTCCTTTGCCTGTGATGTTATGCACTTGCACGGCCGACAAACGTTTCTTATCCGAACTAGGCAAAGCTTCATACACAGTGGCATTTAAGCGAACCTTGATGCCTTGTTGCGCCACGGCGTGTTGCAACGTCTCATCAGCACCCTTGGCACGCATATCAACAATAAGAGGGACTTGTACGCCATTGCTGACCAATTCAAGTGCACACAAATAGCCATCATCATTGCCGGTCAGAACCACGGCGGTGTTGGCTGGTCTGATCGCATATTGGGACATCAGTCGCATCGCTGCGCTCGACATCACCACCCCCGGCACATCGTTATTGCGAAACACAACGTGCTGCTCAAACGCCCCAGATGCCACAATACATTGTTTCGCTCGGGCTTTGTACATGCGATTGCCTTGAATAATCGGCAAGTAGTTGTCGGTAAACCAACCGTTACAAGTTGCGTTATTTAATACCGTGATTTTTGGGTGATTTAACACACTTTTTTCGAGTTGATTTCTTAACGCGTTAGCACGCACACCTTCAACATCAAAGCGATGATAGGTCAGCGCGCCGCCTAACATAGGGTTTTCATCAACCAGTAACACACTGGCACCCTCTTCTGCGGCTTTCAAGGCGGCCGCGAGACCAGCAGGGCCAGCGCCAATCACAGCCACATCATGAAACAGATAGGCTTTGTCGTGGTAAACCGGTTTGAAGCTCAGATCGGCAAAGCCTAAACCGGCTTTTTTACGTATGAAGGGTTCCCATTTATCCCAGATGCCCATTGGCTTATAAAATGCTCGGTAATAAAAACCCACTGGCATAAATCGACCCGCCAAGCTCAATTTCGCGTCTTTATCCTGTTCAAGAGAGCCATTGTAGTTTTGTCCCAACACTTCCAAATCTGCCGAAATACGCTGCTTATCAGCCAAGACATTTGGTTCACTGTTAAGCTGCACCAAGGTATTCGCATCTTGACCGGCCATGGTTAAAGGCCCACGTGGTCGATGATATTTAAAGGAGCGCGACATGAGCCACTGATCGTTTGCGATCAAAGCACTTGCAATGGTGTCACCCTCAAAACCTTGATAGTGTTGTCCTTCGAAGGTGAAATTAAGCGTTTTTTGTCGATTAACGAATAAGCCTAACGGGGCTGGTAGTCGGTTCATGCTCATGCCCTTTTCTCCTCAGTGACGGCGGCTGCGCTGTCAAACTCAACACGTTTAGTAAAGCGTTCAGATGGATCATAGGTGTTCAGAATCTCATCGCTGGCCGTATGACGTTCTGCAATAAACCAATAACCAGAAGGGGAATGAAACCACCACTCCATCACGACTCGAATGGTATTTTCAGAATAAAACACATAGTCAGCCCACTCTTTGTCAGAGCAGGTCACATGATCAGGCATCGACTTTACTTCGCCGCCATACACAAATTCACTGATATTTCTGAGCCCATTTAACGGGCAATTCATCATTTTCATCTTGGGTCTCCTAATGGCTAGCGGCAGTAGCGCCCATTTCATTGACTTGACGAAACTTATCAAAACGATCCATAGCAAATGGCGCAATGAGCTCAGGAACCTTGCCGCCACTCGCCACCAACTCCGCCATGGATTTGCCACAAATCGGGGTTGATTTGAATCCCCATGTGCCCCAACCCGCATCCAGGTAATAGTTCTCTACTGGGCTTAATCCCATGATTGGACTGTAATCTGAGGTCATGTCTGTGATCCCTGCCCATTGACGCATCAGTTTCAAGTTCGCCATAAATGGGAACATTTCAACGGCGCTCGCTAGCAGGCTTTCTTTTAAATCCAGGGTTGAACGGGTGTTATAAAGTGGGTAAGGATCTGAACCACCACCAAACACCATTTCACCTCGGCCAGTTTGTTGCACATAACAATGCAGTGCGGATGAACTGACCAATGGATCCAGAAACGGTTTTACTGGCTGGGTTACCATGGCTTGCAGAGGGTAAGTGGTAATCGGCATTTTGATGCCTGCCATGGCCGCAACAATTGAGCTATGACCTGCAACCGCTTGAACAATGCAGCCACAAGAAACCTCACCTCGATTCGTCTTTACGCCTTTCGCTTTGCCATTTTCAACAATCACATCCGTCACTTCGGTTAATTGATGCAGCTCAACGCCTCGCTGAGTGGCGCCTTTGGCATAACCCCAAGCAACGGCATCATGGCGAGCAGTAGCACCATCAATGTGCCACAAGCCAGCTAATATCGGCATGTCCGCTGGATTCATGTTGAGGGTCGGTACAAGCTCTTTTATTTGTTGAGGGTCAATTAGCTCCGTTTTACCACCAAAATGCGTATTCACTTCGGTACGTTGACGGAAGGATCGAACCGTCGAATCTGTGTGCGCTAAGGTTAATTGTCCACGGGAGGAATACATGATGTTGAAGTCAAATTCATTGGACAGTCCTTGAAACATATCAACGGACTCTTTATAAAATTTAACCCCTTCCGAGGTCAGGTAATTAGAACGTATCACCGCCGTATTCCGCGCCGTATTACCACCGCCTAGATAACCTTTTTCTAAAATAGCGATATTGCTAATGCCGTGGTACTTGGCAAGATAGTAAGCCGTGGCGACACCATGACCGCCACCACCAATAATGATCACGTCGTAGTGCTTTTTAAGTTCTGTCGGGGAAGGTAAATCCGCATCCTTTTCAAATGGGTAGTCGTTTTTTAAACCGTATTTCAATAGGGAAAAAGGCATTTTTCAGCTCCTTAAAAAATCTGATTTGGCATTAAGCTAACAACCCAATTGATGTTGAGCGGCGGTTAACGTGTTCTGCATCAGGCAAGCAATGGTCATGGGGCCAACACCACCCGGAACGGGAGTGATTGCAGCCGTTTTTGACAATACGCCGTTAAAATCCACATCCCCCACGAGCTTCCTTTTGCCATCCAATGAGATTTGATTAATACCAACATCAATGACGACAACCCCAGGTTTCAACCAGTGTTCTTTCACCATCAGAGGTTGGCCCACAGCCGCCACGAGAATGTCTGCACTGCGGCATATTTCTTCAATGTTTTGTGTGCGAGAATGCACCAAGGTCACAGTACAATCCGCTTGAAGCAGCAAATTCGCAATGGGCTTTCCAACAATATTAGAACGACCAATCACCACCGCGTGCTTACCCGACAAGTCATCCATCTGCCGCTTCAGCATGATAATGCAACCCAGTGGCGTACAGGGCACAAGAACTGGCTGTCCGGTGACCAACTTGCCGACGTTTTCCGGATGAAAACCATCAACGTCTTTTACAGGTGTGATGGCTTCAATCACTCGAGGTTCCGATAAGTGTGCCGGCAAAGGAAGTTGCACTAAGATGCCATGAACAGACTCATCTCGATTGAGCTGATCAATTAATTCGTCTAACTCAGACTGAGTTGTGTTTTCTGGCAAGTAATGGGCGATAGATTGAAGACCTGACTGCTCAGTACGTTTGATTTTATTGCGCACGTATACACCGCTCGCAGGGTCTTCACCCACTAATACAACCGCCAATGCGGGTGTCACCTTGTGTTTCAGCTTGAAAGCCGACACATCTTGCGCCACATGTTGAACTATCTCATCAGCAAGCGTTTTACCATCAATCATGACCGTCATGATGTTCTCCCTGTTGGCCTACTTAAACACAACCGTTTTATTGCCATACATGAACACACGGTGCTCAAGATGCATCCTCACCGCCGTCGCCAAGGCCACTGTCTCAGTGTCTCGACCAACGGCGACCAAACGCTCAGGCGAATAAGTGTGATCCACTGGCTGAACGGACTGTTTTATAATGGGCCCTTCATCCAGATCAGAGGTGACATAGTGCGCTGTCGCCCCAATGAGCTTAACACCGCGCTGATGCGCTTGATGATAAGGCTTGGCACCTTTAAATCCGGGTAAAAAGGAATGATGAATATTAATCGCACGACCATGCAGTTTTTTACACATTGCATCCGATAAAATCTGCATGTAACGAGCTAACACTACTAAATCCGTATGAGTTTCATTGATAATGTCCAGCAACGCGGCTTCTTGCTCAAGTTTGTTGTCTTTATTGACGGGCAGGTGCACAAAGCGAATGCCTTCACGCTCCACCATCGGCCTTAAGTCCCTATGATTTGACACCACAGCGGTAATCTCCATAGGTAGCTCGCCTTTGCGATGACGGTATAGAAGATCATCCAGACAGTGGTCAAACTTGCTCACCATCAGCAGCACTTTTACCGGTTCGCTTTTGTCAAAAATCTCCCAGTCCATATTGAATCGAGCCACTTGTTCCTCAAAGCCATCTCGAATGGAAGTGATCGTCTGAGAGTGACCTTCTATGCGACATTCAGCTCGCATAAAAAAGCGGCGGTTTTCTTCGTCATCAAATTGGTGCATTTCAGAGATATAGCAATCATGCTCAGCAAGATAAGACGACACGGCCGCTACAATGCCGCTCATCGCATCGCAAGAAGCCTTTAAAACAAACTCGTTAGACATACCACCAAACCTCAAATATAAAAAAATTATTCATATATAAATTAAGAAAGTTGATTTTCATGCTTTAAAAATCAGTTACATTCAAATATATTAAATTCAATTATTTTTGAAAGTTAAAAACTAAAAAACCTTCAAATAAAACAAAATTAGTACATATATAAAAAAATTAATCATATATGGAATAAATCATGACAAAAACCACTGAATATCAGGTTCCGGCGTTATCTCGAGGACTGCAAATAATCGAGATGTTTGATAGCCAAAAAAGAGTCTTAAACACACAAGATTTTGCTGACAATTTGGGGGTCAGTGCCTCTTCCACCTATCGTATTGTGCAAACCTTGCTGGATATGGGTTACCTAAAGAAAGTCACCAGAAATGCCTACGAGCTCGGCCCTCAAGTCGTTTCCCGTGGCTTTGCCTTTTTGGCTGGCAAAGATTTGGTCGACATTGCCGCACCTTATCTGAACGACCTAAGAGACAGAACGTCGATTTCCTGTCATTTAGGCATACGCGACGGCTTAGAAACCGTTTATATTTATCGCTCTCAAGCCTCTCAACGCTTATCAGTGAATATTCCACTGGGCTCTCGCTTGCCTTGCCATACCAATGCGATGGGGCGCGTGTTACTTCAACAACTCAGTGACATTGAACTCAATGCCATGTATCAAACTCAACAGTTAGACTCTTACCCAGGCCCCTACCCGCAATCTTTTCCTGAGTTAAAAGCCCTGTTAAAAAAAGAATGGGAGCAAGGCTATTCAAGCAATCGATCGGATAATGCCACGGCCATTGCTGTCCCCATCACCAACTATTTAGGCAAAACAATAGCGGCCATTAACATCTCGGGGGCCGACCAAGTCATGAATCACCAAACACAATTTGAAGCGGCGAAAGAGGAATTACTCAATACAGCAAGCGCCATTTCACAGCTCGTGCCTTAACGCTGTCTCGGCCTAAATAATGTCCTAAAAAAGCCCTAAATAATGTCCAAAAAAATGGGCGTCTCTGACACTCAATTCAGCGACGCCCATCTCATTCAGAAGTGATTAAAAGCGTTAAGCATCACCTTAACCAACATAGTGTGAAGCTAGGGAAGGTACGAATAACAGGCTTTTATCCACATGCTGATACCTATATGGAGGTAGGTTATTAGGGCAATGCTGGAGCAGTTGCCGAGGCAAGGGGACTTGTTCGCACCTTCCCTAGGAGAGTGAGAGTAGCGCCACTAAAATAGAAAATAAAAGGCCCCTTTCGGGGCCTTTTAGGTCACGCTAGTGGGGGGGCGCGACATACAGTAGTGTAAACACTACTTATTGGCTTCTACACCAAACTCTGGGTAGGCATGCATACCGCATTCATGCATGTCCATCCCCTCTAATTCTTCCTCTTCACTCGCACGCAGTCCCATAATTTTCTTAATGATCCATAACGTAATCAGGCTCATTACAAACATCCAAATAAAGGTACAAATCATGCCGGTAAATTGACCGAAAAAAGTCGCGTCGTCATTTGATATCAGAACGGCAAAAATGCCCCAAATACCAGCCGAACCGTGAACAGAAATCGCACCGACTGGATCATCAATTTTCAATTTATCCATTGCCAGAACAGACAGCACAACAACAATGCCACCAATAGCACCAATCAATGACGACATAGCTGCTGATGGCGCAAGCGGTTCGGCTGTAATCGCTACCAAACCGGCTAAAGCACCATTAATTGTCATGGTTAAATCGGTTTTACCAAATAAGAAACGTGCAAAAAGGGCCGCTGTAATCATGCCTGTTGCGGCGGCGGCATTGGTATTAACAAAAATTTTGGCCACCGCATTGGCCTCTTCAACATTGGCTATTTTCAGCTCAGAACCGCCATTGAAACCAAACCAGCCCATCCAAAGAATAAACATACCTAATGTAGCAAGTGGCAAGTTAGCACCTGGAATGGCACGAATTTCTCCGTTCTTTCCATAACGACCTTTACGAGGACCCACCATAATCACAGCCGCTAATGCCGCTGAAGCACCAGCCATATGCACAACAACCGATCCAGCAAAATCCTGAAAGCCCAATTGATCCAAAAAGCCACCGCCCCATTTCCAATACCCTTCAACTGGATAAATAACGGCAACCATGACCACGGCAAACACTAGGAAAGGCCATAAACGCATTCTTTCTGCAACGGCACCGGACACAATCGACATTGTTGCGGCAGCAAAGACGGCTTGAAAAATAAAGTCCGCCATAGACGAATAATAAGGGGCATCATCAGCACCCCCTATAACCGCATCGACAGCATTATCTTCTCCCAAGAAAAATTGAATACCCGGAATATAAGCACTCATAGGATCAGCCGGATACATTATGTTGTAACCAACGCATAGATAAACAAAACACGCTATCCCATAAAGCAATGCGTTTTTATTTAATATCTCCACTGTATTTTTGCCACGAACAAGCCCGGCTTCTAACATTGCAAAACCCGCGGCCATCCACATTACGAGCGCAGCACACATTAGGAAATAAAATGTATCTAACGCATAGCTAACTTCCATTACCATATTACCCATAGATATAAGCTCCAAGTTGAGAAAGTAGAATTCACTAACAAGAAAAAGATTTCTTTCTGAGATAACTTCAAGATTTAGGCCAGCATTATTTAAGGCTCTGAAAAATAAAGAGTAATTTAATGATGTTTGATATATGAAATGAAAATTTATATGAGCAAATAAACAGCCGTAATAAGGCACAATAAAGAGTCAAAAAAATGCATTTTGCACAAAAAAAAGCCACGTTAAAAACGTGGCCCCAAATAGGTGTCATGCCATTAATTTAAAACTTCTGACCTGGAATCCAACTTGTACCCGCTAAAGGCACTCGCGCCATGGCCGCCGATTCCACTGTTAAAGCCACAAGGTCTTCTGGCTCTAAATTGCGTAAATCATTCTTACCACAAGCGCGTGCCAAAGTTTGCGCTTCAAGCGTTAATACACGTAGGTAATTGGCCAAACGGCGTCCAGCATCGACAGGGTCTAATCGCTTCATTAGATCAGGGTCTTGAGTCGAAATACCCGCTGGGTCTTTCCCCTCTTGGTAATCGTCATAGTAGCCTGCTGCGGAACCAATTTTCTTAAATTCATCGTCCCATTTAGGATCATTACAACCCAGAGCGACTAAGGCGGCCGTACCGATGGCGACAGCATCCGCTCCTAGAGCCATACATTTAGCCACATCGGCACCATTGCGAATGCCACCAGAAACAATAAGCTGCACTTTACGATGCATGCCCATTTCCTGTAACGCTTGAACCGCTTGAGGAATCGCTGCCATGGTTGGGATACCAACATGTTCAATAAACACGTCTTGCGTCGCCGCAGTACCACCTTGCATGCCATCCACAACAATCACGTCAGCACCCGCTTTAACAGCTAACTTCACATCATAATAGGTACGTGTTGCCCCCACTTTAATGTAAATAGGCACTTCCCAGTCCGTAATTTCTCGTAATTCTTGGATCTTAATCGCCAGGTCATCCGGCCCAGTCCAATCAGGGTGACGACATGCTGAACGCTGATCAATGCCTTTTGGTAAGTTACGCATTTGAGCAACTCGGTCGGTAATTTTCTGACCTAATAGCATACCGCCGCCACCAGGTTTCGCACCTTGGCCAAGTACCACCTCAATCGCATCGGCTTTACGCAAATCGTCTGGGTTCATGCCGTAACGAGAAGGCAGGTATTGATACACCAATTTACTCGATTGACCACGCTCTTCCGGCGTCATACCGCCATCGCCTGTGGTGGTTGATGTTCCAACCATCGACGCACCACGACCTAAAGCCTCTTTGGCATTCGCCGATAGCGCCCCGAAACTCATCCCAGCAATGGTCACAGGAATGTCTAACTTAATGGGCTTCTTAGCAAAGCGATCACCCAAAACCACCGAGGTGTTACAGGTTTCGCGATAGCCTTCTAAAGGGTAACGAGACATACTCGCCCCCAAGAACAAAAGGTCATCAAAATGAGGCACCTTACGTTTTGCGCCAAAACCACGAATATCATAGATACCCGTATTGGCCGCACGGCGAATTTCAGCCATAGTGGCGCGATCAAACGTGGCGGACTCTTTTAAGCTAGGGTTATTGTTTGTGTCATTGCTCATGGTAAAAACCTCTCAAAAATTAGTAAGCCGATGCATTGTCAACTTTAAAGGTGTAAAGCTGGCGAGCCGATCCATAGCGTTTAAAATCAAGCGGATTTTCATCCACTCCGGCTTTTTCTAATAAGCCCTTCAATTCCGCAATATGCTCGCTACGCATGTCTTTTTCGATGCAATCTGCGCCAAGAGATTTAACGCTTCCTTTCACATAAATGTGCACTTCATACAAGGAATCACCCAGTGCTTCACCCGCATCGCCACACACCACCAGCGACCCTGACTGCCCCATGAAACAACTCATGTGACCAATGCTGCCTTTAACAACTATGTCGACGCCTTTCATCGAGATACCACAACGAGCGCCCGCATTACCTTCGATCACCAACAATCCACCTTGAGCCGTCGCACCAGCCGCTTGAGAGGCATCGCCTTTGACACGAACCACACCTGACATCATATTCTCAGCAACGCCTTGGCCAACATTGCCATGAACCGTAACATTGGCGGTTTTATTCATGCCGGCGCAGAAGTAGCCTGCATGACCATGAATATCCACAGAAATCTCTGCATCTAGCCCAACCGCAATATTGTGGTTGCCTTTCGGGTTGGTCACGACCCATTCTTTTTCCGTTATATTCTCTTTGCACTCATGTAAGGCTTTATTTAAATCTCGTACAGATTGAGCCGCTAAATCAACAGTCATCATTTTCACATTCTCCTAAAACTATTTACGTTCCCAAACATAGAAGGTCGCTGGCTCAGGTTCCCAAACTTTGGCGTTTTCGATACCCGGTAAACTAACCAAAGCCTGATATTCAGAGGCCATTGCAACGTAATCATCTGTTTCAGCAAGAACCGCAGGCTTACAAGCGATAGGATCACGCATCACGGCAAAACCGTCTTTTGTCCCAATCGTAAAAGTGAAAAAACCATCTAGATCTTTCAGCGCATTTTCCAAGGCCACTTTCAAGCTATCGCCCTGGTTAAGTCGCCAAGTTAAATAACCAGCCGCCACTTCTGAATCGTTTTCCGTTTCAAAGGTAATGCCCTCACGCTTTAACGTATCGCGCAAACGATTGTGGTTTGATAACGACCCATTATGCACAAGACACAAATCCGAACCGGTCGAAAAAGGATGACTGCCTTCCATGGTGACAGCGGACTCAGTGGCCATACGAGTATGACCAATGATGTGACTGCCCTTCATGCCACTTAGGTTAAACTTGGAGGCAATATTTTCAGGCAAACCAACTTCTTTGAGAATTTCGATGGAGGATCCGGCACTCAAGATCAATACATCAGCATCAAGCTCAGCCAAAGCACGGCGAGCAGAACTTTCATTCGTGTTAATTTTCAGCACAACGACATTAGCGTTTTGCATCCATTTGATTTCACAGCCTAATGACGCCGATAAATTGTCACTCAACTCTTCCCAGCGATAGTCTTCGTCAGGATGTCTTAAGGTTAACTTGACCCAACCTTCGCCTACTTCATCGCCATAAATGGCAAACCCCGCACTATCTGGGCCACGATCTGTCATTGAAATAAGCATTGGCTCAAACAGTTCACCTAAACTGTTTTCAAACTTATCATTTTTTAAATAAAGCCCAACAATTCCACACATAGAAGAAACCTCAATATATTTTTAAAACGTCACAGTGGATAATCAAAAGAACTCAGCGTATTTTTCTACTTCCCAAGCGGACACTTGGCGCGAATACTCATTCCATTCAGCTCGCTTCACTTTAATGAATTCGGAGACTAGGTTTTCCCCCATGGATTCAACAAACACAGAATCCTTTTCCAATTCATCAAGTGCATCGCCAAGGGATTGAGGAAGAATAGAGATGTTCTTGGCTAGAATGTCTTCTAGAGAAAGGTCATAAAGGTTGATGTTCATCGGCTCACCTGGATCAAGCTCGCGCTCAATGCCATCCAGACCTGCTGCAATTAAAGCGGCATGAACAAGATAAGGATTACAACCAGAATCCGGTAAGCGAAACTCCAAACGACCATATGGCACACGAACCAATGCCGAACGGTTATTGTCGCCGTAGCATACATAGGCTGGCGCCCAAGTCGCGCCGGAGCTGTTCCCGCCAACCACTAGGCGCTTGTAGGAATTCACTGTCGGCGCAGCAAAAGCACAAATCGCTTTAGCGTGTGCCAAAATCCCAGCAGTAAAGTGATATGCCAATTTTGAAAGGCCCATGCCATTTTTATCACTATCATCATTGAATAAGTTTTTACCTGATTCATCTGTGATGGATAAATGGAAATGCATGCCATTACCAGTTTTATCAGGCGCTGGTTTCGGCATGAAAGAACAAATCATCCCCATGTCATTTGCAATTTCACCAGCGGCCATACGAACAAAGGTAAAGCGATCTGCGGATTCAAGGGCATCGCCATAGGTATAGTTAATTTCAAACTGACCATTCGCATCTTCGTGATCAATTTGGTAGACATCAAAATCAACCGCTTGCAATGACTCAACCAAACGTTCTAGGAACTCTCGAGAACGAGACAGTCCTTTATAGTCATAACAAGGCTTAGCAAGCGTATCGGAGTCATCCACTGGAAGTAGTTCGCCATACTCGCCTTTTTTGAACAAATAAAATTCCGGCTCAAGACCTGTGTTTAATGTCCAACCTTTCGCTTCTAAGCGTTTGATTTGATTTTTTAACACCACACGAGAACAGTATGGATGAGGTTCATCATTCACATAACCATCACAAGCCAATCTTGCGTAACCTGGCTGCCAAGGGACAATGCTTAAGGTCGACAGATCACCACGAGCTAAAAAATCAGGTCCATGAGGCTCCATTGCTAAACCACTCACAGCGAAACCAGCAAAACCAGCCCCCTTTTCCACCACATCAAAAATATTTTTGGCGGGCACAGATTTGGTTTTTGCAACGCCATGAATATCCACAAACTGCGCTAAAACATATTTGATGTGATGTTCGTTAAGAAAGCCTTCTACTGCATCAGATTGCATTGCTGATCTCCTTACTCATAGTGAACTTAATGAATATTCCAATCGATCAGGGTTAAAAATGAGAAAGGCATCAAGCATTGTTGCTAACAGTATGAGTGACTGCCCTAGATACCCTTTCCTAAATTCAAACTCATCGACTATGATAGAAATAAAATATTCCTTAAGGGAAAATTTATTTCCCAATAGGAAAGCAACAAGTTTGCCAAAAATTGATTTTTAGGAATTTTTTTTTCCTAATAGTGTAAGATTTTGATTTTTATGATCTAAAATCATCCTGTTAAAATGATATCCATGAAATGCAGGTAGGAAATTCAAGGGCAATGAAGAAAAACGCACCATCCAGGCACGCAAGCGCTCTAAATGAGGGCGAAATAGTGATTACAAGAGACTCATCGCCTAAATTAAAGCTTGAGGAATACATTGCGATGCACGTAAGACGTCGACGTGTCGCCCAAGATTTAAAAATCACGGACGTCGCACGCATCGCAAAATTAAGCCAAGGCATGGTCAGTAAAATCGAAAATGCCCAAGTGTCCACAAGCCTTGATACCCTTAGCCGTCTTTGCGACGCCATTGGTTTATCCATTTCACAATTATTTGCCGACTATGATCGACCTGAAGGTGGCGCTCTTCTCACCAAATCCGGCCAAGGCATGGAAGTGGTTCGCAGAGGAACCGAAAAAGGCCATACCTATCAGCTACTGAGTTACAGTCGCGGCAAAAAGCAGCTCTATGAACCTTTCTTAATCACCATGGATGATGCCAGCGAAGTGTTTCCTACCTTCTCGCACCCAGGACAAGAATTCATTTACCTACTGGAAGGTCAAATACTCTACCGTCACGGCAACCACCTATATAACATGCAAGCTGGCGACTCTTTATCATTCGATGCAGAAGTTCCACACGGCCCAGAAGTGCTTGAACAAGTCCCAATCAAACTCTTGTCCTTTATCATGCATGACAATAAAAATGAGTAATCTGCCTGCTCTAAATGTGCAAACCTTTATAAGCCCTTCTCAAACACAAAAAAGCCCCGACCTTTAAAAGATCGGGGCTTTAACATTTTGTATAACAACTGATTCGAACGGCTAGCCTCTGCTATCCCGAGATGACTTTTATAACCTTTTGATGTGATTAATAGTAAACAAACCGCAACACGCCATCTTGCGACTTTAGTTGAACAAGGGTGTTTGATTCGATCCGAATCTGGCGGACGCAGTACTCGGTATATACTGGCTCGGTAGAAAATGAGCCTGAGTTGGTCCATGGTTGATTAAGAATCTTAGTTGGCATAAGTTGGTGAGATTGTCTCATGTTGCCAACTGATTCGCAGCTTCCCTATCCGACAAGCGCCCTCGCGAATAGTACTTTTACTTTATGAGCAAGCCGCCTTTTAAACAATTTAATATAATTTAATATAATTTTTTTTGAGGGCAAGTAACCAATTTAATACCCTCTCCAATCAAAATTAAAATATATGCCATATTTATAAAAATTATCTAAATAGTTTAAATGCTTTTCTAACGATCTGTATTTTAAATACTTTTCAAACTAAAAAGTTCAAAAAAATCCGATATAGAAAAAATCACAACCACTTTAATAAAGGATAAAAAGCGCCAATATTGGGCATTTAAAAAGCACTAAGCACCAATAAGAAACACTTCTCATATTGCTTCAAAAAAAATTATTTAAAGCTACAAAAAAAGATAATTGTTTAGGTCAATAGAACACGATTAACTGTAAAAAAACGCAATAATCAATCATCGAGAGGAACAAACAATGCGATTACTAGAAACAGTGTCGAAAAAGCTCGTTAAAGGTACTGCCGTTACCATTTCAGCATTAGCCCTCACAGCAGGTGCCGCAAACGCAGGTACTATTTCATTAGGCCATACGACTTGGGTGGGCTACGGCACGCTCTATTTAGCGAAAGATTTAGGCTACTTTGAAGAAAAAGGCTTAAATTTAGAACTCACGACTATCGAAGAATCTTCCATGTATATGGCTGCTGCTGCGTCAGGCCGTCTAGATGGTTCTGCGTCAACTATCGACGAAATCCTTAAATACCGCCCGAAATTTTGTTTTAAATCGGTTGCCGTTCTGGACGACAGCTTTGGAGGCGATGGCATCTTAGTGGAAGACGGCATTAATTCCATTGCAGATCTAAAAGGGAAAACCGTTGCCGTAAACGAAGGCTCTGTTTCTCAGTTTTGGTTATCAGACTTGCTAAAAAGCGAAGGCATGAGCATGTCTGACATTACGGTTCAAAACATGACAGCCGACGACGCTGCAAGCGCTTTCATTGCGGGCAGAGTTCCAGTTGCAGTCACTTGGGAACCGAACTTGTCTTACGTACGATCTCATAATGTAGGCAAAGTGCTGGTCGACAGTAGCGCCACTCCGGGCGTGATTGTTGATGTTGTTGCACTGAACTGTGATGTGATTGAAAACCAACCTGAAGACGTGAAAGCGCTGGTTGATGGTTTGTACCGTGCTGTTGAGTTCACTAAAACGAACCCAGACGAAGCCAATAAGATTATGGCAAAAGGCATCGGCGGATACCTTTCTGACCCAGCTGAACTTGCTGCTGCGGCGTCAACAGTTCGCTTCTACGATAAAGAAATGAACATCGAATTATTAGGCGCTAATGGCAATGAAGGCAAAATATCTGAAGTGATTGACCTTGCAAATAAAACTTGGAGTGAATTACAAAACGTAAACTACAACGTGACATACGACGAACTTGTAGACAATTCGTTCGTCACACAGTAGAGGGTTTCGATATGTCTTCTAAGCAAGTAAGTTTTAAGCAGCTGACTTCCCCACAGGAAGAGTTGCCCAAAAAAGTTGTGCTTGGGGCAGGAACGTTAAGCTGGATAGTACTCCTATCCAGCTGGTTTTTACTCTCTGCCAGTAACCTTGTTCCTACTATGTTTCTTCCTTCTCCGATGGATGTTCTAAGTACTGGCGTACGTCTTGCGGAAGACGGTACCCTGTTCGAACATATGTGGGCCAGTGTTCAGGTTGTTTTAATTGGTTTCATTGTCTCTTCAATGCTTTCCATTCCTCTTGGGATGTTAATGGGCAGCTTCAAAATAGTACAAGCCATATTAGAGCCCCTTGTAAACTTCATCCGCTATCTGCCTGTCACCTCTTTTGTGCCGCTTTTTATCTTGTGGATCGGCATTGGGATAGAACAACGCGTAACCGTTATTTTCTTCGGCGTATTTTTTCAACAATTGGTGATGATATCCGACGTCTCTCGTGGGGTTTCGAAAGACTTACTGCATGCAGCCTACACTCTGGGTACAAGTCGTTCGAAGGTTGTCACTCAGGTCATCGCACCCGCCTCATTACCCGGCATATTGGATACATTACGCGTCACCATTGGCTGGGCATGGACATATCTAGTGGTTGCGGAATTAGTCGCAGCAACCAGTGGCCTCGGATACATAAGCCTTAAAGCCATGCGAGGTTTTCAGGTCGACGTTATTTTCTTGGCAATTGTCATCATTGGCCTATTGGGACTTTTGACGGATCAGTTTTTTAGAGTTTTAAGAGCGAGGTTAAGCGCATGGGCCAACTAGCAGAGCCACTGCCGTCTACTGTAAGCGACGAGCAACAAAAACAGGACAATACGACGTCGACTAAAGAGGCGACAACTTCGAAAAAGATCCAACTGCACATTGACGAGGTAACACTCAAGTTTCCAACATCGACGGGGACCGATTTTACTGCGCTGGATAAAGTCTCAATGGAAGTACGAGAAAATGAATTCGCCGTCATTGTTGGGCCATCAGGGTGCGGTAAATCCAGCCTACTTTATCTAACAGCGGGTCTCAACAGTCCAACTGACGGTGAAATCAAAGTCGCAGGAAAAGTGGTCGACGGCCCTGGAGCTGAGCGAGGCATGGTCTTTCAGAGCTACACCTTGTTCCCTTGGCTCACCGTCTCCGAAAACATTGAGTTTGGTTTAAAGCAAAAGAAAATGCCTGCGCCAGAACGAAAGAAAATCGTTCAAAAATACCTCAAAGAAGTCGGCTTAGAGAGCTTTGCAGATCGTAACCCAAAGCAACTTTCTGGTGGTATGAAACAACGCGTAGCAATCGCACGTTCGCTAGCGAATGACCCAGAAATTTTACTTATGGACGAACCGTTTGGTGCTTTGGACAGCCAGACTAGAATGCAAATGCAGCAGTTATTACTGCAAGTATGGGAACACAGTAAAAAGACGGTTGTGTTCGTCACACACGATATCGATGAAGCCATCATGCTCGGAGACAGAGTGTTTGTGATGGGCGCAAGACCCGGACGCATCCAGAAAGTTCTCGACGTAAATATCCCACATCCCAGAACACTGGATATGGTAATGGAACCGGATTTCATCTCGTTGAAAAGAGAAATACTGTCTCTTCTTCACGATGATCTTACAGAAATGCATTAAGTGCTTTAAGAGGCAAACCCATGACTCACAAAACGTTTGATTATATTGTCGTTGGAGCTGGTTCAGCAGGTAGCGTGATTGCTAGCAGATTATCTGAAGACCCTGCGATTAGGGTTTGCCTTATTGAAGCTGGAGACAAAGACAACTCGCCTAGAATTCAAATCCCAGCGGGCACCATATCTCTGTATAAAAGTAAGAAGTACAGCTGGAACTATTATTCTGCGCCACAAAAAAACATGAATCATCGAGTACTCCACTGCCCTCGAGGAAAAGCACTTGGAGGCTCTTCCTCAATGAACAGCATGATTTATATTCGAGGTGATGCAAAGGATTATGAACAATGGCAAACATCTGGCGCAACTGGCTGGGGCTGGAACGACGTACTCCCTTACTTCCAAAAATCTGAAAAGAACCTGTTGGGTCAATCAGAACAATTCCATGGCACGCAAGGCGAGTTGCATGTCGACAAACCCAATAGCCCAAACCCGTTTTCTCTAAAGTTTGTTAAAGCCGCCTCACAGGCATTGGGCTTAAGTCAAAACTCCGACTTCAACGGTGATACTCAAATGGGTGTCGGCCTCTATAATGTGACTCAAAAAGATGGTTTTCGCCAATCCAGTTTTAAAGCGTTTGTTCACCCTATCGTTAAACAGCGTACAAACCTCACTGTGATTCCCAATGTTCAGGTTGAAAAAGTTCTCATAGAGAATAAAAAAGCCATAGGTGTGATCGTCTGGCAGGAAGACGAAAAAACAACACTGATTGCCAAGCAAGAGATTGTCTTGAGCGCCGGCGCGTTGGGTAGCCCATTCATTTTGATGAAATCAGGCATCGGTCCAAAACAAACGCTCGAACAAGCTGGAATACACGTTCAGCATGAGTTGAAAGGGGTTGGGCAAAACCTACAAGATCACTTAGATGGCTTGGTTACGGTAAGGTCAAATGCAACTCAAACATTGGGCTTTTCATTTGGCTCCTTACCTCAGGTTTTAACGTCTCCTTTCCAGTTTTTACTAAAACGCAAAGGTTGGTTAACAACCAATTATGTTGAAGCTGGCGGGTTTGCCTCCACGACAAACGACAATCGCCCTGACATACAATTCCACTTTGTTCCCGGATACCGCAGTCACCGAGGTCGGCTGTTTGAATGGGGGCACGGCTACGCAATCCACACCTGCGTATTGAGGCCAAAAAGTATCGGTCATATCTCGATCACCAAAGAACAAAACTTATTGCTCGATTACAACTTTTTATCGAATGAAGACGACGCAAAAACCTTAATTGAAGGCATACGCTGCGCTCGAAAAATCCTCTCAGATTCTGAATTTGATGGAGCTCGAGGAAAAGAGATGCTGCCCGGAGAGCACTGTCAAACGGACGAGCAGCTTATGGATTATGTAAAAGAATATGGCGCAACCGTGTTTCACCCTGTCGGCACCTGCAAAATGGGCACGGACACGCAATCGGTCGTCAAGCCAGACTTAAATGTTCATGGCATATCGGGTCTACGTGTCGCCGATGCCTCGATCATGCCGACTCTAATAAGCGGTAACACCAATGCCGTCTGCATAATGATTGGAGAACGCGCTGCTGATTTCATAAAGAAAACTCAAGAAAGTTACACAAAAAGGCAAATTGATGGCAACCCAGCTGACGATAAACACGCTCACTAAACTTATCTCATTCGACACCACCAGTGTGCATTCTAATCTGGCGTTGATGGCTTATATTCAATCATTTCTCAATGAATATGGCGTTGAATCAACACTGGATTACAATCAAGAGAAAACCAAAGCTAACCTGTATGCAACGATTGGCCCGATAGAAAAACCCGGTATTTTATTATCCGGACACACAGATACGGTCCCTGTAAAAGGCCAATCATGGTCAACTGATCCCTTTAAACTAACATTTCTGGACAACAAAGCATTCGGGCGCGGCACGGCGGATATGAAATCTTTCATTGCCGTTGCACTAGCCTCTGTGCCCAAAATGCTGAGCGCAAACCTGACCAAGCCGATTCATTTTGCGTTCTCATACGACGAGGAAATTGGCTGCCTTGGCGTGCGCAGTCTAATAGAAAAACTGAAGCATCTGGATGTAAAACCCGCTGCTTGTATTGTTGGCGAACCGACTAAAATGAAATTGGTAACGTCACACAAAGGAAAGCTTGCAGCGCGTGTCACCGTGACAGGAAAAGAATGCCACTCGGGGATGGCGCCACACGGCGTAAATGCAGTGAACTACGCTGCCAGACTGGTTAACTGGCTTGAGAACGCAGCAAACGATAAAGCACAAAATGGCCCCTTTCACACACAGTATGACATTCCGTACTCGACCATACATACCGGCATAATACAGGGCGGAACGGCATTAAATATCGTACCAAATCACTGCCAGTTTGATTTCGAAATTCGCAATATCGCAGACGATAATCCACAAGACCTGTTAGGACACTTTACCGACTACTGCCAAGAACTAATCGGCGAAATGACACAAAAAGCGTCTGATACAGATATCGCAATCGAAGTACTTACCGAATACCCCGGACTCGCTAAAGCTAATGATGACGCAATCATCTCATACCTGAAAAATCTCACTGATGACGCCGAAGAAGGTCAAATAAACTTTGGCACAGAAGGTGGCTTGTTTAGCGAGCACTTAAAACTTCCCACTGTCGTGTGTGGACCCGGAAGTATGCAGCAAGGCCATAAACCCGATGAGTTTATTTATATTGAACAATTGGCTAAATCAGAAGCCTTCATAGAGCGATTAATTGACTCGTTAAGCGAGTCACCGTAAGCCTTTTGTCGCTTTAGTTTTTCCTATGCAAACAAAGAAAAAACATATTTTACCGAAGCCAGAACTCTCTATAAATTATTTAAACAGATTATAATTCTATTCCGAGGAACCATTCGATGTCTGAAAATAAATCCGCCGAAATGTACCAAGTCTGGCAGCAAGACAAGGACCATTACATTCATCCATGGACAGACTTCTCCACGTTTAAAGAGACAGGTTCGATTGTCGTTGAAGACAGCGACAATGTTCACATCACAGATGGAGACGGAAATCAGTATCTAGATGGTATTGGCGGTTTATGGTGCGTCAACATCGGTTATGCTCGTGAAGAAATGGCACAAGCCATTGCAGAGCAAATCATGAAAGTTCCGTATTATTCTTGTTTTGGACACCACACTACCGTTCCTGCAGCGAAATTGGCCGCAAAAATTGCAGAGCTGGCACCGGGTAATCTGAATCACGTTTTTTATGGTTGTGGAGGATCGGTAGCAAACGACACCGCTGTTCGTATTATTCACTTTTACTTTAATCAGCTTGGTAAAAAAAGTAAGAAAAAAATCATTTCACGCATTGATGGGTATCACGGCAGTACCTATATGGCGATGTCTATTACAGGCGTTAAATTTGACCACATTGGCTTTGATATCGATGAACAGCTTGTTCATAATATTTCCTGCCCCAACCCTTATCGTCGCCCTGAAAGCCAATCCATTGAAGCCTTCTGCGATGAAAAAGTTCAAGAGCTGGAAAACAAGATTTTGGAGCTTGGGCCTGACAATGTTGCCGCTTTCTTTGCTGAACCTATTATGGGCGCAGGCGGTGTCATTGTTCCGCCGAAGGGCTACCACAAACGTACACTAGACGTCTGTCGTAAGTATGGCGTGCTTTACGTATCGGATGAAGTTGTCACTGCATTTGGTCGTCTAGGACATATGTTTGCCTCTAAAGACGAATTCGACATAGTGCCAGACATCATCACCTGTGCAAAAGGCCTCACCTCAGGTTATTTACCATTAGGCGCGACGATTCTGTCTGACGATATTTACGAAGTAATCAGTAAGCCTCAAGCCGACGGCGCTCTATTTACGCATGGCTTTACCTATTCCGGCCACCCAGTAAGCTGTGCAGCAGGCCTTAAAAATATAGAAATCATGGAGAGAGAAAACCTCTGTGGTCACGTCCAAGAAATCGGTTCGTATTTTGAAGAGCAACTAAAGACGCTTATGGATTTGCCCATAGTGGGTGACGTGCGCGGTAAGAAATTTATGGTTTGTGTCGAGAATGTGGCCAATAAGGAATCAAAAGAACTGATTGATCCTGAAGCTCAAGTCGGTAATAGAATTGCCGATCATTGCCAAAAACGAGGGCTCATCGTCAGACCGTTAGCACACATGAACATATTATCCCCACCGCTAACCTTATCGAAAGATAATGTGGATTTCTTAGTATCGACATTGCGAGAAAGTATTGTAGAGACAATGAAAGACTTAAAAAAGGACGGTTATTTATAAAACTATTGCCCCCCATATTTAACCGCCTACTTGGCGGTTTTTTTACTATAAAAACTAAAAAAGCCCTTTACTCGAAAGCAAAGGGCTTAACATTATTTGGTGCTAACCGAGTTTAATCCAAGTAGTTTTTAATTGAGTAAACTTGTCGAAAGCATGCAGGGAAAGATCACGGCCAAAGCCAGACTGCTTATACCCCCCAAAAGGCGTCGACATATCCAATGCATCCATAGTATTTACGGAAATCGTGCCCGCTTTAAGCCGCTTGGATACCAAATGAGCGCGGTTGAGGTTAGTCGTCCAAACCGACGCGGCCAAACCATAAATCGAATCATTTGCTAACGTGATCGCATCCTCTTGATCGTCAAATGGCATAATAACGACCACAGGGCCAAACACTTCTTCGCGAGCAATGTTCATTTCCGGTGTGACATTGTCCAAAATCGTTGGCGGAACAGAATTGGTCGTGCAGTCTCCCAGACCACCTGTCACCAAAGTCGCCCCTTCATCCAACGCCTCCTGAATAAAAGCGCGGACTTTAGCTGCGTGATTAGAATCGATAAGCGCCCCAACTTGGGTATCTGGATCCATCGGATCACCAACCACCATAGATTCCGCTTTCACTTTCAACTTTTGTATAAAAGCGTCTTTAATACTGCGCTCAACTAAGATTCTTGAGTTTGCAGAACACACCTCGCCTTGGTTGAAAAAGATCCCCATCGCGGCATGTTCCACTGCATTATCCAGCTCACAATCGCCAAAAATGAGATTGGGGCTCTTACCACCTGTTTCAGGCCATACGGGTTTCATATTGGATTCAGCAGAGTAGCCCATCAGCAACTTTGCCGTCGGCGTCGACCCAGTAAAAGTAATGCAATCAATGTCGTTATGAAGACCCATTGCTTTACCAACAATGTGTCCGTGTCCCGTCACTACGCTCAGAACCCCGTCGGGTAATCCGGCTTCCTTGGCTAATGCCGCAATACGTAACGCGGTATGAGGAGACTGCTCAGCGGGTTTCAATACCACTGAATTGCCTGAAATTAGAGCGGGGGCTAACTTCCAAGCCGCCAAATCTAACGGGAAATTCCACGGAACGATGGCGCCGACAACACCAACTGGCTCCTTGGTAATTGTCGCAATGTTTAAACCGTCTGTTGGCGCGACTTCACCGTATATTTTATCGATGGCTTCAGCATACCAATCAAAACACGCAGCGGCGCCCAATATATCGACACTCATTGCGTCCATGATGGGCTTGCCCACGTTTATACTTTCTAGTAACGCAAGCTCTTCTTGATGTTCGCGAATCAGTTCAGCTAAGCGCTTCATGACAGCTTTACGGTCTGAGGGGGATTGATTCGCCCAAATGCCCTGCTCGAACGAATCTCTGGCATGTTTTACTGCCGTATCGACATCCTGTTCAGTACACGCCACTACATTAGCTATTTGTTCTTTTGTAGCGGGATTAACCACCGCATACGTTTCGCTATTTAACGCATCGACAAACTTCCCTGCTATAAATGCGCGGGATTCAATTTCTAAATTAGCGTTTTTTTCAAGCCAATATTGTTTTGTATATGAAGACAAACCACTAACCTCTCAAATGTTATTTAGGGAGGCATCTCTCCCTCTACGTATTTATACCCTATTCTACAAACATACCCATTTATCAAAAAAAACTAAATTATAATTAAATAAACTCCTAAATAAGTTTTATTAATTCGATCAAGGTTACATAACATTTTTCAATTCAAGGATTTAGATAATCGTATTTTATTAATAATTCGACCTACCGTAACCTTCCAGTCATCAGTGCAAAAATCTTATGCATAAAGGTGACTAAATTGAAATTAGATAACACAGTAGTTGATACGCTAGTAATTGGCGCAGGTCAGGCAGGGATTGCAACCAGTGAGCACCTTACTGCCCTTAATGTTCCGCATATTGTTGTAGAAAAAGATCGGATAGCGGAAAGATGGCGTTCTCAACGCTGGGACTCGCTGGTCGCCAATGGCCCTGCATGGCACGATCGCTTCCCAAATCTTCAATTTGAAGGGCTTGACCCTGATGCATTTCCAAGTAAAGAACGCGTGGCGCGTTACTTTGAAGAGTATGTTGAAAAGTTTAGTTTACCGGTTTACACCGACGTCACGGTAAAGCAGGTCTCAATGCTTCAGGGGGAAGCAGGGTATGCAATCGAAACCAGTAAAGGGTGCATAAAAGCCAAACGTATTGTGTGCGCAACTGGGCCATTTCAGAAGCCATCCATCCCCCCGATCGTGCCCGAGCTTACCGACCTAAAACAGCTCCACTCATCTCATTATTTTAATCCAGAGCAGCTTGATTCTGGCGCCGTACTTGTCGTGGGGGCAGGTTCATCAGGTGTTCAAATTGCGGATGAAATAAACCGATCAGGTAAAAAGGTCTACCTTTCTGTAGGCCCACATGACCGTCCTCCGCGTTCATATCGTGGCCGAGATTTTGTATGGTGGCTTGGCGTGTTGGGCAAATGGGATGCGCCCGCTGCTGCGCCGGATGCAGAACACGTTACGATCGCCGTAAGCGGCGCACACAAGGGTATAACAATCGATTTCAGAGAACTTGCCAATAACAATATCACGCTATTAGGACGCACCCATGCATTCACCAATGGCACACTGAGTTTTTCAAATGATCTTGTTCAAAACATTGAGAAAGGTGATGAAAACTATCTTTCATTGCTAGAAGAAGCGGATGCTTACATCGAGAAAAATGGCTTAGATCTCCCAGAAGAGCCCAGTGCAAAACGAATTTTACCTCAGCCAGAATGCATGCTAAATCCAATTCGTGAACTGGATTTAGCCGCATCTGGGATCACCACTATTATTTGGGCAACCGGTTTTAAGTCAGATTACAGTTGGCTTGATTTAGACGTTTTTGATGATAAAGGTGCTCCAAAACACCAACGAGGCGTCACTGCGTTATCTGGAATCTATTTCGTGGGGTTGCCTTGGTTATCTCGTCGTGGATCAAGTTTCATCTGGGGATGCTGGCACGATGCAAAATACATCGCCGATCACATTGAAACTCAAAGAAAGTATCACGAGTACGAATGCCATGTTCCAGAACCAAGCGTTGAAATTGCCTAACTCCATCATCCGTTAATAGGAAAAATACATGCCGACTCATACTCGAATTCGTATGTTTAATACTAAAGAAACCTACCCTAACCAATCGCTTGATAATGATCTATGCCAAGCCGTTGTGGCAGGCAATACCGTGTATGTTCGCGGTCAGGTAGGTACTGACTTTGACGGTAACCTTATTGGCCTAGGTAACCCTCAAGCTCAAGCAGAGCAGGCCATGAAAAACATCAAACTATTGCTGGAGGAATGTGGTTCGAATTTAACGCATATAGTGAAAACAACCACTTATATAACCGATCCAAGATTCAGAGAGCCCGTCTATAAAGAAGTCGGCAAATGGTTGAAAGGTGTCTATCCCATTTCAACTGGATTGGTCGTGGCCGGATTGGCGCAGCCTGAATGGTTGATGGAAATTGATGTTATCGCAGTTATCCCTGAAAGCGACGTATAAACTGGAGTCCAATATGACTTTTTCTATCGCAGGTTACTGTAAAAAAACAGGCATGGTGGGAAGCGCAATCACATCATCCAGTATTTGTGTTGCAAGTCGGTGTGCATTCGCAAAATCCGACGTCGGTGTCGTGTTGACACAAAACGTCACGAACCCTGCTTTAGGCCCGTTCGGTCTTGAGCAATTAAGCTCCGGAGCCACGCCTGAAGAGACGCTTGAAAAGCTAAAAGAGCATGAAACCTATATTGAATATCGCCAACTGGGCATTTTAAATGCTCAGGGCGAAGGCGTTACATTCAGCGGAGTAAATGCGCTAGGAATCTATAACGAAGCGTCTGGCAATGCGTGTATTGCCATGGGAAACCTTTTGGATAACTCTGACGTTCCCGCAGCAATGATCGCTTCCTTCGAAAGTAATGAAGATTTACCTCTTCCACAACGACTGCTTTCAGCATTACAAGCAGGGTTAGACGCAGGTGGCGAAGCGGGTTCAGTACAATCGGCAGGGCTTCAAGTTTACTCAAAACCAAGTTGGCCTATAGTGGACTTGAGAGTGGACTGGCACGACGCCCCACTGTCAGAGCTTCAGGTTTTGCTCGACATGTATGAACCTCAAATGAACGATTACATATTGCGAGCCGAGTCTCCAGCACACGCTGCGAGCTACGGTGTACCGGGTGACTTGTAGAGAGATTTGTAACCATTACCCGCTTTTTCTTAACCGACATGCTTTCTTAACCGACATGCTTTCTTAACCGACACCTCCTGTTAACCTATGCTTCTTCCGCCCTCTTGTGCATTGATCTCATTAAGGTCAATGCACAAGACCAATACGCTACGCGCGCACTGTCATAAAGCAAAACCTACCTCAAGGTTACAAAACACCGCATTTTGATGTGAAAAAGCGCAACTATGCGACGTTTGTAGCTTCAAAAATTGGCAAAACAATTGCATTTAAAATTCAAAACCCAGTCGTGGTTAGTATTTGTTTTATCAATGCTAATGACGACTAAGGCAATACGTCAAAATGCGTGCTAAACCAAGTTGATGCAATAGACCATAATTAGGGGTACAACCAATGGCGAACAAATTCACACTAAAACAGCTGACCTACTTTGTTCTTGCCGGAGAACACAGCAGTGTCACTAAAGCAGCCGAGCTTTTGTTTGTCTCCCAGCCTTCGATTTCCTCTGCGATCCATCATCTTGAAGACGTTACAGGCTTACAATTGTTTATTCGTCACCATGCTCAAGGGTTGTCTCTGACCACTCAAGGATGGCAATTTTTCCACAAAGCAAAAGCATTACTAAAAGGGGCGGATGATCTGTCTCAATTTGCTCAAACGCTTGGCACGGAAGTTTCTGGTTCTTTGAGTATTGTAGGCTTCCCTACATTTACTTCTTTAATGATGCCCTCGATGCTTAAAGAGTTTGTTGATCAATACCCTGCCGTAAACGTGCAATGCGATGAAATGCACCAAAGAGATTTGATCCAAGGGCTCATTAACAGTAAATACGAATTGGCAATCACTTACGATATGCAGCTTCCAGCCAATATTGAATTTACCCCTCTTATCAGCCTTCCCCCTTATGTCGTTGTAGCGCTGAATCATCCGTTAGCTAAGAAAAAACAAGTCTCTATTCATGAACTGGCAAAACACCCAATGGTGATGTTGGATTGGCCAATGAGCCGAGAGTATTTTAGCTCTCTATTTATTGGTCAAGGAATCGAGCCTATGATTAGCCATAATGCTCATTCGTTAGGCATGGTGAGGGGCATGGTCGCAAACGGTTTCGGTTATTCCATTTTTAATACACCAGTGCATAGCAATGTCGCGCTGGACGGTACAAAATTCGCGTCAATTCCATTAAAAGAAGAACTTATGCCATTAACGATGGGCGTCGCGAAATTAGAACAATCTCAGCTTACGCCAGCAGCAGAAGCGTTTGTGGAGGTTCTAAAAAACTTTGCATCCGGCATATTGACGCCAAGCCAAGAGAACTCAGCAGAAAGGAAAACAGCCGTTTAAAGGAAAACGCCTCTAAACGAGGATGTTTTAAATGCTTAACCTTCGCTACGACTAGCAAGGAACTCATCGTAGTGGCCTCGGAAATGATCCAACTTCTTGTCTTTGATTTGAATGATTTCAGTAGCAAGAGAGGAAACAAACTCACGGTCATGGCTGACGAATATCAGAACATATCAAGCGCCATGTTCAAAGATTCAATGGACTCCATGTCTAAGTGGTTAGTAGGCTCGTCCATTATCAGTACGTTAGGCTGTTGCATGATTATCTTGCCAAACAGCAAAGGGGTTTTCTCACCACCAGAACAGACTTTCGCTCTCTTCTTAATATCATCAGAAGACAACAACATACGCCCCAAAATGCCACGAGCAATTAAAGGGGTCAGACCCCTTTAATTCAAGCTCGGTAACCCATTGAAATAACATAATGACTCACCACCCCAGAAAAAGCGTGCGATCAAAACAAGCGTGTGAATAGAATTTTGAAGAGAGATAAAAAAGCAGAAAAAATCCTTATCAATCTAGCCGTACATCCCTTACGTTCAGCTCATCATAGATCAGTGTTTTGAATTGTGCGAATTTAAATTTATTTGCCGATATCGCAATGTCTGATGGCGCTTCGCCGACCAGACCTACAAACTGCTGTTGGCGACGAGAGGATTTGAGGTTAATGGGTGAATTTTATTGTTTAATATGTTCCTTACGCCATGTATTTGGAGTCACACCAACAATTCGTCGAAAAGCTGCTGAAAATTTACTTGGATTTGAATAGCCAATACTGATTGCCACATCAGTGATATTTAAGTTCCCTTGACATATTAGGCGCTTGGCGTGTTCCATTCTACGCAAGGTAAAATACGCATAAGGCGTGTACCCTGTGGCCGCGGAAAATGAACGAGTAAAACTTTGAGTATCTTGTCTAACTAATGTGGCTAATTCTGCAACACTAACATCACTGCACACTCTACTTTCGATATACTCAAGTACTGTTTTAAGGTGTCGCTTACTTAAAGAGTAAACCGGTTTTTTCGACACCGGCTTATATTCAGCATTACTCAAGTGCTGGAGAATAACATTCAGACCTTGTTCAAAAAAAGCACTTGATAGCCCATGTAGTTCTGCATCACGCCATAATGCATTCATAATTGAACTAAGGTACACATCGTTATGCAATTGAGAGGCTGCTGGAATAAAATCTTCTGTAGTATAAGTATGTTCTGCAAGAGAATTTAAAGCGCTTAAATTCACAGCAATACCCAGCATTTCAGTGCCGGGGAAAGAACCAAAAACTGACGTATCTGGCAAAGCCATAGTGAAAGTGCCAGGACGTAATACACCCTCAAGAGATGGACCTTCACCAGATCGATGCATTCTCCCAACCTTCGCAGTACATAGTGTTAACATTAAAAAAGGGGCCGCCTCAATTTCACCTTCAAACGGGGAAAAACGTGCATGGGCAAGCATTGCCAAGCCTTCTTTGTCGGACACCGAAATAGAAGGTGTTGCATCTAATTCAGCCATTCTGACGTTAAAATCGTCAACTTCATTTAACCAAATATCAGACTCTTTTCTCTGCATATTATCGACCTGAGACTTCATTTAATTATCTCCTGTTTTGGAGTATTTAGCTGCTATTGGAGTAGTCAGTTGCTAAAAATAGATGCTAATCTAATTGATAAGCATTATCAATTAGATTATTTGGAGAAGTTAATGACTCAACAGAAAGCCATGAAAAAGCTGTTATTACCACTGGTTCTTATGAGTGAAATCGCTATGGCTGATGACAGCTCTGACACTGTCAATTTAGACGCCATTATTGTAAGTGCCGAGTTGCTCGACAAGTCAGCAAAAGAAAGTGCACAAAGTATTGAAATATATGATGAAGACACTCTTAAAAATCAAGCAGGCCTAAACTCTGCCAAAGACATTTTAAACACAACATCTAACGTTAATTTAGTAAAAGGTACAGGAACAGCCGCCACAGTACGAGGCATAGACGGTACCGGTGCAGCACAAAATACTATTGCCATTTACGCAGGCGGCAGACAAAGACTCAACTACGAAGTAGATGACAGACCTTTGTCTTTTAATGAAGTCGTCTACAGTGACATCAATTTATTTGATGTAGAAAAGGTCGAGGTACTGCGTGGAGCCCAAAGCACACTATCTGGCCGAAATGCCATGGCAGGGACGATCAACATTAAAACAAAAGATCCTGTATATGAAGACGAAACCATACTTCGTGCCGCTGCCGGGAATTATGATGCACAAGAACTGTCCGCAGCCGTTAACAGAACCATTGGTGGTGATGACACCATGGCGTATCGTTTGTCGGCAGACCTAAAAGACAGAGATTCCACTGTTAAATACGGATCAACAGATAATGTCGATGATGTGAGTCGGTATGAAAGTGTGAACCTAAGAGGTAAGTTACTGATAGAACCAGATTCAGAAGACAACAAACGATTACTTTTGGGGGTATCTCATACAGACTACGCTGGACCTCACTTAGAAACCGTCGCGGCTCCTTATGAAGACAGAAAAGCCGCTACTTTTGATGGACAGGCTTATCATAACACTATCGCTGACACAGTATCCTTGGATTATTCACAAGACCTCAACTCTGACACGTATTTCCGATTAAATAGCTCACTAACAAACGCAGAGTTTATTCGAACAACTGCAGACAACGGCACCAATGTCGACATTGACAGCACTGAGATAGTCCTAGAGCCTCAGCTCCACTATAGCAATGAAACTTTAAGTCTTGTCGCTGGGATCTATTACTACAGCGCTGCAGAAGAAGAAGATACTGAATTGTTCTCTACCAAATATCGTTATAACGACGATACAGAAGCACTCAGCGCTTATATTGAAGGGGCGTTTAATTTATCAGATAACCTCACTCTATCATTGGGCGGGCGTCAAGAGCATGAATCAAGAAAACGCGATGGTGGCGTTTACAGTAATGGCGCAACGAGTAACGACTTTGATTACGATGAAAATTATTCACAATTTCTACCTAAAGTCGGCATCAATTGGCAACAATCTGAAATGGTCAGTTGGGGCGCACAAATATCAAAAGGCTACAACGCTGGAGGAGCAGGTATCTTTTTTGATAATTCATTTGCAGTACAGGATTATGATTTCAAAGAAGAAACCTCTTGGACCTATGAAATTTATAGCCGCCAACAGTTTTTACAAGGCAAGCTAAGCAGTAGCCAAAACCTTTTCTATTCTCGCTATAAAGACCTACAGCTCGCCTACAGTTCAAGCGGTGATTTCGATAACGACCTTTCGTATTTAATTGCCAATGTAGACAAGGTAAATACTTGGGGCTTTGAGCAAGGCTTAACAGCAATACTGTCAGACGAATTTACTCTATCAGGCAGTTTAGGCTTTCTAAATACTGAGATTGTTGAGTTTTCTAGCGACACCAGTTTAGAAGGTAATGATCTTGCGATTGCACCTTCAGTTACTTCTAGTATCAGCCTAGATTGGCACAAAGACAATTGGACAACCAACCTAAACCTTCGTTATTCCGGTGCGTATTACACCTACCCAAATAACGAATCTGCCTCAAAAACAGATGCTTATGTTGTTGCTAATGCAAGAGCTACCTACCAAATGGGTGATGCCCAATGGTTCGCAAGCATAGACAACTTATTCGATGAAGACGCCATTATTTATCAACGCTCAACGTCAGCCGTATTGTTACAACCACGTACTTTCCTAGTGGGAGTGGAATACGCACTTTAAACCTAAAACATCAGCAATTCGATCAAGAAGGTGCAAATAACCAGTTTTATCAATGTGTTAAGAAAATCAGTTATTTGCACCTTGCAACTTAGTACTGCAATGGAGTTGTAGACAACCAAGATCAGCACCGTTGGCAATGTATCACCATCCAATAGAAGAAATGAGCGGCCTGCTTGAGAGTATGGGACTAGAAATCGTTTCTACCCGCGAAAATATCCTTATCAGTGGCGGTGAAAATATTGCAGGCCTAAAACGCTCACTACGTTCCGCCGCCTTTGCCGCGCAAACGGCTGTATTGGGTGACGATGTAGATGAATTGATCGATGAAAGTTTGTACTTATTAAACGAGAGAAATGTACTGCATATTTCAAACACAGAAATCATTGCTCGAAAACCTGACTAAAAATGCCGTCAAAATCCACAGCAGTTTAAAAAAATATCAGCCCTATCAGCCAACTAAAAGGAGTTGGCTGACGTTAACTTATGGAGATACTTATGAGCTTATTAGCCCATGAAACCAAACACTATCCCCTAATGCTCGCTATCGCTAAAGGCAAGCCAACTATGGAACAACATTTAGAATCATTAACCCATTGGGATAATTGGTTTGCCGATGAAAAGCCCATTCATGTTATACGCTTTTTTGATGATGCTGACTCCCTTCATCCGCCTTCAGGTGCCGGCAAAGTGACCAAGAAATGGATGAATGAAGGCGCCGACAATAAATTCCGCGCCTTTATAAAACATATGATGATCGTTGTGCCAGAAGACCAATATGAACGTATGAAAAACATGAGTGTCACAAAAGTGTTTGGCATCCCTGGTGGCATATTCCCTTCCACCGATGACGCGTTCGAATGGTTAGCCCAGCAAGCTGACATAGATATTTTTGACAATGATGATGCTTGGCGAAATGACATAAAAGAAACAATCAGAGCACACCTTGTAGAAAAACTACCAAAGTAAAAATAGCCATGCCACCAACTAAATTTAGAGGTAAAAAATGACAACATACAAACGCTCTACTTGGTCGTTATTGTTTAGCTTATACGCTACGCAATATGTAGGGATTAGCTTTTTATTGGTGGCACTGGTGGCTATTTTACGCAGCCAGGGAATGCCTTTAGAGAAACTAAGTATTGTGTATAGCCTAGGTATTTTCTGGGTATTTAGGTTTCTTTGGGCACCTTTGATTGATCGTTTTTCATTGCGAAGATTTGGTCATTACCGAACTTGGCTGCTAACTTTACAGGCCGCCATGATAATCAATTTATTTATTCTAGGGTTGTATGATCTCTCAACCGACTTTGTATTAGTCATGTCTCTTTGCGCTACATTCTCATTTTTCTCCGCAACTCAAGATGTGGCAGTGGACGGTTTAGCTTGTCGCCTTCTCGATGTGAATAGTCGTGGAGTAGGAAATGGCATACAGCAAGCTGGCACCATGTTTGGGAGCTTGGTTGGCAGTGGTTTGGTATTGTCTATTTACCCAATGCTAGGATGGCTTGGTTGTATGTTGCTTATGGCAGGACTGACCGGTATCTCTTGGCTTCAGCTAATTTTCTATAAAGAACCGACTGGAAAGGTACGACCCCAAATAGGCTATAAACGTTTAGTGGGGTTTTGGCGGTACGTATCAAAACCATGGCTGGTGCTTTTGTTTCTGTACCCAATAGGTGGTGGTATGGCATACGCCATCATTAACCCTATGCTTGTTGATATAGGCTGGTCGTTAAGTAGTATTGGAACAGCTATATACCTTGTGGCAACACCATTTGGTATCGTCTCAGCATTAATTACAGGAAAACTCATTCAGCTCGTTGGAAGACGCAAAGCTCTGCTTGGCTTAATGTCTACGCAAGCCTTGTTTTTGTTGGTGCTACTCATTCCTGCTTACGGTGTGAATGAGACACTCCCTGTATACGCATGCCTTATCACGTATTTTATTGTCCATTCCCCGATACCTGCCGTGCTGTATACCCTAATGATGGATCAAACAGATCAAAGGACGCCAGCAACGGATTTTACCATTCAAGCCAGTACTCTCATGCTTATTGGTATTATCACATCTGGCGCAAGCACGGCATTAGCAGGTGCATTCGGCTACATTGCAGTTATCTGGATGGCTTCCGCAATGTGTGTTGTGGCCTTTATTGCAGTATGGTTTCTAGGCACAACACACAGACTCACAGCTTCCACATAAGTGTTTTAAATACCACGCAAGATGCTTAAAGACGTCCTTGCAACTAACGATCAGTCAGCCTGCAAAATAGAAAATAAGTAAGACTCTGTAAAAGAGACATGAAAGAAGCCAGCTGCTGAAGTTAGAACTACATTGAGAAAGAACAGGAAGTTTGGTTTGGTAAATGACATTACTCTGTAATCCCCCCATTTTTAACAGGGGTGAAAAGTAGAGCCTAAGCTGCCTTCATAAGCCATTTAGGTGGAATGCCACCAATGGCACTGTTTGGCC